>NZ_JAKEUT010000001.1:0-1233728 GCF_022398025.1 Vibrio sp. Isolate25
CCACTGACCCCAGCTCGTTCATCAATAAGCGATTCGCCTCTTCCATCGCCAAAGGCAGACCGACCGCTTGCTCAAACCACAATACGAAGTCGTGAGTGGAAAAATGTAACACTGGTAGCTGTCGCTCCAACATAACGGCCTTTAGGATATGCGCGATGCGAACGTTATCAAAGGGGGAGGGTGAAGGGTTCATACTCGGGACACCTTTTATTGAGTAATACACAACCCAAATACTAGGGAGCTACTCTGTAAAATACCATCAACCCTTCCTATGTTTTATATGATTAAACCCTAAGCCTTCAACATCTCATCATCAAAAACAAAAAAACAGATTGATCAGTGGGGGGGCTTAAGTATAGGTATAAGGCACGCCCCTTTCAATTACAAGGATGTCATTGCACTATCAACTGTAAATGCATTACAAAATAATCAATGAGGCTAAATAATCTAGAGAGGGTGAAAAAAGTGGTAGAGTTATTACGTTATATGTCAACCCATATGACTGACTTACGTTGTTATAAATTTCCCGCTACGGTGTGTCGTTCGGGCTTCATCATTCGCTCTACCGCGTTACCCTCTCCCGAACTTATGTCAGGGAGAGGGTCCTTTTTTTTTGCAGAAGCCTTATTTACTGCTCACTTTGAAAAAACTCAATACCTGCTTTAAGGTCTCTGTTTGTTTCGATATGATATTGTTGGCCGATTGAGTTTGTTCAGCAACTGTCTAGAATGTGTTTGACCGTATCGTTTATCCCGCTAATCCGTTCTGTAATATCATGTGTGACCGCTCGCTGCTCTTCTGAAGCCGTTGATACCTGAGCATTCATCCCTGAAATATAGGTGACTTACTCACGAATGTCCCGAAAGGCTTGTGATACGGCATTCATCATTTGTTGGGCTATCTGCACCAGCAGTTTTGGATACTGAGTTAAGTGAGTACAATCACTAACGAGGTGAACCATGACAAACAAGAAGAAACGTATTATTTATTCTTTTGAATTTAAGGCTGAAGCTCTGAAGCTAGCAGATTAGCTGGGCATAGCTACGGCAGGCAAGACAGCTCTCCTTACATGAATCTCAGTTCTACGCTTGGCGCAAGGCTGTTAAGAAAGACATCATAACTAGTCGGTGAGAACAAAAGCTAGCTGCTGAAGTAGCCGAGCTTAAAAGGCAGTTGGCAGAAGAGATGGATATTGTAAAAAAAAGCCGTCACCGACTTCGCAAAAAATCTAAAACAGATTGTTTTGAATTCATGCTTGGACACCTGCTGCACTTTATTGTTGTCAGCATAGTAAGGTGTTCAGGGTTTCTCGAAGTGGTTTTTATTATTGGATTAAACATCGCCACAAGGCTATTCAACGCGAAGTAACTCGCCAATAACTTGACACAAAGGTTAAAGGACTAAATGGTTCAAGGCACATCCAGAAAGAGCTGTTTGAGAACGGTGATAGCCATGATGTTAAGCCAGCATGAAGTGTCAGAATTTAACGCCGAAAGCGGCACGCTGTTTAAGTGTACAATAGGATACCAGTCGCTCCAAACTTGTTAGCTCAGAACTTTAATGCAACGGCTCTTAATCAGAAATGGACGGATGATGTCAAGTATTTTGCTGTGATCATTGACCTTCACTCTCGACAAGTGATCGGTTGGTCGATGGATACCAAGATGATGGTAAATCTGCGAAGCATTATCAATGGCTCTACTTCGTCGAAGGTTCGCGGAGACAGTTATTGTTCATAGTGATACCAGTACTTGATCGAAAGATTATCAAGACCTCATCACTGCAGCAAAGTATGAGTAGGGGGGAATGCTTGTGTTGAAAACTTCTTCCATTCGATGGAAGTGGAAGAAGTTCAATACGAACCTTTCATTACTAGAGACGAGATATGTCAAATGGTCAGCGCTATTGGTTATCTAAGCCAAGTTGATTCTGAACAGCAAACTGTTGCTTAATAAAGAGTCAAGTTTGACTAGAGTAGTTCAGTTTTTTGAGTGAATTATAATGATTCATTATACTAAGTAATACCTCTCCTTGTATAATTTAGATTGACTCTTAGGGAATCAACCTTTTAGTCTGTTCATGATATAATAAACCTCATTCAGCTCCATTTTTATATAAAGGAAAATAGCGTGAAAAGAACAATGTTGGCGCCACTTTTAGTGGCATTACTTTCCTCAGCTTCTTGGGCTTCAGTAACCCCAAATGCTGAGGATTTTTGGTACTTCCAAGGCGAGCTAGGATACACGGTACTTTCTGAAGCTTGTTCAGATGGCTATACAGCATGCGAAGATTCTGGTGGTGGATTGGCTGGGAATATAGGGTACCAAATAACCCCTTATTTTGCTCTTCAAGGTGGCTATCGTTATTTGGGGCAGTTTGAACGTAGTCAAGGCAGCAATCAAAGTGAAGTCAAGCTGAGTGCATTAGAGTTGACAGCGGTAGGTTCTTACCCTCTGAATACTGATTGGTCCGTATACGGTTTGGTGGGAGCATCACTAGGGCAAAGTGTCTATACAAATGGGACAGTTCTCGATAACCTTTCCTCTAACGGAATGAATCTTAGCCCAACAGTTGGTACTGGGGTACGTTATCGCCTAAATAATCATTGGCAAACACATGCAGGAATTCAGTGGTCGCCGGATATGGCAGGCTCAACAACAGATGCAGGATTGGTGAGTCTTGGGATTCGTTACGAGCTTCCTTCAACTGAGCCTAGACAAACTGTGGTCGTTCAATCCGCTCCAGCTGAGCAGCAGGCCAAAATCAAAGAAGTGATTATCGAAAAAACACATCTGACGTTACCTTCTATCACACAAAACGCCTTTTTTGGTTTCAATGACGCCACGTTAACCGATGTAGCTAAACGTGAGATTACGGATGTTGTCACACGCTTAACCACTTATCCTAAAAGTAATGTACGCTTGTTAGGGTTTTCGGACAGTGCAGGAAGCACTGAGGTTAACAAAGTGATGTCAGAGCGTCGTGTTCAGGCGGTAGCGCAGTACTTGAAGGAGCAAGGAGTTCAACCTGAACAAATATCAATGGAAAGTTTTGGCAAGCTAGATCCAAGCTACTCAAATGAGACAGCAGAAGGTCGAGCGATGAATCGTCGAGTCAGTCTAATCATGGATGCTATTGTTATTGAGAGTGAAAAATAATGTATACGGCCTGAAGAACATCAGGCCCTTATCTCCCACATAATCTAAGTAATATCTTTATATAATTCCGAATGAAAAATTCGGAATTTTGATTGATTGTTTTATATAAAAAATATTCAATTGCGAGGTTTTTAGGTAAAGTATTGGTAACGCTGTGGTCTGATATTCTTTATCATCGTTTACCGACTACATAGAAGTCTCCCCTAAATACAAAGCCATCGATAAGAAAATATTTTTCTACAATCACATTGTGCTATCTGTTTTGATTTTTTGAACCATGTTTGTAGTTAATTTGTGGCTTTAATGATTAATACTATTGCATAAGCATAATATTAGTGGCATAAAGTTTGTCACTATTCTGTATAGAGTAAGTGATTTAGATGTCACTTTATCGTTATGAGTCAAGTACAAATATTTGAGGTCTCATGAGTTTATCTTATATCATTAACAAGAACATCAGGTTGGATTTAGGGTCTAATGAAATCAGACATTTACACACAGGGCTCACATTTCAGTTAGGTGCCAACGAAATAGATCTTTTAAAGTATTTGATTACCAACCCGGGCATTCTTTGTTCTAGACAAACTCTCATTGATCAGGTTTGGAGCTCAAAAGGGGTCTACGTTGAAGATGGTAGTTTAATGCAAACCATCTCTATGTGCCGAAAAGCACTACAGGATAAAGGTGGGAATATCATAGTGACGGAACGAGGCAAAGGTTATCGGTTCACGGCACACGTCACTACTGAAGAGAATACTGAGTTATGTGAAGATACCGATTTTGATCATCTTATTCTGAAAAAAGACAATTGGAAAACTTTCCTGAATATCAACAGCCTTCTTTGTTTTTCCATCCCAACTGTACTTTCATTTTGGATTTGCACCCTTTATTTTTTTCCAAAAAATACATCTACTTTTGTCAATCTATCTCCCTTCACAAAATGCCAAATAGTACAGAAAGAGCAAGTTTTATATAACTTTAGTAAAGGAATAAAGTATAGTATCGGTAAACTACATCTGCTCGTTGATGAAAATGGTCAATCCTTAAGTTTCACTGACTCTTTAGAAGGTGTAAATTGTGTTTATAAATAAAGGTATCCATTTTGCGTCATTGGGTGTTATCGGTTCCATTTTAGGTGCCTTAATCGGATATATTTGGTTTAGTGAAAAAAATATTGAGCTTGAAGGGATTTATAGCTCTGAAACATCATTTATTACTGTTGCGCATACCAATTTCGTCATCCATGAAAAACCTCATATAACCCTCAAACTTAATGGACACGATCAATATCACTTGTTTGTCACCTTATCCAAAGGCTTAGGCTTCATATCATCCGGTAATTTTGAATATAATGAGAAAAAACTGACTTTAAACTCGATCCATTATGAAAAAATAGTCCCGGATCGGCCTCTGACGTTTTTGGAAAAAATGTTGATAAGTCAAGGAACACTGATATTAGGCGGTGATATAGACTTAGTTATTATTGATAAAGACCGCTTTCTATTGATTAAACCTTATCATATTTCATACTTTTGTTCTAAACAGCGGTGTTGATTATCACTATAGTAATCTATATGACATCGTTAAGTATTTAATTATTATTACCAACACATTTATCCACAAAAACTGTGGATAAATGTTCGTTTCACTTGTTAAGTTAAATAGATCCTTACAGAAATTATATAAGTAGGTTTTTAATTTTTAATTAACTCTACCGCAGGTTAGATCCGATCTCGATCTAATGGTGGGTTGTTCATCCATTCAAATTTGACAGACAGGAATAACCTAGCTGCTAAAGAGAACAATATGGTTAAGAAAGCACTCTAATCTATTGATTAATAAGCAAATTAGTCGATTAAAACATTGTTATCTTGATGAGTTCCGTAAATGCTAATCAAAGTGACTCTGAGACAGCATTGAATGTTGAACTTGATAAGCATCTTGGGTACGAAAAGAATCCTCTAAGCCAAGCCTCTATAGGTATTCCACGAAGTCGATTATTATTGATGTTGGTGATTCAAGCTTCAAGTAAATTCTTGAAATGTAAAACATCGTCGAATGAGCCTCTGTTTTACATCATCTATTATTTTTTATTCTCTTTGATGTGATCCAAAATCAAAAGAGATGTTAAGAATAAGTCTTATCCTAAATTATTTATCTTATTTAAAAAATGCGTGTGTGCGTGTGAAAGAACAAAGAAAGTGTGAAAAAAATTGAAATAATAAATAATTAAACCAAACTACAAACTATGAAGGATCAAACTACTAATGAAAATGAATGTAAATATAATAACTAGCAGTGTGCTATTGTTTCCAGCACTCTCACTTGCCAACGATGGAGATCCTATAGAGCGCCTCCCTCTTAGCCAAGTACTTGCGGATGAAGAATCCATTGTTGCTCAGCAACCGGAAGGTTATGCCTTAGTGGTTGAATCTATTAGAACGTTGAATAACGATGAAGTAGAAAAAATAGCACCAAAACGAGCGAGCAACCCGGATAATGTTAAACGCATTGAGATGATTGTCTCAGAGCAAGATTGGAACCAACTGTTTCCTCAGCGAGATCCCGCCTACACCTATTTGAATTTCCTTAAAGCATCAGGAAAATACCCCGCTCTTTGTGGCGATTACGACGATGGGCGAAACGCGGAGGAGATCTGTCGTAAAACATTAGCTACCATGTTTGCCCACTTCACTCAAGAGACTGGTGGACATGATGCGAGCTCAGATACACCGGAGTGGCGCCAAGGTCTTTATTATCTCAGAGAGGTTGGTTGGGGTGAAGACACATCTGGTGGATACGGAATCTGCGACCCTGAAACATGGCAAGGCCAAGCTTATCCTTGCGGCACCAATCCTGATGGTACGTACAAAAGTTACTTTGGCCGTGGATCTAAGCAATTGAGTTACAACTATAACTATGGTCCATTTTCTCATTCAATTTACGGAAACGTAGAAAAGCTGCTTAATGAGCCGCAACTGGTAGCTGATACATGGTTAAACTTAGCCAGTGCTGTCTTTTTCTATCTCTATCCTCAACCCCCAAAACCGAGCATGCTGCATGTTATTGATGGAACATGGAAGCCGAATGAGAACGACTTGGCAGCAGGGTTAGTCCCTGGCTTTGGCGTCACCACCCAAATTATTAACGGTGGTGTAGAGTGTGGAGGTTCAGAGGAGCACATTCAATCCCAAAATCGTATCAAATATTATCAAGAGTTTTCTCGCTACCTAAGTGTCGAAATCCCTGATGATGAAGTTCTGGGTTGTAAAGGTATGAATCAATTTGATGCCAATGGCTCAGGCGCTCTTAACATCTACTGGGATGAGGATTGGTCATGGGATGAAAGTACACCTGATGGCCGCTCATATAAGTGTCAGTTAGTGGCGTATCAAGGTCCTTATTCATCATTTATAGAGGGCGACTATACCAAATGTGTCGAAGACAAATTTAACGTGACTGTCTACGACGACACCAACGGTAACCTACCTCCAACCGCGATGGCTGGTAATGATGTTGCTGTGAATATGCATCAGGCGCATGAAGTTGAACTATCAGGCTCTTACTCAACGGACACAGATGGAGAAATTGTTTACTATCAATGGCAACAAACAGACAGCTCTGGGATTGAACTAGGTTTTAATTCTCAAATTGGAGAGCGTGTAACGATTTCTGTTCCTGCTGTTGAACAGGAAATTGACTTCACCATTATGCTGACGGTGACCGATGATAAAGGCAAGCAAGACTCCGATACAATGACAATATCGACCCAAGATCTGACAGAAAATGAAGCACCAGTGGTATTCGTTTCTGGTCCAGAATCAGTGGTTGAAAAGCAAACCAACGTTTCTGTCAGCGCTTCGATTGAAGATAAGGATGAATCAGATAGCCATCTACTTTCTTGGCGGCTATCTGAGGAATTAGATTACATGCTCAGTAATAACGGTCAAACCATTACTTTTACCGCGCCAGAAGTAGACGTAGATACACCACTGTCCGCACACGTTTTAGTTGAGGATTCAGCGGGCAACCAAACTAAATCCTCTATGACAATGTTGGTGATGGATCTATCTGATGGTGGCAATGGCAGTTGTAACATGATCGATCCAAATGCAGGTGAATATCCGGCTTTTAACCCGGACCAGGTGTATACTGAAGAAAGTGAGCCAATTTCACATAATGGATTTGTCTATCAGGCTAATTGGTGGGTACAGGGCGATGAACCGACACCGGAGAATGGTGCTTGGGATCTATTGAGTAGTGTTGATCTTCCTTGGTCAGCAGCTACCGCTTATGACGGTGGTGCATTAGCCAATTATGGTGATCATCAGTGGCAGGCTCAGTGGTGGACTCAGGGGGAAGAACCAGGAACCGTTGACGTATGGGTTAATATTGGTCCAAACACCTGTTTGTAAGCCTTAAGGTCATATATGAGTCAGCGTTTACGTTGACTCTTTGCTTTTTTGTTCCCCCTACATAATCAATGCTTCCTCTAACTCATTATCAACACACTCTTTAAGCTCGAAGCCAGCTGTCTGGGGATTGACATACTATTTTCTTATCTTATGCTGTACTTTTTATCATCCTCGCCAAACGCTGCGTGAGCTTACGCGAGCGTTTAAGGCTAGGACTTGTCGCTCACCAAAAACATTTATAGGCGTTATCCGAAATGGCTGTGATTGGCTGGACCGGCTCTATGTAACTAGAGCCAGCTCCGTATGTCTTGTCCAATGCGAAGCAAGAGACAGCTTGATGAACAAGTACAGAAGACCCTTTCTATGAAAGTAATGCTGTTCGGTTTAGAGACTTGAACGATCCTAGGATCGATAACCCACATTAACTTTATTAGTGAGTTTTTTAGGTTTACTCAAGAATTGTTTTTGGCAAATGAAACCATTGAAGGTGATAAAAACTACGGGGCTGTGGTATCCTATTCAACTTAAATGGATAGAGCGAGCTTTGATTTTTACATCTAAAGTGAGTATTAGGAAATACTGCTTAGGGGGTGAGCACCAATGGAACAGAAAACAACGCTAGTAGGGGGAAGTGTTGGTATTAAAAAATCGACACTGAATCTGAATACTAATGGCGCTTATATCGATACTCTTTTATGGTAATAAATCGAATTACAGGAGATTAATTGTTGTTAAGTGAAATCAGCAGCTGTACTAATTCAGACCTGATCTGACAGTTACCCACTTTTCGACTTGGTGCCTGTCAGATTATATCTGGGCTAGATTCTTTTCAGCCACTTTCGTGGCCTGACCTTTCCCCGAGATCAGTACCACCTCAATGATGTTTCTTACCTTCACACTGCTTTATTGGCATACTCAACTGGCGTCATGTAATTGAGGGAGCTATGAGGCCGAATGTGGTTGTAATGCTCTCTCCATAGATTTATTTCGTAACGTGTCTCATCCAGAGTTCTGAACCAGTGTTGATTGAGACACTCATTTCTAAACTTACCATTTAAGCTTTCCACAAAGGCGTTTTGAGTTGGTTTACCAAGCTGGATAAAAGCAAGTGTTACCGAGGTTGCCTTAGCCCAAAAGAACATAGCCTTACTGGTGAACTCTGTGCCGTTGTCGCAAACAATATTGTCAGGCTTACTGCGCACCTCGAGCAGTTGAGTTAAAAATCGAGCAACCTGCTGATGCGGACACCAGTTGTCCAATGACCTCTCGTGAAAAGTCATCAACGACATTGAGTACGCGAAAACGTCTTCCATTACTCAACCGATCAGAGAAAAAATCCATCGACCAGCGTTGATTAGCTCGGGTAGGGTGAGCCATAATCAATCGAGGACGATATAGCTTTTTACGCTTCTTCGTTCTAACTTGGAGCCCTTCTTCCGTGTATAGACGATAGGTGTGTTTCTTATTCACAAACTAAGCCCTCTGTCTTTAGTAAGCCATGGAGCATCAGATAGCCGTAGCGAGAGTATTGGGCAGCGAGTTCTTTCAAGCGTTCGCGTAAACCCATATCTGACGGACTTTTAGGACAATATCGAAACGCTGTTCGACTCAAACACGCAAGCTTACAGGCCACTCTTTCACTGAATCGATGAGTATCAATGAGATATCGGACAACAAGCTTTCGAGAAGATGGTGTTACCACTTTTTTGAGACAACGTCCTTCATCGCTTCAACTTCGAGCAGTTTCTCAGCCAACAATTTCTTGAGCTTCCTGTTTTCAGATTCCAAATCTCTTAATCGTTTTGCTTTGTTCACTTCCACCCCTGCAAATTTGCTGCGCCAGTTGTAAACGTGCCCGATGATATTCCCATATCATGACAAATGTCGTCCACCTTAGCGCCAGCCTCGTGCTGCTTTATCGTCTTAATGATTTTTTCTTCCGTGTACCGTTTTTTCATTTTGAGATCTCCACTGTTTCTAGTGTATTAGAAATCTCATCAAAGTCATGGTGTAAATTGAGGGGGAAAGGTCAGGCCTTATGTACCTTCATCTATTTACGATCCGTAAACCTTGTATCTGGTACTACTAGACTTTTCACTCTGGTATCTAAGTACATCAAAGGAACTTTGTCTCATTGACATAATCCCTTGACCAAACCCATATGGATTTGATGACAGATTATTTGGTCATGTTCAGTAGCGATACCGCACTTTAACCTTTCCCACGCAAGTACTTGTGTCATATATTTTCCTCTGTAAGTTCAATCTTTGGCGTTAGCGCAATCACGCACGCATACTGCTTTCTATTTCCTCTAATCTTACAGTAAGCTCCCTCCATTTTCTTTACAAAACATTAAGTTAATATTGAAATAACTACCATACTATTAATGTGAAATGCTATTACGTTACTTTTGAGTCATATTCTCTGTGTGAAATGCTATTACGTTACTTTTGAGTCATATTCTCTGTGTGAATAGCTATTTGTTATTGTGAATAAAATACAAATTAACAGTTGTAAAAGCGTAATTGATTGTGTTTTTATGAAATATGTATGCTTACTCTATGTGTATTTTCGACGCACAACAAACATCAATTACCTTTTATAAGGGTTTTCTCATGTAAGGTTCTCGTTGCTGTTTGTAAATAAATATTTATATCTAGGAGAATTATAAATGAGAAAATTAATATTAATGGCTTTTTTTCTAATGTTTGGTCCATCTTTTGCTGATGCTGAGTCTAGTGAGTCAACAAATTACACGTTTGATACACAAGCATTCTATGAGGAGGTCGGGCCTAGCGTAATTGATATAACACTAACTGGATGGACAGATAAACCCGCTGACTACATAGATGGTAATAATCCCGATGGTGAAACATACAGTTGGCCTTTTATAACGGTTGTCTCTAATAATTGCTCTATTAATGTCACAGGTACCAATGACGAAAGTTATATCTTTGAATCACGATACGGCTGGATATTCACTTCTAAAATAGCCCCAGAGGAATGTGATATTAATCATATAACGCCAGTACCAGATAGAAATATCCTCTATTTCGATTTCAAACGTAACGAAGGAGAAGTGAACTATGACAACAGTATGAAACTAAGAATAACAATGAAGTCTGGAGAAGAGTTCAACCCTGAAAGCTTCTTTGTCATAGCAAGATATGTACAGAATAGCGACGGTGGCCTTGGCTTTTTAGACGAGTATCATATTTCCGAGTAACTTAGTCCATAAAGAGTTCCCTGATGAGGGCAACGTAGTTCACTTAAAAGGAGCCGCGTAGCGACTTGATATTTTTACCGCCCTAGACCGATTTGGCTTAGGGCGTTTGTCTATAAAGAGGATAGATAATTCGCCTCGAAGGCTCTTTAATCGTTTCGGCGTATTACCTAAAGACACCGCTTGACTTATCATTTTTAGCTGGCTATAAATTGGCAAGCGTACTTAAAGCTGATTTAATTAGGTAAGCGTCCTTGTTCGCGGCGGCTTGACTGCCTTCTCGTCTCACCAAGTTATAACCAAGTAGCAGTCCTCAGACGAACTCGACTGTTTTGCTTCTCAACACTAAAGCGTTGTGTTGCATTGAGCTCTTGATGTCACGATAACTTAATTCGATCTGTAACGGTCAACTATATTTGGAGACAGCTTTAGGCAGTTTTAAGTAATTCCATCTCATATTGTACTGGGGGAGATGTTACCCAGTTTGTAAGGTCGTCGCTTTTGATTATAAAACGGTTTGATGTAGTCAATTATGTCAGCAATCGCTTGTTGTCGAGTTTCGTACCCACGGTAGTTTACTCGCTCCGATTTCAAGCTTCTAAAAAGTCGTTCGGTCACAGTATTGTCCAAACAATTACCCGCCCGTCTCATGCTTGCCTCAATACCAAATTCTTTTAGTGAGTGTTTGTAAGATTCACTGGTATATTGACCCCCTTGATCTGGATGAAATACCACGCTGTCACAATCTTTCCGCTTTTGTACTGCCAAGCGCAGTGCGCGAGTCGTTAGCTCTCTATTAGGCTTATCGGAAAACGCCCAGCTAATAGTACTAATGCCGTTAGGATAAGCATTAACGCTTATACCTAAATGGGTATTTGGGTGGGACAAAAAGGACTGAACGTCGATACGTTCGGTCCTTTCTTTTATCAGGTAAAATGAAGTGGCTTATGCTCTCCCTCATCTGTTTGAGTTTACTTGGCAAAGTTCCATCAGGACTGAGTGCCAACCAACGTAATTGGGTATCTATCAAATTTATTGCAGCTGTAAAGCTTACTCTCGTTGGTCTTACATCGGCATTTTGAGCAATATGAATCATCTCTAAGCGCACCAAATTGTACGCCAGCAATACTCCCCAGAGCTCTTGTCTAACGCCAGCAGCAAAACGACTTCTCAAGGTGACCTCACTTTGTAGCTGAGTTTGCTTTATCTCACCGTAGCCTTATTCTATTTCCCAGCGCTGCCAATAGACAGCCAATAAGTCTTCTAATGAGTATTGTTCAGGCTCAACAAGTGATGTTATAAAATCTTCAATTTTGCCCTTTGGGTCTTTATAGAGGATAGGCGCGCTTGCCAATGAGTAGGTAAATTAGGGTTATTACGCCGAGCTTGGGAGGAGATTGGCATAGAGATAAGCATGTCGTTTTCAGCAAATTGCTTCACAACCTCATATCTTAATTTCCGTTTTACGGGGGTTAGCCAGTGGCTGTTAGAGGCTGCTGCATTCCACGATATCAATAGGTCGGCAGAAAAGTAGCAACGGTCAAATAGCGTGAGTGAGTTTGCTGGTACATCTGCTAACAATCGGCGTGCTAACGTGGCTTCACCAACCTGACATCGAATGCAGCACCCATCATAAAGTGAGTCTCGGTAGCCATCAGGCCGACCAGGCGAAGTTGAGGATAAGGTCTGTGTTTTTGAGAAATGAATCCAAATGTTTACGCGTTGTTTTCTGAATCTTGGCAACGAAAGGTTGTGCCATCCACGGCCATGATATTTAGTCCTAGCCCCTTATCTTTCACTAATGCGTTTCTCTCCCAAGCTGCCACAGAGGTTTTAAACAAAGCGGCGAGAGGGGCTTCATCTAAACGTTGCCTAGAGTCAGTAAGTACGCTAGGTGCAACACGAGACCAAGAATCCTAAGGCTTAGGTTGGAGAGCTAGGTCAAGAGAAATGCATACTTCTTTGATTGATTGATTGATTGATTTCGTTGTAGTCCCATCCAAATGACGAGCCAGACGGCTTGTTGCGCTGGTAAGCGTCGCCTTCTAATGCTTGCTTTAGACGTATCAAGCAAAGCTTGTTCTATCCATTCAAGCTGAATGGCATTAACTACAGACTCGTAATTTTTACNTCTAATGCTTGCTTTAGACGTATCAAGCAAAGCTTGTTCTATCCATTCAAGCTGAATGGCATTAACTACAGACTCGTAATTTTTACCATCCTCGATAGTCTCATGTGCCAAAAGCAGCTCTTGAGCAAACATAAAAAATCCCCACTAACCTTGTTAGTGGGGATTATCATACGATCTCAGGATCGTTCAAGTCTCTAAACCGATCAGCATTACAGCTAATAATACGGCATGAACATAAATCCATAATAACTGCGAGATAGAGCCAACCTTGTTGTGTCCGAATATAGGTAATGTCACCAGCCCGGTATTGGTTAAGTCTATCAGGGTTAAACTCGCGATTAAGCTTATTCGGCGCCTTTCCACCCGCTGGATAGTTATGCTGCTTTGGTCGTTTCGCAACTAAGCCAAGTTGTTTCATCCATCGACGAACTTTCTTGATGCCAATCGTAAACCCCATACTCTGTAATTCAGATCGCATTCGACGCTTCCCATACGTAGCATCCATATCACGATGAACTTATTTCATCGCAGCTCTCAATCGAACACTTTCAGTATCAATAACTTTGGGCTTTAACCGATAGTAAAATGAGCTAGCAGCGAGAGCTAAGCATCGGCAAATCTGTTGTATCGGGTAGCCTAACTTCTTTAGATTTACCGCAATTACTTGTTTTTGTTCATTTCCATTGCGAAGAAGGCCGAAGCTTTTTTTAACAGCTCATTATCACTTTTAAGCTGCTTGAGCTGTTTTTCTAACTCTTGAATTCGCAGTTGTTTAGCAGTCAGTGCTGTTGATTTGGGTGTAACGCCAGATTGTTCCTGCTTGTATTGAGTTACCCAGCGTTGAATTGAAGACAAACCGACACCCATTGCAGCGGCCGCGTCCTTATGTTTGTAACCATGAATGATCACGAGTTCAGCTACACTCACGTTTAAATTCGGGAGAAATGTTTCTTGGCATATGTAACCTCATTTAATCGAATGAAATAATACCTCTAAACAGATCTCCAATTTAAGTACCGTTACAAGTTGTTAGAGGGTGCTACAGCTAGCCTTCATAGTCGAGAGTTCTGAACTATTAAACTTTCGTAGCAGCATGGAAACTCTATAAAAAAGGAGCGATTCATCGCTCCCTTAATGATGAGAAAATGCTTACAAGAACGCGCGGTAAGGCAATTCTGGATCATTCTTGAAGATGTCAGCAAAGCCACGGGAGTGCTGGTAGTGCATGCGACCTTTGTCTGTTGGGTAAGTATACTTACCACCCACTTGCCAGAAGAAAGGTGCGAAGCTGTATTGAAGACGCTCTTTCTTCATGTTCCATAGCATTTCGATTTCACGTGGGTCGTTTTGGAAGTTAGCCCAAATGTCATGGTGGAATGGAACCACAACTTCACAGTTTAGAGACTCAGCAGCGCGAAGAATATCTGAAGACGTCATTTTATCAGTTACGCCACGTGGGTTCTCACCGTAAGAAAGCAGCGCTACATCGATTTTGTGGTCGTTACCGTGCTTCGCGTAGTAGTTCGAGTAGTGAGAGTCACCAGAGTGGTAAACAGAGCCGCCAGTTGTTTCTACCAAGTAGTTCACTGCGCGATCATCCATACCATCTAAAATGTCTTTATCTAGTGAAGACGTACCTTCTGGAAGAGTAACAAGCGCTGTACGGTCGAATGCGTCTAGAACCTTGATGTTTACGTCTTTGATGCGAATTTCGTCACCAACTTTAGCGATAACACAACGATCTTCTGGCACACCCCATTTCATCCATAAATCAACACACGCTTTAGGACCAATGAATTTCACGTGATCGCCACAGTTTTGTAGAACTGCTGCTGCAACGTTGATATCGATGTGGTCCCCATGGTCATGTGATGCCATTACCGCATCAATTTCTTTAATCGCAAATGGGTCTAGCGGGAAGATTGCAGTACGTAGGTTTGGTTGAAGCGCTTCAACACCACCCATACGCATCATTTGGTGTTGGTTTTTCATTTTTTGAACCGCTTGTGTCTTCTTACCAGTACCACACCAGAAGTCCATTGATAGGTTTGCACCTTCTTCAGATTTTAACCAGATACCTGTACAGCCAAGCCACCACATAGAGAATGTGCCTGGTTCAACGACAGTTTGTTCAATCTCTTCATTTAACCATGTGCCCCACTCAGGGAATGTATTTAGGATCCAAGATTCGCGAGTGATTTCGTTTACATTGCTCATGATAATACCTTTTATTTCAATAATTTGATTAATTTTGGATGTAGGGAGCCGAGCGCCTTAATTTGGACTAAGGCACTGAGCTGAAATTTATTATTATTTGAGGGCGGGTTAGCCCATTAGATTTACACTAAGATGACTTGCGTCCCTTGAGCTTCAATCTTTTTAACCACGTCTGGGTTGGCATCTTTACCGGTGATTACGATGTCTATTTGTTTAACATCGCAAAATAGCATTCCGGTCCTTTGACCAACTTTAGAGCTGTCTACCACAACGACTAATTTGTCGACTTGTTCTAACATCTGTTGTTCGGCAACGGCGGTTAGCATGTCGGCTTTATAGAGACCCGCATCAGTTAACCCTTTACCAGACGTAAACATCCAGTTCCCGGCATAGCCACCCAATGAGTTTGGTGCTGGGTTTAAAAAGATGTTCTGTGCCTTGTTGTACTGGCCACCAATGATGATCACGTCGTCATGATCTTCGTTGATCAAGTAGCTAGCGAGTGGGAAATAGTTAGTTACGATCTGAACATCATCCCCACACAGTTGCTGACCCAGTAGAAACGCGGTTGAACCACAGTTTATGACGACGGTGTCACCCGCCTGACAAAGCTCGGCAGCGGCATGCGCTATTTGAGCTTTCTCTTCATAAAACTCAGTACTGTTGATATTGAGCGGTGACCACTTTCTCTTTTGGTTTTCTATTCTTTCGGCGCCATTTCGTACCTTTCGAAGTCTGCCTAGCTCATCTAATTTTGCGATATCACGTCTAGCCGTAGCCGGTGAAACACTAAAACTATCAATAATATGAGAGACGTTAATCGTCTGCATTTCTTCCAGTAACGACAAGATGCCGTTGTGTCTTTGCACTTCGTTCATATTTATCACTCTATTTGTCTCTGTGACAACTTTATGATTACTTTTGATTTGTTTTGATTCTAATAATCACGTTTGTGATTGTCAAATATCCAGATAAGTAAAATCAGATCTTAATCACATTTTTATTTAAGTTGCTGTTTTTATTGTGTTTTTCTTTTTAAGTGTGATCCGAAGCTCAATTAACCACATTATTGAAGTGGATAATTGATATAAATCAAAGTAATCATAAATGAGCATTGAATGATTACTTTTGATTGTTAAAGTTTATCTCGTGAGCAAAACAAGACATCACTGAAACCTACAAACCATTAAAAATACAAATTATATCAGGGGTAAAGATATGGAGTTCTTATACGATATCTTCTATATTTTTTACAGTCAGGTTATGACCAAAGCACCTTTGCTGCTTGGTATCGTAACTTGTCTCGGTTACATCCTTCTCAAACGTGACGCAACAACCGTTATCTCCGGTTCAATCAAAACCATAGTTGGTTTTATGATCGTGCAAGTGGGGGCAGGAACGCTGGTAGCAGGTTTTAAACCTGTTATCGAAAAGATGAGTGAAATACATGGACTGACAGGCTCGGTAATCGACCCTTACACCTCCATGATGGCCACTATGGAAACCATGGGCGACAATTACTCTTGGGTTGGGTACGCAGTCCTTATGGCACTGGGCATCAACATTCTATTGGTTGCCTTCCGCAGAATTACGGGTATCCGCACCATCATGCTTACGGGACACATCATGTTCCAACAAGCTGGCTTGATTGCTGTTTTCTACTTCGTGCTTGGCGCGGGTATGTGGGAAACCATCATCTACTCTGCAATTTTGATGGCTCTATACTGGGGCATCTCTTCCAACATCATGTTCAAGCCTACACAAGAAGTGACAGGCGGAGCAGGCTTCTCTATTGGTCACCAACAGCAGTTTGCATCTTGGGTTGCAACGAAAGTTGCTCCGAAGTTGGGTGACAAGAACGACAGTGTAGACCACATCAATCTACCGAAATGGCTACACATCTTCCATGACAGTATTGCTGCGACAACTTTAGTCATGACGGCATTCTTCGGCATCATTCTTCTCTCTTTCGGTCTTGATAACCTTCAAGAGATGGCAGGTAGCACACACTGGCTGATCTACATCTTCGAAACGGGTCTGAAATTCGCGGTAGCGATTCAAGTTATCGTAACCGGTGTACGTATGTTCGTTGCTGAGCTTTCTGAAGCGTTCAACGGTATTTCTCAACGTCTCATCCCGAACGCGGTTCTTGCGATTGACTGTGCGGCTATCTACGCATACTCACCAAACGCAATGGTGTTCGGTTTCCTTTGGGGTGCAGTGGGTCAATTCACAGCAGTATTGGCGATGTTGGCTTTCGATGCGCCAATCATGATTATCCCTGGCTTCATTCCAATGTTCTTCTCTAACGCAACGATTGGTGTTTTCGCTAACCACTTCGGTGGCTGGAAAGCGGTGATGAAGATCTGTTTCGTGATGGGCATTATAGAGGTGGTTGGTTCAGCTTGGGCGATTCACATCTTCGCGCAATCAGGTACTGAGTTTAACGGCTGGATGGGTATGGCTGACTGGGCTCTTGTATTCCCACCAATCATGCAAGGTATCTCTAGCTCTAGCATGTTCTTCTTTGTTGTTGTCGCACTAGCGGGTGTTTACATGTACTTCGCATCGAAAGCCCTTCGTGCTGAAGAAGACGGCGAAGCACAACAAGCGCAAACTATGACAGCAGTAACTCCAGAAGGCGTAGAAGTTGAGGTTGAAGCGCCTAATTCTCAAGCGGCTAAGTCAGAAGCGCCTGTGAAATCTCAAGCGGTGGCTGAGGCTCCACAAGCGAGCGGCGCCATTGAACAGAAACCAGTACGAGTTCTTGTATGCTGTGGCTCTGGCCAAGGCTCATCAATGATGTGCTCTAAGAAGATTAAAGAGTTCTTAGATAAGAAAGGCGTACCAGCAACCACATTCAACAGTGCAATCACAGACTACAAATCACACTTAGGTTCATTCGACATCATCGTTACTTCGGTTGCGCTGGCTGAAAAGATTACCAATCTACCGGAAGGTAAACAGCAGCTAGCAGTGAAGAACATGATCATGGTGAAAACCTTTGGTGATGAGCTGATTTCACTTATCGAAAACAACTTCCACAAATAATTGAACTAGCCCAGCGGCAAAGCGGCTGGGCTAATAAAAATACTAATAACAAATTACTAAGTGAGCAAAACAATGAACTTGAAAGAATCTCTGATTACCAACAACTCAATCCAACTTAATGCAAAAGCAACCGACTGGCAGTCGGCTATCAAAATCGGTACTGATGCACTAGTTAAAGCAGGTGTGGCTGAAGAGCGTTACTACGACGCGATCATCAAAGCGATTTCGGCTGAAGGCCCATACATCTGTATTCACGATGCATTTGCTCTACCACACTGCCGCCCAGAAGATGGCGTGATCAAAACAGGCTTTGCATTAACAGTCTTAGAAACCCCAATTCTATTTGATGATGTAGATGAGCCAGTTGATGTGCTGATTACCTTGGCAGGTAAAGATTCAGAAGAACACATCGAAGGCACGATGCAGGTCGCGAACTTAATCGAGTTTGATGAAGACTTCTCAAAACTACGTGCATGTAAAACACCGCAAGATGTGGCGAACCTGATTGATATGGCGCTCGCACAAGCTGAAGCGGCTTAAGGAGTCGATATGTCCAAATATAGCCAATTGAAACAACGTGTTTTAGAAGCGAACTTGCAGCTTCCTAAGTACGGCTTAGTGACTTTTACCTGGGGTAATGTTTCTGAGTTTGACCGTGAAAATGGCGTGATAGCGATTAAACCTTCAGGTGTTGAATACAGTGACATGACGGCTGACGACATGGTGGTAGTGGATTTAGAGGGCAACATCATTGAAGGCAAGCTGAATCCTTCAAGTGATACTGCTACTCACCTGGAGCTTTACAAAGCGTTCCCAGACATCGGCGGTATTGTTCATACCCACTCTCGCAGTGCAACGATTTGGGCGCAGGCGGGCATTGATATTCCAGCTCTGGGCACGACACATGCTGACTATTTCTATGGTGATATTCCGTGTACTCGCAAGCTCTCGAACAGCGAAATTGCTGATCAATATGAGAAGAACACTGGCTTGGTGATCATCGAAGAGTTTATCCAGCGTCGTATCGACCCGATGGCAGTACCGAGTGTGATTGTGGCGGGGCATGCGCCTTTCTCTTGGGGCAAAGATGCCAAAGACGCCGTACATAACGCGGTGGTGTTAGAGGAAGTGTCGGCAATGGCATTGGCAACACGCTCGCTGAACAGCGGCATTAAGATTCAGCCGGAACTATCAGATAAACATTACCTACGTAAGCACGGTGAAAATGCTTACTACGGGCAGCAATAAGCGTGATGTGAGGAGAGGCGATGTATCAAGTATTGGCGTTAGACCTTGATGGAACCGTGTTGACCGATGATCACACCATCCATCCTGAAGTGAAAAAAGCGATCCAAGAGGCCAAGCAACATTGCCATGTGATGATCGTGACCGGTAGGCATCACACCGCAGCAAGGCCTTATTACTATGAGTTAGGGCTAGACACTCCAATTATCTGCTGCAACGGAACCTATGTGTATGACTACCAAACCGAGACTGTTTTAACTCAGGACGCTATCGAACATCAGCACGCTCTGACGTTCATCGACTTAGCACAGGAATACAAGCTGAAGATGGTGATGTACATCACCGATGCGATGACGTACTCCAACTACAACCCATTCGCCTACATGTTGGCGTTGGAAGAGTGGGCTGAGCAAGCGCCAGAGCACCACAAGCCAAATATCTATCGCGTGGATTCATTCTCAGAAACGGCTAAGAACACTGAGTTTGTGTGGAAGTTTGTGGTGGAAGGGGAGCAAGAGTCGGTTGACCGCTTGATGCAAATGCCTTGGGTCAAAGACCACTTTAATGGCGAACGTTCGTGGTCGAACCGAATCGACTTTGCCGCCAAGGGTAATAGTAAAGGCCGACGCCTTGCAGAATACGTGAATGAACTGGGTTTTCAGCCCTCCCAAGTGATTGCCATTGGTGACAATCACAACGACATATCAATGCTTCAATACGCAGGCTTAGGTGTAGCGATGTTTAATGCTGACGACACCATCAAATCGAACGCTCAAGCCGTATGCAAAACAGACAACAATCAAGATGGCCTTGCCTATCTAATACGTGAACAAATTAAAGGATAAACCATGACTAAACCAATGATTCAAATCGCCCTAGACCAAACGAACCTGCCTGCTGCTATTGAAGTGGCGAACAACGTAGAGAGCTACGTAGATGTTATTGAAGTGGGGACTATCCTTGCATTCGCTGAAGGCATGAACGCGGTTTCGACACTACGTAAAAACCACCCTGACCATATCTTAGTGTGTGATATGAAAACCACAGATGGCGGCGCGATTCTGGCTCGTATGGCATTTGAAGCAGGCGCTGACTGGATTACGGTTTCAGCAGCAGCGCACATTGCAACCATTGATGCATGTAAGAAAGTCGCTGATGAGTTCAATGGCGAAATTCAAATCGAGATCTACGGTAACTGGACTATGGACGACGCTCAAGCGTGGGTTGACTTAGGTATTACACAAGCGATCTACCACCGTTCTCGTGATGCTGAGTTGGCGGGCGTGGGCTGGACAGAAGCAGACTTAGTGAAGATGCGTGCTCTTTCTGAGCTAGGTATCGAGCTTTCTATCACTGGTGGTATCGTGCCAGAAGACTTGTACCTATTTGAAGGAATTAAAGCGAAAACCTTCATTGCTGGCCGCGCGTTGGCGGGTGAAAAAGGCCAAGAAACCGCTGAAGCACTGAAAGAGCAAATCAACCGTTACTGGAACTAGGAGGCGTTATGTACCAAAACTTAACGCGCCATCGTGTCGGGCTTTATGAAAAAGCCCTTCCGAATGACTTAAGTTGGGAGGAGAAGCTAAAAACGACGAAAGAGTTAGGCTTTGATTTCCTTGAAATTTCGGTCGATGAATCTGATGAAAGACGCAGCCGTTTAGACTGGTGCGATGAAGAGGTCTATGGCCTACGCCGCTTGTGTGAAGAGAATCAAGTGCCACTACAATCGATGTGTTTGAGTGCACACCGCAAGTTCCCATTTGGCTCAGCCGATCCGAAAGTGCGAGAGCAAGCCGTTATCCATATGGAGAAGGCCATTACGTTGGCGTACAAGTTGGGTATTCGCACCATTCAGCTTGCAGGTTATGACGTGTATTACGAACCTGCAGACAAAGCGACACACCTACGTTTTATCGAAGGTATGAAGCTCTCGGCACAACTGGCGGAGCGAGCAGGGGTGATGCTAGCCGTTGAGATCATGGATACGGATTACCTTAACTCTCTGAGTAAGTTTGAAGTGTTGAGCCGTGAGATTGATTCGCCTTATTTCACTGCGTATCCAGATGTAGGTAATATCTCAGGTTGGAACTATGACATAGTGACAGAGCTTAAGCTGAGTAAGCCGCGTATTACGCAGATTCACCTTAAAGACACGTATCGCGTCACTCCTGAATATAAAGGGCAGTTCCGTGATTTAGTGATTGGCGAGGGAGAAGTCGATTTCAATGCGATTTTCAAAACATTGAAAGAAACGGAGTGCGTAGTACCACTTGTTATCGAGATGTGGGCGCAAGATGAACACTGGAAAGAGAATATCTTGAAAGCTCAGGTTCGCTTAAACGAAGTTTGTCGTCAAACGGGTGTGATGCCTCTATTTGGAAATGAATGATTGGGAGCTAATTGCTCGGAAGTAAATCGTTTGGACAAGAAGCGCTTGGAAGCTCATCACGTAGTTTGAGATTGCGTAAAACAACAGAATAGCAGTAACCTATTAGCGAATCAAACATCGCTAATGTCAGAAAATTCATGCTCCTTTCTGGCAATAAAAACGTGCAGCATATTGCCCCCAATATATTGCACGTCCTGCTTTGTCTGCGGTGAAGAACTCGATCGTCGTTGGTTAGATAGCAACAGTGATGTGGTCGCGTCCTACCTTTGCCATCTCCATTAGCACATCGGTATGGTACTTCTTCTTCACGGTAACGTGAGTACCAATTTCACTGGCAATCTTTACGATTTCTAGTGCGTCTGTTGGGTGTAGAGAAGAGTCTTTGGCGATTTCGATATTTACGCCTAGTTTGACTAGTTCAATTGCGTTGGTGGAATGCATGATATTTTCCAGTTTTAATTTTGGGAGAAATATATTACTTTCGAACAATTTAACTCTGAGATATTCCTCCAGAAATCATATTTATATTGTTTTCCATAAGTATAACTCCGAGTTATTTTAATTAGATTGACTGCATAATCATGCAGGTGTGAAATGTCTTAATCAAAGTACAAGTTCGCACTGAACAACAATATTTAACTTATTTCTTTGTCCAACTTCGAGCTAGCTGGTGAAGCCAGCTCATGGAGGATGAATGATCGGGAGTTTAAATGATCGCTAGCCAACTTTTTTAAGCAGGGTGAACTAAGATGTAGGCTTGATGTATCTCGGTGTTCCACTCTTTCATTTCAGCAAGAAATAGGCTGTGAGCATTAATCGAATTGATAAGCTCTGGTGCACGCGCTAGTTGGATAAGCATCGATAGCGGGGTAACTTGATTGTGTTCTTTATCAAAACCATGTTCGACTTGCTCCTCTAGCATATAAAGGCTCCCAGGTTCCGCTTCACAACCCTCCTCAAACAGTCTTGATTCGATACCCTCTACGTCATAAAGGTGCACGAGTCGGTTATAAAGCTTTTCAGCACCGACGAGTTTTGTTTGCTTCGACTGTGAATTAAGTTGATGCAGTTTCATTTCTAGGTTCCCACTTTTTTCTTGCTACGCTAAGCATCAGTTTGATGTCTTTTTTTGATATTCGATAACGACTTATCGTTGAGCTTTGGCTTAAGGTACTTGATCAGTATGTCATTGCGTGATGTTACTGGAACAAAACGGGGAGATGCGGATACCTGACACAGCAAATGAAGCAGGGCGTGGGTAATGACATTGTGAAGGTTGTGGTAGTAGTCAAAGTCTCGTTTGATTTGCATAGCCAGGGGAACGTTGTGGGTCGAACCATAAGAATATGGGGGGAGCTGTGTTTTATCAACCGTAATACTGAGTTCAGAAGTGGTTTCCCATACTTTTAGTTATTCATGAATTACTAATGTTCGACCTTCCGAAAATGATAATTGTCCACTTTCGAGCTACGACCTAGATGTGACCACCAAGCGATTCTGTCGTACCAGTATGATACTTTAATACTCAGTTTTGGTAGTAGCAATTAGTATTAATCTTTATTTTTGGTCACGTTTAATCTTAACCGGTTCGAGAAGGGTTACTTGGCTGTTTAGTATCAAACTTAACCTTATTCCTCTCTTACACCACCCTCTAATGTCTCTATTGATGTCCCGCCACAGCACATTTTCCTTGATGGGTACTATGATTGTTGTAGCTGTTCATCCATTCGTCCAGATCTTTCTGTAATTCCTCCGTTGAGCCATACAGTTTCTTTCTGAATGTCACTTGGTGGAACTCATTTAATATGCTCTTGGGAAGCGTTCGCAGATACCTTTTTCTGTGGTGACATTACCTTGGTTTTCGTGTGGTCTATATCATTGATAGCTAGGCAGAGTTGGTAGTTGTGCTGTTCAACACGGCCATAGTATTCAGTACCTCAGTCAGTCAAGATTAGCAGCATTGGCACCCCATTTTAACGATTCCAAATAAACGTGTATACATGGAGAAACGTTACAAACACTTTACAAAGGGTTTGGTCGTACAAGAATGTTTGTTAGAGGCTTTGTTACTTGTTCTTATGATGAGAGCAGTACAGTTGCCATTGTTGAAGCTGCTAATATGTTGTCTGGAATTAATGCTTACCGACTCAGTACGCCATTGTATGCGGATACGGCCTATCCTGTTGTTGAGGCCACTCAAATTGAACTCGAAGCGGATGGGAAAATACGTAGCCGTGATGCATTAGCTTGGTACGTACAAGATATTTCCAAGCATGCACATTATTCTGAAGTGGTTGAAACATGGTGGAATATGAGAAGCTGCATTTTAACCCTACTGGCTTTCGTTCGTCACTCTTAGGTGGCCACATGAAAAAATCCTCGATGCTTTAAACAATAGTGGGATGTATGGACAATTAAAGAATGGCCTTTAGACATGCTCTCTAAGAAAAAGCGAGATAAAATTGGTTAAACACTAATGCGTATTAACATGAAGGAGATCGGGTAATCACATCGATGGAGATCAGTTTTCTCCGGCGTCATAGAACCCTCTTTTAACTTACATTTACTGATCTCCTTCCGTCAACTGACTACAGACTTTTCTCATTGATTCTCCCGCTAAGTTCACTTTGATGCTTCCGTGAACGAGACGGTCTAAGATCGCATCTGTGTGAGTCGCATCTCCGATAATCCTATGCCATTCCTCTATTGGGAGCTGGCTGATGAGCAAGGTTGAACCTTTTTGATAGTGCTGATCGATGATCTCCAGTAAGTCACTCCGCTGATTGGCAGTGAGTGGCTCTAGCCCCCAGTCATCGATGATGAGGTGCGCGCTCTTTGCAAGCTTTCCGAGAAGCTTGGAATAACTACCATCAGCATGACTTTGATAACACTCTTCTAAGAGGTTCTTTAGTCGGAAGTAGTAAACGCTATGGCTTTGTCGGCAGAGATGCCGACCTAGAGCACAAGCTAAGTAAGTTTTTCCACATCCAGTCGCTCCTGTAAGAAGGATATTTTGTTTCCTGTTTAACCATGACCACTTGCCAAGTTTCGTATCACGGATTTCTCTAGCTCTCTTCCTGAGCGGTAATCCAGTTCTTCTAACTCAGCATGAAGCCTGAAGTGCGCCTGCTTAAGCAGGCGCGCGATCCTTTGATCCGCTAGATGATCTGAAGTAGGTTGAGGGAGAGGCCGCTGGTCGAGTTCTTTCTCTAAGATGGATTTAATTCCTTTGAGTCGATAGACACCGGTCGCTAACGCTCGCTTGCACGCGTCATTCAGCCGGTGATAACCGTAGGGTTTATGTAGTTGCATTAACCCCATAAGATAACGATACGCTTGGGTCGGATGCTCTTTACTATCGAGGATATGGTTCATCAGTTTTACTGTCGAATCACCACTTATTGCCCCCATTCTAAGAAGCGTTCCGGTGTCCATTGTGCGTACTGACGGTGATTTTCTGGCTCTAATGTATTGTAACCGAACTGCTGTTTCCTTGGGTGGCTAGATACAAGTTGACCACTTATATGCGCTTCTAACTGCTCTCGCAGTAAGCGATATGGTACTGAGTAGTAATGTCCTTCAAGCTCTACATTATAGTCCATATGAACGCGCACTTTTTACGTAGGTGTATTGATACGTTTGCTGTGGGAGCGCGTTAGGCTCAGGTTTATCAAGCTGGGTGAAGAGCTCGTATCGAGAGCTCTTTAGCTTCTGCATCGGTCTTTGATTGAGTTCGACCAAGAGCTCCTTAATACGGTAGTTGAGTGAACCCAGGTTGAAGAAGGTTTCATGACGGAGCTTAGCCATTATCCACCTCTCTACGATTTGGACGGCAGTTTCTACCTTTGCTTTATCCTTGGATTTTCTTGGCCTTGAAGGCATCACAGAGACACCATAATGTGCCAACATCTGTTGGTAAGTAGGATTAATGTCGGGGTCATACCGACATGCTCTTGTTGTACTGCTTTTTGGGGTTTGAGCACCAATGGAACAGAAAACAACGTTAAGAGGGTTAAGTGTTTGTATTAAAATAAAAAAAAGCGCCACTGAATACAAATGGCGCTCATATCGATACTCTTTCCTAATCAGCTAATACAATCTGTCGTGCTCTGACTGGAATTTTGTGTAAGCACATCTAGTGACATGTCGGACGATTGACTCTGCCTCACTACTTGGCTGGTCTGTAAAAGGGCGATTTGTAAGCTCTACCGCAAATTTCCAATAGACCGCACACATATCAAAAGACCAATTTGGTCTATGTTCTCTCAATGCAAAGAAATCCTCGTTGCTTTCAATCGCTGGGTCACTATCTAGATAAAAAAACCAGTCGACGAGTTCTTTCATGAGTTTCTTGGTTAACACCTGAGTGTCACTCGTGGCGAGTTTTGATGGTAAAGGAAGGGCTCCATCAATAGCATAGACTAAGTGACAACCCTTTTCCCTCTGCTTGTGGTTAATGGTCGATACATTATAAAACCCTAGCTCTTCAAGCTTTTTCATCATCAATACATGCTGGCTTGGAGAGGTAATGAGGATGATTCTGTAGAGATGCCCTTGTTCATTACGGATCCCATACTGAATTTCAAAATCGACACCTTGCAAATCAAAAGGCTGTTTGAGTAGTTTTTCAAAATGTGGTGGCAGCTCTAGTGATGGCATACCTTTTATATACTCAGCGATACTTTCATCACTACTCGACGTTTGTACGTCAGTAATTACCGTTGAACTCACTGAGCGACAAGGGGAATAGAGCGTTTTTGGTTCAACGTGAACTGAATTCAGTGACTGCTTTTTGAGTAACTCAATGGCTTGATGCCAACTCATTTTCAAGCCATTTTGAGCTGAAACAAAGTCGAGTGCTCTAGCATGACTGAGCCGTTCACCATTAATTTTAGCTGAAGCTCTCAGCTTTTTAGCATCAGCCTTACAGGCACGCACAGTTCGCCCAGACGGAAAGATGAGGTGTTCAAAATGATCGGATTTTAACATGCACAATTCTCCCTATAGGGCATTGTATGTAGCCGCCTACACACGCCTAAGGAGGTTGTGTGAAAAAGTGAAGGTTAATTTGCTGATCTGAAGCGATCTTTGCCAAGGGCGGCTAACAGGGCGCAATAATCCCTTCACGCATTTTAAAGTAAGCATAACGATGAAGCAATGTAAAAACAGCCGCTGTTGGATATCAGGATCCCAGCTTGTTCAACCCTCACCTTGGTAAAGCGGCCTCAGTTCCCCCTGTAGGATGCTTGGTGAAACGTTGAATGAATACTGACCCAGCATATTAATATGTCGAGTCATCAGAGGTGATATACGTGCAATATCTTCATTGTTGATGCTTTCATGCTTGCTGACGTGAGCCACAGCTTCTTGTAAATAAATCGAGTTCCATAAGATGACAGCATTGGTGACTAACCCAAGTGCACTTAACTGATCTTCCTGACCTTCTCTGTATTTCTTACGAATTTCACCACGTTTGCCATGGCAAATATTTCTTGCGACAGCATGGCGGCTTTCCCCTCTATTGAGTTGGGTAAGGATCCGGCGACGATAATCTTCATCATCAAGGTATTTGAGTAAATACAGTGTCTTATTGGCCTTTCCAAGTTCGATGATGCCTTGTGTAAGCCCTGAAGGTTTGTCACTTTTTAATAATGACCGGACTAACTCAGAAGCTTTGACCTTGCCTAACGTGAGAGAGCCTGCCGTTCGCATCATCTCATCCCATTCAACAGTAATGCGTTCAGGCTTTAAGATATTGGTGGAAACGTCGTTCAGCGGCCCATAATCGGCATGTTTATCAAACCGCCACAAACTCGATGACCCAGCGTCAGCTAATCGAGGAGAAAATTGATAGCCTAGCAAGGCAAATAACCCAAAAATCAGATCGCTAGAACCGGCTGTGTCAGTCATTAGCTCCACAGGGGCTAGTGAGGTCTCTTGTTCGAGTAACCCTTCTAAAACAAACAAGGAATCTCGCAAGGTACCAGTTACGGTAATATCGTGAAAGCCACTGTATTGATTTGACATGAAGTTATACCAAGTAATGCCTCGATAACCGCCAAAGTACTTTTTATTAGGCCCAGAATTGACAGTACGTACTGGTGTGACAAATCGCATTCCATCGGCAGAGGCCACTTCACCACCGCCCCATATTTGCGCGATGGACAGTTTGCTTTGATGCTCCACTAAGCGCGCATTGGCTTTAATTAAGGTTTCTGAGCGCAAATAGTTTTGTTTCACCCACTGAAGCCTTGAGCGACTTAATGCCGGTATATGAGGTTTAATTAATGGTTCCAGTCCAATATTGCATGCTTCAGACATCAACACTGCACAAATACTGATATCAATATCTTTTGCTCTCGCCTTGGACTCACTGACATGGGTAAATTCTTCGGTAAACCCCGTAATGGCGTTGATTTCAACCAAGAGTTCCGTTAAATCCACTTTGGGGAGCAATTGAGTCAGTTGTTGTCTCAACTCCACTGTGGAGGCTGGCTCTTTATCTGGCTCCAGTGCTGAAATATTTAAACGAGGTTTATTATCCTTTGTTTCTACAGAGACTTGACTGTTCTCATCAAAGCGCGAAGCGACGAGATGAAAGGTTTCGTCGAGTCGGGTTTTTAATTGTTCTAATGCTTTTTGTGGTTCTACTGGATAGCTTAGGGAGCGGCAAACATGATGACGAGTCTGTTTCCATGCTTCTTTTGACAGCAACTTAGAGCGTGGATCTGACCAATTATTACTGTCTTCCAAAAACAGGTTTCGTCGACGTAGCCCATCTTGAAGCTGTGAAAGAAAACACAAGCAATAGCCTTGCTTGGAGATCTGGCCATCCTCTTGAAACACTAAGTGTTTCCATGTCGGCTTCACAATCTCAGTAGGCGCGTCTTTCAAAATACGCTTATGGCTGATCCCGCCTTCTTTCAAATAATTGTAGGCATTTAGCAAGGGCTCTCCAGCAGGAGAAGCTTTGAAAGGTACTTTATTGAGTAAGGTGGGTAAAAAGAGTCGTACACGACCATACTGCTCAACCAGCTCTTGATGGTACGGCGCATTAGCAGGCCTCACTAACTCTTTGACGGCATTCAGTGAATGACTCACTTGTTGTTTAGAAAAACGTTGGAAGATGGTCTCACGTAGGTGCTCATCTTTGATGTCATCATCGATGAGTAAACTGCATACTTGAGAAAGTAAAAGCGCTGATCTATCGAGATCTTTGAGTGTACGCAAACGCTTTTTTTGTCCGATATTTTTTGCAAGCGTACTCATTTGGGTGATCAGCATATCGAGAATATCAATGGCATCATCCAGTGTCGTCAGTCGATGTGTATGGATAAATGCCAGTAATAGGGATAACTTTTTGTCTTCAGGCATTCGAGCTAAACGATGAACAGAAGCCGTGACGGCATAACGGGCAATGGATTGAATACGAGCCTCTGGCAACGCTTCAAATGCAGCTTTCGGTATTGGGTAACTGAGAACGTGTTCATAGCGGCGGATAGCAGACACAAACGCTGGTCCACTCACAGTCGTCGGCCCTTTCCTTAAACGTTCTAAACGAGACTGCTTTCCACCGTCATGTTCAATTTCCAGTAACGTGTATAACTCTCTTGCTTGTTCTTCTGTAACTATCGACGCCAATCTTCGCCATAATCTTTTATCTGCTCGCTCTCTGACTTCCGCGACGAGACGAATGAGGACGGTTACTCCAGGTAGCAAGACCTTATTGTCTATCAACCACGAAGTGGCAAAGTCAAATAACGCACTTGGACGTTCGTTAGACACCCAAGTCCGACTGTACATTTGCCGAATAAGGCGAAATCCCATATGGGCGTCATGAAGCTCTTGATAGCCATAAGCTTGTTTGATTTCCCGATGATGCTCCCATAACGTATTCTTTCTCAAAGAATACCGATTCATAACTTCAATGTTTTTGATGTTCAATTGAGCAGCAACAAAGAGCAAGACATCTTCAGGAATACGGTCGAACTCCATAAAGAAAGTTCCGAGAAAACGTACGCAAGTCAGTTGTAAGGCAAAGCCGAGGCGATTGTGCTTCCCTCGATGCTTATTGATCAATGCTAAATCAAATTCATCCAGATGAAAGTATCGGGTAAGCTGTAATTCATTGGGGATGTCGGTAAAAGAACCGTATTGTTGCTTTTGCTCTTTTGTCAGGAATTCTACGGGCATGAAGGCATTTCTTGAATAGTGGAAAGATGGTAAACTTTGACTGATTATTAAGCTATTTGTTCCGTCGATATAGACCTATATTGCTGATACTAAAAGAGTTCTGTAGTAATTCACGAGTTGAGATACAACGTTCACTAAGCATGGTGATGTGGTATTAGTCATTCTATATCAGTTGAAGGTTCTGACTTATCTGTCTGTTGTTATGCAAATTAGAAAAGACTTTGATTATTATCGCTGTTTACACTCTACGGTGACCCACGCATTANGAAAAGGGCGTGCTCTATATGCTGGAAGAACATATAGAGCTTGGGTTTGATGCTGACAATAACCAAATCGCTCCCCTTTCTTTATTGATTGAGTCAGAAAGAGCGCCTGAGCTCGTAACCGTGATCAACTCACACGGATGCTTTATCGCGGAGATGAAAGAGTGGAATGTAATCACCAGTCAAGCCCACATTCTAATTCATCCGGTGTAAATCAATGTCATCACGGGATCAGATCAATAGCAACACCAACAATCGCACATACACCAAGAACCATCAAAGATACGATAGCGGTTATTGCTGTGGTACGGATCCATTTTAGCTCTTCACGCCTCATCAATAACTGCCGACGAAGAAATTCACCTTCCATTTTGTTGCGTTGCCAGCTATTTTCTTGAGCTTCACCGTACATTGATGCCAACTCATCGTCAGTGAGTTCATGTGGNGCCTCATCAATAACTGCCGACGAAGAAATTCACCTTCCATTTTGTTGCGTTGCCAGCTATTTTCTTGAGCTTCACCGTACATTGATGCCAACTCATCGTCAGTGAGTTCATGTGGAAGTTTAGGCATTTCCATCACCCTCCTTATATTGGGTCACAAAAATTTTTCTGCAACAGCACGTTTGCCCTTCGGATCCGAAGATTCTAACAAGTCCTGCTCTGGATAATAGAAGCCTGTCACGGATAAGTCGGTATCACCAATATCACCGATTTGCACTTTAACAGAAAGCTCAGTACCGTCATCCCAAGTATCTCTGATTGTTGCTTTACAAATTTCTCCGTGAAGCTCGAACTCAAACTGTTCATTGCTAGGCTGGTAATTTTTAACCGCAGTACGAATTAGCGTTTGACCAATTTTATCTCGCTTTTTCTGAGATAGCATATCTAAAGACCATTCTTTAATTGGTCCATACATCCCACTATTGTTTAAAGCATCGAGGATTTTTCTCATGTGCCCACCGGTGTATTGATTCACGAACAGCGATGAACGAGAGCCATGTGGAGTACCCAAAATGCAGCTTCTCATATTCCACCATGTTTCAGCCACCTCAGCATAACGTGCATGCTTGACAATATCTTGTACGTACCAAGCTAATGCATCACGGCTGCGGATTGTCCCATCCGCTTCGAGTTCAACTTGCGTGGCCTCAACAACAACAGGATAAGCCGTATCTGAGTACAACGGCGTATTAAGACGATAAGCATGAATATAAGGTAGCGCATTAGCATACTCAACAAGAGCATTAGCACCGTTTTCATCGTAAGGGCACGTCACAAAGCCTCTAACAAACATTCTTGTGTGATTGAGTCCTTTGTATAGTGTCTGTAGAGTCCCTCCATGCACATGCTTTCTGTCTGGAGTGGTTAAAATTGGATGCCAATCGGGATAGCCATCGACTGAGTGGCCTAACTCTTTTACTAATCGACTGAACTCGGCCACACCTTTTGCGGGATCAGAGAGACTTTTCGTTAAGTAATTAAGTGAAGACGCATTCGCTTCAGTTGCTGCAACGGGATTTCTGAACTCCATAATAAAACCTTACGTAAAATACACAACTTACGTTAAATTTACCATTTGCGAAAACCTAGATCAATACGAATATCTCTTGGTTTAAATTGGGTATACTCTATGAGTACTGGATATAAAATTAGATAAATTGGTTCGCTTTTATAGAAATCCTACCCTACGTGAACTACTATAGGGAACTCTACCCAAAACGAACTGGCAGGCTAAATTATGTTCATAAGAGCTTACCTAAGAGCATCAACTGATGAACAGGATGCTTTTCGCTCTAAGTTAGAGCTTACACAGTTTGCTAAGCAAAAAGGTGTACGAATAGCGAGTTTCTATGTTGAAACACAATCTGGTTCTAAATTAGATAGAGCAGAATTATCACGCTTAATTAAGGATTCACACCAAAAAGATATCTTGCTTATCGAAAAGGTAGATAGACTATCAAGACTACCTTATGAGCAGTGGAAGGTGCTCAAGCATCAGTTAGTGAATGCCGGTATTCACATCGTCGTACTCGATCAACCCATGACTCACGCAGTATTGGATGGCACAGCTGAGCATTCAATGATCTCAAAAGTGCTGACTGAATTTATGATTGACTTAGCCGCGGCAATGGCAAGAGATGATTATGAAACTCGAAGAAAACGTCAGGCCCAAGGGATAGAAAAAGCGAAAGCCTTAGGGAAATATCAAGGAAGACAACCCGATTACCAGCTCAGAGAAAATATTGCGCTTCTTTTGGATGAAGGGAAAAGTTGGTCAAAGATTCAAACACTACTGGGTTGTAGCCGTTCTACTATTGCTAAAGTAAGGAAACAGTTTTCCAGCAACGCCACCGACTCTCTACCTCGCCAATAAAATAGTTTTCGTTTACCATATGCACACTTAAGAATATGAATAAAGATTAATAACGTCATGGCACTATTGGATTTCAAACCGTTAAAGAGAGCGACTCAAGCTGGCTACAAACCTGTCGAAGGTGCTTTTGAAAGCCCTAAAACGTCGTCCTCTCTTTACGACTCCACCCCCGAGACACCAGAACCCCCACTCGAATGTCAGTGTCGAATCAAGATACATTGTGAGAAAAAAGACCTGAATGCTTTGACCGTAGGTGTCTGGACTCTTGGAAAAACCCAGGCAGACAAATCTATCACTCAATGGACTTCGATATCGGCGGATGACGGTACAACGTTGCTGACCGCTTTCTGTTTTGAAGAGGAAGAGAAAACGCTTTACCATGATGCTTTTCATCAAGCGGGTCACCCGACTTCGTACACCATCACTTCCACTTCATTATCGTCTGAACAAGTCAATGCCGAATTTGTTCCTGTTAAACTGGCTATTCAACCTCAAGAGACACGACTGGCTTGGGCAACAAAAGGGTATTTCTATCACTTTGTCGAACACCGTTTAGTCAAGGAGTATAAAGTGGTTGGCAATGGTCGTTGGACATTGCAACTGACTCGCTCAACTCATGGATTCTTGACCGATGAACTGATCTCGGAACATCACTACCCATCCATCTTGCTACCTTACCAAGTCGAAGGACAGGACGTGTCTCCACAGCACCTTCTATACCGAAAGGAAAAACTCACAGCAGAGACGCTGGCGAATATCAACCCAAGTTGGCTTAATGAGCATGCGCTAACTCTGGACCTAGCTCGTATTGTTGGGGAAAGAAAGAAGTCTCTCTTACCACGGCAACCTGCTTCTGAAGCAAACGAAGATGATGAGCTGCAAGCTAGTGAGCAAATGTGTCAAGCAGCTACGAAAGTACCAGAAGTGCCATCTCCGATTGAGTCACTGATGGATGTGCATCTGCTCGGGGACGTTTGGGGAACGTATCATGAATTAAAGCTATCAGATTCTGCGGTCAATATCATGGAAGACCGCACTGTCTCAAATAACGTACCTGTACTTAATCCGGGTCGTATGTACTGGCCACCATACAATCCCTTAGCCACAAAAGGGAAAAAAGATCTGAAAGTTATCTATACACAAGACGTAATAAAGTTTGCGGTACTTACACCAGATGAGTGGGCAGCATTCTTTGATACTTTTGACTATGTTAGGAACTTTAAGAGCACGGCGACAGGTCTATATGATGCTCGTGAAACAGCAAAAGCACTAGGTGGTGTAGGGGTTAGCGCTTTTGTGAGAAAAATTGACGGCGTAGAATATCTTGTGCTCAAGAATTACGACAAATGGAGTCAAACTCTACTGCACGGTAATGTATTCAGGACCACCAACGCACAAGTTGTCAAGTTAGGTCTTGGAGCGCTGGATTCAACCAAATCGATGGCAAAATATGTAAAAGTTTCAGCGCCTTTAGAGATCCTTGTAGGATCAGCAATTAATGTCCTTCAATATATACTGAATGATGAGTATACGTTGAGCGCACTTGCAGTCGATGAAGCAAAAATTCTGATGCAAATTTTGCTTGCTTCTGGTTTAGCCTTGGGAGCGGGTGCGCTTTTCCCCGTACTCGTTTCTACAGCTATGTATTCAGGTATAACCCTTGTTGTCAGCAATGCTGTGATTTGGACTGCTGATAAAATTACCGACTTTGAGAAGAAACTTATCCAAAAAGTATGGGAGTTATCGAAATGACCTATAGGCTGGTCTGGGGAATATGTTCATTATCGATATTGCTAGGATATGGGTGGTTGTGTTTTTGGTTCCTTAAGCCTTTTGTATCGGACGTAAACTTCGTTCTCTATGAACCTATTGGCTATCTGACCTCAGTGATTTTTGCTGGTTTTTCAGGATTTTTGGTCGTTTTAAGCCACCGATTCACTGAGGTTGTCTTACTTAGACCTAAAACCTTCCCTAGGAGCTTAGCTAAGTCTATGTTTATTCTAGGTGCGATAGTAGGTCTTGCTGTTAATCACGCCACCTTTTTTATATTGATAAAACCACACAGCATGATGGAGTGTAGCGCAAGTATGGGCTACAAAAATAATTTGATGTCTAAGTATGTTCTTGATAGCAACGATTGCGATTCAGCTAAGGAACAATAACCGCAATGGTCATTCATTAAATGATTTAAAATTATTTAAAACATAGAAACAAGCACTTAGCTTTATGAAAGTTGTCTCTTTTCCATCTGTGCTCAAACCATAAGACTTTGCTCGTGCTTGTTTACCGAATATTCCACCTTTTATCTAAGAGTCATTGCTCTTTGAGGGTACTATGGTTAAGCCTTTGACCGATGCTATTGCTAATGTTCCTGAAAGTCGTATCCAAATGTTGGACGCACGGCTCGCCTCGATTGATACAGACATGGCGGTTTCACTTTCCTTTGTTCGCCGAGCACAAGGGTTATCTTTTGATGATTTGGAACGAAAAGTGAGTGGTCTCAAAGGGTCGACACTCAAGCGGTATATGCAGCAAAGCTACGCGTCCATCCGCCCTCTTCATATGGTCGCAGCGATGTCTTGGGTTATGATGGTACCTATGACCAGTTTCTATTACGCACTCAAAGTAAAGGAACATTATCGTGGCATGGATAGCTATGCTGTCAAGGCGTTGTATTGCATTGGACGTTTACCGACAAAACAATTTGAACTGTATATTGAGATGGTCTTACAACTCATGGATGAGGGAGGTAAACAGCATTTTCAAGACTACCGAGAGCGGCTACTTTCTAGCACCCCGTTACCGACGTGTTATGAGCAACTCCTTCCTCCGGATGTATTGGATATGAGTGCTTTTGCTATTGATTACTATCGTTCAGCGGCAATCACCGTAAAGCATTTTAGGAAAAAGTATCAGATCCCAATAGAGGTTATAGCTCGTGTGTTGGGTTTATCAATATACCAGTATAGCCTTCTGGAAGATGTCAATAAAACAAGAGACTTTTCAGTGTCCGTAGGCTTTAGAGCTAAGTTAGGTTTCCAGCTAGATTCTCATGTAAACTTCACAAGCGAAATGAACCAATTTCCTCAATTTCACCAATTACGTCAGTTCCAGCATGTCAGAGACTCACTGACGACTAAAGCTTTAAGTCTAGTGAAAGCCCAGCATAAAAAACACGCGGTCGACATACTGATGAGTCTGTCAAAAATATACCTAGAAACTTAGGCGTTAAGACTGAAAGTGAAAATAATCAACCCAAAATACGCATTATCTTGGGTTGATTGTACCTAGCTACCACACAACAATGTAAAACAGTTATTTAGGTAATGGTTGCCAGTTGTTTTTGCAAGAGCAGCTGAGCCTCTGCCTGAGCAAGCATCGCTCTAACCACGGTTTCAGGATGCTGTAGATGCACAAGGTGGTCTGCATTTTTGATCACCACTAAGTGGCTGTTTGGAAGCTGTTGGGCAAACATTTCAGCGGTTTCTTTCGTGACATAGGGATCAAACTCCCCAACACAGATGGTACAAGGGGCGGTGATACGATCAATGTGACTTGGCGTGTGCACGAGAAGCCGAACTGAGTTTTCAAAAAACACGTCAATGCGCTCTTGAGGCATCGCCTTAATATTTCGCACGGTTGCTCTAATGATGGCCTTATTTTTAGGGATATTGTCATCGAGGACGGTCAATGATTCCGTAAAAGATTGTGCAAAAGCGCTTGGACTTACCATGGCTGCCGCAATCATTTTCTTGGTTGCTAATCGGCCAGAAGAAGGGATCCCTGGAACTCCGCCACAAATGGACATGGATTGTACATTAGGCCAGATATCGCAAAGCTCTACGGCCACAGCGGTCGCGTAAGAGAAGCCGATAATATGGGCTGCTTCCACCCCTAAATAACGAATAAAATCGCGCAACATTATCGCTTGATCTCTGATACTAACGGTTGACTCAAGATTTTCTGTGTGCCCAGTACCCGGTATTTCGATGGTGATACAGTTCATCTTGGTGGCAAACTGTGTTGAGAACGAGTGTACGCTTTCAATATCCTGTAAGGCCCCGAGTAAAAAAACAATATATTGCTCAGAGTCATCACAATATTGATAGGAGTAGCGATAGTGCTTGCCATTTAAAACAGTTTTGATGATGTCCATTATTTTAGCCTCTTTAGTTGAAATGGAGGCTTATAAATGATGGAGAAAACGATAAATGGCTAGGTAAAAATGAATATAAAGAACAGCATTTTGGAACAACGTTTAGCAGAAGCTGAGCAGCCAGTGAAAAACTTTATGGCTGATTTACTCGAAACGCTGGGGAAGCAAGCTCATAGTGCGAAAGAGCCAGAGTTGTACTTACGCTGCTTTGGCGCACAACTAGCGATTCGGCTGGTGTCATTTGAAGGCGATAAAACACACAGCAGCATGGAAGAGTAAGCTGATTTTTGGATTCAGTGAGTATTCCTCCTGACAGGTAATCGCTGAAAGCAATAATAACTGGTTGTGAAAGAGTATCGATATAAGCGCCATTTGTATTCAGTGGCGCTTTTTTTTATTTTAATACAAACACTTAACCCTCTTAACGTTGTTTTCTGTTCCATTGGTGCTCAAACCCCTTTATTGTTAAATTTGATAATTGATTAATCACTTACTACTTTTTTAGATAACTGCCGAAAATCATAAGGGGCAAGTTTTGAAAAGGTTAAAGGTGGTATTTCTAGTCCAGGTCATCGTAGCATTGACACTGGTGTTACTGGTCTCAGCATTTATTAAGTATCAGAATTTCAAAGAAAATTTACATCAAGAGTTGCTGGTTAATGTGCAAAATACCAGCCAAAGGATGTCGATTAGCTTGCCTAAAGCGGTTTGGGATTTTGACTTGGACACGGCAAAGGTGGCGATGTCGGCAGAACTGGATCTGCCTGAAATTTCAGCCATACAATTAATTGATGCTCAGGACAGCGAATTATTATTCCTAACAAAACAAGGTGAAGGAGACGAAAAAGAGCTTGTGGATGTCACAGATAAGCAAGCGTACACACCGGAAAACAGCCAATCAACCGAGCTGACCTTCATAGACTATGGTGAAGAAAACAAGGTCGGTAAGGTGGTTGTTTACTTCGATACTCATGCGATGGATGCCAAATTGGCTGACTCGCTACGAACCAACATAATTGAGTTGATCATTCTCGATATTATTATTTCCATTGTCATCATTCTGGCTCTGACAATGACGGTACTAAGGCCCATTTCTCAATTGACAGATGTTATTAAAGACTTAGCGTCAGGGGATGGTGATTTAACCAATAAACTGGCTTCGGCTAAATATCGTGAGTTTGATGAAATCACCAATGGGATCAATAGTTTCACTGAGTCTTTAAGAGTTATTGTCCAAGATGTTAATCAATCTTCTGAAGCCTTGGGTGAAAAAGCGTTGGCGAATGGGGCAACGGCAAGAACGAACGCAGAAAAGCTCGAATCACAGAAACATCAGCTTACGACCGTAGCAGCTGCGGCCACTGAGCTTAATCAGTCAGTCGCAACAGTCGCAGACACCGCCTCAGAAACTGCGCAACAAGCCCAAACAGCAACAAGCTTGGCCTCCAATGTCAACGAGGCAATTGAAAGCTCTGCCAGTGACATCATTAACATGCGTGAAGAAATGAATCATGTGAATGCAGAGATGCACATCTTGATTGAAGAGGGCGAGAAGATTACCACGGTGTTAAACGTCATTAATGATATTTCTGAGCAAACCAATTTGTTAGCACTGAATGCCGCGATTGAGGCAGCGCGTGCTGGTGAACAAGGGCGAGGTTTTGCGGTGGTGGCTGATGAAGTGCGTAATTTAGCTGTGAAAACCAGTGAATCCACGGAGCAAATCCAAAAAAATATTGCTGCGCTGGGGGTGGCCACCAAGTCAGTTGAGGATGAGTTGACTCGTATTGCCACCTTACTTGAATCAACCGCGGCTAGAGTCAGTGATTCGCAATCTTCGGTTGGAGAAGTTCAGAGCTTGATTACGATTATTTCCGATCGCAGTGGCCAAATTTCTCAAGCGACGGATGAGCAAAGGATGGCCGTTGAGGAAATCAGTCAGGCAATTGTAGAAGCATCGGAAGCGACAAATGAGGTTTCTTCAGGTGCGACTCAAAATGCCCAAAGAACAGAAGAAGTCTTGAGCTTAAGCCAGAGTATCGCCAGCCATATGGCGAAATTCCGCACTTAGGTTATTTCATAGAGGATATGTTATGAGAAATTTCGTATTACTGGCTTTCACAGCCCTATTTTCAATCACTGGTTATACTGCAACCATCACGGCAGCACAGGATCCTTGGGCACCATTTGTGCAAAAAGACAGTGCGAATCCTGGGGTGTCAGTTGAAATCATTACCGAAGCTTTCAAATCCCAAGGGCATGAGGTTGATTTCAAAATTATGCCTTGGACTCGGGCATTGAATGAAGTGAAAGATGGACGTATCGATGTCCTAGTGGCGACTTGGTTTACCAATGAAAGGACGTCTTACCTGAACTACAGCGATCCTTACTTAGAGAATTCGTTAAAATTCATTAAACGCAAAGGGGATGGGTTTGAATACAATGGCATGGATAGCTTGTCAGGTAAAACCGTGGGTATTATTCGCAATTACGGCTATGGTGATGACTTTTTAAATGCTTCTAATTTCAAAAAACCGGAGGCGAACGATTTGGTTGCCAATGCTAAAAAACTGATGGCGAAACGAATCGATCTGACTCTGGAAGATGAACTCGTGGCTAAGTCTACGTTGTCTGGGGCTGGCTTGAACCTAGACGATTTTGAGTTTACAAGTAATGCCCTTTCTGTGAACCCTTTGCATGTGACATCGGGATTAGCCAATCCGAATAACGCTGAGTATATTGAAGCCTTTAATAAAGGATTGGCAGAGATTAAATCTAACGGTACTTTTGAGAAGATTCTGGAGAAGTACGGTATTAAGTAAAATGAAATTCCTGTCACTAAAAGAACGCCAGCTTTCATGCTGGCGTTTATATTCCTATAGATGATTATGTTATTATTATGTTTTCTTTAATTCTCTTAAGTATAATTTATCAGAGCTCTTCTTAATAGTTCCATCCATAAAATAAGCGGTGATCTCCGATTCAATAAAAGAGAATCCTTCCCCATTCTTTTTAAACGTTATCTTGGGTAGCTTACTTATATCATCTAACCTGAAAAATTCATGAGAAGACAGTTGTATATTATGACTGCTACTGAACTTTATATCTAAGTGGTGTATAGGTTTAGGGGGAGTGATCGTTAAAGAGACACTGTTTTCAGAAGCGAATTCAAGTTCCACTGTAGCTTCTCCCCTTGACAAGTAACTCTCAAACATTTGACGTTGCATGAGTTTTCTATGTAGTCGAGCATCGTCACATGAAAATGTATAGCCTGAGAAAAATACTAAAAGTGTGATTATATATTTCATACCTGATCCCTAATCATGACCAGGTATTAGATAGTAAAAATATTAAATATATATTAAGAAGTATACTAATAATAATTAAAGTCAATGCATGTTGTCTCCATATGCAAATGTTTTTAATTGTGTTTTTATCGTATGGAGTAATAAAATGGTCACATTTGATATAAATAATTCTTCTCTTCAAACTTTGCCTAAATGAAGATTATCCATGTTAAAAAAAACACCAATAGCCGTTGCCATATTTGCATCGATGGCCATTTTATCGGGTTGCAATGATTCTGAAACAGAAGTTGAAAATCTAAGTGGTCGATGGACAACCGGAGACTTGCACATCCACTCTATTCAGTCGGATGATGCGCAAAGAAACTTAGAAGACGTATTGAATCACAGCTTTGAGAATTATGGTCTGGACTGGGCTATTTTGACTAACCATTTACGTATGTCTCAACGAGATCACGCCGGAGAAGATATACCAGAAGGTCCAATCCCTTTTTCTCTAGGTATGGAAAAATTTGAAGTACCATTTACTCAGTTTTCTCAACTCATGGGTCACTATCCAGGAAAGACGATCTTTTCTGCGTTTGAGTGGGATATGCCGGCGCACGAACATTTTAATATTGCTATTTTAGGAGATGAACCTCAGTCACCTGAGTCGTTAAAAGCCATTCAGCAGTTTGAGTATTACTTTACTGAACAACCTGCTAGCGCCTTCGACCTACAAGATGTGCTCGAATGGGAGGAACAAGGTGATAGAGCAAATAAGACGCACGATGATGCTTTAACTGCATTGGCTTGGTTACAGGAGCATTACCCTACCAGCAGCTTTGGTATGATCAATCACCCATCTCGCTATAACGATAATTATGTTATTTCCGACTTTCGTGAATTCCATGATACAGCACCTGATGTTGTTTTCGCGTTAGAGGGAATGATGGGGGGACAAATGGAACCAGATCGTGGCAGCTATGCTGAACCTTACAATGATAGTAACCTGCCTTACCGCTCTTATGGCGGCGCTGACTTCATCATTGCTGAGGTTGGTGGGCAGTGGGATGCACTATTAGGAGAAGGACGTCGAATTTGGAACTTTGCTAACTCTGATTATCACTTCAAAACCGATCATGGGGAATACAGTAGTGGTTATCGTCCGGGTGAGTATGCCAAAACCCACCTATGGATCCCAGATGCGGCTGAGCAGGGAATTAAGGGTATTCTAGAAGCATTGCGATCAGGTCGATCATTCAGTACCTATGGTGATTTAATTGATGCACTGAGCTTTAACGCCATGCATGATCGAGAAGTGGCCTATATGGGCGGTGATCTTTCAGTCAATCAGGGAGATGAAGTGACAATCACCATCCGCTTCAAAAGCCCTGAAACCAATAATTATGAGGAAGAAGTTGGGAGTAATGAGCCGGCGGGGATGAAGCCTGTTGTGCATCATGTCGATTTGATTGCGGGCGATGTTTACCCAAGAGCAAAACCGGGCACTCCGGAATATGATCAAGCGGTTAACCCATCAACGCAAGTAATTGCGCGTTTTACTCAAGATGATTGGACAGTGGATAGCGAAGGTTATGCAACGATGACGTTTAGCTTTACCGCTGAAGAAGACCAATACTTCCGTTTACGTGGCACTAACTTGGCACCTAATACCCCTCACGAAACGGATGAGTTTGGTAATCCACTCCCCGATGAGCATATTGATATTTCGGACCCCCAGTCAGAGTTTAATGCCATCAACGATCGTAACTATTATGACCTTTGGTTTTATTCAAACCCAATCTTTGTTTCTGTGTCAAAGTGAGCGCTATAGAGCAGGATGTGGCAAGCCACATCCTGCTAATTAGAGGCGAAGCCATCAGAAAGCTGACTTATATTCTCTGCGACCAAACAACGCAAAGAAAGTGATAAGGCATAAAGTTAATGGCCCAGTACTCCCTCCAGACTCCGCTTGTTCTGTTTCATATGTCATCGAAGTCAATACCCATCGGTGGTCACTAGGCCATACTTCTGGAGTGTATGGTATTTCGACATGGTCGTTAGCAAATGGGTAATCCGCATTTGGATCCGGACGGCCGCCGATGACAAAGGAATCTTTAACCTTCATTGGGTTAGAGACTGCATCTCGATAATAAATAAAGTCTATGCGATGAGCATCAGCCACACCATAATTACCCCAAGTAACGCCAGGGAAGTTAATTTCTGCTGGGAGATCGTTGTTTAATTCCTTATTGCGGTTCTGACGCGCTACATCATAAGTATCAACATACCCGAGATCATTGAGCATGATGTTAGACATTGGCATGGATGGAATGGCAAGAGGAATACGTTTTCCGCGGAGTGGTTTGTGCGCTTCATAGTCAGCAGCTGCCTGAGTATAGTCGTTATGACTTGGTTCGTTGTAGTCTCCGACAAAGAAAGCAGGGATAGAGTCACCAATCATGGCACTTTCTGAGATAATATTGTCATTGCCTTCTCCCCAGTTATCTGCAGCAGCTGTAACGATTTCTTCTTCGCTCCAACCTTGGTGTGCAGTGTAAGGTACATAATGATTAGCCCAGTCTGGGTCTAACCCTAGGTGTACTTCACCAAAGTAGAAGGGCTTACCATTAGGTAAAAGGACTTCGCAACCTTGTTTATGTTCGGCAACGACCTCTAATTTTGTGACGATACGATAGTTATGACAGCTATGCCATTCTTCCCCAGATTCGGACTCAAGTTGACTCTCAATAAACTCTGGGTCGAGTCCTTCTGTTTCCGGATGCATGTATTCCTGCATGCCAACCACATCAGCGTCGAGTTCTAAGATTGTTCTTATTACTTGTCCCCCACGGCCCATATGTAAACCATTCCAGTTATTGTCATCCCAACCGTAAAGGTCAGTCCGCCATACATTTGCTGACACTACTCGAATTTCATCACGAGATTTTTGAGGCAAGCGATTAACATAGAGTTGAGTATTGAGGTCATAGACAATTTCATACTTCTCAGAAGTTAAACCTGTAAAACGGTAGCCATCTTGGCTAATGCCCAGCTCTATGGCTCCTTCAGTCACTTCCTCTAAGGTATCATCACCGATGAGACCATCGTACGAAATAGTCACATTCTGCATTACTGAATTCGTCGTGGTGGGAAGAAGATCAGGATCAAAGTTGTTTGAAATGCCATCAATGTATTTTGGCAGGCCTTCTACTGTGACTGTTAAAACAGGGCGTTGTTCGACATTGAATGCCACACGTTGGCATTTTTCAGTGGTATAGTCAGACCCTTCTAAACAGGTGAGATAATAGTCTCCGGGAAGCTGAGGCGGCAAAGTGATGTTACCTGATTCCTCCGATAAATATGACCAGCTGCCGTAATTCTCATCTGGCTCAGAGCCATCCTTAAAAACGGCGACCCACTCTACACCTTGGTCCTCTGCTTCTACACCAGTATAGCTAACTGATATTTCATCAAGATTGGTGATTTTTTTATTGTTAATTTCTAGCGTTGTGGCTGCAGCATGGCTTGTGGCCAGCAAAGCTAGGGCAGCGACGCTGAGAGAAAATGACTGATTGTTCAAAATATCCTCCTTGTTATAAAGGTTGGAGAATATAAGTCACAAGTTTAAAAATGATGTTGCTTTTACTACACTTTCATTGGTTATTATTATATTTTTCAATTGTTTATAATTATATTGGGTGGCTTTTTCTGGAGCTTAGCTCAAGAAAATTTGACGGGCTTGTCTTTCGTTAGCCCTAGTTATCAAGACGCTACTTCACAAACTGGCCAACTCATTGACTTTTGGCATTGCCGTCAACGTGTGTTGGCGGCAATGTATTAAGAGTCTAATGTTTTATTTATATGGTCAATAATGAAAGCAAGTAATCACTTACATTTTTATGTTGGTACCTATACCGACGATCCAAGTCAGAGCCAGGGCATAGCTCAAGTAAGCCTCAACACTTCTTCGGGGGAGCTGACGCGACTTGATGATGCCATGGTGATACGCAACCCCTCTTACCTCACTCACATTTCCTCTGGTCTCTATACATTTTCTGAAGTTTCCCGTTCTGATAGTGCTGTTTTGGTGTTTCAGTCGGATGCTCGCTCTGACGTGTTGGCCATTGAAGGTGACTACCCTTGTCATATTGATGTGGATTGCCAGCAGCGATATGTGGCGGTGGCCAATTATGGTTCCGGAAATGTGAATGTCTACATGTTGGATGGCGATGGAAAGCCGCTCAAACTTGTCACGGACCTGTTTGTGGATGGCAAAGGAGCGAACAGTGAACGTCAGCAATCGCCGCACGCTCATCAGGTACAGTTTTTAAATCACACACCTCAGTTGGCTGTGGTCGATTTGGGCAGTGATTCGCTGCATCTCTATGACATTGATACACAAAGTGACCAGTTCCAACTTCATCAAACCGTGTCACTGCCTCCCGGCTGTGGCCCTAGGCATCTGGTGATGAATGGTGATGAAGACATGGCTTACGTTGTATGCGAGCTAGCGGAAACGCTGATTACGCTGACTAAGGAAGGTAACCACTGGCGTATGGTAGACCAGTGCGACTTACTGCCCGGCCAGCCAAAAGGAGAGGCCGCAGCAGCGATCAAGCTGTCTTCTGATGAGCGCTTTATTTACGTTTCTTGTCGTCAGCAGAATGCGATTAGCATTTTTGAGCTGGTGGATGGATTACCTTCGTGGTTAGCGGCGCAAGATTGTCAGGGCCAGTTTCCGCGAGACTTTACGTTATCATCTGATGGCAACTGGCTAATTGTCGCCAATCAACATTCTAATAATCTCGCTAGTTACCTGCGTTGCCAATCAACAGGTCTTCTTACTCCAGCCAATTACCAGTGCCAAGTGGATGCACCAGTATGTCTGATTGAGCATTTCGTTTAGAGGCGTGAGAACCTTTCGATAATTTGGTGTTATATCAATCTGGCCCTTCTTTCCCCATTCGTTTGGATGGGGATATTTTTCTAATGGGCTGAAATCTGACGTTTTATTTCATTCATTGTCTTCGCGGGTATTGATCTAATTTGCACTGTGAATGCTTTGCGCGTAGTAGTGATCTTTTTGTGAATACCCATCAAAAACTACGTGAATTCCTTAATGTGATTAATATCACATTTATCTATCTATAGATCGATCGGTTTAGTCAGTTAAAGGCGAGCAAATGACTTATTGCTCAATTGAACTGTTAGTCGGCAACTATCCCTTATCTTTCATGGCTTTCTTATGTGGCACGTCAACGGCGTTGTGGGCGATAAGTGGCTATTGATCAATACGTCAATTTCATAAATGGAAGGTTAGTTTCCAAGTTCGACAGATGAGCTTCAATTTCGATCTAAGCATAATGCGCAGAATGTAACATTGTATTTCAAAGTGTAACAATTAAACCGCATAAGCAGCATGGTTTTAACCGGATTGCTTATTTGATAACCCCACACTTTGCTTTGCGATGCTGCACATGCTCAACACATAAACATTCTAATGACTATAACAACCGGCCTTCAGGCATTGCCCTGCAACCGGACAAACATCGAGAAAGTTAATGGAAGCCTCAAGATATAAACGCATCCTGTCGAGGGGAAGTTTGGTGACCGCCATTCTGCTGCTCTCAGGATGTAATTCTGCTTTGCTTGACCCGAAAGGTGCTATTGGTGTCCAGGAAAAAGAGCTGATTATTACCGCTCTTTTGCTGATGTTGATCGTTGTGATCCCAGTGATTCTGATGACGATTTACTTCGCCTACCGATACCGCGCAACTAACACCGACGAAGAGTACGCGCCTGAATGGGCTCACTCGACCAAGATTGAAGTGGTGGTTTGGACGATTCCTATCATCATCATCGCGATTCTTGCCACCATTACATGGCGTTCAACGCACGAACTGGAGCCGTCTAAGCCTCTGGTGAGTGATGTGAAACCCATGACGATTGAAGTGGTGTCACTTGATTGGAAATGGCTGTTCATCTATCCGGAAGAACACATTGCAACGGTTAACTACGTTGTGTTTCCGAAAGATGTCCCGGTCAATTTCAAACTGACGTCAGACAACATTATGAACGCGTTCTTTATCCCACGCCTCGGGACGCAGATCTACGCGATGCCGGGCATGGTGACCAAGCTCAACCTGATTGCTAACCATGAAGGCGATTACAAAGGTTTTGCTTCTAACTATAGCGGCGAAGGTTTCTCGCAGATGAAGTTTACTGCGTCGGCTATGCCTGATCGCGCCGCATTCCTGAACTGGGTGCAGAAGGTCAAAGCCAGCCCAGATCGCATCGAAGACTGGGAGCAATTCCGCTCTCTGGCAGCGCCAAGTGTCGCTGAGCCAGTGACGCTGTTCTCCAGTGTGCCGCCGTTTTTGTTTACTGATGTCGTGACCCAGCATCCTGGTTCAATGAACTGTTTGCCTGAAAACCAAGGACAATCGTAATGTTTGGAAGATTAACTCTCGATTCAATTCCATACCACGAACCCATCATTGTCATCACCTTAGCGATTGTTGCTCTGGTTGGCTTGGCAGTGGTTGGCGCGGTGACCAAAGCAGGGAAATGGCAGTACCTGTGGAACGAATGGTTTACGTCAGTAGACCACAAAAAGCTTGGCTTTATGTACATCGCAGTTGCGATGGTGATGCTGATACGCGGATTTGCCGACGCGGTGATGATGCGCAGTCAGCAGCTGCTATCTTCTGCAGGAGAAGCGGGTTACCTACCGCCTCATCATTATGACCAGATTTTCACCGCGCACGGTGTGATCATGATTTTCTTCGTCGCTATGCCTCTGGTTATCGGCCTGATGAACATCATTGTTCCGTTGCAGATTGGTGCTCGTGATGTTGCCTTTCCGTATCTGAACAACCTCAGTTTCTGGTTGTTTATTGTTGGTGTCATCCTGACCAATATGTCGCTAGGCTTAGGTGAATTTGGTCGTACTGGCTGGTTAGCGTATCCGCCTCTGTCGGGTATTGATGCTAGCCCAGGAGTTGGGGTCGATTATTGGATATGGGCCTTGCAGATATCCGGTGTCGGTACCACGCTGACGGGTGTGAACTTCTTCGCCACTATCCTGCGTATGCGCACTCCGTCTATGCCAATGATGAAGATGCCAGTTTTCACTTGGGCGTCTCTATGTGCCAACATCCTTATCATCATCTCGTTCCCAATCCTGACAGTGACGATTGCATTGCTGACACTGGATCGATACCTCGGATTCCATTTCTTCACCAATGATCTTGGCGGCAACGTGATGATGTACGTCAACTTGATTTGGGCATGGGGCCACCCAGAGGTGTACATCCTGATCCTGCCAATTTTTGGTGTGTTCTCGGAAGTGACCGCAACCTTCTCTCGCAAGAAATTGTTTGGTTACACCTCGTTGGTGTGGGCAACGGTAGTGATTACTATTCTGGCGTTTGTTGTATGGCTGCACCACTTCTTCACTATGGGATCGGGTGCGAACGTTAACGCCTTCTTCGGTATCGCAACCATGATCATTTCCATCCCAACCGGGGTGAAGATTTTCAACTGGTTGTTCACCATGTACAAAGGCCGCATTCGTTTTACCACACCAATGATGTGGACGGTGGGCTTCCTGATCACCTTCTCAGTCGGTGGTATGACTGGCGTACTGATGGCGGTTCCGGGGGCTGACTTTGTTCTTCATAACTCAGTATTCCTAATCGCGCACTTCCATAACGTGATCATCGGTGGTGTGGTGTTTGGTTGCTTTGCGGCAATCACTTACTGGTTCCCGAAAGCGACTGGCTTCACGATGAACGAAGCTTGGGGCAAGCGTGCATTCTATCTTTGGATTGTCGGCTTCCTGATGGCTTTCCTACCACTGTACGCACTGGGCTTCATGGGCATGACTCGTCGCTTGAGCCAAGACATTAACCCAGAGTATTTCCCTCTATTGGCTGTTGCGGCGGCAGGTACTGCTGTGATTGCGATGGGCGTCGTATGCCAGTTCATCCAGATTTACGTCAGTATCCGTGATCGCGAACAGAATCGTGATCTGACAGGTGACCCATGGGGTGGCCGTACGTTTGAGTGGGCGACGTCTTCACCTCCGCCGTTCTACAACTTCGCGCATTTACCAAAAGGCGACGAACTGGACGCATTCTGGTATCAGAAGCAGAGCGGTGAGTTCGACCCAACCAAAGAAGTGGAATACGAACGCATCCATATGCCGAAAAACACGCCGACAGGTATTTATGTATCTGCATGGGCACTGGTATTTGGTTTTGCGATGATTTGGTACATCTGGTGGCTGGCAGCAGCGAGTTTCGTCGGCATCATCGTCACCTGTATCCAACACAGCTACAACGATGACGTTGACTACTACGTCGAAGTCGAAGAGATAAAAGCGATTGAAGCTGAGCGCCGTGCTCAGTTTGAAGAAGCAAATAAAAAACCTGTGCAAGATGATAATAAGAAAGACGCTCTGGAGGTGACGTATGCAAGCTAACATCGCGTCTCACGCTCATGATCACCACGACACCAGCGGCAACAAGCTGTTTGGTTTCTGGGTTTACCTGATGAGTGACTGCGTACTGTTTGCGACCCTGTTTGCGACTTACGCAGTACTAGAAAGCGGCTCGATTAGCGGGCCGACAGGTAAAGATATTTTCGAACTGCCGTTTGTGTTCGTTGAAACCATGCTGCTGCTGTTCAGTAGTATCACGTTTGGCTTTGGCATGATTGCGATGAAACGCAAAGATGTCGCGGGCTTAAAGCGTTGGTTGCAAGTGACTTTCTTGCTCGGGCTTGGCTTTATCGGCATGGAAGTGTACGAGTTCCATCACTTGATTGCTGAGGGCTACGGCCCACAGGCGAGCGCATTTCTTTCAGCGTTCTTCACGCTGGTGGGCACTCACGGCCTGCACGTGACGTTTGGTCTTATCTGGCTGGCGGTGTGCTATCACCAACTGTCGACGAAAGGTCTTAACGACAATATGGCGATGCGCTTTAACTGCCTGAGCCTGTTCTGGCACTTCCTAGACATTGTTTGGATCTGTGTTTTCACCATCGTTTACTTGTTGGGGGTAATGTAATGGATCAACATCTGGAAACGGGTGCATCGGATTACGTTAAAGGTTTCGTTGCATCTCTGATTTTGACCGTGATTCCGTTCTACTTTGTGTGGACGCAATCGCTGCCTGACACGACAACATATGTTCTTCTGTTTGGTTGTGCTCTGGTGCAAATCTTTGTGCACTTTAAGTACTTCCTGCATATGGAAGTGAAAACCTCCGATGGTCGCTGGAACCTAGTGTCACTGATGTTTACTGCCATCGTTGTCTTGATTCTTATCGCTGGCTCGGTGTGGATCATCTACAACATGAACGTCAACATGAAGCTGTAGGCCAGAGTATGCTGAAAAGTTATTTGTCTATTGCCAAACCGGGCATCATTTTCGGCAATCTGATATCTGTTGCGGCGGGGTTTTTCCTTGCCGCAAAAACAGAGCACGCAAGTCTGAACTTGTTACTGGCGACACTCGCTGGTGTCGGACTTGTGATTGCTTCAGGCTGCGTAGTGAACAACATCTTTGACCGAGACATCGACCAAAAGATGAAGCGCACTCAGAATCGAGAAACCGTCAAAGGTAATATCAATATCGATGTTGCTTTTGTCTATGCCTTGGTGATGCTGCTCAGCGGGACCGCCTTGTTGTTTCAGCTCGCCAATCCGCTGTCGGCAGTGGTAGTGCTTTTGGGCTACGTGTTTTACGTGTTTTTCTACACCATGTGGTACAAGCGTACGTCTGTGTACGGCACGCTGGTGGGTAGCATTTCCGGTGCAGTGCCACCTCTGGTGGGCTATCTGGCGGTAACAAACTACATCAGCCTTGAGGCCATTCTGCTGTTTACCATGTTCTGCTTATGGCAAATGCCGCACTCGTACGCGATTGCGATGTTCCGTATGCAAGATTACCGTGACGCGGGCATTCCAGTTTTGCCAGTGAAAGAAGGCATCAACAAAGCTCATCGCCATATGAAGGCATATGTTGCGGCTTTTGGTGCCGTCTCACTAGCTCTATTCCTATTGGGAGAGGCTGGCTATGAATACCTAGCGGTTACCGCTGTTGTGTGCTTCATGTGGACGCAGGTGACGTTTCGCAAGGTTGACTACAGCAATTACGTCCAATGGTCGAAATCGGTGTTTAAAGTCTCTCTGCTGGTGGTGATGAGCATCAGTGGTGTTCTGGGTCTGGAGCTGATTCCACTACCCATCTAACGAGTTAAGCGCTCCTTCCTGAATCTGCTAAGCCGATAACGGTTTTATGCCTGAGATATCCGATACCGGCATGTTTGTGTAAGCAGAGAAAGGGCGGGGCGCTTTTTATTGTTCGTAAGTAGATAACAGGTATTTTTTGACCTTAAGTAACGTATCGTATTTATACTCGCTCGTACTGCCATCAGAGTAGTATCCAGAAAAACCCTCTAAGTTGTTGCCCTGAGATATGTTGTTTTCACGTATCAGTGACCCATTTTCAAACTTGTACAGATAAGAAGTATATTGAGTACCTTTTATATCGAAGTGGTTTATGTCCCAGAGTATTTGGACTAAAAGGTACGGGTTGTTTCTTAAGGATATCTCATCCATACCGTTGAAAATCGGCGGTCCTCCTTCAACAGTATATTCGTCTACTTTGGTGGTCTTACTTCCGGTAGTGATGGACAGAAAGTAGGGAGCGTACTCGTGATCCTGTGCGGAAATATCAATCCTACCCCCTTGTTCTGTCACCAATGTGGCAATTGAGAAAGCGGGAAATGCAGTGGCCATAGCGAATGCTACTAGGGTGTTTTTTATTTTCATGACTATTGAAATCTCGCTCCAAAATGGGGAGGAAATGGCTTTGATACTTCTTTACCTTCATTACACATAGATAGCTTGCTTATTTTTCTACGATGCTATCTTTAAGGTTTTCGACTTCAAGATAATTATATACTCTCTCAGGAACTTTATTAGATTGATTATGTTTCCTCATTAGGTTGTAATAAATCAAATAATTTCTTTTCGCAAGTTTGTGGTTTTTTAATTCTTGATACGAATCAGCAAGGTTAAGGTAGGCGACAGTTCTATTAGGAACAATGGCTGTTAGTTTTTCTAAAATATCGATCGAAAATTTATGATATCCATCCTTAGAGAGATAATAAGCTATATTGTTATAATGGACTTGGTTTTCCTTTTTTATAGGGTATAGAGCATACAAATTTATAAATAGGTTTTTACTTATAGGTACTTCTTTTAATTTAAACCTTTTTTCAATCCAAGATAAATTATATTCAGAATCAACATAGATGTGACAATATTTATTGAATCCTTTGTCATTCTCCAGAAACAAAAGAGGTTCTAAGTCAGACACCGATGCACCCTCTAATAATATGTTAGTGTTCTTCTGACATTTTTTAGTTATTGAAAAGATACCATCTGATACATAACTTATATAAGATTTTGTTCTTCTTACTATAAATTCATTGTTTTCATACGATATGTATATTTCAAACTGTCCAGAGAAACTGTTACCTTTATTAACTATGGTGAATCCATCTGAGCTGGGTTTTATTTCTTTTAAAGTACTATACTCATCGATAGTAAAGTTACTAGCTTTGAGAACAAGACTATTACCCTTGTAGATAAACAGGGAATTATCAATAGGGTTGGTTTTTATCATGAATGATGAATTCGCAAAGTTCGCATTAAAATGCTCATCTTCAAAAGCTAAAGATGAGTTAATGAAAATTAACTGAAATATTGCTAATATCAAATAGTTTGACTTCATTATTCATTACACTTTTGTAGTTTCAATATGCCTTTATCGATGGGTAAGGAATAAAAAGGGAGATTAATCCTTTTTCCATCTGAATCGATTAACCCAAACCAATTAAACGAGATTCCATTTCTTATTTGGTTTATTTGTGCAATTGGATATGTAACATCTATTTTGTCAAATGGTATATCAAAGCCTCCTAGCCCGATATCTGACGAGCTGTAATATAGGTGATAACTATCATCATGGTTTAGGACTTTGGCTTTGATATATACTTGATTACTGGCCACTTCAATCACTGCTTCTTCATTCTTAATTGATACTTCCCCAAATGACTCATGAAAAGTCCCACATTCTAATGCATAATACCCATCAAAATTTTCACTTACTATTGAGTTAGATATGAGAGTGACTACAGCTAGTGATTTCATCCTTTTCAACCCCGAAGAATATAAATAGGTGATGGAAAAATGAATATTGTGAAAGTTATGGCGACCAAATGTTTCTTTCTAACACCGTTACTAATCATAACGATATTTCCTTATAATATAAATTCAATCTATTTTTGCAATATTCTTTGCTCTCGCTGTATAACTTGTTATTTATTTTACAGCTTTTGTTGATGTAGTCTTTCCATGGTTTCAGTGGCTGCTCTAAGGGTTTAGTATTATGTCCTTGACTGAAAATTAAATTACCAATCTCCACTCCAATACTCGGATCTAGAAATCTCGCTAAAAAATTTAGGATCTGGAAATGGTTCATATCTCCCACGCTGATTTAAATCTTCTCGCTTAAAAAAGACTCTGTTCCATTCGCCACTTGGATCCTTTCTTTCTGCTGCTAGTATTATATTTGAAGTTACATTCTTATATAGGTACTTGTATTTCCCTATATAAAAAACTATGGATTCATCATTAACGGAACCACCAGACGTCATTGACGTAGTAGAAGTTTTTTTTAGAGATTTCATTTTGGGAAAAGACCAACTCTATGTTACTTATGTTTCCGTATCTGTACGTAATCTCTTGCTCATTAAGGCAAAATGAGACTAAATTGTCATTTTCCAATATTACTGTGGATAATATTAACTCATTTTTATAGCAAAGTGACTGGCTATGAAATTTAGATCCACTTGCTGTAGATGAAAGTACTATTAAAGGTAAAGATAGAAAAATAGCTCTTTTCATTTTAAGTTTCAAAAGTTTATCTGAGCTTATACATTTCAATTTTATGGCATACTCAACACTGATTCGAGATAGGTATTGAGTTCTTTATACTCATTTGTCATACAAGAAGAGAAGTTAGCAAACTCTGCATCAGTATTTTCTGAATTATAAGTATGAAATTTGCATTTTGTCTCAGCATACTCTTCCCAAGAGCTAATCATTAAGGAAAATTTTTCTTTTCTTTTTGGAAAATACTCTTCTATTAGGTTCTTATTGTTCTCTACATTCTTGAATTCTGCCAATAGCTTTATGTTTTCATTATTATTGATGGCTTTGAGTTGTTCGTTTTCTGGTTCGTTGAAAGCCGAAACTGCTGGGAATCCAACGAGAATCAGAAGGTACAAATACTTTTGTCTGCTTAATGAAAGTTTATACATAACTAAATATCACTGTTCTAAAGGATTGCATGTTATTTTTTGTTTATAAACTTCTATCGTACATTTTTGACTATTCCATGGGGCCCCAACAACAAAATCTACATTACCTGAATTAACTTTTAAACTTGTAACATATATTGTTGGGTAATCATTTAATAGGTCTAGCCCGCTATCATCCAGTTTACAATATTCTTTTTTTTCTTTTTTATCTAATATTTCAACTGTTACACAAGGGTTACTTTTTTGAACATAAGAAACTATCCTTTCTTTTTTAATTGAGGGTGAGTAATTGGAATGATAGATACGTAACTCATCAATAAAAGCCGCTTTAGCTATTGACGAAAATAGTGTCAAGAATACCGCTATTTTCAATCTTCTGGAATTATGAATCATATGTTAAAATTAAATTTGACAGAAAAATGTTAATCAATCTTCTTGTTTAAAACCAAATAATTTGGAGTATACGGAGATGATTCTATTTGACTTATTTTTGACCAAACTAGTAGGTTGTCCTCTTGGCAGATAATAAACTTTGGATTGCTTGAAGAAAACGGATCTGTTGTCTCGCCTTTGTAACAGTTGGTGTCCATTTTGTTTAATATTATTGGTGGTCCGGCTTCAAGCCGGTCATTTATCTTTCTACCGTTATCAAAAGTAAAAAAATACTTAAGTGTTAATCTTTCACTTGAATTTTTTTCAATTTTTAAAAAATAAGTACTACTTGATTTTTCGCTTGTCCATTGACCTAATATTTCAGCATGAACACTTTGGGAAAAAATTACGACAAAGAAAATGGACTTTATAAAATTCATTAGTATACCCTAAAAATAATTAAATGAGCGTGCTCTGGTCAACCAACCTTCTCTAAACTTATCTTGGTTTGGTACATTATCAGCTCTATAGTTATAATATTCGATTCTCTTTTCTCGAAACGTGATATATAACTCCTTTTCTTTTCCTTGGGATATGAGCTCATTTGTCGCTTTTAAGGTGCCAGGCCCCATATTCCAGTCTTCGACAACATCACCTCCCAACGCATTTATGGCTCTTTGTAAAACCACAGCAGAGCCCTGAGGCGCATTGTAATAAAAATCTACAAATTGAAACGCTACGGGGCAGCTATTAATCTGATCTGCATAGGATTTTTTCCAGTAACCTTCTAAGAAAATAGCGTATGCTTGCTGGTCTGTGATATTTTTTAGAGTTTCGACGCTGGCCTCTACACCAAATAGCTTTTTAGAGTACCTTTTCCAAGTATCTAGTATGACACCTTTGTTTGTATGTCCTCCTACATCATCTGGATCGTTTATATAATCGCCTTCGTGTACCAATATTTCAGTATAAAACAAATGGCTCGGGTCACATTTTATCTTGGATTCTCCAGCTTGGGTAACAAAAGGCCAATAATGCCAGACACTTTTATCGTCTGGGAGCGTAATCTTGCTTTGTGTGTCTTGCATCCAGGAAAACTTATCCGCTCTTTCTCGTTCATGCTGTGAAAACATGTCGTGATGGTTCATGACCTCACTACGCCAAGGTGACTCTAGATAGTCCTTTTCAGAAACAAAACCTGTCATGTACTTTTCATCCATCACTTCTTTGGCGAGTTGATGAATCATAGAATAGCTATCTTTAGTGACGTCTGTATACCAGTCAGAAGGGTGCTTTGCGATAACGCGCTCAAAGTGTTTACGTTTGTTTTCTAAGTAAACTTTGGCTTCTCTTGGTTTGAATACCGAGAAATCAATCTCTTCACCTTTGGATAGCTCTTCGAGCAGTTGGCTATAGAACGCATTGGATACGCTCAGAGCGCCATCACTTCCACTGCCATCAATGATGATAAGAGGGCTTTCTTCTGCATTTTTTGGGGCAATCTTTTTTAAGAAAAACTCAGGCGGTTTTTCTACGGAAAATAGCTCTATGTGGACTCGGTTGTCTTCTTTCTTGGTGGCGTGGGCATCGTTACTGTACTCGTGAAGCCCCATATAGCCCAGTTCATCCCCCGCTTTCACTTCGATAGCGCCAAAGTCGATATTGAGTGGTAAGGGGAGGCCCAGCGTCACGACACTGCCATCACGTAGCGAGGCGGCATCCTTAGACATCCATTCTGGTTCAGAGACAGGCTCTGGGATCATCACTGAGGTGTCGTTAAGAATATCGAAATCGCTGTCTTTACCCGCAGCAAACCAGACGATTTTGCCTTTCATTTTCTTTTCGCTAGATGAAGGAGAGTCACCTAATTGAACAACACGGCACTTAATCATCTTATAAGTGTGGCCTCCAATTTCAAACCCTACGGTTTCTTGCTCTTCTGCATGCAAATATTCCAAAACCGTGCCGCTTGACATAGAGACTTTGCTTTCCACTTTCCCTCTTTCAGGAGCACCACCAAGTTTAAACGTTCGCACGTTCCACCCATCATCAACCAACTTATAGCGAGTCGTTAGCGATGAATTAGCCCCAATATCCGATGGTGGAGCAAGGTGCATGTAGAGAGAGTACAGTTTAAAGACTTCGTCATCCTTTTCTGGGTTTTTGTATTCATGTTCCAGTAGAACGAAGTTGTTACTGTATTTGAGTTCTTGGTCTTTGTATGTGGTGGTTTGATAGTCAGGGTGAATACGATACGCGATAATTTTCCCATCCATCATTGCTTGGATTGGTCTTAACCCTTTGCCCCATGGCACCATTTTGGATGTTAAATGAACACCACTGTGCCAACCATAACCTTGCCCTAGAAGGTAGCGCCCGCTTTTGACTTGATCGAAAAGTTTAGTGAAATCACTAAGCGTATGATAGGGCTCACCATTTCTTTGTGTTATAGGAAAAACTGCATCCATGAGGTCATACCTTAATCTGAGAAAACGTCATCAAAAACAATGAAAGAAGGACGGTTGAGGTTGTTGGCTTTGGTGTAGACAACAGCGTTGATTTCACCTGAATTCGTCGCGAAGCCCGATTGACCCGTGACATTAACGATGGTGCCAATCGCCATACCTGAGATGGTTAAAAGCTTATCGTTAGTCTGGGTTAGGATTTCACTGAAGACATCAGGAAGAGATCGAGACATCACTTTCATACCATCTCTGTACCCTTGAACGCCTTCTTGTACTGCCGTCAGAGAGCGAGCCTCGGCTTGGGTTTGAATAAACTCTAAGCGCGTGTCCAACGCGGCAATCAAGTCATCGATAAAGCCACAAAGCTGTTGATTGATAAGAGTCCATAGAACCATCTGAAGGTGCTGTATGGTATTACCTGTACCCAGCAAACGAAGCTTAGCGAGTAACTCAGAAGGTGGCTCCAGAAGATCGGCCTGGAATAGGATGCGCAGGATATCGCCGTTCTCATGCACTTTCTCGAAAAGGAGTTCAAGCAGGGATTCGTACTTTTCTAGTGATTCAAGATCTTCCTGAATATGGAAAAGGGATGAAACGAAAGACTCGGAGAAATCGTTAGAATGGTTTTTGCTGACCACATGGGGTGACAAGATTCGGCTTTGTTCGTAAACCATAGCCTTGAAATCATCATCGCTAAAAGAAGGCGAGAGCAAGATGCCCCAGTCATTGGAAACACCAACTTTGTCCTCCCAAAACGGCGCTCTTCTCCCCGCAACAAAAGTACAAAAGTCATGAGAATCTTCGTAGGTTTCTGTAGGAACATTCACAGGTAGAGTTGCGTTTGGGGTATAGGTGTCTGTGGTCTCTTTTAGCACCAAGATACATTCTTTTAGTGGTAAGCCGCCGACGGTGCCACAACCTGTTGAGTCTAAAACCCCGCCACCAATTGAGCCGCCACCAGATTCTCTGAGTTCAAACGGTGCGTTAGCGTAAGGTTGGCCATTAGGGTATTTGCAAGTGAGATCCAGCGTATAAGTACCTTCCTGATCTTCGGTGACAGATACCGATGGGTTCTGTACACCGCCAAGACACATAGTATTCGCTTTGTTCATCGTCATCTGGTCTGTCAGACGACACACTCCAATGCCTTCCATTGTTACAGTCGGAGAAGCCGAGATAAATTCGGCTTCGGACTCAATCGTTCCAGACGACACGCCTTTTTTGTCACCGCCTGCATCCCCTGTACTGACTGCAAACTTGCTGCCTTTGATAGCGATGCTGTTGCCACCATCCATAGAGACAGTCGTGGTTCCATCGACAAGATCGGCTGATTTTGCATTGTTACCATATGGAATGGGAACAACGGAAGGACCAACTGTGGTTAAACAAACATCGGGTAATGTGGCATTGGCTTCACCCCCCGATCCTTTATGGACCACGCTTAGCCCATTAGCACAAACTGTAACACCCATGACGCACCCTGAATTCTCATACAAAGATGGGTAATAATATAAAATAAAGCGCACATCAATCTCACCAAAAAACCAGTTAAAATGAATGGTTTAACGTTCTAAATAACTAAAATAAAAAATTTTGGCTGGATGTCTCACAAAAAGGGGGTTTAGCATTGTGAGGGGCGTCAATACTGGGGGGAGCATGACATATAGATAAGTGAATGTTAACGTCTGACTAATACATTTTTAATATATAATTAACCCACCCAAACGAGATGTAAATATGATTACAGCATTGGCGATCAATAATTATCGTTCGATCCTAAATCTGGTTGTTCCACTAGGCAGATTGAATGTGATCACGGGAGCCAATGGCACTGGCAAATCCAATTTGTATAAAGCACTTCGTTTATTGGCGGATACAGCGCAAGGTGGTGTGGTGTCTGCGCTTGCGACTGAAGGTGGCCTAGATTCAACTTTCTGGGCGGGGCCGGAAAAGATAACCAATGCGATGAAGCGAGGTGAACACGCCGTTGAAGCCACCGTTAGGCAGAAGGTCAAACGTCTCAAGCTTGGCTTTGCGACAGAAGAGTTCAGTTATGCGATTTCTTTAGGTTTGCCAAAACCAACGACATCGATGTTTGGTTTTGACCCAGAGATAAAACGTGAATGTATTTGGAATGGCCCGTTGTATCGACCAGCTAGTGCGTTGATAGACCGAAACGGGCCAGCGATCAAAGCGCGTGAAGGACGAAAATGGCAGGTAATTTCAAGCCATATCGCTACTTATCATAGCTTGTTCGATCAAATCGCCGATCCAATGGCGACGCCTGAGGCGTTTATGCTGAGAGAAACGATTCGTGGCTGGCGCTTTTATGATCATTTCAGAACCGACAAAGACGCCCCCGCAAGACTGCCTCAGCTTGGAACTCGTACTCCGGTTTTGCATCATGATGGTCGCGATCTGGCTGCAGCCTTACAGACCATTATCGAAATTGGTGACAAAGAGGTGCTTTACAAGGCCATCGACTATGCCTTTCCCGGTGCCACTCTCCGCATCGTTAATCAGGCTGATGGCCGATTCTCGTTAGAGTTTTCGCAGCATGGTTTATTAAGGCCATTAAGTGGAGCTGAGTTGTCAGATGGGACTTTACGTTACTTGCTGTGGGTGGCCGCTCTTCTTACGCCTAGGCCACCAAGCTTGATGATTCTTAATGAGCCAGAAACCAGCCTTCACCCAGATTTGTTACCTGCTTTAGCTCGTCTAATTTCTCACGCGGCAAAGAATACTCAAGTCTGGGTTGTGTCACATGCGCCTCGCTTGATTGCGGCTTTGGCTGAGCACCCTGAATATCATGCAATCCAGTTGGATAAGGAGTTCGGCCAGACGATCATTCCGGATTTAGACCCTCTTTCATCTCCAAATTGGTACTGGCCTGATTCTTAACTAGAAAGACCTCTTTCTATTTCTACTTCACCAACATGGGGCAAATAATGACCAATGTTCCTCTCGCTGAAGGCTATTAATGACTAAACTCAAAGTCATGTTCAGTGAAAGTGGTCTTTAGGGGAGGGCATAATGACAACCCAGAACATTCAGCACTTTTTTCATCCTGAGTCCGGCAGCTTGAGTTATGTGGTGGCAGATTCGGACACTAATGAGGCGATAGTGATAGATCCTGTTGCTGATTACGATGAGGAAAACTGTAAGATCAGCTTTGAATCCGCGCAGCAGATTATTGAGCACGTTAAACAAAATCAACTTCATGTCACCGCGATTCTTGAGACACATATTCATGCTGATCATTTGTCGGGTTCGTTCTATCTCAGTAAAGTACTACAAGCGCCTATCTACATTTCTGATCATGTCAAAGAGGTATACGCTAGCTGCAAGGATGATCTGTCACTTACCGATCTTTATCATTTTGAGCACTTCCTGTTGGAAAATGAACAACTGGATTTTGGCCATTCACATATAGAAGTATTAGAAACTCCCGGCCATCCACCATCTGATCTTACCTTTAAAATTGGTGATGCATTATTCGTGGGTGATTCACATCTTCATTCTGGAGAAGGGGATTTGGCTAAAGATAGCGACCCGACATTTGAGTCATTATCTAAGATATATGAACTCAAAGACTCGACCAAAGTGTACCTGTGTCATAATGAACCAAGCAGCCCGGATGAGTTGGTTTATAAGACGACACTTGGTGATGAATTGCGCGATCAGGGCTCTGTTCATCAGCCTAGCAGCAGAAACCCAAAGCTGCCGACCCCGAAGCTGGTAAGCTCCGCGCTAGAATATAACCTTACTGCTATGAGGCCACATATGTAGATGGAATTGCCACCACTGCGCAGGCCAGTGTTTGATGAGCTAAGCTCCGCCTCTAGAATCTTAATGAATTTGTTAGTGAAATTCCGCCTGTGGCGCTACAGCCGATGAACTGTGTGGTATTTAAAAAGGGGGACGTTTGTCCCCCTTTTTATCCATTACTGTTTGAGTTCGCGCTCAACGTAATCGTAAACGTACTGCCTTGATTCGGTTCAGACACCAGTTGAATATTGCCACCTAAGTTATCAACCATGGCTGCGGCAAGTGATAGGCCCAGTCCATAGCCTTCAATATTGCTGCGACTCGCATCAACGCGGTAGAGCCGCTCGAAAATCAAATCCTGATACTGTTTGTCGATACCAATACCTGTATCTGAGACAAGAATCTGAACGTGATGATCACTGGTTTTATCGGCTTTTAGAACAACTTTTCCGCCTGTTCCGGTGTATTTAATTGCATTATCGACCAAGTTCACCAGCGCCTGTGTGAGTTTTTCTGGGTCTGATTGAATGATGAGATTGTCATCAGCTATTGCCTGCAATTGAATCTGCTTGTCATCCGCTACGTCTTCATACCAGCTCACAACGGTTTTCAGCACCTCAGAGACATTGGTTGAGGTGCTTTGTTGCTGACGTTTGCCGGTGACCTCATCGTTGAGCTTCATTAGAGCGGTCAGCATATTGCTGGCCTGCATTGCATATTCAGCGCAATCAGATAAAGCGTGCTCCATCTGCTGGGGGTCTTTGCTGTCTAACAGCGCGGATTGTGAAGAGAGCGTAATTCGTGATAAGGGAGTACGGATATCATGAGCAATGGCATCGACGGTCGTATTGAGTGTAGTGGTGACATGATGCAATCGGGCGATAGCGTCATGCACACTGGCACTGATGACGCTCAGCCCTTGCGGTGTGGCGGCTGGTTTGTCCGTCATCTCTAACTTGCCTTGGCTGAGCTTATCCAGCGAATCTCCGAGCGTAACCAGTGGTGACATCGCGCTGCGAATAATGCGGTGAGTGAACAAAGTAGTGATAGCAACCAACACAATTAAGGCGTACAAAGTCATCAGCCATTGTTTGTAGGCGATGGCGTAACGCGGTTGATTGTCGAGAACTAACCAAAAATCCAGCGTTTCTCCTTCAATCTTCAGCGACATATATGGGTTAATAATGAAAGCCGTAAACCAAGATTTATCGTCAGTAAGGTAATCATTGAGTAGGATGTCGGCTGGCAAGTTGCTGTCACCAGCGACAAAGTTGGGGCTGGCCGTAGGCTCTTTCGAAATAGAAAAAGCCGCGATATTGTTTTCAATCAGGCGATGCGGATTGGCCGTCATGACGTGAATCAGTTGATCGGCTGAATCGTAGGTAAGAATACGCTGGTATTCAGTGGCCATTGAGTTGAGGATTTTCTTTTCGGTGCGGTATAAATCGAAGAAGAACATCACTCCAACCACTATTTCAACCAGTATCAGGCACAGCAATAAGATCGCCATAAACCGCATCAGTAGTGTGTTGCGTGCCTTAGCCAGTGCCTGCTCAATGTTGTGACTTGAGGACATAGCCAACCCCTCTGAGTGTATGAATTAATGGGGTATCAAAGCCTTTGTCCACTTTGCTGCGTAAACGACACACCAGTACATCCACCACATTGGTCTGCGGATCAAACTGATGGCCCCAGACTTGCTCAAGAATGGCGGTTTTTGAAATGACGGTTTCAGGGTTTTCCAGCATCAGCTTGATCAACATGAATTCTCGTTGATTGAGTTGAATCGAGGCGCCATTTCTTTCAAGTGAGTGTTTGAGTAGGTCCAGCGATAGCTCACTGTAGCTCAATTGATAACTTTGCGCAGGGTTCTGTTGACCTCGGCGGGCCAGTGACTGACAGCGAGCCAGCAGTTCCGGAAAAGCGAACGGCTTGACCAGATAATCATCGGCACCAGATTGCAGCCCTTTGACTCTTTCATCTACAGAGTGTTTTGCGCTCAGGATGAGAACCGGTGTTGCGTGGCCTTCTCCTCTTAGTTGAGCCAAGACTTCAAAGCCATCTTTTTGTGGCAACATGATGTCGAGCACAATCACATCGAAAGATTCGCTGATGGCTTCATGCAATCCGTCAACGCCATTGGTGGCGTGCGTTATTGTACAGCCTTCCTGCTGAAAGCCATTGATAAGAAAGCGTGCTATGTGGGTGTCATCTTCAATCAAAAGTATTTTCATCAGCTGTCCATTTCCTCACTCTCCCTAAACAGTCCTTCATACTCTACCAACAACCTTTCATGAATTTAACCAAGATTACAGCTTTGTAATGATTGAGAAAGTCTTCAGTAATAGAGCCTTAGTTAGGATGTACCTGTCGAATCAAACAAGGTCTACCTTACAGGAGTGAACATGAAAACTATCAAACTTAGCGTACTAGCAGCGTCTCTTGGCTTCCTTTCAATGTCTTTCAATGCGTCAGCCGCAGATAAAGGCCACACCGTATCAGTGACGCAAATTTCGTCTCAGTCCGCTTTCAGTCTGGCAAAAGAAGCCGTTAATCAATGTGAAGCGAAAGGCTACAAAGTATCAGCGACAGTGGTTGACCTGTCGGGCAATGTACTGGCTCAACTCCGTTCAGATGGTGCAGGCATCCACACCTTAGACAGTTCACGCAAGAAAGCCTTTACTGTGACCAGCATGAAACAGCCGTCAGGCAACCTGATGAAGCTGATCGCTGACAAGCCAATTATGCAGCCTTTGCAAAATATGGATGACAACTTGCTGTTCTTAGCGGGTGGTGTTCCTGTTCAGCTTGATGGCAACCTAATCGGTGCAGTTGGTGTAGGTGGAGCACCGGGTGGTCACCTAGATGTGGAATGCGCTGATGCCGCAATCAAAAAAGTGTTCTAATTTGAGTTAACCACTGCCTTTGAGTGAACTCAATTCCCCGACCAGAGACACTGGTCGGGGTTTGTTTGTATCTGAAGGTTAAGCATGAATCTGTTGGATTTTAAACTGCTCACACTGATTGAACTGGGCAAACTCCGACAGCTCTTGTTCGAGGGCAGAGTGAAAGTCATCTCGCTTTCTCAGTGTGGGTTCGATATGTAAGCTTAGCGCCTGAAGTGTCGAGGTTGGCTTGTCTACTTTGCAATCAACACGAGCGACTAACTTTCCATCCCACATGACAGGTAGGCAGAAGTAACCAAACTGGCGTTTATCCGCTGGCACATAGCACTCAAGCAAATAATCGAAGTTGAAAATTTTCTGAGCACGTTTTCTCTGGATCAGTAGATTATCAAACGGAGAGAGTATTTTGGCCTTCTGGCGATTGAGGCGCTTACCGAGCAAATCCAACGCGCCGTGGAACGTGTAATAGGTATGGCCGTCGACCTTAAAAGGGAAAATTTCACCTTGTTGGCACAATTGCTTCATCGTGTTGCTGACCAGCTGCTTAGTGTTTTTGAGTAGGTAATTGATTTCCGACAGATGACCAAAACCATGCGCTCTGAGGTAATTCATCACCAGATAACGCCCATATTCTTCATTGCTTGGCATTGAGGTATCTATTCCTGGCGGCAGGACTCGTTCTGTCAGGTCATACACTTTATGGAAGTTGCGCCTTTCAGTGATCATTAGATCACCTTGCATGTAGAGATTCTCCAACGCCTGCTTCGTGGGTTTGGTTCCCCAGCCCTGTTTTTTGACCCCCGCAGACTCAAAGTCTTTTGCCATTAATGGCCCTTCGTGCTCAATTCGACTCATGATGTCATTCATCAACTGGTTGTCGCGGCGATACCAATGATTCTGGTCTCCGGATTTTATGGCCTGTTTACGTGGCAGAGTGAAGCGATAATCTCGCATGGGTAAATAAGCGGCGGCATGAGACCAGTATTCAAACACAGAACGATTTTTTACCAGCTTATCGAGGTGATTGGGTTGATACTTTGAATTGCGGCTCCACAAGGTATGATGGTGGGCGCGCTGGACGACCGAGATAGTGTCGATTTGCACATAACCGATACGCTCAAATGTTGAAAGCGTGTTCTGTAACGCGCCGCCTGATTTTGGGCTTTGTGGCAAACCTTGAGAGAGTAGCGCGAGCTTTTGAGCCTGCGCAATTGAGAGTGTTTCCATACTGAAGTGAATCCTGTATCTACCCCGTCAGGGTATGAATGCCTGTATAATTTGCAGTGTAAACTCGATACATCAGTGTAATGAAAACGCCTGAATTATTCGTTGGGAAAGATCGAATTATGAGGGAAAGAATAAAAAGCCCCAGCGTGATTCTAGGGCTGAATTAGGTTTATTCACCGAGTGCTTTTTTCGCCAAACGCGCGGCGGCGTGTTTATGTCGGTTGAGAAGTTGATGCAAGTCGACACCAATCACTTCACTATTGAGAACGCGCCAGTGGCCCGCGACCATCACACGGTCTGCTTGCTGTGCGCCACATAAGATCAGAGCGGCTAACGGATCGTGACTGCCAGAAAAACGTATGTCATCGAGCTTGAACATAGCAAGATCGGCTTGTTTTCCGACGGCCAGCTCACCGATGTCGCTACGCCCCATGGCACGAGCAGAGCCTTGTGTTGCCCAGCGAAGGGCGTCGAAATGGGTGACATTGGCTGAGCCGTATTGTAATCGTTGCAAGTACATCGCCATGCGAACTTCGGCAATCATGTTGGAGCCGTCGTTGGATGCCGAACCGTCGACACCTAAACCCACTTTGACGCCAGCGGCTTCCAAATCGTTGTTTTTGCAGATCCCCGATGCCAACATCATGTTCGATGTCGGACAATGGCTGATCCCCACACCTGCTTTGCCAAGACGGCGGATCTCTTCTTGATTGAAATGAATACCGTGTGCCAGCCAGGTTCTATCATTCAGCCAACCAACGTCTTCAAGGTAATCGACGGGTCTCAGGCCGAATTTCTCCAAACAGAAATCTTCTTCGTCGAGTGTTTCACACAAATGCGTGTGCATCATGACGTTTTCTTGCGCCGCAATGTAGGCAGTTTCCTTCATCAGATCTGTTGTCACTGAGAAAGGTGAACATGGCGCAAGGGCGATTTGCGTCATGGCGCCATCGTGATGCTGGTGGTACTGGCGAATCAAGCGCTGGCTATCATCGACAATTGCTTGTTCCGTCTGAATGGTATGACGAGGCGGAAGGCCTCCGTCATCTTCACCAAGGCTCATTGAACCTCGGGTAAAGATGGCTCGTACGCCGAGTTTCTGCGCCGCTTCAACCTGAAGATCAATCGCATGTTCGAGCCCATTCGGCAGCAGGTAGTGATGATCGGATGCCGTGGTACAGCCAGATAGCATCAGTTCCACCAGTGCCAGTTCAGTCGCGACACTCATCATCTCTTCGTCGAGATTCGCCCACACTGGGTACAGGCTTTGCAGCCAGTGGAACAATTCTTTGTTCAAGGCATCAGGATAGGCGCGAGTCAGGGTCTGGTAGAAGTGATGGTGGGCGTTGATTAAGCCGGGGGTCACCACATGGTGCGAGGCGTCGACGACGTAATCTATCTGATGAGACGGCGTCTCGTTTTTTGCGATAAGTTCGACAATTTTGTTTCCCTGCACCACCAAGCCGCCTTGCGCGTCTTGATGATTTGCAGTGTAAATTGCCAGTGGATTCTTAATCCAGATGGTTTCCATTCATAGTAATCCTTAGCCATCTCAGCCATTTCAGGGGAGAGGGTCTTGCTCGATTTTAGGTTGAGTTATTGCCAGACTTGTCTGACGCTAAGTGTGTTTTGGTTGCTTCTAGAGAGGAGCAACCAAAACAGTCGTTATTCTTGCTGAGCTTTCAACGGGCTTTGTGCGTCTGGTGTTTGCTCTTCTTTCTTAGACTGTGCTAGCTCTTCTTGTACTTGATCGCGACTCTCTTTGAGAGCATCGCGCTCTTCTCTGCGGCTCGATTTCGGTAACAGTTGGTGCAGGAGAACGGTTGCGATGGTGCCCGTTGTGATGCCTGAATGAAGGAAATTAGCTATATCATGGGGTAAGTGCTGCAGCAGACGAGGCTCAAACGTCACAGCCAGACCAGAAGCAAGGCCAACACAAATCACCAGTGCATTACGTTTGGTATCAGCAGCTTTGATCAGCATACGAATCCCGGCGTAAGCGATCATGCCGAACATGACAAAACCGACGCCGCCCAATACCGGCTTAGGAATAGTGACGGCAATCGCAGCCAGTTTCGGAAAGAGTCCACCGAGAATAAGCAAACCACCGGTTGCGGCGACGACAAATCGGCTGGCAACGCCCGTAATGCCGACAATACCGACGTTTTGACTGAAAGAAGCCAATGGCATCGCGGTAAGAATTGCGGCAAGCGTACTGCCGAGGCCATCACCAAGCAAGCCACGTTGTAAGTCTTTACCTGACACTTGCTTATTACAGTTGTTGGCGAGCGCCATGAAGTCGCCTGTGGCTTCTGCGATCACGACGATGTAAACCAAACTCATGCTGACAATCGCGCTGGCGTGAAAGCTTAAACCGTATTTAAGCGGTTCTGGGCCACCGACCCAAGCCGCAGTTGACACGTCATCCAGATTAACCATGCCCATAGAAAGAGCAACGATGTAGCCACCTGCGAGACCTATTACAATCGCTGATGCCGCTACCGCCCCTTTACAGTACACTGATACCGCGACGACAATGCCCAGTGACACTATGGCGAGGAAAAGCTTGGGTAGTGTCGCGAAGTTTTCACTAGCCGCAGGCGCATCACCGACCCAGTTCATTGCGACTGGTAATATGGTTAAACCTATCAAGGTGACGACTACGCCGCTTACCACGGTCGGGAAGAGTTTGCGTACCTTGTCCATATAAAAGCTGGCGAAAATCACCACCAGTGAGCCGACTAGCGCCGAGCCCATAATACTAGCGACTCCTCCTTCACGGCCAATTGCAATAGCGACGCCAAGAAAGGCAAAACTGGACCCCATCACTACGGGTAAGCGAATGCCAATTGGGCCAAAGCCGAGGCACTGGGCCATAGTCACGATACCGGAAGCGAGCAAAGCAGCATTGATCAGAGAAACAATTTCTTCGTTGGGCAGCCCAATAGAGGCGCCGACGATGAGGGGAACGGCAACGATGCCGCCAATCGACGCCAGCATATGCTGGAGTGCTAGGAGTAAAGTGATGCCACGAGGCGGTTTTTGGTTAAGCGTGTACAGAAGTTTCATTTGTTTACCTCAGAGAGAGTTGGCGGTTTCGGTTATCTCTCGTTGAATGGTCAATTGCTCCACTCAACAGGTGACAGACTTCTACAAACTGCGTAGGGTCGACGGATGTTTCACCTGAGTAGGTACTCAGGTGAACGGATAAAGGTATTGATGATTAGATGTAAATCAGCTTAGCAACGAAGATAACTGTCAGGATGTACATCGAGATAGATACGTCTTTGGTTTTACCCGTGGCAACTTTGAGCACAGTATAAGTGATGAAGCCTAACGCGATGCCGTTAGCAATCGAGAAGGTCAGTGGCATCATCAGTGCAGTAATCGCAGCCGGAGCGCCATTGGTGAAATCTTTCCAGTCGACGTGCTGCATACTGCTCATCATCACAAAGGCCACATAGATCAGTGCGCCAGCTGTCGCGTATGATGGGATCATCCCCGCCAGAGGCGATAGGAATATGGCCGCGAGGAAAAGAACAGCAACCACTATGGCAGACAGACCTGTACGAGCACCCGCAGCCACCCCAGCGGCGCTTTCAACGTAGCTAGTGACCGGAGGACAACCTACACACGCACCTGCCACACTAGAGATACTGTCGGCTTTGAGCGCTTTGCTTAAGCCTTCAATCTTACCTGTTTCCTTGTTGATCAAGTGTGCTCGCTCTGCCACACCCATCAGTGTACCAGCGGTATCGAACATGTTGACGAACAAGAAGGCCAGAATCACGCTTACCATTGAGATGTTAAATGCGCCAGAAATGTCCATGGCCATAAAGGTTGGCGCAATACTTGGTGGTGCAGAGAAGAAGCCGTTGTAATGCACCAGCCCTAGCATCATACCGATCAGAGTCACACTCAGAATGCCGATAAGAACTGCACCAAAGATTTTACGTTCGCTGAGCACAGCGATGATCAGGAATGCAATGGCAGCGAGCATAGCATCTGGTTTAGTAAAATCGCCCAATGAGACCAAAGTTGCTGGGTTTTCGACGACAATACCTGCAGTTTTAAGACCAATCAGGCCGAGAAATAGTCCGACACCGGCAGTCATAGAGAAGCGCAAGCTTTCCGGGATACTTTCGATGATCCACTGACGAATCTTATAGAAGCTCATCCCGACAAACAGGATACCAGAGAGGAACACCGCACCGAGTGCGACTTCCCAACTGTAGCCCATTTCACTGACGACGGTAAACGAGAAAAACGCGTTGAGACCCATACCCGGCGCGAGGCCAACAGGCCAGTTGGCAAACAGCCCCATCAGCAAACAACCGATGGCGGCACCAATACAGGTGGCAACGAATACGGCGCCTGAATCCATTCCAGAAGCAGCCATGATCTGAGGGTTGACGAAAATGATGTACGCCATAGTGGCAAAAGTGGTGATCCCCCCGACCATTTCGTTTTTGACACTGGTTCCATGGGCTTTTAATTTGAAAAAACGCTCTAAAAAGCCACTAGGTTGACCTTCGGTATTGAGCACTTCTGCTTTGCTTTCATTCATGTCAGCAAGTCCTTTTATTTTGATGTTTCCTTAATTGAAGACCGCACTTCGCCAGGACGTCTCTGTCTCAGACGAACTTCAATTTTCCCGATTGAGTAGTGTTATGACGCTGTTAGGTGATGGTGAGTATTCGCGTTAACTGCCTCGATAGGTCGAGAAGCTATAAGGGGAAACCAATAACGGAACGTGATAATGGGCGTGTTTTTCATTCAACCCGAAACGGATCACAACATCATCAAGGAAAGCAATCTCTCCGAGATCGACATCCTTATTGCGGAAATAATCAGCAACGTGAAAAACAAGCTGATACTTACCAAGCTCAAAAGCTTCGCCTTCTAATACAGGCGAGTCAGTACGGCCATCGAAGTTGGTGGTAACCGTTTTAATCTTGGTAAGGTTGTCATCTTCCACTCGGAACAGTTCAACTTTGATGTCTGCTCCTGGCAGGCCATGCATTGTATCCAATACGTGTGTGGTTAGTTTTCCCATAATTCCTGTTCGCGCGTCGCGCTCTCCTTAGCTTTGAAGTGATCTTAAATTGTATACAAAGATGTTTTAAAACTTTGTTGGATACCTATATATGTACACAAAATATTCGGATAGTAAAGCTTGTTGTTATAAAAATGTTATTAAAGAATAATTGAGAAAATCAAATTTGTGAACTGTTGACGGCTAGAGGTTAGGCAGGATTGATTTCTAATATATTGATTAATATAGGTATATTAACAAAAAGTAACTTTAGCAACAAAATCTTTACATTAAGATATTTTATTGTATACAATGAATGTATGAAGTTGATGTGGCGTAGCCATCACGCCGAGCTTTTTAAGGAGAGCCTGAATGGATAAGGATTATTCACGAGATCTTGTTGGCTATGGGGCAAATCCTCCCCACCCCAAATGGCCGGGCGGTGCTCGTATCGCAGTGTCATTTGTGTTGAATTATGAAGAAGGCGGTGAGCGCTGCCTGTTGCACGGAGATGACGAGTCCGAAGCTTTTCTATCTGAAATTCCAGCAGCTCAGCCGATCAAAGGTGAGCGCCATATCAGTATGGAATCTATCTATGAATATGGTAGTCGTGCTGGCGTATGGCGCGTATTACGCCTGTTTGATGAATACGAAATCCCCTTAACTGTTTTTGCGGTGGCGATGGCGATTGAACGACACCCGGATGTAGCAAAGGCTATGGTGCATGCGGGTCATGAAATTTGCAGCCATGGTTATCGCTGGATTGATTATCAGTATATGGATGAGTCACAAGAGCGTGACCACATGGTAAAAGCGATTGAAATCATCAAAGCAATCACAGGTAGCAGACCACTTGGCTGGTATACCGGTCGAACTGGGCCAAACACCCGTCGTTTAGTGGCGGAAGAAGGCGGATTCTTATACGACTCCGATGCCTATGATGACGATTTGCCGTATTGGCACACCGAAGCGGGTCGTCCGCAACTGGTGATCCCATACACTTTGGATGTCAACGACATGCGTTTTGCTACCGCTCAGGGATTCAACTCTGGCGAGCAATTTTTCCAGTATCTGAAAGACACGTTTGACACTCTCTATGAAGAGGGTGAAGTGGCACCGAAGATGATGTCGGTTGGGTTGCATTGTCGATTGATTGGCCGACCTGGCCGTCTGGCCTCACTCAAACGCTTTCTTGATTATGTAAAACAGCACGATGATGTGTGGCTATGTCGCCGCATTGATATTGCTCGACACTGGCATGAACACCACCCATACACACCAAAAAAGGAGAAGTAATATGATCGAATTTCGTACCTGTAAACCATCGGAGATGGCTCGCGCGGAATTTGTCTCGCATTTTGGTGATGTGTATGAGCACAGTCCATGGGTCGCTGAAGCTGTATATGACAAAGGGCTGAGCGTCGACGATAACAAGATTGAACATCTGCATCAGCGTATGGCTGAAACTTTACTGGGTGCAGAGAAAGCACAGCAATTGGATTTAATTAACGCTCACCCGGATCTAGCCGGTCGTGCAGCCGTCAATGGGGAACTGACCGCCGCCTCTACTGCTGAACAAGCGGGGGCGGGCATTGATCAATGCTCTGCGGAAGAGTTCGAGAAATTTACCACTTATAACAACAGCTACAAAAGTCGCTTCAACTTTCCCTTCATCATGGCAGTGAAAGGGGCCAATCGTTACCAAATTCTTGAGTCGTTCGAGATGCGATTAGGAAATGATAGTGAAACTGAGTTTGCTACTGCGATTCAGGAAATCAACAAGATTGCCTTGTTTCGCCTACGAGATATGTAAGTCACTGAGCTGGCGACTATCTCGTAATAACGCTCTTTAGGAGCAGATAACTGACTCACTTAACCTATTTTTGATTAATTGGAAGGATGAAGGAAATGTCCTTAGATTTTGAACAATACATTAACCTTGCTGATGACAAACTGGGCGCACAAGCTATCTACGCGACCGATGATTTCTTTGCGGATAAAAGCCGCCTTTTACGCCGTGAAGCGCCGGAGTGGAAGGAAGGTGTTTATGACGACAATGGAAAATGGATGGATGGCTGGGAAAGCCGCCGTAAGCGTGGCGAAGGCTACGACTATTGTGTGATTCGTCTAGGCTTAGCTGGCACGATTGCAGGCGTTGATATCGATACCTCTTTCTTTACGGGTAACTTCCCACCATCGGCATCCATCGATGCGTGTTATTCACCTAATGGTGACCCAACGGATGCCTCTGAATGGCAAGAAATTCTGCCTTCAATGAGCTTGCAAGGCGATCATCATCACCTTGAGCAAATTGAAAGCGACGAAGTGTTCACTCACTTACGTCTTAACATCTATCCAGATGGCGGTGTTGCACGTCTTCGTGTTTACGGCCGACCAAGCGTGGATTGGGACCGCATTGATGCTCAGCAGAAAGTAGACTTAGCCGCTGTTGAAAATGGCGGTCGTGCGTTGGCATGTAGTGACGAGCACTACGGTAATAAATCAAACATTCTTGGCCCTGGCCGAGGTGAAAATATGGGTGATGGCTGGGAAACCGCACGTCGACGCACGCCGGGGAATGACTGGGTGATCGTTGCACTTGGGCACGCCGGTAATATTGACCGTGTTGTGGTGGATACAGCGCACTTTAAAGGCAACTTCCCAGACAGCTGCTCTATTCAGGCGGCCTACGTTAAAGGTGGCACGGATGATCAGGTGGCGACACAAAGCCTGTTCTGGCGTGAGCTTTTGCCAGCACAGAAGCTCAAGGCACACGACATTCATGAGTTTGTCTCTGAAGTGAATGAACTGGGTGCTGTGACGCATGTTCGTCTGAATATCTTCCCGGATGGTGGTATTAGCCGCCTGCGTTTATTTGGAACTAAAGCGGAATAAGCGAGGGAAGCACAATGAGCAATGGAATTCGCCGATTAAAAATAGAGCCACTCACCAAAGAGGCGTTTGCAGAATTTGGAGACGTTATTGAAGTCGAAAACAGCGACTACTTTATGATCAATAACGGCTCAACCCGTCGTTACCACAAGCTAGCGAGCACAGACGTGCAAGATCAAGGTGGTGAAGCCATCATCAGTATCTTTCAGGCCACGCCGCTGAGTTACCCTCTAACGATAAAAATGCTGGAACGTCATCCGCTTGGCTCACAGGCCTTTGTTCCGTTGCTTGGGCAACCTTATTTAATTGTTGTTGCACCGAAAGGAGATGACCCGCAGTTGTCGCAAAGCCGTGCCTTTATCAGCAATGGCCGACAAGGTGTCAATTACCACAAAGGTGTTTGGCACCATCCGGTGTTGGCGCTGACCGAGCGTGATCAGTTTTTGATCGTCGATCGAGGTGGTGAAGGGCATAACTGTGATGAAGTGTTTTTCGACACCGATTTGGTTTCTCTGCATCTGGAAGATATTCCAGGCAACAGCAGCACGGATGAAGAGCAACGCATGGAACAAGCGTTGTAATGCTGGCACTGCCCATCACAGGGTTCCCTTGTGATGGAAAGCGCTGGCAGTAAATAGGAGTTTATTATGGATCCACATATCACGGAGTGGTTGAATCTGGCGATTCGCTGGGTTCACATGATAGTCGGGATCGCCTGGATTGGCGCATCGTTTTACTTTGTTTGGTTGGAGAACAACCTAAACCGCGTTAACCCGAAAACTGGCCTGTCAGGCGACTTGTGGGCAATTCATGGCGGTGGTATCTACCACCTTGAAAAGTACAAGCTTGCGCCACCAGAAATGCCAGAGCACCTGCACTGGTTTAAATGGGAAGCATACTTCACTTGGATTACCGGTGTGTTGCTACTGGCAGTTGTTTATTACCTCAACGCAGAAATCTATCTGATTGCACCGGGCTCTGGCCTGTCACCTACCACTGCTATTGCGATTGGTGTGGGTGCGTTAGTCGCGGGCTGGTTCATTTACGATCTCTTGTGTGATTCGCCTTTAGGCAAAACCCCAATGTTGCTGGGACTGGTTCTGTTTGTGCTGCTTGTTGGTGCGACCTACGGACTGGCTCAGGTCTTCAGTGGTCGTGGTGCCTACATCCACGTTGGTGCCATCATAGGTACTATCATGGTGGGTAACGTTTTCCGCGTTATTATGCCAGCGCAGCGCAATCTGGTGAGTGCGATTGAAGAAAACCGCGAACCGGATCCGGCACTGCCAGCGAAAGGCTTACTGCGTTCTCGCCACAATAACTATCTAACATTGCCTGTTCTGTTCATCATGATCAGTAACCACTTCCCGAGCACTTACGGTTCGGAGTACAACTGGGCGATTCTAGCAGGTCTGGCGATCTTCAGTATCCTAGTACGACACTACTTCAACACACGTCATGGCAGTCAGAAATTTGCTTGGACGATCCCTGTGGCGGCGTTGGGTATGATCACGTTGGCGTTTGTGACTTCTCCTTATGCGAGCCGACCAGCGGCGCCAGTGGCGAAAGCACCGGTCGTACAACAGCAGGCTGCACCTGTTGCTGAAGCCGCAACAACAGAAGCAAGTGAAACCGCATCGGCATCAACCAATGAGCAGGCTCCTCAGGAGCAAGCAGCACCTGCAACAGGTGGTGTCAGCTTTGCCGAAGTGAACAAGGTCATTCAGGAGCGCTGCTCTGTATGTCACTCTGCCACGCCAACGCACGCAGCATTTGCGGTTGCGCCAGCCGGAGTGGTACTGGATACCCCTGAAGAGATCTTAACTAATGTTCCACGCATCATTTCTCAGTCCGTTGCGACTAAAGTGATGCCGCTGGGCAACCTTACTCAGATGACTGATGAGGAACGATCCCTTATCGGAGTTTGGGTGGAACAAGGTGCAGTTATCCAATAACTGTCCTTGCGGGACTGAGTGTCAGCCTGACTTCCTGTCATCCTATGTTCAGGCTGACATAGACTCCTCATTCCCAGCTGTCTCCAGACAGTGTATTTCCCTTTCCCCGGAACGTGTTCCGGGGTTTTTTATAGGTGTTAAGAAGCAAGAAATGCAAGGTTGTTGAAGTTGTGATGTTTATCTTCAATCAACGCATGCAGAAATTTCGGCTGTGCTACGTTTACTATTGATAGGTAACGCATTAGTTGTAAATGAAAGGCTGAGAGCGACATTTCTACCTTCTTTCTCTTTTCACGGGCTCATTAGATGCGCCCTACATTGGTCAATTATAAAAGGATTTAGATGTGACGAAATTAGCCATCAGCATCAGACACAAAACCATACTGGCGACAGTATTGGCAGTGGTTCTGGTGATCATCGTACTGATCAGTACCACCGTGAGCCAAGGTCGTAAGATCATTCTCGACCAAACCTATTCACAGCAGCTTCCGGCTTCGTTGGGAGAAGTGAGTAACAAAATTAAGCTTGAGCTGGAGAAACCGCTGGTTATCGCAGATGTGATGTCAGAGCTTTCCCAGCTGACCGAATTTACCGGAGAAGGCAGTGCACAAATCGTCGACATCCTTAGCCGTATCAAGCAACAGTTCGGTGCACTGACGGCGTTCTACGTTAATACCGTTGATAGTAGCTACTACATTCCGACCGGCAAATTGAAAGACATGTCGGCGCAGTCTAATGATGACCAATGGTTTTATGGCTTTCTCGCCAGTGGCAAGAAAGTCGAGCTATCGATTGATGTCGATGACTCTACTGGTGTAGCGACTGTGTTTGTTAACCATGTGGTGATGCAACAAGGCAAGCGTATTGGTGTTACCGGGATTGGCTTGTCGCTACAAAATATGGGGAAAACCGTCGCCAACTACTCACTGGGTGAGAAAGGTCAACTGATGCTGGTCGACAATCAAGGAGTAGTGAAAATTCACGCAGATGCCAATCTAGTTGGTAAATCACTCAACGACTTACAGTTGCGAGAATTGGCAGCGGAGCTGGGTAAACTCAGTGACACAGACTCACACATTATTGAAGCTGAAGTGAACGGCAGCGCCATGATTGTCGGGTTTATTGCCTTACCAGAGCTCGGTTGGACACTGGTTTCTCTTCAGCCTCAAAGTGAAGTGCTGGCGGAGCTGAATCAGTTTATTCAAACCATGACTTACATCGGTGTGGTAGTGGCCTTACTCTTTATTGTCATTAGTGCTTATATGACGAATGCTTTGCTTAAACCTCTGTCGACCACAGCAGACTTGCTGCTGGAAATAGGCGGCGGTGGTGGTGACCTGACGCAAAGGCTGGACGAAAGCCGCAATGATGAAGTCGGCAGCATTGCCCGTGGTTACAACCAGTTTGTTGCTTATATGGGCAATGTCTTGCAAGAGATCGATCGCTCGCGTGCTGATTTGGTGGCAACCATTGATCATATTGATTCTCAAGCCAGTGAGATGAAACATCAGATCCAAGGGCAGGAGCAGAACATTGACCAAGTCGCGACAGCGATCCATGAAATGAGCGCTAGCTCGGAAGAGATCGCCAGCAATGCCAACAATACGTCAGACAATGTGCAGCAAGCGACAGTAGAAGTGAAACATGGTTTGTCATCGGTCAGTGACACATTTTCTCATACCGAAGCGATGAGTCGACAGTTGGATCAGAGTAGTCAGAGTATTGAAAAGCTCTCTAATGATATCAACGCCATTGATACGGTACTGGATGTGATCAGCGGCGTGTCGGAGCAAACCAATTTGCTGGCACTCAATGCGGCGATAGAAGCAGCTCGTGCGGGAGATCAGGGGAGAGGGTTTGCTGTGGTAGCGGACGAAGTGCGCACATTAGCGTCACGCACGCAGGATTCAGCCAGTGAAATTCGCACCATTATCGAAAATCTTCAGGGCCTCAGCGATACGGTGGTGAAAGAAGTTGGCCAGAGTCACAGTACCGGTAAAGCGTGTTTAACCGCCGCTCAGGCTTCTGAGAAGCACTTAGAGTCTATCAATCAGTTTGTGGACGAGATTCACCAACTGAGTAGCCAGACCGCCACGGCGACCAATGAGCAGTCTCAGGTTATCAATGAAATTGCTCCGCATGTTTCGAGTATTGCTGATGTGGCACGCAGCAACACTGAGATGGTGAATCAAACCTCCCATCATTGTGCCGATCTGAAAGACAATGTGAATTCTCTCAGCCAGCTGGTGGCTAAATTTAAATTCTAACGAGTGGTGCAAAAAAATGCCCTATGCGTCAGCACAGGGCATTATTATTAGTGAGTAAGAAAATTAAGCGCCTGCTTTTTTCAGATTCACTTCTTCTTCTTTCACGCCGGCCATTGGATCGTTGAAGCGTGACTCATCCAGAGCCCCTTCCGACTTGGCAACAATGACGGTCACTGCACTATCACCTGTGATGTTTACGGCAGTACGGATCATGTCTAGTAGACGGTCAACACCCATGATAAGAGCGATACCTTCCAGTGGGAGGCCGACTTGGTTGAGTACCATCGCCAGCATTACCAGCCCAACACCCGGAACTCCAGCAGTACCAATAGATGCCAGTGTTGCCGTTAGGATCACCATCAGGTAATCACCCATGGTGAGATCAATATTGAAGGCTTGAGCGATAAAGGCGGTTGCGACACCTTGCATGATCGCTGTACCGTCCATGTTCACGGTCGCACCTAGAGGAACGGTGAATGAAGAAACACGGTTCTCTACACCCATGCGATTCTTCGCCGTTTCCATTGTGACAGGAATTGTCGCATTAGAAGACGCGGTGGAGAAAGCGAACATGATGGCATCTTCCATTTTCTTCAGGAAGGTGATTGGGCTAAGACCAGTAAAGCCTTTCAGCATCACACTGTAGGTAACCAGACCGTGAAGCACAAGTGTACCTGCTAGAACAACGAAGTATTCCGCTAGGTTTAGAATTGCACCCAACCCTAGGCCTGTGAATAGCTTCGCCATCAGGAAGAACACACCGTAAGGGGCTAGGTTCATTAGTAGCGCAACCAGCTTCATGATCACTTCGTTAAGGTCTGCAAATACAGCGGCAATACGCTCACCCGGTTTACCCGCAGCACTGATCGCGATGCCAAACAGCACGGCAAATACGATAACCTGAAGTGTTTTCCCTTCGGCCATTGCGCTGATTGGGTTGGTTGGGAACATGTCGATGATGACCTGACCCAAAGAAGGGGCTTCTGCCGATTTAAACGAGCTAGCGGCAGTGAGATCGGCACCAGCACCTGGTTGGAATAGGTTACCCATCGTTAAAGCAAGTGTGATCGCAACAGCAGTTGTCGCAATATAGAAAGCGAGTGTTTTACCACCCATTCGACCTAAAGTGGAGAGGTCTTTTAGTGAGCTTGTTCCGCAAACCAGTGAAACAAACACCAGTGGAACAACAAGCATTTTTAAGCTGGCGACAAATATCTGGCCACCAACTTCAAACAGTCCATTGACGATGTATGTGTCGACAAATCCGTTGTCGGCAAAGAGGCTGCGAATCGCAAACCCTGTCAAGATACCTGCTAACATGCCGAGAATAACGCGGCTGGTTAGCGACATCGGTTTCTTGGTATTCATAGTGAACACTCCTTATAGTTATGCACCTTGAGTTCACTTCAAGGCGTGCAGGAGGTTATCAGCCGAAGTGAAAAAAAAGAAAATAAAATGCGCTGATAGATTTGTAGATGTGATCTTTATCACTGGATCATATTGATGTTTAACCCTGTGGTAACAAAATTGGCAGGTTGTTTTATCTGAATGTTTTCAAATTTAACGTTTGAAGTGTTGGGTGTTAAAAAATAGGTCATTCTCATTACTTGAGAAATTAGATGCATATAGAGGTCGGATGACTCTATCTTTGCATAGATAATCAATGTTTATGCACTATCGAAGTTGTCACACTGGCCACAGCTCTCATCATTTTTCGACAATAATCCCAGTTTTTTTGCCGCTATCTACTCCCTGCTTGTCAGGCATTGATTACCCCTGTTAACGCATTCACTATGCCTTTGTAAATGCTAGCTACCTCATATTCAACGAGTTTCTCATTGCTTTGGCCGCGAATTTAGCTAATAACACCAATTTACCTAGGAGGGTTCCCCTTAGCATAGAAGCTCGACGTCTGAGACTACATTTAAATAAAGGAATAATTACAATGTCAGAGCTGAGCTATGCCAATACAGGTACGGTTTTAAAAGGCCATCCTGCGGTACTTAATAACTACAATTCATTTCCACATCATTCTGTAAATAGAAGTGGAGCAGATTACCCTCTGCTAGGCTTATCCCCTTCAATACAGAGAATTCAAAGTCAGATTGAGTTTGCTGCGCGAACCAGCTATCCAGTGTTTATTAGCGGAGAAAGTGGTACCGAAAAGCGTTCCATTGCTTCTCTTATCCATCTTAATAGACCGGAAGGTAAAGGGCGCTTCATTCTTATTCCGCCGACTATCCACAATCAATCGCAGTTTAAAGCGTATCTGGAAAGTAGCCTGAATCAAGCGAAACAAGGCACTTTATATTTGTCAGAAGTGGATGTTCTACCACAAGAGAAGAAAGACTACTTGACCACTTTATTCAGCCAAGAGGAGTTTCAACGCAGTTTGGCCGAAAAAAAAGTCCAGTTGATCATTTCCTGTACAGAGTCACTGAATAGTGCTGGAGGGAATCGGCAATTTCTCGCCAAATTACTCGGTACAGAAATTCCTCATTTAGAACTCCATATCCCCCCTGTTAGAGAACGGAAGCAAGACCTTTCTAATCATATTGATCACATCCTCAACAAGATCCAGTCTTTCACTACAACCCGATTTACTCCTGAAGCGATTCAACTGCTGCATAAATATCACTGGCCGGGGAATGTTGAGCAGTTACAGCGCGTTGTTGTGACGTTGGCTTCCTGCTGTGGTAACGACATTGATGTCACAGATATTCAAAATCTCGATCTTTTTCCAGAAAGTGAAACCTTCGATATTGTTGAAGCTGTGCTAAGCCAAGAGTTTAGCGGTTTTCGCCACCTCCATCCTGGGTTACTCAAAGCGCTCAATTATATGAGTAACAACTTCACTGAAGAGCTGACTCTCGCTGATCTCTCCAATTCGGCGTATACCAGTCAATCTCACCTGTCTTATCTATTCCGACAGCACATTGGATTTTCGTTCAAGTCGCTATTGGTGAAAGTTCGTATCCGCTATGCCAAGCAGATGATTGATGAATCACCAATGATGAAAGTGACAGAAGTGTGTTTGCAATCTGGGTTCGGTGATCTGAGCCACTTCGAGAAAATGTTCAAGCGTAATGTTGGCTGCACACCTCGCCAGTACCGTCAAAAAGAAAGAGACAAAGTACGCTTTTCTAACGCGACCTAAGTTGGTGAAAAGGCCGCAATTCTTGAGGGATTTGACCAAGTTATACAGCGGACTTCTTCCTAATATGGAAAGCATAGAGACGAACTTCAAGAGCCTCTGCAATGGAAATCAACATCGAGAAAATGCTGAGTCAATTTACCCCGACTACATCGCGCAATATGTATCTCAATATGGTGGCCGATTCGTTAGGGAAAGCTTCACAAAATGCCACACACGCTCAGCAGCAAATTCAGACCATAGTGGTCACTAATACGGCGTTAGGTTCCGGGTTGATTTATTCCATTGCAGCAAAAGGATCTTAGTCAGTTTTGAAGTGCAATGCTGCGCTTCTTAACCAGCAAAGGAGCATTTGATATGCCAGTAAATGATGCGGTCACTGATTCTGTGACGCAAGTAAACACCGAAGTAGTGGGCGACACCCCTGCTGTTGCGGGTGGAAACCTGTTGCTTTCAACCAGTCAGGCAATGGGCATCTCTGCTCTCAACAGTACAGGGGCAAACCAGCAAGCCACTTTGGTCCATCAGTCTTCGACAGTGCAGGGAGTGAATTCTTTACTCGCTACAGGTACCGCGGTTATTGGCCGTAGTGTCGAACTCATCCTAGAACCTAGCGCAAGCTAATTAACTGAAATTAGGAGCAAATTATGCCAGTTAATGAACAAGTAACAGACTCAGTAACACAGGTGAACACGAAAGTGGTTGGTGAAACACCCGCTATGGCCATGGGCAACCTGTTGATGTCTACCAGCCACGCTTTGAGTAATGCTGCTCACAACGCGACGGCTGCACAGCAGCAAGCACAAATCACTATGCAGGCTGCAACAGTACAAGGTGTGAACTCTTTGATGGCAATCGGTTCTTCGGTCATTGGCCGTGGTGCTGAAGGCATCATCGAAAAAGGCTAATTGATAGCCAAGTTGGAAAAACTAATTGTTAACAACAAATAAGGAACGAAACAATGCCAGTTAATGAACAAGTAACAGACTCAGTAACACAGGTGAACACAAAAGTGGTTGGTGAAACTCCGGCAATGGCAATGGGTAACTTGCTAATGTCTACCAGCCAAGCGTTAGGCACTGCTGCTCATAACGCGACAAGCGGTCAGCAACAAGCACAAATCACAATGCAGGCTGCGACTGTCCAAGGCGTTAACTCGCTTATGTCAATCGGCTCTTCGGTTGTTGGCCGAAGCGCAGAAGGCATCATCGAAAAAGACTCGTAATGCCGTACGCACCTTTGTCAGTCTAGTGGCTGGCAAAGGTGTCTTTGAAGGAGATGTGAATGAAAACGGTAAACACACCCCCTGAGCAGGCAGAGTCAGCATTCCATGCTGCGAATCAATCTGTGGCGCAATCCACTGCCATGGCACTTGCGGACGCAACAGATAATCTGCGCAACCTGAACACATTGAGTACCACGGCCATTGGTACAGCACTCAGTCAGCTATTGGAAACTGGGGATCCTAAATACATGGACATCATCAACCAAGCGCAAAAAGTGGTGACAAATGGCGCCGAGAACTTTGGTGTGGTAGGCGAAAAAGTCGCAACAGTGCTGCACGACCGCTCTCAGTAGATATCGCTGTTCTTCTCATTTCCATTTCAGGTTTGTGAGTTCAGCATCCGTTTCAGCGCCTGTTGAAGGCATCGCAAGGAGTGAACATGAAAGAGCAGGATACAAGATTCGAAAATGAGTTCGAACAAGAGCTCTCGCAAAATACGATTGACCAATTTAATACGCTGCAGGGGTTTTCGTCACAGCCGACCAGCCTGTTGGAAACCACTTTGGCTGATACGCTGGGTTTGTCTATGCATAACGCGGTTAGCACCCAACAGCAATCACAAATGACCACCGCGGCATCGGTAACCAACGCCTGTGCCCGATTGCTCCAGACTCAGACTCGACCGACGGTTGAGGCGAAAGTGGAGCCTAAAACCGAGCCCGCCATTTTTGTTGATGCCAGTCACCGACTGGGTAGAGAAGAAGGTGGCTCGGAAGACATTCAAGAAGGCGATGAAGAGAAGAAGCGTTCATTCAGTTTGCTGCGCTTTCTGAAGAGAGATAAAGGGGCGAGTGATGGCCAGCAATGATCCAATCAAGTTTGATGTCAATGAACAGCTTAAACAGATTGAGTCCTTTACCGCGCAGCAACAGCAGGATGTTCAGAAGCTTATTGCTGACTCGCAGAAGCGCTTTGGCTCCGGTCAGGTAAAAGAGTCTATCGATGAAGTGGAAAATGCAGTCACAGGCATGCTGGATAATATTGAGGGTCAACTTGAGCAAGAAATCAGCAAAATCAATCAGCAGCTGCAGGAGCTGCTTCCAAATGAAATTCAATAAGTGAGGTTATCATGCCGAAAAAAGTCAACGAGCAGATCACAGACTCCGTAACTCAAACCAATACTCAAGTACTGGCGGGATCACCGGCTAATGCAATGGGTAATTTGTTTACCTCTATGGGCTTAGCGATGTCGAACCTGAACAATAATGCGACATCAGCACAGCAGCAGGCCAATATTGGTATGCAGGCTGCGACGGTGCAGGGCGTTAACGCACTGACAGCGATTGGAACAGCGGTACTCGGGCGAGCTACAGAAGCAATCGTCGAAAAAGACGAAGAATAACGTTATTGCGCTTTGATTTTCTTGCCAACCGTACCAGTTGACCCAACGGCCAATTCAATTATGACATTGGCCTTTTGTTTTAGGAGTGAATCATGAGTGACAAGAAGGGTGCTGAAGATCTTAAACAAGTATCAGAGATGATCGATCAACTGACGGAGTCAGCCATGTCAGACACTATGGGTCTGCATATGCAAAATGCCGTCACCATACAGCAAGGTATGCAAGCCATCAGTAATGCTTCGACCTCGACGGCATGTGCATTGATCCTCAAAAAAGGCGGCTAACGGATAACCGCCAATGTCGAATGAGAGCACGACTGACAAGGCCAAACAATCGGTCGCTCAATCCACTGCCATTGCCGTGCAAGATGCGGCTGACAACCTGCGCAATCTCAACACCATTAGTACCACCGCTATCGGTGTTGCTTTGTCTGAACTTCTTGCCACTGGTGATCCCAAATACGTGCAGGTGATTGAACAAGCACAGAAAATCATGGAAAAAGGGACCGCCAACTTTGCTGAGCTAGGTAGTAAAGCGGCTGAAGTGGCGAAGAAGTTTGGTTAGTGGACGACACAAAAAATGGTGAGAAAAAACCATTTATTGTACGATTTAACGAAATATTGTGTCACGGAGGACAGCGGAAAAATTAACTTATTGAATTTTAATTAAAAAATATTTGGTATGACATTTGCTTTAATCCGATATTTTCTTCGTCTGGTGTAAGCATGAGTAACCATAACCCCCTTCCCCCTAAGACATCCATGTTTTGGAATAATCAACCTTTTAGTCATGATGACGCTGTTTCGGCGTACGACCAAGATGGCACATTGGCGTCATTGAACCAGAAATCTGATATCCCCTCGGATGATTTGGCAGGTTCTCCGCCTGAGCACAGCATGTTCTGGGAAGGTGGAACTGAAAAAATTGAGCCACCTGAACAAGACGTGCCCGCAGAAAAGCTCAACCTGAAGAAAAAAGAGGTAGAAGGGGAGACGATCAATATTGTTCCTGTGCGTTACGCCATCGACGAAATCGACGATCCAGAGGCAGAGCCCGCAACCAAACCATATGGGCTGCCTGAGGGCTGGAAGGGTAAAGGTTCAACAAAATACAGTTCAGATTCAGGTTTAGGCTATACGCTGAGGCAGCTAAGAGACGGTTGGTTATATGTTTATGACCACATGACTAAAGAGCTCGACGAATACGAGGTTCAAGGGGTGAATTTTACTCAGTATCTGATGAGTGAAAGTGAAGACCCTGAACTAGGCAAAGAGAGTCGTGGTCAGGCACAAGAAGCCAAGCCCTACATTACCTACCCGACAAAAACCGCCATATCATGTGTGTTTTCAAAGCACCGCTGGAGCTGGGAAAGCTATGAAAGAGTTCGTGCTGGCGAAACGAAAAATGGCCAGTTTATGTCGACTCGGGCACTAAAGCTGCCAGAGGCCTCTGATGTTGGTGATATTGAACTGTTATCTCAAGTGGCGGATATAGAAGATAGTGTGATTAATGATCATCGCTTTGCTAACAGCAGTGTCCTCACTTCGCTAGATAGTGAGTATCCAGATCTAGAAGTGAAACCTGTGGCATCCGCTGCGGAGATAAAAAGTACATTACCTCCTGACGAAGCTGCGTGCATCATGGCAATTGACGACTATTTGGCTGAAGGGCGTGATGTCTCAGCGTATTTTGTTGGGGTTGCTTCGCCATACCGATTATTCGAAGAGCAATACACTAGCCAGTGGGCCTTGATGCAAACTGCTATGCAACTTTGTATGTTCGGTTCAAAAGATGATCTTGATATGCCATCTATCGTCAAACGCAGAGGCCAGGAGCTTGAGTTCTATAAAGATCTCTCAAGCTATTATTCTAGTCGAAGTCTTGTGGACATGGCGAAGCGAAATGAAGCTTATCCTGGGCAGTTTAATGAAGTTAACAAAGAACTTAACAAGCTATATGGCTCAAACATGTCCTCAACAATGGAGTCTAGAGAAGCGTATTTCCAAGAAAAATACTGTGTTTCACCTACCCGATTAAAAAGTTACGAGACATGGGCGGCGACGGATAAATGGAGAAAAATGCTCGACTGGCAGCGTATGTTCTCTGAAATGGAAGAGTTGACCAACAAGCGCGAGGAATTATTCGAACCTGTAACAAAGGTGAGGGAAGATTTTCGAAAGACGTTAGAGAAATTGTCTCCGCGCCGTATTGAGTGGTTAATGGACTTATGGGATAGGGAAACTCAGGAAGAGTTACTGCACTATCACATGCAAATAGTCGAGGCCGTCACTTTTATCCAACATGAGGAGGATCAAGCATTTATCGCGGCAGAGTTCAGTAAACCGACGACGATCATTCCGCTCAATACGAGCGGTTTCAGTCGAGAACTTTTCAACATTCTAGGCTCTGCGATTCCAATGAGTATTGATGATGCTGCTACGGCTTCAGCGCAGCAACAAACAGAACCCAGCATTCAGGACAAATTTGCGTCGGCAGCTTCAAATTGGGGAAGCGCTACAGGTATTTACAGCAAGCTGGTGGATTTTCTCACCAACGAAGATGTTTATGGCAGCGAACTGCTTAAACCTCTCAGTGACGGAGCCAAGAATATTCACCTGCTTATCCACGAATTTGTTGAAGCGCTGTCACTTGCTGCGCCAAAAACGAGTGCCAGCTTCATCGCTCAGTCATCCGTACTGGTTTTATCTGCAGTTGCCCCGACTGCCACTGCGAATACAACGTACATGCGAATGGCCATGGCTGAACGCCTTGCTCTCAAGATGGGGCTGGAAGTGCCAGATGACTATTCAACGAAATTTGTCGAGTGGCGAGATAAGATCAAACGTAATGAGGCAACTTTAAAAGAATCTAAAGCGATGGTGGATGCGTTTAATCGTAATGATAAATCAGTGTCCAAGAGTGCTTTCAAAGCGGCTCGGGAAAAGTACACCAACGCTAAAAAAGTGCTTAGAGCCAGCATGCTGGAATACCCACAAAAGATTGTTCTACCGAAAGATTTTGCATCTGCGATGGCGAACGTGCGTCTGGATATTCTCAAGGGAAAAATTGATAGGCTCGGAGATTACTATAAGTCGGTAGGCGGGCTCGGTTTTATCGGTTTGTTGTTCAACCTTATCTCATTTCATGACGCCCTAGATGATGCATTTGAGGATGATTTTGTTCAGACAGATGAGTACCTGGCAATTATTCAAACAGGGATGTACTCGCTTTCTGCAGCTGTCGGTATTAGAACAAGCCAAGTTTGGTCGTCTCAATTGGGTAATGAGACCTTACGCAGATACTCTTTAAAGACCCTTACATCTAGGCAGATTGAGATAGGTGTAGATACTGCACAATTAAAGCAACTTAGTTTGTATAACAAATGGCTGGCAGGAACTGCCTTGCTAGGTTTATTAGCTACCTCAATTGAAGGTTATAGAGTTTACAATCGCTACACTAGTGCCAAATCCAGTGTCGAAAAGAACTTATTGCTTATACAAGGTACCTCTCTAGTGTCCTCAAGTGTAGTTCTAGGCCTTCAGACTGTTGGCTATTCAGGAATGTTATCCTTGTCTCTTACAGCAGGACTATTTGCAACTGCTATTTTGGCAGTAGCAGCTATTGCTTATGTTGCTACGACAATTCTACTAGAGCGTGAAAAGAAAGATGACTATCAAAGATGGTTGTCTAACCTTCCTTGGGGGTATTCTTCAACGAGGAACAGATGGAGTACCTCTCAAGAACTCGAAGCATCTGTAGAGGAAAATTCGAAACTAGCGCGTGAAGCTCTTGCAGAGCTAGACAAATTAATAAGACAGCCAGTTATTACGCAAGAACCAATCCTATCTGTCGAAAGTGGAAATTCAAGCTATCCTACAGTGATTTCGCATCAGATAGCACTTAAAATAACATTACGTATACCTAACACAATTAATATTGATGCTCTTAGAGTTTCAGCTTCTCATGAAACAGAAGAGTGGCTGAAGGTCGACAATAATACGGAACATATTGAATACAGTTCAATAATGTCAACTTCTTCAGAGCCTACTAGCAAGTATGTGACATTAAAAGTAGAATATTTAGGTCGAAACTTGGTATCTGGAGATCTAGTGTCAAATACTGAGTATGTTTACCAAAATGCTCTTAATGAAAAGAGCACATATACTGCAGAGTTTGATGCTAATTTGTCAAAACAATACCAGTCACTTTTGAATGGCGATAGTAGAATAATACAAACCCGAGGGTGAGAAGTTGGCGCATTTACCTTTTTATATAACGTTAGAAGAATTCTCAGAGTTACAAAAAAAACAGATAGAAGATATAGAGAATAGTACTCAGGTTTTTTCTTGGACCAGTTTTAACTTAGATGAAAAAGACAGATGGCTTAGGAAAAAGTGGTGGTTCTTTTCTATTCTATTAATTTCTGCACTTCTAATCGGTATTGGCTTAGTTGCAAATATAGAGATGTGGAAAAACATGGAAGGGCTTGCTATTTCTACTTTAGTCGGACTCTCTATAGGCTGGTTGGCTACATATATAAGCTTTGCAACGGATGATCGGTTTGATTACATTTTATCCAAAAAAGGTATTGTTGTGCACCAGAGCTTAGGAGAGCCACTTTGGGTTCCTAACGTAGTTAAAATTATTGGTTTTGTGGGAAGCGCAATTTGTTTAATCCTTGTTGCTTTTGTTGGCCCTGCAGTGTTAGTGGGTGCCGGAAGCTTCATGCTGGTATCGTTTTTTTTGATAAATAGAAAGCAAGATGAACCTTATCGTCGAGTAGTTCCATATGACCAATTCATGGCTATAAGAGCTAATAGAGAAAGAAATATTATATGTATATTTACAAGTATTGATTCATGCATACCGTCAATGAAGAATGAAGGGTATATATATCGAGCCTTGGCGAAAGCCTGTATACCTATTTTCCCTGACAACGAAGTACAATATTCAAATATTATTTCACTTTTAGAAAATGATATTGGGTTAGTTGTTGAAAATATAGAAGATCTCGACTTGATTTATGACAGTGAACAAGGTCCAGAACCATTCAAAACCTTTCATCAAAAAGGCGAGCACTATTCTATGGCAGAAGCTGTGACAAAAAGGGGGAATCCAGCCCACACCTAAAAAGCTAGGTAAAGCATGACTTAATGCCAAAGCCAAAAAGATGCCTCGGTTAAGCTGGGAATGACTTGAGAATACCCTGTAGAGTTTGGATTTAAACTCGAAAGGTAGGAAAGTGCATGAGAATATTAGACTTAGTGTTCATCATTTGGTTAAGCTTTTTAACGCTTTATCAGTTCAATATGTTATTCCGGCTAATGGTTGATGGTTGGTTTTAGAGAAAACCCATAGAGATAAAGCTCTATGGGTTTTTTACTTTATAAGCAGCCTGTTAGGTTTGGGCTGCCATCAAGCTAAGCTCTCAGCTTATCTGCTATAGTGCTGATGGCTGCATCGGTTCGACACGTCATGACCTCGACAAACTTGTGTGGCTTTTGTTCGACTAAGTGAAAAATGGTCATCAGTGCTAAACGCACCTGGTGGTCATTATGGTGGTTACTGTCGTGAATCAGGTCGGCAACCTCAAGCAGCTTTTGTGCTTGAGTTTTATCGCCATCACTCATTCCGGTTTTTCTTGCCACCCATTTAAATCCGCTGTAAGCAGAAATCAGCAATCCAAATGGTGTAACTTTGAATGAATAACGCACCGCTGCCCAATCAATATTGTCGATGGCTAAGATAATGGATGCCATGACGGGATCGTCATTCTTAAGTTTTAATGTCTCTTTACCATGTTGTTTGAGATCGTAAAGAAGCAGTTGTTTGGCCATATACGTATTGAAATCAACGGTTGCGGTTAACGGAGTCAGCAAGTTTCCGCCGAAATGGAGCCCTAATGCGGTTCCACCTCTACTGGCGATTTGACCAAGCGTAAACCATAAAATACTACGAGCATTTTCACGCAAAGTGGTAGGTATGCCGGTGATTTGTTTTTTGAACCATTGAAGCCATGGCTCTTCACTGGTTTGCCGTTGAGTTGCCTTAATCAAATCAAGCATTGGGTTGACTTGAGTAATGAGTGTGTCTATCGAATGGAAGCCTGCGAGTGGCATTTTCTCAAATGGAATTGAGACAAAATGAATCGATTCTGGTTTTTCGATTTCAGGTGTTGGGAAATCAAGCTTCTTGGTGATGACGTCAAGTTGCTTGTCAAAGAACTGAACGAAATCATCTTTGTTTGCGGGAGTGTCGCTGCCAAATAATCCGCTACATACCACATAAGGTGCTTCCGCAGTGCTGGTGACATCATGTGTGTCATATTTGATCTTCTGCCACAAAAAGTTCATCGCTGTGATGGTTTGCGGAGAGTATTCGTTGCAGAACAGATTAAAGGAATCTGAGCTGATTAGCTGCATTAACCAATCGGCATAGTTTGTCGAAGCGGGGTTAGTATCAAGGATATCTCTCGGGAGCTTTTTAGGATATTCAGATATCTCGGCTTTAATGCCATTGAAGCTAGCTTTGAGATCGGCATATAAAGCGCGAGCCATTGAGGCAGCATTGGATTTCTCTAAAACAAGAGAGGACACAAGGCTGGGGCATTGTGTACTTACTTCGGCGAGGTGGACTTGAGCACCACTCAGGCTTTTAACGGATTCTTTCGAGCTTGAGTTGATAAGCGAATCCAAGAAGGAGGAGTGTGTACTCACATTTTTGTCAGCGTATAAATCTGATAGCACAGTCTGCATATGAGCTAAAACACTCGGAAAGTCCTGATATAGGAAGTACACGAAGTCGCCGCTATTGAGCAGTAAATACGTCCAATCTCGGTACTGAACTTTTTCAGGTATCGTGCCTACGCTCATGTTCCTCATCTCATTTTCCCAATCCCCTCGGCTTTTGAGGATTGAGGCCAAATGCTTGCATGCTCTATTTCTGATGGTCATCACGGGCTCCTTACTGTTCTTCAGAGTTAATGTTTTCTAACTCTGTGAGTTGCTGCCACAGATACTCATCCATAGCTTGTTGTTGGCTGGTTGTGAGAGGGGCACTCTCGTTTTCAGTTGAGCTGCCTGAAGCCCCCTGTCTTAACGGGTTAGTGTTGGTTGGCATTGTTGTCACTCCAATTAGGTTGAATGGCTGGACGAAGCGTCCAAGGCGTGGAATTTCAAAAACGTCAGCACGTTGTGCTGACGAATCACACATGAAGTGGTTCAACTATATGAATCTACCGGTGGATTCACTCAGGCTTAGCTGTGATCTTCTCGGGGGATGTAATGCGGAGTTGAGAAATGGAAGCGATTCGCTGACTTATGAAACCAACAAAACTCGTCATTGGTTCGCCTAGGTTTCACATCGGTTCGCCAAAGTATTGGAGCCATAGCGTTGCTAGAGTGGAGGAAGCCGTGCGTCTTCATTACTGCTTAGCTTTTTGAGCTGTGATTTGCCAAAAAACTTCATGTAAAGGCGCGCTTCCAACCTTTAGTTCAGTAAATAGGAATCTAAGATGCCAATTAATGCCATTCAACAAAAAGCGCGTGAAATAAAGCGTCGTGTCGATAGTGAAATTACCGAGAAGTTTCTTGAAGTTGTTGCCGTGCCCACGGAAGCTGCGGCGTTAAGGGCCGATGCAGCGCTGCGTACGAAAGCGGGGCTCAACACCAATAATATTTATTACCACTATTTAAAGGGCGGGGCTGCGTTAACCAAGTTGAATACTGGTGGACACCCGACGAGTGATTGGGATTTTCAGGTGATGCCTGACTTGGCCACCTACACCAAGTGGGCGACGGGTGCTAATCCAAACGCAGAGTTGGATACTGTCCATGATGCAATGATTGAAGTCCTTGAGGATGCTGCGCAAGCTCTGAGAGCGGGTGTAGGGCCAAATGATGTCACTGTGGGCATGAACACCACGATGAACAACTGGTTAACTGGTGAGTTATTGGGGATCATAGAAAAGGTGGTCAGAGAAGAGACTGGGCTTGTCGGGCCAATAACCGTGGCGTATCAGAATAACCAAAGCCGATGTTACCAAGTCGGTCGCGACATGCGTTACTTGCCTGAATGGGAGATGCGCAACCATCGTTTGTTTAATAATAACAGCCAGAGAATTGAATTTGGCCCTCTTGATACGGTCTCACACACGATGACCGATAATATCAGTGGGTTAGGTTATCAGGCACAATGTACTCCAACCATCTATGTTAACCATACGATTCCTGGCTTCTTGCTCTATCGTCTAGCTATAGTGTATGACTTCAGGATCACCCATGGCGGTAATACGGAAGATATCCGATTTAAGTCGGAAGTGGTTGACTTGTCGACACCGCGTATGGGCAACCCTGAATCTTATATTTCAGTCAAAGATGAAGTCACCGTCTTGAGCGATGACCAAAATAATGAGTTTAAGATCCCTGGTTGGCGTTATATGTTGTTTGAAAACTTGCTGCTGATTGGTGAGATCGAGCTAGGTGTTAGTGGCAGCCCACATAAAGAGGCAAAGAGAAAGGAACGGGCAGCCGCCGCTTTTTATGCCATTGCCGGTTTGAACAACAACCGAGCGAACCTGAAAGCCCTTGGAAACGCAGCAACCATTCAAGAAATTCCCAACCAGCAAAACGGTACACATCGAAGAGGTATCATTCCGCAGGTAAAATATGATCTGCTTGGTAAAGTGAATCACTTTGCAGCTTCCGTCAATGAGCAAGGGCCGACCGGTGACGTGATTGATTACATCAATAAAGCAGTAGAAGGCAACTATGACCTAGCGATTACAGGTTCAGGATTGCTGCTCACATCGGCTTGTGATCAAAGTAATGTCAACAAGCTAATGAAGAACCTATCTAACCTCAAAGCCTGCATTCTTAACCCTTTAACTTTCTCTCAAGTCAACACCGCACTATCTATACTACTCAAACCAAACTCTACAAAGGTCAATCCAAACGACAAATTCAAAGTGGTTAACGATGCTTTGTTGAGTACTTGGTTGCAACTTGACAGCAAGGACTGCTTTAAGAATATGGATTTCCCTCTGGGGCTAGTCAAGCTTACTGTCAATACCAATGCGTATAACGACATCAAAGGCCGAGCCGTTTATCTTAAGAGCAAAAAGTTTGGTACTACTAATATCCATAATGTTCGAGTGATTGAAACAGTGAACTCGAAAGAGATTCTGGTGAGCTTTAATAGCCAGATACAACAAGGTATGAACCAACGAGTATTGAACCAGAATAACCGGGCTCACACGACATATATCTGCTTCACTCTTGATGCAAATTTAGATGGTAACAACCCTTCTAATGTTTATTACGAAGCGGTAGGTGACCAAAATAACGGGCCGTGGGCGGCGTTGGATTCTTGTGTGCCGTATAAACTCAAATCTTCCAATTGTGAAGATTTGCTGGGTATCTATCTGCAAACGATCATGTTGGTGCAAGTGCGATATCCACTGATGGAGTTATATCGTCAATTGAAAGCTAGAACCTAGTCGATTAAGGAAACAAAAATCCGCCATTAACGGCGGATTTTTTTGTGGCTGTCTCTGCAAATCTAGTTAGAAAGCCGCGAGCAGAAAACGAGGTTCGCCCTCTTTTTTCATTTGACTCAGTCTCGCAATCTGGGTGCTGCCCGTTAAGCTGGTATCGAGAACATAAGCGCACTGCCTATTGTTATCAAGTGGCTCGAAGTGCCTAATGTCTTCGCCACTGAAACTACCCCACAATCCGACCAACAACATCACTTCATCTCCGGGTAAGGCGTCACGCAATGCGGTGACTCGTTTGACATCATCATAGAGTTTATTGCGATCTTTTTTGGATGCCAGTTCGTCCTGATGTAGAACATGAAACTCAAACCAGAGGTTTTTTCCCGGAGTGACGATATGCAGATCCGCCTTTGACGCGTAGCGTTTGTCACAAGGTTCCACAGTATTCGGTTTGGTCACAAACTTAAGGTACTCATCGCCACCGAAATATGGTGACGCGAAATGGATGTCATCCATGTCTGAAGATTGCGTCAAAGAGAGGCTAAGATCGAGAGTTAACCACGAATGCACAAAAGGTTTGGCTTGAGACATAGCGATGACTTGGTTTGCCCGACTAAAATTGTGCTGGCTAGCGAGGTGGCTAAGTAGGGATTGCTGAATCATAAAGTTTCTCCGAATGCATTATGATGTCAGGGTATCAATCAGGGGGAGTAGAAACTCGGGATAAGCCAGCATAGAGTAGGGGATGCTGGCGTTAGGTTGGGGTCACGCGTTGTCCAGCCATTGCTGGGCATCATCCAGTTCATGTAAGAACAGTCGGCTTTGGCTTGCATGATTGGCTAGGTTGTAATCATTCAACAGATCAGGGCGAAAGGCGGTGCCCAGCGACAGACATTGGACTTGCTGAGATGGTGAAAAATAACTCAGTTGCTCAGACAAAATATCTGAAAGTTCTGGTTCTTCAATCCCCGCTTCAAAGCATGACCATAGCGCTTTTATCACTGGATACATGGGCTTGCTCTGCTGTCTTACGTCTGTGCTTTTGGCATATTCTGGTTGCCATTGAAATGTAGTGCCAAACAAAAAACAGCGAATCGTGTGCATCAGCAACCAGTAGTTGTGCTGAACTTCTGCCTTTTTTGCGTTGATTGACTTGAGGTATTGATACAACGCAGCCACAAACTTGCTGGTGGCAAGGCTATCGGCATTTGTCATGGCCAGTAGGATAGCGCGGTTAATCTTACCAGCGTATTTCTGCTCAGGTGAGGGGGGGCGATTGACTTCTCTCGCTTCATGAGAGTAGTGATATCGGCCAGTGATTCCGTGCTGCCCAAGTTTTGAACCTCGCTCATTGAGCGCCCCGCCATTGAGCCAGTCAACGTGACTTAACGGGTTAATAGGGCGCATCGACATCGGTCCCCCTGCTCGAGAGTGTTCTGACCATTCTTGCAGTTCCGGTGATGCCTCAGGTGCTGGCTGTGCTTCATGGATCGGAGAAGAAAGCGCCAGATAAGCCAGTTGGTATGCCAGCCGTTGGGCGAGGCCGGGTTCTGCTCCGGCCATTAATGCGGCGCTGAAGGCCGCATAATACATTTGGTCTGCTCGCATTAAGAGTCCTCCCAGTTGGGATTATTCAGTGGGGGCACTAAGGGCTTTAACGTTGCTGTTAAACTGAGGCAGTGTTTCAACAAAACGATTAATCACTTGCTCCGCAACGGACTCTTTCACAGAGGGTTCACTAATGTAGGTATCGACTTCTGAGCGGATATGGCCACCATTCAGCGCATCACGATCTCGTTGGTTAACGATAGCATTCACAGCTTGAGCAAAGGCAAAGCCATCGGTTTTACTGTAGATTCGGTGTTGGCTGCCAGTGTTCCCTGATTCAGGGTAGCGTGGCGCTGCATAAGAGACCATATATGGCTGAGTATTTGGATCGTTGCCAATTAGTTCTTCACATGAGAAGAGAACGAAGTCGGTAGAACGATAAGCATCCATCACTTGGTTACAGATAGGCAGATCCGCTTCGATGGCTAAATTGTAATCACAGAAGAAAACATCGACACCAGGGATCAAGCTGGAGATCATGGTATCAAATGCACTTTGTACCCCTTCTGGAAGTTCGTCTTGTTCTGGGACCTGAGTGTAAGGTTGTGATTTAACAGAATATGAACTTCGCCAGCGGGCCAATAGTTGTTTACCTTTGTGTCCATCTCGGTACTTATAGGCCACCTTGTAGCCGCTATCAAAAAAGTCTTCAACATCTGGCTGATCTGTTAAGAAAGCAAAAGTGCGTCCGTCAGAAGCTTCGCAAAGGCGAAATAGTAGTTGTCTCATTGGTTTCTCCTGTTGAGTAGTTACCTCCGCAGAATAGGGTTTTCAGGGCGTGCATACTTGGTGCAATAGTTCACTCTTCTGGGGTTATTGATGATCCGTTGCTCGCATGCAGGAACGTACGCCTGTCAGCCTACGAAGGTGAGGTTGACGAGGTTGTTCTTTGCCCTTTGAATTGGCAGGATTACATATCACTTTATCTTTATTTTCATCTACTTGAGAAGAACTCTCCTTTTGAGTGTCTACGGCGACTTTACGCTCACTCTTTGAAGATGGGCTGGCCTTAAAGTGAAATTGGTAAGTGTAAGTCGCACCGTCCTGATAGCTTGATGATTGAGACCAGTTAATGCCAATGGATGAAGTGTGACTGGCCGATGCTGCGGTGACTTCGGATTCCATTTTTGGTCTGAGCTTAATCGGTTCTTCACCAGATTCTGGGGGCTCGATCTCGCATGGCTTTTTTGCAGGGGTCACCTGCTCTTCGGCAGAGTCGGCCTTTTCAGTGCACACGGCTTCCTCTTGAGGGTGAGTGCTAAACACGCTTTTTGGCATACTCGTTAGGCAGCGGGCAAGATCTTGGACATAACTTTGATACGGGTTAAAGTGGGTATCAAATTCGGCGAGCTTAGTGTTGGCATTACTCGTGGCTTTGTCCGCCTCTTGTACGAGTGACTCACTTGTTGAAAGAGCCTCCTGGCTTGTCTGCGAAGTTGATGGAGGGCTTGCCGCTTCTGCGGTAGGAGAAACGGACGCTTCCTGCGGTTGTGCTTCTGCTTGCGAAGCCTGACTTAGTGTGCGATAGCGGGATTTGAGTCGGTAGCCACGAGGAACCCATATGACTCGACGGCGTCGGTATTTGCCCATTCTTCCCCCTTATGAGTAAAGTGGCGAGAGTTCTCCCGCCAGAAACCGTTACACTAGCGTGTTCACCAGTGCGCTAAATGTTTTATTGACGATCTTTTGTACTTCCGACTTGGCACTGATCTGCCAAGTAAGCATTTCAGCCTCGGCGATTTGTTTTTCACGCGTGATTTCTAACTCAAACTCTTCATCGGTTAAGTCGCCATTGTTTCTTGCGGCAATCAGCTCTTCCAGCGTGGACTTCTGTTTATCAAGTGTGACTGTCAGTGCACTGGCCAGCAGGTTTTTAATCGGTGAATCTTCAATTTGACTGGTGATCTGTTCAATGATGCTGTCTATGTTTTCCGTCATTTTCTGTTCCTTAAAATTATTGTTTGGCGAGTTCACCACGGATTAACGCATCAATAAGCCGCTGGTATTGGTCTAATCGACGCTTGATGAGAAAGTTTGACAGGGTGTGTTTTTGTTGATGTGTTTTCATGTCTTGTTGCCAGAACTGAACTAAGGTTTGCGCTTGTTTTAAAGTTTCTTGATTTTGCTCTCGTCTTGCTTGTCGGCGTTCTAGCCCACGAATGTTGACGTCTATCTTGAGGTATTGGTCGGCGAATCTAGAATAGAGGCGCTCATTTTCCGGTAGTGCCTGCAGACTGAGGTAAAGGAATTCAATATCGCGCTCGATACTTTGTGCTTGCTGAACGGTTTGAAGATCGTAGGGGGCGACCAAGCGTAGCGTGCAACCAGTCAGTAATAGTAAACAGGCGGCGAGCCAGCCGAGGTAATGGTTCTTCATTGTCTATCCTTATTTTTCGGGTTTCACGCCATGATGACGTGAAAGGGAGGAGTTCGCTCAGGCTAATTGGCTGAATAATTGGGTTATTTGACCGTGTTTATTGCTTGTTGAGTGATAAGTTAAAAGTAGGGCACGAAAGCGAGGAAGGTTATGTCAGATTTGATTAATGCACTCAAAATTGTCAAGAAAGCGTACAAACCCAAATTGCAAAAGCTGAAGATGACACCCGAGCAAGTAAAGCAAAAGGTCAAGGTCTATCAGAAAGTTATCAGTGTGCTGCAAGGCGTGGATAGGCTGGAATCGTTACAGAAAGAATCTTTGGAGATGGTGGCCAAATTGGTGAAAACCTTTGTTGAACAAGCCCCGGCAATGGCTAATCAGGCGCTCGACCCGCTGAAGAAGATTCAGGAGGCGACTCAGGCTGACGACGAATCCCATCAATCAGGCGATCAAGCAGAGTAAACAGCACTTCGATGCTGTAACCGGCGATAAAGGCCAGCGCCATAGGGGAAAGTGTCATATCACCCATCTCGGGCTTGAGTAACCAGCCAGTGATCATTCCGGCTAGGCAGCCAAGCGTGAGCCTTAGTCGATAGCCTACCTCACGACTTGCGGTATAGGTGAGGGTTCGGACTTGTTGCAGCAAGCTACGTAGAACGAAAATGAACGCCCCAAGCAGGCCATACATCAGTGGTAAAATGTAGTTTTGCAGCATTTGCAATACGGATTGGGCGGCGATCAGATTTGCGGAGTACTCGACTGGTGAATCTTCATTGACGGTTCTCTCGGCATCCAAAGGAATATTGCGTCCACCTAGCCAGATGTGGTTCCAGTTCCTAAGCAGTTGGTAGTTGGCTTCCATATCGGGTGGCATAGGTGAACCGAGTGTGTCTGAAGCACCTACTGAGGTCAGGAGGTTTTGTGTTAGAGCGTAACCAAACAAATAGTACATCTGAACAAGCAACAGGAAAATTAGCGTGAAAACCGTGTAGCGCCGATACCAAGTGATGACTCTTGACGCACCTGGTAATTCCAGCTTGCCATCTTTGGCGTCAGGGACGACAGCTTTAATACTCTCAACCGTCACTGGGTAGACCTGCTTGGCTAAACGGTCATAACATTGCAACAGCAAGGTTTCATCCTCAACACTCCAATGCCGAGTATCGATCCTATATTTGGCGCGGTAGATACCTTCAGCAATCCCTGGATCAATGGTGAGATCACCGTGACGAGCAACGTATTGCAGCAGTTGAATACCTTCGCGGATCAACTGCTGTAGATCAGACTCAGGAACCGATTCATGAGTCCGTGATCTTACTGGTGAGTCACTCGTCAACGGCTATCCCCTTTTGATTAATAGTTATAGCTGGACACTTCTCTGTCCTGATAATCGATCAGCGCGCAGCTACCGCCATTGTTGTTCCACAGGGCGGTAGGGCTATTAAAGCTGAACTCGTTACGCTCAAGCGAAGCTTTGTTGGTAAAGATGCGCAGCGATGTTAGTGGCGCAAGCTGAGTGTTTTCAGGGAACACAAAACAACGCTCATTGCGTAGTGCTTCTAAGCGCCAGTTGCTGAGGTCAACGATATATTCAGAGGTATTATGAATTTCAACATACTCATCCCCTTCACTGCGAAACTCTTCACCGTCATAGTTAATATGACTGATGATGGTATGGGGGTGGGCCTTATCACCATAAATGAAGCTGGACACCGTTTGTCCATTTTGGTTAACCAGCGTGCCAAGATCGCCTCGGTTATTCCACACTGGTTGATTAGAGCCGAAGCTGTGCTCAGATTTGCCAGAAGTATCAATTTTGATGCTTTCAGACGGTGATAAGTAGGTATGCTCAGGGAAGATATACTGCTGTTCAGGCGACCCGGCCTGGATGTGCCAGCCACTAATGTCAACGGTCAGATTGCCACGATTTCGTATCGTGATCGACTCATCCAATGGGGAGCTGCTTCCTTTAAAATCCAGTGCAGAAATTTCAACTTGATTGAGCACTTGCAGTTGATTGAGCTTTTGCCAGCACTCATCCATATTGTCTTGAGATAGCTTTTCTGGCATCGACAGTTGATCGAGAATTTTAAGTACTTCTTGTTGAATGTATTGGGTATTCACTGACACGAGTCACTCCTTGTTTTTTAGGGCATTGAACGTGTCTAATGTAGCGAAATCCCCGAAAAATACTCGGGGATTTTCAACTAGAATTGCCGTGAATCGATGCTCGGCTATTTTTCGATAAACAATAAAGTAATTATCAATGACAGCATCAGCAGTAATGGCCAATACCATTGTTTGACTCGCAGCCCTTGTTGGTACTCTAGTGCATGAATTTTCATCTCAGTGGTGTACGCCAGAGCGCCAATCGAGGTGAAAATGATTTGCAGATAAGCGAGAAAATAGAAATATTCGATGAAGATAACCCCTTGGGCGTTCAATTCTTCACGTAGGGCAACATGCGCAATGACTAAGATGAAAAACAATGACGCGCAGTATTGGAGAACGGTGGCAGTGTTGAAACCCCATAGTGCTTGCTGTTTTTCATCTTTTGTCCATAGAAGCAACATACAGTAAGTGAGAAAGCTCACGACCAACAGCGGCATGATATGGCTAATCAGTGGACCAGTGATGCTGCGTTGGATCACCATATTGTACTTAAGGTTGATGGTGCGATGGCCGTTGTAAAGCTGGTCAGTCTGATAACTAAAGTAACTTTGCAGCAGCTTCCAGCTACCAAAATCGTGCTCGGCCATCCTAATTCCGGGCAGGTCTTCGGGTCGCATTGACGGATAGCTGTCGAATTCTGGAACCAACATCAGGTAGCCAGATTCTGGCCTCGGAATCATAGTCAATTCAATGACTTCACGGTCAAACGGAAAAGACTCGTAATCAAAAGGCTGTTTGATGAGGGCGACAAACTGCCAGAGCTGAAACTCTTCACTTTCTCGAATCAAAGACCAAGAGGTATCCAGTGAATTATTGATATGCAGGGGGGGCTCATCGGTGGTTTGCTCTGTGGTGATGATTTTCCCCACAATGCTGACTTGATCGGCTTCAACAAGATCTAAGGACTCTACGGTTAAGTTGATAGGGTGAATGTGCTCAGAGGACGCTTTCCCCCCTAGAGGGTAATGAGCCTGCGAAGCCAGATAGGCGCTTTCTTCGTTGACTAATAATGCTTCTCCTTTACTCAACGGTTTTGGTGCAAGGGCTTGATACCAAAGCAGTAAAAGATAAGAAAGAAGGCACAAGGATAGAACAGTGAATAGGCGTCTTAATCGGTATCTCGAGGCGTTGGGAAAACGCAAAGAAGCGATAAAAATAATCAAGCCTGCGATGAGCAGAAACCAAACCAAATCATGATACCAAGCGTGAGAGGCGGTAGATTTTCGTAGCTCATCAGCATCAATGATGAGCCCAAGTTGAGCATCTAGGCCAGCGATGTTGCTCAGCACCATCCATTCTTCTCGACCTGTCACAGGATGAGAAAAGGTAGACAAGTTGCCTTTAGAAAGTTGCTCTGAGATCGATGCAAGAAGCGGATATTCGTTGCGATCTAAGCGATAAATATCCTTGCCTAGCACAGACTTATTAGGGTAGGCCAATATCTGCCCAGTATGTGAAATCAACATGCCAAAGCCTTGGCTTCCAAGGTCAAGGTTAAGAACTTGTTTCGTCAGGCTGTTGAGGGAAAAATTGAGAAAGACAATGCCATCAAAGCCGTTATTGATCTGCCCATCGTAGCTGGACTCAAACGGTACAATATATTCAGCCAGCCAGGTGTTGGCGTTAGTACCGAAATACGGCTCCATCCACATGCTGCCTTTTTCCATTGGTTGGTGAAACCAGAATGTGCGTGGGCCGTTGTTCATTCGGTCTGGCAAGGTGTAGTCGTAACGCTCTGAAATAAACTGGTTTGGACGATTCTCACCATTTTTTTGAAAGTAGGGCGAATACAAAGGGTTGGTTGACAGTGGATAGCGATTTTTGTGAAAGGCGATCCCTCCACGATGTGCGCCTTTGGTGGTCATCACGGATTGAGTGATCAAATCACGCAGCTCTTGATCATCATGTTGCTTCTGATTGATGGCAGAGGCGAGCAGTTCTGTCTTGTGTGATAACTCAGACAAGCGTTTATTAATGGCTTGAGTGGCGGTTTGGCTCTGCTGCACCAGATGATGACGGATTTCAGTATCGATATCTGCGTGCCACTGGTAAATACTGATGGTGATGAAGGCCGCGGCTGACCAAATGAGCGCGGCAATCCAGCGTAAATGGTAGTACTGCAATTCGGAAGGTTTGATCATGATTGGTCTCCCGATTCAACATGCCGATGTTGACGCTTTTCAGCGAGTGCGATGAAAGTCTTCAAAAAGCTTTGGCACAAGGCGCCACTGACAATAAAGAAACACGCCACCATGGTGTAAATAGGCAGTATCGCGTCGGCTTTTCCTGATGAAGCAATGTAGGAGTTTGATGTAGCCAGAATCTCGTCCACCCCAATAGCCGAGGCTGTGGTGGAAGCCATCAAGATGACTAGGAAAAATTGATTGACGGCCGATAACGAGAAGGACTTACCGCTGGTACGCTTTTGTGTGGCTAGGTCACAGCTGTAGCCCATGACAGGGATAGCCAGAGCGATGATAGCTTTACCTAAAGCTGGGACATACATCTCGAACCCCATCATTTCCCAGCGTGAGGGGACGATTAACGCCAAGTAGAACAGCATGACAAAACTGGGCACGTTGCAGAGCAAAGATTGAGCGCCTTTTGCCAACCATTTTATGGGGGCTTGGCTGTGATTCGCTCCACGGCTTAAGAGAGCCCCTAGTGGGAAGCCGATGGTCATTGCTGATATGGCAATTAGGATGTTGAGACTAAACGCGTAAGTGAGCGACAGCCATAAAGCCATGTCTGATAGAATCATTGCAACGCTCCTTTGTTGTTGATATCGGCCGAAGTTTGTCGTTTCAGATAATCGGAATAGCGTGTGAATAGCTTGCCGACAAGGTAAGCAAACAGCAGGACTTCGAGATAATAAAACAGAGCCAGAAGAGTCATGAGTAGGACGGGGTAGCCAGAACTCGAGACTAAGGTGTTAACGACAAGCACGGCATTGGGGGAAGCAATAACACTGGCCATGCCGGCTGCTTTGGCGAGATTGACTAAATTGGCTTTGACTCCTGCACTATGATGAAGGTATCGCTGAGTTAAGGAAAGTGGTGATGCCACTTCTGCCGTGACTAGGTTGTTGATTCCTGATGCTGTGTACAGTGCCAGTACCAACCACGCGACACTGGCTCCACTTAATAACCAATGCTGGCCGTGCTCATTCCAGAAAGATAAAGCGCCAAAATAGATCAGGTAAAGCATCAAAATCGGAGGGATTGAGCTTTGTAGGTGAGTCAGAAAGGCGATGGGTTTGGATACCCAGATTTTTGAACTCAGGGTCATTTGGGTAAAGCATAATGCCAGTGCTACCGCTGTAAAGATCGACACCAAAGTGAAGAGAGCGGTATGGAGCATTGACTGGATAAGCCGTTCGGTATCGAATCGGTCAAAAGGCCACAGTTTTTTATCACCCTGCTGACCAAGCGATATGACAGTATCAAAACAGAGTTTCTGCCGGCTTATTTCCTGGCTATTGGCTTGACACAAGGCATCACCATTTTCATCTACTGAGTTCCAGTTTTTGTGTTGCTGAGTGAGATAGTCCTGTTCAGGCAACTGCCATTGTTGAGCGAGGCTCTTTAGTCTACCATCTCTGATGCGGCTGGCAATAAAGCGAGACAACCAGTCTGCGAAAGACTGTGATGCGGTATCCTTGCGAGTGACCATTGACCAGTGAATGGGCATGATGGTTTCTACATCAACACTATAGTCACTCCACTCTTTTTGATTCGACAAGTGGAATAGGATGCCGCTGTCATAAGCCCATGCCTGACATTTATTCGTCAGCAGAGCCAGCTTGGCATCTCGGTTGCTCATTAAAATGATTGGTTTGATCCGATAATTTTGTACCAAAGACTTATTAAAGTATGCCCCAGCCGTCAGGCAGACGGGCTTTCCGATTAAGTCTGTCCACTGTGCAACAAGGTTGGATTTGTGGGCCAGTGCAGTGACACCACTGCGGAAATAGTGAGGTGTGATCATACGGACGCGCTGTCGACGTTGCATCGAATCGCCAACGGTAGCAATCAGCATATCGACTTGCCCTTCATTAAGTTTTTGGAATCGGTTAGCACTAGTGACTGTTTTGAATTCGACCTTGGCGTTGAGCGCTTGGCCAATCATTTTTGCCAAGTCGGGTTCAAAACCTGCCGGTTGACTATTACTGTCCAGCATTCCCCAAGGTGGGTAATCGGCTTTGACACCAATAACAATCCGACCAGATTGTTTAATTTTGCTCAGTAAGTCTTGCGCTTGAACATGTCCAGGGAGCAGCATGTAGCAGCACAAGAAGAGGGTAAACAAACGAATCATGCGCGCCTCCTTGCCACTACTAATAAGCCATAACCCAGTGATGCTGGCAGAAGGTTACACAGCAAATTATCTAAAAAGGCCATTACAGAACTCTGAATCACAAAACGCTCTGGAAAAATACTTTCTGCGGTGATTGTCTCGATTTCAAACCCGGCTTCAAGGAGCTCTGATTTAATCTCGTTTACAGTGTAAAGATGATAAAAAAGAGGGATTTTTCGGCCCGACTGGTAACGCTCGTATTGAATATCTCCCGGCAGTTGTTGCTGATTTCTTTGTTGCCATTGCCGTTTGAAAAAACGCCGTCGTCGATTAGGTACGGATAAGATCAGTGAGCCATCGGGTTGCATGTTTGTATAAAACCACTTTAAGAGTTTGATGCGTTCCGTTTGCTCTCGAATATGGCTCATGACACCAAAAAGAAGTAAACCTAACTGGAAGTTTACCTTGTGACTATCGATGTGTTGGATCAGTTGTGTTTGGTCGTTAAACCACTCCACGCGCTCGGAGTAGTGCTGCGTTGCTTGCTTGGCCTGTTGAACCGCTATTTCACTGATATCAAAGCCATACAGATGTAAGTTTGTTTGTTTGAGCAGTGGGTAGCTATATCGCCCGTTACCACATCCATAGTCCAGTGCTATTGCATCTTGATCGAGAAACTGAGCGTGATGAAAAAGGGTATTCAAGACCCGGATATTGGCTTTTGGATAGCGAGAGGTGTACAAGCCGATGCGATAATAATCATCGTAGGATTGTGCGATGGTTGTTGATTGGGAATTGTTCATGAATAGACTCCTTTCTGCGCCTAAGTGAAATTTGCGCAGGTTACCCTGCGCAAGCTGTTACGCTGAATGAGTCTGGTAAGCGGACTCCAATTTCTCGTCATAGCGGTTCTCTGCATAGCCAGGACCATTGTAGTAACGAGCAAAAGTTGGCCAGTCGAGAGCTTGTATTGCTTCGTGTAGCTTAGAATTTGACTTAATAAAGTTGACGAAGGCCATCAGGTGATGACGCTCAGCAACGAACATGTCGTGAACGAACGTTTCGACATCGTCATAACCTGCAGCCTGATGGTTAAAGCCCATGATTTGATAACGGCCGAAAGAGGCTGATTTCAGAGCGGCAGTTCTATCCAAGTCGATGGCTTGCTTCAGGCGGTCATACTCTTTTTCACCACCCACATAGAGTGAACGATCCCATTTTCGAGATGAGAGGTTCGGATGAGATTCATCAAAGCGACGATCACTGTATTTAGAGAACTGATGGGCTTCAAACAAAATGCAAGGTAAGCCAGACTCGAAGAAACCACTACCGGAAGATTCAACCTCTGAGACCGCTTTAATCGCGGCGACTTCACAACCCAGAGATTCGGCTGCATCATGATAGTCTTCGTCAGTCAGCCCTTTGACGGGGTCAATCGCTGGCAAGAATAAGGAACTAAGAGTTCTTTGCCCTGTCCCCAGAACTTTATTGAGTGTGCGGTGGCTTTTGCCATTCGCATCGATACGGCTATCAGGGTGATGAAAGCCAAGAATGGTTTTTTGCATTGCGGCGATCGCTAGGCACGTTGGTGATTGGTCAGTCTCTGAATGAATAACACCATCTTCTTGCAGTGGGGTTGTTAAGCCAATTTTATCACTCAACTGGTTCAAAGCTTTTTGTACGTTGAGTACGTCATCTGGTGTGTTGTCTGCGCCAATTCCAACCGACGAGGTTAAAGTGAGTTCTCTCATGTTTGACTCCATGTATTCTGGTTTGATTGATCCCTACAAACGCTACTGGAATTGAGAAATCACTAATTGGGCGGAGCCAGTGAATTTTCGGTGCTACCGATGAACTAAGGTTTTCAGAAGGAAAAGTTAAGATTTGGTCAAAAATAGAGTCCCGAGTGAAGTTGTCGATTGAGATCGCAACGATGGGTAATTAAGGGTGCTATGTTTGTATAAAAAATAACCTAACCAAATCGACTAAGATAAGCAAAGGAGCCGTTATGCTAGGTGAAGACCACTCTCTACTCAATGAGTTTCCACAGTATAAAGAAACCATTCGAGCATTAGCTAAAATGGATGAAAATTTTCTCGCTGCAATGAAGTCCTACGATTCACTAGATAAGGAAATCCGCAAATTGGAGATGATGGACTCTCCTGTTAGTGATGAAGAAATGCACAAAATGAAACATGATCGGGCAGTGATGAAAGATCAGCTCCATAAGCGATTGATTAGTGCGCATCGATAATATTAACAATAAGGTCAGAAAGCACCGGACTAGGGGAGCGCCCTTCCCCTAGGCTCATCATTCAACATATACAAGGTACTGTTCTAGAATTATCGTAAGACGAGGTAATTCCGAATTAGGCCTTCAGTTATGGGCATATTTACTTGCAATAAGTGCTATAAGTTTGTCGCCCCCAATGCATTAGCCTCTAGAGGCGGAATTTGCCACGCGTGTTTCCAGTTTCTCATGGCATCAAAGATGCCTACAAAGCTTGTAGACCTCGTTTACAAGGAGATAGAAGAAGGAAATCAAATCAAGAATTTCTGTATTATTAAAACCGAATGCGACAGTTGGATCACTGTTGACCTTAAATACCCATTTTCACAGATATACGATTTGAGTGGGGTAACTTATGTCGAAAGCTCAAACAATGCAACATACACAGATGTAGAACATCACTCTTCCCAAGGTGGCACCGAAACGGTCAAAATTCAGTCTGTGTTGAGGCTCATTGATGAGCCTCAAACTGCTGCAAGTGTGCATGACTTGTCTTACTACGCACGTTATGTTGTGCGTCTTATTATTCTTTGTCTATTAATTTTGATTGCTTTGATCTATTTCTTTCCTAAGCCTATCTTATTATTCATTCAAGTTGTCCCACCCGTTGTCTTCTTTAGTTGGGTTGTTAGGCAGTTTTTTAAAGATAGATAAAGCCTAGGTCGATTGGTCTACGTTGGATTAGTACCTTCCATGGTAAAAGCTGAATATCCTGGGCATGAACAGGTTGCACTTTAGGGCTAAATACTTAACTGCTTACTGAGTATTGAGTGCTAGCAACTTTTCAGTAAACTGCGCAAAACCGTAGCCGCCTGGCTCCGTCATTAGGACCGAAGGATGAAACGCCAAGCGATCCCAATAGTGCTTAATATTCGCGACCCCAACACTGTTTGGCATAATTTCAAACATGTGCTGGTCGTTCATTGAGTCACCGACATAACAGGCGCGCGTTGTGATCTCTTGGCTAGACAGGCCTTTCTCGGTAAGGAATGCTGTTGCTGTGGCCTTTTTCGAGTGCTCGCCATACCATGCATTAATGTGAATCGAGCTGGCGGTGGCGTGGGCACCTAAAGCATGAATCTTAGCGACAATTTCTTCGATCACGGTTTCGTCTACACGGGGGCGGTTCTGGCCGATATCAATCGCCACTTCACACAAGCGATAGGATTGATCCAGTGTCAGCGACAAGTCTGGGTAGTCACGTAGGATGTCTTCAACCTGCGCTTTGAGCTTTGTTTGGTCGTCGCGGATAGCTTCAAGAGGAACACCAGAGCGTAGGGTAAGATAGCCATCCTTCTTTTCCATAATAAACGCGCCGTTTTCACCCAGTACGGCATCCACAGGCCAAAGCTGGGCAATATGGTCACACCAACCCGCACACGCCCCCGTTACAGCGACCACTTTCTTGCCTGAGTCTCTTAATTTTTGTAGTGCGATTAAGGTCTCTGGCGGCAAACGGCCTTCCCAAGTCAGGGTGTCATCGACATCCGTCAGTACCCAGTCGACCTGTTTCCAGTTTTGGTTTAAATCATTCGTTACCGAATTCATTTCTACACCTCAAAATTCTTTCAATACATCGTGTTAAAGTAAATTCGGCAAACACATCACTAAGCTTTCTGAGAAAGTCAGCAGCATCAACACCGCCAGTAGCGCCAACAGTAGTGGCGCCACTTCTCGTACAAAATCAACCATACGTACCTTTAGGATGGAACATACGGTGAACATCATTGAACCAAATGGCGGTGTCACACCCCCAATCATGATATTTACAATGACAATGATGCCGAAGTGAACTGGGTTGACGCCCAAGTTCAGTACGGCTGGCAGTAGCAATGGCGTGAGGATGATCATCGCCGCGCCACCTTCAATAAACATCCCAACAACTAACAGCAGAGCGTTAATGAGTAGCAGCAATACCAGTTTGTTGTCTGTCAGTTCAATCAGTGCTGAGGCCACATTGTGTGGGATTTGTTCCAGCGTCATGTAGTAGCCAAACACCATAGCACCAATAATGATGAACATGACGCTACTGGTGCCTTGAACCGTTTCACGCATGATCATTGGAATATGCTTAAAGCCAAGCTCGCGATACACAAATGCGCCAATGATGATGCAGAGTAGAACCGCAATCGCACCTGCCTCTGTCGGTGTAAACAAACCAAAGCGCATCCCCAAAATGATGCCAAAAGGAATCAGCAATGCAGGCACGGCTTTCAGGAAGTAATGGAAACGCTCTTTCGCTGTTGCAGGCTCTGAACGAGATGGCTTGTACTTACGTTTGCGGGCGATAAACGCGATGGTCAGCATCAGGGAAGCCGCCATCAGGAGCGCTGGCACATAACCCGCAATAAACATCTGGTGAACAGAAACATTGGCGAGCAACGCAAAAATGATCAGGTTGATACCCGGCGGAATCACTGGGCTGATGCTTGAAGAAGCTGCGGTTACCGCTGCGGTAAAGGGTAGGTCATAACCGCGTTTAGTCATTTCTGGCGCCAGTATTTTCGACTGCATCGCAGCATCAGCGTTGGCAGAACCTGAAATGCCGCCCATCAACGTGCTTAATGCTACGTTAACCTGTGCCAGACCACCTGTTTTGTGGCCAATCATAGAATCGGCAAAGGCCAGTAGGCTTCGGCTGATCCCAGCGTAGTTCATGACCGAGCCAACCATAATGAAAAACGGTATCGCTAACAGCGGAAAAGATTCAGCGGAGCTGATGAAACGCTGCATAACCAAGCTCACGGGAATCGAATCATTGATGAATAAGAAGTAGACCATCGATGAGGCGATCAGTGAAAAAGCAATGGGAATATTGAGCAGAAAAAGGACAAATAGAATGATGATTGGCAGATAGCTTTCCATCGACAGAACCTATTTTTGTGAACGCTTAAGTAACGCGACGTCATCCACAATGAACTTCACTGTGTGAATAGCCATAAGAACAAAACAAAGTACCAGTACGCCGTTAATGGCGAAGTACGACAGGCCCATTACAGGCGTGACTTTGTTGGAAAGCATCAGGTATTGATAGCTCAGAATCGCCATCAAGATATTGAGGGCCAGTAAGAACACAGACACACCGAGCTTAAATGCAGGTTTCGCTTTGCTTGGCAGCATAGCGACCATGACGTCGACGCCCATATGCAGCTTATGCTTGTAACAAGAGCTGATACCTAAGTACACCGCCCAGATAAAGCAGATCACAGACAGCTCTTCGCTCCAAGGGACGACAAAGCCAAACCCGTAACGTAAAACGACGTTCACAATCACAACCAGTACCGTGATTGAAATAGCAATCGAAGCGAGGACCTCTTCAATATTTCTTAGTAAAAACAAAAAATCTTCTCCGGTAAATTACCTACTAACCATAGATAATTTACGAACAATGCGGCCTGAAAAACATCAAGCCGCATCTAGGTTAGTTAGTGTTTTGTGAGTTATTGAGCTGCACGAATCGTTTCTAGCTCTTGCATGATCTTAGCGTGGATGCCTTCGCTCCATTCAGGGAACTGGTTGTAGACATCAGCCGTTAGCTGGTTGAACTCTTCAGAGTTGACTTCGTTAAACGTTACGCCAAGTTCTTCCAGTTTCTGGGTGTATTCCGTATCTAGCTTGACCAGCTCAGAGGTGTTTGAAATCGCGCCCGCTTCCAGCTCTTCGTTAATGATTTGCTGCTGCTCTGGAGTGAACTTGTCCCACAACTTAGGAGAAATATAGATGCCGACTGTGCCAAGGAAGTGCTTGGTGAGTGACATGTTCTTCGCGACTTCATAGATCTTAGTCGAGTACATCGTCAGAATAGAACCTTCCAGACCGTCAACCACACCTTGCTGAACACCTGCGTAGGTTTCTGGGAATGGCAGAGATGCAGGTGCCGCGCCCATCGCAGATAGCGTGCTAATGAACAGTTGGCTTTGTGGCACGCGAATACGCATGCCTTTCATATCTGCAGAGTTCACGATCTCTTTGTTGGTGATCATGTGGCGGAAGCCGAACATGTAATCTGCATTCAGTACTTTAATACCTTTCTCTTCTGCTTTCGCTTTTAGCCCAGCGACAAACTCTGTGTCCATCATTGCTAGGTATTCATCGTACGTGTTGTAAAGCATTGGTCCAGCAAGCGCCGCGAAGTCTGGTACGTAGTCACCTAGGTAGGTTAAATCTTCGACCGCGATCCAGTTTGCACCGTTTACAACCTGCTCTAGGTTATCTTTGTATACAGGTAGCTGCCCGCCTGGGAATACTTTGATGTTCACTGAACCGTCAGTACGTGCACGGATTTTGTCTGTCGCCTTAATGAGCTCCTTAGTCAGTAACTCATTTTGCGTAAATACCAGGCTCATGTTGATGTTGATTGGATCAGCAGTCGCCTCAGCTTCAGGCTTTTTCGATTCACCACAACCTACTAAAAGTAGCGCTGCCGCTGTAATTACCGCACCTAATAGCTTTTTCATTTGTCAGTACCTTATTGATGGCTGTTTTATAAAAATTAGAGAGTGATATGTAATATTTGTAGAGTATGCGAGCAAATTATTACACTCATATGAACATTTTCATTATTAATATGAACATATTTTGAATGAGATCTCACAATTGTTTAGCAACATCAGCCATTGCCGCTGATGTCGTTTTTCAGCTAAATTAAAGGATATATCGTTATAAATAATAAAACTGTAATAAAACCAATCTATTGTCGCTTGGTTTTCAAATGAACATTGAGGGTACACTATGATTACAGGCCATCGCGGTGCGGCATCGTTAGCACCAGAGAATACTTTGGTGAGCATTGAACACGCTGCTAAGTCAGGTGCCCTATGGGTAGAAATCGATACCCAACTCAGCGCAGACAACGTTCCAGTTATCATTCACGATAAGACAGTTGATCGTTGTACCAACGGCAAAGGTAAAGTATCAGACCTTGATATTAAGGCGCTTAAAGCACTCGATGCAGGGAGCTGGTTCGGTACATCGTTCGAAGGAGTATCCATTCCCACTCTCGAAGAGGCGTTGGATAAATGTGTCGAACTCGGGCTCACGCTGAATCTGGAGTTGAAAACTTACGATGACAAAACCATCGACACCCTGGTCGAGCAAGTGGTTAAGGTAGTGAAGCAGAAAAACTACCCGCTGGATAAGCTGCTTTTATCAAGTTTTAGCAAAGAGGCACTGGCCATTTGCCAAGCGCAGATACCAGAAGTAAGACGTGGGTTCATCTGCGAAGTGTGGAATGATTTTAGCCTAGAGTCGTTGCAAGACTTGGACTTGTTCAGCATCCACATTGATCACAAAATTCTTGATGCTAAGATTGCGAAGTCGATTAAAAACGCGGGTTTGGTGTTAAAGATTTGGACGTTGAATGCGCCAGACAAAGCACAGGCGTTTTACGATTTGGGTGTGGATTACATCATCACGGATAAGCCAAACGAATTTTAGTAGGAACTATGGAACTGAACCAACGCCAAAAACAGATCCTCGCGACCCTTAAAGCAGATCAAGATGTTCAGATTGATCAGTTGGCCGAGTTGTTTTCGGTGACCACGCAAACCATTCGGCGCGATGTAAACAACTTGTGCGAACAAGGGCTAGCGCGTCGAGTTCACGGTGGGGTCAGTTTGCCTGCTACCTTAACAAACACCAGCTATCGCTTTCGTTCAGAGGTGGAATCTACCACCAAAGATGACATCGCAATGGCGGTCGCGGATGCCATTCCAGACGGTGCGACTGTGATGATTGGTATTGGTACTACAGTTACGCGCATTGCTCAGTTTCTATTGGGGAAAACTACCTTGCGCGTCGTTACCAACAACCTGCAAGTCGCGAAAATCTTAGAAGCCAATCAGAACATTGAAGTCTACCTTGCCGGCGGCCTGTTTCGCCGTGAGCATCAAGATCTGGTGGGGAGCAGTGTGGTCAACTTCTTCGAGGGCTTTGAAGCCGATATCGGCCTATGCGGTTGCGCGTCAGTGACAAGCAGTCACTTCGCAATGGAGCACGAGCAGTTAGAATCGGACCTGTCTCAATCCATCATGCGCAACAGTCGCCAAACTTGGCTGGTGGCGGATGCCACTAAATGGGAGCGCACTACTGCTATCAAGGTTGCGCCCCTTGCTCACTTTGAGCGTATTTACACCAATAAAGATCATCTACCCAATGAGTTGAATGTTAAAGTCATTCCAAGTGCTCTATCGCCAAGCAAAGAATAAGAACTCTTCCGGTATTTCAAGAACGTACTCCTAAATGCTAGCCCTGTTTATCGACTATTATTAATAGATATGTCTATACATGGAAGGGAAGCGACTTTAGTTTACTTCTGCGCCCTGACATGTTGCTTCACGCTTATCGAGCAAACCGCTGAATTGGGTGAGAAGTAGGGCAGTGATGACAATCAAAGCGCCGACCCAAGGTGTATTCATTAGGCCATGCTGTGCAACGATTAATCCTCCTCCCCATGAGCCTAAAGCGATGCCGACGTTAAACGCTGCTATGTTAAGTCCAGAGGCGACATCAACCGCATCAGGCGTATGTTTTTCTGCCAGATTAACCACGTAAACTTGCAACCCAGGGACGTTACCAAAGGCGAATGCCCCCCAGATTAGAATCGTAATAACAGCACTAACAGGATGGTAAGCAGCAAGGTTGAAGACAAACAGTATCATCGCAAGACCAATAAAAATGGTGGTAAGTGCTTTGACAGGGCCAAGTTTATCGGCCATTTTGCCTCCCCAGATATTGCCAATGGCAACGGACACACCATACACCAACATGATTAACCCTATGGTCCCAGAGCTAAATCCAGAAACGTTTTCCAGTATAGGGGCGAGATAAGTGAAAGCAGTAAAAGTGCCTCCATATCCAAGTGCCGTAATCGCATAAACCAGTAGCAACCTAGGTTCGGTAAGAACCTTTAGCTGGGCTGAAATTTTGGTTGCTGGTGGCTGTTTGAGATTAGCAGGGATTAACAGGGTACTGCCAAGCAAGGCAATGACGCCAAGAATAGCCACGGTGAGAAATGTCGCCTGCCATCCAAATGCTTGCCCGATATAGGTACCAAGAGGAACACCGGTGACCAAAGCAACGGTAAGGCCTGTAAACATGATCGCGATAGCACTGGCGGCTTTTTCTTTGCTGACCAGTCCTGTCGCAACAGTAGAACCGATGGAAAAGAACACCCCATGAGCCAGTCCGGTCAGGATGCGAGCGATGATCAGAGTTTCATAACTCGGAGCTTGCCACGCGAGTACATTGCCTAAAACAAACAAGCTCATTACGGACAATAGGACTCTCTTTCTTGGCCAGTTGCCAGTAAGCGCAGTTATGACAGGAGCTCCAATTGCCACGCCAAGCGCATATAAGCTAACCAATAAGCCAGCGGAAGGTAGGGATACTGCAAGGTCGCTTGCCATAGTCGGAATCAATCCGACGATAACAAACTCAGTAGTGCCGATAGCAAAGGCACTGAGGGTTAAAGCAAAAAGTGCAATTGGCATAATAAATTCCAATAATGATGTCGTGACTGCCATTATTGAAAATCTTTTATTTGTTAAAAATGGTGATTTTATCAAATTACTTTTGCTATAAATAAAGGTAATTAAATTTAATGGACGAAGACATGCGCACACGTTCAGATGAGTTAGAAATGCTACTCGCGGTTGTCGATAGCGGCGGGTTTTCAGCGGCAGCTGAAATGTTAAACATACAAGTTGCCAGAATTTCACGTGCGGTAAGCAAGGTGGAGAAACAGCTGGGTGTTTCAATATTGAACCGAACAACAAGGCGGGTAGAGTTAACCCAAGAAGGTCGGACTTTTGTTGACTCTGTGCGTAAGGGCCTTCACATTATTCATCAGGCTGAAGAAGATCTGATTTCTGGAAGCGAACGTCCTAGAGGTAAGTTACGAGTGGATGCCGCCAGTCCATTTGTTTTCCATCAGCTTGTACCGCTGATACAGTCATTCAAAGATACTTATCCAGAGATTGAGTTGGAAATAACCTCTAACGAAGGTTTTGTTGATTTGCTCGAGCAGCGCACCGATGTCGCTATCCGTATCGGACAACTAAAAGATTCAACATTGCATGCACGTCCACTAGGCAAAAGTGAGCTCTTCATCGTTGCTTCTCCCCAGTATCTGGAATCTGCTGGTGTGCCCCGCACAACGTCAGAATTACAGTCGCATCAATTGATAGGTTTTACATCACCTAAAGTGCTTAACCAATGGCCGCTAAAAGGAGTTGATATCATAGAGCCAGATATCACGTCGAGTAATGGTGAAACGGTTCGGCAGTTGGCACTGGCATCTAATGGTATTGCCTGTTTGTCTGGATTTATGGTTCGCGAAGATATTAAACAAGGTAGGCTGGTATCTTTGCTTGATGATGCCAAGCGCTTTGATACAGGGCGAGAGCAGGTCAGTGCTGTTTACTACAAATCTTCGGCAGTGGCACGGCGAATCTCCGCATTTATCGACTTCATTCAGCCGAAGTTAACCTTGTAGCAAGATTAGTTTGCGAGCGCAGTGCTTGACTAAAGCCACTGCTAATATGGATAACAATGATTTAAAAAGAGGAAAGATTATGATCAAAACAACAACTTCAGTAGTTGAAGGTCGACCTGTACAAGATTATTTGGGCGTTGTGGTTGGTGAAGCTATCTTAGGAGCCAACATTTTCAAAGATATGTTTGGCGCCATTCGAGATGTCGTCGGTGGCCGCTCGGGCGCTTATGAAAGAGAGATGGGCCGAGCGCGTGAGATCGCCTTTGCTGAAATGGAGGAGCGGGCACGTGAGCTAGGTGCGGATGGCATCGTCGGCATCGACATTGATTACGAAGTGATTGGCAGTGGTGGCAGCATGATGATGGTGAGCGTCAGCGGTACCGCGGTGAAGTTTTAAATAAAGGCTATTCAGCAAGGCGCTTTTACGCTGTAATGGGCGCCAATTGCCGATTTAGGAAAAACAGATGAAAATTTGGGTTGATGCGGACGCGTGTCCGGTCGTGATTAGGGATATTCTCTTTCGAGCATCAGAAAGAACGGGCGTGGAAGTCACTTTGGTGGCTAACCAGTTTATCCGCACACCTGCTTCTCCAAAAGTCACCATGCTACAAGTTCAGGCTGGCTTTGATGTGGCAGATAATGAGATTGTCCAGCGCTGTGAAGCCGGCGATCTGGTGATCACCAGTGACATCCCATTGGCCGATGAGATCATCACCAAAGGCGGCCACGTGTTGAGTTCTCGGGGTGAGCCGTTTACTAAAGAGAACATAAAATCACGCCTTAATATTCGTGATTTTATGGAAACCATGCGCAGTAGTGGTGTCCAAACTGGCGGCCCAGCACCGCTAAACCAAGCGGATCGACAGCAATTTGCTAACCATTTAGACAAATGGTTAGTGCAGTGGCAAAGGGCGCAAAAATAGGAGGAGTGGATGTCCTTGGTTAACCAGTTAGCGCTGTTTATTGATGTGGTGCAGCAAGGCTCTTTTACTAAAGCTGCGACTTTGCACAATATGGACAACTCATCCTTGTCAAAACAGATCAAAAAACTGGAAGTCGAGCTGGGTGTGCAGCTTCTTAATCGCTCAACGCGCTCCTTTTCCCTAACGCCAGCGGGTGAAGAAATTCTCGAGCAGGCACATAATCTGGTTGGGACTTTAGGGCATGTTCACTCCATCGCAGACTCTTATCAGGCAAGGCCGAAAGGACGCATACGCATTACCGCACCTTTGCATATTGGCCAGCACTACCTTCAGCCCGTGATTACGCAATTTATGCGCAGTTATCCTGAGGTGGAAATTAACCTGCAAATGGATGATAAGCGTTCAGATATTATTTCTGATCACTTTGATGTCGCATTTCGCCTTGGTCGGCTAGAAGATTCGAGTTTGATTGCAAAGAAAATCGCTGACATCAGGCCGGTTATTTTGGCGTCTGAAAGCTTTATCGAGCAGCACGGAGAACCTCAGACTCCGGACGAGCTAATGAGCTTGCCTTCAGTCGTCTATAGTAATGGGCCACTAACCGTAGATACGGCACGTATTAGCGAGGCACCGGGTGGTAGTACGTTCATAAATCACAAAATGACGGGTAAATATAAGGTCAATGATGTGCTGACATTATTGGCGGCAGTCCAAGATGGGCTTGGCTATGCCATGATTTCCTCCTCCAACCTATACCGCCCAGTTGCCGAGATGAATCTAAAGCCGATCCTGACGCATTACACTCTATGTAATCGCGGCCTCGCCCTTTACGCTTTGTACCCACATCGTAAGCAAACGGCGCTGGTTAGAGAGTTTATTTCTGCGGTGCAGGCACATATTGGTACACCACCAATCTGGGAAAAGCAAGTGCCTAACTTCGCTCAGCTCTATCCAACTCGCTAAAGCGTAGGTAATAAAAAGCCCAGCGAAGGCCGGGCTAATCAACAAAACTTAGTGATGATGTTTGTGGTTCATTCCACTCATGACCTTCTTGATAGGTGCTGAGACGGTCTGTTCTTCACCGTTTGCAAAGGTCAGTTTCACATCAATGCTCTCACCTTCGACCAGCGGCTTTTTCAAGTCAAATAGCATAATGTGCAGGCTACCTGGTTTTAGCTCAACCATGCCATTTGCCGGCACAGTAATTTGATCGATTTGACGCATTTTCATTACATCGCCCTCTTTAATCACGTCATGCAGCTCTACTTTACCTGCAGCTTCAGTGCTGGCAGCAACGATGACTCGATCTTTGGCGCTGTGGTTCATGATTTCAGTGAATACCGCACTGGTGGCTGCACTCGGTGGAGTCGCACGCGCATAGGTATGGGATAGCATGACGTCTGAAGCCGCGTGAGCAAGTGGGCTCAGAGCAATGGACGCTAAAATAAGGGCTTTTAACTTCATTAGGATTTTCCTTGTGACGTAAGTGTTTTCATCGCTTCAACCAAAGGAGCTGGTGTCAGCGTGTGTGGCACTTTAGTAATTAATGTGCCATCTGGTTTTAGGAAATAAAAATAGGAGCTATGGTCAAGGGTGTACTTCAGCTCCGAATTTTCTAATTGGGTCTTACGGAAAATGACGCCATATTTATGTGCCAAAGGCGTTGTGATATCGAGCGGAGCTGATAGTCCTTCAATCATTGGATGAAAATATTGTGCGTACTTGTAAGAATCTGCTGCCGCGTCACGCTCTGGGTCGAGTGAGACAAACATAGGTCTGAATTTAGACTTAACACTTTCGTCCACCTGATTCAGTGCACCAGCTAGCATGGCTAATGATGTTGGGCAGACATCTGGGCAACGTGTGAAGCCAAAGTAAACGATGCGTACGCGAGAGTCTTGTTGATCGAAGATTTTGACCGGTTTGTCATTTTCACCGAACAGGACGACTTCTTTACTGGTTGCAGCAGGAACCTCGATCGTTGGCTGTGAATCCAGATACGCTTTCACGCCAAAGCCAAGTGCAAACGCGGCAACTAAAATTAAAGACCAGTTCTTACTCATTGTTCCATCCTAATCGAGGTGCTCACACTGTGTTGGCCATCAGTGAGTTTGCCAACCCAAGTCATGGCATCAGTCGTACATACCGGCAGAATAACTTGGCCTGTAAACTGGCCTGTTGAGCTTTTATTGAGTTTAAATACGGCGGTACCCATTTCCATCTCGTAGCCTTCCAAAGTCAGCAACAGGCTTTCTTGTTGAGCTTCGGGCCAGTCTACGACGATTTCGGTAGGTACCAGTGGCTGACTGATGTCGCGATCAACTTTTATACGAACATTATCGCTTTCACAAGCTTGAGTGGTGAGTAAGCAGTATTCTGACAAAGGTTTGATTTGAGAACGGCTTTGAAACCATTGGTATAGGTCACCGGCGAAGAAGCCTGCACCCAGCGTTACAACGACTAAGAGCAGCTTTAGCAATGAAGACACGGTGTTCTCTCTTTGGTTTTAAAGCCGCAATCCTATCACCAAGCGAGACTAAATACCTCAGTCAACCAATAAATCTGTGCTTGGAATCAATCTACTTAATGATGAACATTGTGGCGGTGAATCCCATAAATGGCATGATCCAGAATTCGATCTCCAACTTTTTCCTTATTGGTAATGATCCCCTCTAGGGTCATACCTACTCGCTCGGCGACTCGTCGGCTCGGTAGGTTGTCTTTGGCGGCAGATAGCTGGACTTTCTCCATCTGGTACTCATTAAATGCAATATCAATCAGTTTGTTCACAACGCGCGTAATGATGCCTTTGCCTTGCTGGTGTTGCGATAGCCAGTAACCAATTTCGACGGTTTTAGTATCGTGATTTATGGTGTTAAAACTGCAGTTACCCACAATTTCATGATTGTAGAGAATTGCGCACGTCATTGATTTCCCTTCTGCATATTCATGTAATACACGCTGAACGAACATGCGGAAGTCTTGCTCAGACTGGCAGTAGGGAGGCCAAGCTAACCATTGTGATAAGTATTCCGTTTGACTGGATACTAATTCGCTGTACTGAGTGGCAAATGATTCCTGGACAAGAGCGAGTTCGAGTTCAGAGTCGATAGAGATTGTGAACATAAGGAACCTAAACAAGTTGAATATGAAAGGTTAACTTAACAGAGAATGACTGGTATGACCATAAACACCTGTTGCAAAAACATTTTTCATGTAGCACGAAGTTCGCCCAAGACGTTATACAAATCACAATTATATAAATAGTCTTAATGAATTTATGGTTTTTATGAAACGAAATCGTTTAGCCTTATAAATCTAAAATAAGAAAAATTAGTCAGTTAGGTTAATACGAATGGATGAATCGCTTGATAACGTAAGCGTAGATTTACGTCAGGTGCTATTTGAAATCGCTTCAGCTCTCGATGACGTTGGAATTGATGATATCAACCATGGTTACCGAGTTGGGTACATTGCTTATCAATGTGCTAAACGAATGGGGTGGGAGGAAGAGCTATCTCAACTCGCTTTTTCTCTGGGGTTGATTCATGACTGTGGTGTTTCACAGTCTGATGAATTGACCTATCTGTTCGAGTCAATGGCTCCGAAGAACACAAAGAAGCACTGTATTAAAGGACACGGGTTGCTGAGTGTTTGCCCGCCTTTAGCTGTTTTTGCTCTGCCGGTTTTGTATCACCATACTCAATGGCAACATCTGAGCTGTGAAGACAGATTGTCTGAAACGGATAAACAGCTTGCTGGGCTGCTATTTATTTCCGATCGAGTCGACTATCTCTACTCGCGTTTTTACCCGGATCAATACGGCAATATCACTGAAAATAATAAACGGTCTATTATTGGTGAACTCACCGCAAATGTTGGTACTTTATTTGAGCCGAATATGGTTCAGCATATGTGTGAATTGATCGATAATGACGACTTCTGGTTTTCTATGGAATCTCGTTATATAGAAACCATGGCAAGCCGCTTTCCTTCCATACCTTTCTTTTCATCGTGTTTGGGGTTAGAAGACACGATTGCGGTGGCAGAATTTTTTGCCCAGATTGTCGATGCCAAAAGTACTTTCACATTCCAACATTCTCGACATGTTGCAGAGTTAACCTCATTTCTAGGTAAACAATTGGGGTATTCGACGAAAGCGCAACGTATGTTGTATTTGGCTGGTTTAGTGCATGATATTGGCAAGCTGAAAACTCCAGTGGCTATTTTGCATAAACCTGCAGAGTTGACCGATGAAGAATACGCCTGTATCAAGCGTCATGCGACGGATACCCGCCATGCATTAACGAACATGTTTCGTTCCAGTCAAGTGATTGATTGGGCTTCAAACCATCATGAAAGGCTTGATGGTTCAGGGTATCCTTTAGGGAAGACGGCCAAAGAGTTGGATCAACCCAGCCGTATTGTTGCTATTGCCGATGTATTTCAGGCTTTGACGCAATCCCGCCCCTATCGACAAGGGGTCTTGCTTAACGAAACAATGCAAATTCTTCAGGGGTTGGTGGATGACGGTAAACTTGATGCGGTAGTGTTTGAATGCTTGATGGAGAATGAACTGGAGTGTTATCAGATTTCTACAGGTCACCCTGCCATAGAAAAAGCCAGCGCTTAATGCGCAGGCTTTTGGTTTATTGAGCTTGATTACTTTTCCAGCAAGAACTGTTTGAAGCGTGCTTGTGTTTCTGCATCGGCTTTGTTGTACCAGAAATGCAGCATCTCTTCCGCTGTGGAATCGCCTTTGACGCCTTCCTTCGTCACTTGAGCGGGTAGATGAACTGGTTGGACTGTGGCGCCTATGGCGGCGGCTGAAACCGCAGCCACACCACCACGACGGTTGTAATCAGCTAGCTCAATTTGGAAGTTACGCCCTATTTGCATTCCATCTTTTATAAGCTTGTCCTGAGTGACGGCAAGCGGTTTTCCGTTTTCTGTCGTCAGTTGCCAGTCTACATCTTTAATTTTCTTCTCACCTTCGTGGTGATCACGGTATTTCGGCATGTCGAACGTCAGCTCTGTATCACTAGTATTAAAAGTGGCAATGATAGGGTCGCTTTCAAGAATAATTCGGTCATTACCTTGAGTGAAGTACGGTTGATAGCGGAATAAGATTTGGTTCTCACCATTTGGCAGAGTCAGTGTTTTATTCGCCGAAAAGAAACCGCCAGACAATTCTGGTTTGGCATCATTTGCAACCAAGACGTCCACTGTCTCAGGGACGGTAATCGTGACTTCGGCCGCTGCCATCGCACTGAGGCTCAGTGCTGTTGCAGCCAATAATGTTGTACTGATTTTCATGACTTGATCCATTTGGTTTGGTTACCAATACTTTGCCTAGCAAGTTAATAGGTTTCAATTAGATGAATGTCAAAGTGATAAGATTTCACGGAAACTTAACTTTTAATGATGATAAATGTCTTAGTTATTCGAACTAGAGTGTGAGAGGTGCCCGTGACGAACTTTAAATAAGGCCTTTTAGGTTTATGAATGTTCGGCTTTCATTTATATAACGGATGGTTTTTGAGCGGCGTTTCACGGTAAATAGATAACAACACGACTATATTGATTGATGTGTCTGTAACCAAAATAAAGGATAACGCTATGAAATGCATTTGGATGCACGACAGCCGCTTAGTGTTGTCGCCATGGTATAACTTAGACTTCTGCTTGTCCCTGCTGAATAAAGAATCAGCACTTATTTAATTTCCTCAGGTGCATACGCGCCGCTCTTATTTGTCATTTTATTTTTGAATCCAATGCAGTTTTCTGCAGGGATAGATCTATCTATAGGAAATTAAACATGAAACGTATACCAGAGCCTTTTCGTATTAAAATGGTTGAACCGATCAAAGTGACCACATACCAAGATCGAGTCATCGCGTTGAATGAAGCTGGTCTCAACCCCTTCTTATTAAAGAGTGATGATGTGTACATCGACCTTCTAACAGATTCAGGGACAGGTGCGATGAGCGACAACCAATGGGCAGGCATAATGATGGGAGATGAGTCTTATGCCGGAAGTCGCAACTACTACAATCTTTGTCAGGCAGTGGAACATTTCTTTGGTTATAAGCTTACAGTGCCTGCTCACCAAGGACGCGGGGCAGAACAAATTCTGTTTCCAGCGCTGATTGAGCGAATGCGTAGCGTTCGCGGTGGGACGGAGCCGGTTTTCATCTCCAATTATCACTTTGATACAACCGCTGGACATATCGAACTGAATGGTGGTAAGGCAATCAATGTGGTGGATAGACATGCCTTTGATACAACGACGCCTTATGACTGGAAGGGTAACTTTGATCTCGATAAGTTGGAAGCCACGATAGAACAGTATGGCGCTCATAATGTCTGTGCGATTATCACCACCGTCACTTGTAACAGTTCAGGAGGTCAGCCCGTTTCGATGGAAAATATGCGTGCTGTCTATGAGTTAGCGAGTAAAAATGATATTCCAGTCGTGATTGATTCTGCCCGTTACTGTGAAAATGCCTACTTTATAAAACAGCGTGAAGAAGGGTATCAGGATAAGTCCATCTTAGAGATCATTCGTGAAATGTATCAATATGGCGATATGCTCACCATGTCAGCCAAAAAAGATCCAATGGTTAACATCGGTGGCTTGTGCTGTATTAGAGATCATGAGGAGCTTTTTCAAGCGGTGCGAACTCGCTGTGTTCCGATGGAAGGGTTTGTGACCTATGGCGGTATGGCGGGTCGAGATATGGAAGCGTTGGCTCGTGGTTTGTATGAGGGAGCAGACGAAGATTTTCTCCACTACCGGATCAGCCAAGTTCAGTACCTAGGTGATCGCTTACGTGAAGGTGGTATTCCTATTCAGTATCCCACTGGTGGTCATGCCGTTTTTGTCGATGCAGCGAAGATACTGCCACACATTCCACCTGAGGAGTTCCCTGCGCATGTTTTATGTAATGCCCTATATCTTGAATCTGGTGTGCGCGCCGTAGAAATAGGTTCACTTCTTTTAGGGCGTGATCCCGAAACAGGTAAACAAAAGCCGTCAGAGCTGGAGCTGATGCGTTTGACTATACCCCGTCGTGTGTACACCAACGATCACATGGATTACATCGCTGATGCGATCATTGCGCTCAAAGAGCGTGCTCATGAACTTAAAGGCTTAACGTTTGAGTACGAACCACCTGTACTGCGTCATTTCACGGCGCGATTTAAGTCCAAATAATCCTTGATTAAAACCTGCCTCCTAACCCCTTTAGGAGGCAGTATCTTCTATATGTTTTTATTACTATATTTGGTATCTCATTCTTTAAATTATTGACAAATAAGTATGTTTTTCTATATCTGATATTTTATAAAATATGGGCAGGTATCCTCATTTGTGATGTAACAAGTCTAAGATATACAATTATTTTCTGATCTTGCCTCGAAAAGAGTCTTTATTTTTTTCATCAAAAAAAAAGTCTCTCGAATACTGAAAGTGATGTTCTTCGTGATGTAGCAAAGAACAGCGAATACCGATCCTCGATAAGTTTTCCGGCTCACTACTTGGCCAGCTAGGCATTTAAGGCAACTTACGGCGATGGGTATCACTTCCCAACTTTCGGGTAAATGTACAAGGAATGAGAGAAATAGGTATGAATCGTATAACTTTGTGCGCCGCTAGTATCGCTTTGGCGCTATCCGGCACTGCGATGGCTGCACCAACAGCCCCAAGTATTGATGTCTACGGCTCGAACAATCTTCAGTTCTCGAAGATTGAATTAGCAATGGAAACCACCGCTGGTTACAACCAAATGGTGAAATATTTTGATGAAGCTGATATCGCTATTAAGTTTAATCAGTGGAGTGGCACAACAGGGGACACATACAAGGTTTACTTTGATGGTGTTGAGGTAGCTACTGGTCCAATTTCGGGTAGCCAAACAACAGCCAACTTCAAGTATGCGACAGGTGGTCGTTATCAAATGACCATTGAAGCTTGTGATGAAAGTGGCTGTAGCACGAGTGCGCCTGCTGAGATCGTGGTCGCAGATACCGATGGTGCTCATTTAGCACCACTGGCGATGAACGTCGATCCCAATAACAAGAGCTACAACACCGACCCGAGCACAGTCGTTGGTACTTACTTTGTCGAGTGGGGGATTTATGGACGTGAATTTACCGTTGATAATATTCCTGCCGATAATCTGACTCATATCCTTTATGGCTTCATTCCTATTTGTGGTCCGAATGAGTCTGTGAAATCTGTTGGTGGTAACAGCTACAATGCGTTGATGACCGCCTGTACTGGTGTTCCTGATTACGAAGTTGTAATTCATGATCCTTGGGCAGCTTATCAGAAAAGTTTCCCTCAAGCTGGCCATGAATACAGCTCTCCTATCAAAGGTAACTACGCGATGCTGATGGCGCTTAAGCAGCGTAATCCAGATCTAAAAATTATCCCTTCTATTGGTGGTTGGACGTTATCAGACCCATTCTTTGACTTTACTACCAAAGCGAACCGAGACACTTTTGTCGCTTCTGTTAAGCGCTTCCTGACGACTTGGAAATTTTATGATGGCGTCGATATTGACTGGGAATTCCCAGGTGGCGGCGGTGCGGCTCCAGATCTTGGCGACCCGGTGAATGACGGCCCGGCTTATGTCGCGTTGATGCAAGAACTACGTGCAATGCTAGATCAGCTGGAAGCCGATACGGGGCGCACCTACGAGCTGACTTCTGCGATCGGGGTTGGCTATGACAAGATAGAAGACGTGAATTATGCCGATGCGGTTCAGTATATGGATTACATCTTTGCGATGACATATGACTTCTACGGTGGTTGGAATAATGTACCGGGCCATCAGACCGCCCTTTATTGCGGAACGTTTATGCGTCCTGGCCAATGTGACGGCTCCGGGGTGGATGAAAATGGTGAACCGTACAAAGGGCCTGCTTACACAACAGACAATGGTATTCAGCTCTTGTTAGCGCAGGGCGTCCCTGCGAACAAACTGGTTGTTGGTACTGCAATGTATGGTCGTGGTTGGGAAGGCGTGACACCTGATACGCTTACCGATCCTAATGACCCAATGACAGGGACAGGGACTGGTAAGCTGAAAGGCAGCACAGCACAAGGTGTTTGGGAAGATGGTGTAATTGACTATAAAGGTGTGAAGTCCTTTATGCTTGGCGCGGATAATACTGGCATCAACGGTTTTGAATACGGATACGATGCGCAGGCTGAAGCTCCTTGGGTCTGGAATCGTTCTACAGGTCAGTTGATTACGTTTGATGATGACCGCTCTGTGAAAGCGAAGGGTGCCTATGTACGTAGCTTAGGTCTTGCTGGCTTGTTCTCTTGGGAAATCGATGCCGACAACGGTGATATTCTCAATGCGATGCATGAAGGGCTTGCTGGTGGAACTCCGGCGAATCGAGCTCCTGTTGCTGTAGCTGGCGCTGATATAACTGTGACAGGTCCTGCATCGGTTGTATTGGATGGCAGCAGCTCAAGCGATTCTGATGGCAGTGTTGCAAGCTATGCGTGGGAACAACTCTCAGGTACTAGTGTTTCACTAACGGGTGCAGACACCGCACAAGCAAGTTTTGATGTGGCAGAAGTTGCGCAAACTGAAACGCTTACTTTCAAACTGACAGTGACGGATAATGAAGGAGCTACGGGGACTGACACTGTGGTTGTGACAGTGCAGGCGAAAGACACAGGTCCTGTGAACACTGCGCCAGTTGCTGTAGTGTCAGCTCCTGCTACAGTGAATGCTGGAGACGTAGTGGTGGTTGACGCTTCTGGTTCTAGTGATGCCGATAATGATACATTAACGTACAGCTGGGATGTGCCTGCCGGACTTAATGCGACCATTAATGGTGCAACGGTGACGTTTACCGCAGCGGAATATACGCAAGATACTTCATTACTCTTTACGGTTACAGTGAGTGACGCTCAAGCGACCTCTTCTGCTTTGGCGACTGTCGTTGTTGCGAAGAAAGATACAGGTGGCGGTACTTGTACCAACGCTTGGGATTCTAGCGCAGTATACAATGGCGGTGACCAAGTGACTTGGGATGGGAAAGTCTGGGAAGCCAAGTGGTGGACACAAGGTGATGATCCATCTCAATCGGGCCAGTGGGGGGTATGGAAAGAAGTCGGCCCTGCAGACTGCTAATCTAGACAGCTCTTCTTATCGTAGGTAAAGAGAAGCCGCTCAATATTGAGCGGCTTTATTGTTTTTGTCAGTTTAGTTAGCGGCTCTCACTTTACCTTGCTTGAGATTGTTAAGTACCTCAGTTTTAGGTCCATCAGCAATCACACAACCTTTTTCCATGACGATGACTCGATCAACCACATCGAGCATGGATGTTTTATGCGTAATTAAGATCAGCGTTTCCGATGGCTTTAGTTGCGCTAATTGTTGCTTGATGTGCATCTCAGAACGGTTATCCATAGCACTGGTTGGTTCATCCATTAACAGCACTGGTGGGCGACCGAGGAAGGCTCGTGCAATAGTCACGGCTTGACGCTGTCCTCCTGAGAGTAACAAGCCGCCTTCGCCAACCTGACGTTCTAAACCAGCGGGGTCTTGCTGTGTAAATACGGTTACGCCAGCACGATTGGCGGCATCCATCACATCACGATCATCGGCTAGTGGGCGGCCAAGGGTAATGTTGTCGCGAATCGAACCATAGAACAGTTGGCTATCTTGAGGTACACAGCCGATGTTACGCCGAATATCAATGTGATGCAGTTGTTCAATATCGGTATCATCGATGCGTACATGGCCTTCGGTTGGCTTAAATAGACCCAGTATCAAACGTTCCAGTGTTGTCTTACCTGAGCCAATTCGACCAATGATTGCCACTTTCTCACCCGGATTAATCGTGATGCTTAGATCGCGAATAGATGCAATGGGTGAATCAGGATAGTGGAAAGTCACTTTATCTAGTTCAATCTTACCTTGAACAATAGGGCGGTGGATGTAGCGCTTCCCTTCTTCCTGTTCATCTGGCATTTCCATGACTTGCTCGATAATAGTCATAGACGATTTGGCTTGATTGTAGCGTGTAGAGAGTAAGGAAAGTTGGACCATAGGGCCAATGGCTCGGCCGCTAAGCATGGTGGCGGCAATCAAGCCACCCATGGTGAGTTCGCCTTCTGCTATCAAATACACACCAAGGATGATCATACCGACGTTAGACGCTTGTTGAACAAAACCAGCGGTATTTTGGATACCATCTGTGATGCGACGGCTCTTGATATTCCAGTTGGCCATATGAGCAACGGCTTCTTCCCAGCGGAACTGAAATTGGCTCTGTGCACCAAATAATTTTACGGTTTCAAGCCCTGACAAACTCTCAATCAAGTTAGCGTATTTCTGTGAAGCAAGACGTGAGCCTTCTTCAATGGTACGGCGCAATGGGCCCTGAATCAGCGCCGAGTAAACAATCAGAATCACGACGCCAGCAATGGGAACCAAGACTAGATTGCCAGCCATTAACCAAATCAAGACAAGGAAGAGTAAGGAGAACGGCAGGTCAATCAAAGAGCCAATGGTTGCTGAAGTAAAAAACTCCCGAATGGACTCAAATTCTTGTAAGTGGCGGGCGAAAGCCCCAACAGAGGGGGGCCTTGATTCCATGCGAATACCAAGAACTTTGCTGAACAGTTTGGATGAAATTAATATGTCCGACTTCTTGCCCGCCACATCAATGAAGTAGCTGCGCATGATCTTGAGTGTCAGGTCAAACAGGAAGATGACGAAAATGCCACTTGCCAGTACCCATAAGGTTTCAAACGCAAGATTGGGCACCACTTTGTCATAAACTAGGCGGGTAAACATCGGTGCAGCAACGGCAAACAAGTTAATCAGAATAGAAGCGATTAAGACATCGCGGTAGATGTTCTTTGACTGCCAGATAGTGCTCCAGAACCAGTGACCTTCACGGGTTTTGAGGACTTCCGGAGAGCGCTCATCGTAACGAAACTGTTTCTTAACCAGAAAATAGCGGCCAATGTAGAGCTCTTCCAGCTCATCCAATGGGATAGAGATTGGTACTAAACCGGATTCGCCTGTAACGATTTCAGCTTCCTGCTTGTCGCTGTTGATGGCGTTCAGCACACATGCATCGCCGCTTTTGAGTAACAAAACGACAGGTAAGACTAAATCTGAAATATCTTCGAGCTTGGAACGATTTTCTTTTGCAACTAGTCCAGCACGCTCTGCAGAGCGCGGAAATAGGAATGGCGTGAGCTTACCCTCTGTTAAAGGTAAGCCGTTAATCAATGCTTCCGGTGAATTGGCCAGCCCGAAGTAACGGCTGACGTAAATCAGCGAATTGAGTAAAGGATCCTGCATTTAAAACCTTTTTACTTATCGACAATGAAGCCTTGGAAGACATCAATAAAGTGTTCAGACAAAAAGTCCAACTGGGTTTGTGTCTCAACTCGCGACGCAATGGTCTTGATCCCAAGGTTATGTGCGGTACGTGAGATAGAAGTCAAAGTAAATTTCTGTTTCTCATCATCCAGGTGATGAGTGTAGAGATAATCCAGTTTCACGTAAGCAGGGCGGAACTCATTTATGTAGTCCAGCGACTGGAAATTACGCCCGTAGTTATCAACACCAAAATCTGAACCCGCGTTACGCACGGCATTGCAGAAAAGAGCAGTGTGGTGTGGCGTATTCACAAAGCAGCTTTCAGGAATTTCGAAATGCAATTGGCTGGCAACCGATTTGTGTCGGTTTAGCATCTGAGTGATCCAGCGGATGAAGCTCGGTTGAGCAATACTGCTTTGCGAGACGTTAATCGCGATGGGTTCGGCAAATTCGCCATTTTCTAAGCGTTCTACAATTGCCTTGATCACATACTCATCGAATAGGTGACTGGCATTCAACTGCTCAAGAGCGAATAAGTATTGATTAGCGCTAAAGCGCTCACCATTTTTATCTATAGAAGAGAAGACTTCACGGTGATAAGTTTTACCCCAACCGTCATTGGCAGCTTGGAAACGGAACTGGAACCAGTCATTGCTCATCGCTTCTTCGACTAGTGTCTTCCACTGTTGTTTACCCATCAGGTTCTCGGAGCTGTTACCGGTGACGTAGCCGTAGGCTATTTCTGGGTCGGATTTTGCCGTGGCTAAAGCATTATCTAGCATGGTGAGTACTTCAGACGCACTCTTAGTTGCTTCGCTGTAGACGACGCCAAGCGATAAGTTCGATGTGGCCATGCCGGTCGGGTCAGCATTGATGTCTTGAACGTAAGTTACGATGCTCTCTGACACTAGTTTAAGATCCGTTTCATCTATGTTTGGTAAGATAAAACCGAACTCGGCAGAGGATATACGAGCAAGTGTCACATCCGGCGAAGTCAAAGACACTTTTAGGTGATCTGCTAACTCGCGTACCATGCCATCGCCTGCTTCGTAACCTTTTTCCTCATACAACTCATGAATAAAGCTGGCTTCAAGAATGGCTACACCACCAAAACCACCTTCACCAAGCCATGAGTTCAACTGGCTCATATAGTAAGCGCGGTTGCCAAGCCCAGAAACAGGGTCAATATACGCGCGCTCACGGAGCTGTTGAGCTTCTTTGGCTTGAGCTTGGAAGGATTTCTCTACCTGTGCGGACATACTGTTGATGCCATCAACGACATAGATTAAATCTTTCGTGGTTGGTCTAGGAAGAGGATCTCCAAATTGATTGCGTGCCACCTGTTCCATTTTCTCCACGATGAGTTGAAGAGGGCGAAGGGCACGTTTAAGAATAAAGGCGATGGCCAAGAGACCAATAGTAAAAATCAGGCTGAAAGCAACAACCAAACGCTCGAATGCGTTCCACAACTGGGTGTAGGCATCCCCAGTGTGGCTGACGATTTCAACTTCGGCTAATTGCATCCATCCACTGGTCACTACACGCCGATCGTGAATTTTTTCAAACAAGTGTAGGTTGGTGAACCACTCTGGTACATCGAGAGGTTTGACTGGATAAGAGCGCAGAATCTCTTCGCCACTATCTAAGAAGATCAGTCGAACGACGGAATAACTGCTGCCATCAAATAGAGCATTGATAACAGACTCCACTGCGACCTGATCTTTGCTCTCTAGATAGGGAGCCAAAGCCAAGCCGACCGTATTAATGGTGTTATTCACTTCTGAGCGCTGCTGCTGCACTAAGTTATTGCGCGTGGTGTTAAATTCGATGATGAAAACCGAAGCCATCAGCATCAAAAATACAGCAATCATTCCCGCGACAAGCTGTTTATATAAAGTCATATTGCCTACTCATCGTAATTCACTATTGGTTTATTCAGTTTGAGTGATTTTTCACGGGCACGAAGATCATTCCACAGACTGAGTCGGGATGATTTTCCTGCCAGTTGCCCTTGTTTCGATTTCATTAGCCAAAGATTTTTACCGTTGAAACTGTAGATCGGTAATAAGTCTCGGCGCTTGGATGCTTTTTTGATTTGTGGATCGATGTTGTCGAGCAGAATAGGCTCTGCGCTGGGTTTCGAATAGTATGCGAGCACCATATGGAACTGATTTAGCGTGATGGCTTTCACGTATACCAAACGCAGCTTTCTATCTGAGACGCCTAGCTCGAGCAGAGAAAAATATTTGGCAATGGTAAAGTCTTCACAATCCCCAGCATTACTGCCCAAGAACTCGAGTGGGGTAGCCCAGTAGTCTTTCTTGCCCCACAAACGATCATCGTTAACAAAATTCAGTTGGTTGAAGAAATTATTGACCTCGGTAAGCTTCTGCCTTTCTGACAAGCCCTTAAATTGTTCCATCTCACGACGCCAAGTTTCGACCCGCTTCCCAGCTCTGTCCCCATAGGTGTTGCGCACAGCTTCAACCCAGCGCTGCTCTTGAGTATTAAGCGCCTGTGAAGCCGTGGAAGCCAAAATAATAAGCAGAGCTATTAGCCAATATTTCATGTGGGCTAAGCTCTGACCTTATTTGTCGTACTGGTTGTTGGCATTTTTATTCCTTCAATGCGTTGCCTTTGGCACCTAAAATAGGTTTGAGTAAGTACTCCATGACGGTACGTTTGCCTGTGATGATATCGACGGATGCAGTCATGCCAGGAATAATAGGTAAAGAGGTATCGTTATTGAGGCTGGTTTCTTTGGTTCGAACCCTGACAAGATAAAAGCTATTGCCTTCTTCATCCGTGGTGGTATCGGCACTGATGTGTTCAAGTGTTCCTTCCAACCCGCCATATTTGGTGAAATCGTAAGCGCTGAATTTGACAATGGCATGTAAATCAGGGCGAAGGAATGCAATATCTTGTGGTGCAATCTTAGCTTCAACGAGCAACGTATCTTCGCTTGGGACGATCTCCACGATGTCCATACCCGGTTGTATAACTCCACCCACAGTGTTGACATTGAGAGTTTTGACCGTGCCAGTGACAGGGGAAATGACCACTGTACGATTCACTCTGTCCTCTAGACCTACGGTAGACTCAGTAAGAGCAGAAAGTTTATCCTGCGCTTCGTTGAGCTTTTCTTGTTGCTCTGAACGAAATTTCTGTGCGGCATCAATACGACCAAGCATAGACTCTTTAATCGCTGATTTGAGTACGGGAACTTTCAGTTCGCTGGAGGTCATTTCTCGGCGAGTATCGTTTACCTGACGTTGAAGCTTGAGTAGTTCAATCCGTGGTACTACACCTTCATCCGCAAGGGGTTTAGTGATCTCTAGCTCTTTGCGTGCGAAGTTATAACTTTCACGCAGGTTTCTGACTCGGGCTTGAATTTCTACTAAATCCTGCTGTTTTTGTTTGACTTGTTGATCGATTAAAGAAATCTGGTTACGCAGATTGTTTAAATCCTGACGATATTCCGCGCGCTGACGCTCAACCAATTTAGGCTGTCGCTCTTCAAGTTGGGGCGGGAAAGCAAGCTTACTGAAATCGATCTGGACACTTTTCTGCCAAGATTTTTCACTGAAGTCTTCATTAATAGTGACACTCGTGATGGAAGCGGAGAGCTGCAGCACGCTTGCCGTTAGGTTGGCGACTTGTTGTTCTCGTTCGCGAAAATCAGAGCGGAAGCGAGTATCATCGATTAACAGTAGTTGCTGGCCTTTTTGAACCACCTGTCCCTCGCGAACAAGAATTTCTTTCACGAGCCCACCTTCAAGGTTTTGTACTATTTGTACTTGAGAAGAGGGAACAACTTTTCCTTGCCCTACGGTCACCTTATCGATTTGAGCCCATGACGCCCAGATACCCGCCAGAATGAAAAATAGAACCATCACCCACAGCATAATACGAGCACTACTCGGTGTATTGAGTAGAAGTGCTGCCGTTTTGTCATCCACATACTCAAGCTCATTACTTGAGAGCTTGTTGTAGCTGTCTTGACTCATTGATGTTCCTTGTTGCTTTGGCGTATTCGATTGATTCTATTATTCAAATTGGCAAATGTTAAGTTATAGCTGTTAGAACGATGTGCTATATCAAACACTTACATAATAGAAAACAATCAATCAGTTGTACTAAGTATATACGGGTATTTTTCTCGATAACTTGTTATCTGCCAACGACAGCTCTTTCTAATACATCAAATTCTCAGGCAATGTGGTACATACGCTTGTGTTCATGTATATATGAGCGCACAATCAGCAAAAAAATTTCGCAGGAGAGAAGATGGAACTCGAAGATATCCGCCGTGAATACAGTAAGGGTGGTTTGCGTAGAAAAGATCTTAAAGCTAACCCAGTGGATCAGTTCAACTTATGGCTACAGCAAGCGATTGACGCTAAGCTCACCGATCCAACGGCCATGACCGTAGCGACGGTAGATGAGCAGGGTCAACCTTTCCAGCGAATCGTTTTGTTGAAGCACGTTGATACTCAAGGGTTTGTATTTTATACCAACCTCGGTAGTCGTAAAGCGCAGCAAATAGAAGGTAACTCTCGAGTAAGCCTTCATTTCCCGTGGCATCCATTAGAGCGTCAGGTCCATATTACGGGTGTGGCAGAGAAGCTGAGTATTACGGAGAACATTAAGTATTTCTCCTCACGGCCTAAAGAGAGTCAATTGGCTGCAATTGCCAGTAAACAAAGCAGCCGAATTTCAACACGCGGAGTATTGGAAGGTAAGTTTCTTGAGCTGAAGCAGAAGTTTGCTCAAGGTGAGATTCCTGTCCCTACTTTCTGGGGCGGCTTTCGTATTAAGCCGGAAAGCATTGAATTCTGGCAAGGGGGGGATCACCGCCTGCATGACCGATTCCTGTTCTCCAAAGCAAACGGTGAGTGGCACATCGATCGGCTGGCTCCATAGCGTTACTTTTACTCACACAATACGCCGCTTTATGCGGCGTATTCATTATTGAGCACGACCGAAAGTTGAGTGCGTAATAGCGTGTGTGGTATGTGTGAGCCAAATCCTGCATCCAACGCCATATCGATTAACTGTGCTTTACTGTGAGCACCGAATTTTTCCCTTAGATGGAGCACGTAGTTTTCTAGCGTCTTGGTTGAGATGTTCATGATGTCTGCGATGTATTTTGGCTTCTTGCCATACAGCAGCAAGAAAAGGACTTCAGATTCACGTGTCGTCAGCTTTATTTGGTGATTTTTGGGCGACAGATGATTTAGTGATATCCGTTCTTCGTCGTGCAATCCAGTCGCTCGACAAATCCAATGCCCAACTTCGAGAATGGCAGTATCTGTCAGTTCCTGCCCATAGAATATGGTTCCCTGTACATTACCTTGTGCATCCAACCATGGGGACTTACTAAAAATATGAGTGTGCCAAGTGCCATCTGGGTAGGGGTGTATGTCGAGTACTTTGATTGGCCGCTTGTTTTCAATGACAAAACGATCTTGCTCTTGAAAGTCACTAGCGCATTTAGTGGTGGGACTTGGCATTTGGTGATCTGTGAGACCAATACAGTCTTGTGGTGAATTTAAACCAATCAACTTGGCGTAAGCGCGGTTCGCATAAGCAAAAATCGAGTTGCGGTCTTTGCAGCCCCAATAACCAGGTAGTTGATTAAACAGGGATATTAAGTGTGGTTCCAAGGTCATTCCTGCCGTTCACAGTATTCGACATATGATATCAAATGAGTAATCCGCCAATCCATTCCTGATTGCAGTTGATGGCTTGAATATAAGAAATTTTGGCTATATTTGAATTGTGTTTTGAATAAAAAATTGCCAGCAATCGACAGGAGAGCTGGCAAATACAAGAATTGTTCTTGTCGACGTGTAGAAGAGGTTCTATGAACTCAGTACGAGGAACTGAGTATAGACGTACCAATCGATACTAAGCTCAGTGTTGGCTGAACTCAGAACTGATTCTATCTGGATTATGGGTACAAAAAAGGGGGGAAATCCCCCCTGCTGGTCTACTTAGTGGATGTCACGTACAACTCGGAAGCCAACATAGTTAGCTGCGGACGAACTGGACAATGACAGCTGCTGATGCGCAGCGGCCATATCCGGAGAGAAGTTCCATGCGCCGCCTTTGAGCAAACCTCGGGCATCGCTAGTCCACTGCCAAACGTTGCCCACTGTGTCGTAAATGCCTAAACGATTGGGTTTGAAGGCATTAACGGGAGAAGTACTCTTGTTTGACCAAGGAGTACCACCCCAACCTGTATTAGCTTGGTTGGGAATAAACTGATCGCCCCACCAGTAATAAGTTTCAGCCCCTGCTCGAGCGGCAATTTCCCACTCATCTTCACTTGGCAATCGATAGCTGTGATTAGTCTTATTGCTTAACCAGTTAGCATAGGCCTGCGCATCATTTCGGCTCACACAAACAACAGGGGAGTTGGATGCTTGTTTAAAGCCTGGGTTTCGCCAGTAACCTTTTGAAATCGGTGTCACTTCACCTTTGACGATAGCTGTACAGGTGTTTTTTAATTCTGCGTCGGTTTGATAGTTGGTCGCATCAACAAAAGCTTTAAATTGTCCGACGGTAATCGGTGTAGTTCCAAACCCCAATGGGTGTTTGAGTTTTAGTTGCTTGGAACCGTGTTCACCCACAAGATATTGACCAGAAAGAATGGTAGAGAGTTCTGGCCCTTGAAGCCCTGAACCTAGGGAGTCTGCGAACTTGTCCCCTTCACGTAGAGGATTGGCTTTTTCAACCAAGACTGCGCGTAGATTTTGGTCACGTTTTACAGTCAGCTCGCGGTGGAAGGAGCGGTAGCCTTCTTTCTCAACAGTGATCATGTGTGGGCCAACAGGAAGCATGACTTCTACAGGGGTGCTACCGTAGTTAACACCATTGATCGTTACGTTATCGTCAAAAAGATTGGAGCGAATGGTCAAGGTGACCCAAGCGACTTCTTTGTTACTGACAAACGCATCTTTGTCACTCAAAGTTTCTGGCTCAAAACAGTATTGTTTATCGATACCGAGCAATGTACACGCTGCGCTTTGGGTTGGTCGAGCTTGCATTTCCACATCCATCAGGCTTCGGTAGCGAACACCATCATAGAAGCCCGATTCTTTGGATTTTGAGCGCAGTACATGAATATTGAAAGGTACTTTGTTGGCGTTCAGCTTGACGACTTGAGGCTCACTGGTGTTAGCAATAAGCTCGGATTGGAACTGCTTGACGGCTTTTTGCAAGGCAAGGTCACGTGTCTGGCGATCACATTGAGCGATGGTCATATCCGCTTGACAACGGTTAGTAAAGCTGACGGATAAAGTGTGAGCTTGTTGCAGCTCTTCTTGAAGACGTTCAGCGCGAGCACGGAGTTTATTTTGGTCTAAAACTTCAATGCTTTGTTCGATGGCTTCGACTTCACTATTTGCAAGATCCAGTTGGTGCTTGAGCTCTTGCAGCTGTTGTTCTTCAGATAGGCGTTGCTTTTGGTTTTGTTTTACCTTTGACCAAGCGTCTTGGTATTTTTCCTGCGTTGCAGCTAAATCGATGCTTGGGTTGTCAATCATTCGAGAATAGTCGCTTTCGAGGTTCGCTTTGGCTTCGCTGAGTGTTTTATCCAAAGATTTGACGAGTTTGGTTAACTCTGCGACAGACTGTTGTTGCTCTTCATACTTTGCGTTTTGCTCATCTCGAGCTTGTATTGCTGCTTTTAGCTCTTCGTGTTTGTCAAATAACTGCTGGTCGATCACGACAATAGGGTCTCGCGCCTCTTGGGCCAAAGCATTGGCAGTGAGAAAGCAAGGTGACAAAGCAAGAAGAAGGAGCGTTGGTAAACCAGTTCGCATTATCTATTTCTACAATTTTTTCTATCTGATGGGCTTATTCTAAACGAAAACGCCATTTTGTCTTAAGTTATAAAGCAATAACTTACGACAAAGTGGCGTTTTTGGTCAATTTTGTGCAATCCCCCTCTTTCTAAAAAGAGAAGTGGGTTAAATATCTGAATCCGGACGTAGCTTAACCCAAACTGTGTCATTGCTATGGACGGCAATAGTGCGATTGTAAGTTTGGAAACCGTCTTTAGAAACAGTGAACTGATGCTTACCCCTCGGGAGGACAACTTCGACTGGCGTGCTACCATAGTTGACACCGTTAATGGTGACACGATCTTCATACTGATCTGAGCGAACGGTAATGTTTGCCCAGCTTTTCTCTTTGTTGTTGCTTTGGTCTTTTTTCGTCACTTCCGCCCCATTCAGGCAGTAACGGGAAGAGACATTTAGTAGTTTACATGCTGCTGACGCTTCTGGACGAGCTTGAAGCTGTGCCTGCATTTCAGTGTAGTAACTGTTATTGCCTTCGAAGCCTGAGCGGATAATTTGGCTCTCTTGAACAAACACGTTGAGTTGAACACCTTTCAGGTTTTGCTTGGCAAGGTTCGCTTCGGTTAGACCGTCAAGTAGCTTCGCTTTGAATGTATTGACTGCACGTTGTTTGGTGAGGTATTTACCTTGATTAGTACACTCACCCAATGTCATGGTTGCTGAACATGTGGTTTTAAACGCGGTGTTGAGTACGTCACTTTCACGAAGTTCGGCATCGAGTCGTTTAACGCGTGCCTCTACTTTCTGTTCCTTAAGGTAAGACAGCTCGGAGTTAATACGAGAGCGTTTCTGCTTTATCTGAGATAAACGCATTTCCTGCTCGGTAATGGCTTGCTCTTGTTCAAGAATTTGTGTTTGGTTTTCTTTCACAGAGGACCAAGCTTGCTGGTACTCTTGTTGGAAAGACAGCAGATCGACATCTGGATCGTCTAGAAGGCGATTATATTGTTTGTCCAGTGCAGACTTAGCGCGATTACGCTTAGCGTTGAGCTCTTGCTCTTCACGCTGGTATTTGCTCAGTTCAGCCCTAAGTTGTTGTAAACGTTCGGACTCACCTTCGAACTCAGCGCCTAGCGCTTGCAGTTCGCTTTGTTTGTTTTCTAACTTACTATCGATAGCTGCGACAGGATCGGCAGAGTCAGCCGTTTCCGCAAAAACCGAAGTCGATACCCATATAGGGCTTAGCGCAATTAAAAGCGCTGGGATGCGACGTGTTATCATATTTCCCTGCAACAATTAACGTTTTATTACCAACGTAAAAACCCAAAAAAGACAAACTTTTGACAGTCCTTGTTCCCCTGTCTCTCCCAAGTTTTTCTTTTATCCCTGCATCTTTCTTTTAACAGATTAATCAGCGTTTGAGCAGAATAATCTCATGAGTGTATATAAAACTTGGATGCTACCTATCATTTTGAGTTGATTGGGGAAATATGCAAGTGAAGATTGAGCATCTGCAAAAAGAAATGTGGCTAGAAGTGACATATACCGTAATTTATGTGCACTTGATCATTCTTCCGAAGCTTATGTTGAACAGCTTTATCCTGTTTTAGGGACCCAGTTTTAAGCCTAGATCAAGGTTAGTATTTGCTCGATTGCATATGAGGTTGAATAGATTTCGGATTGAGAAGTTTTTGGTATAACATGCGACTCTAGTGTCATTTAAGATCACAAAACTGTGTTATGAGCTCATCTAAGCACCCAGCATTGACTGGTGAACATGCCAAACTTTTGTCACCTAAGCCTGCGGAGCTGGTGACATTGCCTTCTTATATGGATTGCCATGATCACAGCTATACCCAGATAGTCATTGGCCTGAAAGGGCAGGCGGAGTTTGAAGTCAGTGGGTTTGGTAATTTAGTTGGCCCGGGCCAAGGTTGTGTTGTGAGCTCCGGTTCAGGTCATGCGTTTGGTGGTGTGGTCGGCCAGTCAGATATCCTAGTTTTGAACATGCCCCCTCCGTCAGGAGATGATCCCTTGATGCTACAAAAGCTCAATGAAATCAGTCAGCGTGATACTTATTTTCAGCTCGACGGACAAATCCAGAAGCTCATACAAATGCTGGTGGCTGAGATGCATTCCAACCCGGAAGACTTGCTTCTTAGTCGTGCCTGCAACGATACGGTTATCGCACTTCTCCAGCGTCATATGTCGACGTTTGCTCCTTCGCGCAAAGAATCGCGTTTCGACCTTGAGGCGATTGATCGATATATCGAGCAGCACCTGAGTCAAAAGATCTCAGTTGCTCAATTAGCTGGTAGTGTCTTTCTGGGTGAAAGTCAATTTCACAACTTATTTAAAGAACAGATGGGAATCACACCTCATCAATATGTGCTCGGTAAGCGTATTGATATGGCTAAATCACTGATTGAAAAAGGGCATCTTTCACTTGGCCAAGTGGCAGAACTGACAGGCTTTTCTGGTCAAAGCGCTTTTACCCATACCTTTTCTCGACTGCAAGGCATGTCTCCATCCCGCTACAAGAAACAATTTGGTTAAATAAGAAAAGATTAACCATATATTATTTTGCTCATTTGCATGTGACTCTGTTTTTGTTTTGTTAATAATCAGAGTTTTTAGCAAAAAACTCGGAGCTTTTGACAAGTAATCCTCTCGCGCTCAAAATACACTGCAAACCATTGTAAGAATCCTGATGAATTTATCAGGTTTGAGATTGAGGAAAACGCATGTTTACAGCAACTGATGTGTTGAATGCCGAGTTTGTTGAGCAGCCGCTTAACAAACTGTGGTCATTGATCTCGCCACTTTATATGGTGGACGAATCCCAATGGCTTGAACAATTGTTGCCTTTGGCAATCCCTACTGATGCTGAAAAAGCACAGATCACCGCGAAAACAACTGAGCTGATCGAAACCATCCGCGCAGACAAAAAATCAATCCAGATGATTGATGCCCTGCTGCTTGAGTACAGTTTAGATACTCAAGAAGGTATCTTGTTGATGTGTCTTGCCGAAGCGCTAATGCGTATTCCGGATTCCGCGACTGCTGATGCTTTAATCCGAGATAAGCTCAGTGTTGCTGACTGGAAATCTCACCTTAAGAATTCAGATTCTGTATTCGTTAACGCGTCCACTTGGGGATTGATGCTGACGGGCAAAGTGGTGGGGCTTCCTGAAGCGGATTCTCAAAGTCCTGTCTCAGCAGTCAATCGCCTAGTCAACAAGATGTCAGAGCCAGTGATTCGTAAAGCGATGCATCAGGCGATGAAGGTGATGGGCCATCAGTTTGTTTTGGGTCGAAGCATTGCGGAAGCTCAGAAAAATGGCCGCAACATGCGTGATAAAGGCTTCACTTATTCCTACGATATGCTAGGTGAAGCTGCGCTGACCACTGCAGATGCGAGTAAATACTTCAAAGATTACTTAATGGCAATTGAAGCGGTTGGCCGCGATAAATATGGGTTAGAGACCAGCCCTGCGCCTTCCGTTTCTATCAAGCTTTCTGCACTTCATCCACGTTATGAGGTGGCAAACGAAGAACGTGTGATGACTGAGTTAGCTGATACGCTAATGCAGCTACTTCGCCGCGCTGTTGAACTTGATGTGGCGATCACTATTGACGCAGAAGAGGCCGATCGTCTTGAACTGTCACTCAAGTTGTTCGAAAAAGTGTATCGCAGCGACTTAGTCAAAGGTTGGGGCAAGTTTGGTCTGGTAATTCAGGCTTATTCAAAACGTGCACTGCCCGTGTTGGCTTGGATTAACGGCCTGGCAAAAGAGCAGGGCGATTTGATCCCGTTGCGCCTAGTTAAAGGAGCTTACTGGGATAGTGAAATAAAATGGTCTCAACAAGCTGGTTACGATAACTATCCAGTTTATACTCGCAAAGAAGCGACGGATGTTGCTTATCTAGCGTGTGCTCGATTCCTACTTTCTGAAAATGTTCGCGGTAATATTTTCCCTCAATTCGCCAGTCACAACGCCCAAACCGTCACATCAATCGCAGTGATGGCTCAGCATAAAGATTACGAATTCCAACGTTTACATGGCATGGGGGATTCCCTATATAACCATGCGATGGAAGCTTACCAGCAGCCAGTTCGTATTTATGCACCTGTGGGTAGCCACAAAGATCTCTTGCCATATTTGGTGCGTCGCTTGTTGGAAAATGGTGCAAATAGCTCATTTGTACACCGCCTAGTCGATGCTCGTTGTCCTGTTGAAACATTGACGCAGCATCCTGTCGATATGTTGAAAGCGTTTGATACGCTGAATAATGTCAATATTCCACTGCCACCAGAAATATTCCCTGAGCGTCGTAACTCATACGGTGTCAACGTTGATGTGGAGTCTGAGGCGAAGCCTTTTGAGCAAGCTGTTGAAGGGTTCTTAAATAAGCAATGGGTGGCGGGCCCGATCATCAATGGTCAAGCTTATGCTGAAAGCATGATCAAGGAAAATGTGAATACCGAAGTGGTCACAGCGCCTTATGACCGCCGTATTAAAGTCGGTCAGGTAGCCTTTGCATCTCTTGATCATGTTTCCGCAGCGATCGAAGGTGCACAGCAGGCATTTGCAAATTGGCAGAAGAGTGATAAAGCTCTACGAGCAGAGAAGCTGGATAAGTTAGCTGACCTGCTAGAAGAAAACCTCGCTGAGCTTGTGGCACTGTGCCATCAGGAAGCAGGTAAAACAATTCACGACAGCATTGATGAAGTGCGTGAAGCGGTTGATTTCTGTCGCTACTACGCTAAGCAGGTTGATGCTTTAGGTGAGCTTCAGCTACAAGGCTTTGATGGCCAATCTCGTACAGTGTCTCGTCAAGGACGTGGTGTCTTTGTCTGTATCAGTCCATGGAACTTCCCACTGGCGATTTTCCTCGGCCAAATTACCGCTGCTCTTGTTGCGGGTAATACAGTAGTCGCTAAACCAGCAGAGCAAACTAGTTTGATTGCTGCACGTGCAGTTGAGCTGATGAATGATGCAGGTTTCCCTGCGGGGACTATTCAATTGCTGCCAGGTCGCGGTGCTGAAATCGGTTCGGCATTAACCTCTCACTCTGCCATTGCTGGTGTTGCCTTTACGGGTTCAACGGCGACAGCGCAACGAATCAATCAAACATTGGCGGCTCGTGATGCTGAGCCAGTTCCGTTTATCGCGGAAACAGGCGGTCAAAACGCAATGATTGTTGATAGTACAGCGCTACCTGAACAGGTTGTACGTGATGTTATTCGTTCTGCGTTTGCCTCAGCAGGCCAGCGTTGTAGTGCTTTGCGCGTACTGTATGTTCAGGAAGACATCGCTGATCGCATCGTTGCACTGATTCAGGGGGCGATGCAGGAACTGAGTGTCGGCCTTCCTTATCTTCATTCCACCGATGTGGGGCCGGTTATCGATACGACAGCCAAAACCAAACTGGTTAAGCATATTGAGCGTATGACCGCGACGGAAAAGAAAGTGGCTGAACTTACTTTGGGTGAAGAACATCAACACGGTGATTTCGTTGCACCAAGTGCCTTCGAAATTCGTGATATTTCGTGCTTAGAAGAAGAGCAATTTGGCCCGATTCTGCATATTGTGCGCTTCAAGGCCAATGAACTGCATCAGATTGTAGATCGCATTAACAGCACAGGTTTTGGTTTGACTATGGGGATTCATAGCCGCAACGAAACCACTTACCGCTGGATTGAAAAACACGCACGTGTGGGTAACTGCTATATCAACCGTGATCAGGTGGGTGCGGTTGTTGGCGTGCAACCGTTTGGTGGTCAGGGCCTTTCTGGTACGGGGCCAAAAGCTGGCGGCCCGCACTACCTATTCCGTTTTACACAAACTTCGTTTTCTTAATCTGTTGGTAAGGAGAAAGATTATGGTTCATCAAGTAACTCGTTTTTCTGATGCTTACTCAGCTTGGGAAAACTGGAATCTGACTAGCTTTGATTCTAAAAGTGAGTGTTTGCTTTCTTTTAAACAGGCTTTGCAGTTAGAGCAAAAAAACTTAGCGTCCGTGATGGCTTATCATATTGAGCATGCTTCAGCCCTGCTGGCTGAAACACACCAATTGATTGGTCCGACAGGCGAAACTAACGAGTTGTATACCGCTGGCCGTGGGGTGGCGCTCATCATTCAAGAGGAGGCATCAGCGTCTTCTCAGCAGGCAACCGTAGCTCAGCTGACAGCGGCCTTAATTGCTGGTAATAGCATCATCTTGTGCAGTGATGATGCGCAACTTAGCCAGAATTTGGAAGCTGCCTACAAGCAGTCTTCCCTACCTATGAATCTATTACAATTTGCCTCTCTTGATGCATATCGTCAGTTACTGGAGTCAGATGTACGTAGTGTTGGATACATAGGTAATCAGGAGGTTGAACGTACAATCAACCGCCAATTAGCGAAACGTTCAGGCGCGATTGTTGGCCTAGTTTCGGAAACGGACGTGACTGCGATTCCGGTCGCACACGATCCACACTTATCGCTTCGCTTTATCACAGAGCGGACGAGAACAATAAATATAACAGCAGTGGGTGGTAACGCGACCTTGCTAGAGCTTGGGAGTGAAGCCCACTAATCCTTTCTCGGAGAGCCCTCACTCTGTGTAAGTGGGGGCGTTCATGGAAGGCGATCTTTTATAAGAGGACAAACACATGGAAAATAGCTTTGCTATTACGACCACGTTTATTGCGTATCTCATTCTGATGCTGGCAATAGGCGTTATTGCATACCAACGAACGAAAAACTCAGCGGATTACTTTTTGGGTGGCCGTTCATTAGGCCCTTGGCCAGCAGCCCTTTCCGCAGGTGCGTCAGATATGAGTGGCTGGTTACTACTAGGGCTTCCTGGCTATGCATATGCAGCGGGTATTGAGGCTTTCTGGCTGGCAGGTGGTCTGCTAGTTGGTACCTGGCTGAACTGGCTAATCAGTGCAAAACGTTTACGTACATACAGTATTACGACAGATGCTCTGACTCTGCCTGAGTTCTTGTCACGTCGCTTTAACGATAATTCGAAACTGATTCAGGTTATCTCTGCTTTCTTTATCCTTTTATTCTTCCTTTTCTACACCAGCTCAGGTCTGGTAGCGGGCGGAAAACTGTTTGAAACGGTATTCGGATTGGATTACACCACAGCTGTTATCATTGGTACGGTTTGTGTGGTTTCCTACACTCTATTCGGTGGTTTCTTAGCGGTATCATGGACTGACCTTGTACAAGGCCTTCTGATGGCAGCCGCGCTGATGATTGTACCTATTGCAGCGATGGAAGGTGGTTTTGGTCAACTAAGCTCTGATCTCACCAACATCAATCCTCAGTTGCTGACTTTCTGGAATGACACAAAAGGTGAACCCTTGTCAGCGATTGCGATCATCTCTTTGGTTGCATGGGGCCTAGGTTACTTTGGTCAGCCGCATATCTTGGCTCGTTTCAAAGCTGCTCGCAGCAACAAGGATTTAACCACTGCGCGTCGTATCGCCGTGATTTGGACCGCACTATCTATGGTTGGCGCAATGCTGGTTGGTCTGGTTGGTCTGATTTACGTTACCAACTCTGGCGTATCCATTGATGATGGCGAGAAGATCTTCATGCTACTGGTTAACTCTATCTTCCATCCGGTTGTAGCGGGTGTTCTACTTGCGGCGATCTTGGCGGCTATCATGAGTACGGCCGATTCACAGCTTCTGGTTTCTTCTTCCGCGTTGGCAGAAGACTTCTATAAGCAGCTGGTGAAGAAAGATGCAAGTTCAGAAGAGATTGTGATGGTTGGCCGTATTGCGGTAGTGGCTATTTCTATCGTCGCACTAATCCTAGCGATGACGCCAGACAGTTCAGTTCTTGGCCTAGTGTCTTACGCGTGGGCAGGCTTTGGTGCGGCATTTGGTCCTGCATTGGTGCTTAGCTTGTACTGGTCTCGCATGAACCGTAATGGCGCGCTTGCTGGTATAGTGATTGGTGGTGTGACTATCGTGGTATGGAAGCAACTAACAGGTGGTTGGTTCGATGTTTACGAAATTGTTCCGGGAATCATCTTCTCTACTATCGCAATTGTGGTTGTAAGCCTGATGACAGGTGAACCAGAAGAATCGGTAAAAGTGCAGCACGCGAAGTTTGAAAAACAGCTTACTGAGCTTGAATAAGCAGTGAACTGACGAAACATAAAGCCCCGATATTCGGGGCTTTTTTAATAAAATTGATTAATAATTGAACTTGGTTCACAAATTGAAAATGAAAATTTGAGCAATTGGAACTAAGGCCTTACTAATATGTCCACTATCAATAACGCTAACGCTCACGGAGAAAGAAAATGCCTCAGGTATATTGCCATTGCTGCCAAAAAGTGACTGCTCACAAAGTTGTTATGAAGCGATGCCAAGAAGAGCATGACTCTGTGAAAAAGAGCTTGGCGTGTTTCTTTGCAACCCTCTTCCAGGGCGCCCATTATGTAAAAATGGAAAAGCAGGCGTTTTGTCGTGTGTGCAACACTCAGGCAGACTTAGTCCAAGAGCGTGAGCTCTCGAACGTTGAAGCCGCATAAATTTCTATTCTTGCCAATAAAATTTCTTCTAAAGCTGTTCCTTTATTAGGTTTCATTGACTTGTTTCGATTATGATAAGCATAAAGAAAGACATCTAATCAGAGCGTTAAATGGACTTAGATAGAATTGATCGTGAAATCCTCCGTACCTTAAACCTAAAAGGTCGCCTACCTGTTGTAGAGCTTGCTAAGCAAGTAAACTTGACCACCTCACCTTGCTCTGAAAGGGTTAAACGCCTTGAAAAAGAAGGCTATATCAAGGGCTATCACGCTGAGCTCAGCCCAGAAAAATTGGGTTTAGATGTGCAGGTTTTCATCCATATTCGCCTTGATCAAACCAGTTTCTCTATTTTTGAAAAGTTCGCCAAAGCAGTGGAAGATATGCCAGAGATCGAAGAGTGTTATTCGTTATCCGGCGATTTCGATACCATGATCAAAGTACGAGTTAAAGATATGAAAGCGTATCAGAGCTTTATGTCGACCAAGCTCGGGACACTGCCAGGTGTGATACAGACGCGAAGTGAAGTGGTGATTGAGGAGCACAAAACCAGCTTTGGTGTAAACGCGGATTTGATAGCAACACTCTAGAAAAAGAAAAGGGAAGTATTCGCTTCCCTTGTTCGTCAATTGCTGGGTTCTACATCAGGCAATGAATGATGATGCGATACCGATTAGACCGCCAAAAACGCCTCCCCAGACTACCAGCCAGCCTAAATGCTCTTTAATCATTTTCTGGACGATTTCTTTGACCAGCTTTGGCGTTAGTTCACTTAGGCGCTGATCAATAATATTTTCAATGTTAGCCTGAATCTCTTCCATCATGGCTGGCGATTCCAGTTGACCCTTTAGGGCTTCTTTAACCGCATCGCTTTGACTGATTTCTACTACCGCTTCCTGCATTTTTTCAACAAAAGGTTCTTTTAATGGCTGCAGGGCTTCAGTGCCGCCAAACATGGCAAGCATACTGCCAAAGGAAGAGTTTGCAATGACATTGACCAGAGAATCAAACGTTGGATTAAAATCGACTTTTTCTAATACGGGCTCAAGGTTCAATGTTTTGCCTGACATTTCTTTGTTTAAGAATCGGTCGATGTTTTCTGCAGTAAAAAACTGTTCCATCATTAGGTTTTTGATTGCCGCTTTAAATTCTTCAAATCGTGCTGGAATAACCCCTGAACCGTATAAACCAGGGACTTTTTCAAACAGCATGTGAATCGCTAACCAGTTGGTGATTGCGCCAGAAAAAGCAAACAAGCCGGCGTAAAACGCGACTTGGTTGTCTGTTTGATAACCGCCAGCTAATAGCGCCAGTGCCAGCACATTTGTCAGTAAACTTTTATTCATTGGTTTTGTTGAACTTGGTTGAATGCGAATGGCGCGAGTATATATCAATTGTTGTGGCAGATTGAATATCGAAAACGAAAAAGCAGAGGCGAAACCTCTGCTTTAATGCTTTTAAACGGGTGGATTAAGCCGTTTGTTTTTGCTGATCTTCGTCGCCGATGAAACCGCCCGTCTGGTGCGCCCAGAGCTGAGCATAAATGCCTTCGTTCTGGATCAGCTCCTGATGAGTACCTTGCTCAACAATCTGTCCTTTGTCCAACACAATCAATCGATCCATAGCTGCTATGGTTGATAAGCGGTGGGCAATGGCAATAACCGTTTTGCCTTGCATCAGTTCATTGAGACTCTCCTGAATGGCCGCTTCCACTTCTGAATCCAGAGCAGAGGTCGCTTCATCCAAGATAAGCAAAGGCGCATCTTTAAGCAGCACACGTGAGATGGCGATACGCTGTCGTTGTCCTCCGGACAACTTGACGCCTCGCTCACCCACCTGAGCATCGTAGCCTTTGTTACCGAATGGGTCATTCAGTGTCTCAATAAACTCGTGGGCATGGGCTTGTTTGGTTGCGCGTAGCAGATCGTCTTCACTGGCATCAGGGTTTCCATAGAGGATATTGTCACGAATTGAGCGGTGTAGCAGTGAGGTATCTTGGGTTACCATACCTATATTGCTGCGCAGAGAGTCTTGAGTGACATCAGAAATCACCTGACCGTCTATTTTAATCTTACCGCTTTCAACGTCATGGAAACGAAGGAGTAGGTTGACCAAAGTTGATTTACCTGCGCCAGAGCGACCAACCAGACCGACCTTTTCTCCTGGCTTGATGTTAAGGTTGAGGTGGCTGATCACACCTTTACTTTCGTCACCATAATGGAAACTGACGTCGTCAAACTGGATACCACCTTGCTTAACCGTTAACGGCTTTGCATTGTCTTTATCTTGAATATCAATCGGCTTAGATAGTGTCTTCATGCCATCGACAACAGTCCCCATATTTTCGAATAGGGCGCCGACTTCCCACATAATCCACATAGACATGCCGTTGATACGCAAAGCCAGAGCGATGGCTATAGCAATAGCCCCAATACTGATCGAGTTGTCCATCCAAAGGTAGATAGAAAGAGCACCTATGGTGAAGACCAGCAGGTAGTTAGTGACTTCGACGGCGACGTCAAAACCGGTGACTAAGCGCATCTGACGATAAACGGTATCAAGGAAACCACGCATGCCATTCTCTGCGTACACAGTTTCCCGTTTGCTGTGGGAGAAGAGTTTAACCGTAGCAATGTTGGTGTAGCTATCTACGATACGCCCTGTCATCGTGGATCGGGCGTCAGCTTGCTCAGAAGCGACCTTTTTCAATTTAGGTACGAAGTAGATCTGAATAGCGATGTAACACAATAGCCAAATAACCATAGGGATCATCAGACGCCAGTCAGCTTGAGCCAGAAGTACGACGATCGCAGTGAAATATACGGATACATAAACGAAAACGTCCATGGTTTTCATTACGGTTTCACGGACTGCCAGAGAGGTTTGCATCACCTTAGTCGCGACACGACCTGCAAAATCATCCTGATAGAAATTCAGGCTTTGTTTTAGCAAGTAGCGATGCGCTAACCAGCGAATGGACATCGGATAGTTGCCAAGGAGTGTTTGGTGCACCAATAGTGAATAGGCAACGACCAAAACAGGCATGACAACTAAGAGCAAACCACCATAAAGCATGAGTTCGGATCGGTTTTCTTGCCAGAATGTTTCAGGGTTACTGGTTGACAGCCAGTCAACAAGGTTGCCCATGGCACCAAATAATGACACTTCTACGATGGCCACAACCGTTGCCATCAACGACATAAGGATCAGAGGTACTTCAAACCCGCGAGTGTAATAACGACAGAAAGCAAAAATTCCACTCGGTGGCTGAGAAGGTTCTTCATTAGGAAAAGGTTTCGTGAAACCTTCAAATTTCTTAAACATAACTCGCCTTAAAATTCACAACGCAGAAGAAAGCTATAGATAGCGGTTGCGCTTTGCATCATATGGTAGCTCGTTAATGTGTGAAATGTAACCGTATATCAACCATTTGTTATACCAATAGCTGCATAATATTCAGTCAAAGGGTTTTAAATGTCATTCTATCCATAAAATTTACTGTAAAACTTAAGATTTACAGTAAAAATATAAGATTAGTATCGATTGTTATGCATGAATTCAGTAATTGTTATCTTAACAATATGTCTACAATTCAGCGTAAGTGAGTGAGATATAACGAGTCTATCGCCATGTTCAAACAGCAAACACAACTAGAAAAGTCAGTTTCTACCGTGCAAAACGCCAACTGTGTGGTAATGGTTCCACCAAAAGAATTTGCGTTTAATGCTGAAACCGCTCGAGACAATGAGTTCCAACACCAAGTCAACGAAACCACGGAGCAAGTTCGCAAGCAAGCGATGCAAGAATTTAATACCATGGTTGGTCAGTTGCGCCAAGCTGGTGTTCAAGTTGTGGAATTTGATTACCCTCTTGGTGAAGTCGAAACGCCCGATGCCGTCTTCCCTAATAACTGGTTCAGCACTACTGCTGATGGTGCTTTGTACACTTTTCCTATGGCGTGTGAAAACCGTCAGCAGGAAGTTCGTCCAGATGCTTTGCGTGAAGCTCTAGAAGCCGCAGGGCGAAAGGTGGTGTCAGAAGATTCTCTGACTGATTACCTGGCTCAAAATGCACATCTAGAAAGTACGGGTGTTATGGTCATTGATCATGTGAATCGTACTATTTATGCGGCGTTGTCACAGCGTTGTGATCGTGAAGTATTGGAAGACTACGCTGAGCGTATCGGTTACGATCGTGTTGTGTCATTCCAGACTGCCTTACCGTCAGGCAAGCCGATCTACCATACGAATGTGATGATGGCGATCGGGGAGCGTTTCTGCGTCATTTGTGACGAAGTGATTCCTGAATTTGAACGTCGTTTTGTACTTAAGTCTCTGGCGAAAGATAAGCAGGTTATTTCTATCAGCCTTGAGCAGATGAACCAGTTCTGTGGCAACATTCTAGAACTTGAAACGGTGAATGGTGACAAAGTGATTGCCATGTCACAATCGGCGTACGATGCCTTCTCATCAGCACAACGTGCCCAACTTGCGAGCCACGGTAAGCTTTTACCTTTCAACGTTCAGACCATCGAGTCGATCGGGGGTGGCAGCGTTCGTTGTATGCTGGGTGAAGTTTTCTTACCAAGCCGGCAGACCCTTCTATAAATATTTAACAGCCTGTCATCTGACAGGCTGTTTTCTCTATACAATAACAAACCCGGCAAATGCCGGGTTTCACATTGATGAAGCGATTACTTAATCAGCCCCGCTTTTTAATACTTGAATACGCCTGCGTGAAGTGGGCGACGAGCGATCATTGACTACTATGAGCTTTTGGAATGAGATTCAGTAGACAAAGATGAAAAGAAAAGCAGCCAGTTGGCTGCTTTAGTGATTAGAGTTCGCGGCTTTCGGCAAACTTTTCTAGCCCCAGCACTAGAGCAATGGCACACAACATAAGAACGACAGCGATGCCTATTTGTGCTGGCTGTGACGTGATGGCTTCAAAGTCAAACGGTGATAGATTGCGCTCGACTAGTGGGACTTGCTCACCACTCGAATTCGTCCGCCAGGTTAGAGTCTCTTTCCAAGGCCAGATCTTTGGTAATGTACCAATCATTAAGCCAGTTAAAAAAATCAGAGTCACATCCCTGAAGCGTTTTAGTAGCCAAGACAATACGTGAGAAAAACTCAGCAAGCCAATCACACAGCCAGTGAGAAAGAGCAGCAAGATAGTCACATCCAGTGATTTCACCGCACCTAGAACGGAGCTATACATGCCGATGAGCAACAAAATGAAGCTGCCTGAGATCCCCGGTAAAATCATGGCACAGATGGCGATAGCCCCCGCAAACATGACATTAATATTGGTCGGATCCATTTGAAGTGGTTTGAGGATGGTAATGCTATAAGCAAACCCAACCCCGAGTAATAGGAAGATAAGTCGGCTGATACTTCTTTTTTCAATTTGCTTTAGCATATGGAAGACCGAAACCAGAATTAAGCCAAAGAAGAAAGACCAGAGAGGGATAGGGTGTGTCACTAATAGCCATGAAATTAGCTTTGCCAGAGTAGCAATGCTGGTTAGTACACCACCAAAGAGAGCGATAAGGAATAAGCCATTGATATGATTAAACGCAGCTTTCAATCCATCGCGTTTTAAAATACCAATTAAGCTTGGGTTAATACGCCGGATACTCTCCAATAATGTGTCATAAATACCAGTGATGAAAGCAATGGTACCACCAGAGACTCCTGGTACCACGTCGGCAGCGCCCATAGCTAAGCCTTTGAAGAAAGTAGATAGATAGTTCATTCGTTACAGCGGTTCAGTTTAGGTAGTGGGAGTATATCGGATTGACGTCAAAAAAGTATGAAAATAGTGAATGGATAAACTAGTTGATAAGATACTTGTTTAATACCGAATTGCACTTTTTTGCAAAATGCAATTTTCATTTTGCATTTTCATTATAATAAATTGGTGAAAAGTTGGATCAAGATTAGGGTTTTTGTGGGTTTTAAAGTTGGCACGATACCTGCTCTATTTAAGGTGACCCTTATTAAGCCGAGGGTCACCTAGCCAACTGACGTTGTTAGTGAATGAACTTGTTCACACAATATATACGCCAATCGCCATTATTGCGGTTGGCTTTTTTTTGCTTTTTAGCTCACTCTTCGTCAATTTACATTGATTCATAAAACGAATTTTCTCTCTATACTCGACAAACGCTCGTGAGTTTATTAATAATGTCCGCTTTCTTTTTGACCCTAAAGTACATCATCGGGTCTTACTGTTGAAAATCGCGTGGGAATATCCACAGTAGAGAGGGCACCTTTCAATAGAGAATATCTCAATCAATGCCTACAATTGTTACCTGATCCCTTGGTAACGAAAAGGCTTAGAGCTGTATGCTCTTTACTCGTTAGGGAAGATGAGTGACAAACAATGAAGAGGTTATATGAATCAGATAATTTCGGTTGGACCACTAGAATCTTTCTTAATTGCTATCAGCGTGTTATTTCTTGGTCACTTTGTAAACTCAAAGCTGCCAATTTTGAAGAAATTCAACATTCCAGAGCCTATTGTTGGTGGATTAATCGTTGCGATGATCATCACTGCAATGCATTTTAATGGCGTAAGTTTGGAGTTTTCACTGCCACTGCAGAATACCTTTATGCTGATGTTTTTCAGTACCGTGGGGTTAGCTGCAAACTATACGCAGTTAATGAAAGGTGGAGCGAAAGTCTTTGTTTTCCTTGCGGTTGCGTCTTTTTACATCATTATTCAAAACGGTGTTGGGGTGTCATTGGCTTCAGCTCTAGGTTTAGACCCATTAATGGGTTTGATTGCCGGCTCTATTACCTTATCCGGCGGCCATGGTACTGGTGCTGCATGGTCTCAAACTTTTACAGAGACCTATGGTTTGAGTAACACCTTAGAAATCGCGATGGCCTCGGCGACATTTGGTTTGATTATTGGCGGTATAATTGGTAGCCCAGTAGCACAGAAGTTGATTAACAAGAATAACTTTGAATCTGAATACGGGCGTGGTACCCAAACCCACGAAAAGTTCCCAGAAGTTGTGACGTATAACGAATACGAAGAAGATAAGGTGACAGCGAAAAAGGTCATTGAAATACTTTTTATCCTCCTCATTTGTGTCACTGGTGCTAAATATCTTGAACAATGGGTGAGCAGCTTAGAAATCAGCTGGCTGATGATCCCTGACTTTGTTTATGCGCTGTTTATCGGTGTGTTTATCACCAATATTCTGGAAGTGACCAAAACTCACAAAGTGGATGCGGAGACGGTCGATATTTTGGGTACTGTGTCTTTGTCGCTGTTTTTGGCTATGGCTTTGATGAGCTTAAAACTATGGAATATTTTCGATCTCGCGATTCCATTTCTGATTATCCTGTCGGTTCAGTCTGTCATTTTGGGTATTTTTGCTTACTTTGTGACGTTTAAGGTGATGGGTTCAAACTACGATGCGGCTGTTATTGCGGGTGGGCATTGTGGTTTTGGTCTGGGGGCAACGCCGACCGCTGTTATGAATATGGGGTCTTTGGTGAATAAATTTGGCCCTTCCCCACAAGCTTTTATGGTCGTACCGATTGTGGGCGCCTTCTTTATTGATATTGTGAACCTGATTATCCTACAAGGTTACATCTCCTTTATTGGCTAAGAGCATACTTAAATAGCAAAGGCCTCTTTTTAGAGGCCTTTGTACTATCTTGTCGACATTAATGGTCAAGATAGAGATAGTTTTGCCAACTCTTCATTCGGATGAGGACTTTGCGCATAATCGAAACGTGGGTGAATTTATCTGAATAAACCGCCACTTCGACAGCAGTACCCATGGGCAAATGATAATCAGATAAGTCGTCCGTAATTTTAAGTGTCACAAACACTCGTCCACTTGTCCGTAGTGCTTCTGTCCCTAGAAGAGCTCCACGGGCTTGAAATTGGCTTTCACCAATCGCAGGCAGTACATCGACTACTTCTCCTTTAAAAACCTTACCAGGAAGCGCTCTGAAGAGAAATTCTGCTTCATAGCCAGGTTGCAGGCGTTGTAAGGAATTTTGCCTAAACGCGGCCGCATAAAGTGTTTCCTCGGTATGAATAAAGGTCATCACTGGTGCTAATGGCAGTGGAACAGCCATAACGCCGGGTCGTAAGGCTAACTGGGTTGCAAAGCCATCGGTAGGGGCTCTGACAATGGTTTGCTCCAGATCAAACTCAGCCTGTCGTAGCTCTGCTAACAGGCGAGCCACTGTGGTGTTTTCTCCACCAATTTCAGAGTTGAGTGCGATCTTGGCTTGCTCCACCCTAGCTTCAGCAACTTTCACCGCCGCGTCAGCAGCTTTGTATGCCTGACGTCGTGTATCCAGTTCCTGTTCGGTGAACGCCCCTTTATCGAAACCGCGCTGATACCGTGAATATTCGCGTTGCGCTTTGTCTCGGTCTGCGATGGCCTGAGCTTGAGCAGCTTGCGCTTCTTGCACATCAGATTCTAGCCCCAGTGCGCCTTGGCTGGCTTCTTTTATCTGAGCTTCCAGTTTTTCAACTTCAGCTTCATAAGGAACCGGATCGATCATGAACAAAATGTCCCCTTTCTTAAGAGGTTTATTGGGTTCAACCGGCACTTCGATCACGCGGCCTCGCACACCTGAGACAATAGGTGTGCTGGAAAATACCTGATTGCCTAGCTGGGTGAACGGATGGTTGTAGTTCATCAGCAGAATTAGTGTGCCGACTAATACCACACCACCTAATACGGCCGTGGGCACGGTCCATTTATTGAGTGGAATATTAAAGATTTTAAATATGGCAATACATAATGCGGCATAGGTCAATATGAGGAGTAAATCCATTATTGCTCCTCCTTATTATCGTCGGTTCGGGTAGTGAGCGAAGGTTCAGCCTGATGTTGTTCTTTTAGTTGGTGCACGGCTTGCTGCAACTGATTAACTTGATCGATGAGTGAATCAACACGATGATGAATATCGTGCTGTTCTTCCTCTAGTTTCTGAAACCCCCATCCTCTTTCTTGACGCCACAATGTGGCCCATATCCAGAGAAATGGCCAAATAGCGTGTAGTGTGAACAAGCTGACCCAGCCAGCATAGTGGATGGCATCTTGATGCGGGTGCTGCCGCTCTTTGGCGATTTCATAGGGAATGTCGTGAATGACAATGATGCCGTAGAAAATGACCAATGCGACAAAAATAAGTAGGCCTAGCGCGAAGTAGTCCAAAAACATAAATGCGTCCCTGTTATTGTGTTTTTATTCAATAAAACGTACGGTGATACGAAGTTAAGTATAGAAATAAAAACAAGAAATTAGAGAGTGTTTACCCATTTTCTTAATCCAGTCTTAAGGTGAACGGATGGAGTTTCAGGGAGAAATTGCCGCACTATCTGCGGCTGTAGTTTGGGCGGTCGCGACTTGGATTTACAGCCAGTTTAGTCATCACTTTTCAGCGATGCAGCTCAATATTGTTAAAGGCGTTGCAGCGTCTGGGATGATGTTAATAGTCATGCCATGGCTTGATGGACCAGCCACTGAGGTATCCACTCTCCATTTGTTGATATTGGCGTTGTCCGGAATTATAGGAATAGCGATTGGAGACAGTGCCTACTTTGCCTCATTAAAGCGAATTGGTGCGAATAAAACCTTGCTGTTGGAGTCGTTGTCCCCGCCATTATCCGGTGTTTTAGCGCTAGTTGCACTGGGATCAATACTGCCCCTACAAAGCTGGGTAGGTGTCTTGGTCACCACTGCAGCGGTCACTTTTGTGATTTTTCAACCGGATGTCCACGGCGAAAAAACGCATTGGTCAGGTGTAGGATTTGGCATGCTGGCAAGTGTCTGTCAGGCCTCGGGGGTAGTCATTTCTCATTATGCGCTTGTTGCCGGAGATTTACCGCCTTTGTTGGGAGCATTGATTCGATTATCTGTCGGAGTGTTGGCGGTGGCTTTGGTTATTACTGTGTTTGAGAAAAAGCCGTTTTCATCGATGATTATGCATTTGCGTCAACTATCTACGTCGTCTTTTTTGTGGCTGTTGAGTGCCATCTTTGTTGGGACTTTTCTCGCTCTCTGGTTACAACAAATTGCGCTAAAACATGCAAATCCTGCGATTGCTCAGACGTTGATTGCAACCAGTCCACTGTTCATGCTGTTTATCTACATGGTTAAAGGCGAGAAGGTCACAGCCAAAAGCATGATGGGTACTTTGGCTGCGCTTGGTGGGATTTCTTTATTCTTTTGGCGCTAGTTTTACTCAGTGCACACTTGATTACGACCATTCGCTTTCGCCCGATAGAGGGCTTTATCTGCGCGATAGAAGGTACGCTGAGTATTTTCACCTTCGCGGTGAAGCGTAATACCAATACTCACGGTAAGTCCACGCTCACCAAGAATATTCTGCCAGCCAAATTTGAAAATGCGTTCTCGGTAGTTTTCCGCATGCATTGTTGCTTGCTCTAGAGTTGTACGTTCAAGAATCACCAAAAACTCTTCACCACCAAACCGGACACTCGATGCTCCTCTGAACTTGAAGTAGGCGGCCAGTTCATGGGAAACATTGACGATGGCTTTATCGCCCACCAGATGGCTGAGCTCGTCGTTAATCGATTTAAAATGGTCAATATCAATCACCATCAAAGCAAAAGGTACATCATGTAACAGCAGATCTTTGAGTTTTACATCGAGCCAGCGCCGGTTGTGTAGACTGGTCAGTGGGTCGGTAAACACGTCTTGCTGGAGCTTAGCTACGGTATGTTTTTGGTTTTCAGTTGTTTCCTTGAGTTCTCGGTTTTCAAGCTCTGATAGTATCAACTTAAGCTGCAGTTCAAATCGTGACAATCGACGTAACTGGGCAGCACCAAGCTCACCAATGGGAATTTGTTTCATTAAGTCACTTTCGATACGAAAAGCCCGCTTTTGGCAGGCCAGAGCTTGTTGAAAGTCACCTTGCTGCTCGTAGATATCACCGAGAGCAGTATTTAATTTTAGATTCAGCACAGGAGAGGCGTAGCGCCTTATTTTCTTCTGAGCTCTTTCTAATACCCAATTTGCGAGGTGCGGCTTGTTTGACTCGTTGAGGCTGTGTGCCAATTCAAGACGAATCATGTTCGATAGCCAAATAGAGTGGATGTTCCCTGCGGTGTATTGAACATTGCCCAAGGATTCAATGGCTTGTTCATGTTTACCCAGACGACGAAATAGCTTGGCCTGATAAAGCAAAATCTGCCCAGCCAGCACTTTATCGCTGACTAAAATGGCGAGTTCAGAACATTCTTTGAGTAAATCTTGTGCTGCGGAAGTTCGGTTAAGCTCAATATAACAAGCCAACATATACAGCTTATAACGTAGTCGCAGCGAACGGCTGGAAATGGCATGGTCAATACTGTCGATTTTCTGGTAATAGCGTAAGGCACGGTTATGGTCGCCATACGCATCACAAAGATTGCCCATACCCAATACCGCTAATACGTAGGCATCAATATGACTGGTGTCTACCGCAATGGTCGAAGAGGTAATGTATTCTTGAAGTGCGCCCGAGTAGTCGCCACTTTCAACCAACCTATCGGCCAAGCTATTTTTCACCTCAAGTATCAATTCAGCATCATTAGGTAAAGAGAGGTGTTCCAGCGCACTTCTTAACTCTTCAATACTGGTCTTCGGCTGCTTAAGTTCATTGCGATATTCAGCACTGATGATCAGGCTTTGTGCTTTTTCCTGTGGCGTTGTCGCAATATGCTGGCGAATATGATTCCAGAAAATGATCGCTTCTTCCCCAGACACAGAAGAAGCATCTAAACCCGATTCGGAGATTTTATTAAGCAATGTTTCCATTCTGTATTTCCAGTGGTTGGCTTTCTTCTAATTGTTCTAGGGTAAACGGGAATGTCAGGATGTCCTGAAAAACAACTTTTGGTAGTGACTTATTCAGGCCTTTGCGGTGCCATGGATAGATTTCAATCATTTGTGCCAACACGTGGAATACCTGCAATGCAGCGTCGTCTTTTTCTGACAGTAGGATACCTAAGCGATCGCTGCTTAGTCGAGAGAGCAAATCTCGATGAGTACAAAGTGAGTGTGCCAGTTCAGCACATACTTCAAGGTACTCAGGATCATTGTGTTGAATGATCACAACAGCATGATTGGATCGTTTAAGTTCCGTTTTAAACAACACCAATTGTTCCCACCAGTAAATCTCAGACACCATTTGATTGAGGTGTTTCTCAGGATCGTACTCGTGTTGACCTCGGATGCGGTTAATGAGTTTGCGAGCTCGTTGCTCAAGCTGGCGTTTTGATGCCCGAGCTTTATCGTTGCTGACGCGAGCCGTTTGCTCTCTGAGCATGTCTATTGAATATTTACGATATTTTTGAAAAGCTCGTAGTGCGGTTTTAAAGTCACCTTGCTCTTCAGCTACGCGGGATTGTTGAAAGCAGATTTGTGACAGTAACTCACCATTATCGAAAGAAGCCGCAGAACGCTCAGCCAGGACCAATAGCTTTGCGGCTTCGTCAGGTCGCTTTCTCAAAAGCTCCAATCTTGCTTGGCTGATATAGGAATGGGCTTTCATCCACACGAGGTCATGCTTTTCGGCGAGGGCTTGTGCTTTTCCTGTTGCCACTTCTGCATCTTCTATTCTTTCAAGGCCTAGCAGAGCTAGCCCTCGGAAGTCCCACATTTCGGCTTGCCAAGTTTTGTCATCGTGGCCTTTGAGTGCCTCGGTTGCGCCATCAAGTACCGTCAGCATCTCCACATAATTGTTGAGTAAGTAAAGATCCCAGGCGAGGAGAATCCTTGCTTTACCTTCCAGCCAACCTATGCGGGTGTTATTGGCCACGGTCACAGCCAGCTCATGAGTGGTTCTTGCAAGCTGGTACTCATGGGTGATACGCCAGACGTTTCCGAGCCCAATTAAGGATTCAATTTGGATTTCGATTTCATCGACTAGTGCAGATTGCTCTAATGCATTGATCCAGAACTGCTGGGCGGAATAGTACTTAGCCTGCCCCCAAAAATGGAGTGCGTGGATATGAAGGATCTCAGGAAGAAAATCGTCAGTGTCTAAAGAGTTGAGTTTGCTGTGAGCTTCTTTGATGTATTTCAGCCCACGCCGATAATCCATTAGACTCCAAGCACAGCGAGACATGATGATCAGGCACTGCACAGCCCCTTCCGGGTATAAAATCTGATTGGCGCGCGTTGCGCACTGTTCAGCGATAGCTAAAACCTTCTCAGGTTCGCTTTCAATTCGTGTTTTGAGCTGTTCAATCTCTGTGTCTAGCAGGTGCTGGCTTTTATCCAATGAATCAACCCCTTAGCAGCCATTTCTAATATTCATTCAAAAGTATTATAAAAATAGTGGCTGATGCAACTCTAGTAAAAGCATTAATACGCCTAAGGTTTAATGGCGTACTTCACAATATTAGTAATTATGAAAGCAGTTCCCGCAGAGTCAAAGGTGACTGAGTTAAACCAAGACTTTGCGCTGCAGTCATACCACTCTTATCTTGGTAGCACAAATTATGCCATGCTCGAAAAATGTCCAACATAGGCAGTAGCCCGCCTGGACGAAGCTTACGACGTGGCTCATTGATGAAGCTTTCAAACAGAGTTTGGAATCGTTGTTGATAGAACTCAGTTTGTCGAATACTTGCTTTGCTAAGCCATTCTTTAGGCTCGTTATTCTTGCCTGCTAGATAACAGATCCCTTTAGACGAGTTGGCAAAAGAGGTAATTGCCCAGCGGTCTCGCCACCATCCCATATGAACAATGTCGATTTTGCCAACTAGATGCTGTTCATTCCAGTTAGCGTCTTCTTCTACATACAGAAGGTCGACATTTTGACGCTGGATACGTGGTAGACAGACGCTGAGCGCCGCAGAGCGCAAAACTGGGTCCTGAGGTAAATAGATAGAAACCTGACGCTCGCTGTTACATAGATCCAAAACGTGCAGGAAATGGGCGTAAGATGTATAAGGTGGACGAATTAGCGCCCCTTTTGATGGGTAGTTGAACACCGTCAGGTTACCCATTGGGTCCTCGACATTACCGCGGGCTAAAATGGTTTGATACTGCTGGTCGATACGTTCTCTGAGCATCGGTGAAGGCTGTGGCACAGGAATGCTGGCCTCTGATGAGTGATCACGAGAGACAAATCGCGCGGTTTCTTGATAGGGGTCGTGGTCGATATCCCCTTGTGGCTCTTCATTGCTAGAGTAGTTGACGTGCTGGCAAAGAATATAGCCCGAGTTTGCTTCTCCAGTTGCGATCCATAAAACGCCGTTGTTGCTCTTAGGCTGCAGAGGCACATAGTAAGAGGCTAGCTCATACTTTTCGGCATGATTTACCCAACGAGCATCAAACATGGCGAGTTTGCGGCGGCATCGGCTAGCGATGTGATCGAGGTGATCGTAAAACGTCTTCGGGTTGATCTCTAATTTACGGCAAATTTCACGTACTGAGTAGCCCATAAAGAGCAAACCGAGGAGGTTTTCCTGAAAAGCGAGTTTTTTGTTGGCACCCGACCATTTATCTACGAACGTCGATTGGCACAGCTTGCAACGATAACGTTGACGGTCACCGCTGTAACCAAAGGCATGATACAGGTGTTTGTGAGTATGGACAGACAAGCCAAAGTTTTCGCAATCGGTATTGCGACACGCTGGAAGACCGTCACTGTGGAGTTGTCTTAAACGATGGAGTTCGTTTAACACTTCCTGATTGTTAAGTAAGGGGGGGAAAGCACCGCACTCCCGACAAACCATCGCAGGTCGCTTAGGGTTAGCATGTTGCACGACGTATCGATGTGCATCACTCAATCCAAAGTTGTCACACGCCAATGTTTTACAAAAGTTGAGTTGTAACCCGTCTGCTTCCTTAGGCAGTTTGCCAGTTGTCACTATCTCCCCCTCGGGATTATCTGGGCTGCCAGAGCCAAGGCGCTGGCAGCAAAAGAAAGGTCATTAGATGTTGATGGCTGTTTCAAGCGCAACTTTCATCATGTCATTGAAAGATTTTTGACGCTCTTCAGAGCTCAGCTTTTCACCACGAATGATGTGGTCAGACACTGTCAGGATAGTCAGTGCTTTGGCACCTAAATCGGCAGCAACACCGTAGATGCCCGCGGCTTCCATATCTACACCTAGAATGCCAAGCTTTTCCATCTTCTCAAAGATGTCTGCTTCCGGAGTGTAGAAAAGGTCAGCAGAGAATACGTTACCCACTTTTACAGGTACTTCTTGAGCGCGTGCTTGGTTTACCGCTTCTTCTAGAAGGCCGTAATCAGCAATTGCAGCGAAGTCATGATCATTAAAACGGATACGGTTCACTTTGGAATCTGTGGATGCACCCATACCAATGACAACGTCCATCAGGTTAACGTCGTCACGTACAGCACCACAGCTACCCACACGAATCACGTTTTTTACGCCATATTCAGCGATCAACTCGTGAACGTAGATACAAGCTGATGGGATACCCATACCGTGGCCCATTACAGAAACACGTTGACCTTTGTAAGTGCCTGTAAAGCCAAACATGCTACGAACATCACAAACTTGTTTTACATCTTCTAGGAAGGTTTCCGCGATGTATTTAGCGCGAAGAGGGTCACCTGGCATTAAAACTGTTTCAGCGAAATCACCTGGTTGAGCGTTAATGTGTGGGGTTGCCATAGTAGTTACTCCAAGTTTATTAGTAATTATGTGTTCTGATTACTAATTTTGTTGATTCTCAAAAAACTGTTGAAGCAATACTAGCTAGATATGATAAGGCTCCGTGAGAAGTGTGTCACAAAAGTTACCCATTTAACTATAGATATGAGTATCTATAACGTTTTTTGTTGAAAGGGTTAATGCAATCGATTTGGAAAAACGATTGCTTCAGAATTGAACCGAAAACGGATCAATTACGTAACACTTCGTTAAATTGTACATTTTTATTTCTTGTATAACTTTGGAATGTTGTGCTAAAACTTATACAAAAGATATTTTTGTACACATTAACAAGAATACTGGAGCATCATATGAGCAACGTAATCAAAGTCGGCATTAGTTCTTGCGTTTTAGGTGAAAAAGTTCGCTTCGACTCAGGACATAAGATCAGTAAGTTTGTTACTAAAGAACTTGCTCCCTTTTTCGAGTTTGTTCCTGTTTGCCCCGAGGTAGGGATGGGAATGCCTGTTCCGAGACCAACTATCCGATTGATCTCGGACCAGGAACGTATCGCTCTAGTAGAAACAAAAGATGCATCTATAGATCACACAGACAAAATGGTGGAATACTCCAAAAGTAAAGTGGCTGAATTAAGTCATACCGACCTATGTGGCTACATTGTCTGCGCCAAGTCACCGACTTGTGGTATGGAGCGAGTCAAGGTGTATAAGAAAGGTGGGGCCGAAAATATTGGTGTCGGCCTATACACACAAGAGTTAATGAAACAGATGCCGTGGCTTCCTGTGGAAGAAGATGGTCGCTTAAATGACCCTGTACTGAAGGAGAACTTCATTACTCGTATATACACGCTAAGAGATTTCTACGATTCAATGGAAGGGGAACCGACAGCAGGTAAAATTGTTGCATTTCACTCACGTTATAAACTGACTTTGATGGCACACCACCCTCAATCTTACAAAGAGCTTGGCCGCTTAGTTGCGAACATCAAAGATTATGATATTGATACTTTCTACCAGAAATATCGTGTTGGTTTGATGAAGGCGGTCTCTCACCGAGCAAGTCGCAAGAATAACACCAATGTTTTGATGCACCTTCAGGGCTACTTCAAACGAGACCTCGCTAAAGAACAGAAAGCTGAGCTGTGCAATGTCATTGACCAATATCGTCAAGGCACGTTACCGCTCTTGGCTCCCATCACTTTAATTAAACATTACTTGGCTGCTTATCCGGATGCTTATTTATCCGAGCAGAAATTTTTGCAGCCACACCCTCAGGAAATGCGCTTGAGATACGGATTATAAGATGAAGAGATACGCAATAAGAGAAATATCTGAGCTGACGGGCGTAAAACCAGTCACTCTGAGAGCTTGGCAACGCCGCTATAGTTTGATTGAGCCTGAAAGAACAGAAAAAGGTCACCGCCTCTATACTCAGAAACACATTGACCTAATCAATAAAATCCAAGGCTGGTTAGGCAAAGGAGTGTCGATTGGTAAGGTGAAAGCTTTGCTGGAATCAGGAGAGCAGGTTGAATCCGAAGTATCTGCTAGTGAAACTCAACTAGAGGATGTTGAGCCTGTTTTGGACGCTTTGGCCAACCTCAACAAAGGTAAGGCTGAAACCTTGATACATTCGGTGCTTAAAGAGTATCCACTCCATGTTGTAGAAGCCCAGTTTATTCAACCAGTAGTGCAAGCTCTTGGACTTGTCAGGCAGAGTCTGCGTTCACTTCAGTTTGGTTTATTCCATACGCTGATGCTAACCAAACTCAACGCTATCATTGAAGCTGAAAACAAAGTGGCACGTTCAGGTAAAGCGCTGTTTATTTGCGCTCAAGGCAGTATGGATATTGGTTCTCGTCTGATGGCACTTTCACTGGTGGAGAAGGGATATAAAGTCACCTTGATCGACGACGTTGAAGATTTGTCTGGCTTGATCGATCACCCATGCCTAGATGAATTCTCAGCACTGGCTATATACAGTGCGCGTGCGGTGAGTGAGTCTCAATTGTCTGCCATTAAACAACTGGAAGACTCTGTTTCAGGTGAGTTGGTGCTTTCAGAATTGCTTCAGCGACTTAAGGGGTAAAGTCATGAATCTTGTGTGGCTAAGGCGTGATCTAAGAGTCGAAGATAACGCTGCATTGATCAACGCCGTTGAGACGGGTGAACCGGTTGTCTGTATTTATGTTGCCACGCCAGAAACATGGCAGGATCATGGTTTGGCACCTATTCAGGCCGACTTGATCTATTGCCGCTTACAGGCATTAAAGCAAGATCTCGAATCTTTGCGTATCCCACTGCTTTATCAGCAGGTTGAAACATATACGAAGAGCGCCCAATGTGTGGCTGAGGTTGCTACTTTACTGGGGGCTACCCGAGTCTATGTGAATAAAGAATATGAGGTTAATGAACAGCAACGTGATGCTAAGCTTGAATCTTGTTTGAGTCATGCCGGAATTCAACTCGAGTCCAGCGATGATAAGTGCCTATTTACCCCTGGTAGCGTGGTAAACAAACAAGGCAGTTACTTCAAAGTCTTCACACCATTTAAGAAGGCCTATCTTGCAAAACTTGATGCTTGCTCGTTTCACGTTCGTCAACCCAAGGCAGTCACTTCGAGTGAACTACCTGAACAATTAGGCTCTCTTTTGCTTAATGATGATGTTAAATTCAGTTACTCAAGAGAGCCGAGTGACCAATATGTTGTTGATACACAATCAATCATTCAAAAGCTGCGAGACTTTGATAGCCAAGCTATTGAAGGTTATGCACGTAATCGTGACTTTCCAGCAGTTTCAGGAACCAGTCAGCTTTCACCCTATCTAGCCATTGGAGCTTTGTCCATTCGTCAGTGTATGGCGCGTTTGATGTTTGGCCAGACTCCTCCTCTTAGCCAAGGTAGAGAAGTCTGGCAAAGTGAGTTGATATGGCGTGAGTTCTATCAACATCTGATCTACTTCGAACCGAAGTTAAGTAAAGGTAGATCTTTTGTGGACTGGGGGGAACGCTTGGTATGGCACAATAAACCACAGCAGGTTGAAGCCTGGAAGCTGGGGGAGACGGGGTTTCCGATCGTCGATGCTGCAATGAGGCAGCTCAATCAGAGTGGGTGGATGCATAATCGGCTTAGAATGATAGTCGCGAGCTTTTTGACGAAAGATCTTCATGTGGATTGGCGAGTTGGGGAGCGCTACTTCATGAATAAGCTTGTCGATGGTGATTATGCGGCAAATAATGGTGGTTGGCAGTGGTGTGCTTCAACGGGCTGTGATGGACAGCCTTACTTTCGCATTTTCAACCCCATTACTCAGGGAGAGCGATTCGATCCAAACGGAGAGTTCGTTCGTCAGTGGATACCTGAATTGGCTCAGGTACCAGACAAACATATTCATCAACCTTGGAAATGGAGCGGTGTAAGAAGCTTGTCATATCCGTCGCCAATAGTTGATCACAAGGTCGAAAGAGAAGTAACCTTACGGCTCTACAAGGAAGCGAAGGACGCTTAGAATGTTGCGAACACTACTCTCTCTCTGTTGCTGCTTCAGTGCTTCACTATTTGCCGCAACCTATGAACTGCCTCCAGAGGGGAGTAATATGGTCGGACGGACGCAATATCACCAAGTCGAAAGTGGTGAAAACTTAGCTGATATTGCTAAGCAGTATGATGTCGGCTTTCTGACCCTAATGGCAGCGAATAAGGGTGTTGACCCTTTTCTTCCCGCTGAAGATTACGTGTTGACGATCCCAACCCAGATTATCCTTCCTCAGGTTCCAAGGGAAGGTATTGTCATTAATCTTGCTGAACTTCGTTTGTACTACTTCCAACCAGAGAAAAACTTGGTCCATATTTTTCCTGTAGGTATTGGTCGAGTTGGGCGTGATACACCTGAAATGGTCACCAGCATCAGTCAAAAAAGACCGAACCCCACATGGACGCCGCCAGCTTCTATTCGTAAGGAGTATCTTGAAAAAGGGATAGAATTGCCGCCAGTTGTACCAGCTGGGCCTGATAATCCTCTTGGTGAATACGCAATGCGTCTTGCTTACGGTGTTGGAGATTATCTGATTCATGGTACCAACAAAGATTTTGGTATTGGCTTGCGTGTGAGCTCAGGATGTATTCGTATGGATCCTAAGGATATTGATTGGCTATTTCCAAAAGTGAAACTTGGCGAAAAAGTGCGGGTGATTAATGAGCCAGTAAAGATTGCACTCGAACCTGACCGGAGTGTGTTTCTTGAAGCGCATGAACCGCTAACGCGCAGCGATGGTAGCAAAAAAGATTTGACGATTCCTCAGGAGCTCAGATGGTGGTTAGAAGAGTTTGATTTGTCTGATGCGAAAGCAAGAGCCGCGATTCTGGCGCAAAACGGAGTACCGGTAGAGGTGGTGTCACCAAGTGATTCCTACATTCATCAATCGCTTTAAAACGAATAGAAAGGGCCTGCAATTGCAGGCCCTTTCTGATCGAAAATTGACAGAATTACTTGGTGTAAGACTGAGCAATGTTGTCGATACGCTCATTAGCTCGTGCCGCTTCTTCTTGAGCAGACATTGCAGCATCGCCAGATTTACGTACTTCTGACTGTAGAGCCTGTACATCTTGGCTTAGTTGGCTAACTTGATTGCTTAGCTCGTCAATTTTTGCTGAAGATGCTTCGTCTGGACCAGAAGCACAACCCGCTAGAAGAAGTACAGAAGACGCCGCAGCTGCGATCAACATTTTGTTCATAGAAGAACTCCTTGCATTTAAAGTATCAAAAAGACGCCCTATACATTTCTGCTCATATAGTGACGGTTCATAAAGTGTAGACTCAAATCTAGGCTTCAAAAAGCAGAAAAAAGTCAAAAAAACCCAAGAATTTAAGCAATTATCAAATTAGTTGATACATGTCTCACTGGTGAGAGGTATAAATGTCAATGTTCTAACTACAATGAGGGGTGCAAAGGGAGTGAAAACAGATAATTTTCTGTGATCTCTATCCAGTGCTAACCTTTCACGGTATCATAGCGCGTTTTTGAACACTTTCGCGTTTAAGCCGTAACCAAGAGCAAGGCTGAAACGCACATTTGAACTTGGAGAATACTTTGCACTTTAAAGATTTAGGCCTAGACAATCGCTTACTGAAAAACCTGAAGCATTTTGACTTCAAGAAGGCGACAGAAATACAGCAACAAGCCATTCCGGTGTCGATTGCTGGTAAAGATCTGTTGGCTTCTTCAAAAACCGGCTCAGGTAAAACATTGGCGTTTGTGCTACCGATGCTACACAAGTCTTTAAAGAACAAAGCTTTTTCTGCAAAAGATCCTCGTGGTGTGATTTTGGCTCCGACGCGTGAGTTAGCAAAGCAGGTATACGGTGAACTACGCTCTATGCTGGGTGGTTTGTCTTATGACGCGACTCTGATTGTCGGAGGAGAAAACTTCAACGATCAGGTGAAAGCGCTGCGTCGTTACCCGAAATTTATCGTTGCTACACCGGGACGTCTTGCGGATCACCTTGATCACCGTTCTCTTCATTTGGATGGTTTAGAGACACTTATCCTTGATGAAGCTGACCGTATGCTGGATCTTGGTTTCGCGCCTGAGCTACGTCGAATCCACAACGCGGCTAAGCACCGTCGCCGTCAAACATTGATGTTCTCAGCAACCCTTGATCACGCGGAAGTGAACGAGATTGCTTTTGAGATGCTAGATGCTCCAAAACGTATCGCGATTGGTGTTTCTAATGAAGAGCATAAAGACATCACACAGAAATTCTATTTGTGTGACCACCTTGACCATAAAGAAGCTATCCTTGAGCGCATTCTAGAAGAAGCTGAATACAAGCAGTTGATCATCTTTACTGCGACTCGAGTGGACACGGAGCGCTTAACGGACAAACTCAACGAGAAGAAGCTTAAAGCAATCGCTCTGAGTGGTAACCTAAATCAGACTCAGCGTAACACCATCATGAGCCAGTTTGAGCGTGCAGTGTTCAAGATTCTGGTCACAACAGATGTCGCTTCTCGTGGTCTGGATATTGCGAACGTCACACACGTTGTGAACTTTGATATGCCTAAGCACACCGAAGAGTATGTTCACCGTGTTGGTCGAACTGGCCGTGCTGGTAATAAAGGTGACGCCGTGTCTTTGGTTGGCCCGAAAGACTGGGATAGCTTTAAGCGTGTTGAGGCTTACCTTCAGCAGGATCTTACGTTCTCTGAACTGGAAGGTTTGAAAGGTAAGTTCAAAGGAATTAAACCACGTAAACCTGATTACCGTGGTAAGAAGAAAGTGGTCAAGAAAGCCAAACCACAAGCGAAGAAAACAGCGAAGAAACCTGCTCAGCGTGATAAAGGTTTCTATCAGAATGTCGCTGTGGGTGATTCGGTCTTTATCCCGAAAAAGAAAGTCGCCCCGAAAGCAGACGACGAGTGATAAGAAAGCCACCTGTACTAGGTGGCTTTTTTGTATGTATTTAACGGAATTTGTGCCGTTAAAAAGGTTGTTAAATTAGTAGCATAAGATAGCTTTTCCACCAGAAAATATAATTGAGAGCGGATTTCTGAAACCAGCAAGATTAGAAACTGAGACCACAACATCCAGTGTTTATATTTTGCTTACTATGCGCATTTTTCTCTGTTTAGAGTGAGTAGTGATCGGGTGACCGATTGCATATGGCACTTCACCGCGAAGTGCTCCTACTTAACGACAGACAGAAGAAAAAAGATGGAACTTAAAAAAATAACAGTGGCAGTGGCTAGTGTATTACTTAGTGCGAATGCCTACGCCATCAGCGCGCCCGTACCACAGGTTGTCGAACTCGATGCAGAACACAATCACGAACATCACCATGGTGTAGAAGATCAACACCTCGAATACACCCCAACGAAACTCACTCCCAAAAAGCCTCAACCAACAATCAAAGCGTTCAACATGATTGCGGCTGATGAAGCGGCTGTACCATGTGACGTTGAAGCGTTTGCGACATCAAACAGCACCAGCCTGATTAATACCATCACAACTCAAGGTGCTAGCTGTGTTAATGAGCTGTTCTCTGCTGAAAGCCGTATTCAGGAGACAACGTTTGAATCTGGCAACATGTTTAACGTTGCCAAGCACACCACAACTTTAGCTAAGAATTACCAAGGTGGAGGAAGCGATGAGCTGGAAGCTTTGTTCCTCTATCTACGTGCTGGCTATTACGCGGAGTTTTACAACGATAAGGTAGGCTTCACTACGTGGGTGCGCCCAGCGGTGAAAGAGGCAGTAGATGCGTTTGTTGCCAACGGCAACTTCTACGAGAACAGTGATGCTCACGGTAAGGTGTTGGCAGAAGTGATCATCACTATGGACAGTGCCAGCCTTGAACATGAATACATTGGCGTGGTCACGCAATGGCTAAATCGCTGGAACTCGGATTACGCTAAAAATTGGTATATGCGTAATGCGGTCAACAGTGTATTTACTGTGTTATTTGGAGGAACTTGGAATGATGAATACCAAGCTAAAATCGGTGAACAGACTGATCTAGTCAATGCATTGTCGAATTTTGCATTGAACCGAGCCTCCATTGGTCGTGATGATGAGTTTATGACTGCGAACGCTGGCCGTGAACTTGGCCGGCTTACGCGTTATCAAAATACGACCATTGAGGAGATTGTCAAAGCCAAGGTGAAGCAGATCTTCGAACAGTATGAAGTGTATGGCTTTGGCGATGCGGTATGGCTGGCAACGGCGGACACTGCTTCACATTACTCGGATTGTACCGATCTAGGTATATGTAACTTCAAAACAGAGCTGAAGTCTCTAGTGCTGTCACAAAGCTATACTTGTGGCCCGTCGGTTCGTATTTTGTCCCAGAATATGACTCAAGTTCAGCATCAGTCAGCTTGTGAAAAAATGGGCTATGAAGAAGGGTATTTCCATCAGCGTCTAGAAACGGGTAATCAGCCAGTTGAAGATGATCATAACACCCAGCTACAAGTCAATATTTTCGACAGTAGTGATGACTATGGTAAATATGCTGGTCCCATATTCGGTATTGATACTAATAATGGTGGTATGTATCTCGAGGGTGATCCAGCCAAGCCAGGAAATGTTCCTAACTTCATTGCTTATGAAGCTTCATACGCCAATCCAGATCATTTTGTCTGGAACCTAGAGCATGAGTATGTCCATTACTTGGATGGGCGATTTGATATGTATGGTGATTTTGGTCATCCAACTGAAAAGGTTGTGTGGTGGAGTGAAGGGGTAGCGGAGTATATCGCCAACGAAGACAACAATCAGAAAGCCATAGACACGATCAAAGACGGATCCACCTACACACTCAGTGAAGTCTTTGAAACGACGTACGACGGCTTTGATGTTGACAGAATCTATCGCTGGGGATATCTGGCTGTCCGCTTTATGTTTGAGCGCCATATGGATGACGTAAACCAGATGCTGGTGGAAACGCGAAAAGGCAACTGGTCGCAATACAAAACCATTATCAGTGGTTGGTCTACGGCTTACCAAAGTGAGTTTGAACAATGGCAACAAGAGTTGGTTAATGGTGGCTCAGATCCACAGCCACCAACCGCAGTAATATCAGTCAAAAGTGAGGGACAAATAGGTGAAGCCATTTCATTCAGTAGCAAAGACAGCTCAGACTCCGACGGTGAAATCTCAAACTACTACTGGGAATTCGGTGACGGCTCGACCAGTACACAGGCCAATCCGACGCACCAATACAGCCGTGAGGGGAGTTATTCGGTCCGTTTAACCGTGACGGATAATGATGGGTTAAGCGCTAGTACTAATACGTCGATCAATATTCGTAGCCAAGGCGATAATGATTCACTGCCAACGGACTGCGCGGATCGTTCAAAAGTCAGAGGGGGAAGATTGGTCGCGGGAGAGCCTGTCTGTTTAGCTTCTCAATCACCTATCTGGCTCAGCATTGAAGGGGTGAATCAGTATCAATCCATGTCGATTACATCGGCGCATGGGATTGGCGATCTGAAGTTGGAGTACAGCAACTTCGGCTGGCCAAATGACGAAGGCTCTAATCTTCATGGATGGTCTGATAATTCAGGCAATTCAGAATGTATCACCATTAATGGTCAGGCGAATTACTGGGGGTACTTGAAAGTCTCTGGAGAGTTCAGCAACGCAGCACTGGTGGTTGACTTCAATACATCAGGTTGCCGTCAATAGGTCGTGACTTCGAACAAAGCTCAGCATTCGCTGAGCTTTTTCGTTTTTAGCTTCACTGAGGGATTAACGTCGCTGACAAGTGGTGCACCCTCGACATGCGGAGCGGGAATGAAGATCCAGACGGCTACGCTGAATTTTGCAGTAGGCACTTTTCAGGCAGCGCCGCGCTGCAAACCAATCTTCAGGTTTTACCATAATTAAGTAGCCGTTAAACCGCTTCACTAGAGGCGTTCGATACTCACTTATAAAAGCTGGATCGTAACCGATCTCGAAATAATCTAACGCCTCCTCTATAGAGGATAATTGGGCAATTTTTCGTTGGATTTCAGCGTCGCTCATCGTCGAAAACATCTGGAGAATGTGCCGAAATTATCTCATCTCTACTGATAAAGTTATTGATCTAAATCGAATCTAGTAAGGTGTGGGCAAATGTTAAATTTCGAACAATAACCGATCAAAAAATAGACGTTTCATCACACATTTTCATTAACTTACGTGATTTTTATCTTGTCATATATTTATAACAAATATGCAACTTGTTTGCTTTAAGTTCTAGCCTTCAAATAAAAACTAAGGAACAAAACATGAATCTTAAGCAGTGGAATATCTTGTTAGCGTCTCTGATTGCGCTTCCCGCTTTAGCGGACACAGATGTATATTTAACCAACAATTCGGACCAGTCTCTGACTATTCAAGTGAGCCATGATGGCACCGATTTACTTGAATATGGGGAAGAATGGAAACAACACACAGAAACGCTTGGGCCATGGGAGACCAAACAAGTACTCAGCTTTAATCGTTGGGAAGGGGTGAAATCGGGCAAGACATACCAATTCAACACTGTCGTTTCCAACCCTGTGGGTGAAAGTGTCGTACTAAACCAAGTGATGGAAGGGCATTGGTATAACTCAACCATTGAATATGGAGTCTCTTCATCTGATGTTGAACTGGCTCTAAAAGATGACCGCAATCTACACCGCTTTAATACGGCCGCATTTGGTGAGCGACAAGCGGAGTTGGCGTTTAAGTCTGCGAATACCGCTCGTTATGATGACCTTTACTACACCATCACTCCTGCCAAAGTCGATGAAGCGGTTGATCCAGATGAAAACACACTCAAGTTAATGACCTACAACATCTGGGCACTGCCTGTGATTGCTTCACATATTGGTGATCGCTACGCCTTGCTCCCTGAATATGTCAAAGGTTACGATGTGTTGGCTCTGCAAGAAGTGTTTGCTAGCGGTCGAGAGGAGTTTCTACGCGAATTGGCAAAAGAGTATCCTTATCAGACCAAGATGTTAGATAAAGATGGCATCAACATTTACGACGGCGGTGTCACTATCGTCAGCCGCTACCCAATCGTCAATCAAGCACAGTATGTATTCCCTGATTGTACCGGAACGGATTGCTTCGCAGACAAAGGCGTCAACTACGCAGAAGTCATTAAAGGTGGTAAGGCTTACCATGTTTTTGCTACGCATACAGCGTCATTCGATACAGATACTGCTCGTGACTACCGCCAGCGCCAGTTTAAACAGATTCGTGAGTTAGCAACATCACTTAACATTCCGCCCAATGAAACGGTTGTCTATAGCGGAGACTTCAATGTGAATAAGCGCAAGTTCCCAGGTGACTATCAGCAAATGATTGCGAATCTCAGCGCAATTGAACCGCAATATTCTGGCTATACGGAATCGACTTTCGATCCGCGTATTAATGATTTTGCAGGCGAAGCCATGTCTGGTGGCGAGAATGTTGAATATCTTGATTATGTCATGGTAAGTGATGAGTACGCGGTGAAATCATTCAACGACAACCGTGTTGACGTTCCGCGCAGCACAGATGAACGCTTGTGGAAGCATTACAATCTATCCGACCATTTCCCTGTGTCGGCGGTGATTAAGTAATGGTTTATCGTTACCTGTTGTTGATGCTCGCCGTGGTGGCGGGCATCTTTCTCTGGCCTTCCGATGAGGTTGTTAATTCTCGGGCGATGGTTGAGAGGGAGTTTTCGGAACAATATGTCGCTGCTAACCAGAGTCTTGCTCGAACAGTGGAAGAGGGTGAAAGTCAGTCCGAAAATACGATTCCCCATCAAGGCAAAGTATTAAATCCTCTTGCGGAAGCCTCAGGAAACACGCTGGTTGAAGCGTTGGAATCTTTTTGGCAACAGTGCCAACAGCGCAACGATTGTGAACAGCTACTGGTTCAGCTCCAAGCTGAACTGTCGGACGCTAGGTATCACCTCCTTGCTCGTTACCCTCAATTGAAAGCCCAGTGGCAAGAGGTAATGGGAGAGCTGGAGCTCAATCAATACCACTCGTTAGCTGATCGAATTGAAGAAATGAAGCGGCAGGCATTGTTAATTTGGGGCGAGCTCGCAAGTGTTATGTTTGTTGAAGAATATGCGCTCTATGACTTTAGTTTGGCATCTCAGGACTTAGCGACTGATAACGCCGAGAGTTATGTTGAAAGCTATGAAGCATTGCTGAATCAATGGCAACCCAATGAAGAGTCGCTGTCTCTAGATAGCGGTGCTGCACGTTATGAAAAAGGCGTAAGTCTAATACCAAGTACGTTTACGCAGCAGCAAAAGGATCAAGCAAAAGCAAAGCTCGCCACCAAATACCTCAATGCTGAACAGTCGGCATCCATTGCTCAACGAGAGCAGCAAGTCGCGAGTCAGGAGGCACAAGTCGCAAGCTATCAAAGCCAGTTATCTGATCTCAAACAATCACTCGATCAGCAACGTTCAACGGCGGGGTCAGCAATGTCTGATCTTGAGTGGCAACAGTACGTTGAGCAGCAGATTAGCGACTTTCGTATTAACTTTTTTAACTATAACTAATTGTTAAATAAGTGTTTTATTTAATCGTTTGCGAAGATTTAATCTAAGAAATAATCGGAACCAGCCTCTAAATTGCTCATCAACCGGTCTTATGTGACTTATAGATCATTGATATAACGCAGCTCCAAATCATTACAATAAGTGTGGTGTTGCGTATGAAGCACAATCAACGTTTGTTTATTCCCAAGAAAATTGCCAGTGCTTTGCTATTAGCTGGCATCAGTTTCCATGCCTTATCTGCTCCGGAGTGTGAGTATGAGTTGCTTTCGCACTCTTCTGACTGGCTGACACAGATCAAACGAGCAGATTCGTCGTGTTATCACTCATGGTTCAATGCGCCTGAAGAAGCAGCGGCGGGCATCTACAGCGAAACGTCAATAAGACAAGTACAGCGCGAGTTGCTTGAAGAAGTGACGCAGTATGAGGGAGATGAGCAGCAGGCTAAGCGAATTGCTAACCTTAGCGAATTTATCAAAGCGGCGTACTTTGCGCGTTACTCAACCCAATCAAGCTATGGCTATTATTCTGAAGAGTTGAGTCGTGAGCTTGCCCAAATTTCAGCTCGATTCTTAAGTAGCCAATATGCTCAAGCGCTGGGGCGCGAACAGGTACGTGCGATGTCTGCGATGAGCATCATGGTCGATAGCGTGAAACAATTACCTATCGCAATGCCTGCCATGTTAGACCTGCTTGAAAGTTTCAACCGCCAAAATAGCCAGCGGCTGCAGTATGTGGATGGATTAAACAATTTGTTCAGAGCGATGAGTGGTCACGTAGCGCGAGATTATTTTTATGCAGATCTTGCAGCTCACCCTGACTATCTGGTGAGGCTGGAACGGTTTGTTGATCAGAACCGCTGGGCACTGGGCACAGACGCTGAGTTTCTTATCTACAATGCGGTACGTGAATCTGGCCGGCTATTGGCGAGTAGAGATGAGAAGTTACGCAACCAGGTGATGGCGTTTATGAAACGTACGCTAGAACGTAATTCGATCGGCAGTGAAGGCGAACGTTTATGGATTGCGGCTGCGGAGATGATCTTGTTTTATGCGCCAGAGGAAGGCAAAAAACTAAAGCTTGAACAAAGTAAATCGCAGCTTGAGCTTAGCGTTCTTCCTTACCGTTATGAATGTCAGGGTGCCGCGATCATTCGTTCGCAAAACTTATCAGAGCAACAATCTGAACAGGCGTGTGAGGTTCTGTCAGCAGTTGAAGCTGACTTTCATCAGGTGGTGAACTCTGGTTGGGTTCCGGTCAATGATGATCACAATGATAATGTTGAAGTGGTGGTCTGGAAGGACAATGATGCTTACGTTACCTACTCTAATTTTCTGTTCGGCAACAGCACAGACAATGGAGGGCAATATCTAGAGGGTGATCCATCCAAACCTGATAATGTGGCTCGCTTTTTAGCCTATCGCTACGACTCCGGTGATGAACTTGCCATCCTAAACCTTGAGCATGAGTACGTTCACTATTTAGATGGCCGTTTTAACCTCTATGGTGATTTTAGTGATACTTTAAGCCGTGGTCGTATGGTCTGGTGGCTGGAAGGATTCGCAGAGTATATGCATTACCGCAAAGGCTACCAAGCGGCGGTAGATTTAATTGAACATCAGCCACTGTCTTTCAGCGAAGTCATTGAAACCACGTATGATGATGACGTGAACCGCATCTACCGCTGGGGTTATCTCGGGGTTCGGTTTATGTTGGAAGAGCACCCTCAACACATGGCTCGTTTATTAGAGTCTGCAAGGAGAGGAGACTATGTGACTTGGAGCGAACAAGCGAAGCGTTTGGGTGTTGAGTTCAATGACGAGTTTGAATTGTGGCTAGAAGCAGTCTCATCTACCGATTCTGACTCGCACAACGATGACGGTGAGAAAGAACAATCGCCCCAAGGCTCAGCAGAAATAGTGAGTTTTGCCGCCAACCATTCTCAGATCTTTAGCGCTAACGCCTACGAGGAGCATCTGTTTTACATTGATATCCCTGCGGAAGTGACAGAATTCTCCGTTTCGATTGAAGGTGATGGGGACGCTGATCTATATGCAAGTTACCAGAGTGTTGCGCACTATTATGAGTACCAGCTTTCGGACTTTCAGCGAGGAAGTGAAGAGTCAATCGAGATTGAACCTCAGCCAAACGGGTACATTACGCCGGGTCGCTACTATTTCAGCTTAACAGCCCGCGAATCATTTGGATCTGTCAGGGTGACAAGCAAAACAGTCACTCAATCCCCTACCGTTGAGCAAGATGACCTGACGCCAAAACTGATGTCAGCGAATGACCCCCTGCGAGTAAAGGTGAATAAGACACGTTATGTGGGTATGTATGTTGAAAGACCAGCAACGGTTCGGCTTTGGATAAACGCGCTAGACGAAACTCCAAGTAACGTGGACGTCTTTATTGGCAAACATTCTTGGGCAACACGAGAAGACTTTGATGCAGCTAGTCAGCAAACTGGTAGCAATGAGTTTGTTCAGTTTGAGGTAGAGAAAGCGGGTTATGTTCACTTTACGTTAAGCGCTGAACAGCAAGGTGGAGAAGTCGAACTTTACGCCACTTATTAGAAAGGACAAAAGAGCACTTAAGGTGCTCTTTTAGCTAATAATATTATGAATTGCTTATTGATTGGATTATTAATTCGCACATTCTAATTTAGATAAGATTAAATATCATACAATTTGGTTAAAAAGTGATCTTGAGCTGGAAAATGGAACAAAAAGCAATCGTTTTACTTCCACTTATTGATATTGCTGATAGGTTTTTATGTGTAGGGCAAATGCTCTATATAATGATAAAAATTAAAATAAGGATCATTTTTATGAGACCAAATCTATCTATTAGCATGATGCTTGCAACGGCGGTGGTTGGCTTCCAGTCGAATGCGCAGACTGTAGACACAACAGATGCTCAATCTAAGGCTGAGGCGATTGCACAACAGAAACAGTCCATCGCTTTGCAGATCAGTGCTCGCTATGCTGATCTTGAATCCTCTATCAAGTCACAGATTAACGAAGAGCATCTATCAGCACCTCTGAACAACCTACAGTCTGCTCAGCCATATTCTGCGTTTAGTCAAAAAATGCAAAAAGCGGATCGTAGCTATCGCGCCATGAAAGGCATTAGTGAGTACAGTGATTCAATCATGGAGCTGCGTATCGCGGACGCTTCAATGGTGAAAAACTGGAAAGAGGGTGAAAGCCCACTGTTCGCGTTCGAGCCTTCAGGTGATGACTCTAACTGGCAATTTATCGAGGCGTATGATGTTTATGGCCAGGTGCATCAACTGGATGTTTATGAGATGCCAGATGTCCCTGTATTGGTTGTCGATAGTAATGGCGCAGAAGAGCTGCGTGCTGGCTTGATGGCCATGCAAGCTGAGATGAAGCGTTTAGGTCAGGATACCGAGCTCACAACCAATGATGCAGCACCTAAGCCCGTTACTAAGATGAGCAAAATGAGCCGCTCGGTCATGGCTGCTGATGTTGAGCCTCTTAATACCACTCAGTTGACTAAAATTCGTTTGAATGACGACCAAGAGCCTTGGATTTCAGGCAAAGCTGAAGTCTACGCCATTATTACTGGTGTCGATCCAAGTCGCGTTGAGCCAGAAATTGATTTAGTCGAAATGCCTTACCTTGATTACGATGGTCAAGACTATTATCCAGGGCAGACTATGATCCTTTGGCCGCGCTATCGTTGGGGCGCTGTTGACATGATTCTGATGGAACAAGATGACGGCACTGACTATAAAGAGCTTGCTAAATTGTTGGTGAAAGCGGCAGAAGAAATTCTGAAAATGATCCCAGATCCAGAAGTTCAAGGCTACGCCATTATTGCTCAGATTACTGGTAAGATCATCGATGTGATTCCTGATGGCTTACTAACCAACGATGATGACTATGTCGATGTTTATTACACCTTGATGCAGAATACAACATATGTTGATCGTCCTGGGGCTGGTGGTAATGCCATCGCCACCTTCAAACCAGTGACCATTTCACCGACGGAATAATTGACAGTATTCTGATTTTCACCCAAGGGCGTATATTTGAAAGGATATACGCTCTTTTTGTATTTATATTTTGTATGTAATGCACTCATTCATTACCATTTTTTTAATGGTGAATGTTATCACTTAATTAGCTAAATTATTCTTGATGTGAATGTGACTCTATATTTATATTTATTGTGAGCGAATGTTATATTTGTATTTTTTATTGTTTTGTTTTATTTATTTCTTGTGGTTATTATTTAATGTTACCTAGCTCTTATTATTCAAAAAAAATATCATAATCATTATCTTTGAATATTTATTAGCATTCATTTTTACTATTGCAATAGTTAATTTTACTTGCAGTGAAATCTATTTTTGTCGATTTATATATGGTTAGATATCCTTATATTGCTTATCTCTAGTTATTATGTCGCGTTGCCATTATCGAGCTTGAAAATATAATTTAGCCACTTTTTTGCAACGTCACATCGGCACCATGTTGAGATACCCATATATAACTAAACTTTTTCTCACCATCATAACCATTTTATCACTGAGTTCTTGTGGAGGTGGTGGAGGTGGTGGTGATTCGTCACCACAGTCCAGAGATACAGGTACGGTTTCCGGGATAGTGTTTGATGCACCCGTCTCTCAAGCTGTTGTTACCGCCTACGAATATCAAGATGGCAAAGTCGGTCGTAAGTTAGGCTCTGCCACTACGACAGCATACGGTGAATATTCGATTGAAGTCGATGCGGCTTCAATGCCTTTGTATATAGAGGCGAAAGGGGGCGCTTACAAAGACCCTCTGACGGACGAGGTGATAGAAACCAGTGAAGGTAAACCGATTCGGATAGTCAGTGTTATTAACTATGGTGAAGGGAATGATCAAGATGTGATGCTCACTCCCTTGACTTATATGGTGGCGGGCCTTGCAGAATATAAGATCAAACAAGGTGAAGAAGCTTCAAGGGCTGTAGATGATGCACTCAATACGATCAATGCTATGTATGGGTTCAATGTCAATTCCGTGAAGCCTATTGATATTACCAAAGAGGGAATCAGTGGCTCTGCGAGCGATGGACACTTGTATGGTGCATTGTTGACCGCTTATTCTTCCTATGCCTATGACTTAATTGGTGAAAGTGGTAATGCGGGTAATGTTTATAGTTCGTTGAACCTGTCTGATATTGGTTATCGAGACATTGTTGCTGATGGGCTTCTTAACGGTTCGGAGCTTATTGGGTCGTTTGATGAAGATATTTATTTTGGTGAAGAAAAAGTGACACCTGATACTTATACCAATCAAATGGCAGAACATACCTTAGTGGTTGTCAGTGATCCTGACCTGAACGTTTCCAATACCCCGGTTGAAGATTATCTGGTGATGGCGGAGCACTTAAACGCATTAGGTACCAATGGTTCAACCGACGGTGCGATTCCTGCGCGTGAAGAAACGGTCATTGATGAGGAGCCTCCGGTTGCGATACGAGACGGGGATGGCGTGCTTAAAGGCACAGAGTCCATTGATATCACTCTGACTGATACGATCGGTATCCAGTCGGCGGAAGTGACATTAAAGCACAAGTTTGATAGCGGTGAGCAATGGACTGATGTGATATGTTCTGCTGAACCAGCTGAAGGGGATATCTGTTGGCTTGATACAAGTGAGTTTGTTGAAGGGCCAAGAGAAACAAGTTTAAAAGTTTACGTAGACACAGAAAAACTGGACCCAGAGAGTGTTGAGGCCTCACCAGAAGCGTATTTGTTGATTCATGCTACTGATGTTCTCGGCAATGAACATGGACCCCAAGTAGGGTCTCACATTCCATTTGAGTGGGACAATATCGCGCCTATCATTGAAATCACTTCGGCTGAAACTATCAATAGTGAAGCTGAAAGCTATGTTCTTAAAGGTTTGGTCAAAGAAGATCCCAATTTATTAAAAGATGGAAATGTACTTGTTTCTTTGTCTAATGGCAAAGCAGAGCCTTATAGCTGTGAGGAAGTTTTTGGGGATGAAATTTGGTGTAAGTTTGAGACTGTTGGTTATTTAACGGATAGTTTTGGAGAACAAGCAAATTTTGAAATTACAGCCGAAGACATTCACGGTAACGTTGGTACTCATAACTTTACATTATATAACGATAACACCCCACCAACGTTATATTTGGAATACCCAAACGTATTCTTTGACTTTGAAAATGAGCAAGGGGTTGTTTATGAACGTGAGTATTCTGACATTACATACAATAGTGACTCAGTAGAAACTGCTACAGAGTATCTTAAAGTTCTTTACGATTATGCATCAAAGGGCTTAGCTATCACTTTGGGAGCAATTGATGATGATCTGGAGTTTACAGACTTCATCGCACAAGATCTTGTAGATCAATCGGTTCCATATGTAGCAGTAACCATCACTGACCAAAATGGTTCAGAAACCTATGGCTCCTCAGCAGAGAACCTCACTTTGAGAGTTAAATATTACTCCAAAAAAGAAGGTGAGGATGAATACCATCAGCATATCACAACAGAGCAAGTAGCTAGTAAAGCAGAACCAGGTGAAAACAAAGGGATCCCTTTTAAAAAGTTAGAGCCTGAAGAAGACGGTACAGTGCCTCAAATGACGTATTATGTACCCTATGTTAAAGAAGTTCTTGGGGTCATTTATGGAAATAAAACATCTCAGGATAGACAAAAATTGGTTATTTCGACTTTAGATGCGTCTGGCAATGAAAGTGAACCACAAGAAGTCTATTACCGAACTTCATTTGATATGCCTGAAGTGACGATTGTTACTCCCTTTATTGATGCTTCAGTGAGGTTAGAAGGTTTGAGTGATCTCGGTGCCTTTAACTACATAGACTCATGCGACACAGTGCAAGTGGATGGTCAAGAGGATGTTGCCAGCTGTACTATTGCTTATGATTCGTCAGGGTATGAGTTCTTTAGAGTGTACTTAAGTGATAAGGGGGGAGAAACACATTATTATCAATGGAGCAATAGTACGTCTACGAAAGTTACTATTCCCGAAACTGCGAATATTGGAGCGTATTTTTCTGCAGTAGATGAGAATACCGTCTATATAACTGAGTTCTCTAGCTACCACACAGGTTTATTTGATAGCCAGTGGGATAAGTTAGATGGAGCGGATAAAACCGCAGGCACCGCCCGAAAAATTTTAGCTGATGTTAATTCTGCTCTAGATTCGCAACCAAACTCTATGCTTGGGTTTGATCCTGTTACGACGAAATATGCGACCAACAAAATGTTAGAGGATCCTTTGCCTGAACCTCTTTCAGATGAGTATATCTACCGTTTCTTACTCGAAAGCTTAACCAATATGGCGGAGATCCAGTCGGTTAATTCGTTGAATTACGCCTTAGCCTTCTATCAAGACTTATCGCATGATGGTAAGGCAAATGGAGAAGGCAGCAGCGGCAGCATAAAGATTGGCAATTATGAGCTGTCTTCAGCCACGTACCGTGAAGAGCTTGCTCAAGGTTACTATGATGTGGCGCATGGAATTCACAATGTAGATTCTATGGAGGTACTTGAGCAAGCCAACCATTTTGCGACAGCGAACCCAACATTTTCTGGTGAGGATATCTTTGATGATGAAGGTGGCAGCATTGATCAGGAAGCACCGTCGGTCAATGTGACGCCGAACCTAATACAACAGGAGGGAGCTTATACCGAAGCGGGAGGAACCGATTATAACATCGCAGGTAAAGTCCACTCTAAGGTAACAATTGAAGATATCGCCACAGTTAATGAGCGGAAGACAGAATTGTCAGCCCACTGGGTGAATGACTCAAAAAAAAAGACGTTGACCGATATAGAATTTATTCTCAATAACGATGAATCAACGGAGTATAAAAAAGTCTACGATTTCACGATTGATTCTCTAGCCTCTGATTTCTCGGAAGCTGAACGATTTGAAATTGTCGCTAAGGTGGAAGATGGATTCGGCAATTTTGAAGGCCCTTATGTGGCATCAACTTATTATGTAGATAACGAACCACCTGCGGGAAGTATTACTGCAGTGGCTCCTGAGCATCCAACTGAAGCTGATAATGTAACTGTAACACTACAGTTCGAAGAACCAGTGAAAGCGGTCACTGCAACATTTGATGGCATCGATATTGATTTTGGTGAATCTCAAGACTTCAAAGAGCTCTGGACTGGGACAACATCGCAAGTGATTTCACTTAATCCTAATGAGAATTCGAAACAGTTAGTGGTGAGTAACTATCACGATGAACTCAATAATGTTGGTGCGGAGTTCTCTGAGGACATCATTGTTACGCCGGTCATCACAATCGATAACGTAACAGAGGATAACATCGTTAGTGAGGGTGAAGATGACGTTACAAATATAACCTTTAGCGGGACAACAACAGGCTTTTTAAAAGATAGTGAACTTTCCGTCAAAGTGGTTTCAGACAAGCGCCCGAATATCGATAAATTTGAATTCACCGGGGTCAAGGTAAACCAAGATGGTACTTGGTCAATACCGAATCAAGATATGTCCAATTGGGAAGAGTCGGACTTCATAATTGAAGTGAGAGGCCGAAATAGTGGCGAGTCTGAGGAGGTGGTTGAAGAAAAGAATTCCGAATACATTGACAGTATCAAACCGGAAGTCCTGGATTCTCAAATTTCCATGTCTGGAACCACAGGCACTATTATGTCTGCCCACTCGGAAGAGGAAGTGTTGATTGATGGTGAAGTAGCGACCGTCACGCTGACCTTCAGTGAGCGAGTGAGCCAACCAGAAGCAGTTCTGAACGGACAAGTGATTACCTTTAGCCAGCTTGATGACGTTGCCAAAATCTGGGTGGGGACGAGCCCAGAGCTTATCCTGCCGGATAATTCATCCACATCAAAGCTAGTTGTAACAAATTACGAAGACACAGCAAGTTCACCGAACTTAGGAGACAGTTTTGAGAAACCGGTTGATGTTAAGCCCGTCATTACCATGCCGAATATTGATGATTTATCGACCAGTGAGGCTGATGCCTTTGTTATATCGGGGAGTTCAAAAGGCTTTGAAGATGGCGCAGAGTTGAGCGTAGCCGTTTCGAGTGATAATCCACTTAATGATGAATTAGATCTGACCGCAACAGTGAGTGAGGGGGCTTGGGCAACCTTACCGAAAAACCTCTCATCATGGGAAAGCGGCACCTTGATCATCACGGTTAATGGTATGAATGACCACTCTCACGCCGCTGACGAAGCAAGTCAAGATGTTGAGTTGCAGGATGATATTGTGCCTGAGGTGAGTACTATCAGTGTGAACTCAGGAGATCCTATCATCGATAACCAAACGGCCTTCGTCAGTGTGACTTTCAGCGAGCGCGTGGAGAATGTTGTTGCAAACGTTGATGGTGTGAACGTGAATTTTGTCTCTCGAGATGGGGCGAAGACGGTATGGGAAGGGACCACGTCGGATGTGGTGACAGTGAACGCCAATGAAATGCTCAAAACCGTGACCTTAACGCAATATCAGGATGCGCAAGGCAATAGCGGACAGGAGGACTCAACTGAAGCCCCTGTGAAACCCGTGATTGAGATTACGGAGCGAGGTGGGCCCATCGATGAGCAAGAATCCCGTCAGCTAGTGATTGAGGGCACGGCGCGAGGCTTTCAAGCGAATGATGAAGTGACGGTTGTGGCTCGACTGAACGGGAGCGCCCAGGAGCACCATTTTGAAGAGACGGTCGTAGTAGCACAAAATGGTGCTTGGAGTACTTCACCGCAGAATATTCGTGATTGGCCAAGTGGTGATATTAATCTCACGGTTGTTGGTCTGAACAATAATGGTGTGGCGGCGGATACCGCGACCGATACCATTACTTACACCGATGCCACACTACCTCAAGTGGTNGGTGCTTGGAGTACTTCACCGCAGAATATTCGTGATTGGCCAAGTGGTGATATTAATCTCACGGTTGTTGGTCTGAACAATAATGGTGTGGCGGCGGATACCGCGACCGATACCATTACTTACACCGATGCCACACTACCTCAAGTGGTTGGTGAGATTGCCTTTGAACCAGCGGTGCCAGAGGATGGTAAGAAGGTCACAATTACAGCGAACTTTAGTGAACTTGTAACGAATGTGACGGCGACCGTGGGCGGTGTAGATGTGGTCTTCACCGGTAATGAACCCGCCCAGCAGTGGGTAGGACAAACGGACGAAGCCATTACCCTGTCGTCCAATGAAGACACGATTATCGCGGTGGTAAATGCGGGCTATCAAGACCTCTCGGGTAATGAAGCGGGCAGTGATAAAGAGACAGCAACTGGGGTGAAACCAGTACTGTCTCTAGATACCGTGGAAGGTAACAATGAGATTGACTCTGAAGAGGCCAAGCATGTGGTGATCCAGGGTACGGGCATTGGTTTCGCGGGTGATACGAAAATGATTACCGTTACAGTGACCTCGCAAGAAGAGCCATCTTTTATTTGGCAAGAAACAGTGTCTATTTCCGAAGCTGGAGTTTGGACCACGAACAGTGGTGGTCAGGATATCTCTGATTGGCCAATGGGGCTTATCACTGTTGAAGTCACTGGTACAAACCAGCAAGGGATTGCCGCAGAGCCCGTGACTAATAGTTCGGTATCCATTGTAGATACTTTACCTCCAACGGTAACGGAAGTGGAGTCTCTCACGCCATCTGTGCCAGAAGAGGGTAGCATAGTGAGCTTAACGGTTAACTTCGATGAGCCTGTAAAAGGGCTCTCCGGGAGCTTTGCTGGAGTACCTATGACCTTTACTAAAGTCACTATGGGTGATGATATCTCCGAGCAGTGGGCAGGCCAAACAAGCAGTGAGATTAATTTAACGCCCGGCAGTGCGACGGAAGAGTTTGTATTAAACACTTTTGAGGATGCTTCAGGCAATACTGCAGGGCAAGTGTATAAAGAACCGTTTTTTGTTAAACCACTGATTGAAATCGAGCCAGTAACAGGTGATAGCGTTATCGATGCAGGTGAAGCTGGCGAGTTTTACATAACGGGTCAATCCAAAGGTATCGAGCACAATGGCACGCTAACCGTGAAAGTTAAGCGGAACTTTAGTACCAAGCTTGATGAAGTTGTTACAGTAACATCGGATGGCTCTTGGTCTACTGGCAAAATAGATGCGACGAACTGGAACTCCGGAGAATTTGAAGTGCAGGTTTCAGGTAATAACAGTGGAAATGTGAGCGCAGACCAAGCGACTCAAACAATTACCGTTCAATAATTACTCACCTCTCCTGAGATTAAAAAGAGTAAATACCCAGTGTATTTACTCTTTTTTATTAGCCTTTTTTGCAAGAAAGCTGGCTACCTGATTCTGCCGTCATTGAAATGGTGTTTTCATTCACTGCCTTTAATTTCCACTTTTCGGTTACGGTAGGGGAAAGTTCGTCAGCGAAAACTTTCCGCAACTCGTCAGGCGAGTTGTCTGAAAAAGTGGTTTCCAGCTTATCAATCACTTCTAGTAGGGTCGCGTTGCGTTTCATCCACTTCCCGTTACTGAGTATATTGACGTCATATGTGCTGTCGGTATCTAAATTGGTTATTTTCAGCAGTGACTCTTTTTCATAGTGTCCATCTTCGAAGTAATGGACGTTGTCACTGTATTTGAGGTTAACGAGTTCGATGGTCGATTCTGCGGAGCATTGCCACTGACCAGAAATGTCTTGTTCAAACTTTGGTGTGGTAACACAGCCGGATATGGCAAGCGTAGCGATTAGAATAGATAGCGATTTCATGGTTTTAATATTCCGAGCCAATACATCAGTGGAAGTGTATTGGTATTTGTATTGATTATTCATTGGTGGGATTCTATCAGTATTGCTTATTCTGATCGATATTGATAAATCACAAATCTATCAAATGGTTAGTCGTAAAAAAGCCAACCTTACGGTTGGCAAAGAAGTTACAAAGGACAAATGGTTAAATCGGCTTTGTGGCCGAATTCAGCCAATTCTGGGTATCTGAGTCCAAATAGGGGCTGAGTTGTTCAAGGCATTGTTGATGGTAAGTGTTGAGCCAGTGCACCTCGTCTTTCAACAGCAACGATTTATCCAACATGTTAGTGGCTATAGGCGCTAAAGTTATGGTTTCGAAGCCATAAAACGTCCCAAACTCGTTTTCTTCCAGTTCAACCACTTTGAGGATATTCTCAATGCGAATTCCATACTGACCTTGACGATAAACGCCCGGCTCGTTGGTGATCACCATCCCCGGTTCTAGCGCCACTTCTGCTGGGTTTTGAGAGAAGTTCTGCGGTCCTTCATGGACATTCAGACAGATGCCAACGCCATGTCCAGTACCACATTTGTAATCTATACCGTGTTGCCACAAAACGCCGCGTGCCATGATATCCACATTAGCGCCAGTGGAGCCTTTCATAAAACGGGTTTGGGTGAGACGAATCACGGCCTTGAGCACTAAGGTGTAGTCGCGACGTTGTTGCGCCGATGGCTGACCAAAATGGAAGGTGCGGGTAATGTCTGTCGTCCCCCCTAGATATTGACCGCCTGAATCGACTAGAAAGAACTGGCTTTCATCAACGCGGTAATTGCTCTTATCGTCGGCAGCATAGTGCATTTTCGCACCATGCTCGGCGAAACCAGCAATGGTTCGAAAGCTCTCCCCAATATAGCCGTTAATTTCCTTGCGATATCCCATTAAGGTTTGTTCAGCGTTGAGCTCTGTAACCTTACCGCTGGGTACTTGCTCGTCTAGCCATTTCATAAACCTGACGACGGCGGCACCATCTTTGCGTAATGTCTCCTCCATGCTGGTAAGCTCAGTGTGATTCTTACGTGCTTTCATAGCAGTGACTGGGCAAGCCATATCGAGCAAACGCACTTGAGAAGGAATGTGACTGATCAACAAACAGTCGGTGTTTCTGCGATCATGAATGAGTACCGAATCAGGAGTCATTTCTTTTAACGTCTTGCTAAGCTGCGTGTAGTCTTCCATCTCTATACCGTGCTCGGTCAGAGTAGCGATCACGTCAGATGTCAGCTTTTGCTTGTCGACAAAGAGTTGGCATCTGTTAAGGGTAATCAGCAAATAACTTTCAGAAATTGGGCAGTACTGGGTATCCCCACCGCGAATATTGAGCGCCCACATCACATCATCAAGCGTGGAAACGAGCAGTGCATCAGCCGTTTTTTGCTCGAGGACGCGACGAATTCTTGTGATTTTTTCACTTGCCGTTTGTCCCGCAATTTCGAGTGGATGATTGAATAAAGGCGCGTTCGGTCTTGCAGGGCGGTCGGCCCATATTGGGCTGATCAAGTCCTGATCAAGGACCAGCTGTATCGACTTGGCTTTAAAGGCGGCTTTCAACTCCAGATAAAATTGCTGGCTGATGCTTCGTCCATCAACACCTACTCGACTGTTTTGCTCCAAACTGTCCGCGAGATACTGTGCAATGGTAGGAGTTTCCGGTAAACGGGCTTTAAACAAGGTTAATCCTGAGCCCTGTAATTGCTCGGCAGCTTGGATATAGTAGCGTCCATCTGTCCACAGGCCGCCGGACTGTGTCGTGATGACGGCGTTACCCGCTGAGCCAGTGAAGCCTGAAATCCACTCTCTTGCCAGCCAGTAATCTGCCGAGTATTCGCTGGAGTGTGGGTCATTGTTTGTCACTATGTAGGCGTCAAATTGGTGCTCAGCCATTTTCTCGCGCAGAGCATTAAGGCGCTGAGCAACGGTCGTTAAGGTCATGGGTTATAAGTTCCTATTTGTGTATGAGTACAGAAAATCTGATGGTCTGAATGTCCGCTAAGTGTGGGCTTTTGTTGAGCGCACTGGTCACTGGAGTCCGGGCAGCGCGTTCTAAACACGCAACCACTTGGCGGATTGAGAGGCGAGGGAAGGTCGCCGGGCAATAGCTGAACGTTCCTCTGTCTTGCCAAGGTAGGGTTGGCAACTGGGACCGCAGATAACAAGGCTTTGGTATAAGGGTGATGAGCGTCATCAAAGACTTTGTCGTATCGGCCAATCTCCATCGGTTTACCCAGATACATCACCATGACTCGGTCACTGATGTGACGCACCACGCTAAGATCATGAGCGATCATCACCATGGTTAATCCCATCTCTTGCTTAAGATCATCAAGAAGATTGATGACCTGCGCCTGAATAGAAACATCCAGTGCGCTAACGGGTTCATCACAAACCACAAGATCGGGCTTGAGAATCAAGGCTCTGGCAATCCCAACTCGCTGACACTGGCCGCCTGAAAACTCATGGGGGTAGCGGTTACGTTGGCTGGCTAAAAGACCAACTTTATCCATCATTTTAATCACGCGCTGCTCCACTTCTGAGCGCGACAGGCTGGGCTCGTGAGTCAATAGAGGCTCGGCAATACACTCTGAGATAGTGAGTCTAGGGTTGAGGCAGGCCGATGGGTCTTGAAAGACCATCTGAAACTCACGCCGCTTATCGGCGAGTTGATGTTTCCCCAACGCTAACAGATCTTGCTCTTTCCAATGCAACTGCCCGCTTGAAGGTTCAATGAGCCTTAATAGCGCCCGCGCCAGTGTTGATTTACCGCAACCCGATTCGCCAACAATACCGAGTGTCTCGCCACGATAAACATCGAGGTCGATGCCATCCACCGCTTTGACCACTTTGCGCTTACTCGGCAGGATGTGTTTGTTGATGTTAAAGTGCACGCGCAAATCACGCGCTGAAAGCAATACTTGCTGTTCCATGTCGCTCTCCTATGCTCGACGCGCTATCTGAGTAACTGCCTGAGGTCCATTAACATGACAAGCCAGAGACTGATGTTGAGATAATGACCGAAATGGTGGTACTGACGCGTTACATTCTGGTCGATAGTGATTACAGCGCTCTTTAAATGGGCAGCCTTTACGTTCTGTGAGAGCGCTCGGTGGGTTACCGGGAATGGTGGGAAGCCTGTCCATATCTTTAGTGATGGAAGGGATGGCTTCGAGTAGGCCTTGGGTATACGGATGAGCAGGATGGTTGAACAGCGAATCTGTATCCGCTTCTTCCATCTTCTGCCCACCGTACATAACCAACACCCGGTCGCACATCTCAGCAACCACGCCCATATCGTGCGTAATCAACAAGATTGCTGTGTGAAATTCAGACTGCAGATCGCGTAATAGAGAGAGAATCTGCGCTTGTACCGTCACGTCCAAAGCGGTGGTGGGCTCATCAGCAATCAGAAGTTCCGGCTTACACAATAAGGCCATCGCGATCATCACACGTTGTCGCATGCCACCAGACATCTCGTGAGGGTATTGAGCCATACGTGTGGCGGCGGAAGGGATCCTCACGGCATCAAGCATGGTGATCGCTTCACGGTTGGCATCACTGCGGTTCATGCCTTTGTGAACCATCAACACTTCAGAAAGTTGCTTGCCGACTTTCATAAATGGATTGAGTGATGTCATCGGATCTTGAAAGATCATGCCGATTTTTTCCGCGCGAATGTGGTTAAGCTGCTTTTTGGACATGCTGACTAAGTTTTCGCCATGAAAACTCGCTTGACCCGAAACAATACCGTTATCGGCAGTCAGACCCATCAAGGCAAAAACGGACTGACTTTTCCCTGAGCCAGACTCACCAACAATACCCAGTGTTTCACCTTTGTGGATGTTGTAGGACAGATTACTGACGGCATGAACTTCACCATCAGGCGTTTTGAAACGCACATTCATATCTTTGATCGATAAAATACTCATGGGGCCTCCTTAGCGATCTTTAGGGTCGAGGGCGTCTCGCAGCCCGTCTCCGATGAAGTTAAAGCAAAACAGGGTGGCGACTAAGAATATGGAAGGGAACATCAGTTGCCACAAAGCCACATCAATGGTCTTAGCGCCTTCCGCAATCAGAATGCCCCAGCTCGTATCAGGCGGCTGAACGCCGAGCCCGAGAAAACTAAGGAAGGATTCAAACATAATAAAACCGGGCACCATAAGTGAGGAGTACACCATCACAATGCCGAGTACGTTAGGCAGTACATGGCGGCGAACGATAGTGAAACGAGAGACACCAATGGAATGGGCGGCTTCGATAAACTCGCGTTTCTTGATACTAAAGGTCACGCCGCGAACAACACGGGCAATTCCTAGCCAAGACACCATGCCAATCACAACAAAAATCAGATAGATGTTGTTGCCGAACAGGGTGACAAACAAAATGACCATAAACATGAAGGGTACTGAGTCGAGTACTTCAATGATTCGCATCATCACACTATCGACCATGCCTCCGATGTATCCGGATAATGCTCCCCAAGCTGTGCCGATAATCACGGCAACCAGTGCGCCCATGAATCCGACCATGATTGAGAGACGCCCACCTTGCATGGTACGGGCAAAGATATCCTGACCAAGATCATCGGTACCAAAGTAATGGCCAGAACTAAACGACGGTTTACCTAGCTCATAGGGATCCACGACGACATTCCAGTCGATTTCATCATGGCCGAATGCCGCGATCTGCGGGCCAAAAATGATGCATACGATGATAAACATCAAGACATAAACCGACGTCATAGCGGCGCGGTTTTTGCGAAAACGTGTCCAGGCATCTTGCCATAGACTCCGGCCTTCAACCGCTTCAATCTGAGCACTCATTTGCTCTGTCAGTTCCGTGGCATCAATGCGTTTGGTTAACATAGCGACGCTCCTAAATTCGAATGCGTGGGTCGATGATGGTGTAAAGGATGTCGACCACCAAATTGAAGAAGATGGTCAAAGAGGCGACGATCAGCGTTATGCCCATCACCAAACCGTAGTCTCGGTTGAGGGCACCTGAGACAAAATGCTGCCCCATGCCGCCAGTGCTGAAAAAGATGTCGATGATGACCGAACCTGTTACTACCGCGACGAAGCTAGGGCCGAGCATGGCAATGATAGGAATGAGTGAAGGGCGTAGCGCGTGATGAAACAGAATGTAGCTGGTCGACAGGCCTTTCGCCTTTGCAGTGCGGATGTATGGCTGATTGAGCGTCTCTATCATGGCACCGCGCATCACGCGCGCAATGCTGGCAACGGATCCAATCGCCAAGCTCAACACGGGTAAAATCAAGAAAGAGAGCTCACCCCCTTCCCACCCACCGGCAGGTAGCCAACCGAGTTGAATCGAGAAAATCGTGACTAACACCGGAGCCAACACAAACGCAGGGATGACCACTCCTGTCATTGAAAGTGACATAAGTAAATAGTCAACTTTTCCATTGCGGTTCAAAGCGGCGATAGTGCCAAGTAACATACCTAATGGCACAGAGATATAAAACGAGATAACACCAAGGATCGCCGACACTGGCCAGGATTGGGCAACAAGCTGAGTGACGGTGAAATCCTGATAGACAAAGCTTGGGCCGAGATCGCCTTGAAGGAAGTTGGTGATGTAAATGAAAAACTGAACCAGAAAGGGTTCGTTCAAGTGAAATTTGGCTTCGATATTTGCCCGTACCACTTCTGGCATTGGGCGTTCCATATCAAATGGGCCACCGGGCGCGATATGCATTAACCAAAACGACACCAGTGCAATAAACAGCAATGTCGGTATGGCAATCAGACAGCGGCGCAATATGTACAACAACATGACATTTCCTTGCGTAGAAAAAAGCCCGTAGCCTGTGCTAGGGATAAGTGACAGGCTCGGGCAAACTCGGGTTAATGTGCTTTCACATAGACATTTTTGCGGTAGTAAGAGGATTCTGGATTGGTACGCTCATAGCCACCAATGTAATCCTTGATCAGGTATTGATCGTTGCCATTGCGGTACATAGGGATGATCGCCATGTCCTGAATCAGAAGCTGTTCCGCAGCAATGTATTCCTTTGACGGGTCACTGAGGGTCTTCGATTCAGCCATCAGGCGATCATATTCTGGGTTGTTGTACTTTGAGTCATTGTATTCACCGGTCGAGACAAAGATGTCCAGCCAGGTTGAGGCTTCGTTATAGTCAGCCGTCCAACCACCACGGTTAATGTTGCCCGGATCTTTCAGCGCATAGAATACCTTTGGCTCAAGTTGCTTAATTTCGACTTGTGCGCCTAACACACTTTTCCACATGCCCGCCATCGCGGTGGCCATTTTGACGTCTTTAGAAAAAGTCGGCACGGTGAAAGTGAGCTTAAGTGGATTACTCTTGCTGTAACCGGCCTCTTTAATCAGCGCTTTAGCCTTGGCGTTACGTTGTTGCTGAGTCCAAGTTGCGAATTCCGGTGTGTGAGATTTGAAACCATCGGTTTGAGGTGGAACCAGAGTAAACATTGGAATGCCGCCATTTTTGGCGATGGCTTTTGTGATGATGTTTCGGTCGATAGCGTAGGAGAGCGCCTGACGGACACGAAGGTCTTTGGTCGGGCCCTTACTGGTGTTGAGATAGTAGAACGTCGAGCCAAGTGATGCACTGGTGTCCGCCACTTGCTCTGGATATTGTTTTAGAAGCTTGTTCTTTTGAGCCGAGGGAATCGACAGAGCTTGGTCAATTTCGCCGGCTAAGTAGCGATTTAGTGCAACGTTGGCATCTCCGATAGGTAGCCAAGTGATTTGGTCAAGTATGACGTTGTCAGCATCCCAGTATTTCTCATTCTTTGTCATCACCATTTTTTCGTTTACTTTCCACTCAGACACAGTGAAAGCGCCATTGGTGACGATGTTTTTTGGCTGAGTCCACTCGCTGGCGTATTTTTCTACCGTGGCTTTGTGAACTGGTGCAAGGACAGGGTGGCTCAGAAGTTTGATGAAGAAAGGTACCGGCTTTTCTAATGTCACTTCAAAGGTGTGATCATCAATGGCGCGCACGCCTAAGGTGTTAGCTGGTGCTTCACCTTTCATAATCTTGGCGGAGTTTTTGATTCCTGGAATCGCGGCAAACCAAGCATAAGGTGACGCGGTTTTCGGGTCGATAAGGCGCTGCCAGCTATAAACAAAATCGTGTGCCGTTAATGGGTCACCATTCGACCACTGAGACTGACGCAACGTAAAGGTGTAGACAGTGTTGTTGTCATTCGCTTGCCAGCTTTCAGCGATGCCGGGAATGGTTTTGCCTTGCTTATCCTGTACTGTCAGACCTTCAAACAAGTCTCGCCCTAGATTGAACGCTGGCTCTGCGGCCTGTTTTGCCGGATCAATTGAAGTGACCTCAGCTCCATTGTTTAAAACAATCTCTTGTTTTTCAGCGAGCTGCGTTCCTAATGGGTATGGTTTGGCGAGAGCATTGCTGGCAAATAATGCCGTTGCAATAGCACTCAGTGCGATCAGTTGTTTTGCTTTCATAGCTTCCTCGTAATGTCCTTATCGGATGAAATCCCTATCATCTGAAGGGAGGGAAATCAGACACTCAAAACGACCGGAGTGGCGAGTACTGCACAGAGTGAAAGGGATAGATAAAATGTATATTGTATAAAATACTTCAACAATCGATATTTAACATTATTGTAACAAGGTGGCGATTTTAGAGACTTGCGGTCTTATAAAATGAGACTGAGCGAAAAATGAACAAATGAAAGTTTGAGAATGAATCCAGAGTCACAGAAAGTTGATGGAAGTGATACTTCAAACGTACTCTGGCCCTAGCGTCTGCGGAATTTTGCTGAAACCTGTTTAAGCAGCTCCCCATCTATCTCTGGTAATCCGTCGGAGAAGTAAATCTGCTGGCCAGGTGTCATCCTGAGCAAAACATTGCTCAGTTCACCTTCATCATTGGCGCAATTCGCCGCGTGCATTTCACTGACTTTACGATCCACTTCCTGTTCGAGTTTGAGCCTCTGGTCTTGGGTCAAACGCACTCTGGCCTGACAAACTTGAGAAAGGGTTGAGTCTTCCATCGAGATCGTTTCAAAACGGCGCTTGAATAAGGTATCGAGTGCAGTGCCTTCTTCCATGATAAATCGCCTGCCAGAGCGATACACTATCTTGTCACCGTGCGCTTCCAGATAGCCAAGGATTTCAGCAATGCTGAGGTAGAATCTCAGGCTGGTATCTGAGAGTTGATACTGCTCGGCAATTTGTTGCGGTGTTTGGTTACGTGAGGTAATGAGGTAGATAAAGTCGAGAAGGTAAGGGTGTTCAACAAACAGAGCGTTTTGCTCATCAGAGAGGAACTGCTCATTGTCTCGTTGGATCTGCACCGCCAATTGCGTCAGTTCCATCAGATCACTATTGAGGTGATTGGTGTACATCAGGATCTTGTCCAGACCCAATGAAGGATTATGCAAATGCCGCTTTATAGTCGAAAGCGGCACGCCGGTTTTCTCAGACAATTCGCTATAGCACAAACCTTCGTTCTTGATTTTCTGGCGGATGGCAGCCAGCAAAAATTCTGGTCCTATATGCATGGGTTTCAGCCCTGATTGTTTTGGCGCTCGATAAGCAAGTTGCGAATATCAGCACCAGCTTCGAGGATATGTTTTTTCAGCATGTACTTCGCCCCTTCAATATCACGGTTTTGGCACATTTCCAGCAGAGCGACATGCTCCTTGTCGGCTTTGACTATGCCTGATGTAAACAGAAGCTGCATACGAATATAGCGGTCACACTTGGTATTCAGGTTGTAGATCACATCCATGGTTTCTGGCATTTCAGCGGGCTCATACAAGGCTTTGTGCAACTCATAGTTGTAGTTGCTCCACTCTTCCACTTCGTCTCCGCGGCTGACAACATCTTCAAATCGCTGACGAATTTCATTCGCTTTAGCGAGATCTTCATCGGTCATTTTCTGGATAGCGCGTTCCAGAATAAAGCATTCTACGACGGCGCGAAGTTCAAATAGCTCATCAATCTTCTCAGGTGATAGCTCGGTAACAGTGGCACCTTTATGCGCCTCAAACGCAACCAGCCCTTGCGCTTCTAACTGCATCAGAGCTTCACGCACTGGAATTCGGCTGACGTTGAACTCTTTGGCGAGGGCATCTTGACGTAGGGGTTGGCCCGTCTTTAATTCCCCTTTGAGGATCTTGGTTCGGATCGCTTCTTCGACCAACTGCGTTCGAGTTTTAAAAACAGGTTTTTGCGACATCCAAGTCTCCGCTCACATCATTCTTATTCAATATTTTATTCAATATACCATTAGTGTCCGGCATTGCGACCCTTGCAGCCGTTCACCTGTTTGTTTTTTGGGATGGGTCAAAACAAAAAGGTACCGTTAAGGTACCTTTTTGAACAGTGACTACTGACCATCTACAGTCCGACGCACGTTAAGTGGGTTTGCTTGCTGTAGAGCTTTAGGCAATAACTCGTCCGGCATGGATTGGTAAGCGACCGGACGCAACCAACGTTTTATCGCTTCCGCCCCCACTGATGTGCTTGCAGGCATGGTTGAAGCTGGGTAAGGACCGCCGTGCACCATGGCATAGCTGACTTCAACCCCGGTGGGCCAGCCATTAAACACTAAGCGACCAGCGACTTCTTCAAGCTCAGTCACCAGTGTCGCTGCGAGTGCATAATCTGCTTCTTCTGCCTGAATGGTAGCCGTCAGGCTTCCGGCCAGATTCTGGCTCAACTCAAGCATGTCTTCGGCGCTTTCACATTTGACGATAATGGATTGAGGGCCAAAAATTTCTTCCTGCCATTGTGGGTTGCGTCGCCACTGTTCACTGGTGGTTTCAAATAGATACGCGGGTACACCTTGTTCAGGCTGGGATTGGGTAAGTGTCAGCCCTTGCTCGCGAGAGCGCAGCTCACTTTGTTGCAAGTAACCCTGTTTGATCCCTTCTGTAAGCATGATCTGCCCAGGCTGGTTTTGAATCCCTTGACGTACTGACGACAGGAATTGCTTGCCAGCGTTATTATCGACGATGAACACCACCGCAGGCTTAGTACAGAACTGACCGCAGCCCATATTCATCGACAGCAGATACTCTTCGGCTAAAGACTGGCCATGCTGCGCCATACGTTGGGGGAGGATGAAGACAGGGTTGGAAGCGCCCAGTTCACCGTAAAACGGAATTGGCTCTGGGCGCTGCTGAGCAATATTATAAAGTGCACGTCCACCAACAATCGATCCGGTAAAACCGACCGCCTTGATCTTAGGATGAGAAACTACGGACTGACCTAACTCATGGCTGGTTCCTTGCAGCAGAGTAAATACCGCTTGAGGCAAACTCATCTCATCCAATGCTTTGGCAATACATTCAGCGACTTTTTCACTGGTGCCAGGGTGTGCTGGGTGCCCTTTGACTACCACCGGACAACCCGCTGCCAATGCTGACGCGCTATCCCCACCGGCCGTGGAAAAAGCGAGAGGAAAGTTAGAGGCACCGAAAACCGCAACCGGGCCAAGAGCAATGTTCTGACGGCGAATATCCGGTTTTGGTAGTGGCGAACGCTGAGGATCTGCGGTGTCGAAAATCGCTTCCTGCCACAAGCCACTTTCTACGACATTGGCAAATAACTTAAGCTGCGCAGTTGTACGGCTTAGCTCACCGTTAAGCCTTGCGTGCGGCAGCGCTGATTCAAGATGAGCTCGTTCCACAATACCTTCTCTGGCTTGCTCTAGCTGGTCGGCGATATTGTGTAACAGCTTAGCTCGAATCGCTGGGGAGGTTTGGCGAAATGATGTAGCCACCTCAGCCGCGGCATTGGCCGCAAAGTCGACATCAGATTGCTGATGCTCTGGAAATTGTCCTTCCAATACCTGCTCGTTTGCGGGATTGAGGGTAGAAAAAGTGCTGGTTTTACTCATGGTCGTGTCCTGTTGATCTTGGGCTATTTAAGTTCAAATCCAAATGCATATGGGTCGTTATCATCCACCCAGATGGTGTTGTGTCCGGTAACCTGAGCCCAGCCTTCAATACTGGGTAAGATGGCAGCTTTCCCATTGACTTCCGTAATGCCTTCGATGCGGCCAGTAAACAGGCTGCCAATGATGCTTTCATGAATAAAATCATCACCTTGCTTTAGTTTTCCTTTCGCGTGCCATTGTGCCATTCGGGCGCTGGTACCTGTGCCGCAAGGGGAACGATCGAGTGCTTTCTCACCATAGAAGACAGCGTTGCGAGCGGTAGCTTGGGGCTGAGTTGGTGAGCCAGTCCAGAGTACGTGTGAGACACCACATACTGTTGGATCGTCGGGGTGGATGCATTCAACAGCATTGGATACGGCTTTACGTACCCGAGGGCTAAACATCAGGATTTCGTCTGAGGTGTAATGCTCCAGCCCCAGATAGTTTTCCTGAGGATCAATGATAACGTAGTAATTACCGCCATAAGAGACGTCAACGGTGATCTCGCCAAGGCCTTCCACATCGACGGTGACATCTTGATGAGCGAGATAGGCAGGCACATTGAAGATCTTCACAGAAGTGATCTTTTCGCCATCGCGCTGATAGTGCACTTCTATCTGACCTGCCGGTACATCAAGGATCAGTCGGCCTTCTTCTCGTGGAGTAATCAATTTTTGTTCTAATGCTGAGGTGACTGTGCCGATTGTGCCGTGTCCACACATGGGCAGGCAGCCACTGGTTTCGATAAACAAGATCGAAGCATCAGCGTTTTCGCTACAGGGGGGCAGGACAACAGAACCAGACATCATGGCGTGACCACGTGGCTCAAACATTAAGGATTGGCGGATCCAATCATAATGTTTAAGGAAGAACTGCCTTTTCTCACTCATTGTTTTGCCCTGCAGTGGCGGTACGCCACCCGCAACCAGACGCACCGGGTTACCACAGGTATGTGCATCAATGCAGAAGAAGGTTCCTTGTCTCATTTCTCGCTCCTTGGATACGAAATTGGTTGAACTGCTTTGGAGGGATGTTATCGTGATGTTAAGTATATTTTATACGATTTATTTTTTGAAACGTGATAAGGAGCAAAATAAATGGTGAACAAAAATTCCTCACAAGCGCAAAAAATTGCGGTCATTGGTGGTGGTATTATTGGGCTGTGTATTGCGCTCAAGCTGCAAATGAATGGCGAAAAAGTCACGATATTTGAGAAAGACAATGCGGGAGAAGGATGCTCTAAAGGCAACGCTGGCCACTTCGCAACGGAGCAAGTTTTCCCATTAGCAACACCGGCACTTATCCCGCAACTTCCTAAGATGTTATTGAGCCCATCAAGTCCGGTTTCTATCCGTTTTCAAGACATCCACAAAACGCTGCCATGGATGATTCGCTTTCTGATGAAAGCGAGAAAATCAGCCACTGAACACGCGACTCAAGCATTGACTGAACTCAATCGTTCGGCGATGGAAAGTTGGCAACGCTTGTTGGAAGAAATTGGGCTGAGTCATCTGATCGTGGATGAAGGCTCACTACTTGTTTTCGAAGACTCTCATCTATTTTCGGCTTACCAATCCACTTTGAATGCCATGGATGAGCAAGGAGTGAGTTATCAGGTTTGGGATAGAAAAACGGTACGAGAAAAAGTGCCTAAACTTTCTCATTCGGTGAATCACGGTGTGTTCTTTCCAAAAACCTCACATAGCTTGAACCCTTATGATATGTGCGTTGAGCTTAAGTCTTACTTTCAAGGCTTATCGGGGGAGTGGAGTAAAGGGGAGGTCGAAAACATCCAAGAAAAGGACGAGAAAATGGTCGTCACTGTTCAGGAACGTTCGCAGAGTTTTGATAAGGTCATTGTTGCCACTGGGGCGGAATCCGTTTCCCTAGTTAAGCAAATGACGGGAATAAAAGTGCCACTACAAGCGGAACGCGGCTATCATCTAATGATGCCAGATCTGGCGAAAACTCTGCCGTTTCCGGTGAGCTCAGCAGACAGAAAATTCATCATGACGCCCATGCAGAATGGGTTGAGACTAGCGGGCACTGTTGAGTATGCTGACCTAAATTCACCCGCTAATATGCGCCGCGCAACCATGCTAAGAAATCTTGCGAAATCGGTGCTTAAACCAGAATGTAATTTGGAAAATACAGGAACATCCTGGATGGGAAATCGACCTTCATTACCGGATTCTTTACCTGTGATTGATAGCCTGAAAAACGGAAAAATGCTGTTTGCTTTTGGTCATCAACATCTGGGGTTGACTCAAGCGGCGGTGACTGCAGATTTAATTGTTCAACTTCATCGTGGCGAGCAACCACATATAAATTTAGCGCCATTCTGCCTAAATCGATTTGGCTAAAAAATTTTAAAATTTAATATTGTATAAAATATACCGCTGAATTATGTTAATGCAAAGTTAACCGAAGATGGGTGTGTTCAGAGTTATAAAAATTTGGGGGGAACTCGGCAGAGCAACTCGGATAGACGTTCACACAAGCAACCTCACTCATGTTCTGACAGAGAATGGGAAATCTCTGTCCTGTTTTTGGAGGATCTATGATTAATATCGACGCGCAGCAAATCGTCAATTGTCTTTCGATGCGAGGACTTATCGAATCGATGCGCCAAACCTATACCGAGCAGGCAACCATTCCGCAGCGCAGAGTGATGCCGCTTGAAGACGGTAGTTATGACGCTTTTGCTCTGCTTCCTGCATGGAGCGAGTCGCTGATCACCGTTAAAGCGTTCACGTATTTCCCTAACAATGCTGAGCAAGGCAAAGACAGTCTGGCGTCGAAAATTCTCGCCTTTGATCGCGCTAACGGTGAGCCGCTTGCGCTACTCGATGGCAAAGTGTTGACCTTCTGGCGCACAGCGGCGGCGTCAGCGCTCGCGGCGGATTATCTGGCCAGACAGGATGCAAGCAGGCTGCTGATTTGCGGCACTGGAAATCTCGCCCCATACATGGCGTGGGCGTACGCAGCGGTACGACCTTTGAGTAAGGTGTTGGTTTGGGGCCGCGATGAAGCAAAAGCTCGTCAAACGATGGACGAGATTTTATCCGCTAGTGAATATCAAGCGCTGCCTGAATCAAAACGTTTTAGTGTTGAAGTGGTTGACTCTGTCGATCAAGCGCTGAGTGAAGTAGACATGGTGACGTGTGTAACAGGTGCGAGTCAGCCGCTGTTTAATGGTCGAAATATCCAAGCTGGCACACACATCGATCTGATTGGCAACCACGACAAAGACAAACGAGAGTGTGATACTCAAGCGGTCACTCGCTCCACCGTATTTGTCGACAGCAGAATCAACGTACTGGCGGAAGCCGGCGATCTATTGATCCCTATTGAAGAAGGTGTCTTCAGTGAGCAACAGATAAGTGCGGAACTGCCTGAACTGTGCAGTGGGCGCCATGTTGGCCGCGAAGACTCGCAGCAAATCACACTCTATAAATCCGTGGGCAGTGCATTGGCGGATTTGGCGGCAGTGAAGTTTGTTTTAACGCAGAAACAGGTTTTTTAACTCTGAGTGGCATGACTACTCATCACGTGGTTTCGGCCGCTATTTTAAATTGCATACAATATACAAGTGGAAGGTTATTGATGAACGTAGATTGGAAAGGTGTATACCCAGCAGTAAGTACCCAGTTTCGCAAAGATCAGAGCATTGATTTAGATGCGACACAAACGGTGATCGACAACCAGATTAATGATGGTGTCAATGGCATCATCTGCCTTGGAACCGTGGGTGAGAATTGCGCGCTGTACCCAGATGAAAAACGTCAGGTGCTTGCAGCAGCACACGAAGTGGTGGCAGGTCGAGTGCCCCTGATTGCGGGCACTGCGGAGTCGATTACATCGGCATCAATTGATTACATGCAAGATGCGCAAAAGATAGGAATCGACGGTTGTATGGTGATGCCTGCCATGGTGTACCGTACTTCAGACAGTGAAACGGTCGATTACTACTCCACTTTAGCGCAAGCGACTCCGGAAATGCCCATCATGATCTACAACAACCCGGTCTCTTATGGCGTTGACGTTAACCTAGATTTGATGGAGAAACTTGCTGAGTACGACAGCATTGTTGCGGTGAAAGAGTCAACGACAGACACCCGCCGCATTACTGAACTCTACAATCGATTTGATGACAGATTCACAGTGTTCAGCGGTGTGGATGACATTGCACTAGAGTCGTTGATGCTGGGGGCTAGCGGTTGGATATCTGGTCTGACAAACGCATTCCCAGAAGAGTCGGTAGCGATCTATAAGTTAGCCAGCCAAGGGCGCTACGCGGAAGCGCTGGAAATTTACCGTTGGTTCCTGCCTTTGTTGCGTCTGGATACGATTCCGACTCTGGTTCAGTGCATTAAATTGGCTGAACAGGTTTGCGGCCGCGGATCCGAGCAGGTTCGAGCACCTCGACAGAATCTAAAAGGAGAAGAGCGCGCCAAAGTGATCGCTATGGTTGAGCACGCCATTGCTACGCGTCCGGACCTAACTAAATACCAACTTTAACTCCTAATTGGGCGGTATAAACCGCCCATTTCATTCAGTCACGCAAGGAGTTGTACCAAGGTACAAATTATTTAGTTACGAAAAATTATGACCTTAAATGAAATGTCATTAATAGCAATTTGTGATCTTGATTCGTGTAATTAAACCAATATTGGCAGTTCAATCAGTTAATGAGGATGAGTTCACGGTTTTTCTGAATAGTAAATTTACACTGCAAAAAAATAACAGACGCAGTAAAAACATAACTACATCAGGACATCTACATGAAAAAGAACATCATTGCCCTTGCTCTTAGTGGCGCAATTGCGTTAATCGCTGCCCCTTACTCTTTGGCTGCTAATGATACGACGGTTCAAGCGTCAGCAGACTACGCACAGCTTGTCACTAAACGTCAGGTGGTGGATCAATTGTTGGCTGACGCAGTGACGGCGTTTAAATCTCCCGCACGTATCTCTCATGCAGGTTTTACAGCAAAAATGCCAAGCAATATGGAGATCGTCACTAATCGACTTTTAGAAGCTTACGACCTCGAACCTTACCGCACTGACTTACTGATTTCGGCGGCCAATGCGCAGATCTACAACAAGAATGTCGATCGCGCAATTGAGCTGTTTGAACAAGCTTTGATGGTCGCTCCTGATGATATTGATTTGCACGCGTATCTGGCGGTTTGGCAACGCTTTAAAGGTAATGATGCTGAATCAAGCAAGCATATGGAAAAACTTCATAAGTTGAATGCAGGCAAGGCCACTGATATCACTCGTATCTTTGAAACCGTAGATCGTGTTTTGGCGACGCCGCTAAAAGACAGCGCAGAAAAAGGTAAGCTGAATGACAAAGGCGCGATTGTGACCTTAGGTTATGCTTTAAACCCTGATGGCTCAATGCACCAGATTTTGGTTGAACGTCTTGAGACGACGTTAACCATGGCGAAGGCCAACCCTGATGCTTTGATTGTGCTAACGGGTGGTGTACCTAAAAACCATAAGACGGAAGGCAAATTGATGGCCGATTGGTTAATTGCCAAGGGGATAAGCCCAGATCGTATCATCGAAGAAAACTACGCGACCAGTACCGTTGGTAATGCTTTGTTTAGTAGTTACGCACTGGCTCGTCATAACATTAAACACGCCACTATTATCAGTTCTGCTAGCCATGTTCGACGCGGGCAGACTTTGTTTGAAGTCGCCAGTTGGCAAACTGGCCCACAAGGCATCACGTTTGACACTGTAGGCTATCCAGACAAGCCGTTGAAGGAACTCACAAAGGCAAGTGATAATGAGCTGCTCGGTATTTATCGAGATGCTCTACGGACCTACGGCATGTGGAGTTACCGCTCTTACCCACTAGAGTCGAGGTAAAGCATCAGTCAAAGAAAAAGGCCACATCAGTGGCCTTTTTCTTAGTCGTTACTTTTTGGTGAACCAAGCAGAAATAATAGTGCTAAATCTCTGAAAAACGCTTTCGAAGATCATATTTATCTATTTTTAATTTGATTAAATCAGAGCATTTTATCTCTAAGTTACTTATATTAATTGTTATGTTATAACATAATTGTTTTCCTTTTGGAGTTGGAACCTATTGTTATGCAGAAATTGAATCAAGTGCTTGTCGTGGCAGGTACCCATGGTAATGAATTAACCGGTTTGTACCTTCAGAAGTTGATCAAAGATGGGAACTACTCGGTTGAGCGTTCAACGTTTGAAGTGAAAAGTGTTGTCGCTAACCCAGAAGCGGTGAAAAAGAACGTGCGGTTCATTGATGTTGATCTCAATCGTCAGTTTTCCGCTACTGCACCTGTTAAGGAGTCACAAGAAGCAAACCTAGCAGCTTTCTTCCGTGATCAACATGCGCAAGTCGAAAATCAGCTAATTGTTGATTTACACAACACGACCAGCAATATGGGCGCGACATTGATTTTGTTGTCACACGTTCCTTTTTATCGGCAGATGGGAGCCTATGTGAAGCATCGTATGCCAGAGGCTAACGTATTGTTTGAAGACCGAAAACCATGGGCTGAGCAACCTTATTTATGCTCAGTCGGTCAATACGGTATTATGTTGGAAGTAGGAGCTCAGGCACATAGCTCTCTGACATATGAAACATTAGAGCTTATGAAGCAATTGCTCACTGCCATATTAGACTTTGTTGAACTGCATAATTTGGGTAAAGCGACCATGGGTTCAAGTTACGATGCCTATCGATATACAGAGGAAGTTTCATTCCCTCTGGATGGTGATGGGATGCGTCTTGCAACGGTTCATCCGACAGTTTGTGGGAAAGACTTTGAAGTTGTTAAGCCCGGGGAGCCACTGCTCGCTACTTTCTTTGGCTATGACGTGCATTGGCAGGGAGAGAAGGAAGTGTACCCACACTTTATTAATGAAAGTGCCTATTGCACCAGCAATATTGCCATGGCACTAGCAGAGAAAATACGTATTACTCTATGACGACAGAAGCGGAGGGAAATGTGGCAACAATCCCTCCGAGATGATTAAGTGAGCAAGCAGGCCAGCAATTTCGCTTCTAGATTGTCGTCTAATTGCTGGGAAATGAATTCTACACGGCTTTCAAACCCATCATCCAATACCGCTTCGCTGAGCCCGTCTGAGGTCATATTGTAGCCGAGTACTCCTAAGTCAGTGATAAAGACGGCTTTCATACGCTCGACCTTGAGGTCAAGCAGCATTAGTGTCAGCTTCTTCCGACAGAAAACTTTATCAGGTGAGAAGCGCCACCCAATACTTCGGAACCCTTCCCCTTGATTAACGGCTTTGATTATCCCACTTTCTGGCATAGGTAAATCTGCCGCTAAAACCTTGGGCTTACCGTGATCGTGGTGGTGATGAGCTTTTTCATTGGCCTGTGTTGGGCCTTCAAACTCGTGATAGGGTATGGCTCCGAACTTTGAAAAAATCACTCTTTTTTCTGAGCCCGATAGGGATTGTATATACGACTCAAGCTGTTGTTTCTCGTCGCCTTGATATAAGTCGACCTTGTTACCTACTACAGTGTCAGAAATAGCGATTTGTTGGTTGAATGTATCGTGGTGTGTGTACTGTTTATCCGATAGTTGACGAGCGTCGACGAGAGTTAATGTTTTCTGTAAAGACAACACCTCACGATAGTGTGCTGATGACAGTACTTGTAATACCTCTTTGGGGTGCCCTAACCCTGTTGGTTCGATGAGAAGTCTATCTGGCTTGGCTTCGGTTAGCAGCTGGTTGAGCGCGATTTGCATAGGAAGGCCGGCCGCGCAGCACATACACCCACCTGGGACTTCACGAATGAATACTTGATCGGGTTGTTTGTGCTGACCTTTGAATAGGCTGCCATCAACGCCAATTTCGCCAAATTCATTAACCAGAATTGCCCAGCGCTGATGGCCTGGCTTTTGTTTCATTAGTTGGAGAATTGCGGATGTTTTACCCGCACCTAGAAAGCCAGTAATGATGTTGGTTGGTACCGCTGAAATTGGATGTTTAGAGCTCATTGATTATTCTCCTATATCCCTTAACCAAGGTGTGATTTGCAGAAACCACAGACTCTGAGAAAGCAGAATATTCAGGAGGCACTTTGGAAATGTTCGCTAACTGAAAATCTGCTCCAATATTGGTCATTGGCGGCACATGAAACCCTTCAGGTAAGTCCTGTCCATCAACAACGCAGTTATGGCGAATGACACACCCTTTGCCGATAGCGGCATTAAAAATCACGGAGTTAAAACCGATGAAGACATCATCGCAGATGTCACAGGGGCCATGAATAATTGAGCGATGGGCGATCGAAGAGCGTTCACCAATGGTTACTGAAGCGCCTGATTTTGAATGGATAACAACACCATCTTGAATATTGGTATCACGTTTAATGATAATAGGTTCCATATCGCCTTGGTCATTGACTTCATCAGCTCGAATGACGGCATAGGGCCCAATAAATACATTATCTTCGATAATCACTTTGCCACAGATGATGGCGGTTGGGTCAATGAATGCCGTTTCGGAGACGACAGGCATGTGCCCGCTCGGGTTTCTTCTTAACATGTAAGTATCTCAATGGTTTGATGTTACGTTAACGGTTGAATAGCAGTGCATGCGCGCCTGAAAATTGGCTGATGACGTGTTCGCCATCGAATACTTGTTGGCCGTTAACCCAAGTGCGTTGGACCTTTGAAGAGAAAGTATGGCCCGCAAAAGGACTCCATCCACAGTGATATAAACTATTGCTGTGGGTTACGTTTGTGGGGAAATTGATATCGACCAACACGAGATCAGCGTAGTAACCTTCACGTATAAAACCACGATCTTGAATGGCGTATCTGATGGCCGGGTTGTGCGATACCTTCTCTACCACTTGAGTTAGGCTTAGGCGGCCTTTACTGACGTGATCGAGTAAGCTCAGTAGAGCATGCTGTACCAGTGGCATCCCTGCAGGTGCTTGCTCATAAGGTACTTGCTTTTCTTCTAAAGTATGTGGCGCATGATCTGTGGCGATAATGTCGATGTGGCCTGTATGAAGAGCTCGGATCAATGCATCACGATCGCTAGGATATTTAATCGCAGGATTACATTTGATCAAATTACCTCGCTCCGCGTAATCTTGATGGCTAAACCACAAATGATGGACACACGCTTCTGCAGTAATGAGTTTTCCCTGAATTGGGCCTGGTTCGAACAGTGAGAGTTCTTTCTCAGTGGTGATATGGAGAACATGCAGCTGAGAGCCATGTTTTTTAGCGAGTGACACTGCGTAAGATGAAGACGCATAGCACGCTTTATCATCTCGAATGTTTGGGTGATCCTCGATTGTGATCGGTTTGTTGGTTTGCTTTAAATCAGCAAGGTTTTGGGCAATGATTGGACTGCTCTCACAGTGCGTGACAATTAATACAGGTGATTGTGCAAAGACGCGATCCAGAGCTTGTGGGTGTTCGACCAATAAATCTCCTGTCGAAGCACCCATAAAGACCTTGATACCACAATGCTTCGAAGGGTCAAGACGTTGTATTTCAGCTAAGTTATTCTCTGTCGCACCAAGATAAAATGCATAGTTGGCAGCAGAGTGCTGTGAGGCAATGGCGTATTTTTTCTCAAGTGCTTCAAGCGTGGTTGTAGAAGGGTTAACATTAGGCATCTCCATGTAACTGGTGATCCCGCCGGCTACAGCAGCTCTTGACTCTGAAGCGATAGAGCCTTTGTGAGTTAATCCTGGCTCACGAAAATGTACCTGATCATCAATCATGCCCGGTAATAGGTAGTGACCATTTGCGTCGATAACCTGATCATTAAAGTTTGCTGAAATGTTCACTTCAATCTTATCAATTCTCTGACCAACAATACGTACATCCATTTGCTTCACTATGCCTTCACTGACGATGTGGGCATTCTTAATTAGTATTGAGGCCATCACTTTTAGCAATCCCCTTTTCGATTATTGAATGTGGGAGTTATGAGGAGGTTTGACAGCATTCGTCGCACAGGCAATTAATTTCAACCTGAGGTGTGAGAAGCTTAAATCCAACTTGTTCAGCGTCTGATTCAAGGGTTGTGACCATGGAAGGATCTAAAGTCTGCTCTTGCGTTTTGTTACATCGACGACAAATTAAAAACTGTGGGACACCGTGGGCGTGTTCGTGATGAATGTGAGCGCATGCGACGTATTTGCTAGAAACGTTAAGCCGGTGGACTAAGTGCTCTTCTTCTAAAAAATCCAAAATGCGATAAGCAGACATGGCTTGAATGGTTTCACCAAAATGTGCTTTTGCGTAATCCATTAACTCGTAAACAGATAGAGCTCTGTTAGCATGAAGAAGAGTAGCGAGCACTTGCTTCCTTTTTGATGTGAGTCGTTTACCTTTCGCTAGACAGTGCTTTTCTGCCTGCTTAACCATTGATTCGATTGCTTCCATAACTTTCACCCAAACTGCGTATTTGCTGGTGTTCCATTATTGTATATTTAATATGTTATAACATAACATTTTGGTCGCAATAAGCCCTTTCCCCATAATTGTCGAGTAAGAAAATGAACGTCTTCGAGCTTGGTGTGCTGTCTACCTCTTGCCTTTCTCTAAACACGCCAAATTATAAAAAATGTCATTGACCTCAAGTTAGGTCGAGCTTTTATAGTGCGTGAGAATTGAACGTACAATAGAGAGAGCTAGAAATGTCAGATAAAACAATCACTTTTCATAATCCATCACATCTATTCAATCCTACGCCATATGGTTTTTGTCACACAGTAACGGCTCCATCTGATGGACAACTTGTCTATATCTCAGGTCAAAGTGGGGGAGAAGGCGTTGAGCACCGTTTAAGTGAAGACTTTCGCCAACAAGTGCAGAGTGTTTTAACCAACTTGGATATTGCCCTGACTGCCCATGCACTGAGTTTCGGCGATGTTTTAAAAATTACAGTGTTAATCGTTGATCATAATGAAAGCAAACTGAACATCTGGAGCGATGAGATGCTTAAGCGTTGGCCATGTGATCACTTACCAGCCAGTACGTTAATCCCAGTTCCAAGGCTGGCGCTTGATGGGATGAAAATAGAGGTGGATGCCGTTGCTTTTAAAGCGACGTAATTGATATTGCAATAAAACTTACTTGATTGAGAACGTAAATACACCAGTGAAAATGATGCACTTTAGGTTATCCAAATGATGTTTAAAAACTACTTAACGCTGCTTGCCATTGGGCTCATTTGGGGCTCGCAGTTTATTTTTCAGAAACTCTCTTTAACAGGGTTTGACCCAGTTTGGATAGGTACATTTCGCGCCATCCTTGGAGCACTTACGTTGATCCTGATTTGTAAACTCATAGGAATAACAAGTACTAGCAAGCAGTGGGGGCTTTTCGCTTTGATTGGCTTGTTAGAAGCGGTGATACCGTTTGTTCTAGTGCCTTGGGCCCAACAAAAATTATCCAGCTCAATCACAGCAATACTTATGGGGACACTGCCGTTTTACGCCTTACTTCTCGCACCAGTACTGATTAAAGGTGCAAGAATAACAAAGGGCAACACCATCAGCGTTATTGTAGGCTTTGGCGGGCTGCTAGTTTTATTTTACCCTGAGTTAGCATCCAGCTCTCAGCAAATTAACTTATTGAGTTCGATGGCGATTGTTGTTGCGGCCGTGTCTTTTGCGACTGCATTACTGTTACTTAACCGAGTGCAGCAAGAACATCCACTCATCGTTGCACGTAATGTGCTATGCATGGCGAGTGTTCAGCTCACCGTCATAGCGATGATCACCACGCCATTGAGTCAGTCTAATCCGACAATATCTTCAATGCTCTCGCTAGTCTATCTTGGTGTCATGTGCGCGGGGATAGTTTATTACCTGTACATGAGGAGCATCAAAAACGCGGGGGCTGTTTTTACCTCAATGACTAACTATCTTGTTCCTGCTGTGGGAGTAGTGATTGGTGTTTTTCTAACAGATGAATCGGTACAAAACAATACTTGGTTGGCGTTAGCGATCATCTTGTCAGCACTGCTTATCAATCAGATTATCGAGAATAAACAAAACAAGAGTGAGTGATCACTTGTTGACCGTGTACCACGGCTAATTGAGCCGTGGTACCGGACAAGCCCCTTTGTTACCATAGTGTGCAGACTGGATGAGCCGAACTTGCTATGACAGTTAATGGCTTACCTTACCGCGTAAAGATTTGGTTTGTGATTTTATTCCCTTGGCTTTCAATCGCCTTTCTTTGGAGGCTCGGGTCGGTTTGGTAGGACGGCGCTTTTTTTGTACAACGTTAGCGGAGCGAATCAGCTCAGCGAGACGATTCAGTGCATCTTCTTTATTCTGCTCCTGAGTGCGGTATTGCTGGGCTTTGATAGTAATAACCCCTTCTTTTGAGATTCGAGAATCCTGTAAAGCCAGTAAACGTTCTTTGTATATTGAAGGGAGTGTTGAATGCTTAATATCAAACTGTAGGTGTATTGCAGAGGAGACTTTGTTCACGTTCTGTCCACCAGCCCCTTGAGCACGGATTGCCGTTAGTTGAATTTCCCATGCCTGAAGTGTCACTGTGTTCGAAATTTTGAGCATGAATGGGGTGGGTTGCGGAGTGATAGGTCAAGTGTAAAGCGAAGAGAGGCTAAATACTATAAATCAAAGTGCTTAAACTTGATATCAAGGCAGTAACTGGGTCAGGTATTGGACGATCTAATCAGTGAGCAAGCCTATGTAGAGCTCGCTGGCTAAAAACGAGATAAGATAATGGGAAGGCTCTGGTCAGTTTGAAAATGGCGAATCGTGGATTTCTTAGATTCGTCACAACTTCTTTCTTTTGTCACAAATAGTCACATTCGTTTCTATCACGGTGAGTTATAGTTCTTCTAACGTTCATTTGCTCACCTATCCTATGTTAACAGCCAACACGTATACGATAACTCTAGTTGAAGATGATGTGGAATTAGCTGATTTAATTAGAGATTTTTTGCAGAACTATGAGTTTGAGGTCAATGTTATCACCGACGGAATCCGCGCTGTAGATGCCATTTTGGAAGGGCAGCCGGATCTGGTCATTCTTGACATTATGCTGCCGGGCCAAAGTGGCATGGATGTCTGCAGAGCCATCAGAGCGGGTTATCAAGGTATGATCTTGATGCAAACAGCGCTGGATGACGATATTGATCAAGTGATGGGGCTTGAACTTGGCGCCGACGATTATGTGGTAAAGCAGGTTAAACCGCGTTTGTTACTGTCACGTATTCGTGCATTGTTACGTCGTCAGCAGCGTCAATCTGCAAGTAAACTCAATGATGAGTTGACGTTTGGGCACTTAATGATCAATTTAAAACATAGAGCAGTAACCATTGATAACCAGTTGATTAAGCTAACCACTTCCGAGTTTGACTTGCTTCATCTATTGGCTAAGAACGCAGGTCAAGTGGTGTCTCGCGATGAGATTGCACAATCGATTCGTGGTTTTGAATATGATGGCTTGGACAGAACGATCGATAGGCGTATTTCTCGTTTAAGGCGGACATTAAAGGATGATCCACAAGAGCCGGAGTTAATCAAAACAGTCCGAGGCATAGGTTACCAGTTGTGTGTATCTACAGAGGATGTGGCATAGTGATTCGAGCATTTTCTATTCTATGGTTGGCGGTCTTTGTTCCAATTGTCTTGCTGATTATTCCCACCTCTATTAATCCCATTCAACGTTTGAATGAGTCATTTTCAGAGCAGTTTTACAAACAAGTTTATGCCGTTAACTTTGATATTTTGAGTGGAAAGCTGCTCGCGCAACCACAAATACAATGGCTGGGTATTATCCAGTCCTATGCCGAGCATTTTGCTTATCCTCTTAAGTTGGAATCGCTTGATAAATACCAAGATGATGCAGAAGTCTTCCATTCTATTAAGAGTGGCGAGATTACCTTTCTGTTTGGGGACCCAATGGCACTGCTTAAACGTGTGGGCCAAAGCAATTACCTTATTTACTTTGCGTTAAATGAATCGACTCAATTGGCAGCATTGAATCAAGCTGCGGGTTCATTGTTCCTTGCCTCTGAGCAGCTTCGGGCCTTGCCAAGAGAGGAGTGGCCTCAGGACTTAGCTGAGAAGAATACAATCATTCCGTTTCAGATTAGTTTAAAAAACGATGAGGACTTGTCTGACAATGCTTTGTCAGCCATTGAAGAAAAGCCAGGAGAAATAGTCAGTTATATTAATCAACAAGGACAAATTGAGCTACTGGCCCCTGTTGCTGATGGAGTCTGGCTTCATGTCCATGATGATATGTCTCAGAGCACACAGTTAAAACTCACCTCTGCGATTGGTGGATTATTCTTCGTTATTATTTCTCTGGCCTTGGTTTTGTGGGTGCTTCCTCTTTGGCGAGATCTCAAGCGCTTGGTGCATACCTCGAACGAGTTTGGACAAGGGTTACTCTCCAAACGGGCAAAGGCTTCTCGCTTATCGGTGGTTTCACAATTAAGCCATTCATTTAATACTATGGCGGACAACATTGAACGATTGATCGCCGGTCAGCGAGAGCTGACCAATGCGATAGCCCATGATTTGCGCACCCCATTGTATAGGTTGCGCTTTGCTTTGGAGATGATAGAGGATGAGACTTTACCTCGGGCACAAAGAGATAAATATCACACGACCATACAGTCGAGCATTGAAGATCTAGACCATTTGATCAATCAAAATTTATTGCTTTCAAGATACAATCGCATTGCAGATATAGCTCAATTTACCCAATGTTGTCTGGCAGATGAATTGGCGAAGGAGGTTGAATTTTTTCGTCTAGAGCATGTTGATCTGGAGGTCAAATTTTATTGTTCACCGCACTTACGCTCGCACTATGCCTTTATCGACAAAGCAGGGTTAATGCGTGCGGTGAAAAACCTTCTTGCGAATGCAAGTCGGTTTGCCAATAGAACAATATCGATATCTTTCGCTTATGAGAATGATGGGTATTCCCTCAATATTGAAGACGATGGTCCTGGTATTGATGAGCAAGATAAAGAAAAAATCTTTGAGCCTTTTATTCAGCTTGATAACCAAGAACGAAGCAGTGAGAAAGGGCATGGACTTGGTTTGGCCATCGTTCGTCAAGTAATGAAGTGGCATCAGGGTCAGGTGAATGTGACCTCATCACCATTGGGAGGGGCTCAGTTTATCCTGACATGGCCAACTATTAAAGGGTCAGCGCAACCAGTAGAAGATCAGGCTATAAATACAACGCCATGAATACTAGCAGCAAGAGTATCACTGTGTTGCAGCTCCGCGCACTCATAGAGAGTGGCCATACCTAGTCATATTTTGATGCACATGGCCATTTATTGCGCCTGTGAACTCCATTTATTTCTGCTTGTTGGTGGTGTCACGGTATATTCGACCGGAGTTTAAAACCGGTACATAGCCTGAAACGGTACGGTCTTCCATGATATTGACCGCAGATTCTGAGAGCGCTAATTCATGGTATCTGCCCCAAACATTGCCAAGTAAATGCACTTCTTTCAGTGATTCAATCGGCGCAGCCATTTCCGGTGGCTTCATGAAAGCCTTGCACACCGACTCACTGACTGTGAGTTTATCTCCAACCCTAAGCTGAGTTGGGTCTGCATCATATTTAGGATTAAGCTGTAGCAAGGCTTTGGATGACAGCCCATATTGAGCGGCGATATCGGGCCATAATTCACGCTTACCTGTTTCAGGAACTCGCTGCACAATATGAGTCTGACTTGGCACGGTGTCATCTTGCTTTACTTTACTGGCTGGCTCTCGCTTAATGAGAGGTTTTCCTCGTTCAGCCACAATACTGGGTAAATCCAGAGTCATGGCATGTTGATTCAGCCAAGCATGATCTAGGCTTGCTAATGTTTCTGCGGAGAGTTTTTCTGAACGATATAGAAGGTGCTGGGGTGAGACTTCACGCCTTTCTATTTTATAGGGTAGTAATATGGCCGGGTAATGGTGCTCTGAGACTAATTCATCGGTTAGCAACTCATGAGTTGAGCGAGTGAGTTGCAGTGTCCATCGACCGTTTCCGACCACTTTGTATTCTTTTATAAGACGATTCTCAACAAAATGATAAAAATAGCCTTCTGTCGCCCAAGCTAACCGTGTTTCATTGGGTTGGATGGCTAATTTGACCGGGATAAACTCTGCATTGACATACTCTGAGGTGCATGTCGTTGAGGTAACCTTGTATGAAGTTGAGTGGCCTGCCTGTTGAAAAGCATCATGGTAAAGGGTTTTTTCTTCTTTTTCGAAACAGAGAGCTGTCAACAGTGTATTACCGTCATCAGACGACATTGCTGACCACTGCCTCACCGGCTTGTCCGCTTGGGTTCTACCAAGTGTCCATACGCCCACAGTTAATGCGTTCAGATCCTCTTTCTCACAATGTATTTTTATTCGACATTGATACTCAGGCGTCGGTTCAGGTGTATCGGGCACAGAGTGGTAGAAAGAGGAGGATGTTTTAGGACGTTGAAAAGCGCCTTCTATGGGTTTATAGCCCGCATGAGTCACTCTTGTACGTGGTTTAAAATCCAATGCAGCCATAGGTGATCGTGTTTATTCATATGGTGAAGGGTGCGTATGGTAAACGAAAAAAGCCGCTTTAGCGATGAGTGGTTATGGGTGTATTAGTTAGGTTGGTGAAATTGTGACCATTGCGGACACAAACTGTCCATAACTGGGTGGAGATTGATTTGATTGGTGAATGTTACTTTTGATTGGCTTGATGAACAGTCACTCAAAAAGGAATTCGCATGTACGTCAGAACAAGGCCTTTATTGGTATGTCAATCACTACTTTTCATCATTTTTTCTCCGAGTACGTCTGCGCAAGTGGATCCATCAGTATTAGGTTTTAGCGGGGTCATTAGTGTTAATGCTGGTTATATACGCAGCCAATCCCAGCACAATACCCACGATGATAATGCTGTGACACAAGACTTATCCAACAGTGGGGAAAAAGTAAATCAAGTCTCGCCGATGTTATTAGGTCGCCTGCAGTACAATTTTGGTCAGACGATCATTTTCTTTGGCAATAGCGAAGATCAGGTAACAGAAGCCAACTTCCAAGCAGAGCTTGGTTTGTCACAAAAAGTAGGCAGAAACATGGCGATTACGACCGCTCTGTTTGGTAGCCTGCCTGGGCAAGATGAAGTGTGGCGAGACCCTTATTTAACGGGGGTTTCAAGAAGTGTCACCGACCATACGGTATCTGGCCTCAGGTTTGCGATGGATTTACATGGTCCATTGTCCGCTTCTTTAAAATATGCGTACGCGCAAAGTGAAGTCGAGACAGAAGAGATCGGTTTTTCTCAGTCACTGAGTGATGCGCAACGTTCGCTTCTCATGCGTGACAGTGATTACCATCGATTTGGAGTGGAGAGTGCTCTACCCATCAGTCGTTCGTTTACTCTTGTGCCAGCCATTTACTATAGCCTCAGAGATGCGGAAGGTCGTGCCCACTCTTTCGAGAAAATTGATGGCCAAATTGCTCTGGCGTTTCACCGCTCAAATCATACTTTGACCTCGACGTTCCGTCTTGGCTCCGCAGAGTATGACGCAGATAATCCCGTTTTCAATCGCAAACAAGATCAGCAAAGCTTCGGCTTTTTCTCGGTTTATAGCTATCAACGTTTACTTGGCTTACCTAATACCAATCTCAACCTGATGGCGGGATATCAACAAACAGACTCCGAGATCGACTTCTACAGCAGCGAAAACCTTTTTCTATCCACGGGTGTCAGCTTCCAATTTTAATGACGCGAGGAATAAGCATGTCTAATCTAGTTAAGTTTCTATTATTGTGCGCTTTGGTTATCTTGTCCGGGTGTGATAGTGATGCCAGCGATGCAGAAAAATATACCAAACCTACAGTTGATGCAGGCAGTGATAAGGTTTACAACCTACCACAAAATACGATTTCACTCAGTGGCTCTGCAAAAACCTACCCGAAAAACGTCTACAGCATTAAAGAAACAAAGTGGACACAAACATCAGGGCCAGTGCAGTTAGCTATTTTGAATTCTGATAGTTTAACTGCGACCTTAATCAACCCAACACAAACAGGCACTTACACCTTTGAGCTGTATGTAAAAGATAGCGGGGGAAGGACGAATACAGATAGTGTGAAAGTGGTGTTGACACAAAGTGCTCAAGTCGCAACGGTCCGAAGCAGCCTCGGTTACAGTGATGACTACGAGTTGATGTGGAAAACATTCGCTCAAGACACAAGCCGATATTCAGCGGTTGAAGATAAGTGGCAGCAACTCTATCAACCTTACCTAGTGGAAGCTGACCGTGTTAACTCTGATGAGGAATGGCAGGGGCTGGTGACTCATATGATCAGCGAGTTAGATACAGAACTTTTTGAGTTGCAAATTAATGATGAAACGACCAGTCAGCTGAATTCGACAACCGGTACAGTGTTTTGGGTAAAGCGCAATGGCGTAGGACGGATCGGATTTGAAACGATAGCTGCGTTGTCTAGCCACGAGTTGTTATCTTTGCTTTCTGCTGCTCTGCGCGATTTATCCGACTGTACGGATATTTACTTGGACTTTAGTGCCAGCGGTGACTTTGATGAGCAACTGTTCCTCACCTTAATTTCCACACTCGCTGCTCATGACGTCAGGATTTGTCCTACTGGCGCTGACAGTGAGTGTGTAGAAGTAAACGCTAACCCTGATGCTGTTGATGCTCGGTTTGTGGCCGAAGGAGCCAATAGCCATAAATACGCTCAACAAGTGGCCAGTTTCCTTGATTCGCAGGAACAAGGTGACGCGCGGTTTGTCTATCAACCCAGCTTATCTTTGACCTCAAAACTCATTTTGAAATGATGTGAAAAAAGTCTACTTTTAACTGATTGGGTAATACACAAGGAGAACAGGTTATGCAAACAAATCCGGTTGGTTGGTTTGAAATTTATGTTGATGATATGGAACGAGCAAAGGCCTTTTATCAAACGGTTTTTGAGGTGTCTCTAGAGCAGATGAATGATGAAGCCAAGATGGGGGTGGAAATGTGGCTATTCCCAGCATCGATGGAGCAGTACGGTGCTACAGGCGCTTTAGCCAAGATGGAGGGCGTTTCCGCAGGAGGTAACAGTACCATGGTGTATTTTTCATGTCAGGACTGCAGTGTTGAAGAGGCGAGAGTGGCGGAGGCTGGGGGAAAGGTTGAACATTCGAAATTTTCTATTGGCCCGCATGGCTTTATCGCTATCGTATCCGATACGGAAGGGAATATGATCGGCCTACACTCTATGGCATGATCGCCGAATGCTTCCCTCACTGAACGATTCGCCGAGGGAAGCATTGACATTATTCCCAAGAATAGCTCGTCTTTTTGTTTGGTTTACGCTTTTTCTCAACTTCTGTCACACAGAGGAAGTCTTCACGAAAGTCAGGATTGTCTTTTATTGCTAATGGCACAAATAGGCGGATCTTTGTGCCTGCGACTATTACGGTTTTGTTGCCCATTACGGCGATATCACCGCAATGTAATCTGATGCCTTTCATGGTTTGCACGGATGCACGAGAGGAAGAGAATACGACGGGGTAGCCAAACAGAGTCAGGTCTTGGTTGGTCAGAGTAACGGTTTCTTTGAAGGTCACTTCGAAGTATTGCTCTTCAGAGCGAATGATGCTTTCCAGCTCACGTACTTTGTCTTCAACAGACGCGGAAAACACCCATTGACCGAGAATGCTTTCCCACTTTCCGCCTAATCTCAGGCATTTCTTGTAAAGAAACTGATTTTTACGACCACTGCTGAGTGTACAAATGTCGATATTATTTTGCTCTTCAAGGGGCAGCGTGAGTTTAAAGATGGCTTCGTTGGAGTAGTATTTGTATTTGTTCGAGACTTCTTCAACGTGCAACTCGACTTCACCGAGCGGCAAGTCGCGACTGTAATCGTCGATGATGATTTTACAATGGGAACGCCCTGTAGAAGCGAGAAAGAAATCTCGCTCTTTTTTTAGAATATTAAAGGTTCTCATCGTCGCCGTTTGTTTCTCGCAGAATTTGTTCCATTAAGGCTTGCTGTTCACGATCGATTTGTTCTCGCTTAGCTGGTTTTGTTGGCTCGGTGACGTCTTCCCATACGCTATGGTCTGTGTCTGGTTGAGGGGTCGCTTTCACAGCACCACGTAGCTTGTCAATACGAGAAAGCATACTGCCGATTTTTCCACTAGGCCGTATTCCTTGAGCCATACGACGCTCAATCTCACGATCAGTGTCAGTCGGTTCTACTTTAAGGACACTCTGTTCTACGTCTTTTTCTCGTTGATCAAGTGTCTGATCGAGGTTGTTTTGTACTTCTTGATAAGCGTTGATGTACAGCACTTTAAATTCCTCGGCGAGATTTTTCTCAGACAGTGATTTTAGGTAGCTGTTTTTACGGTTGAAGATATACTTTTCAACGCGAGTTTGCGGATCCTTCTTAATTAAGATGCGATGGCGGGCTTCAAGAATTTCATTGTTGAGTGGTAAATCTTTTAACATCGAGAGCAAAGCGAGTGCGGGTGGCCACTCTTTACCTGCTACCAGACGTTCACGCAGATGGTGAACGATGCGCTCAACATCATCCATTGAAAGTTCTGATGCGAAAGCGGCAAATTCATCATCTGGTTCTGACCCATACATGTGGGTGAATTGGGTTGAGAAGTTCTCCTGCATTTTGCCGAAGAAGGCCATGATGTGCTTACGTTGTTCTACGGAATAAGGGCGCAGTACATCCTTCAACTCCTGATTAAACTCGCTATTGATTATTGCGTTTGAAATCGCCGCAGGAGTCGCAGGCTTTTGAGTCTGTTGCACCGTAGGGGGAGTCTGTTTGGTCACTGATTGAGTTTTCTGAACAGGCTTGTCCTGACTTTTTTGCTTCCAAGAAGAGGCGATCTCGTTGATATCTTTCATCTTTTACCTAATCGTCAAAATCAAAGTTGAAGTTTGCCATCTTTTTCTTGAAGGCTTGGTTGGGGGACATTTTCGTCGCTGCTGGCTTTTTATTACTGAAACCTTTGCCTTGCCCATAACTTTTTTCTGTATGCAGGTGTGCGTGAAGACGACTGTTCAGATCGTCTTGGTTCATCAACGGCTGACCAATGGCTTGAACTTTCTCTACGAAACTTGCCCAAACGTTGGTTTGATTGGCGAACCCACTACGGAACATAATGACCTCCGCCCAAGACTCAATGACATTCGGTGACAGCTCTTCAACGTTAATCGTTTTACCCTTTGCACCAGAGGGATTGAGTGGTTTGACTTGAGTCTTGTGGAATTGCGGCACCTTGGCAATCGGTTCTGAAGTAGCATACACCGGAATAGAATGCTGGTTACCTACATTCACTTTGCACTTAATATTGCCTTGCTTACGGGTGTATGTCTTGCTCAAGGAAATAATGGCTTGCTCAACCGCCAGTTTACCAAGGACATGATCAATCGTGGATTCAGAACCATTGGTCATTTCTTGTAGCTCTGCCATGGTGGTAATCACCGCGCCACTTCGATCGGACAATTCTGCCAGAGCGAGTAAGACGAGTTTTTCTTCCATAGTGACACAAGGATGAGACCAGGCTCGTTCAATAAACTTTGAAGACATGTTCTGAATCCAGCAATAACAGACTAATAAGGAAATTATACGATTTGATAGGGCGAACACCAACCATTGATCTCGGTGTTCGCCTTGATTTCATTATATCAATGACAGATTGGCGGCAGTTTGTTCGCCCATCTCGAACAGTTTGTCGAAAATACGCTCGCCGTCGGCTCTCAATCCGTTGTGCTCGTATTCATTGGTAATCCATGCTTTGGCATTAGGCATCATTGACAATGTTTCGCGGCTGATATCCATCTCAACAAACATATCATCGGCGTAAACCGCACAGCTCACAGGGACTTTATTTTGTGAAAGTTGAGTTTCACAGTACAGCGGTGACCAGTCCTTCTTTTCGGCCAACAACTCAGCGGCTTGTTTGAGTGGTTTTAGCGTTACATATTGGTCGAACATCCATGGGAATACCATTTCCCCAGTAAAGTAAAAGTCTTGCCCTTGCTGATAATTGAACGCTGCGTTTTCTTGACGGATGCGATGTGCACTCCATTGTGAGGCGAATCCCTGACAGTAGATGGACTCATGCAAAATGGCATAAATTGGATTGGTCTGGAAATTCTGCTCCATGAGCATACTATTGAGGAATTCATAGCGTAGTTGAGGTTTCCCTTCTACGGTGATCAAGGCATTTTCAAGTAAATAATACGTAGGTAGGAATGTATCACTAACGCCAAAGTTAATCCCAACCTGTTGGAACTGCTCAACGGTTAAACGCTGGCCATTGGGCAGGTACACTTCGTTGTGCAGAATATGATTGGCAATTTGCTGACATAATTGCTGTGCTTTAGGAAACTGGCTGAAAAAGGCTTGGTTCTTTTCCATCGTGCGCTTAAACGTCGCACGATAGACATCGTCTGGGTGAAGGGAAACAGAGGGTACGCCACCAGTGATGTAGCTTCTCGACAAGCTCTCTGGGAACAGAGACAGATAAGTCAGAGAGCAGAAACCACCAAAGCTCTGGCCTAGGATTGCCCATTTATCGACACCGAACTGCTCACGGATGAATTCCGCATCTCGCACTATGTTGTCGGCGCGGAAATGGCTCAGATACTCTGCCTGCAGTTGTGGCTGTAAATGGGCCAATGTTTGATGATTAACAACCGAGCTGTTACCAGTGCCACGTTGGTCAAGCAACAACACGCGATAGTTTTGCAACGCGCGCTTTATCCACCCGTTATTGCCGTTTTGGCGTGGTGATGGAAACCCAGGCCCTCCCTGAAAATAAACTAGCCATGGTTTAGACGAATTCTTGTCTGCAACGAGAGACACTTCACGAGCAAAGATATCGAGATGTCCTTTCTCCGGGGCAGAGTAATCTAATGGCACAGTGAATGAGTGGGGGATGTAATGCAGTCCTGCGTCGATAAATGCTTGAGCGTTCATTATTATTTCCTTTTGTGAAGTAGGCTACTTTACTCCGGCTGAAGCGGATAACCAATCCTATCAGGTCAAATCGGAGCGACAAAGGGGGAAGCTTCAACTGGATGAGATGTTATCGCTGTTCAAATATTTTGAATAACTAGCTCGAATCCTTAAGCTCAAGTTTCGACCAGAGGAAGATAGACTGTACTTATCACTCTTGAGGAGAAAAACAATGAGCCAGCTTCGAGAAATCCGTCAAATCATTTCAGCCCACGCCACATCTGATGGTGACGGAGTCAAAATTAGCCGCGTTGCGGGATTTAATAACGCCAACTTTTCACCATTTTTGATGATGGATGAGCTTAAGTCTGATCAACGTTCCGATTACATTGGTGGCTTTCCTCCTCACCCTCATCGAGGCATTGAAACCTTGACTTACATGTTGAAAGGGCATTTCCAACATAAAGATCATATGGGCAATGTCGGCGAATTACGTTCTGGTGGCGCTCAATGGATGGCGGCTGGACGAGGTGTGATTCATAGTGAAATGCCTATCATGCAGGATGGCGATTTGCATGGATTCCAAATTTGGATAAACCAGCCTGCGCGCGACAAGATGAAACCTGCTCAGTACTATGATTTCCAACCTGAAACTGTCACAGAATATCATAATGATAGTCATGGCTTGCTGCGGGTATTGGCAGGTGAGGTGTCGATCGATGGCCATTTAGAACAAGGACCGTTAAACAAAACCGGAGTGCTGTTATCAGTTTCAGACTGGCGTTCTGAAACTCACCACAAGATTAAGTTAATCACGCCGCAGAAATTTAACATGATGCTTTATGTTTATCAGGGTGCAATTAGTGTGAAAGAACGCAAAGTGCAGCAAGGCGAAATGGCGCTTTTGTCTGCGGGTGAGGCGGCTGAACTGGCGGCAATGGAAACCAGCGGCGTGCTGATTTTCCAAGGGGAACCGATCGATGAACCTGTGGTGCACTATGGCCCGTTCGTGATGAACAGCATGCAAGAAATTGAACAGGCGATCAGCGACTACAACAACGGCGAGTTTGAAAAGTATTGATATTAAACCGTGTGAATAGATAGTTGCACTATTTCGTCTAAACTTTACGTATTAGCTCCTGACTTTGGGGGCTATAAAACGCAAAAAGCGAATAATCCACTGCCATTCACTTTTTGTTTTGCCACGTGTCTAAGATACGTGGCTTTTTTCTTGGTTTTGGCCTTCATTTTAAACCAACTCGATTAAAAACCAGGTGTGGGAATTAATGGCGGCTGTTAAAATCAGTACTTTATATCCGATGAAGCACTTTGACTGACATCATACGGCCTGCCAGCAACAGCTGGCAGGCTGGGGTGCGTTACAATACTGCTGATTTGACCATGCCAGCTTCTGCGTGGCCTGGAATGTTACAGGCAAACTCGACGTTGTTATCACCATGGAAATGCCACAGTAACTGCTTGGCTTTGCCCGGAGCAACCGTCACTGTACTACCAGAATCATGAGCGTGGTTGCCCATTTTCTTCATCATCTCACGGTGCTTGAGTTGCTCTTGTGCTGAGCCTATTGAAAACTCATGGTCGATTTTCCCTTTGTTCATGACCACAAACTGAACTACGTCATTCGGTTCTATATCCACCTCTTTTTTGAATGTAATGCTCATATCATCGTCTAGGATCACGTGGACCACTTTGTCCGGTTTAGCTCCTTTGGCAGGCATACCGACATCGGACATCTCGTCCATATTCATTTGTGAATGGTCCATCCCTTTCATATCGCCCATCATTTTCGAATGGTCCATACCTTCCATATTCATTTTGGAATGATCCATGGATGAGTGATCCATTTGAGCGAGAATTTGAGTGCTAGCCAAAGTGAGTGCAAGTGCCAGAATTGTTTTTTTCATCATTGTTTCCTTAAGTAGTAGGGTGCCCCGAAGCGCTGAGCTACGGGGACATGGTTCTATGGTTATGAGTGACGTGAGATTTCTCTTTGTTTCCACAATTTGAAAATGGCCGGTAGTACCAGAAGCGTGAGTAGCAGCGCCGATGCCATTCCACCAATCATAGGGGCGGCGATTCGTTGCATGACTTCAGAGCCCGTACCTTCGCCGTACATGATCGGTACAAGACCAATGATGACGGTCAGAACTGTCATCATCACAGGTCGAACTCTGAGACCTGCGCCGTCTCGTATCGCCATCGACAGATCATCGGAAGTAATGGCGTGATTCTGCTCTTGGGCATCCAGCTTTTTGTAGTGCCAGGCTTGGTTGAGATACACCAGCATGATGACGCCAATTTCGACGGCGACACCCGCGAGGGCAATAAAGCCGACCCCAACGGCAATCGAGAAGTTATAGCCGAGGTAATGCATCAGCCATAAGCCACCCACCATGGCGAGAGGGAGAGTCATCATGATGATCAGCACTTCGCCAATGCGACGGAAGCTGAAGTAAAGCAGCAGCATAATGATCGCCAGCGTAATCGGTACCACGACACTTAAGCGCTCTTTCGCGCGTTCCATATATTCATACTGACCTGACCAAGCCAGAGAATAGCCAGCGGGCAGATTGAGCTGATCAGCTACGACTTGTTGTGCTTCGGCAACGTACGAACCGAGATCTCGTCCATCGATATCAACGAATACCCAGCCATTAGGGCGAGCGTTTTCTGTTTTGATCATCGGTGGGCCGTCTTCGTAACGAATATCAGCAACATCAGCCAGTGCGATACGAGCGCCATTTGGAGTAACCAGAGGTAGGTTCTGTAGTTTCACCACTGAATCACGGTAGTCCTGCGGGTATCGAACATTAATCGGATAGCGTTCCAGCCCTTCTATGGTTTCCCCAACGTTCATGCCTCCCACCGCAGTGGAAATCACGCGTTGCACATCTTTTATATTGAGGCCATAGCGAGCGGCAGAGCGACGCTTAATATCGATAGTGACGTAGCGTCCACCTGCGACACGCTCAGCATAAACAGAAGCCGTACCATTGACCTGATTTAGAATAGGCTCCAGTTCAGCACCGATCTGTTCAATGACGTTAAGGTCGGGGCCTGCGATTTTGATCCCAATAGGCGTTTTAATGCCAGTTGCCAGCATGTCGATGCGGGTTTTGATTGGCATGACCCACGCATTGGTTAGCCCGGGGAACTGCACTAGATCGTCAAACTCTTTGCGCAGCGATTCGGTGGTTACACCTTCACGCCATTGCTGGCGAGGTTTCAGCTGTATGACGGTTTCAATCATGGTCAATGGTGCTGGGTCGGTTGCGGTTTCGGCGCGTCCGATTTTCCCCCATACCGTCTCAACCTCAGGGATGCTCTTAATCAGCTTATTGGTCTGCTGTAACAGCTCACGTGCTTTACCAATCGAGATGCCCGGATAGGTGGTCGGCATGTACATCAAATCACCCTCATCGAGTGGAGGAATGAATTCGCTGCCAAGCTTACTGGTTGGGTAGTAAGCCGATGCCATAAGTCCCATCGCAATGACGATCATGGTTTTAGGGTAGTTCAGGCTCAGGTTGAGTAAGGGTTTGTAAAGCGAGACTAACCCTTTGTTGACTGGGTTTTTGTGTTCTGGGAGCACTTTGCCACGAATAAAATAGCCCATCAGAACAGGCACTAGCGTAATCGCTAAGCCAGCAGACGCTGCCATGGCGTAGGTTTTGGTAAATGCCAGTGGCGAAAACATTTTGCCTTCCTGACCTTCTAAAGCAAACACAGGAACAAAGCTCAACGTGATGATCAGCAGAGAAAAGAACAGCGGTGCGCCGACTTCTTCAGCGGCCTTGCCAATGACTTGCCAGCGGTTTTTATCGGTGAGTGGAGTGCGTTCAATGTGCTTGTGAACGTTTTCTATCATCACGATTGCGCCATCGACCATGGCTCCAATGGCGATGGCAATACCACCCAATGACATGATGTTGGCGTTAATTCCTTGCCAGTGCATGATCACAAACGCAGTCAGAATACCCACTGGTAGGCTCAAGGCGATAACCAGAGATGAACGGATATGGAACAGGAACAAAGCACAGACAATCGCAACCACGATGAACTCTTCAGCCAGTTTCTTCCATAAGTTTTCTACCGCAGAGTCGATCAACGTAGAGCGGTCATATGTCGGGACGATTTCGACGCCGTCAGGCAAGCTGCGTTGCAGCTCGGTCAGTTTGGCTTTGGTTTTGGCGATCACTTCACTGGCATTCTCACCGAAGCGCATCACAATCACGCCACCAACGGCTTCACCTTCACCGTTGAGCTCAGAAATGGCACGACGCATTTGTGGGCCAAGGTTAATATCTGCGACATCACCCAGCAGAAGTGGGGTGCCTTTTTCGGTTACTTTGAGTGGTAGTGAGCGGATATCTTCGATGCTAGTCAGGTAACCTGTGGTGCGCACCATGTGTTCAGCTTCGGCGACCTCAATCACGGAGGCACCTGTCTCCTGATTGCCGTTTTGAATCGCGTTGTTTACCTGTTGTAATGTCAGGTTGTAAGCACGCAGTTTGGCGGGGTCAATCTGGACCTGATATTGCTTGACCATACCACCTACAGTGGCGACTTCCGATACCCCATCAACGGTTTGCAGTTCGTATTTGAGAAACCAATCCTGCAAGCTGCGTAACTCGGCTAAATCGTGTTGTCCGGTTTTATCCTGAAGAACATAGCTGTAAACCCAGCCAACCCCGGTAGCATCGGGCCCCAGCGTTGGTTTGGCATTGGATGGCAGCTTTGGTGCAACTTGGCTGAGATACTCCAGCACGCGCGAGCGGGCCCAGTACATATCAGTGTCATCATTAAAGATGATGTAGACATAGGAGTCCCCAAAGAAAGAGTATCCCCTGACGGTTTCTGCACCGGGTACAGCCAACATGGCAGTGGTTAATGGGTAAGTGACCTGATCTTCGACCACCTGAGGTGCTTGGCCCGGATAGCTGGTTTTGATGATAACCTGAACATCCGATAAGTCAGGAATTGCGTCTACAGGCGTATTCTTTACACTGTAAAGACCAGCCAAAACAATAGCTAAGGTGGCAATCAATACTAGGAGTCTATTACTGATTGACCAACGGATAATTGCATTGATCATCGTTAGCCCTCATCCGTTGCCAATTGCTTGAGCAGGTAATCTGCACCTTGTCGTTCAACTAGAAATCGAACGCGCTGACCTTCCTCAAAACCCGATAGATCCACTTCATCGCCAACCGAGAAGTTCATCTCACCGGCCTGCCAGTTCCACTCTGCTACAGGGAGGTGGTTTAAGGTGATCATGCCAAAGTCGGCCATCAGCATAGAAATATCGCCTTGCAACCAAAGCTCGCCAGCAACAACAGAGTCATCCACTTGGTAGTCGACAATTTCGTACTGTCCAGACTCGGCTTTTTGCATTTCAAACTCTATGCTTTGACCTGTTGTGAATGCACTCGCATCGACGTCTTTAGCGAGAGTAAAATTCATGACCATGCCCGGCCAATCCCATTCAGGTACCGGCTGGTGGTTGATCGTCAACATGCCATGATCAGCCATAACATCGGTGATCTCTCCCTTAGCCCAAACGGTCTCCTCATCTGGCTCAACACCATTAATGCGCGCAAGGTCGGCAGACTGGCTCGATTCAGAATCGAGCATAAAGTGCGCGGAAGTCACCACTTGATCGTCTTGGGTTAAGCCCTGCAAAACTTCAACCCGATCTCCGGCTTCGCGGCCTGTTTCAATGCGAGCAGAGCGGTATTTTCCTTGGCCTTCTGCCAGAACGATGCGAGCCATGCCGCCTGAGCGTATTACCGCAGATTTAGGAATAGTCAGTACCGACTCTTCACTGACAGGTTGAAGAGCAATGTTGGCGAACATATTGGGCTTGAGCTCGCCATCTGGGTTAGGGAATTTAAGTCTGACGCGCAGAGTACGAGTATTAGGATCAAGAATCGGGTAGACGTAGTCGACCTTACCCTGCCATTCGTTGCCCGGAATGGCATCCAATGTCATCGAGGCTTCACTGCCAGCTTTAATCCATTGCGCCTGACGTTCGAACACTTCTGCGTCTACCCAAACATTGTTCAGTGGGCCTGCGCTGATCACTGCTTGCGCGGGTGACAAATACCCCCCTTCGCGAATGCTCAAACTTGCAATCACACCGTTAGCTGGTGCCTTTATTTCAATGGTTTGTGACGCTTTACCGCGTTTTAGAATCGCTTTAATCTGTGCACGGTCTACACCTAGTGTCACGAGTCGTTCAGTGGCACCTTTGACTAAGCCGGTTCGGCCTGTTCGAGAGGCATTGAGCAATTCCTCCTGTGCTTTCACCAACTCAGGTGAATAGAGCGTAAACAGCACATCGCCCTTGTTGACTTTCTCACCAATCGCATTGATGAACAGCTTTTCAACCCAACCCGCGACGCGTACGTTGGTTTGCCACAGTTGGCTTTCATCAAACGCGATGTAACCGACCGTTTCAATGCGAGGCGAGAGAGGTTCTAGGGTTACGGGTTCGGACTTGACGCCGAGGTTGTTTTCTACCGAAGGATCAATCGTAATGGTTCCGGGCTTATCTTGTTCTCCCGCCATGTCTTCGGCGTAAACTGGAATTAAGTCCATGCCCATTGGTGACTTACCGGGCTTATCTCGCTTGTAGTTCGGGTCCATCGGAGCAACCCAGTAGAGAGGTTCTGCAGAATCAGAAGAACCAGACTCCGCCTTGGCGTCCATTCCCATGCTAGATCCGGCTAGGAAATGATTAGCGGAATAGCCCAGCGCGCCTCCTACCAACAGAGCGATAGCAGCGATTTGTAATGTTTTCATGTCAGATACCTTATTCTTGTTCGCCTTGAGCCAAAGTGACGGGCTCAACTTGATAATCAAAACCGTCCAGTAGGGCAGCTAAGTTGCTGTTCACAATGTTTAAATCTGCAATCAGACGTTGCTGTTCAAGTTGCAGAGCAAGTTCATCGGCAGAGGCCGTAATGACATCGTTAAACTGAGACGTGTTGTTCTGATAACCTCGCTCAACCGCGCGAATTCGTGCGTTGGCCTGAGGAAGAAGGATGGACTGATACCGTTCTAGTCGTTGGGCTAAATTGGTTCGGTCGACAAGCAAGGCGTTGACTTTGGCATTCATCTGAGCCAGTAAGGTGTCTTTCTGGGACTTGGCTGCGCCGACCTGATATTGGGCCGCAGCGAGATTTCTGTCCTGACGATTTCCCGTGAACAGAGGAATGTCCATGGTTAGATAGGCACTAACTAGGTCTGATGCAGGTTCTCCCATCATGCCGTTGGCCTGACGGTAGGCGTACATGACTTCAACGCCAAACTGAGGTTGGTAAGCCTGCTGTGCAATTTCAACCTGAGTTTCGGAAGTGGATATAGTTTGGCTGGCCATTTGTACCATTGGGTGCAGGCTGAGCTGCTGGTAATACTCGGAGTTTGCTAGGTTCTCGTTCAGCTGTTGGTCGAGCTTGGCCCAGTTAAGCTGATTGGATGCGCTGATGTTTTGAATCTGTTCAGACCAATTTGCTCCCAACCATTCTGAAAGCTGGGCCATCAAGCGCTGTTGCATCTGCTGATTAGCCTGAAGCTTCTCATCCAGTTTGCTTACTTGAAGCTGAGCATTGAGCAGATCCTGAGCTTCACTTTTACCAATCGAATAGTTGGTCTGAATGAAGTTTTCCATTTCTTTAAGCAAACGACGGTTTTCCAGCATGATGGTTTTCGCCTGCTGCTGATAACCCAGTTCAAGCCAGAGTTGGGTCATGCTGTTAATGACATCCAATTCTCGGGCATCAATTTGTAAACCGACGCCATCCGCTTGTTGATTGCTTTTCTTTTGTTGTAACTCCAGTGTTGAGCCACGCTCAAATTGTTGCATCAATCCGACGGAAATGTTCGTCATCGGATCTTCGTCGAATTTGAAGCTGTCGACAGGTAGGCCACCGAAGCCAACTTTGATTTTGGGGTCTATTAGCGTGGCATTGGCAACGCCGGTCTCGCGCAAAGCTTGTGACTGAGCAAAATATTGCTTTCGATTGCTGTCGTTGTTGAGTGCCATGCTGATCAATTGTGATAGCACGGCTTGCGGCTGGTGAGTCTGCTCTTGCAAGTTGCTTGCTGATACAGGCGCAAACCAGACCGCGGCGCTGACAGAAAGCGCCATAATCCTTGATTTGATTTTCACTTTATTGTCCGTTTCCGAGTGCCTGACAGGCACGAAAAACCATCTCCCAAAGCAATAGGCTGGGAGTCGATAATAGAGAACGGATTACGCTATCGGAGGGCGATAGAGTGAACTTAAACGGGTAATGACCTGACCTTGGACATCTGAATGGATCAGAGCCAACTGAGTTGAGATTAGTAGAGGTTTATCAATTCGGGGAATGGGGGCGAAAACCGTTGCACACATCACGCTACAACAGTTATGAACCATCTCTTCGCTGGTTTCACAATGGTCTGATGGAATTGAAGAATCTGTCAGCGCTGAGCTCATGTTCATTGCCATGCCACAGTGAACCTGCTTGCTACCGGAATCGCTGAGCATTTCGAACGTCATTAGGGTTTCGCTAGTAGCAAAACTGGATACCAACATGGCGTTCATGCTGATAAATAGAATCCAGTATTTACGAATCGAAGGGAAGCCCATACGTAACCTAAAATGACGATAACTCGGCTAGCATAAAGCTTCCCCTAGGGGGAAGGTCAAGCGGTGTATTAGGATTCTGCCGTCGCTTCTAAATTTAAAATGGACTGTTTGATTTGCTCAGGTAAGTTTGCTTTGCAGTTGTTTTTAAAATCAAACATCACACAGGTGGCGCGCCCTACGGTACTGACTTTACCGACTTTCTTGCTCACAACCTGATACTCCATAGTGAATCTGTCTTCCTGAATGTCAACGACTTTAGACCCTATCATCAGAGTGTCTGGATAGGCGATGGGCATTTTATAGCGGCAGCTTGTTTCGCCCAATACTGGGCCGATATGGCTTTGGCTTAGGTTGACGAGAAGATTGATGTGCTCAAAGTAGTCGAGTCTTGCGGTTTCAAAGTAGCGAAAGTAAACCACATTATTGACGTGTTGCAGAGCATCCATTTCACCCCAAGCGACCGGAATTTCTGTGATGACAGGAAAGCCTTTTAGTAACGATTCCATGCGTGTTCCTTGCATTGGTTTTTAGAAGAGTTTTATTCTAATGCTGAATCAAGTGGTTTGGTGAAAATGTTATCAAAATGTGATCTTTAATAACTAAGTCAATACCCGTCTTTACTTATACAGATCAGAGGAGTAGGTTTTAAGGAGGTAACCTGATGGAGGATCTGCAATGACCGCACCCGATGGTTTTAATCTCGCCAAAGTCGATAAGCGTACTGACTGGACGCCTGAGTTATTCAGTTTACGCCTTACTGGCGCCCCTCTCACCTTTAAAGCGGGCCAATTTACTAAGCTTGCACTATATGACGATGATGGCCAATTGGTCAGCCGAGCGTATTCAGTCGTCAACGCACCACTCAACAGCAGCGATATGCTGGAATTTCTGATTGTATCCAACCCAGAAGGTAAGCTGACTCCAAAGCTGCAGCAGTTGAAAGAGGGGGATTCTATCTACGTAGGAACTACTGCCTACGGGGATTTAATTTTGAGCTCCATCCCTAAACCGACTCAAGACTTATGGCTGCTTTCAACGGGGACAGGAATCGGTCCTTTCTTGTCTTTACTTGATGATATTAATGTTCGCCCGGGGTATGAAAAGATTGTTTTGGTACATGGTGTGAGGCATGAAAAAGACTTAGTGTATCGATACTTGATTGAGCAGTTAGTTGAACAATATGAGGGGCGTTTGGTTTATGTGCCTGTCGTGTCAAGAGAGCAGTGCCCTAATGCCTTGTATGGCCGCATTCCTCAGCTGTTGGATCAACGTGAAATTCAAGAAAGAGCGCAGGCAGAGCTCACTCAGGAGAACAGTTTTGTCATGCTGTGCGGAAACCCAGAAATGATCAAAGAGACCACCAAGACTTTGCAAGGGTTTGGGTTAGAAAAATTCCGTCGAGCGACAGGCGGTAATATTACTTTTGAGCGCTATTGGTAGGGCTCAATTATCGTAGGGAACTTGTTTGAGTTTCCACATTTCAACCGTGTGCTTGGATTTATCACATAATCCAAGCAAGATCTGATACTTGGGATCGTAAGGTTTGCCAATGTAGGTTGTTCTGATCAACTCATTGGTTTTTAAGTCCACTTGAGTGACAACTCGGCCTTTAAAGTTTTGGAAGATCACAAACTGCTCGCTTTCATACACCATCTGCTCGCGATAAAACCAAAAGTTGTCAGCAGTATGGAGTAGGCGACATTTCAAAGGTAAAGCGCTCGCATCGACTGTTGGTGCGGGCGTTGTAAGCAATAGCAAGTGCAAAAGTAAAGGGCTCATCTCTCCCTCCTTTACCACCTCTCAAATTAACTTAAGTATAGGTAAGAGACTTTATTTTGCTGATCTAGGTTGGCAGGTAAAACAAAGGCCCTGAAAGGGCCTTCGAAAAAAGATTGATTTGCAATCTGAGATTAGAAAATCAGATGAGCAATACCGGCAATCACAGGCAGTGTGATTAAGGTACGTAGAATGAAGATGGCAAACAGTTCAAAGATGTTCACTGGGATACGGCTGCCAAGTAACAGCGCACCAACTTCAGACATGTAAATCAGCTGAGTGACAGACATAGCAGCAATAACGAAACGTGTCATTTCGTTATCAATAGACGACGCTAGAATCGCTGGGATAAACATATCAGCAAAACCAACCACGATAGTTTCAGAGGCCGCTGCCGCTTCTGGGATGCCTAATAGCTCAAGGAATGGGATGAACGGTTGACCTAGGAAGCTAAACACCGACGTGTACTCAGCAATCACTAGAGCAATCGTACCTAGGCCCATTACTACAGGCAGCACGCCAAATACCATGTCTACCGCGTTACGCACGCCTTCACCAAAGACATCTTTAAATGATTTTACTTGGCTCGCTTTCGCTAGTGCCAGCTCCATACCCCAAGACACGCTTGTATGGCCTGCAGGAATAGCATCGGCATCTTTTGCTGGTTCAGTACCATCGATGAAAGCGTCTTTCTTCATGCTTAGAGGAGGCAAGCGAGGAATGATGATCGCTGCCACAATACCCGCCAGACAGATTGCACCGTAGAAAGGTAGGAACAAGTGTTCCAGTTCAACCTGAGCAAGAACAACCAAGCTGAACGTGATGGATACCGCTGAGAATGTGGTACCCACGACAGCCGCTTCGCGCTGTGTGTAGAATTTGTTTTCGTATTGCTTGCTGGTCAGCAGGATACCGACTGAGCCATCGCCAAGCCAAGAAGCCATACAGTCGATAGCACTACGACCAGGTAAGTTAAATACAGGGCGCATCACTTTACTTAGCAGCGTGCCAAACAGCTCTAGCAAACCAAAGTTAAGTAGCAGTGGGAGCAGTAGACCTGCAAAGATGAATACTGAGAATAGCGTTGGCAGCAAACCTTCTAGTACTAGGCCGCCAGTATTTTCTTCCCATACGGCTTCAGGGCCAACTTGGAAGAAGGTCATCGCAACAGCAAGACCACCAATAACACGCACTGCCAGCCAAAGAGGGCTTGGGTTAAACAGGTTGTTCAAAAATGGGTTGTTAGCAATAAATGCAGGGTTCTTAATACGGCATAGCAATGATGTTGCCGCCATAAACAAGATGATAGACGTGACCATGCCTACAAGGTGATCACCAAATACAGCTTGGATGGATTTTGCCAGTACGGCGACTGGAATGGTGATATCACCGTCATAGCTAATCGGCGCCATGAAAAGAAACAGACCCAGTAAAGAAGGGATAAAGAACATCCAAAAGTTGCCTTTACCTTTCGTCTGTTTGATAGATTGAGCGTTATTCTGCATTACAATTCTCGTGTTACTACTAGTCAATATGATAGGCCAATCCACCTGGCATATATATTCACTATACATCTGCATTTAATCATCGGGCGCAAGCCTACTGTCTTTCGAATACCTTTGCAATACTATTCAATAAAAACCGCTAAATATTCATGATTAAATGTGCTATTTTCGTTCAATGGTGGATTTTTGTTTTGCTGATGTTAATTTGATTGAAATTATGTTGCAACCGTGAACTGTGTGTGGTCTTTATTTTTATTTTGAATAATAGAGGTGGGACTCATAAATTCAGTGTTGAGTCGCTAGACAGGGCAAGGCGTTGAGCGTTTTTAGGTGTATCAAAGTGGGTAGAGAGAAAAATGTCGAAATCGGATAAATAGACATTTTGAGAGAATAAAGTCAGCGATTTAATCGTGAAAATAAAAAAACCGCCCAGTCAGGCTAGGCGGTTTTTACTCAGTTATCGCGCCGTTTTATTTGCCGCTTACCTGACCAAGTTTCAGCCAAGTATCAATCACAGTATCGGGGTTGAGTGACACTGAACTGATCCCTTGCTCCATTAGCCATTCAGCCAGATCATCATGGTCAGATGGACCTTGACCACAAATACCGACGTATTTACCAGCTTTAGTCGCAGCATCGATAGCCATTTGCAGCATGGCTTTAACAGCAGGGTTGCGTTCGTCAAACAGGTGAGCCACGTCGCCTGAATCACGGTCTAGGCCCAGTGTTAGCTGAGTCATATCGTTAGAACCGATTGAGAAACCGTCAAAGTACTTGAGGAACTCGTCTGCCAGCACGGCATTAGATGGTAGCTCACACATCATGATGACTTTCAGACCCTGATCGCCACGGCGCAGATCGAACTTCGCAAGAAGATCGATAACCGATGCTGCCTCGCTCGGAGTACGCACAAATGGGATCATGATTTCAACGTTCTTCAGACCCATCTCATTGCGAACACGCTTAATCGCCTGAGTTTCTAGCTCGAAACAGTCTTCAAATACAGGTGAGATATAACGTGACGCACCACGGAAGCCCAGCATAGGGTTTTCTTCATGCGGTTCGTAACCTTTACCACCAACTAGGTTGCTGTACTCGTTGGACTTAAAGTCAGACATACGAACGATGACGCGTTTTGGCCAGAATGCCGCAGCGATAGTCGCGATACCTTCAGTCAGCTTGCTGACGTAGAAATCGATAGGATTTTTATAGCCACGGATACGTTGAGTGATTTCTGCTTTTAGCTCGTCACTTTGTGCGTCGAAGTTCAGCAGCGCTTTCGGGTGAATACCAATCATCTTGTTGATGATGAATTCCAGACGCGCCAAGCCAACACCTTCGTTTGGAATCTGCGCGAAGTCGAATGCACGGTCTGGGTTACCGACGTTCATCATCACTTTAGTTGGTAGCAGTGGTAGTTCGTCAACCGCAGAACGCTTCACTTCGAAGTCCAGCTCACCTTGATAAACGTAACCTGTCTCACCTTCAGAACAAGAGACAGTAACGGTAGCGCCGTCTGTCAGCTTTGAAGTGGCATCGCCACAACCAACGATTGCTGGAATACCTAGCTCACGCGCGATGATGGCTGCGTGACAAGTACGGCCACCACGGTTGGTGACGATTGCCGAGGCCTTCTTCATTACTGGTTCCCAGTCTGGGTCAGTCATGTCAGTAACCAGCACGTCGCCATCTTGAACCAAAGACATTTGGTCTAGCGAGTCAACCAGACGTACGGGGCCAGAGCCGATACGCTGACCGATAGCACGGCCTTCGACCAAAACTTCTGCTTTGTTGTTCAGCTCGTAACGCTCAATCACGTTCTGTTCGCTTTGAGAACATACGGTTTCTGGGCGAGCTTGAACAATATAAAGTTTGCCATCAATGCCATCTTTCGCCCACTCGATATCCATCGGGCGCTGGTAGTGCTTTTCGATGATCATCGCTTGTTGTGCCAGTTCTTTGATTTCTTCGTCATTTAGAGAGAACTGCTCACGCTCTTGTGCTGAGGTATCAATGATATCGACTTGCTTACCAATTTCTTGGTTGGTCGAGTAGATCATCTTGATAAGTTTAGAACCGAATGTCTTCTTAACAATCGGATGCTGACCCGCCTCAAGCATTGGCTTGTGAACGTAGAACTCGTCTGGGTTTACTGCACCCTGAACGACCATCTCCCCTAGACCCCAAGAAGACGTAATGAACACAACCTGATCAAAGCCAGATTCAGTGTCTAAGGTGAACATAACACCTGAAGAGGCTTTATCTGAGCGCACCATGCGTTGGATGCCCGCAGACAGCGAGATACCACGGTGGTCAAAACCTTGGTGCACACGGTAGGAGATAGCGCGGTCATTAAACAGAGACGCGTAAACGTGTTTCGTTGCTTCAAGTACCGCATCAATGCCTTGAACATTAAGAAAAGTTTCTTGCTGGCCGGCGAATGAGGCATCCGGCAAGTCTTCAGCGGTTGCTGAGGATCGAACGGCGACTGAAAGCTCTGTATTGCCTTCAATCAGTTCTTGGTAGTTTTCTCGAATATCCTGCTCAAGATCAGCAGGGAAGGGAGCTTCTAAAACCCATTGACGGATGGTGGCACCTGTCTTACGCAGAGCTTCTACATCCTCAACGTCTAGTTCATCGAGCAGCTGGTGGATTCGTTCATCCAGACCTTCATAGTCAAGGAATTGGTTAAACGCGTAAGAAGTAGTCGCAAAACCATTCGGTACTGAAACGCCAGCATTCGATAGATTTGAAACCATTTCTCCAAGCGAAGCGTTTTTACCGCCGACTTTGTCGACATCTTCCATGGATAGGCTATTGAACCAGAGGGTGTTCTTTTGCATGTCTTTCTCCAGAAACATTGCAGCTTTGTAGGGAAAGGCAAACGATTACGCGTGGGCTCAAAAAATTTTAACAATTTTTCAAAGCTGTGGGGGACGTAACTGTCAGCCGGGTTTTATTATCGATATTATGGTGACCATCCTACTCAAAAGAATTTTAAAGTTTAAATAAAACATGCAAATTGATATTCAAAGTCGTGATGTATTCTATGTTTCTGACGGAACGGCCATAACATGTGAGACATTAGGCCATGTTGTTTTGGGTCAATTCCCGTTTAACGCTAACGAAAAAACGTTTCCGTTTGTCGAAAGTGAAGATAAATTGGCTGATCTTCTCAAAGAGATTGAGCTGTCTTACCAAGAGCATGGAGTGAAACCTTTAGTGTTCTTTTCCATCGTCATTCCAGAGATCAAGCAGAAGCTACTCGAGGCTCCCGCATTCGGTTATGACGTATTGGCGAGTATTGTCCAGCAGGTTAAGGACGATATTCAAATGGAGCCGAAGCCGAAGCTGCAGCGCTCACGGAGTGTGGGTAAAGATTCTGATACTTATTTTGATCGTATCGCAGCAATTGAGTACACCTTAGCGCATGATGATGGAATTACGCTTAAGGGGCTAGATAAAGCTGACATTATCTTATTGGGTGTATCGCGAAGTGGTAAAACGCCAACCAGCCTTTATATGGCGATGCAATTTGGCCTGCGAGTTGTGAACTATCCATTCATTGAAGAAGACATTCGTCGCCTAAGACTGTTGCCAGAATTCGAAATTCATCGCCATAAGTTGTTTGGCTTGACGATAGATCCTGAAAGATTGACGGAAATTCGCGAGAACCGTTTGGCAGGTAGTGAATATGCCAGCACCGAGCAGTGCATCAATGAACTCGAGAGCGTGGAGGCGCTATTCCGTAGAGAAGCGATTCCGTATATCAATACTTCATCGTTATCAGTTGAAGAGATTTCAACTCGTATCCTTGAGAAAGCAGGGTTAAGAAGACGTTTACTGTAAAATGAGTCGGCTTGTCGTTGGATCAGACAGTCTTCACTTGGTCTGACGTTCTCTCAAACCTTTATCGAGAATCCTTTTCAGCGCTGGCCCATGCTCATACTGCTTAGAAATCAGCATATAAAACTTATGCTTAGGCATATTTGGAATCGGCTTAGATTCAATGTCTTCACTGACGTAAGTAATTCCCCAAACGTTTCTAATGCCTTCCAGTATCTCTTGCCAAGACAGAATAACCTCGCATCGTTGTTCTTTGAGTTCTGTAACGAGTTCATGCATGTTGTGTGAGTATTGGTCAACATTGTTAAGCCAGAAATCGCCATAGTTGTAGCCGTGGATCCCACAGACCTTGTATTGCTCTAATTCTGCGACGCTATCAATGTTTAACCCCTGAGGGAATCTCGACTTTTTGTATAAGTAGTGGGGGGTGACGTGATAGTACCAAGTTGTATACAGGTAGTGCTTGGCACGCTCTTCTGAGTGTGAAGCGCTGACTGCAATTTGGAATTCACCGCTCTTCGCACCTTTAAGGCAACGGGTCCACGATGTCATAGTAAAATTGAATGTGATGTTTTGTGGCAGCAAAAGCTCATTAAGTACTTCGAGATCAAGGCCTTTGACATCTTCTCCATCTAGGTATGTATAGGGAGGCCAGTCAATAGAGTCGCCGCAGATACTCAGGTGCACATCACGTAACTCTATCGCCTTTGCTAGGGTGTTAGAGCTCATCAGAAGAATCAGAAGGCAAAAACAAACTCGTAAATTCATCGGGGTGTTTTCATTGTCACTGTTAAAGACAAGTATAGGCACCCCGAGAGGGTTTAAGCTACCTTGCGCGCTGAAACGGTCTTAGGTGTTGGCCGAAAACGTTAATCAGTGCGCCAATAACGATGAGTGAGCCGCCTAAATATGTCCAATAGGATGGGATTTCGTTAAACACCCAAGCGCCAAGCAGAGCTGAGAAAACAATTTGTATATACGAGTAGGCTGAGGCTTTCCCTGCGGCTTGAGTCTGCATCGCTTTGGTTAGCCCATACTGACCTATCTGAGTAAAGACGCCAACTAGGATCAGCATCATGGTCAAAAATAGACTTGGCCACACAAAATCATCGCCTATCAACATCAGAGAGGTTGGCAAGGCCATTAGTGGAAAATAGAAAATAATCACTGAGCTGTCTTCTGTTTGACTTAACTTTCGAACGATGACATAAGCAATAGAACTACCCATCGCCCCAAGCAGTGCCATCATCACGCTGAATAGCGGTAAGTCTGAGCTGGAACCGGCTTGCATGCTGGGTTGTACCATGACGCCTAACCCTAAAAGGCAAAGTGCGATGCAAAGCAGGGTAGAGAATTGAATACGCTCTTTTAGGAAGAAAACGCCCAATAATGCAGTAAATACAGGATGAACATATTGAAGTATGGTTGCTTCCGCGAGCGGAAGGGTTGTCACCGAATAGTAAACACACATGAGAGCGACCGTACCGACTGCACCGCGAAGCATTAACAAGGGCTTATTGTGCCCCCATACTGAAATTCGCTTGCGCTTGACATCCAAGTAACTGATCACCAAAGAAACTAGTGCCCGAGCAGCAACTATCTCAAACACGGGAATACCATAGTTGCTTACGTACTTCACGCAGGCTGACATCAAGGCAAAGCCAAGTGCAGAAAGCAACATAAAGCGCACCCCGACAGGAATGATAGAGAAAGTGGTATTCATAGAAAATAGGTCGCTAGCAGAAAGTAGAAGTCGAACTTTAACATATTTGCCAGTTTGAAAGCGTTAGGCAGATGAAAGAAGGGTTGGGATATAAAAAAGCGGCCGTTCAAGCCGCTTTAAAACCATTACTGTTTCTACTCTTGTATTTTAGTGGTCGAGGCTTGTCTGGTGTTCACTAATCAACATGTCCAGTGCAAGCTCCGCTTTTTCTTCCGCCACTGCGAAGCTATCTGCCTCATCAAATGCTTCGACGACTTCGTAGTAGCACTTCAGCTTAGGCTCTGTGCCTGATGGGCGAACGATGACGCGTGCACCGCCAGATAGGTGATAAATCAGTACATCACTCGTTGGTAGGTCAATAGATTCAATTTTTCCGTCTGCAAAGGTACGTGTTGAAGACTTCAAATCTTCAATCACTTCGACTTTACGGCCCGCGATTTGACTTGGCTGCGCGGCTCGAAGCTTATCCCCAACAGGTGGCGCTTTCGGATCCAGTGCAGTGCTATGTTGAGCGTTAATATACATGCCGTGCTCGCGATAAATGCTTTCCAATTGATCCCACACCGTTTTCCCCTGACTCTTTAACTCGGCGGTTAGCTGAGAGAAAGCGACCAGAGCAGACAAGCCATCTTTATCCCACACTTTATTACCCACGGTGTAGCCTAGTGCTTCTTCATAAGCGAACAAGAATTGCTTCTCTGCGGTTTGTTTTTGCATGGCGATATTGGTCAGCCATTTGAAACCAGTTAGAGTTTGGTAGTATTCAGCCCCATGAGAAAGCGCAATCTTCTTGAGTAGAGTGGAGGACACTATGGTGTTACCAATCAGTTGTTTGGTTGCATCAGTACGGTTCAGTAGGTAGTGACCAAAGAGAGAGCCCACCTGATCGCCAGTCAGCATCTGGTATTCGCCATCAGGTCGACGAGCAGCCACTGCAAAGCGGTCTGCGTCAGGGTCATTGGCGCAAGCGATGTCGGCGTTGTTAGCTTTTGCCAACGCGACCACCATATCCATGGCACCAGCTTCTTCTGGGTTAGGGAAGTTGACGGTTGGGAAAGCACCATCCGGTTCACGCTGCTCAGCGACACTGTAAACTTTGCTGAAGCCAGCATCTTTTAACAATGTTTCTGCCATATCAGCACCGACACCATGCATTGCGGTATAGGCAATGCCAACCGCCTCTGGCTGTTGATGATTAGCCAGCAGTGGGTTGTCATTCATCGTTTGACGATAAGTCTCGTAGTAGTCTTGTTTTAGCCACACGAGAAGATCATGCTTTTCTGCATCATCAAGATTCATCAGAGGGATGGGTTTTGTGGCGGCTTCGTCGATTTCTCCAGCAATACCAGAGTCATGAGGAGGAATGATTTGAGCGCCATTTTCCCAATACACTTTAAAGCCGTTGTACTCGGGTGGGTTGTGGCTGGCCGTGACGACAACAGCAGCGGCGGCATTAAAATGACGAACACCAAATGCAGCGATAGGTGTCGCAGCTACATCGTGTGTCAGGTATACCTTGATACCTAAAGAGGTCAATACAGAGGCGGTATCATGAGCGAATTGCTTTGAATCTGGGCGTCCATCATACCCAATGACAACACCGCGTTTTTCCGCGTCTTGCACCTGTTGGGTGAGGTAGTGGCCAAGTCCAGCAGCAGTTTCCTGAATAACCAGTCGGTTCATGCGGTTTGGACCACAGCCCACTTTTCCGCGTAAACCTGCAGTACCAAACTCTAGCCTCTGACTGAATCTGTCTGTTAATTCTTGGTATTGCTCTTCATCAATTAAACGCTGAAGTTCTTCACGTGTACGTGGATCCGGATCTTTTTCCAACCAACGAGTAACTTGTTCCATCATAACTTATTTCTACCTTTGACTATTGTTATCCCAAGTGTATGACATTTGAGAAATAATGGATGGATATTAAATGATATTGATTATCACTTGCGAGAGCGCAATCGTTAAATCAAGTATTGTGATCAATCTTCAATTTAACCTGCTCAAATAAGCAACATTTCCATTAGCACTTTCTTGCACAATTCTTAAAGGCCAACTAGCTTTTATTAACATAACTATAACAAAATACGTCAAATTTGCTGTTTACAAGGAATTTTCCGCACCCATTTGCCCAATAGGACTTTTTTGTGTCATTTAGGCTTAGGGCGCCTTGACTAAATCATCAGAGATGATGCCTCAGGCAGAGGAGAGGTCTTTTGAAAAGATTACAGGTTTCACTGTGGCAACTGATCAATTTTTTGTTTGTTGGTTTTGCTACTTCAGTTAATGCTGAAGAAAACACCTTGAACATGACTAAAGGTGTGACAGGTATCAGTAATGAAGTCTATGACTTACACATGCTGATTTTCTATATCTGTTGCGCTATTGCTGTCGTAGTCTTCGGGGCCATGTTCTATTCCATGTACCATCATAGAAAATCAAAAGGGGCAGTGGCAGCCAACTTCCATGAAAGTACCAAAGTGGAAGTGATCTGGACGGTCATTCCTATTATCATTTTGGTTTTAATGGCGATTCCGGCAACGCGCACACTGGTGGCGATGGAAGATACTTCCCAATCCGATCTGACGGTCAAAATTACAGGTTCTCAATGGAAGTGGCATTACAGCTACTTTGGTGAAGATGTCGAATTTTTCAGCTTGTTAGCAACCAGCCAAAAAGCCATTGATGGTATAGAGGACAAAGGCGCACATTACCTTCTTGAAGTTGATAACCCTCTCGTGTTGCCAATCAATCGAAAAGTACGATTCCTCCTGACTTCCGATGATGTGATTCACTCTTGGTGGGTCCCTGATTTTGCAGTGAAAAAAGACACTATTCCTGGGTTTATTAATGAAGCATGGACACGTATTGATGAGCCTGGTGTGTATCGAGGTCAGTGTGCAGAGTTATGTGGCCGAGCCCACGGATTTATGCCAATTGTCGTTCATGCCATGGAAGAGGATAAATACGACGCTTGGTTGTTGGCGAAAAAAGCAGAGATAGAGAAAGCGAAACAAGAAGCTGCCGCCTCTTTGACCGCATCGCTGTCGCAAGAAGAATTGATGACGATAGGCGAGAAAGTGTATGTCGACCGATGTGCCGTCTGTCATCAGGTCAGTGGTGCGGGTATTCCGGGGGCATTCCCTGCAATCACTGGTAGTAAAGTCGTGAATGGTGATGTTTCGAATCACATTGATATCGTGGTCAATGGCCGATCAGGAACAGCGATGCAGGCATTTGCTAATCAGTTATCTGACAAAGAAATTGCCGCTGTCGTGACTTACCAACGTAACGGTTTAGGAAACAGTACGGGTGATGTGGTGCAAGCATCCGATGTGAATGCATTTAAGGCATCCAAGGAGGGACAATGAAAACGTCCAAACCTGAGTCAATGAATTCTGAATCAGTAAAATCAGCACCAGCGGCTGATGCCGAGTTAGGAAGAGCAAACAGTGCGATTGCCATTGATGAACACGATGATCATGAGCATCACGAAGCGCCTTCTGGCATAGCCCGCTGGATTTATTCGACCAACCACAAAGACATCGGGACGCTTTACCTTTGGTTCAGTTTCATTATGTTCCTGACCGGTGGAGCGATGGCGATGATCATTCGAGCTGAGTTGTTCCAACCCGGTCTGCAATTGGTCGAGCCTCAGTTCTTTAACCAGATGACCACAGTTCATGGTTTAATCATGGTGTTTGGTGCTGTCATGCCAGCCTTCACTGGCTTAGCCAACTGGATGATTCCGATGATGATTGGCGCACCAGATATGGCGTTGCCACGGATGAACAACCTCAGTTTTTGGATCTTACCTTTTGCGTTCTTAATCCTGATTGCTTCGTTATTTACCGAAGGTGGAGGCCCTGATTTCGGCTGGACATTCTATGCGCCGCTTTCTACGACTTATGGGCCTGACAGTACTGCGCTGTTTGTGTTCTCAGTTCACATTATGGGGATTAGCTCGATCATGGGCGCGATCAATGTGATTGTCACCATCGTCAATATGAGAGCGCCGGGGATGACTTGGTTTAAGATGCCTATGTTTGTTTGGACTTGGTTGATTACTGCTTTCTTGTTGATTGCCGTCATGCCTGTACTGGCAGGGGCGGTGACGATGGTGCTTACCGATAAGTACTTCGGCACATCATTCTTTGATGCCGCGGGTGGTGGTGACCCTGTTATGTTCCAGCATATCTTCTGGTTCTTCGGTCACCCGGAAGTGTACATTATGATTTTGCCATCGTTCGGTATTGTGTCGGCAATTATTCCTGCGTTCAGTGGTAAAAAGCTGTTTGGTTATCACTCGATGGTGTATGCCACTTGTAGTATCGCGCTGCTGTCATTCTTGGTTTGGGCGCACCATATGTTTACAACAGGGATGCCCGTGTTCGCCGAACTATTCTTTATGTATTGCACCATGCTGATTGCGGTGCCCACTGGTGTCAAAGTGTTCAACTGGGTGGCTACGATGTGGCGGGGCGCAATGACGTTTGAGACACCGATGTTGTTCGCCATTGCTTTCATCATTCTGTTTACCATAGGTGGGTTTTCTGGTCTTATGCTGGCGATTGTTCCTGCTGACTTCCAGTATCACGATACGTATTTTGTGGTTGCGCACTTCCATTATGTGCTGGTTTCAGGAGCGGTATTCTCGATTATGGCAGCCGCTTATTATTGGTTACCGAAATGGACGGGGCATATGTATGACCACAAGTTGAGCTTGTGGCATTTCTGGTGCTCAGTAATTTCGGTAAATGTCTTATTCTTCCCGATGCATTTCCTTGGCTTAGCTGGGATGCCACGACGTATTCCAGACTATGCGATTCAGTTTGCCGACATCAATCAGATAGTGTCGATTGGTGGTTTTGCCTTTGGTTTGTCTCAGCTCATTTTCCTCTGGTTAGTAATTAAGTGTATCCGTGGAGGAGAAAAAGCCGAGGCAAAACCGTGGGATCGTGCTGAAGGGCTGGAGTGGACAGTGCCAAGCCCAGCACCGCACCATACATTCTCTACCCCACCGAAAGTGGATTGAGGGAAGCGCTATGGATGGACAACAGCAATCCAATAACAGATTAACCTTAAAGCTGCTGGCAGCAGTGGTGGCGATGTTTGGCTTTGGTTTTGCTCTTGTCCCGTTATATGACGTGATGTGCGAAGCTTTAGGAATCAACGGAAAAACCAATACTGAGTCTGCGCTACAGCCACAGGGTATGGTTCCTGACACATCACGTCTTATTCGAGTTGAGTTTATGGCACACAGAAATCAGGGTATGCCTTGGTTGTTCGAACCTAAGCAACAGTCAATGGATGTACATCCCGGAGAAGTGATTCAGACGGCCTACATAGCAACAAACCAGTCATCCATAGCAACGATTGGCCAAGCCGTTCCTTCGGTATCACCGGGCATGGGGGCGTCATATTTCAACAAAATCGAATGTTTCTGCTTTAATCACCAACCACTGGAAAGTCAGGCCAAGGCCGAGATGCCTTTAATTTTCTACATTGAGCCAGATATTCCGGAGTCGATTCATACATTAACGCTGTCGTATACCCTCTACGACATTACGGATAAGGTTCCACGACCCGTTGAAGTAGCACGAATGGAACCGAGTGGCGACCTCACACAGCAAGGAGCTAAGCCATGAGTTCAAAACATCAATCATATTATGTTCCCGCTCAAAGCAGCTGGCCAATTGTCGGAGCGGTTGCGCTGTTTCTTATCGCGGTTGGCGCGGGGATCACGGTGCAGAACATGGCCGAAGGTGGAGAAGGCAGTATCTTCGGTAAGTTGATTCTTCTGGCTGGATTCCTGTTCCTGCTCTATATGTTTGCGGGCTGGTTTAGCAATGTGATTACCGAGTCGATGACGGGTAAGTATTCTGAGCAAATCTCTCGCTCTTTCAGGCAAGGGATGAGCTGGTTTATCTTCTCTGAAGTGATGTTCTTTGGCGCCTTTTTCGGAGCACTGTTTTATGCACGCATGATTTCCGTTCCTTGGTTAGGTGGGGCGAGCAATAATGCCATGACTCATGAAGTTTTGTGGCCCGCGTTTGAAGCACTTTGGCCGCTGACGACTACACCTGATGGTGGTACGACACAAGCGATGGGATGGCAGGGGATTCCTCTGATCAACACCCTGATTCTTCTGACTTCCTCTATTACTTTACATATGGCACATACGAGTCTCGAGCAGAACAAACGTATGGCGCTTATTGTCTGGCTTGAAATTACAATTGTATTGGCGGTTTTTTTCCTTTACTACCAAGGTGTTGAATATGCACACGCTTATCAGGACCTCAATCTTACTCTCCAGTCAGGTATTTATGGCAACACCTTCTTCTTATTAACCGGCTTCCACGGCATGCATGTTTTGTTAGGAACGACGTTCCTGATTATCTTGCTTGCGCGGGTAGCGAAAGATCACTTTACTCCCAAGGACCATTTTGCGTTTCAGGCGGGCAGCTGGTATTGGCACTTTGTTGATGTGGTTTGGCTATGTCTGTTTGTTTTTGTTTATGTATTGTAAATACGCCCTTTAATAAGGGCGGACATTGGGTTCAATGAGACCAGTAAGAAGAGCGGCAATTAACAATACGACGGCGAGCGCAGAGAGGAATACTCGGCGGCCAAGATAGTAGCTCATGGGTTTATCTTGGCGGGGCTCCTCATCATGATCATCTTGAGGTCCCTTGACCATTTCGAACATCGCCCTTGCGAGGTTGATGATGATAAACAGCAGTAATACTACTAATAGTGATTTGAAGATGAATACCATAAAGTCTTCCCTATCCGTTCAGATGAAGTCGTACTCGTTTTGGGTTGGTCTGCTATTAACTGTGGTTGCCTTTTCGATTTTGGTCAACTTAGGGCTGTGGCAGCTTTCTCGAGCAGATGAGAAACGTCAAATGGAGCAGTTTTTGGCTGAAAGGGAGCGTGCGTCTGCTATCGAACTTGAACAGCTGAATACCACGGATAATGTTTATCTGACAGGTACTTTAGTTAGGGTTGAGCTACGACCCATCAAGGGAAAATACTTATTGCTGGATAATCAGACATATCAAGGGGAAGTGGGCTATTTGGCTTATCAACTTATGGCATTTGGGGTTGATCGCGCGGTTTTGGTGGAGCGTGGCTTTATTCCTTCAAAGGGCCAGCGAGATAGCCTGCCCAGCGTTGACTGGCTGAACAGCCCACTGATATCAGAAGCGAGAGTTTACCAGCGCTCTTCGAACCCGCTGAGTGATGAGCTGTATATTGAGCCGAGTGTTCCGCATCGAATTCAAAACCTCAATATTGCTGAACTTGAACAATATTGGCAGCACCCAATAGAGCCTTACATTTTACAGCCCCACACGTCAGATTGGCCCTATGGGCAGCCTTGGAAACCTGTCCCGCTGGGTTCCGCTAAACACACAGGATATGCCGTTCAGTGGTTTAGTATGGCCGTGGCCCTAGTGCTGTTGAGTGGCTGGGTTTTTATCAGAGCATTAAAACAAGGAGGTCAGGATGGCTAATCCAGTTACAAGAGGCAGAATCATTCTGGTTGCCTTGGTACTAATGTTTGCTTTGCCCGCAGTCATTGCCAAGACATTTCTCGCCAATCATTGGTATGAGTCTGGCGTGACAAACAAAGGCCAATTGATTGAACCAAAGCAAAGTTTTGACGGGCTTGGAATCAGCAACCCTTATGCAAGTGAGCAATGGCAATTGGGGTATTTGATTCCGCAGCAGTGTGATGAATTTTGCCAGAAGCAGGTGTATTTGCTGGGGCAAAGTCATTTAGCGCTGGGGAAATATCAGAGCCGGGTCGCACCTGTGCTGCTTATCTCTGAGCTCAGTGATACATCGGTATTGGAAAAGGGTGGGTTTGAAACCATCAAAGTGAATCAAGCCTTCCATCAGGTTGTGTCTGACTTTGAGTACGTCATTGTCGACCCATTGGGCCAATTGGTGATGCGTTATCCCAAAGTGGGATCAAAAGGCGATTTGGTCCGCCAAAGCAAAGATGTACTGGCGGACTTAAGGAAGCTACTTAAGTTATCAAGAGTAGGCTAACAGCAGGGAAGGAGTTTGGTTATGGGATTGACCAATTTAGTTCGCCTAAGTCTCGTATTGACGTTCATCGTCATCATGCTTGGTGCCTATACTCGACTGGCTGACGCTGGGTTAGGATGCCCGGATTGGCCGGGATGTTATGGCCAGTTGACCGTACCTAACGATCAACAAGAAATAGCACTGGCAAAATCCTTGTATCCAGAGCTCACTGTTGAAGCGAATAAAGCTTGGCTGGAAATGATCCACCGTTATTTTGCGGGCACACTAGGTCTGGTGGTATTCGCTATTTCATTTCGAGTGATTAAAGAGAAGTCGTTGCCTAACGTTTTACCGATTGTTATCTCTCTGGTCGTGGTTTTTCAGGCGCTCTTGGGTATGTGGACGGTAACCATGAAGCTGATGCCGTTGGTGGTGATGGGGCATCTTATTGGCGGGTTTACGCTATTTTGCTTACTTGCGCTTTTGTATTGGCGCTTACTCGCCCAAAAAGCACCGATTGAAGATGTCGCTTCTGTGCCGAGTTGGTTAAAGATCTTGGCGTCTGCCACTTTAGGTTTGATTATTATACAAATCGCTTTAGGAGGTTGGACATCATCCAACTATGCCGCCCTGATGTGTACAAGCCTTCCTGTCTGTGAGGGAAACTGGGTGGCTTATCTCGACTTTGAACGTGCTTTTCAATTAATTCAACCGAAGCAAGAAACCTATGAGTTTGGCACGCTAGATTATGGCTCTCGGATGACCATTCATGTGACACACCGATTCGGTGCAGCTCTAGTTACTCTGTTCTCTATTAGTTTAATTTGCGCTTTGTTATGCGCCAGAAATCCTAAGTTAACAAGTGCCGCTTTCAAAGTGGGTGTGTTGCTGATTCTACAAATTAGTTTAGGTATTGCTAATGTCTTACTTAGCTTACCGCTTGTGGTGGCGGTAGCGCATAACCTAGTTGCCGCTTTGTTGCTGCTTTCAGTCCTTCATGTCAATTATCTGCTGCGACAGAAAGTCACTGCTAATGCCTATTCCACTCGATTTTTTCGTAAGGAGAGTTCGCGATGAGTAATTCTATCAGTCACATTTCTGAACAAGACAGATCGTTATGGCGAACCTACCTAACTCTGACTAAGCCGAAGGTGGTTGCTTTAATGCTGCTTACGGCTCTGGTCGGTATGTGCTTGGCGGTGCCAGGATCTCTGCCTGTTCAGCAGTCGATTCTTGGTATGTTGGGGATTGCCTTGATGGCAGGTTCTGCTGCAGCATTTAACCACCTGATTGACCGACGAATTGATGCAGTTATGGCTCGAACGTACAAGCGACCTCTGCCATCTGGTGAACTCAATGTGCGCAATGTGTTTGCGTTTGCCACTGGAATCGGGCTCGCTGGATTTGTGGTCTTGTATGTGTGGGTGAATGCGTTGACGGCTTGGCTGACTTTTGCCAGTTTGCTGGGTTATGCCGTTATCTATACCATGTACTTAAAGCGCGCTACGCCACAAAACATCGTCATTGCGGGGATTGCTGGTGCGATGCCGCCATTACTTGGTTGGACGGCTGTCACAGGTGAAATGCATGCCAATGCCTGGTTGCTTGTGATGATTATCTTTATATGGACCCCTCCGCATTTTTGGGCATTAGCGATTCATCGCAAAGAGGATTATGCCAAAGCCGATATACCAATGCTGCCTGTCACGCACGGTGAGGAATATACAAAAACATCAATACTGCTTTACACTGTATTATTACTTATCGTTTGCCTATTCCCTGTGTTGGTTGGGATGGCAGGAGTCTTCTACCTAGCCTCCGTAACAATACTGTCTGCGTTGTTTGTCTATCACGCTTGGAAGTTGAAATTTGGTTCTGACGAGAAGCAAGCCATCAAAACATTTAAGTTCTCTATTTGGCACCTGATGTTGCTATTTTCAGCGCTATTAGCCGAGCACTATTTGATTTGAGGGAAGTACCTGTCTAGTCATTTGCTTGATGTTTTAATGAATGACGCTCAAGCCTTTTAAATAAGGTAGAAAGCGTCAGGCAAAATATCAGGTAAGTGGCGCCTACAATTAGCCAAATTTCAAAGATAAGGCCGGAGGAATTTGCCATCTCTGTTCCAACGAAAGTCATTTCTTGAATCGAAATCAGTGACACAATCGAGGTATCTTTAACTAATGAAATGGCTTGTCCGGCAAGTGCAGGAGTAATTGCGGCTAATACCTGAGGGGCGATGACCAAGCGGTACTTAGCCCAAGTGGACAGCCCTAATGCGTCTGCCGCTTCCCATTGTCCTTTTGCTATGCCAGCCAAACCTGAACGTACTATTTCAGCCACATAGGCAGAGGAAAGGAGCCCGACACAAAGTACGCCAGACAGCAGGTTTTCCCATAGAGGCTTAGGCCCGAACATCATCGACTGCAACGCATTCGCCTCTCCGGAGTACTCCCTTAGAATTCCTTCCAACCCGATAGCGGGAATGAGCTGATTTGAGATAAAAAAATAGAAGATAAACACAAAGACCAGCGGGGGAATATTTCGGATTAACTGGATATACACATTGGCCAGTGAACGAAATACGTAAATGGAAGAATGCCTAGCTACACCAATGAGTGTTCCCAAGGTTAGTGCCAGTAGCATTCCCCAAACACTGAGCCGTAATGTCGAGATCACACCCTGAATGAAGTAGGGCAACGACCCATCAGAGCGTGAAGTAAAGATCAGCGTGAATGCTTCGCTCCATCGCCAAGTGTAATTCACTCCGATAGAAGCACGTTGGTAAAGCCAGAACCCAAATCCAGCTAAAACAAGCAATAAAACTACATCAAGTTTATTGAAGTTCCAGCTGGGTTTTCTGTCCTGACTGGCGGTCAGTAAATTCGATTTATTCACCTAACGTCCTGCTAATCTTTATGTCTTATCAATCATCCTAGGTTTAAGAAACGTGGTTATTGACCGGTTGCAACTTGCTGCTGCCAGTCGAGCGTCGCGAACCAGTACTCGTATCTTTGCTCAAGCCAGCCATCCTCGGTACGGGCTTGTATCCACTGGTCGAAGAAGGCTTGTTTGTCGTTTTCACCAAGACGAACGGCGAACGCCTCGTTGCCCTTAGATAGGCGTTCATGAAACGGGATAAACAGTTTGTCGGCATTCTTCACAGCTTCATGTTCAGGTTTAGGGCTAGAAGCAATCACAGCGTGAGCGTTACCATTGAGGACTTCCTGAAATGCTTGAGCATCGTCGTCGAACTGAAGAATTTTAGCTTTTGGAAAAGCTTCTCGAGCAACTTGCACGGTGAAGGCGCCACGGCGTGCGGCGATTTTAACGCGTCGAGAATTGAAATCGCTCATTTCAGAAAAGCCTGAAGCCAGTTCTTTATTGGCAGCCACCTGAACACCAGAGTGTGAATAAGGAGTGGTAAATAAGACACTCTTAGAGCGTTCGGGAGTCACGCTCATGCCGCCAATAATGACATCAAATTTTTTCGCCAGAAGCGCTGGAATAATGCCGTCCCAAGCGGTGGGTACAAATTCAACTTTCCAGCCAGAGTCCGCGGCAAGGCGTTCAGCTACATCGATTTCGAAACCGATTAAGTCCCCTTGCTTGTCGCGCATTGCCCATGGGACAAAGGTCGACATTCCAACGCGTAAGGTGCCGCGCTCGTTAATCTTATCCAAATTTGGAGTTTCACTGGCAAGCGTTGGTAGCGCCACAGCAAGCCCAAGCAAGGCTGTAATCGCTTGCTTGAAAGCTCTCAACGAACGAATCTTTTGTCCTAAGTATTTCATTTGATTTCCTTATTATTGAGCACGCCATTGGGCGCCAAGTTTGTGTTCTAGCCAAGCGGAGATTCCCGAGAGTGACAGTGTGAGTAAAAGATATATCGCTGCCACGCTAAACCATATCTCAAATGGCATAGCGGTTTCCGAAACAATGTTTCTTCCTTCTGTCGTCAGGTCGAATATGGCCATTACGCTGACAATTGAGGAGTTCTTAACCAGAGAAACCACTTCATTGGTTAAAGGCGGTAACGTTCTTTGTAGTAACTGTGGGAAAATAACGTCGTAGTAGGTAGAGAAAGGGCTGAGTCCAAGGGAGCGAGCTGCCTCAAACTGACCTTTAGGGATGCTGTTCAGGCCTCCACGAAAAATCTCAGCGGTGTAGGCACCCTGGAAAAGTGAGAGCGCCAAAATCGCAGTCGCGAATCTATCAAGGCCGATCACAGGCCCAAAGACGAAATATAAAAGGTATATCTGAACCAGAAGCGGCGTATTGCGAATCAGCTCAATATAAGTATTTGCGATGGTTCGGCCTACAACAGATTGAGAGAGCTTGAGTAAAGCCGTCGGCATTCCAATCAGCAGAGTAAACAATAGGCTCCAGGCCGATATCTTGATAGTAACCCACAAGCCTTCGAGCAGTTCAGCAGGCCACCACTCACCATCTTCATAGAAGGCGATATAGTCAGGTACTCGGTGCCATTGCCACTGGTAATCTATTGCTTTCGCACCCGAATCCAGCAGCCACCACAGCCCTAAACCTAGTATTAGGATTTGAGCGAAGGCGGACAAAACGGGCTTTAAAATTCGGCTAATCATTGGTGGCTCAGGATTTGCTCCAGAAACTGTTGTGTTCTAGGGTGTTGCGGCGCACTAAATAATTGCTCAGGAGTAGCCATTTCGAGTATTTCTCCCTGATCCATAAATATCACTCTATCGGCCACCGTTCGGGCAAAGCCCATTTCATGTGTTACGCATATCATTGTCATGCCGTCTGTGGCTAAATCTGTCATGACTTCCAATACTTCTTTGATGGTCTCAGGGTCTAGAGCGGAGGTTGGCTCGTCAAACAACAAAATCTCGGGCTTCATACACAAAGAGCGTGCAATCGCGACACGCTGCTGCTGTCCGCCAGACAATTGAACGGGATATTTGTTTGCCTGTTCCGTGATGTTGACGCGATCTAGAAAGTGCATGGCTGTATCGATAGCTTGTTGTTTCGACTGCTTCAATGTGCGCATCGGTGCCAGCGTCAGGTTCTCTAATACGGTTAAGTGAGGAAAAAGATTAAAATGCTGAAAAACCATACCGACTTTTCCCGGTGATACAGAAGACAAAGGCTGGCCGAGTACCTGAATATTGCCTTTTGAGATGGTTTCCAACCCGTTGACGGTACGAATTAAGGTCGATTTTCCAGAACCAGAGGGGCCACAAACGACTAACCTCTCTCCTTTTTGTACTGAGAGGCTAATATTCTTCAGTGCCTGAAATTGGCCGTACCACTTGCTGACGTGCGTAAAATCGATGGCGCTCATGCCGATTCTTTATATGCATTTATTTGTATTTCCACCTTAACAATATCAAAGAGATATTGCATCTCATGCGGTTCAAATAGAGCTAGAAAGCCTGATATTGCTCACTCTTTATCGTATGTAATTTAAATTTTACATACGGTGTAAAATGTAAAAATAGAAGAAATATTGCCTTTTGGTTCAAAAAGTGGTTGCAAGCATCGTTTTTGATAGATAAGTTACAGGGAAGATGAAAAACAAAATAGAGCATTTATGCACCACTAATTTTTGGTGCGGTGTTCAAGCCAAGAGAAATAGGAAGACGTAAGCAATGTTCCAGACTGATGATGTACGAATTAGCAAAGTAAAAGAATTATTACCGCCAGTAGCTGTTTTAGAGAAGTTTCCGGCGACTGAAACTGCGTCTTCAACGACTTTTCGCTCGCGTGAAGCAATCTCTAAGATTTTAAACGGCGATGATGACCGCCTGCTGGTTATCGTTGGTCCTTGTTCTATTCACGACCCTGAAGCAGCAATCGAATACGGTAAGCGTTTGAAAGTATTGCGTGATGAGCTGGGTGACCGCCTAGAAGTCGTGATGCGAGTTTACTTTGAGAAGCCACGTACTACTGTGGGTTGGAAAGGTCTGATTAACGACCCGTACCTGAACGATACGTTTAAGATCAACGACGGTCTGCGCATGGGTCGTAAGTTGCTGCTGGATCTAACTGATCTTGGCCTACCAACGGCGAGTGAATTCCTTGATATGATCACTCCGCAGTACGTTGCAGACTTAATCAGCTGGGGTGCTATCGGCGCACGTACTACTGAGTCTCAGGTACACCGTGAATTGGCTTCAGGTATCTCTTGCCCAGTCGGCTTCAAAAACGGCACTGATGGCAACATCAAAATTGCATCAGATGCAATCCGCAGTGCGAGTGCTTCTCACCACTTCTTGTCAGTCACTAAGTACGGTCACTCAGCAATCGTTGAGACTGCAGGTAACCCAGACTGCCACATCATCCTACGTGGTGGTAAAGAGCCTAACTACAGTGCTGAGCATGTTGGTGCTATTAAATCTGAACTTGAAGCGTCAGGTCTGCCTCAGAAGGTGATGATCGACTTTAGCCATGCTAACAGCTCGAAGCAGTACCAGCGCCAGATGTTGGTTTCGGAAGATGTTGCGGGTCAAATTTCTGCAGGTGAAGATGCTATTTTTGGTGTAATGATTGAGTCGCATCTTGTTGAAGGTCGTCAAGATCTTGTTGATGGTCAAGCTCCAACTTACGGTCAGTCTATCACTGATGCGTGTATTGGTTGGGAAGATACTGAAAAGGTTCTTCGTCAGTTAGCCGATGCTGTAGAAGCTCGTCGTAACAAATAACCTCTCTCTTATTTGTAAGAAAAGCTCCCAAGTCGGGAGCTTTTTTCGTTTTAGGGGTTTAATTGAACACTGTTTAATATATTATGGAAATCAAACTTATCGACCCCAATGATTCATGAAGCGAACGTCAAAGATTATCTGGACTGTCATATTATGCATGGCTTTATCCCCATGGACTCACGCGGCCCAAAGCGAGAGTGATTTGTTTATTTACACCCTGCCCAAGTACGATGACTCGCGCAATGAGATGAACCAAGACCCGATTGATGTAAAGGTCGATAGTACATCGCCTCCACCAACTTTGAAGCTAGATTATGAGGTCCCTTGCGATCTCAAGTGTGGCATCGGTCATACAGGGCTCTTCTTACTTTATATTGCAGCGGAAGGACAGAAAGATCAGCAATACCGGTATTCATTAATGAATCCAAACTACGAACCTTAATCTGACTAATTTGAACAAGGGCTCTCGGTAGAGAGCCCTTGTATATTTATTTACCAACGAAACCTACAACAACCGTGTCGCCTTCCAAACTCCGAGAGAAAACATAGGCTGAATTGTTGCCAATTTCTTTGTGTACACCTGCTCCTATTGCAGGATGGGATTGACGGAACTGGCCTAACGTTTGCCATTGCTTGAGAAGTTGTTGGCGCTCTTTACTTAGCTCCCACAGCATGTCAGAGCGAGTGCCTTGATGGAAGTCATCAGCATAGGGGCCTAAATCTCTTCCCACTTCATCACCGTAGTAAACCTGAACAGCGCCGGGGCTAAGTAATAAAGCGTTGGCGGCGTTACGCTGCATCTCAAACGAGTTGAAGCGACTGAAAAACAGTTCTGTGTCGTGTGAAGACATGTAGCTGACAGGGGTAAAATCTGGCGTTTCTTGCATTGAATCGGCGTAGTTTTGATAGGTCTCCTGCATTTGGCTCAGGCAAGCGGCACCTTTGTCGAGCTTCTTCTGCATATCAAAGTTGATTAGCGCATCGAAACCTTGGTCAGCATAAGGAGAGCGGTAAGCAGAATGACCCCAGACTTCACCCATCATCCAGAAAGGTTGTCCGATCTGATTATTATCGGCACGCCATTGATCAAGGCTCTTTGTGGCCTCGTTTTTCAACCGTTTCCACACATCTCCTTCAACGTGTTTAACGGTATCAACTCGAAAACCATCAATACCAAATCGTTTGACCCAGTCGGCTTGCCACTCGATGAGATAGTCGGATACAGTGTAGCTTTCGCGTATTTGAACGCGGGTTCCTGGATTGTTGAGTAACCATTCTGGTGGCGTTACGTGCTGCTCAGACTCGGTCAAAAAATCAGGTAAGCCGGCCAGTGTCATTGTGATGTCGCTTGAGCCGGGTTTGCTGTAGCCTGGCAGACCTGCACGAACCCAGTCTTTACCCCACCACTGATGCCAGTTAGAACTCGTATAATCAACGGAATCATTAAAGCTATGCCAGTTCTGCCCTGATTTGGGTTCCCAGTCTTGCCATTTATCGGGCATATTTTCGGTGTTAACAACGTTTATATTGTCGAACTGTAAGTCTGCCAGTGTTGAGTAACCTGAATGATTGACCACGGCGTCAAGGAAGATACGCATACCGCGTTTGTGCGCCTCTGTGACCAGCTGCTTTAGATCTTCTTCATTACCAAAGTTTTGGTCAATTTTAGTGAAATCACGAGTCCAGTAACCGTGGTAGCTATAGAATGGAAAACTGCCTTTCTCTCCACCACCGACAAAGCCGTGGACTTGCTCTACGATAGGAGAAAGCCAGATCACGTCAGTGCCAAGGCTTTGAATATAATCGAGCTTTTCGGTTAGCCCTTTAAGATCCCCTCCATGAAAGGTGCCTATCTCTTGTTTGCCATCTTTCTTTCGGCCATAGCTGTGGTCATTGGATGTATCTCCGTTGTTGAATCGATCCACCATGGCGAAATAGATATTGGCGTTTCGATAGTCGAATTGCGCGGAGGAGGCGCTGGCGTCGGCCTGTTCAAGTAGAACAAGTCCACCACTGTTCGGGGAGGGCTTTAATCTGACTTGGTCGTTTTGCACAGTAACAAGTTGATTTGAAAATGCTTCTCTTAATTGAGTACCATCAGTGAAGATGCCACCTAAAGAAAGTGTCACCTCTCCACCTTTGTATTGCTCGCAAACAACATCGGGGATAGGGCGGGTAAACTTCTTGGCTGCCACTTTCTTAGTTTCTCGAGCTATCGTGATCGTGTGTTGGCCCTCATCGTAGGCAAATGAGTAGTCACCACTGAAGCGAATTTTGACCGATAATTCAGTGTTGCTACTGCAATTGAGGCTCAGTGGTTTACGAAACTTAACTTTCTGTTCTGCTACTGATGGGCACGTACCATCGATCCCCGATATATTAACTTGATAAGTTTCTTTTTTGAGTGGCAGGACCAATGGATCCGATGCGCTTAAAGGGAAATCCCGACTTGTGGTGGTGGTTGAAATGGTGAGAGTCGGCGCGGCTATACTTGCTGAACTGATTAGGGCAGTCAGCACAGCAAGAGATACATGTGTTTGCTTCACGTTCATTCCTTGATTGTTTTTTAAACAAGGTTAAACCGATTACTTTAAGCTGACATCATTCCCCTAATCTACGCCCCTAAATTTGCTCAAAATCACAGCAGTCATCCTTTATGTTATACGAATGACAGTTTCAGCGTTGTGCCTTTATCTGGAGGTTTAAAAATTGCACCATGGCAGATTCATCCAGGTAGCCATCGGCTTTCTTGTGACCTCGTAGATATTGATAGCCTGCAATGACATGGCGGTGTTGTTCGTGGTCTTTTGGCTCAAAGCCATGGACGTGTCGATAGGCCATTATATAGGCGTCCATGTCGACCACTTCAGCTTGTCTATATAGATACCCGCAGCCAGTAGCCAGCCATTCAAGTGAACAGTTGGCTTTCATGGCTATCTGATTAGCTTTCGACAAACTCGGTTCACTCCCGTTGAGGTATTTGCGAATCAGGGCTTCTGAAAGTTCTACTCGGCGAGCAAAACCAGAAACCGACTCCTCACCAATCAATTGTTTTAGCCGTTCGGAGAAACTCAATTTTTCGTACTCTGGTTCGAATTTGTTGTCAGTATACGTTGAGCATTGAATTAAACAAGAATACTGTAAAGGCAGTTTTTATTAGGAGGTAAGTGATGGTGTTTAAAGTCACAATTGCGCCGCAAGGCCCAGAGTTTTCTCAACTGGTTCAGGGTTACTGGCGCCTTGCTGAATGGGGTATGACGCCTCAGCAAAGATTGTCGTTTCTCAAGCAGCATATTGAGCTAGGTGTTACAACAGTCGACCATGCTGATATCTACGGCAATTATGAATGTGAAGCGCTGTTTGGTGAAGCGTTAAAGTTGGATCCTGCCGTCCGTGATGAGATAGAGATCGTTACTAAGTGCGATATTAAGACCTGTAATGACAAATTTCCTCAGCGCAAGGTGAACCACTATGACACCAGTGCGGGGCATATTTATGAATCTGTGAACAATTCGCTTGCACGTCTGAACATCGAGCAAATTGATGTCTTGCTTATCCATAGACCTGATGTACTGATGGATGCGGATGAAGTGGCTGATGCGTTTAATGAATTACACAAAGTGGGCAAAGTGAAGCACTTTGGCGTGTCTAACTTCACGCCAAGTCAGTTTGATCTTCTACAATCTCGTGTGGCCAAACCGCTGGTTACTAACCAGGTTGAAATCAATCCATTGAATTTTGAAGTTGCCCATGATGGTACGTTAGATCAGCTTCAAATGAAGCGCGTGCGACCAATGGCGTGGTCTTGTTTAGGTGGAGGAAGCATCTTTACAGGTGCAACCGAGCAGGCACAACGTGTGCGTGATGAGCTAGAAGCAATTCGATGTGAAGTAGGTGCGCAGAGTATTGATCAAGTCATCTACGCATGGGTAAATAGACTGCCATCACGACCTCTGCCTATAATTGGTTCAGGAAAAATTGAACGCGTGAAAAGCGCAGTTGAAGCGATAGACATTGAAATTACTCGTGAGCAATGGTATCGCGTCTGGGTAGCCTCTAAAGGTCATGGTGTGCCATAGACTGCGATTTTACATGAGAAAGTGTCGACTTAGCTGTCATGTAATCAATTAAGAACATCGAGAGCTGAGTGTCCGCTTCTTAAAGGCCTGACAAATCCGATATTAGGAAACTAATATCGGATTTTTATATTTCTTATCAGTCTATTCGTCACTACTTTTCACTTACGAAACATTTTTCATGGCCTTGACTCACTAATAACCTAAGTTTTTAGTGGTTATTCTCACATGTGAGATTGGTGTTTTAACTAATGAGTTAACTGTTTAATATCATGATCTTAGTTAATGCAACGAAGTCAATTAACCTGTCTATACTTACTCTAATAACGAGCAACGGTCATATTATGGAAATAAGCACTGGAATCACGTACAAATTTTGATATTTTTGTCGCCAATACGCTTGTTGAATATTATTAAAATTCTTAATTGTTGTTGACTTGCTTAGTCAGATTGAGGGGATAAGTATGGAAGTCGAAATTGTACGCCAGGCTCGCATCGTTGAAGAGGTAAGTGGTGATGTTATTGCCGTGAAGCCAGATGGTGCTGCGAGAAAAGTCATTCAAGGCGAGACTATCCAGTCGAATGAAATTATGATCACCGCTCGTAATGCCTCCGTGGTGTTGAGTGCTAGTGGCATTCCTTCAATTGTTGACGAAAATAGCATTTCCTTAGAATTAGAGAATGTAGATGGAAACGCTTGGCATTCTGCGCAAGTTAACGGTGACATTGGATTTGATTTTACCCAGATTGGCGACGGTGCTTTAAGTGAAGATGACATCGCAGCGATCCAAGGCGCCATTTTAGAAGGTGCTGACCCGACTCAAATTCTAGAAGCAACTGCTGCCGGCGCAGGTGGTGCTGGTTCTGCTAATGGCGGCTTTGTGACCATCGAATACAATGGCACCGAAGTGTTAGCAAGCACTTTCTTCGAAACATCAGCGCAAGCACAAGACGATGTAGAAGAGACCGACGATGAGTTAAGAACCTTAGTATTTGCTGCTGGTGGTGAAAGCATCTCAGAAGCGCTTGTTGAGGGCTCTCTATCAGCAGGTACTTACCCCCAGTCAGAAACAGCAACAGTGACTATTTTTGCCGGTGACCTTCCCTTAGATGCTGATAGTTTTGTCCCTGAACCTGCTTCACTCGCTAGTTTATTGGCTGAACTCAATTCTGATATCACATCTTCAGGCGAAGCCGTTACGTTTACTTATGATTCGGCCGAGAACGCTATTATCGGTGTCAACGCTCAAGGTGAAGTGTTGCGCATTGATATTGATACGACTTTGGTCGGCAAAGATGTCAGCCTAGAGCTGACCACAACAGTAAGCCAGCCTATTGATCACGTAGATTCTGTTGGTGGTGGGCAAGTCGCAATCAGCGATGATCAGATTTCAGTCAGCTTTGATATCACAGGTGCTGACTCAGGTGGTAACGCTATTCGATCTCCCATCGATGCTCAGGTTTCAATTGGCGATGGCGTTAATCCAACACCTCAAGCGACGAATGTTCAGAACGTCGAATCTGGTTCAACGTTAATCCAAGGTGAACTCGCTGCAATTGGCAGTGATGCACTAGCCTCAGTAACGTTTGACAGTTCTGCACTTCAGCAATTTGATGGCTTACTCAGTGACAATCAATCCACGACGGCAACGCTGTCAGATGACGGGACAACAATCACGTTAACGGCTGATGGTTCAGGAGATACCGTACTGACGGTTAGCGTTGATACGCAAGGGCAGTATGAGTACCAGCAGTTTAAGCCTTTGGAACACAATGGCTCTGATACGATTTCTCTTTCACTGCCTACCACTATTGTAGATTACGACCAGGATACGGTCACCAATGACATAAATATTGAGATTACTGACGGCGACAACCCTGTTATTACTAATGTTGATGGGTTGAGTCTTGATGAATCAGGTGTTGCTGGTGGCTCGCAAGTCGGCACAGTAGCAGTCTCGGGTAGTGGTTCTATTACAGCCACCGCAGGCAGTGATATCATCGATCACTTTGAGCTGGAACCAAGCGAATTTAATACTGACGGCTCACTGACTTCACAGGGGCAGCAGGTCACCCTTGAGCTAACGGCTAATGAGAACGGTGTTCGAACGTACGAAGGTGTGATTGAGCTCAACGGCAGCCGTGTCACAGTGTTCGAAATTAAGGTGGATTCACCTGCGCAAGGTGAGTATGAGTTCACGTTGTTTGAACAGCTTGATCATTTAGGTGCGAATGATGAGTCATTGACGATTGAACTCCCAGTTTACGCGGTTGATGCGGATGGTGACCGTTCTGAATTAGCGGGCGGTACGGGTTCCGAGGAAGCAGGCAAGATTCTCATCCAAGTGAAAGACGATGCACCGACGATTAGCGGTGCTGATGCTTTGTCTCTTGACGAAGATGATCTCGCTTCAGGTTCCTCACCAGACGCGGCTTCTTTGACGGCAAACGGTCAGTTTACTGTAACTGAAGGTGCAGATACGGTAGTTGAATACCGACTCGATACCAACTCTAATCCAGTAGCGGGTTTGAAGTCCGATGGCTTGGCGGTCTCACTCAGTGAAACCTATGACAGCGCAACAAATACCTATACCTATACCGCTTCAACGTCTGCTCAGGATGTATTTGTCCTGACGATAAAAGGAGATGGCTCCTACTCATTTGAGTTGAAAGGACCGATTGATCATGCTGCGAATGCTGATGATCAAACATTGAATTTCGCGGTTATTGCCAAAGATAATGATGGTGATACGGTTGCCCAAAATATTTCTGTCAATATTGTCGATGATGCTCCTTCGATAACCCATGCTGAGGCGTTGATCCTCAATGAGAATGACTTAGCCAGTGGCACTAGCCCGGACGCGACACGTGTGAGCCAAGACGGAGACTTCACCACGCTTGAAGGTGCGGATAAGGTCGTGAGCTACGAGCTTGACCTGACCACCAACCCGATTGATGGCCTGACTTCTCAGGGCAAAGCGGTGACGCTCTCTGAGTCCATTGATGCGAATGGTGTGGCCACCTACACGGCTTCAAGCACTGATGGCGATGTGTTTGTGCTGACGCTACGCCCTGATGGCAGCTACACCTTTGAGCTGAAAGGTCCGATTGACCATGACGCTAACAGCGACAGTGAACGCTTTGATTTCACRGTGGTGGCGACCGACACCGATGGCGACACTGACCGTATTACTCTGCCAGTTACGATTGGCGATGATAGCCCGAACATCGCATCGGCTGAGGCGTTAGTCCTCAATGAGAATGACTTAGCCAGTGGCACTAGCCCAGACGCGACACGCGTGAGCAAAGACGGGGATTTCACCACGCTTGAAGGTGCGGATAAGGTMGTGAGCTACGAGCTTGACCTGACCACCAACCCAATTGATGGCCTGACTTCTCAGGGCAAAGCGGTGACGCTCTCTGAGTCCATCGATGCCGATGGTGTGGCGACGTACACGGCTTCAAGCTCTGATGGCGACGTGTTTGTGCTGACGTTGCGYCCTGATGGCAGTTACACCTTTGAGCTGAAAGGTCCGATTGACCATGACGCTAACAGCGACAGTGAACGCTTTGATTTCACGGTGGTGGCGACCGATACCGATGGCGACACTGACCGTATTACTCTGCCAGTTACGATTGGCGATGATAGCCCGAACATCGCATCGGCTGAGGCGTTAATCCTCAATGAGAATGACTTAGCCAGTGGCACTAGCCCAGACGCGACACGTGTGAGCCAAGATGGAGATTTCACCACGCTTGAAGGTGCGGATAAGGTAGTGAGCTACAAGCTTGACCTGACCACCAACCCGATTGATGGCCTGACTTCTCAGGGCAAAGCGGTGACGCTCTCTGAGTCCATCGATGCCGATGGTGTGGCGACGTACACGGCTTCAAGCACTGATGGCGATGTGTTTGTACTGACGTTGCGCCCTGATGGCAGCTACACGTTTGAGTTGAAAGGTCCGATTGACCATGACGCTAACAGCGACAGTGAACGCTTTGATTTCACGGTGGTGGCGACCGATACCGATGGCGACACCGACCGCATTACTCTGCCAGTTACGATTGGCGATGATAGCCCAAACATCGCATCGGCTGAGGCGTTAATCCTCAACGAGAATGACTTAGCCAGTGGCACTAGCCCAGACGCGACACGCGTGAGCCAAGATGGAGATTTCACCACGCTTGAAGGTGCGGATAAGGTAGTGAGCTACAAGCTTGACCTGACCASCAACCCGATTGATGGCCTGACTTCTCAGGGCAAAGCGGTGACGCTCTCTGAGTCCATCGATGCCGATGGTGTGGCGACGTACACGGCTTCAAGCACTGATGGCGATGTGTTTGTACTGACGTTGCGYCCTGATGGCAGTTACACCTTTGAGCTGAAAGGTCCGATTGACCATGACGCTAACAGCGACAGTGAACGCTTTGATTTCACRGTGGTGGCGACCGAYACCGATGGCGACACTGACCGTATTACNATCGGCTGAGGCGTTAGTCCTCAATGAGAATGACTTAGCCAGTGGCACTAGCCCAGACGCGACACGCGTGAGCAAAGACGGGGATTTCACCACGCTTGAAGGTGCGGATAAGGTAGTGAGCTACGAGCTTGACCTGACCACCAACCCGATTGATGGCCTGACTTCTCAGGGCAAAGCGGTGACACTCTCTGAATCCATCGATGCCGATGGTGTGGCGACGTACACGGCTTCAAGCTCTGATGGCGACGTGTTTGTGCTGACGTTGCGTCCTGATGGCAGTTACACCTTTGAGCTGAAAGGTCCGATTGACCATGACGCTAACAGCGACAGTGAACGCTTTGATTTCACGGTGGTGGCGACCGATACCGATGGCGACACCGACCGCATTACCCTGCCTGTGACCATTGGTGATGATAGCCCGAACATCGCATCGGCTGAGGCGTTAATCCTCAATGAGAATGACTTAGCCAGTGGCACTAGCCCAGACGCGACACGCGTGAGCAAAGACGGAGATTTCACTACGCTTGAAGGTGCGGATAAGGTAGTGAGCTACAAGCTTGACCTGACCACCAACCCGATTGATGGCCTGACTTCTCAGGGCAAAGCGGTGACGCTCTCTGAATCCATCGATGCCGATGGTGTGGCGACGTACACAGCTTCCAGCGTGGATGGCGACGTGTTTGTACTGACGTTGCGCCCTGATGGTAGCTACACCTTTGAGCTGAAAGGTCCGATTGACCATGACGCTAACAGCGACAGTGAACGCCTTGATTTCACCGTGGTGGCGACCGACACCGATGGCGACACCGACCGCATTACATTGCCTGTAACGATTGGCGATGATAGCCCGACAATTCGCTCTATTGACCCATCAAGCACGTTTGTCGTTGATGAAGATGACACGGCAGCAGGTTCTGATTCGTCTGGTGCAGTCGCCGTTGCGACAGGTAGTTTTGTCACCTCACAAGGGGCTGATGGTGTTGTTGCCTATGAGTTGGTGAATATAGCTGATACGCAAAATGGTCTAACGTCTAATGGGCAAGCCGTTACGATTTCTGAGGTGAATGGCGTTGCCGGCGCGACCACTTATCAAGGTGTGGCTGGCGGTCAAGTGATCTTCACTTTAGTGCTGTCTGACAACGGTGATTATACTTACACCCAATTCAAAGCTTTGGACCATGCACAAAACAGCGATACGTTGACCATTCCGTTTGATGTGGTTGCGAACGATAAAGACAGCGACACTTCACCAGCTGTCCGCTTGCCAATTGAAGTTATTGATGATCAACCTGTACTAACGGGGTCGACAGGGGAAACATCTGTCGACGAAGATGACCTAGCGGGTATTGGCTCGGATCGCTCTGAAGACACCACGATTAATGGTAACTTCATTATCGCTGAAGGCGCTGACAGTGTTGTGGAATATGAGTTAACTAATGCAGGTGATACGTTAGATGGCTTGTCTGCTGACGGCGAAGCGCTTGAGTGGGCTGCTGTCCAAACCAGTGGTACGACGTTCACTTATACAGCAATGACTGAAAATGGTCATGAGCCAGTATTTAGAATTGTTTTTGACACATCAGACAACAGCTATCAATTTGAATTACTTAAACCTCTTGATCATCCAGACGGTGCGGGTGAAAACAGCGTCCAAATAGACTTTACAATCAAAGCGACAGATTTTGATGGAGATGAGTCCGCTGAGATTACTTTACCAATTACCGTCGTCGATGATGTTCCATTGTTGACTGACCACTCGATTTCTAGAGTTGAAGGCAGTGGTTTCAAGAGAGTGAATATGTTTGAAGCCTCCACTGATAAAGGGGCTGATGACGCTGCTATTACGATGATTGAAGGGACTACAGATGGTACTTCGGTGATTAAATTTGGCGGTGAAAATGGTACCTATGTCGATAGTGTCGATATTCAGTCTGGCAATCAAACGATCAAAGTTTACGAAGAATACGATACTGATAGCGGAACAAGAGATATCCGCGAACTGGGTGAGTTGAGAGTCAACTCTAATGGTGACATCCGTTTCAAAGCGTACGATAACCTAGAACATGACGGTGATACGTTTGATTTTAGTATTGACGTGACTGCGACGGATGGAGACAAAGATACCTCAACGGCGCAATTGGATCTGACCATCGTCGATAGGAAAGCGTCAGCAATCGCTCTCAAAGTTACGACTTTCGAAGAGTCGGGGCGTGATCCGTCGATTGACTACGATCCAAATAATCCGAATACCCTTGATACCGCTAACGCTCAGGATAACCAGAGCGGTATTACGGGTCTTGACTCCCCAACACAGATTTTGCTTCAAGCGAATTTGTATGATGCGGATAACAACGAATCTATCGGTGGCATGACGATCAAAGCGGGAGATCACCACGGTACCTTCTATTACTATGACGGCAGCCAATACGTCGAACTTGAGCCAGACAACAGAGGCAAAATTTACATTGATGGAGCTTTGATTGATCAGACATCGAGTGTGAATGGCGATGGCGATCAAATCACCACAATCACTAACCTGTATTTTGTGCCAGATAGAAACTACTCGACCAATGAGTCAGGTATCCGAATCAGGTACCAGCTTGAAATTGATAACGATGGAGTATTGGATCATCGGTTGAACTCTAGTTTCAGAATTGAAGTGGAAAGTGTCGCCGATATTGCCACTTGGGATGATGCTAATAGCACTTACGAGTACACGTTAACAGAAGATGGCGCTCATCAGACGCTTAACTTGAGTGCAGTGACACAAGATACCAGCAATCCAGAGACGATTACGTACCGTCTTGAGGTGACTCAAGGTCAAGGCGAGTTTGAGTTACTGGATGCGTCAGGAAACCTTATTTCAGAGTCTTCGTCAGGTGTGTACCTGATAAGCTCTGATGACATCAACAGTGTTCAGTTAAATCCGAGGGATAACTTCTCTGGTGCGATTAAGTTTGACGCGAAAGCATTAACTGAAGAAGACTCCAATGCTGTTTCTGGCAAAGAAACAGCAGAATCTGTGGTGCAAGAGCTGGTATTTAATGTTACACCGCAAGCCGATGAAAGTAGTTTCTCAGTTAATCGTATTGCCATTTTTGAGGATAATGCAGCGAGTCAAAATACGGTCGATCCTGACACGGATCATGAGCCGTTGACACTCGACAAAGTCATTACGCTCAACTCGACTGCCGATATTGATACTCCGGGAGATACGTCTGAAGTACTCTACGTTCGTCTGTCTGATTTTACTGACGAAAATGGTCAGCCGCTGGCTGGCTTTGAAGTGCGTTGGGTGAGTTCCGGTGATCCGCTACCATTGATTACTGATGGTAGTGGTAGCTACTATGAGATTGCACAATCTGACTTAGACAAGGTCGAGATTCAGCCACCGCTGCATTCCAACGAGGACTTCACCTTTGAGGCAACGGGTGTGGTGAAAGATACCGCAACACTTGGTGATGGCTCTCAGGTCACCGATGTGACGGAAATGAGTGCTGGTAAAACAGTCCATGTATCTGTCAAAGGTGTTGCTGATATTCCTTATCTTCCCGATGTTCCTGATGTGCCTATCACAGGTGCTGAACTTGATACTTGGTACAGCTATACAGACGGCAATGGTAATGCAGGTGCTCAGGTTGTTATTAACGAAAACTCAAGTATTGAGTTGAGCTTTGCTGTCCTATCGGGTGAAGAAAAAGATGGTGTCAATGATAACTCTGAATCGATCACTGTGCTGCTTTCAGATATCCCCGATGGCGTGCAATTGTACGACAGCAATGGCGGTGTTATTGATTTGGTATACGCAGGTAGTGACGCTAACGGTCCTATTTATCAGGCTAATATTACTCAAGAGCAATACAGTTCAGGTATTACGGTTGAACCGCCAAAACATTCGACCGAAGACATCAATATCACGACGAAAGTTATCGTTACGGAGAACGATGGCCACATCAGAGAAGTGGATGGTAGCATTCTGGTTAAAGTTGTGCCTGTGATTGATGCTGGTGGGAGTGATGATGCTTACAGCAGGACTTCTACAGGTAACGAAGACAGCTTTATTGTCGTCCCTTGGAATCTGCAAAATGCAGAGAATCCTGACAGAGCACCAGATGCCAATGATCGTGATTATGAGTTCGTCTCATCCATTACTATTTCAGGTTTCCCTGAAGATGTTGAGATTACGATTGATGGCGTTCCAGTGGCTAACTACACAGGCGGCACCGCGATGTATGATGACGTCAGCAATACGTTGACGATCACAGGATTGGATGAAAACTCCAGCCAACCTGTCGTTCGGGTTAAGCCGCCAGAAGACTCTAGCGTTGATATGGACTTACAGACCAAATTGATTGTCGAAGAGCATGATGCTGATAATAATGGCGACAGTGTTGCCACGAAAGAAGTGACTGGTTCACTCACCGTTGTTGTTAGGCCAATTGTTGAGAGTGATGGTGATCTTCAGGTCAAATCGAATAATGCTGTTGTGACCACGATTGACGATACAGATGATGATGGTCGTATAGACTTCACTATCAACGATCAGAATGGTGATGCGAATGTTATTGCCTTTGAAGACTTTGATCCGAGCTCGGACGAACTAGTCAAAGAAGTGGTGGTGCGTTTTGTCGGCATTTCAGGCGATGATTTGGATCAGCTGTTTGTCACAGGCGCGGTGAATAATGGTGACGGCTCTTGGACAGTGACTAACGAAGAAAACTTCAGTATCGTTGCGCCTGATGGCCTTAATTACACCGATAGTAATGGATTACCGAGCAGTACCTTGACCGTTGAGTTTGTCGCTCAGGTTTACGATAAAGGTGATGAAAACGAAAGTGGTTCGGTTAGTGAAAAATCAACCACGATAGATTTGACTTTCCCAAGTAGTGTTGTTGGCCAAAACAGTGAAGCAGCTGTGATTGAGCAAATAACAACTCCAGACGCCATTATCACGGGAGTCGAAGACAACTACATTGACCTTAGTAGTCAAATAAGCAATGTTGTCCAAATTGGTGTCGATGGTAGCAATGTGAGCACTGCTGATAGTGTGGCTGACCAGTTCACCATTGTGATTGACCCAAGCGACATTCCGGCAGAAGTAAGTGGTCTTAAGGTCATCGGGGCTGAGTACGATTTTGCTAATAACCTTTATCTGTTTGAAGCAACCATCAACCCTGACGGCAGTATTTCTATTCCTGATGGCCTAAAATTAGAACTGCCTGAAGATTATGCAGGTGACTTCAATCTGCCGATTACCTTTGTCACCACGGATAAAGCATCAGGTGATGAGAATCGCGTCGAACTAAATATCCCTGTCGCTGTGACACCGGTAGCTGATATAGCGGCGGGAGCGGGTGAGCAGGGTCAGCCTCTCGACAGCGATGTCACTCCTGAAATAAGCCTGAGTGCGACTTCAGTGGAAAAAGGCACGGGTACTCAGTTGGACGCTAATGCACTGGAAGATAATCTTATTAAGTTAGATCTTGATATTGATTTGGCAGATGTTCGCAACGATAGTCACAAAGGCCAAGAAACACTGACGAGAGTAGAAATCACGTTACCTGATTCTAGCTTGGGTTATTTTGCTGATGTAAATGGTGACCCGATTCAGCCAGACAGCAGTGTGTTTGTCGTTGATTCTAACGATCCTGCGGTCATTCAGGCGGCATTGGATGGTTTGTACTTTGTGCCTAAAGAAAATTATCCGACGGACAGCAGTGGTAATTCTATCTCCTTTACTGTGAAAGGTACGGTGGTCGACCAAACCACTTTTGATACCACAGGTACGACGCAAGTTTCCAATACGAGTAGTGAGCGCACCTTCACGCAGAACGTGGACATTGATATCACGCCGGTCCTAGATCCTGTCACTATGCCAACCGCAGCGGACAATATCGTTGTGGTTGGCGATGAAGATACCGACATTTCGCTCACTTCAGGTGGTTCTGGATTGTCGATCGCCTTGAATGACACGGATGGCTCAGAGCAATTCCTTTCAGCCAAATTAACGGGTGTGCCTGATGACTTTATAGTAACCAGTACTTCGTCTGACTTTGTAGTGAAGAACAGTGGTGGTGGTGAATGGGTTATTCAATTGACTGACCCGAGCGTTACAGAAATTGATCTGTCAGCGATTGCTATTCGCCCAGCAGAGCACTTCAGTGGCACCGCCGATATTGGCATTACCGTGTTTACTCAAGAGCAACTGTTACAAGAGCCGACTGCACATCAAGGGCAATTCACCATTGATGTTACCCCTGTTGGCGATGTGGTAGACATTGACCCAACAAGCCGTGTGACAGGTAATGAAGGTGAGAACATCGACATTGCTATCAACGCGAGTATTGTTGATAAAACCGATCTGTTACCGGGTGATTCTGCTCAGGATCAGCCAGAAACATTGTTAATTACTGTTGAACAAGTACCGGACGGTGCGACGATTTACTACCCAGATGGTGTGACACCTGCGACCAATCTAGGCAATGGTAAATGGGAGCTGCGTGTCGATGCTCAGGAAGTCGACAAGATTGTGTTTAATTCCGGGGATCACAACAAAGGGACTTGGAATGAAGATAGCCTGAAAATTACCGTCCAGTCGGTGGATAAAGATGCGGATGGCAATGAATATCTTGGTCCGACAACGAATCAGGTCTTTGATGTCGCCGTTGATGTTGAAGCAGTGAATGACCGCCCAGAGTTCAACAATATCGCTGATATTCAGACCGCAGAAGATACTGTCGTGGCGATTAAAGGCTTCACGGTGTCCGATGTGGATTCTAGCCTTGATGATCCCGATGCTGAATACACGTTGACTTTAAATGTAGATAGCGGCGAGCTATTCCAAGACACCACGATAGCAGCTAACAATGGGCTCACTGTCTCTGTGGGTGCCTCAGGTCAGACTGTGACGATTACGGGTAAAGTTGCTGATATCAATACGGCTCTTGCTCAAGACCTTGTCACATTCAAGCCGGATGAAAACAGCAATGATTTGATCGACACTGATGGCGTTAAAGTGACGACCCACATCGACGATCAAGGCAATGTGGGTTCGGTGGATGCTGCAAACCCAGATACCTCAAACACCAACGAAACGTCATTTGTTATTCATGTCTCTGAAGTAAATGATGAGCCTCAAGCGGGTGATCTTGATCTAGGGGATATTCTTGAAGAAGGCAGTATTCAGATTACCGCTGCGCAACTGATTGCCGCTAGCAACGACATTGATGGTGATGATTTGGTGGTTAAGTCCATCTCCGTCCCTGCAGAGCAAGGTACACTGACTCTTAACCCTGATGGTGTTTCTTGGACGTTTACGGCAGCAGATGACTTTAATGGTGATGTGTCCATCAGCTATACCATAGAGGACAATGGTACAACTAACGGGATCAATGACTTCCTTCAAGATACAGGTACGGTTTCATTGTCTGTGATAGGGGTAAATGATAAGCCTGAGATTGATGTGGACGACATTACGACCATCATCAATGAGTCTTCGGGTCAGTTGATCAGTGGAATCTCCGTTAGTGATGCAGACTATGTCGACGCATTTGCTGATGATGCTATGACAGTCACGCTCACGGTCGATTTTGGACAGCTGAATGTAACCATACCTACGGGTTCTTCAATCACAGCAACTCCGTCGTCGGGCAGTTCAATTACATTGACGGGCACCATTGGAGAACTGAATGCATTGCTGGACTCTCCATCTGCTGGCACAGGTGTAACCTTTGATGCGACGCACGCGCCATCTGACAGTGTGATGCTTACCATTACCGCGACGGATTCAGGTAACCCTTCAGGTATGGTGATGTCGGAGACAACGCAAAAACCGATCACGATTACGCCTGTTGCCAACGCGCCAACTCTATCGATTGCGCCAGATAACAATTATGTGAAGAATATTAATGCCAGCCTAACAGCAAGCAACAACGGCATCGCTCTACTGGGGTTCGTTGCGGCACTCACGGATGTGCATGAAGTTCTATCTCTAGAGTTGTCGGGGCTTCCTGCTGGATCAACGGTGGAAACATCGTCAGGAACACTGGTTCCAGTGGACGGTAAAGTTGTCGTGCCAGCAGATGATATTGATAGCGTCTCTATTGTTGGTGCTCAAGAAGGGTCACATACCATTCAATTGACCGCGGTGTCGACTGAAACGGATAGTTCTTCGGCTGAATCAGCACCTATTGATATCAACCTTAACGTGACCAATGATGTCTCCGATATTGATGTTTCTTCCTCTAGCCAAGATAACCAGCTATTGGGAAGTGACGAAGGTATAGAGTTGCAGGCGGGTTCCGGTGACGACCGAATCGAAGGAGGAACTGGCAATGATACTCTCATCGGTGGTGCTGGTGATGACACCTTACTGGGCGGCGCTGGTGACGACATTCTTGATGGTGGTTTAGGTTCAGACATCCTGACAGGCGGTACTGGTGAAGATATCTTTACTTGGCATGAAATTGATGATGGTACGACGGACACTATTACCGATTTCAGTATCGCTGAAGGAGATCAGATCGACCTGCGTGAAGTGTTACCTGAACTGAAACAAGCTAATGTGGATATGGATACTTTATTGTCCCATTTGGATGCCAAATTAGTAGATGGAGATGATATTGAACTTAAAGTGCACCCTGATGGCAATGGAAATGGCGAGCAAACCATTCTGGTGGAGGATTTAGGTCAACAAATTGACTTCAACAGCATGGATTCATCGCAAATTATATCGACCTTGCTTGAGCAGCATATTATCGTCCACGATCAGTAATTCTGGATAGAAAAGCGCCCTCAACCTCGTTCAGGCTAGGTTGAGGGCGCTTTGTTTTATTTCATGCTCTTAGCCTATAACAACCTGACCTAGCACGTATCCTAGGCAGCATGCACCAATCACACCTATCAAGCCGACCGACATAAATGAGTGGTTGAAATACCACTTACCGATTTTGGTTGTACCGGAAGTATCAAAGTTCACCGTGGCAATATCTGAAGGGTAATTCGGGATGAAGAAATAGCCGTAAACGGCAGGCATCAAACCAATCAATAGGGCAGGATCTAAGCCGAGCCCCAGACCAACAGGGAGCATCATACGAGCAGTCGCTGCTTGCGAATTGACCACAACAGAGACGATGAATAAAGCCAAGGCGAAAGTCCAAGGGTAGTTTGTCACCATTTCAACGATACCAGAGCGAAACTGTGGCATGGCATATTGAAAATAAGTGTCGGACATCCATGCAATACCAAAGATGGCAATCGCTGCGACCATACCTGACTTAAATACCACGCCGTTGGGAACATCGCGGGGGTCAGTTTTGGTCGCCAATAAGATCACACCACCGAAACACAACATCATCATTTGAATGATGACCGACATCTTAATCGGCTTATCCCCTTCAACGACGGTGCGAATTTCCGGCACCATCGCGATGATCACAATAGTGATAATCGAGGCAAGGAAAATGAGTACTGCATTACGCGCGGATGCCGGTAAGACTTCGTCGAGAGAAGTTGCAGTGGTACTTTCAATACGTTTTTTCCACTCAGGATCTTTGAGCCTCGCTTGATACTCAGGATCTTCGCTTAACTCTTTACCACGTTTAAGACTGTATAGAGACATCAAAAGCGTGCCAAATAGCGTTGCGGGTACCGTAACCATCAAGATAGAAACTAAAGTGATATCGTGTTGAATATCGGCAAGCTGAGCGAGGTAATAGACTACTGCAGCAGATATTGGTGACGCAGTGATCGCTATCTGTGAAGCGACTGAAGAGGCTGCCATTGGCCGCTCAGGACGAATACCATTTTTCAGTGCTACATCGCCGATAATAGGCATGATGGAATACACAGCATGACCTGTCCCCAAAAGAAACGTCATGGAATAAGTGACGAATGGAGCAATGAGTGTGACGCGTTTAGGATTCTTGCGCAGAAGCCGCTCAGCCACTTGCAACATATATTTCAGTCCTCCAGCCGCTTCTAAGATAGATGCACAAGTGACAACGGCGAGAATGATCAGCATGACGGTGACTGGCGGTGATGTCGGTGGCATCTTAAATATGAAGACTTCAATCACCAAACCAATTCCTGAAACGACACCTAAACCGATACCGCCGTAGCGAGAGCCGATATAGAGCATAAGTAACAGGAAAAGAAACTCAAAATACAACATAGAGCAATTCCTTAAATATATTGTGGATAAAGACATTGTCAGAAGCTAACGAATAAATTTCTTCGTTGGTGGTCACACAATACGGATGAGTAAAAATGGAAAGTGCTTTCTAAGATACTGCTCACAGAGATATCAATACAACTTACTGACTCTTAACAATAGTTTCACACTATTGGAACCTAAATGGGCGGTGGGTTTAGGATGTTTATCTTTTAAACGGAAGGCGTAGGTTTACCAGCTTGCAGTTATTAAATATGCAATGACTTTCAATGGTTGTTTGAATAATTACTCAAACTTTATTCGGCAAATTATTTTATATACTCAAAATTGAGACAACTTCGCCAACACCAATGAGATACCCTATAGCCGATTTATGGTTTGCACGAAACCTATATAAATTTGGTAAGTAATTATGGAAAGTATGCCTTCTATCCTTATTGTTTGTATGGGTAATATTTGCCGTTCGCCACTCGCTGAGGTTGTTCTGAAAACAAAAGCAGACCAGCGAGGCCTAGCACTGGATATTGCTAGTGCTGGAACCCTCCGGGATCAGGTCGGGAATTCACCAGATAGGCACGTTCAAACGCTGGCGAGTCAGCATGGTTATAACCTAAGTGGTTTGACGGCAACTCAGGTTAAGGAAGAAGATTTTTCCAATTATGACATGGTCTTAGCGGCAGATAGAGCCAGTTTGGCCTCTCTACATGACCTATGTCCTAGAGAGCACAGGAGTAAGCTGGCTTTGTTCCTCTCTTACTCGGACATTGAAGAAAAGGAAATCCCTGATCCTTATCAAGGTAGTCGTGCACGTCATCAAAAAGCGTTTGAACTAATTGAGAAAGGCAGTGACGGGGTGCTTAATTTTATAACGTCAATAGAAGCGTAAGCTTTGTTGAAAGTGTATTAGAAGTGAGACGCTCCGAGGCAGTGTTTATTCGTTGAAACAGAGTCTTTCTTACCAAAAAGACTGACTTCTTATTTTTTATTTATTTTTGTTTATTTCTTGCCGAGCTTAGATTCGGTCGGATAGCTATTGATTGAAATTTATCGATGACGATAAATGATGCTTGGCTTAATTCAGGGAACAAGTGTTGTGAAAAAGGTTTTAATTACGTTTGGTACTCGACCAGAAGCGATCAAAATGGCGCCTTTGGTTCACCAAATGAAAGGTGACGCTCGATTCGAAACCAAAGTATGTGTGACGGGTCAGCACAGAGAAATGCTGCATCAGGTGTTAGAGCTCTTTCATGTCGAGCCTGATTATGATCTCGATATTATGGAACCGGGTCAGACACTGACGACGGTAACCACCAAGATCTTAACTGGCATGGAACGAGTACTTAGTGAATTTAAACCTGATGTTGTTTTGGTTCACGGTGACACGGCAACAACCTTAGGCGCAACGCTAGCCTCGTATTATCAGCAAATTCAGGTTGGCCATGTTGAAGCGGGCCTTCGTACAGGAAATATATACTCTCCTTGGCCTGAAGAAGGCAATCGAAAACTCACAGGCTGTTTGACGAATTTCCATTTTGCTCCAACCAAAACTTCGCGACAAAACCTTGTAGACGAGAATGTGGCTGACACGGATATTCACGTGACAGGGAATACGGTTATTGATGCTTTGTTTATGATCCGCGATAAGATTGAAAACGATTCGGATCTCAGAGCCACGCTAGACAGCGTATTTCCAATGCTGGAAGCAGACAAGAAGCTGATTTTGGTAACAGGTCACAGGCGAGAAAGCTTTGGTGGCGGGTTCGAACGTATTTGTCAGGCACTGTCCGACACGGCTAAACGCCACCCAGACTGCCAAATTTTGTATCCTGTACATCTTAATCCGAATGTTCAAGAGCCTGTCAATCGCCTGCTTAAGAACATTCCAAACATTCATTTAGTTGAGCCTCAACAGTATCTCCCGTTTGTCTATCTGATGAATAAAGCTCACATCATTTTGACAGATTCAGGCGGCATACAAGAAGAAGCACCATCTCTTGGTAAACCTGTTTTAGTGATGCGAGATACCACAGAAAGGCCAGAAGCTGTCGAGGCGGGAACCGTCAAACTGGTCGGTACAGACAGTGGTCTAATTTGCCGTGAATTAACTCAGCTTTTGACGGATAAGACCGCATACGAATCTATGAGTCAAGCTCATAATCCGTATGGCGATGGCCTAGCTTGCCAAAGAATTGCAGATATTTTAGCGCTTTAAAGATTAAGGAACACAAGATGTTTAACAAGGTTTCAGTTGTAGGTTTAGGCTATATCGGTTTGCCAACGGCTGCGGTGATTGCTTCTCGCGGAATTGAAGTGATCGGTATTGATGTCAACCAGCATGCTGTAGATACCATCAATAAAGGTGAAATCCACATTGTAGAGCCAGATCTTGATATCGTGGTTCGTAGTGCGGTAATGACAGGCAAGCTTAAGGCTACAACCGTTCCTGAAGCGGCGGATGCATTTATGGTAGCGGTACCTACACCGTTTAAAGGTGACAACCACGAGCCTGATCTTAGCTATATTGAGAGTGCAGCAAAGGCAATTGCCCCGGTATTAGAGAAAGGCAACTTAGTGGTTTTAGAAAGTACGTCTCCAGTCGGTGCAACAGAAAAAATGGCTGGATGGCTTGCAGAAGCGCGACCTGATCTGACGTTTCCACAGCAAAATGGTGATGCGGCAGATATTAAAGTGGCGCATTGTCCTGAGCGAGTATTACCGGGTTACGTTCTTCAGGAACTGGTCAGTAACGATCGTGTGATTGGCGGTATGAGCGACGCTTGTAACAAACGTGCAGTTGAACTTTATCAGACTTTTGTGCGCGGTGAATGCATTCTCACGAATTCTCGCACGGCGGAAATGGCAAAACTGACTGAAAACTCATTCCGTGATGTAAACATTGCTTTCGCCAACGAACTCTCTCTCATTTGTGAAAAGCTTAAGATCAATGTTTGGGAATTGATCAAGCTATCTAACCGCCACCCTCGTGTCAACATCCTTAATCCAGGTCCAGGTGTTGGTGGACACTGTATCGCTGTTGACCCATGGTTCATCGTGAACAGTTGCCCAGATGAAGCAAAAGTGATTGCAATGGCTCGTGAAGTTAACGATGGCAAGCCTCATTGGGTGATTGATCAGGTTAAACAAGCTGCGGATGAATTTAAAAAGCCAGTGATTGCATGTTTAGGTTTGGCGTTTAAAGCCGACATTGATGATCTTCGAGAAAGCCCAGCACTGGACATTACAACAAAGCTTGCCAATGAAAATGTGGGGCAGGTGATCGCTGTCGAGCCTAACATCTCTTCGCTGCCTGAAAATCTGGTTAAAGCGGGGGTTGAATTTATGGATCTAGAGCGTGCTCTTGAAGTAGCGAATGTGGTTGTTGTCCTTGTCGATCATAAGCAGTTTAAAGCCGCAGACAAACTCGCTTTCAGCAAGAAAGTGGTCATTGATACAAGAGGTGTTCTGGCGTGACCTATTTCAGAGAGCGGAAGAAATAAGTCATTCGCTCTCTGAATTAACTCGTCTAAGGTTCGATGATGAAAAAAGTCCTGCTGGTGATGCCATTGAGTACCCTTAAATGGGGAAGCGATAACGCAGGCGGCGTTGATTCTGTCTGCCAGCAAGTTGTTCAGTCACTTGAATTAGATGCTCCTGAAGGTTATCAGTATGAAATACTGGCAATCAAAGTGGGTGCATCTAAACAAGAGTTGAATAAAAGAATCCAACTTAATGAACAAACGCATGTCACTTTTATTGCTAAGAAAGGGAAAGTATTAGGGGTACCTGTACCTGGATTTGTCTTCCAAAACGTGATGTTAAGGAAGTTGGCTCGTCGTTTCCAGCCCGATGTGATCCATAGTCATTTACCGAGTCTTCCACTGCTACCAAGCCGCAATCACCGTTCAGTGATTACTCTCCATTCATTAGGAAAGGTAGCCAGAAAAAGTCGCGGCTGGTTAAATGATTTGATTTTTGAAACCCTGCTACCTGCTATCAGTTTACGATCTGCTGATCGATTAACCTATGTCGGTGATATCTTGTTTGACTCTCTACCAAACGCTATGCGCCATAAAGCACGTAAGGTAGGGAATCCAGTCAATGATGTTTACTTTAAGCAAACCAACCGACTCCAGTCAGATTCACTGCGTTTGGTGACTTGTTCGTTAATTACTCCACGTAAACAGGTGGATCAGATCATCAAGTTAGTTGCTCAGCTAAATACCAGTCTTGATGCTGCCCTGAAGATCATTGGTCCCGTTGATGAGAGCTATGTGTCAGAGCTAAACAAGTTGGCTGAAGAGCTTAATGTAGCGGATAAAATCTCATGGCTGGGTCCAATGAATGTTGAGCAAATTAAGCAAATCTACGCTGAGTCCGATGTCGGGGTATTTCTTTCACGTGAAGAGACTTTCGGTCTTGTACCCTTAGAGATGCTAGCGTCAGGCTTACCCGTTATCGCTACTGCAGTCGGTATTTTACAGGAGGAGCAGGCGTTTTTCCGTAACGCTGGTGTCCACTATACCTTAGCGGATGGCTCGGCATCAGAAGCTCAAAACGTTTTACAGTTTTTAGATAACTTGCCCGCTGTTGATACAAAGTCTCTGAGTGCTAAGTTTTCACCACAGGCAGTGGTCGATGACTATCAAAGGCTGTATGGAGAGCTGTTGTGATTAAAAAGCTGCTCACTTATGCACCTGTTCAGATCCTTTCAGCTTTAAGTCTGTTCGCACTTATTGCGATACAGACGCGTTTTCTGTTACCCGAAGAATACGGCTTTCTCGCCGTGTTGATGGTCATTGTGGAAGCGTCACGTTCAGTGTTAGTTCAATGGATAAACAACTGTCTCATTCGTTTTTACCCAAGCGCTGAACAGGACCAACAAATACAAATCAGCGCGACGCTTGTGCGTTGGTTAATCGGTAACACGCTCTTGTCATGTTTTGTCATTGCTGCCTTAGTGGCGTTGCTGAGTGTGTTTGAGTGGCGTGTCTTTTTTGCTGTGTATGCTTTTTTCGTCGCAAAAGTCATCTATTTGTTTGTGATCGAATATGCACGCGTGAACCAAGAGTCAGGGTATTACCGTCGTTCTGTTATGACTCAAGCTGTCCTATCAATCGTCATGACAGTAGTATTGCTCTCTTTTATACCTGCATTAGAAATGGCTTTACTTGCTTTAGTGATGAGCTATTCGGTAGCAGCCGTTATCAGCCTTCGAGCTGGAGAGTGGCACCTCAGAGTAGCGACCAACACTGAAACTAAGAAAGCGCTATTTTCTTACGGCGCACCGCTTATGTTGTCTGGTTTACTGGGTATATTGGCAGCAAGAAGTGATCGTATTTTTATTGCTAACCTCACCGGGCTTGAGCAAGCGGGGCAATATGCCGCGATTGCGAATCTTTTGTTTGGCATTATGGCTCTGGTTTTTATGGCTATTGCATTGCCTCTTTATCCAGAACTCACCAAGCTTACCCAAGATCGAACACGTTTAATCGCTAAACACAAAGTATACAGTGGGTTCCTGATTGCTTTGAGTCTACCGGCGTATACGGGTCTGTGTTTATTAGCGCCGATGCTTGTCGGTATTTTTCTCGGTGACGCCTATGGGAATGTTGATCTGACGACGTTTTACTTGGTGGCCGCTGCTGCCTTACTTTTTAACTTACGTGCACATTTCTTCGATCATGGTTTGCAGTTTACATTGAAGACCAAGTATGTGCCTTTGATCATGGCGTTTGTTTTGTTGGTCCAAGTTTTGGCCGCATTTGCTTTGATTCCACAATTTGGTGCATTAGGTGCAGCGATAGGTATTGTGATAGCTATGTTTGTTGGACTGTTGCTGACAGCATGGATAGGTTGGAAAGCTGGTTATCATTATCCGGTACCTAAAGCCTTGTTGCGAACAATGATTGCGACAGCGGTTATGGCACTGGCAATACTTCAAGCTAAGCAATATATTGAGTTGGATAGCAGTGTGTTGACTTTGGCTCTTTTAGTAATGACTGCTTTAGTCGCGTATGGTTTAACGCATCTGCTTTTGAACAGTTTCCAGATCAGAACCTCGCTACTTAAGTTAAGGGGGCGTCAGCGTGCTATCTAGGATTTACCTGTTGCCCTTTGTTGCTATCGCTTCATCAATTCTTCTTGGTGGTTACTTGCTAGAGGACCTTGGGGTACCTTACGTTTCTCAGGGGGGATCACCTCTCTTTAAGATTCATTTGTACTCTTACTTAATTCTTTTGGGCTTTGGGTTGGTTTTTCTGCTTGATGGCATTAAAGGAATTGCACTGAGGCTGGGTAACTACTACCGTTTTTGGCTGATGGCGCTGGCGTGTAATGTGTTTGTGATCCTCTACGGTTTTGCTATACACGGCACATCTGGGATGGCATATCTGATCAATACTTTTTTGGCGCCAGTTTTGATTGTCCCATTGCTTGCTTATCTTACTGACAATCAAAAATCCTTATTGCTTAAATTGATTGCCTACCTGATATTGCTCAATTCGTTTGTCGCTGTGATGGAGTACATGCTTCATTTCCGTCTGGTTAATGTTGAGTTCCAAGAGTTTTCATTCTTTCGCTCGACGGCCTTTTTGACCCACCCGCTCAACAACGCCTTGGTAACGGTCAGCATTGCTCTATTGGTGGCAAGTAGAACTAAGCTACCTAGTTTTGTTTATATGTTGATTGTGTCGCTCGCATTATTCGCATTTGGGGGGAGAGCGGCGCTGGCTATCTTTATTTGTGCGGTATCGGTTTCCATGGCACCAATGTTGTGGAGAGCCATTACCCAAGGGATTCCAGACAATAAACAAAAAATTGCCTTGTTTATGCTGATCGGGTATTTCGCATTTTGGGCTGGTGCATATTTGCTGGTGTCTTCGGGTATCACGGAGCGCATTGCCTCAAAACTCTATATCGATGGTAGTGCGTCTGCGCGATTGAATGTGTTCTATCTGATTGACCAGCTTAGTTTCCGAGAGTGGTTATTAGGTGCAAGTCATCGCTTGATGGAATCGATTGAGCTTTATATTGGTATCAATGTGATCGAAAACTACCTCATTGGCTGGATATTTACTTTTGGTTTGGTAGGGACTATTCCTTTGTTTTTAGTGGTGTATGTGCCACTGACCTATTTCGCTGTCACAGGAAACCTCATTGAAAGAATGAGTGTTTTTTCGTTTGCGGTAATCAGTATTACCAACAACTCCCTGACGACTAAAACACCAACTTTATTACTACTTTTCACCTGTCTGTATTTAAGCAAGTCATTGCGTGAAAAGTGGGTAGATTCTCAGAACTCTCAATTAAACTCGGGTTACACACATGCCTAATGCTATTGCTATTTATCGAATTGCGCGCTGGTTTTATCTGAAAAAAGTCCCGCTGATTCCCAAGCTTTTCCAGTTATTTATTTTCATGTTTTATAACTGTCGAGTACCTGTTAAATGTCATATCGGTAAAGGCAGCTTTTTTGTCGTTAAAGGTATCGGTGTATCACTGCATGACAAAACGGTTATTGGTGAGCAGTGCAGCATCGGCATTGGATGCAAAACGGTCGGTAAAGGACCATTTAAAGAAGTCCCTAGAGTGGGTGACCGTGTATTTATTGGCCCTGGAGCCGTTTTAATTGGCCCGATTATTGTGGGTGATAATGCCATCATCGGCGCAAATAGTGTGGTGACGAAAAGTGTTCCTGAGGGGGCCATTGTTGGGGGAATTCCGGCCAAGATCATTGGTTGGGTGAAAGATAATGATTATGACATTCACGATAACCGCGCTGATGTTGAAGGAACAGCCCCCTTCTTGCAAGATACCCGTGGTTAGAGGGCGTTGATGTGTATACTTCGTCCATTTACAAGAAGTCTCCTGTCTTTGTTCAAAACATTATGGTGTCTCTGCGTGACTTAGTTCGTGGAGCCATTCGTAGTGAAAGTCGTATTGCTGGCTTAAAGCAGCAACTGAGAGAAAATGAGTATTCTCATGATGCACTAAAGGTATTTTGTGACAAGCAACTGGAAGCCGTTCTAGAGCGTGCGAAAGATGTGAGTGCTTATGGAGACAAGCAGCAACTAGACCAGTTTGATTTTATTGATAAACAAGATGTCAAAGCCTCACCGAATGCCTTCCTTAACACAAGTTTGAACCCTAAAGTGACGGTGAAAGGCAGCACCAGTGGTACGACTGGGACACCTCTTTCTATCCCTCAAGATCTCGACTCAGTTCTCAGAGAACAAGCTTTTGTCTCTCGTCACCTAGAGTGGGCAGGATACCAGAAAGGCGATAAGCGAGCTTGGATACGAGGCGATATGGTTGTGCCGTTATCGCAGAAAGAGGGGCCTTATTGGCGTTATTCTATCTTTGAAAACATGATTGTCATGTCGTCGTTCCACCTCACGTCAGATGCGATTCCGAGTTATCTCAAAGCGATGGAGGATTATGGCGTAGACATAATCCAAGCATACCCATCTTCTATTGCTACGTTAGCCAAGTTTCTGGATAGCAAAGATGAGTATTACAAAGGTCAGTTAAAGTCGATTGTTACTTCCTCTGAATCTTTGTCTGATGAAGATCGCCAAGTGATAGAAAAACGTTTTCGATGCAAGGTCTTTGATTGGTATGGGCTATTTGAGCGTGTTGCTGCGATAGGCAGCTGTGAGTACGGTCATTACCACCTCATTTCAGATTACTCTCATGTTGAATTCCTACAAACGGAAGAGGGTAAGCATGAGATCGTGGGCACTAACTACAATAATGCCCTCTATCCTCTGGTTCGCTACCGTACAGGTGACCACGTTGTTTTGGCCGAAAATCAACGTTGCTTATGTGGCAGAACTTACCCTGTAATTAAAAAAATTGAAGGGCGGGTTGGTGACTATCTGCTTGGAGAAGATGGTCAGAAAATTCATATTCTCAACCATATTCCTAAAGGGGTAGAAGGGTTAATCAGTTGCCAATTTGTTCAAGACAAAGCGCATTTAATCAAAGTGCTCGCTGTGGTTGATCAAACTAAATTTACAGTTCAGCAGGAGCAGCAATTGATCCTTAATACTCAGGAACGAGTTGGACAAAGCCTACAAGTCGAGGTGCATCAAGTGAGTGCATTACCGAGAACGAAAAATGGCAAGGTGCGTCAGGCGATATGCAGTGTGGAGAGCCAGAGTTGAAAAAGAACATCAATCTAACTATTGCGACTGACATTAAAGGACAAGGTGGCATTGCTACTGTGCTGAATGTTTATCAACAAGCAGGCTTTCTGTCTGATAATGCCGTTCGTTTGATCGCAACGCATTCTACTAACAATCGTTTTGGTTCTTTGGGCGCACTGATGCGTTATCTCAGCGCGCTAGTTAAAGTCATTTATTACTTTGTTTTTTACCGAGTGGGGTTGGCACATATTCATGTTGCTTCACGAGGTAGCTACTTACGAAAAGCATTACTAGTTAGGTTGATTAAAGTCCTCGGCGGTAAAGTGATTTTGCATTTGCACGGTGCAGAGTTTCGTGATTTTTACGCCAATGAATGCGATGAGAAGAGGCAGAAACACATACGTGACACATTTGAAATGGCGGATGTGGTGATTGTCCTTTCTTCTCAATGGATAGATTGGGCGCGAGCGACTTTTACCCGCTCAGAGCATTTTCAATTGGTATACAACGCTGTTCCATCACTTGAACTTCCCGCTAAAACTAACCCTTCACCGGTGATTAGCTTCCTTGGCAGAGTGGGTGAGCGAAAAGGGATCCAAGATCTGCTAACCGCGATGGTGCGAGTCAAACAGCAATGCCCTAACGTCAAGCTATTGATTGGGGGAGATGGTGAGGTTGAGAAGTACCGCGCAATGGCACGGGATTTGGGATTGGAAGCACAAGTGGAATTCTTAGGTTGGGTCTCGGGTCAACACAAACTCGATGTGCTGCAGCGGACCCAAATCTACTGTTTGCCTAGCTACAACGAAGGTTTTCCAATGGGCGTATTGGAGGCCATGTCGGCTGGAATTGCCGTGGTATCGACGTATGCAGGTGGTATTCCGGATGCAATTGCCAACGGCAAGGAAGGTCTTCTTGTCGATGCGGGTGATGCAGACGCCTTAGCCGATGCACTTATTGAACTACTGAACAACCAAGAAATGAACCAATACTATACCCAGAACGCAAAACAGAAATTCGATGAGCATTTTTCTGTTCAAGCCATTATTCCTCAAGTGCAACGTATTTATGATGCCGTGCTTATCCAAAGGAGTCGCGCATGATCACTGATATTCAGCGTTGCTTGTTAGCTGATGCTTCAAGCAATGATTTTGCGGGTTATGATCCATTTGATGGTCTAAACGCTCGTCTCTTTGATGTGTTTCCACGTTTGCGCAATTCGCTATTTGGCCTTGCATGGATTCAGATGTTCAAACGCTCGAACATCAATATGCGCCATCTTCTTGGGGTACCTAAGAAGCGTAACCCTAAAGGGGTTGCATTGTTTATTTCTGGGATGTTGGAGCAGTACCAAGTGACCCAGGAGAAGCATTTGCTTAAAGAGGCTGAGAAACTGGCTGATTGGTTGCTAGAGAATCAATGTTGTCGCGAGACATGGGGAGCATCATGTTGGGGATATCACTTTGATTGGAAAGCGAGGGCATTTTTCGTACCTAAAGGCAAACCCAACGTTATATCGACAATTTACGTCAGCCGAGCATTATTTGATCTCGGTAAATTGACCAATAAGCAAAAATACGTGGATACCGCCTGTTCCAGCGCCAAATTTATTGTTGAACACCTTTATACAAAAGATCAGCAAAGACAGTTTTTTGCTTATATTCCTGAAGAAAAAGCATTTGTTCACAACGCGAGCTTGTGGGCCGCTGCTTGGGTTGGCTTTGTCGCATCCGAGACCGAGAACAATGAATATCGTGAGTTAGCTCGATCGGTTGCTTGGCAAAGTGTGAAAGAACAGTCACCTGATGGCAGTTGGGTGTATGGCGCACGTAGCCATCACCAATTTATTGATGGCTTTCATACTGGTTACAATTTGGAAGCTTTGTACGAGCTTAAGTGCGCGTTGCAAACCGATGAATTTGACGAGTCAATTGGTCATGGCATGGCTTACTACAAAACGCATCTTTTTGAAGCTGATGGGACGGCAAAGTATTACCACAATAATCGTTACCCTCTTGATCCACACTCAGTCGCGCAGGCGGTGATCACTTTGATCAAGGTTGGAGGAGAGCAGGAAGATGTAGACATGGCAGGCAAAGTGCTCAATTGGTCAATTGCAGAGCTTTACCTTTCAGACAAGAAACAATTCGTTTATCAAAAGAGTGCACGTGCAACCAACGCAATTAATTATGTACGTTGGACTCAGGCTTGGATGTACCTGTCGATGAGTGTTTATTTAAAGAATCACAAAGGAGATAAATCGTGAGCCGAGTAACTTTTCTAGGTAGCCCAATGGACACCATGACTATGTCTGAAACGGTTGAAGCGATTAAAGGTCGTATTGAAACCGGTGAGTTTACTCAGCATGTAGTCGTTAATGTCGCTAAATTGGTGAACATGAAGAAGGATCAAGAACTGGCTCAATCAGTGACCGAGTGTGACATCATCAATATCGATGGGATGGGGGTTGTCTGGGGAGCTAGGTTTGTTGGACATCAGATCCCAGAGCGAGTGGCTGGCGTTGATTTATTTTATGAGTTGAATGCTATGGCGGAGAAAGAGGCGTTTCCAGTTTTTTTTCTTGGTGCCAAGCAAGAGGTGGTCGAAAAAACCGCTCAGATTATGAAAAGCAATCATCCAAATCTTAATATTGCGGGACATCACCATGGGTATTTTTGGGATGACGAAGCCGCTCTGGTGAAGAAGGTTAAAGACTCAGGAGCAAAGTTGCTGTTTGTCGCCATTACATCACCTAAGAAGGAAAACTTTATTAATAAGTGGCGAGATGAGCTGGGTGTTGATTTCGTTATGGGTGTTGGCGGCACATTTGATGTCGTAGCGGGCAAAGTCAATCGAGCTCCAGCATGGATGCAAAATGCAGGGCTTGAGTGGTTGTACCGTGTTATTCAGGAACCGAGAAGGATGTGGAAACGTTATTTGGTCACAAACTCAAAATTTGCTTTTTTATTATTGAAAGAGCGTTGGGGTAAATAATCAATCTCCCCCTCTCTCTTTGTATTGCGACTTGGGTCACTCTTTTGATGTAACGGCTGAAAACTTTGTCTTTGATTAATAAGTATAATGAATACTATAAATATACTTAGTTTTTAAATTGAATGTAAAACATTCAGTTGTTACGCTTTGTTTTGTTGTACTAATAATCCTTTTTACTAACATTCTGGTGTGAAAATGAAAAAACTAATTGCCGCTCTACTTTCGGGTAGTATAGCGTTGAGCACTTCTTTGTCTGTATTTGCTGCAGATAATCAATCAGAGAATGAAGAATTTCTTCTTGATGCACAAATTCAACTTTCTAAAAGCCAAGTACCAACAGAAGGTGGTTATTTATCTGCAAGTATTGACTTAACCAATATCGGTGGAGATGACGCTGACCTTAAATACTGGGTTTCGGTTAAAGGACCTAAAGGTATTGTATTTCCTGCTAAGTCAGTTGTTGGTTTAAGTAGTTCTGAATTCGACAGTGAAAATATTGAAGAAGGCTCAGCTCTTCATATTGAACGCGGTATTTGGGTTCGAGAATATATGGACGATGGTTTGTATCAAGTTTCTGTTGAAGGTGTAAATGTCGAAACAGGAAAAAGTTTCTCTAAATCAGAGACCTTTGCCAAGGGTGTGAGCCTTGAACAGCCAGCGGCTATTGATGGCTTAATACTTGAAGCATTTGCTGTGAACGACACCGTGTACCCAAGCGAAGGCGGTTATTTGATTCTTGATCTACAAGCTCAAAATACCAGAGAAGAAGCCGCGAATATTGAGTTTTGGGTAACCGCAATCGGTCCTGATGGTTTGGCTATCCCTGTCCATGCTCGCGTACTTAAGTCAGTGTCAGCTTTTGATGAGCTGAGCATTATCCGTGGATTTACTTTAGATGCTAGTTACCCAGATGGTGAATATACTATCGTGCCTCAACTGTATGATGTGGACAGTGGCAAACGTGTCGAAGGCGCTATTAAAGTATACAAAGGTGATTCTGCTATTATTGACTAACCTTTATCTTATTAAGCCCTGATTTTCAGGGCTTAATTCTCACCGACTATTATTTTTTTCTTGTTCTCTTCAATATTGATATTTTCAGATGACATATCAATAGATAAAAAATCACAACCGGACTCTTCATCATATTCGTTACCAATAATATTGATGTTATCAAATGAGTAACTACTATTCTGGCTATAAGTTCTGATTATTTTTTTATACTTTTCTTCGCTTATATTTTCACAAGTTACATTGCTGAATCGATTGTAAGAAATAGAAATGTTTTCTACTGATTTGGTTGGAGACTCATTAGATGTAAAGCTTTGTAGCCTGATCCCCATTGTACTATTTGATATGTCATTATTGTGAAATTCAATATTCCCCCAATATACTGGTTGTTCTGCTCGTGTATTAGGGTAAACGTTCATAATAAACCCTGTAATATCGTCAAAATTATTATCTTTTACTGATACATTCGAGTAATAACTTAACTCTAATGCGGTACTGTTTATCTCCTTAAAAGTATTGTGATAAACAAGGGCGCCTTGAACCTCTTTCCGGCTTGATAACTTGAGGGTACAAGCCTGAAACAAGTTATATTCGAAAGTAATGTTTTGCGTACCTGGAGCGCTAGAACCTTGAGTCGCTTGAGTCGTGGTTACCTGACTGCAGTTGCGAAATGTATTGGCGAATAAGGTGGCGTTTTGTGATAGTGAGTCCGTTGGGTTAGGCCCGGTTGTCACCCTTAATGCAGCGTCGCCAAAATTTTCAAAAGTATTATTGGATAGGTGAGAGTCGGAGGTACTGGCAAGGTAAACCCCTTGCTCTCCCCAGACTTGTGTTATATTGCCGTTATTGAGGCCGATGAAATGAATCCCCCCAATGAACACCTTTTGAGTCTCTTTGATGTACAGTAAATATTCGCCACTAAAGTCAGAACATTTACGTAAGATTGCCCCTTGGCTGCCAATTAAAGAAATTTGTTTGGTATTCGTTAAATACAGGGTTTGACACACATCATAGATACCTTCAGGTATAACCAAAATATCTCCAGGATTGAGAGAAGATAGAGCAGTTTGAATCGCTTGGCTATCGTCTTGGGAGTCATTGCTAATCGCACCAAAGTGATCCAGCCGATACACCTTATCCTGAGATAGGGCGGGTAGTGCGAAAAGGGCGGCAATGATAAATAACGGTATTTGCATAATAAACTGACCTAGCTTAGGCGTCGGTACGTTTTCTCGAATTATGGTTGCCATTCTATACGTCGTTGGATACTGAGATAAAAGTTTTTATCTTTTGTCTGTTAAATGAAGCGATATCCCACTTTAAATGTCTCGTTTCTAAGATGTCTCATTATTGAGGCATGTTCTTCTCGCTGAATTGTTGAACAGAACAAATTACATACAGATAATCTGCGCGAAACAATCTAACCGCTTATTTCTGGGTGAAGCAACGTAACGGGAGAATTACGCCAGTCTTGAGCAATACATTAATTTGGCAACAAATCAGCGAAGGGTGTTCTAAATGGAACGTAAATTATTAGCAGTGGTATTTGGCTCATTTGCCTTAGCCAACATAAGCTTGCCTGCCTATGCTTCCGAACCTATGGGATGCATTATCAGTCAGCAGTCGGGGGAGAAGTATTGCCTTAAAGCGGGAGAGCGCTCAGGTTATTCACTTCCAAATTGGATTTATGCGCACCCGGTCGATGTACTCGCACCGAGTGGTGTTTCCGTTATGTTGAGTGACTGGGATAACCTGTCATACAACAGACTTGCCGTTTTTGACACTTATACGTCAAACGAACAACTTAAAAATGTGAAAGCGTATAATGGTCGTTACTTAGACTTTTCTAAGCCTCGTTCGATGCGAGTATTGGCGTCTGAGCAATACCCAGAGGCGTGTATTGTCAGCCTAGAGAATAATGAACGTTACTGTCTAAAAGAAGGTCAACGTTCTGGTTACTCATTACCAGAGTACATCAAAGGTCATGAAGTAGAGGTGCGTGCTCCAGAGGGACTTGGTGTGATGCTAAGTGACTGGGATAACCTTTCTTACAATCGCTTAGCGGTGTTTGGCGGTTACAAGTCAAATACACAGCTTGAGTCAGTGAAGGCTTACAACGGTGAGATCCTAGATTTTTCTAACCCTCGTTCGATGCGAGTTCTTGCTTATTCAGAGCCAGATAAAAAAATTGAAACTGAACTAAAATGGTCTTGGCAAGGCAGCAGCTTTAAGCCTGAGTCAAATCAGGTAATGGTCACGCCAGTAACCGGTCAGCTTAACGACGACAATGGTGACGGCCGAATCGATAACCAAGATGTCGCTGATGTGATTATTGTATCGTTTGAAGGTCGCAATTACTCACGTGGTGGTTTAGTTCGTGCGCTGAGCGGTGTGGATGGCTCAGAGCTATGGAGCTACGATAACGGCGGTGTTGTTGCTGATGCTCGTTACAGTCCTGCAGTTGCAGACTTAGATCACGATGGTATCGTGGAAATTGTCACAACCAGTACTGGCAGCGATTTCATCCAGGTGCTTGATAATCATGGTAATGTGAAGAAGCAGATTGCGACGGTTGAATCTGGCTGGAAAACGGTGGGTGACATCGCTTTAGCCGATTTGGATGGTGATGGTGATATCGAAATTCTGTCTGCTGATGGTGTTTACGATTATCAATCTGGTCAGCCAGTGTTTAGCCATAACTGGTCTCCAGCATCAATCAGTGGTGACTTTGATGGTGATAATCGTCAGGAAGTCTTTGCCGACGGCACTTTATTCCAAAGCTCAGGCGCTGTTGACTGGCAGTACAGTGCTGCTGACAAAGTTTGGTTCTCTTCATTGGTGAATCTAGATTCAGACAAGCATCCAGAATTGGTGGTTTCTGTTCCGGCAAGCTACTCGTCTGCACAAAAGAGCTCTCTGGCGGTATTGGAACATGATGGTTCAACTAAATGGGAAATCACTAACGAGAACAACCCAGGTGGCGGCGTTCAAGCGGTTTCAAGTTTCCTAGCGGCTTACAGTGAGTCAGTGACTCAGCAATCAGAAGTCTTTGGTTATGAGAAAGGCAATGTGGAGTCGGCACAAGTTAGCGATGAAAACTTGCTCTATGTTCGTTCTGGCGCGGCTATCGATGCGATTGGTACTGAAGCCCATAACACGATCGGCGGTAACGGTGGAGCGCTTCGCGATCCTATCGATCTTTCGCAAGTGACAGCTATTGACGTCACTTACGGTAAGTACTTCTGGGGTGGTCGCCACCTTCTGGCCATGGAGTTTTCTCTGAAGAATGGCTCCTCAGTCATGCTGGGATCGAAAAACTATAGCTACCATCTGCAAACGAAACGCTTTGTTCTTCCTGAAGGTGAGAGTGTTACGGGTGTGAATGTGTGGTCACAAGGTTGGCTGGTAGAAGGCGTTCAATTTGAGACGGCTACGTCAGTAGGTACTGACAGCATCGGTATCGTGTACGCAGGCTATAAAGCCGTAGACATGTACAACGCAAAAGGTGAGCTGGTTTGGTCGGTTGAAAACGATGATATCGGTAGTGGCAAGATAGGGGTATCTGCTTACGACTTTGATGCTGATGGCATCGATGAAGTGCTTGTTCAGGACCATTTCAAAGTGCGTATCCTTGATGGTCAGACAGGTAAAGAGCTTGCTGTGATCGATAACTCGACTGGAACCTTGTGGGAATACCCAATCGTTGCAGACCTAGAGGGTGACGATAATGCTGAACTGATTGTGGTAGCCAACAACTACGACAGCAAATACAACATTAACAAGGGCGTATATGTGTATCAGTCTGCTCAAGCTGATAAGCCATGGACAAACGCGACACGTATTTGGAACCAGCATTCGTTCAACCTGACTAATATCACTCAGGCTGGACAAATTCCTGAGACGTATCAGCCAAGTTGGTTAAGCCACAACACTTACCGCTCAAGCACACTACGTGCGGGTAAAACGGAATTCTCTCCGATCTTTGGTTATCCGAATGGTGATGTTCAAAAAGCGGAAGTGACGACAAGTGATGTACTTTACGTACGTTCTGGTCTTGCGATTGATGCTGTTGGTACAGAACTTAATGCGCTTATTGGTGGACATGGTGGAGCACTACGTCACCCCGTTGATCTGAGCAAAGTTAAGAGTATTGAAGTGTCTTCAGGTCATTACTATTGGGGAGGTAACCATATCGTTGCACTTAAATTTAAGTTCAAAGATGGCTCTTCAGTCATGATGGGCTCGAAAGGTTATGCATCGCCAATCAAGGTTGAAACATTCGAGGTCCCTCAAGGGAAGCAAATTAAAGCCATCAATGCTTGGACTGCAGGTTGGCTGATTGACGCTATTCAGTTTGAATTGAACTGATAGTTTGATGAAAACGCCTCACACATGTGAGGCGTTTTTTTAATAGGCGGTAATGCCAAACTCTCTTAATTTCGCGGGAAGCACATCATCAAGGTGGTCGATGTCTTCAGGCATCACTTCAATTAAGTCAAATTGGTGCTCGTGATATATACGCTTGATATCGGCTTTCTTATTCTCAGGGAAATCGCCATTATCGCGTCCCCAAAATTGTAAATAGACTTTGCCAGTCGGTAAGTAAAAATCGCTTAGCACATCTTCATCAATCGGTAATTGGCGATCATACGCATGCACGATGCCATTCATATAAAGCCAGTTGTCGATCTTGAGCTCTCCCTTAGATCGCACATAATGTCCATCTAGCGTTCGGTGTTTGGCTTCGAATTTCTGCCGGAAGCTGGATATTGATTTATCGGTAGCATGCGCTTCAGCATCCAGACCTGAAAACTCGATGACTGATTGTTTGAGACGCTTGTTGCGGACAATTGAGTCATGCCAAACAGCAAAATGATTCCCACTTTCTTTGTCATGGCGTTGATATCCACCGACTTTGAGGCCATTTGCCGTTACCTCCCAACCCGTATCCATTTTTTGCAGCCAGCCTAATTCCTGAAGAAGCTGGTTGATTTTCTTAGCGCTGAGCGAGAATCGCTCCCCGATTTGAGTCGCGCTGAGAGGTTTACCACTGGTGGCTACTGTATTAATCAGGAGGTTTTCTGGCCATATAATGAATTGGCCAAACTTTTGATGCTGAGCATATTCACCACCAAACGTTCGACCGAGCTCCGTCAATACCCATGCTTCATCAGAACGATTGATATAGCCCGCCAGCTTGAGATCTTGAAACAACTGTTTTGGCTCGATCTCTCGTAATTTTGCAAGAGCTGTGGTTGAGATTTTGTTCACTCTATTTCCTCCTCAGCCAGTTTGACTAGCGTAAGGTTATTCTTTGAGAAAAAGGAAATCTATTCAAGCAGATAGTTGCAGTTCTGATAAATGATCATCAGAACTGCGTCCAATTAAGCTTTCGCGTGGAAGATGGCCATGGAAGCCGGTGCAATAAGTACCTGCTTGTGATCAATCGTCTGGTGGAGATCATGGTTGTCAGTATTGCAGACCATGGTCCATTGCTGTCCATTGTCGCTTGGTAGTGTAAATCGTGCCGGAGCGTTGGTTTGGTTGATGCAATAGAACAACTCGTCGCCGTGTTGTCCAATACCGAGCTGCAAGGCAACGGAGCTGAGCTGATTCCAATCATCGTGTTCCATGAAAGTGCCGTCAATACGACGCCAGTGGATTCGGTTATCATTTCTGTTCTCACCACTGAATGCGCGGATAAATGGCACCATATAAGTTTGGCGGGCTTGAACCATGTTGGCTAACCAAGCTTTGAATTCGCCTTTTTCGGGCGAAGTTTGCCAATTCAACCAACTTAATTCGTTATCCTGACAATAGGCATTATTGTTGCCTTTTTGGCTATGCGAGAGCACGTCAGCTGTCAGGATATGCGGAATGCCGAAAGCAAACAGCAAGCTGGCCATAAAATTGCGTTTTTGCTTTTCTCTTTTTTCTGTGATGATAGGGTTCTCGGTTTCACCTTCTACACCATAGTTGTCAGAGCGATTATCGCCATGGCCGTCACGGTTCTGTTCTCCATTAGCTTCATTGTGTTTTTGGCGGTAAGACACCAGATCTTGCATAGAGAAACCGTCATGATAAGTAATGTAGTTCACGGTGAGTTTGTACGGCCAGTTAGCCGCACTGTAAAGATCACGAGAGCCCATTAGACGGGTGGCAAACTCTTTGAGGTAGCCTTGATCACCACGCCAAAAACTGCGGGTAATATCGCGTAATCTATCGTTACACTCATTCCAACCCAATGGGAAATTGCCCACCTGATAACCATTTGGGCCGATATCCCAGGGCTCAGCGATCAGTTTCACCTCTTTAAGAACTGGGTCTTGAGCTACTGCCTTGAAGAACCCTGAATTGGCATTGAAGTGTTCTCCTTCCCGACCTAACGTCGCGGCAAGATCGAAACGAAAACCATCAATTTGATACTCTTCAACCCAGTATCTGAGTGTATCCATGACCAAGTTGAGAGTCGGTTGATATGACAAATCGAGGGTATTCCCACAGCCAGTATAGTTGGCGTAATGCCCAGCATGTTTAACGTAATAATGCTCATCTAGCGCTTTTAGATTAAAGACTGGGCCTTGCGCATCCCCTTCAGCAGTATGGTTGTACACCACATCGAGAATGACCTCGATACCATGTCGGTGCAGCTCTCTAATCGTTGTTTTTAGCTCAGTTACTGCATCTTGGGCGGCGTAGCGTGGATCGGGTGCCATAAACACGTAAGGGTTATAGCCCCAATAATTCACCTTATCCATCTTGAGTAAGTGAGCTTCATGCATACAAGCTGCAATAGGAAGTAATTGCAAAGTATTGATGTTTTGCTGCTTATAAAACCCAAGCATCGCTTCACTGACTAGTCCAAGGTATCGCCCTTGGTGCTCTGGTTGTACGTCTGGGTGGAGTTTAGTCACCCCTTTCACGTGGGTTTCAAACAGCACCATTTCTTCACGTGGACGATGTGGTCTATTGACACCTTGCCAGTCGAACTGGTCATCGGTCACCACACATTTTGATAATTCAAAACTTTTCGCTGAATTAAAGGGAATGGAATAAAAAAGAGGTTTATCCAGCGATTTTGCATAAGGATCTGAAATTAAGTGCGCTTTTCCTTTTTCAACAATAATGAATCCGTATTTCTGACCGGCTTTTATATTGGGAATGAAGGTGTGTTTTATTCCTGCATATTCATTTTCCAACGGATAGGTTTGGTAATGATTGCTTTCATCAAACAGAGCCAGCAAGAGATCTTTATTCTTCGGAGCATAAACCGCGAAGTTACAACCTTCGTGATTTAATGTAGCGCCAAGAGGATAGGGGCGAGAGAACGGCATGGTTAATCGCTTTATACGCTTGTAATTTAGTAACTGGAACTAAGTAAATAGCTTTGTTGTTAAGACGTCAAGAACCTTATGTATAAAATAAAAATGTAATTTTATTTCAAATTGAAGGCGCCTTTTTGTGTAAAAGGTGAGCTATGTGACGTTTTGTGAGGAAGCTATAAAAGAATCTTATACCTCCTCCCCCTTATATTTGTGACATAAGCCTAATGTACGGCGTTCGGTTATTTTTCTCATCCCTTCTCATCCCCCCAAAATAAGTGTTAGGTGGAGGAAGTCAGCCTTGAGCCTTATCAGTAAACTTGTCAGCAGTTGAAGCAAATGGGGTTTAGGCGATATCGCTTGGCCCATCTTACCTCTCTTTTTGATGGGTTCTGTTCCTGCCTTTTCAGAGCGATTCAACGAGTGAGCTAAAAGAATAATAAACCCTAAATGGAGTTAAAAATGAAAAAAGTAAGTGTAATTGCTGCCGCAGTGGCTGCGACATTAGCAGCGGGTTCTGCTTTCGCAGAAGACAAAGTTCAGCAAGGATGGCAAGTTAACGGTTATGGTCATCTTTTGTATAACGTTGGTCAGTCTCTGGCGCTAAACGAATCGTACGAACACCGACGTGACTACCGTGCGGCCGGCGCTCCTTTCTCAGGTAACCCAAACCAAGTGGAGTTCACTGTCACTCGTGGTGATAATTATGAGAGCGGTTCTTGGTCTAAATATGTTCTTAAAACAGAGTATGGAAACAACGAAGGTGGAAATGGTCGTGGATTCTATGGCTCTTCATCAGGAAATGAAGGTCACTTTGAAACCGGGCAGCTAGAATTTAAAGAAGCCTACGTTGAACTAGGCGATTTATCTTACTTTAAAGAAGGTACTAGTGTTTGGGCTGGTAAGCGTTACCTTAACCGTCAAGCTGGTATTATTACTAAAGAGTTTTGGAAACAATCATCAGGTGTTGGTGGTGGTATCCAGTACAATGACATGGGTCTTGCTGTTGTGTCTGCTGACTCAGGTGAGGGTAGCTGCCTAGATGCGAGTACTGGTGATGACTACAGCTGTAAAAATGATGGTCTAGACGATCAGCAACGTAGTACGACGATGACGTCAGTAGACTTTTACTACTACGGGTTTGAAGCATTAGGTGGTCGTTTTGACTTCGACGCTAAACTGATGACTCGTACCAATGTTGAATCTGTTAACACTGCAGAAGATGGATTTGGCCTTTCGGTGACTTACTCTCGAGATTACTATGGCTTTGATGGCTGGTCTCTAACAGCTTTGACTTATGGTCAAGGTGTTGCAGCAAACCGCGGGGTGAACTTTGGTCAGTGGAGTGGTAACTGGCAAAAAGATGATGAATCAATCTTCCTAACTTCTTACGGTGTTGCAAACATTACGGATAAACTGCAGTTAGGCACAGAAGTGACATACTGGGATCTTTCAAATGATGAGACGAATCAAGTATGGGGCTCTCAGGATGGTTTATCTCGCTTAATTGTTGGTGCGACTCCTTCTTATAAAGTGAACGAAAACTTCCGTATGGAAGCGACATTTACCTACGCTCTTGAAAGTTTGGGCTCTGATGGTACTTGGGGACGTGAAAAAGCAGATACGAGCTTCTATACCGCAACCCTTGCACCAGTTATGACTGTCAATGCTGATTATTGGGGACGTCCACAAATCAAGCCTTATGTATCCTATATGTCATCTAGCGATAGCGGTTATAAATGGAGTAATGGGGGAGATGATTCAGAAACACGCGTTGGTATTGAAGCAGAAATTTGGTTCTAACCATCGGCCATTACTTGGTAATATGTAATTTGGAAGGCGGTCGTTAGACTGCCTTTTGTGCTTTCGAGAATAAGGAAAATCAAATGAGAAATAGCCTCATATTGCTGCTATCTGGTATCGGATTATTTGGATGTTCTGCTTCTAGTGAAAATGCTCAACTAATGGAGCAAAGCCTTTCTCCAGTGCAAGCTCAAGTTTGTTGTGGAACAAGTCAAGAATTCCCATGGATTTTCTTAAAACAGAATGAAGAGCTGGAATTTACCATAGATACCGCTTCCCCAGTGTTTGATTTTAATACGGGGAAAAGTTATTTCGCTCCGTTTGCGTTTGACTCTCAGTCTGGTGCTGTTGAGCTAGTGATACGAAGCAATATGGAAGATAACCGTGTTGCTATCCCAGTCATAGAGTTGCTCGATCAAGATTTTAATACCGTAAAAACGCTTAAACGTGATGATTTCCAAATAAAATTTTCAGATGCTTTTGCGAGAAATAGATTTGAATTACAGATAAGTGTAGACACGATTCAAACCCCTTATATGGTGATATATTCAGACAACTCTGATCTGGGTGAAAGAATAATGGTTCCTCATCCGGCGAAGTTGAGAGCACAAGAAACAGGAGATCCTATGCCAATTGTTACGGATCCCACGTACTACGCTGCGAATCTTGGCTCTTTTAGCGTGAAGGTTAAAACGTTAACTTTGAGTGGATATAACCAAAAGAAACTCGTCGAGCAAAAGATAAGTTCAGACACGAAGAAATCGCCTTCAGCACAAATATTGGTGCCTGTTCCAGAAACTCAACAATACTACCATCAGGCGATTACCGCTGCGGTAGAGTCGAATGATTTAAACAAAGCCATTAGTTTGCTAGAAGAAGCAAAAGCACTAAATGTTGAAGGTGCACAAGAAATTTTCGTCAAAGCGGTAAACGCGAAGAAGTAAAAAATAATGGTTTAAAAAGCCGCAGCCAGAGGCGTCTGGCTGCGGATTTTTCGAGCAGGGGTTAGACTTTAAAGTACCTGAGCTGAGCTGTGAGATGTTCTGCTGTATTCGCCATCAGTTGGCTATCTTCTGCGAGTGACTGGGATGCTTGAAGCACTTCATTCGCTGCCAGATGAATACCGGACACATTTTCGTTCATTTCTGTAGCAACGGTACTTTGCTGCTCAGACGCTGCGGCAATTTGAGCGACCATATCATTTGCGTTTTGCATCTCATTGACGATGACATCAAGCTGTTCACGTGTTTTCGTTGATGCCGCAACACTTTCGTCGACTTTTTCATTACTGCTTTGCATTGCCGTAAAGGTTCTGCCTGCTTGCTCGATGAGTTTTTCAATGGTCATTTGAACTTCATTGGTCGAGTTTTGTGTTCGGCTGGCAAGATTACGTACTTCATCGGCGACAACCGCAAATCCTCGGCCTTGTTCACCCGCTCGTGCTGCTTCAATGGCAGCGTTCAATGCCAATAAGTTGGTTTGCTCTGAGACATCGCGAATAACCCCGACTACATTACTGATCTCATTAACGCCAGTTTGCAGGTCCGTTACCAAATCGTGAGCGGTGGAAATATTGCGAGAGACTTCTGCAATAGTGTGTGAAGTGGTTTGCATGGTTTGATCATTACGGTGAGCATGTTCGACCACTTTATTGGTGCTTACCGAGGTGTTTTCTGCATTGGTTGCCACATCTGAAATAGTCGCGCTCATCTCAGTCATCGCGGTAGAAAGTAGTTCTAACTGGGCATGCTGAGAATTAACGCTGGTCGCTGCTTCTTCACTGGCTTGAGCAATATTGCAGGCCATGGCACTGGATTGTTCTGCTGACTGGTGTGCGGTACGTAATGTCCCTTGCAGTTTGCTGAGCATTTTGTCGATTTGTTGGCTCATCTCTCCCAATTCATCTTTTCTCGACATACTCATACGAACTCGTAAATCACCATCGGCAATTTTATGAGTGTTATCGATCAACCGATATAAAGGCGTAATAATATTGTTTGAAATGGTATAGCCCATGCCGAGTAAGATTGCTGAAAGGATAGCAGCGACAAACGCTTCTTTCAGAGCAAGGGCATAAAAAGCCTCCTGAATATCAGAAACTAGTAAACCCGAACCGACAATCCAACCCCATTCTGGGAACAGCTGAACATAGGAGATCTTATCCTTAAGCTTGCCTTGGGGGCTTTTCCATTGATAGTCAAGAAACCCTTTTTGTGCACTGGTTTGAGAAATAGAGACCATTTCTCGCCAGTGGAACTTTCCCGCTCCGTCTGTGAAGCTCTTGGCATTTTGCCCATTTAATGCAGGTTTAATTGGATGCATAACAATTTGCATTTGTTGGTTTAGAATCCAAAAATAGTTTGATTCGTCGTAACGCAATGCCTTGATGGCATTTAACGCTTGCTGTTTAGCGATTTCTTCTCCGATCTCTTGTCTCTGATCGTAATAGTACTGAACTAGGCTGATAGCCGCTCCCACTTGAGCACTGAGCTTGTCTTCTCGCTCGTTCATGGAAGATTCCCTTTGCTGGATCAAATTATAGATACAGGCCATAGCGATAAAAATTATTGCCAGAGCCACTATGGTCGCCAGTTTATATTTGATAGTGAGGTCGCTGAGTTTCATTGTTAAGCCATTTTTATAGTTTGTGTTTTCATTTTGAAGGTGAACAGAAAGGCTATTCAATGTTTTGGAGATGAAAATTGATTCTTGTCATGAATAAATAATATTCATTTGGTTGCTTAATGAGTGGTGAGCTGGATCAAGGTAAAGCAACGGAGAATCATTTTGTTTGATGCATAGGTTCACATATTGCGATTATATCGTTGCTGTGAATGCATTAATGTCGTTTCAATGAGTTATTGAATTTGGTGTTTGGTCATATTCCTACCACAATCTATTAATAAACCTATTTATTAGATTGCGGTTGCCTCTAGTGAAGTGGTGTATGAAAAGCTTATGAATAATGAAATTAATGTGTATAGGATGAAAAGAGATGAGAAATCTAGGTTTTAAAAAGCTATTGCTCATTTCCATTATTGCGCTGGTGGTCATATCTGTATCTGTTTCAAGTTATGTCGCTTATGTGAAGCAGGAAGAGACGCTGGTGGAGTTAATTACCGCCTCAAACCAAAGCTACGTGAAAGGGCAAGCACAAAAGATAGCGGATCAACTAGGAGAGAAGGTTGGTGGTTTAGAGAAGTTGGGTAAGCACTTTGAAAGTAAAGAAATAACGGGTACGCCTGACGATTTTATTGAGCTCACTCATGTCATTGCTAATGCCACTAATTTGAATAGCTCTGTCGTTGCCTTTACTAATGGTGACGCGTATTGGAACCAAGAAGCCAGCTCATGGCCTAACCACAAGTTTGATGGGGATGTGACCACTCGGGGCTGGTATCAGGCAGGGCGGCAAAGTACCACGACATCAATTACTGAACCTTATAAAGGCAGTGAGGGCAGTGAGTATTGGGTGTCGATTGTCCGTAAGACATTAAGTGGCATGATTTCTGTGGATATGCAGCTGGGTTTCCTTAATGAGATTGCTAAGAGTGCAAACAACATTCCTGGAGCGGTTGCTGTCATACTAAATAGTGATACTACCATTCTGGCTTCATCAATGGATGATGTGGAGGCCGGTAACAAGACAGACAAATACCCTTGGCTTAATACTGTCGCCAATAAAACAATAGGGAAGACGGATGTTGTTTACGATGGCCATGAAGGAGAGATCGAAAAACTGTTCTTTTCCCATGAAATCAATATTGCGGGCAAGAAGTGGTATTTTGTGGTCGGTCTGGACAAAGACATCGCCTTTGCTGATCTTGCGTCCGCTAAGCAAGCGGCCATCTTTACTGCAGTGATTGCGACGGTGATCAGTATTATTGTTGCGTTACTTGTCATGCAGGTACTGTATCGTCCTATTTTGGTGTTAAAAGAAACCATCGCAGGGCTGAGTGAAGGTAATGGCGACTTAACACAACGTATCACAGTGACTACGAATGACGATTTAGGCCAAATTTCGGAAGGTGTGAATAAGTTTATTGCTAGTTTGCAAACCATGATGTTGGAAATCAGCGAAGCGACTAACCAGTTGAACGGCAGTGTAGATCGTATGCGTGATCAGAGTCAGCGTAACTCCTCCATTCTCCAAAGCCATGTACAGGAAACAGAGCAAGTGGTGACGGCGATAGAAGAAATGAACTCTACCGCTGAAGCGATGGCAACAGATGCGGCGAATACGGCTCAGCTGACGCATAAAGCTAACGAAGCGGGTTCAGCATCGAAGGTGACAGTCACTCAGGCGCAGAGCAATGTTCAGGACTTGGTCGATGATGTTAGTGTCGCTTCAGAGAATGTGAACAAGATGGCGGCGGAAACGGATGGTATCAATACTATTTTGGGTGTCATAGGCGATATTGCCGAGCAGACCAACTTACTGGCTCTGAACGCTGCTATTGAGGCTGCTCGTGCTGGTGAACAAGGGCGTGGTTTTGCGGTCGTTGCTGATGAAGTTCGCAAACTCGCGAGCCGAACTAAAGACAGTACCGAAGAAATTGAATCCGCATTGGCTAGTTTGCTTCGAGGTAGCCAATCAGTTGTTGATTCTATGGATTCCACCAAAGCAAAATGCGGTCAGACAGCCGAAGGCGCAGGGGAAGTAGCTGAAAGTCTTGATGTGATGACTGACTTCGTGACAGAGATTAATGATCTGAGCACGCAAATTGCGACCGCAGCTGAAGAGCAAAGTAGTGTCACGCAGGAGCTGAGCCGTAACATGAGTGCGATTAATGACATCGTGGGTGAACTCGATAGTAATGGTCAACGGGCACTTGAAGATGCGCACAGTATTGCTGATATCAATGCTCATTTATCGAGTATCGTCAGTCGATTTAAGCTGTCATAGCATTGAAGAGAACCTAACAAGGGCCTTGCTTAACCGCAAGGCCCTTTTCGTTTTTGGTTAAAGTATGACTGAGACAGGTTCAATAAAGCAATTGGGTGTTTTGTTAATTACTTGTTAATTCGTGACGACATTCTACGAACGGCACTTCTATGTGATACTTTTTATGCATCTTGTTGTCTACTCGTTCATCACCTATAGACATTAGGCGACTTGCCAAAACATAACAGGATGTGTGAGGAGGACAATTTGCGACACTCAGCGATTACTCAGGAGCAAGCTCCAGCTCTGGCTGCGCTACTTGATAGCGACTACCGACTTAATTTTCAGGAGCTTATGGAGCAAATTAAGTTGTCTAACAAACCACTGTCGCTTGCAACGATAAGATTCATACTTGAAAACGTGGCTTTGAATGACACTGAAATAAAGGCATTAGCCAGCTTTGATAAAGACAGTTATTGCCGAAAGCGTCTGTTTAAAAATGACCACTGTGAAGTGCTCATCTTGAGTTGGCTAAATGGTCAGAGAAGCAAAATTCATGACCACTTAAATACCGCCTGTGGCGTGCGTGTACTGCATGGTGAAGCAACAGAGACCTTATTTGAAACGGCAGCGAACGGCCATATTTACGCGTCTCAATCCTCCCATTACCAGCAAGGTAGCGTGACTGTCAGCAAAGACAACGATATTCACCAAATTTCCAATTTGCAGGCTGATGATGAGCCTCTGGTTACGCTGCATGTCTACTCTCCGCCGTTACAACAGTTCCATTTGTACCAGCTTGAAGGGGGCGAGCCAGAGCTGCTGGATTTGCAGCAAGATTCTTGGTTCTATGAAATTTGATATCGAACTGACAGCTAATAATGCGAAAGGCGAGCCATGTTGCTCGCCTTTTCATTTCTACCGATATTCTGAAATCAACATTGCTCGTGTATCTTCTTCCAACGCTTCAAACATATGTGGCAAATCTCCGGGGTAGGAAATGTAATCCCCTTCCTCTAGTTCATGAGGGTCCAATTGCAACCCGAGTTTCGCTCGACCTTTGACAATAACCACATGCTCTACAACACCCGGGTGATGAGGTTCTGAGATAAATGGCTGACCGGGTTTGACTTCAATCCAATAGATGTCGCGGCACACATTCGCTGGGCTGGCTGCGAGTAACACGGCTTGGTAATCCTTTTGCTCCGAAAACACGCTCACTCCCTTACCGTAGCGAATGACTTTGGTCGTTGGAGTTGGTGTTTCGATTAGACGAGAAAAAGGAATGTCAAGGACAACGCAGATGGACCAGAGCGTCTCTATACTTGGGTTTCCAACGCCATTTTCGAGTTGTGAGAGCGTCGATTTCGCGATGTTAGCGCGTCTTGCGACCTCAGCGATACTTAAGCCAGCATTCAACCTTTCAGCATTAAGAGTGGCAGCGATTTGTTCGATTGGCGGTTTACTTTGATCCACAACGCTCTCTCTGGTCAGTGTGTTTCCGTTCATTATAAAAAACGATAGCATAATTTGACAAACGTTTTTCTGGTGTTCATTATAAAATTCATTCGTTCATTATAATGTTTATTTTCGGTTGCATTCGGTGGTAGTAACCAATAAACGTCGAGGTTTTTATTATGGAATACCTACTCTCTGTCGCTTTGTTTGCGGTTTCATCTTCAGTGACCCCGGGGCCAAATAACATAATGGTGATGACATCTGGACTGAATTTTGGAGTAAAACGCAGCCTGCCGCTGTTAACCGGTATTTGTGTTGGATTTACTTTGATGTTGCTATTGGTAGGGCTGGGCTTTGGCGAACTTTTTTCTTTGTTCCCTCAGCTTTCTTTGGCGGTCAAAGTCATGGGAACGCTTTATCTTTTATATCTCGCATTGCAGATCGCCATGGCTGACAGTGTGAGTGCTGAGAAAGCTCGAAATCGACCGCTTGGTTTTCTAAACGGAGCTTTGTTTCAGTGGGTCAATGCCAAAGCTTGGGTGGTGGCAATTGGTGCGATATCCGCATTTACGACAATAGGTGAAGGGTATATGACTCAAAACCTGACCATCGCCTCGATGTTTTTTATTGCCTCGTTCCCTTGTGTTGGCGTGTGGTTGGTGTTTGGCTCTTCGTTACGCCGATACTTAGACAAACCAGCCTATTTGAAAGCTTTCAATAAGCTGATGGCGTTGCTACTCGTCACCTCTGTCTTACCTGTGGTTGGAGAGATCATTGGGCAATTCTGAATGAAAAGCTTGGCGCTATTATGACTATTGATGAGAGGCGTGCAGTAAGTGCGAGAATCCGTTGTCTTTTAGGCTTCGCTCCATGAGAGCAATCACCTGGCGACTGGTTTCATGAGGAACAAAGTCCGAGCTCGATTTACCATCAATGATCAGCTGGGATAAATGAGAAGCTTCAAACTCAAATCCACCGCCTGCAGGTAAGTGTGAGATCTGGGTATGTTCACCTTTGTAAGTGACATCAATGACGGTTGGATTCCACCACTTATCTTGGATAACAATTTCGACCTCTGTCCCACGTATTGTCGCGACGCGTTTTAGGTTTTGGCTGATTGAAGCGCCAATCTTACCCTGGATACCGTGACTAAACGTAAACTCTACGGTTTCGTCTACCTTGGATTCATTGTTGTGCTTCTGATAGGTCACCGATGGTGGTTGGATCTCACTCTGTTTGAGCTGGCAAAGATCAGCGTATAGCCAGAGCGCATAAACGCCGACATCTAAAGTCGCACCGCCGCATAAGTTAGGGTTGAAAATTTGTTGTTGAACATCAAATTCATGCCAGTTGCCGAACGCCGCTTCGATTGATTCTATCTCAATACTGTTTTTTTGAATGAAATCCCGTAGCGCTCGGTAAGCTGGAAAAGTCACTGACTTCATTGCTTCCATGAGCAAGAGGTCTTGTTTATCGGCCAGTGCCTTCATGTCGTCCCAGTCTTGGGTGTTAGTGAACGCCGGCTTTTCAACCAGAACATGCTTGCCATGATCTAAGAACAGCTCAACCATGCTTTTGTGAAACGGATGGATAGTCGCAATGTATACGGCATCAACATTTGGGTCTTCTGCCATGGCTTGATAAGAAGAATAAGCGCGCTCAGCCTGATATTGCTGGGCAAAAGCAGCAGCGCGTTGTTCATCTCTGGCTGCGACGGCATATAGATAAGCGTTGTCGACATGCTGAGTGAGATCGGCGGCAAATCGATGTGCAATTTTACCCAGCCCGACAATGCCCCAACGTACTTTTTGTTCTGCCATATTAATTTTTATCATTCTAGTATTTGTGAGGTTGATACTAGCGATGAGCACGGGATTACGTCAAATAGAAGTGGTTGGACTGAATGAGAAAGCCGCCGGAGTCGGCGGCTATAGATTGAGGTAAGCGCGCACCTTTACCTAGGTTGTTTTTAGGACTTGTTTAGTGCCCAATACTGCTTAGCCGTTATACCGTAATACACTTTATCGTCGAATCCTGATTCAACCTTGTAGTAGTCAACTTGGCGACCTTCAAATGTAAAACCGCATTTCTCCATAGTTTTGTATGAACCTGTGTTAGCGCCATAGCACTCAGCACTGACTTTGTGGCTACCTAACTCAGTAAATGCAATATCAGTGAGCAAACGACAGGCGCGAGTAGCGATCCCTTTGCCCCATGCATGGACGGGAAGTTGATACCCGACTTCGTAGTTACCTTCGAGAAACATCACCTTAGATAATCCGCACATGCCCATGTAATGGCCTTGTTTGCCTCTAATCACAAATGTTGGGCTATCTGGCCATTCACCTTTGGTTATTGCGCGTTCAGTGTTTTCAATGATTGGGGTAAAAAACGCGTGGAACATGCTTTCCTCTGCGGGAGCAAAGAATAAGTAGGCGTTTACCTCTTGGTCGTTAAGCATTGGAATGATGTCATTTAGATCTTCGCGTTGAATCAATTTGATGTTTAGTGAGTCGCCAAAGGAGATTGATTCACCACGTTTTAGTTTTTTGTATGTCATTGTGTACCTCTCAATTTGCTCAGCATGGTAGATCAATATCCGCGCCGAAAATTGGATATTTGCGACAAGTGCTATTCAAAATCCCCGTAGATGTCGATAGTCAGGTCTCGGTTTTTGAGGTACTTAGCTGGTGTCCGATTGAGCTGGTTTTTGAGCTGACGGATTAAATGGGATTGATCACTAAAACCAAATGCTTGTGCAAATTCAGCCCAGTCGGGCTCGGTATCTTGCTCATAGATAGACAGCACAATTTCTTCCAGTTTCATCATCATAAGATATTGTTTCACGCTTAGCCCAGTAACTTGTTTGAAGTACCTTTCTAGTGTTCGCCTCGAACATGCACATTGGTCGGCAATCTGTTCGATACTCCAGTCGGATAGGCGATTTTCTACTATTTTGGTCGCTTGCTGTGTAATAGAGAAAGCGCGGTCTTTTTTGCTATTTAGGTTGAGCTGGTGGAAATGATGATGAAATACGTCAAGCAGATTTGATTTGTCATTTGATTGCCATAGCTGGTTGTGGAGTGCGGGTCCGAAAAACGTATCCAACCAAGTAGGCCAGCCACATTGGTTAAGATGATGACCGACAGAAGAATTGAGTAGGTACAGCCCCTCTGGCCTGAAAGTGATACCTATGCGTTTTAGTGGGACAGAGTCGTCTAATGACAGTAATTGATCACTCACCGAAAGCAGGTGACTCCCTTTACCTTCAAATTTCGTTATGCCGCTGTCGTAACTGTATTTTTGTTCGTCCGGCGTAAAGAGCAAATGAGCCCTTGGATTGGGGATGAGCCTTGGCTGCTGCTCGATGACATCGTCTGCTGCCAGCTCCAGATACCAGATTTGATGTATTAACCATTCGAAATCTTGTAGCGGTTGTTTCCAAGTAATCATGGCACATTCAGTTTAGGGTTTTGTAAACAGTTTATGTGATGCAGCGTTCTGACAAAACGCTTCTAATGAGGTTTTGCTATAAAAAGTCAGGAATTTCGGATGGTTACGCATTTCATTAGGTGATCCACATGTCAGTAAAATGAGTCTTTTTGGTGATGCCTAATCCATAAACAAAAAAATTCATATCAATTGTTCGTATAATCCCTTGTGATATCACATTTTATTAACATCTAAGTGTTGTTTTTTTAACCTAGTGCAAAGGCTCTCATCGGATGAGTTGAATAAAAGAGAGCCGAAGACTAATCCTATTTAACGAGCAAAAGTGGTTTCGATGTTTGGAATTTTGCTCGCTGATGACAAAGCAAATAACGCTAATTTCAGGACGAAAAGGTTAATAACATCATGAAAATAATGACAAAGATTGCCTCCATTGCAGTGGCAATTGCGTTTTCTAGTTTCACACATGCTGCCATAGGAAACTACAAGGTTGTGCTTATTCACGGCTTTCAATCGGATCAATTGCAGTCCAAACCTGATGCTGCTCAGGTTGAGCTTGAAGGTGAAGATTACTGGAAAGAGTACTGGCTCCAATACGCTGACGCTCGGATTGACTGGCCTGCTTATGAACGTGTTGAAGGCAAAATCTCCAGCGAATACGCTTGGCCTAAACTCCAAGAGCTGTCCCGCAATGGAACCTGCCAGTCAGGGTGTATTTTTGTGACGCACTCCGCTGGTGACCTTGTTGCACGATACCTGCTAGACAATCAGGAAAACTGGCTGACTAACGCTGGGTTAGAGCCTCTGAATGTTGTCGCTACTTACGATTTTGCTGGTGCTGGTGGCGGCTCTGAGCTTGGGGATATCGTGGTCAACATCATCGAAGGAGGAGGCTGGGCAAACAGTGCGATGCGCTACGCTATTTCACTGTGGCTGGGGGAAATGCCTAATCAGGAAAACTCAGGTGTACTCAATGATCTAAAAGTCTCCAATGCACGCCAGATAGCGCGTCTGTCAGAGCACCGCATTCCTCGAATTCGATTTATTGGTAATGGGACTGACTATTTCAAAACGACGTCGGTTTTTCTTCCCGGCAATGATGACGGTGTTGTGGCGGCGCATTCCTCTTGTGGCGCAGCAGAGTCAGGAAGTTACGACAGCTGTTCAACAAGCTTAGCGATGAACGGCAAGATCGCCTCACAAAGCAAAGGCGTCTCTAACTTTATGCCTGAGCACTATCCGTTGATCATGGGAGACGACTACAGCCATAGTGATGTTGTGGGCCCTAAACACAAAGGGGAAGTCACCTCTAGTGTGACGGATGTGACGCTAGCCAACGGACAGTCTGTCGGGGTTACAACTTACAAAGAAAATGGCTGGTGGGGAACCAAATATCTGTACGTACAAGGGTCTAATAAAGACACCATGTCTGAAATTGCGGTTGGCTTAAACTGATCGTATGCAGGGCTGAGTATGATGTCCCAGCCCTGATTTCCTGGAGAACCTTATGAAGACTAAGTTATGGGTATTCAGCTTCATCACTGCGTTGACAGCAGCAGGCTTCATCTTTTGGCCAAACCCCGTTGAGACATCCGAATACGCCAAGCCTAGGGGAAAAGTGGGTCATGATGCTGCTCCCCTTCCTGAAGGGGACAATCGCTTTGTTATTTCAAAGCCGGCCTCGACAAAGAGAGCAAACTCTATCGAGACGAAGGCAGTGGCATTGAAATTAAAGCAAGTGGCCATCAAACATCAACAAATCCTTCAATACCCATCATACTCTCAACCGATAGTTAATGAGAGCAGTCCTTACTTGAACTGGAATGCATTCGAAGTGGTTGAAACTCCGATATTGGACGGCAAATCAACGGCTTCGTTGGGCGTTAAAAAATATCGATACTTCCATCCTGAGCAGATTGCGGTTGAGCTCAAAACGCAGCAAGCCGTGCTTGGTGCTTCACTGGAGGTCGTCTCTGTCGCTACGCAGAAGAATCTCGCGACCTTATCTGCGGATGAAATGCAGTGGCAAATTACGCCGGGTAAAGATTGGCCTGAAGAGCTGAGATTAATCGCGCGTGTCGACTTTGAGCGAGGAGAAGATATTGTTAGTGCCGATGTGCGTTTGTATCATTCAGTCGCGAGTGTGGTGTCGGTATCAGAAGGATATGCTCAGGGGCCGGATATGAAGATTCCGGTCACGTTACAAATCGATAAAGAAGGCATATACAGACTCCGTGCGAACCTCTACAAGCAAGGCGGTAAAGCCATTGCGTCTTTAGTTGAGAAGCAACGATTGTCAGAGGGTGAGCAAACATTGGAGTTAAAAGCGTTTAAACGAGTCTTGCCAGAGGGCGAGATCGCTCTAGAGCTACGTGATGTGGTGATTGAACGTATGTCAGGTCACCCCGGAGAAAAAGCAGGTTATGGGCAGAGCGATGCTGAGAGTTATCCAGTTGGTCGTTTTGATTCCGGTACGCTGACGGATGAAGAGTACCAAATGACAGAGCAGGAAGAGCAGCAACTGGCTTTTCTGCAACAACTGCTTTGATATGCACTGGAGGTGTTGTGACCGAGGCAGAGTGCGTTATAAAGAAAAGGGAGACTCTGCGGTTTAATTTTTCTTGCGCCAGATTTGGTAACCACTTTCTCTGGTTGCCTTACCGAGCAAGTGTGCAGCCACAGGTGCAGTGATAAAAATAAATAGCATGGTGCCAATGACTCTTGAAACGACCGTAACATCCGGTATTGCAATTGCGACGGCTAATAGCAGTGAAGCTAAACCAACAGTCCCTGCTTTGGTCGCTGCGTGCATTCGCGTGTATAAATCGGGCATTCGCAAAATTCCGAGGCTGGCGATTAAAATAAACAGGGTGCCAAGACAGAGTAGTATTCCAACAGCAATGTTCATGACATGTCCTCTTTTCTTTTGAAGATCAGCCTTGCAAAGGCAATCGTACCTAGGAAAGCGACCAAGCCGAGTGTGATAGCGACATCCAACAATGACGCTTGTCCGCTGTCTAACGTGTAAACAGCAATGAAACCTACAGTGATAAATGCAATCAGATCAAGTGCGACTACTCTATCTGCTAATGTTGGCCCGAGAATCAAACGAATGAACGCCATGACGACGCTGAGCAATAAACCTAGGTAGGCAAACGTGATACTCATTGATAACCACTCAGCCACGAGTCACCTCCAAAATCCGCTTTTCTAGCCCATCTTTTATTTCCCTGATTACCTTTTGGTGTTCGGGAGCAAACATGGCATGCACCACCATATACTTCTTATCTGATGTGACATCTAAGCTCAGACTACCAGGGGTCAGTGAAACCATGTTGGCGAGTAACGAGATTTCTAAATCCGACTCAACGTCTAACGGAACATAAACAATATCAGGGTCACTTAAATGAGTGGGGGTGATCACATCCCAGACAACTTTAGCTACCGATATTATCATCTCATAACAGAAGTACAGCAGCAGGCTTATCAAAGATCGAAAGCGCCGGAAATAGCTGGTTTCCAATCCAAACGGTTGGCTTAGTCTCAAAGCAAAGAAGCCCACAACAAAGCCGACGATAAAGTTCACACTGGTATAGTCACCATTGAGTAACATCCATGCCAGCGCGAGGAATAGATTCAAAAAAAAGTAAATCACAGTGTCCCTCCCGTGGCATGTCCGTTGAGGTGTTCTACTCGACTTTCTCCCAACACGGCTTGGATGTACTCTTGCGGTTCAAGTAACTGCTCAGCGGCTTGAATGGCAAACTGGTACACTGGCTCAGCAGCCAAACCAATAATCAGACTCAGCGTGGTTAATATTGTGATTGGCGCGTAGTACAGCCATTGCGTGTATTGATTCAGAGGTTTTTGCTTTATATTTTGCGGCGACGGTTTCCAAAAGACTTCATTCCAGATTTTGGTCATCGAGAATACCGTTAGTAGACCAACCAATAGTGCCGTTCCTGCTAACCAGTAATGCTCGGCCTGTAAACTCGCTTTGATAACGAGAAACTTACCCCAGAACCCAGACAACGGTGGAAAACCTGCCAGTGAAAATGCAGGTACAAGAAACAAGAACGCGAGCCAAGGCATGGCTTTGTACACGCCACCTAACTGATTGAGGTTGCCAGAGCCATATTTACGCTCGATAAAACCCCCGATTAGGAATAGATTTGCTTTCACTAAGATGTGGTGGACGATGTAGAAAACCGCACCAGCGATCGCTATTGGTGTATAGACTGCTAAACCCATGATCATGTACCCGATCTGGCTGATGATATGGAACGATAGAATCCTTTTGATATTGTGCTGACTTGCCGCCCCTAATACGCCTGTCAGCATTGTCAGCCCCGCTACCCACATTAAGGTGGGTTGCCATCCACTTTCTGATAACGGAAAAATTAAAGTGAATGTACGGATGAGGGCGTATACCCCGACCTTGGTCAGTAAGGCTGCAAACAAGGCAACAACAGCGCTTGGTAAGGTGTGATAGGAAGCGGGAAGCCAAGCAAAAACAGGGAACAAGGCGGCTTTAATTGCAAAAGCAAATAAGAATAGAGCGGCGAGTAACGTTTTAGTGTCGGGTGCAATTAGGGAGGCCTTGGTATGTAAATCAGCCAGATTCAGTGTGCCAGTCGCACCGTAAAGCAAACCAATTGCGAGTAAAAAGACTAAGGTTGAAATGAGATTGAGCATTACGTATTTCACAGCCCCATCTATTTGCTTCTTTGAACCGTCCAAGATCATTAAGCCAAAGGACGCAATCAACATCACCTCAAACCAGACGTAGAGGTTAAAAATATCACCAGTAAGAAACGCGCCATACACCCCGGAAAGCAATACATGTATGAGTGCATGGAAGGTGCCGTATGAGCGCTTGCTTTGCAGATCTGCCATGGCGTAAAACACACTGATAACACCAATAATGGCTGTCACCATTACCATCGCCACCGTGAGATAATCTGCCACAAAGACGATGCCAAATGGCGCTGCCCACTGACCAAAAGCCACCGCCTGAGTACCACTTTGAATAATACTCTGTGTCAGCATGATACCAATAACTAAAGTCGCGATTGCACTGGTACCGCTTATCGCATCGACCAATTCATTTCTTCGCTTTGCGCAAAAAATCGCAACAGCAGTGAGGAGTGAGATCACGACAGGTAATGTCAGCCAAATCGTTGTCATTCATCCTCCTCTGAGCGCTGCATGGCATCGATATCCGCTGAGTCTGCTTCTGAATACGCGCGATAAAACAGCATCAAAGCAAAAACCAGCAGGCCGAAACCAATAACAATGGCAGTTAAGATCAAAGCTTGAGGGAGCGGGTTTGCCGCCCCTTCTGGTGGTAATATGGACTGTGTATCAATCAGCGGTGGTAACCCTGGTGTTAGTCGTCCAGCGGTGAAAATCGCGATGTTTACGGCGCTGCTTAATAAGATCAAACCAAAAAGTAAACGTAATATGTGTCGCTCTAGCATGAGGTAAATACCAGAAGCAACAAACACTCCGACAACAAGGCTCCATAGTATTTCCATCAGTCCAGCTCCTCATTCACACGCAGCAGCATCCCCATCACGCCACCAATAATGGCGAGATAAATACCTACATCGAATATTAACGGCGTGCCGAGCGGTAAAATATCCTTCCACCATAAACCGGTTAAAAACGGCAGGTTGAAAGCAAAGCTCATCAAACCAGCCACAAAACTTAGGAAAATGCCGAATAGAGCGATACTAAATGGTGAGTAATACAAGCGTTCGCGAACATACTTTGGTGATTCGGCAAACATCAGGAGCGCAAAACCGATTACGGCGATTAATGCACCGATAAAACCGCCGCCCGGTTCGTTATGACCGCGTAACAAGAGATAAAGAGAAAATACCAACATCAATGCCGCCACAATATGAGCTGTCGTTGCAAAAATGAGGGAGCGGATACGATTGCGTTTATGATAATGCGTTTGCAATAGACTCACAGCTACAATCCCAGCCATGACAACGACGATGACTTCACCCAAGGTATCGAAGGCACGAAAATCCACCAGAATCACATTGACGATGTTACGTCCATGCCCACCTGGAACACTGTTCTTTGCAAAGAAATCGGCCAGTGTGGAATCTAAAGGTTGCGCTGTAATGTTGATGAGTAGTGCTGTCACTGACATACCAATCACACCAGCAATGACGCCATGGATAAGTTTCCGGCGCATCGAATGTTGAGGCACTGTCAATAACCCTGGGATGTGGCGTATCAATAGCACCACAAATACCACCATTAAGGTCTCAACCAACAGCAAGGTCTTTGCGACATCAGGAGCGCTATAAAGCATGAAAACCAAGGTCGTCATAAAGCCCACCACCCCAAGGGAAGACACCGCCAGCAGTCGGGAAGTGGTAAAGGTACACACGAGCGCTGAAGCTATGAGCAACAAAGCAATACTGCTTTCATAAAAGCTGATGTCACCTAAAGCTGTAAAGCGCTCTTGTGGAACCGACAGTGGACTGCTCAATAACACACCAGCTAATACAACAAAGAAAAGCAGTACATAACGGCTTAAACGTTTTTGCTGTAGTAACTGTGTCTGCCATTGTGCTAAGCGGATCATGTTACTCATTATCTTGTCGAACATGGACTCTGCGGTTGGCAGTGTCGTGAATTTGCTTTGCCAACTCTTCAATAAGCTTGGATAGACGCGATACAAAATATAACCAAGCAGCAGAGTAAACACACTTAGTACTAAGGGTAAGTTAATCCCTTGCCATAACTTGGCGGCTTCTGGTGCTGAGTTTGGTAAGCTCGACAAAACACCCGGCTTGACGATGTTGTTGTTAATCCACTCTAAGCCTAATATCGGTGCGATTGCGCTGGCCATCGCAAGCAGCATTGCTGGTATCCAAAGTCCTTTGTTCACTTCTATCTTCTTCGTGGGCGCTGGGCTTCCCTCATGTGCGCTAAAGAAAGGCTTAATGACTAGTGCAAGCGCGAGAGCCACCATGGTGACGTTAACTACAAAGAGTACGGCAGTCGTGAGTAAATTGACGTCTAATCCAGATTTGTACATGTACTCCTTACTCAAGAAACCAAGCAAAGGTGGAACGCCAGATTTCGATAAGGCAGCAATGATGGCAGCAATGAGGCTGAGTACTAACACCGTTTTTAAGCCATGGAGTACTCGAATGTCACGCGTTCCTGCCGCTTTATCAATATTGCCCACGACCATAAACAGTGCTGCTTTGTAAAACGAATGTGCCAAAATAAACAGAAGTGCAGCTGTTACGGCAAACTCAGTCCCGATACTAATGAGTAGAACTAATTTGCCTAATGCTACATTGGTACTGTATGCCAACATGAGCTTTAAATCAGTCTGCTTAAGCGCTAGTAATGCACACCAAATGGCCGTGAAGCCGCCAAAGATACCCAATGTATAAAACCAAATGTCGCTGTGCGAATAGATAGGCGCAACTCGGGCAAGAAGATACACACCCGCCTTAACCATAGTAGCGGAATGTAAATAGGCACTGACAGGGGTTGGGGCAGCCATAGCGTTGGGCAACCAGAAGTGAAATGGGAATTGTGCCGACTTGGTAAATGCACCGAGCAAAATCAGAGTGAGTGAAGGAACGAACCAGTCATGCTGCGCGATGACTGCACTTTGCTCAATAATGGTGCTCATTTCATAACTGCCAGCCATTTCACCTAGCAGAATCAAGCCTGCCAATAAGGTGAGGCCGCCAGCTCCTGTGACGATTAAAGATTGCAATGCATTCTTGCGTGATTTGTCTTTCTCATGATGAAAACCAATCAAGAGATAGGAGGTGATGGTGGTCAGTTCCCAGAACACAAAAAGAAGAACAATGTTATCGCTCGTCACCACCCCCAACATAGCGAGCATAAATAGCGTCAGATAAAGATGGAAAGAAAACCGCGCAGAGGTACCCTTGAGATAAGCCAGTGCGTATGTCTGAATGAGTGCCCCGATACCACTAATCAAACATGCAAACAAGAAGGATAATCCGTCCAACTTAAAACTTAAGTTTATGCCTAGCCCTGGAACCCAACTGGCGTGCCAACTTACCCCTCCTGGCTGATAGAGGTCGATGAGCGTGACAAAAATAGCTAGCGGCAGCAGAGGAAAAGCCATCCAAGCTAGTGAATAAATGTTAGGTAATTGAATCTGTTTATTGAGAGTTGGTTTATTCAATAGCACTCATCCATTGAGTTGACAGTGAACAGGAAATAGCGGTGACAGATTTATTTATCTACCTGTGCAACCAGAGACCGCCTAATAATAGTAGACGGCCTCAACGGTGCTGCACTCTTTATTTTTTACAAGATTACCATAGGGTTATTTGCACTCTGATACCGTATACGAGCGTAATTCTCTCATTGTCTGCTCCTGGTTTAGCAAAGAAGCTGGTTCGCTCTCTCCGAGACTTAAGGCATCGAAAGAACAATCACCGATGTCATTTCTTGGGCAGATGTGGATATTGGAGCGTTCAAGCATTTCCGTATGACAAATTGGACATAGTGGTTTCATACTTTCCTCCTGAGTCGCTTTTTTAAGCGAACTTTCAAAACACTGAAATAGGTTGTAGGATCAGTAAAACAACTTGTGGCTTTATCCTATCGGCGAGACGAAGCCTTCAGGCTTAAGGGCCACCAATGAGCAATTGATGGATTGCAATATATTCTCCGCGGTGTTGCCGATCACAAAACCTGAAATACCGGTTCTTGCCAAAGTACCCATAACTAACACATCGACTTCCAGCTCATCGACATTTTCAGGTATTTTTTCATCTGGCTTGCCATGAATTCGATGTATCACCATATCTCCTGAGATACCAGATTCGTCGATAAGCATCTGCAGAGCTTGCTGGTGATTTTTTCGTGCGTTCAAAATATCGTTGGTGAGTTGTTCTTCATCGACTTGAATCCATACGTGATTGTCGAGATAGTTCTCCAAGTAATGTTCCCAACAAGAAATGATGTGAAGGCGGCTGTCACAGGTATCTGCAATTGAGCGAGAAAGTTCAAGTAAGCGTAACGAGAGATCATGTTGCTCTGCACTCGATGTCATTGGGTCAATAGCAACTGCAACACGGCGTTTTCCTCTAGGCTTATCACTCACTCGTTGTAACCAAACTGGGCATGGACATTTACGTAGCAGCGTCATATCTATGGCTTTGAATCCGTCAGTGCCTTCATTGAGTGGTTCAGCTTCTTTGATCACCAGATCGTGATTGGCTGTAATCGCTTCTTGAATGATACAAACCGCAGGTTGTTCGCTACTTTTAACGGTGAGTGGGAATGGCACTTGCTCAGGTGAAATGTCATTCTTTTCACGGATCTGCTCAATATTCTGTTGTACAGAGCTGCGTAGAGATTGTTGGTAGGTTTGCTGATACTGCTGCATGTCACCTGGGAAGTCAGGGCAGGCAACTAAGCCAGCAACAGGTACCTGATTGTTGGCAGCAATTCGAAGTGCTTGGCCTAGAGCATCACTATGGCCGGGAAATCCTTGTGTAGCAAAAAGTATGTTCTCGAATCGTCTCATACATACCTCCTTGGTAGTAGTTAAATTAAATCACTTGAGAGACATATTCGCCAACATAGAATTGTAACGGCTTATGAGAGGAATGATATTTGTTCTCAATCAGGAGGTTGCATCCATATTCAAAAGGCTTTAATGCCGTAAATGAGTCATATGCTTGAGAGGATGTAACAAAATGATACGGGTTGGGTACCGCTGCGTTGTTCGTTTAGAAGTTAGCGACCTAATCGCTACTAAGACCCTCTCAAGTGACAAGTATTGAATGATCTCAAGACCCAGTGGTAATCTCATTAACAGTTGTCTCGCATAGTATGGTGGAAGCTAGTTGTCGCTTTGACCTGAACTGCTACTAACCAAGGCGTATTTATGCAAAGTGCTGAGCAGCGTCAGACGGGGTCCACCCCTGATCAACAAACCGGCTCATCCTCCCAAGGAAAAAGTAAGAATCTCGGCATTCTTCTAGAACTGATTAAATTCATTAGACCATATCAGTGGAAAGTTATCGCCGCGCTGGTGGCGTTGGTTTTGACGGCGTCATTAACACTGTCAGTTGGCCAAGGTGTACGACTTTTGATAGATGAAGGTTTTGCCCAGCAGTCGACGCAAGAGCTCAGTAATGCTATTCAACTCATCCTCTTACTGACGGTGATGATTTCAATTGGGACCTTTTTTCGCTTTTACCTTGTTTCTTCGGTAGGAGAGCGCGTGAGTGCCGATATTAGGTTAGCGGTTTTCAACCATGTGATAACTCTGCACCCTAGCTACTTTGAGACTCATAGTAGTGGTGACATCATGTCGCGGATCACAACGGACACGACTTTGCTGCAAAGTATCATTGGCTCTTCATTTTCGATGGCGATGCGTAGCGCTTTGATGTGCATTGGCGCGTTAATCATGCTGTTTGCAACCAATATCAAATTGACGCTGATCGTTCTAGGATCGGTTCCTTTTATTCTCGTCCCTATTTTGTTTTATGGCCGCCGAGTAAGAGCTTTGTCCCGTCAGAGTCAAGACTCAATGGCTGATGTAGGGAGTTATGCAGGTGAAGCCATTGAGCATATCAAAACGGTTCAGAGCTACAGCCATGAAGCACAAGAAAGAGCTTCATTTGCTATGGAGGTTGAGCGGGCGTTTGAGATTGGTCGGCAAAGGGTTAAGCAACGTGCAATATTGATTTCGGGTGTGATTGTCATCGTGTTTAGCGCAATCGCAGGTATGCTCTGGGTGGGTGGTCGTGATGTTATCCATGGAACTATGTCTGGAGGTGATCTCGGCGCGTTTGTCTTTTATGCCATTATGGTGGCTTCTTCACTCGCAACCATTTCTGAGGTGCTGGGAGAATTGCAGCGCGCGGCAGGAGCCACCGAAAGGTTGGTTGAAATTCTGCACGTCGAAAGCCATATTGTTGCTCCAAACGATAAAGCCGTCTCGGCTCAGTACCTTACCAGCGAAGTGAAGTTTGAGGATGTTACATTCTATTATCCATCGCGACCAGAACATGCTGCAATTGAGAATTTAGTACTCAAGGCTGAAGAAGGAAAAGTATTGGCCTTGGTTGGGCCATCTGGCGCAGGTAAAACGACACTGTTTGAACTTCTACAGCGCTTCTATGACCCACAATCAGGGCAAGTGACTTTAGGGGGCGTTGATATTCGCCAACTGGACCCTAATCAACTGCGTCAGCAAATGGCGTTGGTGCCTCAACAACCTGCTTTGTTCAGCCATAATGTGTTACACAACATTCGCTACGGCAGCCCTGAAGCGACAGATGAACAAGTAATTGAAGCCGCGAAAAAAGCACACGCACATGATTTCATCATGAAATTACCACAAGGTTACGATAGCTTCCTTGGTGAGCGGGGAGTGCGCTTGTCAGGTGGCCAGCGTCAGCGTATCGCCATCGCACGGGCTATTCTCAAAGATCCTAAAATTTTGCTTTTGGATGAAGCGACCAGCGCACTAGACAGCGAGAGTGAACACCATGTTCAACAAGCGTTGGAAGCGCTTATGCACAACCGTACGACCCTCATCATTGCTCATCGCTTGTCGACGATTCAGCATGCTGATCAGATTGCGGTGTTAGACAGCGGTCAGCTTGTGGATGTGGGCAACCATAATCAGTTACTGCAAAGCTGTGATCTGTACCAGCGGTTGGTTGAATTGCAGTTTAAGCCTATGGACCGATAACGCTTACCCATAGGCGATGGCGGAAAACAAACATCTCTACAAACTCAAGGAAAGAATAATAATGAGCAGTCAGTTGAAACAGCTTTGTCATACGATTTTACCCGGCAATAAAGAAGAATCACCCGCCGAGCACTTTGCCAAAATGGCAGCATGGTGTGAGGAGCATAATGTCGCTCACGATATATATGGCGAAGGAGAAACCATTCAGGCGTTTGAGCAGAAAGTGGCGGATTTGCTTGGTTATGAAGCTGGTTTGTTTGTCATCACGGGAACGATGACACAACCAACCGTGTTGGAGTTGGTCACCAAACAGAAACGCAATCCAGTGGTGGCGATGCACCCTTCCAGCCATATCTATGTCCATGAAAGGCAAGGTTACCAACTGCAAAATCGTTTCAGTATTCTTCCGGTTGGTAACCTATATCAGGCATGGTCATTAAGTGATCTCCAGGCATGGCCGGATGAAATTGCGGCGGTATTGTATGAATTGCCAATGCGTGAAATTGGTGGCCAACTGCCAAGTTGGGAAAGTTTAGAAGAGATTAAGTCTTACTGCTCAGCGGATGATATCCATCTCCATATGGATGGTGCAAGACTATGGGAAACCGCTGCCTATTATCAGAAGGAATATCATCAAATCGCTAAAGGCTTTGATACCGCTTATGTATCACTTTACAAAGGGATCAACGGTCTGGGTGGCTCTATGCTACTAGGATCAAAGGAATTTGTTGAGCGCGCATCGATTTGGATGAAACGTCAGGGAGGAAACGTTTATCATCGCACACCTTATATTGTGTCAGCGGCAATGCAGTTTGACGATAGATTGGCAAAACTGCCTGCACTTTTTGAGCGAACTAAACAAGTTTACAAGATTATCCGAGAGTATCCGGCTCTTGCAGTGAGACCCGCTGAACCTCAGTCAAATATGCTGCATCTAATTGTTCCTTTTAGTTGTCAAGAAGTGAAAGAGCTGCAACACGCTTTTGCCACTAAAGAAGGTATTTGGTTCGGTCACCCACAAGTCACCGCGCATCCAAATCAATCCATCATAGAATGGTATGTTGGTGACAATCTATTGGAGTTCGAAGACAATGCTCTGAGAGATTTCTTCGCTAAGCTGCTGGATGACAAGGCGTGAGTCAATCACATGGGATCTCAATCTGAGAGCCGGTTAACATGCCTAATTGGAAGCTTAATGTATTCTAAGCGGATTCTTTATAGAGGACTCTATCAATGTCAAAAAACTCCAAGCTGCACAATGAAGATAAGCTGGTTAAGAAAGCGCTAGAAATAGGTGCAAAGATGGCTAAGATGCAGGGATTCGAGCTGCCTCAGTCGCCTCAACCAGTGAGAGTCAAAGCGATTTACCTATTTTTGGTTGATGCTAAGCAAATAACGCCGTTACCTGATAGCAAACTTGACGGTGCCAATATCAAGCATAGACTCGCATTATGGATCCACAGTGCATTGCCTGATAACGATCCTTTAAAATAGAAAAGATCCAGATGTAAAAAGGCGAACCAAATGGGTTAGTGCCGTTCGGTTTAGGACTTGAACGAACTTTGGATCGTATGATATTCCTCACTAACTTTTTTCGTGGGGATTTTTTATATGTGCTCAAAAATGGTTTTGGTACATGAAACTATTTGGGCTCCACCGCTATTTTTAAAACTTATTTAGCGGTTGGGAGAGCAATTATCGATCCCGTATTCAGGTAGCCGGTTTGCGGGCCGAAGGAAAAAGTTATAGGCACCCCCACGTGCCTGCTAGGGGGTAGCCAGTAGGCGCATATGAAAAACCACCGGCTATGCSGGTGGATACTTTTACCTGCTAATTAATAATGTAATATAAATTTAAATTAGTTATTGAAACTAAAAATTAATTCAATTTCGTCATCAAGCCTTCTGCCTGTCGGGGTAAAGCCAAGCTTTTGATAAACAGAGAGCGCATTACCTTCTTCTTTATCCATTGTGGTCAGGGACACTCCTTGTAAACCGATAATTGAAGCATATCGCTTACTGAAGTTAATCGCTTGATTTCCCAATCCCTTACCTTGAAAGCGATGGTCAATCATGACACGCCACACGTACAAGTGCTCTTTTTGAAAGTGATCATCGAACTTGTCGAGTAGTCTTGGATCGATAAGGGAGATGAGCCCTGCCGGCTTTTGGTCTAAATAAATGGCGTAGCTGATACAGCTGTCGTTGAAACTTGCCTGCGCAAGCCACTCTGCGTTGCTAGCAATGAGATGTTTTTGAGATTCTTCCACCGTGAGATCAATTATATCATCGATGATGTTGCCGTTTACTTTTAAAAAGCTAGCGTTATTCATGGTTATTTTCCTCGGATAGGTATTTATCTAAAGCTATTTACGCAATATAAAGATCTTGATAGGCAATTCCTGAGCTATAAAAAGTAATATCTTTTTTCCTTTCTTTAATCGAAGTTTGCTACCGAACTGATTGGGTTCTTTATCTGTAGCATGCCGGAGCTCACCAATCGTTTTTGACCGAGATAAATGATCACAATAGAGGGTGACGTTCTCAAATCATGATGGTGGAAGCTCCTGTTTTCCTATTTAATCTGTTTCCATTGTAGAAATATGAGCTCCATATTTTACTCACAACTTCTCTTGTGAGGACTTGCTCTTCGCCCTTCTTAGCTCTGCGCTAATTGGTTAGGGTAAGTCTGATTTCTACCAACAATCAGTACGCTAGAGAAGTCCTAACTTTTTAAATGGTAAGCGTTTAATATTTGGCTTTATGACCCGTGCCAAATAACGCGAGTACCGATGAATCTACTCAATATGGGTGATGAAACTATATTTGTCTGAGTCAGATTTGGTCATCCAATGTTCGCCACTTGCCGGTGCAGAATCCAAAGTGAAAATATAGAAATCAATACCTTTTTCTCCCAGCGTTTGCTTAAAGTAAGTTGCTTGTTTACGATGACTTTCGTTAGTGTAAGGGAAATCTTTGGCTGTTTTATTGCCCTCACCCCAGCTATGCACACCGATTTGCTTATTTAACTCAATGGCCTTAGTGTTGTCTGCTCGTTGTAACACTCGTGGATTACCCGCTGCGAATAGATCTGTGCCGCCAGAAAACACAGAACCCACTGGAGTAACGATTGTGGCCATATTATTTCTATTTATCATGAGACCAGTGTACATGTTGATATCATCATCAGCACTACCACCGATATGATTATTAAATTTCAAAGTCATCTCAAAACCTTGATATAGCTTAACGATATCGAAAAGTTGTGAATAAGTTGTCGCGCCAAGAGTAGATCTAATACGCTCAACAGTGCCTGTGTCCTGAAGTACATCACGATAAAATGCGTTGAAGGCAAAGGATGTAGTGATCGTTACCTTGTTTCCATTTTTGGTGTTATTCAGAATGGTAGACCCGAGGGTAGTAACGTATTGAATCCCTTCATTGTGATATTCAAGTGTCACTTGTTTTTTAGTATTCGTCGTTGTTTTAATTAACGTTGTATCATTTCCAATTGAGCGTTGAGCCGCACCACAATCAAAAAAATCAATAAAATTACCCTCACTATAAATTGCACAGTCACCAAATCCAGCATCAGGAAGGTATAGATCCACACTTTGACCTAAGCTATCCGCAATCTTAACGACTTTTTGCACACCACTGATATCTTCCGCAAACAAGATGGTTTTATATTGAACACCATCATAATCAAGCTTTATGGCTTCTTGTTGGAGCTCTTGTTGCTCTTTTAACAACTCTTCAAGTTTAGCTGATGAAAATACGTAATCAGCCTTGGGCTTCACTTGAGCTTTGGTTGTCTCTTTACCTGAATTACATCCAACTAAGAGAATAAAAGGTAACGCAAATAATATATTTCGAAAGTGGTTCATGTCGTTTTCCCAAAAATTTAAGAGAGGAAAACTCTATTATTTGTCTATTAAATTATCTGTCCTGAGAATGTAAGAGTTTGTATGTGTTTTTGGTCATTATCTTTTTTTCTGATTAAACTCATATCAGAATTGAATTCGTTGACTAGATTGAAAAGTATTTGATTGTTAATTTCAGTCACTTATCACGAAGATACTTAGCTCAATATGCAATATTGAATAACTAAAAAAAGACTTACTTACGTAGCTTCGTATAAGTTAAAAGTACTACAAGGGTATAATCTTAATGTTGACTGTAAGCAATGACGACTTGATTATTTCGGTGGTTTAGAAACAGAGACTGATGGCTGTGTAACCAAACCAAGAGTGACCATGGTTAGAGGATATCTGTGCTCAATACAATACAACCGTAAGGGCTTGTCAGAGCCAGCCTTAAAGGGTGAGGTATTTATCATTATTATCTAGTAAGGGAATTATTAGCTATGTAACAATTAGTCTTACAAACTCATACAGTAATTACAAAACAGCTCTGGAATAATGCTCCACATTGATAGGGATACTGTTTCCTTATGAATTTATTTAGTCTAGATAATTATGCCTCTGTCGTAGATGTTTTGTCATTACAGCTAAAATTAAATATTAGCAAAGTAAACCTTTAAACGTTAATTCACACGTTGTTGGCAGTTGGAACCATAGACTTACTATCTTAACTCTCCATTATCCTTAAGGTATTTTTATGAAAAAGTTATTGTGTGTCTTAGGCATTGTATCTCTAGCAGGTTGTTCAGGTATTACTCATAACGATGAAGTTTACACAGCGCACGCTGAAAGCTTCAATATTGTCGGTTTCCAAGTTCCTGGTAACACTCAAGATCGTGCAATGGAATTAGTACCAGAAGACGCTACGGTTGAAACAATTCACTCAACAAATTCTGATACAAGCTCTGTTATGGGTATCATCAACCGTATTATTGGCATCGATTACGTACAAGTAAGCGGTAAGAAGCAGTAATTCGCCATAGTTGCGTACCTTAACCGCTAGCCTGTACAAACTAAGCACATATCAGCCAGTGACATCGTCGCTGGTTTTTTTGTATAGAGACCCTCAGCCTAGCTGAGTTTTTTCTCTATACAAAAAACCACCGGCTATGCCGGTGGATACTTTTACTTTTATCTGTACAGGAGCAATAACTTAGTCTTCGTAGTTCTCGATGCTAGGACAAGAACAGATTAGGTTACGGTCACCGTATACGTTGTCTACACGGTTAACGGTAGGCCAGTATTTCCAAGACTTAGTGGCAGGTGAAGGGAAACAGCCAAGCTCACGCGAGTATGGGCGATCCCATTCTGTAGCAGACAGATCAACTTGAGTATGCGGTGCATTAACCAGAGGGTTATTCTCTAGTGGCCATTCGCCATTCTTCACTTTGTTCATTTCTTCACGAATGGCGATCATCGCGTCACAGAAGCGGTCGATCTCTTCTAAATCTTCGGATTCTGTTGGCTCAACCATTAGCGTACCTGCAACAGGGAACGACATAGTTGGTGCGTGGAAGCCGTAGTCCATTAGACGCTTCGCGATATCTTCTTCGCTGATACCTGTTTCTTCTTTAAGCGGACGAATATCAATAATACATTCGTGTGCTACGCGGCCGTTCGTACCACGGTAAAGAACAGGGTAGTGAGGGCGTAAGCGCTCCATCATGTAGTTCGCGTTCAGAATCGCAACTTTAGTTGCATCTGTAAGGCCAGCTTCACCCATCATGGCGATGTAAGCCCAAGAGATAGGTAGAATAGAAGCACTGCCTAGGTCTGCCGCAGAGACTGCAAAGTCTTCGCCTTCAACACCGTTTTCGATGTGGCCAGGAAGGAATGGCGCTAGGTGTGATTTCACACCGATAGGGCCCATACCCGGACCACCACCACCGTGTGGGATACAGAAGGTTTTGTGAAGGTTTAAGTGAGAAACGTCAGAGCCAATGAAGCCTGGAGACGTCAAGCCAACCTGTGCGTTCATGTTTGCGCCGTCTAGGTAAACCTGACCGCCAGCCGCATGGACCATTTCACACACTTCTTTCACTTGCTCTTCGTATACACCGTGCGTAGAAGGATAAGTGATCATAATGCTAGACAGGTTGTCTTTGTGCTTCTCGATCTTAGCGGCAAGATCTGCCATATCAATGTTACCGTTGTCATCACATTTCACTACGACCACTTTCATTGAGACCATAGAGGCTGTCGCAGGGTTAGTACCGTGCGCTGAGCTTGGGATCAAACAAACGTTACGGTGACCTTCACCGCGGCTGTCATGGTAGCGTTGAATCGCGATGAGACCTGCGTACTCACCAGACGCACCTGAGTTCGGCTGTAGGGAGAAATCGTCGTAGCCTGTGATTTCACACAGCTTCTCTTTCAAGTCTTTCGCTAGAGCTGAGTAGCCCGCTGCTTGTTCGATTGGTGCGAATGGGTGAATTGAGCCAAATTCAGGCCAAGTCACAGGGATCATCTCAGCCGCGGCATTCAGCTTCATAGTACAGCTGCCCAGCGGAATCATACCGTGCGTCAGCGAGAAGTCTTTGTTCTCAAGCTGTTTCAGGTAACGCATCATCTGCGTTTCGCTGTGATGCGTATTGAACACTGGGTGAGTTAGGTATTCTGAAGTACGACGAAGCGCTTCAGGAATTGCTGCGAACTCGTTGCCTGCGATTTCAGAAGAAAGCGCGTTGATTTCTTCTTTTACGCCGAATACGGCAAATAGCGCTTCGATGTCGCCTGTTGTCGTTGTCTCATCGAAGCTCACACCTAGCTTGCCGTCTAGCTTGCGTAGGTTGATGTCTGCTGCTTGTGCTTTCGCGTACAGCTCTTCTGTCTTACCAGCAGTGTTGATAGTAATGGTATCGAAGAAGCTGTTGTGCGCGAGCTCATAGCCTGACTTAGTCAGACCAGCTGCAAGAATAGCTGTCATGTGGTGAGTACGACGAGCAATAGTACGTAGACCTTCTGCGCCGTGGTATACCGCGTAGAATGACGCCATGTTTGCCAGTAGCGCCTGAGCCGTACAGATGTTTGATGTCGCTTTCTCACGGCGGATGTGCTGCTCACGAGTCTGCATGGCCATACGTAGCGCTTGGTTGCCTTTTGTATCGATAGATACACCGATAACACGACCAGGCATGGTACGTTTGTGCTTGTCACGTGTCGCCATAAAGGCTGCGTGTGGACCACCGTAACCCATAGGCACGCCGAAACGTTGAGCGGAGCCGATGACAACGTCTGCACCCATTTCGCCTGCTGGCTTCAATAGTGCTGAAGCAAGTAGGTCAGTGGCGACGGCAACCAGTGTTTTGTTGGCTTGTGCTTTGGCGATGATGTCCGTCAGGTCGCGGACTTCACCCGTAGTACCTGGGTACTGTACCAGTGCACCGAAGACATCTTGTTCCGGAAGTGACTCAAGGGAGCCGATGAGTACGTCAAAGCCAATGTATTTGGCGCGAGTCTTAACTACCTCTAGCGTTTGCGGGTGAACATCATCTGCGACGAAGAAAACGTTGCTCTTGCTCTTACCGGCACGCTTACATAGTGTCATAGCTTCAGCAGCAGCAGTTGCTTCATCAAGAAGAGACGCGTTAGCGATATCCATTCCCGTCAAGTCCATCACCATTTGCTGATAGTTCAGCAGTGCTTCTAAACGGCCTTGAGAAATTTCTGGTTGGTAAGGGGTATAAGCTGTGTACCAGCCTGGGTTTTCCAATACGTTACGTAGAATCACGTTTGGCGTAAAGGTGTTGTAGTAACCCTGACCTATGAATGTACGTTTAATTTGGTTTTGATCTGCGAATTCACGCATCGCAGCCAGCATGTCTGCTTCGCTCAATGCTTCAGCCATTGTCATTGGCTGTTCTAGGCGAATTTGAGCTGGTACGGTTTCGTCGATCAGTGCGTCAAGACTGGCAACATTGATCGCATCCAACATTTTTTGTTGGTCAGATTTATTTGGGCCGTTGTGGCGAGCAACGAACTCATTTTGTGTGCTGAGGCTTTGAAGTAATTCAGTCATTGTCCTTTACCTACTCCATCATTCGGGTATCGGATATCATTACTGATATAAATAATTATACGTCCGAACTTTGAAAAAAAGCTGCCTCCCGTTCGGGGGCAGCTTTAAACTCGTCCTAATTACTCGTCTTCGATCGAGTTTAGGTACTCTTCTGCGCTTTTCAGATTGTCTAGCTCTGATGCGTCTGACATCTTCACTTTAACAATCCAACCGCCTTCGAAAGGTTCTTCGTTGATTAGCTCTGGGCTATCTTCTAACTCTTCGTTGATTTCTAGAATCTCACCAGTGATTGGCGCGTAGATATCTGAAGCTGCTTTTACAGATTCAACCAAAGAGAAGCTATCACCCGCTTCGATCTCTGCTTCAACTTCAGGTAGGTCTACGAATACAACGTCACCTAGCATTTCTTGTGCATGCTCTGAAATACCGATAGTTACTGTGCCGTCACCGTTGTCACGTACCCACTCGTGGCTATCTGCAAACTTCAGTGTGTTGTCCATTGCTTAATCTCCAAAATATAACTTTGATTAAATTGTTTATTGGTAAAGTGGGTAGCGATTACACAGCGCTTTCACTTCTTTGCGAACGCGTTGTTCTACTTCTGCGTCACCTTCAGGGTTGTTCACCAATCCGTCCAGTACATCGCCAATCCAGTTACCGATGAGTTTGAATTCTTCAGCGCCAAAGCCGCGGCTTGTTCCCGCAGGCGTCCCCAAACGGATGCCCGATGTAATCATAGGCTTCTCTGAATCGAATGGGATGCCATTTTTGTTACATGTGATCCCCGCACGTTCCAACGCTTCCTCAGCCTTGTTACCTTTCAAGCCCTTAGGGCGAAGGTCCACCAGCATTAGGTGCGTGTCTGTTCCGCCAGTCACAATGTCACAACCGCGAGTTTGCAACACTTCAGCGAGAACTTTTGCGTTATTGATCACCGAATCAATATAAGTCTTGAACTCAGGGCCCAAAGCTTCACCGAAAGCGACGGCTTTAGCTGCGATAACGTGCATCAGTGGGCCACCTTGAAGGCCAGGGAATACCGCCGAGTTGATTTTCTTAATAATGTCTTCGTGGTTGGTCAGAATCATACCGCCGCGTGGGCCACGCAATGTTTTATGCGTTGTCGTTGTGACAACGTGTGCGTGTGGTAGTGGGCTAGGGTGAGCACCAGTTGCAATCAGACCTGCGATGTGCGCCATATCAACCATTAGAATCGCATCAACTTCATCAGCGATTTCACGGAATTTTGCGAAGTCGATAGTACGAGGAATAGCACTACCACCAGCGATGATCATTTTTGGTTTGTGCTCAAGGGCTAGAGCACGAACATCTTCGTAGTTGATTTCTAGTGATTCACGATCCACACCGTACTGAACGGCATTGAACCATTTACCAGAAAGAGCAGGGCGCGCACCGTGAGTTAGGTGGCCGCCAGCATCCAGAGACATGCCAAGGATAGTGTCGCCAGGTTGAAGCAGAGCAAGTTTAACTGCGCCGTTTGCTTGTGCACCTGAGTGAGGCTGAACGTTAGCAAAATCGCATTTGAACAGCTGTTTAGCACGTTCAATCGCAATGGCTTCTACGGTATCAACATGTTCACAACCGCCGTAGTAACGACGACCAGGATAGCCTTCTGCATATTTGTTGGTTAGGCAAGTGCCTTGAGCTTGCATCACTGCTTTAGAAACAATGTTTTCTGAAGCAATGAGCTCGATTTGTTCGTTCTGACGAGTGTTTTCCGCTTGGATACCTGCGAAAACCGCGTCGTCTGTAGCAGCAAGATTAGTCGAGAAAAAGTTCTCTAGGCTGTGATTTTGGTAAGTGTTGTTCATGGTAGATGACCTTCCATTCGTGCTAACGAGATTATTAATAGGGTTATCGTTCTCGTTAGTCCTCTTTCTGTTTACTGCCCTCAAGCACCGAAGACAGGGTGAATTCTATACCCCTAAGCGATGTGTCAAATCTCGGGGAAAAGCCGAATCTCACTGTTAAATCAATCTATCAGTCAGCTCGGAAATCGCATCTCTACAACTAACAAGTTGGTAACATAGCGGTTGTTACAAGAACAATCAACCAAAAATTTCCTATTGGAAACATGGTTTCTAAAATTGTTACCAAGAGCACGGTTTATTTCCTGTGCTCACCTTTCCACTCTGATGATGTTCGTGCACAATGAAAATGGAACAGGAAGTGGACGTTTAATAAGAGGGAAACATGCCCGAAGATATCTATGATGAGTACCCATCTTTGACATTGGCGAAAGAAGCTGCCGATCAAAATATCGAACCCCTAAAATTGGGCGAGAGAATCAAGGATATTCGTGGTAAGTTGGGGATTACTCTGGAAGAGGCAAGTCAACGTACTGGGCTGGCGCGTTCTACCTTGAGCAAGATTGAGAATGAGCAGATTTCTCCTACGTTTCAGGCGATGCAAAAATTGGCGATTGGATTGCAGATAGATATGCCTCAACTCTTTGAACCACCTAGAAAAAAGGTGGCAACAGGACGTAGGGATATCACTAAGAATAAGCAGGGAAAACCACACCCGACACCGACCTACGAACATGAGCTCTTGGCGACTCAGCTTTCCAATAAGAAAATGATGCCTTTTAAAAGCCAAGTTCATGCGCGAAACTTTGAAGAGTACGGTGATTGGGTACGTCATGACGGTGAAGAGTTTTTGCTGATTTTGTCCGGTTCAGTCATGTTCTATTCGGAGTTTTACGAACCGGTAGAATTGAGTGAAGGTGACAGTGTTTACTATGACGCGAATATGGGGCATATGCTGATCTCGACCAGCGAAAAAGACGCTAATATTTTGTGGGTGACTGCTAAATAATGCGATTTATAAAGAATTTCGTATAGTGAAAGCAAACGATTGCTTTTGTCGTTTATATAAGTACAATAGCGCCATTTCAGGCAGAGATAGCCTGAAATGGCGTTTTCTTTTTGGTGCGCCGAATGTGAATATGATGTTAAATGTCACACTTTAGACTGTTCCCCTGCTGTTAGTGGTGCAAAAATTCTCCGCTCGTGTTTATTATTGGAAACAAGGTTTCCTTGAACGGAAAACGAACCTGATTAAATGGAGACAACAATGACTCAAGATCTACTCAAAACACCACTTCATACGCTTCACGTAGAAGCTGGTGCGAAAATGGTTCCTTTCGCAGGCTATGACATGCCAGTCCAATACAAACTGGGTGTAAAGAAAGAGCACTTACATACTCGCGACGCAGCAGGGCTTTTTGATGTGTCTCACATGGGACAACTTCGTTTACACGGTGAAGGTGCTGCGGCATTTCTTGAGTCATTAGTTCCAGTTGACATCATTGACCTGCCACAAGGTAACCAGCGCTATGCTTTCTTTACTAATGAAGAAGGCGGCATCATGGATGACCTAATGGTGGCCAACTTAGGTGACCACCTATTTGTTGTGGTTAACGCAGCATGTAAAGAGCAAGACATCAATCATCTTGAAGCTCACTTACCTGCAGGTGTAGAACTAGAGATCATCGATGATCGCGCTTTGCTGGCTCTTCAAGGCCCTAAAGCAGTCGATGTGCTTAAGCGCTTCAACCCAGAAGTTGCCGAGATGCTATTTATGGATGTGAAGAAGTTAGACATCCTAGGTGTTGAGTGCATCGTTAGCCGCAGTGGCTACACAGGTGAAGACGGTTACGAAATCTCTGTGCCGAACACGCATGCAGAAGAACTTGCGCAGAAGCTAACAACGGAAGAAGAAGTGGAATGGATTGGCCTTGGTGCACGTGATTCACTTCGTCTAGAGTGTGGTCTGTGCCTATACGGACACGACCTTGATACAACGACGACACCTGTAGAAGCAAGCCTTCTTTGGGGTATTCAGAAAATTCGTCGTACAGATGGCGAGCGCGCTGGTGGTTTCCCTGGTGCGGATATCATCCTTAAACAGATTGAAACTAAAGACGTATCACGTAAGCGTGTAGGCCTAGTCGGCCAGACGAAAGCGCCTGTACGTGAAGGTGCTGAGCTGTTTGACGCTGATGACAACAAAGTCGGTATTGTGACAAGCGGCACAGCAGGCCCAAGTGCTGGAAAGCCGGTTTCAATGGCTTACGTTCGCGCAGATCTTGCAACTATTGGCACTGAGCTGTTTGCAGATGTTCGTGGTAAGAAACTGCCTATGACGATTGAAAAAATGCCATTTGTTCCACAACGCTATTACCGTGGGTGATAGTATTTTTGATTAATATGTTAATTTATGATGAACCTCTCTTTTTAGAGAGGTTTTTTTTATGCTTTTGTTGGGTAAAATCTAGCGCTTGATATTTAGGATAAGTAGTATGAAAAAAATACCTTTGTTAGTCGGTTTAGCCGCCACATTCCAAGCTTATGCTGCGGATGTGACTCCATATATTGTTAATGGTACCGATATCAGCGCGACCAAATATCCCTCTTTTGTTAGCCTTTTTTATGACAGACTAAATTATGATGGAGTTTACAGCACCAGTCCCTACTGTGGAGCAACACTTCTAGATAGTTCACATGTACTTACTGCCGCTCATTGCGTGTATGGCAGTGAAGAGGCTCAGCTTTTTACCTCAGTTGTTCCCCAGTTACAGTATGAAACAGATTTTCCATATTCTGTTATAGCAAGAGTGATGGTCAGTGAATATTACTATCCAGATGACTATAATGATGACACTCTTGCGAATGATATTGCGATTTTAAAATTATCATCTCCAATTACTGCGGTTAGTGACTATGTTCAACTCGCAGTTAATGCCGATGAAGTGAGCTATCGAGTTACTCCATCGGTTGATTTCTACGCTGTTGGACATGGAAATACACAACAAAATATAGATTGGGCTAATTCGCTTCAAGAAACACAACTCAGTTTTATAGAGAACTCGGATTGTCAGGTTTATAGCAATGCTGATACTTCTAATAATTTGTGTATGACTGGAGCAGCTACATCTTTGGGGTTAGATAATGCGACCTGTCAAGGCGACTCCGGGGGCCCTCTTTATTGGAATAATAAACAAGTTGGAATTACTAGTTTTGGTCCAACAACTTGTGGAGACACCAGCATAGAACCAAATTCGGTATTCACAGAAGTCACTCACCATTCCAGCTGGATACAGTCCGTTCTAGATGGGAATGAACTTCCTAAAGCAACTGCGACGGATGCAAAGCGAAATTCATTTCTTAACCCTAGTTCTAGCGGCGGTGGCTCTCTTGGCTTCCTATCTTTCTTATTTATCGGGGCAACTCTATTTAGAAGAAAACTAACAAGTTAGAATCCAGCCCGTTGCCCTTTCGTAAGCTAAACTTAAAGTTGATGGTTGCGAAAGGGAGACGGGAAGATGAAAAAGCCAATTTGGTTCCTTAGCCTGATACTGGTTAGCTCCCGATTACTGGCGATGGAAATTTCGCCTTACATCGTGAATGGCAGTAACGCGGACATTACTAATTACCCTTCTTTTGCCAGCCTGTTTTATCGCAACGGCAACACCTACAGTACGTCGAGTTATTGTGGTGCCACTATGCTTAATAGCCAGTTTGTCTTAACTGCTGCTCATTGTATTTATGACAATGAAAGTACTATGTTGTATACCGTGGTGGTCCCCCAATTGGAGGATGAATCGAACTTCTTGTCCACTCAGCAGGCCAAAGCAGAAGAATTTTATTATCCGGATGATTATATTGATTCAAGTTCTGAGCTTTGGCCTAATGACATTGCCATTATTAAACTTGAGACGCCACTTTCCGTATCTAATTACACCTCTCTCCTCAACACTTCGATCAATAACAGTTTCCCCAGCCCCGCAGATTACAAAGCAATTGGTCATGGATACATTGAAGGTAATGTCGCAGGTGGGACTCAACTTTTGGAAACCTCTTTGGAATATATCTCTCTGAGTAGTTGTCAATCTGAGTATGGTAGTAAGCTGACGGACAAGCAGATCTGTTTTGGTGGTCCTGAATCTGGAGGTTATCAAAACTCCACTTGTAGTGGTGATTCGGGGGGCCCTGTCTATTGGTATAATGGGAGCCAGTACATACAGGTTGGTATCACCAGTTTTGGCCCGAGTTTATGTGGTAACACGGCATTCAATGTGACTTCGGTATTCACGGATGTCTATGACTATACTGGCTGGATCAATAGTGTTATGAATGGGCAGGTTACACCCAAGTATTACGTCACCACAATCAATGGTAACCGTGTCTTGAATAGTAATGTCGATAACAGTGTGAGTGCTCGCTCTGATGGTGGTAGCGGTGGAGCCGTTAACTTTGCTGTATGGCTGATAATCGCAGTGTTCGCATTGAGAGGGAGGCGTTTCAACCAGCTTAATTAGGCATAATTGAGATTTAAATAAGTATCATAAATGAGAAAACACTATAATTATTTGAAACCTCCGCCTCAAATAGTGCGCGTGAGCATCTATTAATGATTTGTCGTGTTGACTATTTATAACTAAAAGATAATTTTAAATTACATAATAAGTTGAGCCGGAGAGTTCGCAGATGGCAAATCAATGTACTCACGAGATAACCTTTCTTTCAGATATAAGCATGCAATCCAAATTGTTTAAAGACTCTTTAGAGCAAGGCATTCAATTAAATGTATCGATTGTTCCAATTGAAGAGCTTGAAGCATGTGAAGGCAAGACATCTATCCTAGGCGATTACATTCTGTTTGACTACCACTACCTGAACGATGAGAAGTTTGATGGTTACAGTCAGATCCGCTCATTAAGCACTAAGAATCCGAAAGAAATCGTAATTAACTGTCCGAAAGATGTCCCCTCGACCCAGCTATTCAAATGGCGAAATTTAGTGGGTGTTTTTTATATTGATGATGATCTTTCTTTGCTACTCAGGGGCATGGAAAAGATTATGAAAGACGAAATGTGGCTATCACGAAAAGTTGCTCAAGATTATATCGAGCATTTTCGCTGTGCAAATAGTGTTACCACATCACAAGCTTATGCCAATCTTACCAAACGAGAAAAAGAGATCATGCGCTTGCTTGGACATGGAGCTTCCAATCTCCAAATCGCTGACGAGTTGTTCGTGAGTGAGAATACGGTGAAAACGCACTTACACAATATTTTTAAGAAAATAAATGCTAAGAACCGCCTTCAGGCACTGCTGTGGGCCAATAATAATGTGGCACTAGAAGAAAGAGTGTAGAGTTTTCTGGCGTGAGTAAAACGGGAGCTTTGAGCTCCCGTTTTGGTTAGTCGTATATGGTAGGGATCGGTTGACGCTTATGCTGAGTTGCTTGATAAATCGCGACAAGCTTATCTGAGACATCTTGAGAGACAGGCTTGCCTTCCAAAAAGTCGTCAATTTGGTCGTAGCTTAAGTTCAGCGCATCTTCATCCGCTTTTTGTGGGTCAAGCTCTTCCAAATCAGCGGTGGGCGTTTTCTTCACCAGTAGTTCAGGTGCTCCTAGCGTCGCAGCAACTTCACGGACTTGACGCTTGCTCAAACCAAACAATGGTGCCAGATCGCAAGCCCCATCGCCAAATTTGGTATAGAAGCCAGTAATGTTCTCTGCTGAGTGGTCTGTGCCTAGTACCAAGCCACCCACATAACCAGCAATTTCATATTGAGCGACCATTCGAGCTCGCGCTTTTACGTTGCCTTTGACGAAATCGATCTTGGAGGCTTGTGTTGGAAGAAGGTTGGTGTGTGCAAGCGCCTCATGAGAGGCTGCGTGTAAACCATCAACGCCTGATTTGATGTTTACAGAAACCGATTGTGAGGGTTGAATGAACTGCAAGGCGATTTGTGCTTCATCTTCGTCTTTTTGCTCTCCGTAAGGGAGGCGTACAGCAATAAATTGATACCCACCTTCTGTTTCTTCATTCAGTTCATTAATGGCGATCTGAGCTAGGCGACCACATGTTGTCGAATCGACACCACCACTGATACCAAGAACTAATGCTTTGCAACCTGCTTCCTGCAATTTGCGCTTAATAAATTCAACACGACGCGAGATTTCGAATTGAGGGTCGATTGACGGCAATACGCGCATCTCGTCGCGGATGAGCTGTTCCATGATGTTTCCTTCCTGCAAGCAATGATTTTAAGAAAATGATGGTAGTATCATACCTAAATGAACAAATTAGAAAACTGTGAACAATGAATTCACATTTATCAGGAAAGAAAATGAACAAAATCGCTGTATTCGGTAGTGCTTTTAACCCGCCCAGCCTTGGACACAAGAGTGTTATTGAATCACTCACTCATTTTGATCGTGTGCTTTTGATTCCTAGCATTTCACATGCTTGGGGAAAAGAGATGCTTGATTACAAAGCTCGGTGCGAGCTAGTTGATGTATTTATTGAAGATCTACAGTCGAGTAACGTCGAACGAAGCGGCGTAGAGGAAGTGCTCTATAAACCAGAGCAGAGCGTGACAACCTTTGCTGTGTTAACGGAACTACAGCGTCAGTTCCCTGAATGTGCCATCACCTTTGTTATCGGGCCGGATAACCTATTTAATTTTGCTAAATTTTATAAAGCAGATGAAATATTGAGTCGATGGTCAGTCATGGCATGTCCTGAAACGGTGAAAGTGCGTAGTACGGACATAAGAAGGGCTTTGAGCGATAAGAAAGACATTCACTCACTTGTGACACCAAAAGTTTACCAATTATTGGTCGAAAGAGAGTATTATTAAGAGAATGGTGTACTAATTATTTTGGTGGTGAATGAAAGGGCCTTTACTGATATTTCTGATGGGGTTGGTTTCTTATGCTGCGGATGGATGTGAGCTGTATAGTACTGACTATCAATCGGATTCGGTGTTGTTTCATTCTCAGCAAGGCGTCTGCTTCTCGTTACTCGATGGTATTCAATACACGGCAGATAAGTTAGATGCTTTTGAACAATGGGTGTCGGAAGAGTCTTCGGCTGATTATTCCTCTTATTGGGATGATTGGGTTCTACAAACTGAGACCAGCCCTATTTTAAGCCAAAGCCTTGCTTCTAACTATATCGGAATCGGGGTCTGGATGCCGTCTGAATTGGAAGAGCAAGTCCATGTGTCCGAAACTGAAGATTGGATTATGAGTCATGGGTTACAACTAAGCCTTGGCTTCGGTGAAAAGAAACTTGGTGAGCCAAGGTTACGCTTGGACTATCGCTGGCATGATGACTATGAACGTGATGTTATTATGCAGCTTGAGCTTCCCTTCTGACGCCTTCCACTTACTACTTTTTATGATTTGAACATATTTACTACCGCAGGCTGCTCACTGGGTACTGAATGTTTAGCTTGTGCTTTAATGATGGCCTTTGGTTTTTCTGGACGTGAGTAGTAATAACCTTGTATTTGGCTACAACCCATATCGTGCAACTTATCTAACGCTTCTTTGTTTTCCACCCCTTCGGCGACCAGATCGACCTTGAGCTGTTTTGCCAGCTGAATGATGAGCCAGACGACACGTTCAGAGGTTTCATTACTTAGCATGTTGCGAATGAAAGTAGCGTCGATTTTGATGCAGTCAATTGGGTAGTTGTGAATATAATTAAGGCTTGAGTATCCAGTACCAAAGTCATCCAAAGCGACGGTGAAACCAAGCAAACGTAGTTGCTCAAGTATGAATTTTACTTCATTGGTTTGTGACAGTAGTACAGTTTCAGTCAGCTCAATCGTGAACTCTTCAGGCTTAAAGCCGTGTTTACTTACTGTTGAAGTGAGATGTTCCAAGTAGCGATTAGTATCATTGAGTTCATGGGCGGAGCAGTTGATACCTAGTTTGACTTTATAGCCTAGCCCTTGCTCGAGCTCTTTTTTTGCTTGGCAAGCAAGGTCGATAATACGCTCTCCCAACTCTATAATGAGCCCTGACTGTTCGGCAGCTTCAATGAATTCTAATGGAGAAATCATTCCTAATTCACTGCTCTCCCATCTGGCTAGAATTTCAAAATAATCCCAATGACTATGATTACGGCGCACAATCGGTTGTGCTAAGACATAAATTTCACATGGGTTTAGGTTCGCTGGTGATAGTTCGTTACGTAACGCGTCAATCACCATAGTTCGTCGGTAGTATTGTGCACTTAAGTGGGTGTCATAGCATTGAACCTGAGAGTTCCTCGATTGTTTGCAATCTTTTAACGCTAAACTGGCGTTGAGAATTAATTGGTCAGCAGTCAGCCTCTTATCCGTTCTGCGTGCAATACCTATATTGACACTGACTTTAATGTTGTGGGCAGGGTCTTTGTACCCCGGCTCTAGCTTACTGAGAATGTTTCTGCATACTTCAAGTGGATCGCCGCTGTAAGTGATAAATGCGAATTCATCACCAGCAATTCTAAAGGCAAGTTGTTTGTCGTGTATCGATGACTCGATAGCATGGGCGACAAACTTAATGACCTGATCGCCAACGTAATTACCATATAAATCATTGATGGATTTAAAGCTGTCGATATCGACGTAAGCGAGTGTGAATGAATCACTGCTGGTTTCTGATAATCTTTCCAATTTGTCTGACAAGAAGCTTCTATTGAGTAAGCCTGTAAGGTTGTCATGCGAGACTTCATAACTTAGTTGATTAACCAAGCTTTCAGATCGGGCGGAAAGCCACTTCGCTCTCAAACTGTGCACGATGACGTGCGCAAAAAGAGTGTGGTAGTAAATGAGCTCTTTGCTGGTTTCAATAGGAGCCTTGAATGTAGAAAGCAATACACCGAGTACATCACCTGAACGTGTCCTCAAAGGCACACCGAGATAGGCTTGTAACTGGTGGTCTCGGATATACACATCTTCAGGGAAGTCTTGCTCCACATTACTGGCATATAGGACATAATCGAGCTCGGATTTACTGACATGGGCACAAGGGGTGCCCTGTAGAGAATATGAGGTCGGTTTATTCAGAGTTTGATTACATGCATAGGACAAGGTATGCGCATTAAAATTGAATTTATCAATTTCAATGATACAAGTGCAAAAGGATTCAAAATGTTTGTTTAGGGCAAGGGTGACCTGATCCAGCAGCGCTGAACCATCGAGCTGGAGCGTTTTATTCACCACATCTAAATCAATAGATGCGGGTTTTCCTTGTAACCTAGCCATTTAATTAACCTACCTTATCGTGATTGAAATCACTTATTTGTTGGTATTGGTTCAATTAAAATATGGTACATGTCTCATAATAATTCAAATCAATAAAATCTTTTTGGATTCAATGAGCCTGTCCTTGCTCTTTGGCCAAACGTTCCTTTAAGTAATCCAGAAATAGTTTGGTTCGGGTATGTTGGTAGTCAAGCTTCGGATAATAAGCGTAAACGGTGGCTTCATCTGCGGTTATTCGGGGAAGAATCCGCTTCAATGTGCCGGTTTTGAGCTCATCTTTGATCATGACATCATTGGAAATTAAAATGCCCATGGCATTTTTGGCGGCATAAAAAAGCGCTTCCGGGTTAGTGGTCGCAAGATTACCCGATAACACTATTTTTTTGCCATTAGTCAATGTGATTTCTCGATGAGGCCGTTCTCCCCATATCAAAGCATTGTGTGCTGTCAGCTCTTCTATGGTTTTGGGCTCACCATACTTTTCTAGATAGTCTGGAGAGGCATAAAATCCTGCTTTATGTTCGAAAAGGGCTGAAGCTTTGAAACTCAGTGAGTTAAGTTGTTCAATCTCACGGCTGATGAACAGATCTAGGCTGAGCTCAGGTAGCTGGCCGGGAGTAGTGGTGATTAACTGAATGCGAATGTCAGGGTACATTTGCAGAAAATCATTCAGATACTGAACTAGAAATTTAGAACCAACGGCAATGGTTGCCCCGATCTTAAGCAGCCCAGCGGGTGTCTGATTGACTGAGCGGGTTTCATCTACGATGGATTGCCAACCTTCTATTTGGACCTTCGCTCGTTCATAAAATAAAGCACCTGCTTCCGTTTGGGTGACGGTTCGAGTTGTCCGCTTAAGTAACTGCACGCCAATACGTTCTTCGAGCCAATGGACACGTTTACTGATAGCTGAGCTAGTAGTGTTCATCTTTCTGGCTGCCCCGTTGAAGCTGCCTTCATCCACTACTCGTATGTAGCTTTGAACACTTTGTATCCAGTCCATGGCATTCTCCAATTGATTCTTATCAGGAAATAATCAGTTTCCAATTGAGGATATTATCATTCATCAGCAACGAATTTAAACTTTATTGCATACAGATGCAACGAGGTGAGGCTATGAAGAAAACGCCAATTTTGCTGGCGATGATGATAATTGCAACGGGCCAAGTCGGCGTGAGTATCTATCTACCATCCTTACCTATGATCAGCGAAACGTTGCAGATCAATCAAGCTGACGTACAGCTTCTTGTGACGTTATTTTTAGTCGGTTTTGGGGCTTCTCAACTGTTCTATGGCCCGCTATCCGATGCGATAGGGCGTCGCCCCGTGTTTCTCCTTGGACAAGGAGTCTATCTGTTCGGGACGGTAATATGTGTGCTGTTCTCTCATAACTTGTGGATGCTGGTGTTTGGACGTTTGCTACAAGGACTCGGGGCGGGAAGTGCTTCGGTCCTAGGACGAAGTGTACTTCGCGACTGTTATGACGGTTCGGAGCTGACCAAGGCCCTTTCTTATGTTTCGGTCACCGCCTCTATTATGCCGGTGATTGCTCCGGTGTTTGGTGGTTGGGTGGCATTCTATCTAGGTTGGGAAGCGGTATTCATATTCGTTCTGCTCTACTTGGCGGCAATTTTTATATTGGGTTACCTCATCTTACCTGAGACTATGAGTTATGGTCGTTCCCCATTTAAAATCAGGCAAGTGGTGAAGAACTACGGTAAATTGATGACGAACAAACAAGTGCTCAGTAGTGCGAGTTATAACTGGACGACTTACCTCGCTTGTCTGGTTTCTTTATCAGTTATGCCATTTATGTTACAGCATGAGTTGGGGTTAACCGCCGCAGAGTACGGTTCGGTAATGGTTATTCCGTCTGCAGGATTACTCGTAGGGACACTGGCTTTAAATGTTTTGAACCGTTATTTAAGTACCCAGCAGCTTATGGCGTTGGCCATTTTTATCATGATGGCTTCTGGAGGATGGTTAATCTTCACGGGCTTTACCCTGTTTAATGTTATCTGGTCTTTCACTTGGATGACCATAGCACAAGGCTTATCATTCCCTTTGTCAATCAGCCTGTTACTCGCTCCTCATAAAAGGCAAGCAGGTTCTGTGTCCGCCCTGACTGGCTCCATTCAGATGTGTCTTGCTGGTGTACTGGGGGGGTATTTAGTTGAAAATTGGATACAGAGTCAATCTGCATTAGGTATGTTCTATATGGTATCAGCCAGTATCATGGCAATGGTGCTTTACTCAAGCCGAGTTAAGGCTACTACCCAACAAGAGTTTGCTTGAAAGGCGTTGGGTGGCTGATACAATGCGCCCCAATAATTGAAAAGACGATCTGAGAGGTCGACGATGGAACATAAACAGTTCGAAGAATTAGTCACGGCACTTTGTTCAAAAGAGAAGCTACCGCAAGTTCTTGAAGTGTTGAAACAACATGAAAATGAAGACATTGCTGAGGCGGCGCAGTCTCTTACTGGTCAGTTCGCTTTGGCAGAAGTTGACGGTGAACAGCGTATTTACCATGTGACGATGCAAGAAAATGAGCAGGGTGAAGAACAAGAATACGTTGAGCATGTGATGAACGAAGGCGATGACGTGATTCGCTTTGTTGCTTGGTTCTTTGAAGTAATGTTCGATGTAAAGCGTAAAGACACCTATCAGGCCGCAGGTAAAACGTACCAACAACCCAAACGCGCTAAATAGTCGAGTTTACGTTTTCTGTAAAAACAAAGCCCCATATTTGGGGCTTTGTTTCTTTTTAACCAACGGAGCTTTGGTTGTTATCCATAGTGACCACATTGTCGGGTACGCCACTTAACCCTTTTTCCGCTAGCCAAGCTTGCAGATTGTCGGCGCCACCGATGTAATGACCGTCAAGCCAGATCTGAGGAACGGTTACTGGTGTTTTTTCTCCGATAATGGCTTTCACCTCCGGGATCATGCGATACAGAGCCGCACTGTCTTTAACGACATCGTGATACTGGTAATCAATCCCAGCGTCATCAAGTAACTTCTTGGCTTTCACGCAGTAAGGGCAGGTCGCTTTTCCATAGACAATGTTCCCTTTCAACGTATCGCGTTTGGTCCACTCTTGGATAATAGACTGTACCAACACTCCGCGATTCAATGCTTCACCTTGGCTGACCACTTTGCCTTCGACCATAAGAATAGGAGCATGCCAAGCTCCAACCTTCAACGGTTCCCACCAATGAGAGAGCCAATCTTTCACTTCCAATTCAACGGGAACATCGGCCAATTCGTTCTCAAATGTATCTTTGAGAATGTCTTTGGTCAGGGTGCATTCGCCACATGGAATTTTTACACTGAACGGTCCCCAACTACCGGCCCAGCGATATAGTGTTACTTTGATTGGATCTGTCATAGAGCTCTCTCCCTTAAATGCCTTTAACTAATAGAACGGCGCGCGCTGATATTTATTTCAATTTGCGGGATTTTTTGATTCCCATTGAGTAATAAAAGCGACAGATGCAATGATGATCGCGGCTCCTAACCACAGTCTACCTGGTGGTACCCAACTGAACACGATCCAACCTGCTAGCACATTGAGTGGTAATTTTGCATGATCAAACGGTTGAACAAACGATGCATCGGCCACGGAATACGCTTTTACAATAGCCCATTGAGCTAATGCAGTCAGTGCTCCAGCGGCGAACAGCACAAGCCAAATAGTCCCGCCAGAGGGTGTCTGCCAGTCAGGGATAGCCAGTAGAATGTTAAAAGGGGTAATAAGAAGGAGCAGATAAACCACCATGGTAGAGGGGGAGTCATTAGAAGACAGTTTCTTAACCATTAAGGAATAGCAAGCCCAGAAGAAAGCGGCGCCAATGGGTAGTAATGCTGCCCAGCTAAAATCAGTAGACCAAGGCTCAAGAATGATCATTGCACCAATGAATCCAGCGAGTGTCGCGCTCCAGCGAGCGAGCCCGACCTTTTCTTTTAGGAACAGGCCAGAGCCAACGGTTGCGAACAGCGGTGAAGTCATCAATAGGGCAATGCCTTGCCAAATTGGTACAGGATAGGCGAGTGCCCATAGCCAAAGTTGAATACCAATCACAGAAAGAAAGACACGGAAAATATGCCAGCCGAGATGCTCTGTGCGTAAGGAGCGTCTAATACCTAGCGTTTTTAGGTAAGGTAGAATCACAACTAATGCGATCGCATACTGAATGAAAGCAACGGTTGTCGAAGATAAGCCAAAATTGATGCTGGCGATTTGTGCGAGGCTGTTTACCAACGCAAAAGCCAAGCCTGCAGTGAGCATCCAGCTCGCGCCCTGTATAGGGTGGTGGGATTTTGAAGCCATAATCGTTGTGTTAAAAAAATAATAGGCTGAATCATACGATGTTCTTAGGAGTACGTCATCAGCCTATCCTGTTGTACTTCATCAAAAAAACTGAAGAAACAAGATGTGCATATTGCTTGGCAGCGTGTTGTATCACTCGTTTTGGGGCGTTTTTGTTGCCAGATAAAACCAAATGTGGGTAGCCGCAATCTGTTCTATTGTTCCAGCTTCTCTTCAATTTGCTTCAGGGCTTTTTGATACATTAGCCATGCACTCGCTCCAGCGAATATGTTCCCAGCGAGAGCTCCCCAAAAAAGCCCTTCAATTCCACCTATTTTTGCACCTAACCATAGGCAAGGTAGGAAGAAGGCGAAAAGGCGAAGCGCTGAGATGGTTAAGGCTGTATAAGACTTACCGAGTGCATTGGCAATGGAAACCATCAACATACATATTCCGAGTGGCCCTAAACTGAAAGGGACGATTAGTAGGTGCCAAACAAGGATCTCAGAGACCTGCGCTTCACTGGTCATTAGAGAGGCTAGCCAATCTGCCGACAGCCAAGTCAGCAACGCAATCAGCAGTTGAAATCCGACCACAAACTGGCTAGCAATGATGACCAGGCGGCGAATATCAGCGATGTTTTTGGCCCCGAGTAATCGTCCGATCATCGGTGGCATGGACATAGTCAAGGCTAACACCGAGACAATGGCGAAGAATTCAAACCGGGAGCCCAGTGCCCATGCGGCAACCGCGGCAGTACCAAATCCTGCGAGTAATTTTGTAGCTAGCATCGACGAAAGAGGGGGAAGGAGTTGGCTTATCATTGCTGGCCCCATGATATTACCAATAGATTTCACACTCTTTATGATGTCGAGATCACTCCAGTCAAAGCTCATCCAACGTTTACGTGTGACCTTAGGTGCAACGATCAGGATACCGATACCAAAGGCGATAATGGTCGCGATGGCAGCGCCGTTCAGCCCGAGATCGAGAGTAAAAATGAAAATTGGATCCAGTATAAGATTAAGTACACTGGTGACCATCATCATCGTGCCTGGCAGCATAGTATTACCATTGGCTCGGCAAACACTGTAAAGGAAGTAGAGTAGAGCTCCGGTCCATGCACTGGCTAGCCAGTAGAGCCAATAGCTATCGATAACAGGGTAGATTGTTTCAGGAGCGCTGAGTAACTGAAGAATAGGAACACGTATCAGATAGATCAGAACTGAAATAATGGCAACACCGATGGTTCCTATCGCAATCACTAAACCGCCAAGCTGGTGGGCAAAGCGTGTTTTTCTGGCTCCTATCGCCTTCGCAATGACAGCCGTTGTTGCGATACCCAGCCCCACTTGAATACCGATAATGATCATTTGTATCGGCAATGTGAATCCTTGTGCTGCAAGTGGCAACACCCCGAGTTGGCCAATAAATGCACTGTCAACCAGTTGGAAGCTCATCAGAGACAACACGCCAAATAACATCGGCCAAGTCATCTTGAATAGTTGTTGCCCCAGAGATGGGGATGTTTCAATGTATGTAGCAGTCATATTGTTTAATCATTCGGTAAAATAAAAGACCGAGGCATTGCCCCGGTCTGAAATCATTCTTCTTTGAACTCTTCAGCGTAACCTTTGGGGGGCGGTGTCCAACCTCGCTCACCAGTTTCGTGCTTGTCTGAGCGATCAGTGTTCATCGCCTGCTTTATTTGTTCTTCAAGGTGCATGAAGAGTTTTCGGTAATTGTTGTCAAATCGCTCGCCCTCAGAGTCGTCTTCCCAAGCTTGATAAAGCGCGTCAGATTTTTTGTCCTCAATTTGGCGATAGGCGGCTTTTTGTTGCTCTACATGAAATGGGTGGTAACCAAGATTTTTCAAGGCCTGGGATCCAAGTTCAAGGGCAGAATGGTAGGTTTCAAGCTCAATAATGTCAGCACCGGCTTGACGTAGCAAGTATCCATGGCCTCGGTCAAACGCCCGGGCTAACACTGCTACCTTAGGATAGGTGTGTTTGACATATTTAGTCAGCTCGACACTTGCTTCTGGGTTATCAATCGCGATAACCAGCATAGAGGCCTCTTCGATACCTGCAGTATGTAGCATGTCTGGCCTAGTGGCATCACCGAAGTATGCTTTAGTTTCAATCCGACGTACAACATCGATTTGTGCCGCTTGATGATCAAGGACAACCGTTTTAACCCCATTGGCCACCAATAAACGGTTAACGATTTGTCCAAATCGACCAATACCAGCAATGATAACGGTGCCTTTCTCTTCGATATTGTCTGTTTCACGATCATTCGATTCAAGCTCGAAGCGAGGTAAAATTACTTTATCAAATAAGATAAAGAGCCCTGGAGTAAGGAACATAGAAAGTGCTACTACCAGAGACAAAGTTTGCGCAACATCCTGTGGAATGACGTGATTTTGCACTGTGAAACTGAGTAACACGAAACCGAATTCACCAGCCTGTGCAAGACTGAGTGTAAATAGCCAGCGGTTGCTGTTTCTGATTCTAAAGATAAGTGCTAACAAATACAGGATGGCCGCTTTTAGTAGCATAACCCCCAAAGTTAAGCTGATGATAAAAAAGAAGTCGTTGAACAGTATGCCAAAATTGATGCCTGCGCCAACAGTAATGAAGAACAGACCTAACAGCAGGCCTTTAAAAGGATCGATATTGGACTCCAGCTCGTGTCGAAACTCACTGTTGGCCAGAACGACACCTGCAAGGAAAGTCCCAAGAGCAGGAGAAAGCCCGACTAAACTCATTAGTGCTGCAATGCCAACCACTAACATCAAAGCCGTCGCAGTGAAAATCTCTCTAAGCCCTGAGCTTGCGACAAAACGAAATAATGGCCGACTTAAATAGTGTCCACCGACGACCAAACCGATCACTGAACCGACAATCACGAAGGCGTATGCCCATCCAGGCAATCCGGCAACCAAGCTCAATTCGTCATGATGCTTTGCCGCAGTGCCTACGGCATGCTGTGCTTGTTCGACCAACTCAGGGAGGGTCAATAACGGGATAAAAGCCAGCATAGGAATAACGGCAATATCTTGGAAAAGCAATACCGAGAAGGCATTTTGCCCGCCTTCGGTTTTGTTCAGCCCTTTCTCGTTAAAGGTTTGTAGGACGATAGCGGTTGAGGAAAGAGCGAAAATCAAACCAATCGCGAGGGCAATTGTCCATGGTTGCTCAAAGACGAGGGCGATTGCCGTAATCACAGCAGCAGTGCCGCCTACTTGTAAGCCGCCTAAGCCCAATAGGCGGTTTCTCATTGACCAGAGCATTTTAGGCTCCAGCTCTAGGCCAACCAAAAATAGCATCATAACCACGCCAAACTCAGCGAAGTGTTGAATAGTGGTGGTCTCTTCGCCAACCAAACCTATTATCGGGCCAATGACTACCCCTGCAATCAAGTAACCGAGCACTGAACCAAGGCCCAGCCGCTTAGCGATAGGAACGGCGATCACGGCAGCAATAAGGTAGATGAATGCTTGTAGGAAATAGCTGGTCATTGAACGCCTCCAACAATAATTTCATCAAGGCAGTGGCAAAGTTTCTCTACCTCCGCGGCCTTGTGATAATCAACTCTGTCATCGACTAAGGCGCCCAGTAAATGTTGCCAAGCCTGCACGTGGGATTTAATACGCCCATCTTCTTTCGCAGTACGTGAGCCAAATAAAGCAAATGGCGCTAGGTAATCCATTCCTGTAAGGGCTGCCATTTGCTCTAGAGGATGAAGTAGCTCTCGAATGGTAAAGTGGTTGTAGCCTTCGGATTGATATGCCTCTTCCTGACCACCAGCCGTCAGTGCACATAGGAATTTCTTGCCATGTAAGGCTGTACCGTCATGGCCGTAAGCAAACCCGTACTCCAGTACCAAGTCTTGCCACTCCTTTAAGATGGAAGGCGTTGAATACCAGTACAGTGGGAATTGGAACACAATAACATCGTGATCGATTAAGCGTTGCTGCTCACGATCAATGTTGATGTTGTAAGTGGGGTATTCGTAATACAGGTCTACAGCGGTTACCCCTACAATTTTTTGGCTGGCTTGAAACAGCGGTTGGTTAACTTCGGAACGTCGTTGAGAGGGGTGTGCATAGAGCACTAAAACTTTATTTTTTGACATTATCCAGTTCGCAGATCGTAGACTGAAAGTTTTATTGTGGCATATCGATCAACTTTTAACCATTGGTTACTTTTTGGTGGCTGACGAAATGGTTTCAACTGTCTGTAGATATTTGTCTAAGAACAAATCGAGGAGATCATGCAGATGATCCACGCTCAATGAAGCGTGTTGATTGAATGTGGTTGGCTTACCGTGAGTGACGAGACAAGATGGCATACGCGCATTGCTTGCCGCTTGCAAGTCATACATATAGTCACCCACATAAAGGATTTGCTCTGGGGGCAATTGCCACTCTCTGGCGAGTGCAAGCAATGAATCTGGCGCCGGTTTAGGTGGGAACTGTTCACGGCTGATGATACGAGAAATATTGAGCTGATTGTGGTCAACTTTACGTTGGGAAGCCTGTTGGCAATTGCGAGTAATAATCGCAGTATGGAGATGATTGAATGCAATAAAGTCCAGTAGTGCGAGGCATCCAGGCATGGGAGTTGAGTGTTCGGCATCATCCAATTCGTGCTGCAGTACCAGCTCCAGCTGTTTCGCTCTAAGCGCCGAATGAGAGCAACCCAGCTTGTCGATAAAAGTGAGCAAGTCGACGTCCCTTGGGCAGCCGACTTGAGCTCTTAACCACTGAAAGTCTAGGTTTGAGCTGACCAAGGTGTTGTCCAGATCAAAGACAATCGCTTTAATTTTGGCAATGTCCAGAGGAATGACATCCATGGCACTTTCCTGATTGTGGTTTAAGCAAATTCTTGTTCCAAGTAGGCAACAATATCAGAAGACTCGTACATCCATTCCACTTTGCCTTCTTTTTCAATTCTTAAGCAAGGTACTTTCACTTTGCCACCACCAGCTTCCAACTCTGAACGGTGGGCTGGGTTTGCTTTCGCATCACGCAGTTCAATATTGACAGATTGACGCTTCATAGCTCTGCGAACTTTCACACAAAATGGGCATGCCTCAAACTGGTACAAGGCAAGCGATTGTGCTTTTTCATTGACCGCTTGTTGCTCTTCTTGTGAACGCTTCACCCCTTTTGGTGAAAATACAAAGTTAAGCAAGAGGATAATACGGCCAAGGAACCAACGGATAAACTTCATAATATTCCTTTAAAATACAGATAAATAGTACGACTTCAGTGTGGGTGTTGCCCCACTTTTGTATTGCTAATAATGAGCGTTGGCATTGTACCCAAGTTACCGATTAATTAGTACTTATCTTGTGCTGCTTAGTGACTGTTATACCCAGTCGTTTTGCCAGTCTAATTAAGTTTGCTCGGTCGGTTTTTAGTTGTCGTGCGGCTTTTGCCCAGTTGTACTCTGCTTCGGTCAGGGCAAGAGTGATGAGCTGTCGCTGATATTCTTCCGTTGACTCGCGCAGCCCTTTAGTCCAGTCGATGGTTGGCATGCTCCCAGTTGAGTTAGGGATTACCACGGAGTCTTCTACAGGGAGAGAATGGAGTTCGCCTATATCATCAATAGAAACGGTGATCAGCTTACGGTTGTTACCTCTCGCTCGAGCTTTTAGAGCGGCGCGGTTGATTACATGTTCTAGCTCTCTTACGTTACCCGGCCAGTTGTAGCGCGACAGTAACAGCTGAGCTTCTTTCCCTAGCTTGATTTGGACGATACCTAGCTTGCGACGAGCTTGCTCTAGGAAATAACCGGCTAACAGGACAATATCCCCTTCTCGCTGACGAAGCGGCGGTACGTTGATTGGGTAAACACTGAGGCGGTGGTAGAGATCGGAACGGAAACGACCTTGGCTGACTTCTTCCTTCAAATTACGGTTAGTCGCTGCGAGCACACGCACATCGATTGTCTCGACCTTGTCCTGACCAACCGGCTGGATTTCGTTGTTCTGTAAAGCCCGAAGGATTTTGCTTTGTGCGGCAAGTGGTAGTTCACCTATCTCGTCGAGAAACAGGGTACCACCATCTGCAAGCGCAAATTTGCCCAGCCGTGATTTATCAGCCCCAGTGAATGCGCCTTTTACGTGCCCAAACAATTCACTTTCAACTAAGTTCTCAGGGATGGCTGCACAGTTGACGTAGACCAGAGGCTGTTTACGACGATGAGACAAATGGTGAATACTGCGCGCGACCAACTCTTTGCCTACCCCTGTTTCGCCATTGATCAGAATGTTGAAGTTGGATGGAGCAACGACCTCTATATCGGACTTTAACGTAGCCATCTTATCGCTTGCGCCAATAATCTCTCCCCCTTCGCGCTCCCATGCATCTTCATTGAGTTCTTCAAATCGTTGTTGAGTCTGTTTGGCTTGCTGCTCCAACTGACTGACAGTCATCGCAACTTTGAGAGTCGAGGCCACGATTGCGGAGAGAGCGTCTAAACTGCGAGTAGGGATCTGGTCAAAAACATTGGGGGTCAAACTATCGAGAGTCAAAATGCCAAGTAACTTGTCAGCATACAGTAAGGGTAAGCCCATACAGGCGTGCATGGGTAAATCACCATCGCAATCAAGAAGTAAGTTATCGAATGGGTCAGGAAGTTCACAATCCGCATCGAAGCGTACAGCGGATTTTGAAGCGCAAATGGCCTCAAACCTAGGGTGTTCATCGACTCTAAAGCGGCGCCCCAATGTATCCCTTGTTAGCCCTTGAATCGCGAGGGGCACCAAGGTGTCTCCTTGTAAGGAGAGCAATGCAACGCTGTCACACTGGATAGCTTTTCGGATAGCATCAAGCAATTTATTGAAACGGTCATGTTCATTGTGACCTGTTGCTAGGCCGATTGTCATATCAATCAGAGTTGATACTGAAATATCTTGCATGGTACAGCTAGGCTCCTGAATACGTAGTTTACGTTGGCTGAGAATAGAATGAAGTAAAAGTAACCAGTATCATTATGTGATTATTTTATTATAGAGTCATTTAGACATGGTTCAACAGTGTCACTATGACTTTTTAATAACGAATAATGCTTGATAATCCAATTGATTAGGCCATGTTCCAACTTGGCATCAATTGTGCTCTTGGAAGGGGAAAAAGATAATACCCATATGAGGAGAAAATGAAAATGCTCAACAATCAACATATCGAAGTCGTAAAAAGTACTATTCCTTTGCTTGAAGGTGCGGGCCCGGCTTTGACACAGCATTTTTACCAACGCATGTTTTCGCACAACCCTGAGCTTAAAGATATTTTCAATATGACGCATCAGAAAACCGGTCGCCAAAGTGTTGCGCTATTTGAAGCCATAGCGGCTTACGCGAAGAATATCGAAAACCTTGATGCACTGACTTCCGCAGTTGAACGTATAGCGCACAAGCATACTAGCTTTAATATTCAAGCGAAGCATTATCAAATTGTAGGGCACCACTTGATTGAAACATTACGAGAATTGGCGTCAGAGGCTTTTACTAAAGAAGTGGAAGAAGCTTGGACAGCGGCCTACCTATTTTTAGCAAAAGTATTTATTGATCGTGAAGGGGAGCTGTACCTTCAGCGTAAACAAGCGGTGGGCGGTTGGGAAAACGCACGAGAGTTTGTTGTAAAGAAGAAGCAGCCAGAATCAGAATTTGTGACCAGTTTTGTGCTTGAGCCAGTGGATGGTAGTGATGTTCTAGATTACTACCCAGGTCAGTATGTGGGGGTAGAAGTGAAGCCTTCCTCTGGTGAGCACAACGAGATTCGCCAGTATTCTTTGTCGCAAAAAGCTAACGGCAAAAACTACCGTATTTCTGTGAAGCGTGAAGTGGGAGAGCATCATGGTCTAGTGTCTAATTTCTTGCACGCAGAAGTGAGTGAAGGCGATACGCTTCATTTGTATGCGCCAGCAGGTGATTTTTATTATCAGGAAAAAGAGGCACCAGTTGTCCTTATCTCGGCGGGTGTTGGCGCAACGCCAATTCAGGCGATGTTGCAAACATTGGCAGATATGGGCAAAAAAGATGTGTCTTACCTCTATGCATGTCACAGTGCTGACCAGCATACGTTTAAGCAAGAGACAGAGCAGTTGGTTAGAGAGAATAGCTGGCAGCAATATACCTGGTACCTGGATGGCCAAGCGCATTTCTCAGGTCAGATGAACTTGTCTGCAGTGGAAACCGAATTACCACTCAGCCGCGGCGACTTTTACCTGTGTGGTCCCGTCGCATTCATGGAAGTCATGGTTAAACAATTAGAGGAATTGGGCGTGTCGCGAGATCGTATTCATTATGAGGTCTTCGGTCCTCACGCCTATCTATAAAGGTCAAAAAGGGCTTCCTAAAAAGGAAGCCCTTTGAGGGATTAGCCGAAGATCTTTTTAAACCAGCCCCAAATCGGATGGTGAGGCTCTGATATCGGAGAATTGTCTGAACCGAGGTAATAACTGGCAAGAAACTGAGTTCGAATCGTGTCTACGTCCAAACCAGATAAGTCACCTTGTAATTGTGCTGTTGTTTCAGCATGGTCATTAGCAAGGCTGAAGTCCATTTTGAGGTAACCTTGGACGTAGAGCCATACATGAGTAACCAGAGTCAGCATCTGGTAATCTTGATATTCAAAGCGTTTAGCGTTGTCTGTATCGAGGTTTTCGTGCAGTGCTTGCCACATGACCTTGACGGCTTCGCGATTGACCGCAACACGTGACAGACATTCAATATGTGCTTTGGTCATAATACCGAGTAAATGGGATTCGTCTGCACTGTCTGGTTTATGCTGCTTCACTTTCTCGAATAAGGCAGTGTGTTGTTGCAAAAACTGTTGCCACAGGGCTGGGTTTTCGGCTACTGCGGTAATGGCATCGGCACCTATCGACGCAAATGCCTGATGAAGATCAGTCATTGGATTGCAGTGTCTCAATCTGAACTTCAAATGAGCCTTTATCACAGTCAATGAAGAGGCTATTGCCAGTAATCATAATTGATAAATCCATACCACGTTCAACCACTTCTGATAAAGACTCAATACCCTCTGAGCTGAGGCGATAAATATGAGCGTCGTACTGATGGGATTTATTCTTTGTTTGCTCCCACCAGACATCGGACTTACTTGTGAATGTGAATATATCCACTCGTTTGGCTAAGCGTGTCGCTTTCTTAATACGATCCAGCGAAGGCTCACCGATTTCAATCCAGTGCAAAATAGAATCATCTAGATCCTTTATCCAGAGATCAGGTTCTTCAATCGATGATAGACCTTTAGTAAAAGCCAACTCAGGCTGATATTTAATACAATAAGCCAATATACGAGCAACCATCCTTGGAATCGTTTCAGAGGGATGTTGCGCAATAGTGAGTTGTGGGGAGTCGTACACATCTCGGTTGGTGTCCGAGAGAGAGATACGAAACTTATAAATGGTGGGTTTGAGTGCCATAGTTATTTGCTACACATAAAAAAATAGCCAGCATGATGCTGGCTATTGTAAATCTATTCCAGTTTAAAATTAAACTAGTTTGATGTTCTCAGCTTGAGGACCTTTTTGGCCTTGAGATACAGTGAACTCAACTTTTTGACCTTCAACTAGAGTACGGAAGCCGTCACCAGTGATTGCAGAGAAGTGAGCGAAAACGTCAGGGCCGTTTTCTTGTTGGATGAAACCAAAACCTTTAGTTTCGTTGAACCATTTAACTGTACCAGTAACAGTATTAGACATAATATGTATCCTTGATAAATCTTTGTAAAAGCCATGACGGCAACGATAGCGTGGAAAAGGAGATTGCTATTGCGCACGACGTTACGGAAGAGATACAAGAAATCCAACGAAACGGCGAAATAAAAACAAGAACCGTTTTCTAGCTGCCATCCAGTCTAAAGCTAAGTGGAACTAAGTCAATAAAATTCATATGATACTTTTCAGTTACCAAGGTCTTTTCATCCAAAATTTGCGCTAGGTAGAGTTTCGAAAATATTACTGATTAGGCTGTAGATAGTGTAACATTCTTTTGTATGGTGATTTATCCTGCTAAATTCAGGTTTGGTGAGTGGGTTGTCATCAGTATCTAGTTATTTATAAAACATCGATAGGACAAAGTTATGGGCAAGAGATCCAGAAAAAATAATTTGCCGAATGAGTCGCTTCAGGCGCATTTAGAGGTCGGACGAGGCGAAATAAAAGACAATGCACTAAAAGCAGTCGTTACTAGTCCACTTTTTAAAACACGAGTTGAACAAGCGAAAAAAGGAAAAGGGAGCTTCTCACGTAAGACGAAACATAAGGGTAAAGAGCCCTATTCAAAAGCGGCTTAAAAGTCATTTTTGAATAGGGCTCTTTAAGAGTTAACGTTCGATTTTTGGAGAGTAAATTGAGTAAGCGGTGACCTGCCCCGCGACAATAGCTGAAAACATGAACAGTGCAGAAAGGCCAATACTTGGAATAGGCAAAATAGATTGTTCAAACACGGATTGCCCCGCACTGACAAGGACTCGACTTCCTGGTACGAGAATAATGATCCCTTGCACAATGTAGATGGATCCGGTTAAGTCCATTTTCTTTGCTACCCATGTACCATATAAGGTAATCAAAACGGTGGTTATCCATGTGCCGACGACCCACCCGCTTTCAAACCCTAGATAGAATGGCCCCCACATCCCTAACACCGCCACGGGTAAACCCAATAAAATGTCTGTTGGTCTGGCGTTAAAAATGATGCCAAGAGAGACTGAAATCAGAAACAAACCTGAAATATGGAGCCAAGTGGGTATCTCATTAATATAAGCAGTGACATCTGCTTGCCCCCAAATGGACTCACCTATATTCAAGCCCATGATAATACCGACAAAGAGCTTGATAAGAGTGAGTGAGCTTTGCCCCAGTAAACTGGTGCCGGAGACTAAATCATTGAAAGCGAGACATTCAAGTGAGTTAGCAATCGACAAGCCAGGCACGAAGAGAACGATGGCTGCGATACATAGAGCCCAGACTGGAAGATCGGAACTTGTACTGGCAAAAAACGCCACCAAGATGCCTGTGACCAACGCAGCAACAAACTCAACAGCTATAGAGCGCCTTGCTTTACAAACTTGTTGTGCCAACCACGCCAGGAAGCCAAGAAAAATGGATATATACACGGCCTCTAATGTACTGCCAACCAGCATAAGGTACGCAGGAGGAATACCCATATTCGCCAAAGCAGTCACCCATTTAGGGTAACCTACGGGCTCCGGGACAGGCTCTTTACTTGGCTGATTAATCCGAATAATAGTATTTGCCAGCAAACTAAGGTTAATGGACGCCGGCTGGTGCCGTTTCATGACCACCGCATTGTTATCGTCAGGGAATTGATAATTGACCGTTGTCGGTGTGGCCTGAATCATGACATCTACGCCATGTTTACGGGCATAAAATTGGGTATATTTTTCTAATTTATATGGCGCGCAGCCACTGCGATGTAGGGTGTCGCCGATCTCAACGATCTTTTTGATTCTGTACTCTGAAGGCATGGTATGTAGTACGAAATATTGAATGCGCGCAAAGGTAACAAAGCCCTATGGTCTATTCGAGTCTAAATCTACCGAACAGTGGCTAGAGTCACACTCTTTTTGATATTTCAAAAGATAGTGAATTTGAAAAGTGAAAACTTAGGTTTCAGCAGCCCATTTTACGACTCAATCGATGGCTAAAAATGCATCTGATCACAAAATTACCAATGAATATAGATGTAAATATTGTTGCTTAAATGTAACTCTTTATTTCTCTTTTGGCTTAAATTGTGTGCTTTGGGCTTGAGTAGCAAGGAACCTTACTTATTGTTTTTTTAACCACTATTTTACATATGTCACAGAGCCATCAGCTGTACAAAAAATGTATCATTTTAGGGGTTGTAATTCGTATTGGATAGGCGAAAATATGCACAAAATGAGTTTGCAAAAATGAAAGGAAGCTTTTTCCAAGTTTAAAAAGCGAGGCAATGATGAAACTATTTCTGATAATAATGGCGTCAATATCAGCAGGTGTACTATCCGCTGATCACCTTCACTCTTTCATGTTAGGTCTGTCTATCTCTGCTCTAGCGGTAGGTAGTTGTTACTGGTTTGCATTCAGAACGACGCGTTTCCCTCAGCTAGCGCTGTTGCTACTTATTTGTGGCATGCTTTCTAAGTTAACTATTACCGTGGTCGGTGTGAGCTGGAGCATGTCGGAAGAGTTAATAACCTCACCACTAGTATTTGCATTGTCGTACCTGTTCTTCTCTTTAGTAGTGACTTACTTGTGGTTCAGCTATCGAGACAGCATTACACCTAATCCGAAGAAGGTGCAGGGAGCACAGGCATAATCGTTAATCTCGGCCAAATTGATAAAGCCAGTGTTGTGAACACTGGCTTTTTTGTATTAACTTTCCGGTATGTGGAGTCAAACTCTCATAATTTAATAAAACTTTCTAATAAGAGTAACGATTGATTACAAAGCAAATAAATATCATTGCGGTTTGTTTATATTCGGATCAATATAAAAACTCTAATTGTGACTTAAGTTGGTAACGTCCCATGAAAAAAACGTTTCTCCTCAAAGCAGCCCTTCTTTCCTCAATTGCTGTGTCATTGAGTGCACTTGCTGCACCAAGCATTATTCCTGATCCCCCTACACTAGGGGCAAAAGGGTATGTTCTTATTGACTATAACACCGGGCAAGTATTGGTCGAAAAAAATGCGAAAATTAAGTTAAATCCGGCCAGCTTAACTAAACTCATGACCGCTTATGTAGCTGGGCAGGAAGTTAAAGCAGGTAATATCACGCTAGATGATCAAGTTGTGATCAGTAAAAATGCTTGGGCGAAAAACTTCCCTGATTCATCAAAGATGTTCATCGAAGTAGGTACTACTGTTCCGCTCATAGATTTGTATCGAGGTCTGATCGTGCAATCGGGTAATGATGCCAGCGTGGCGATTGCAGAGTACGTCGCTGGAAGTGAAGATGCCTTTGTCAACCTGATGAATTCGTGGGCTGAAAAGCTTGGCCTAGAGAATACTGCTTACACTAATCCACACGGTTTGGACAGTAACGGCCTATACTCGACACCGTTGGATATCGCTAGATTAGGCCAAGCGATTATTCGTGATTTACCGGATATCTACCCTCTCTACAGCGAAACCTCATACACATACAATGGTATTACCCAATACAATCGAAATGGTTTACTGCGAGATCGCAGTATGAATGTTGATGGTATGAAAACCGGCTATACCAGTGGGGCTGGTTACAGTTTGGCTACTTCAGCGACTAACGGGGATATGCGTTTGATTGCTGTTGTGATGGGTGCAAGTAGCACTAAAAGTCGTGAATCAGAAAGCAAGCAATTGTTAAGCTATGGCTTTCGATTCTTCGAGACAGTATCACCGACGAAAGCGGGTGATATCGTTACGGAAGCAAAAGTCTGGATGGGTGAACAAGATAAGTTGAGTGTGGGTGTGGAACAAGACATCTATATGACCTTGCCAAAAGGTAGTGCAGGCAAACTTACGGCGGAAGTAGAGTTTGATCGTGAGTTGGTGGCTCCTATTCGTTCTGGAGAAAAAGTCGGTAAGATAATCTACGGAGTTGAAGGAGAGGACGTCGCTACGGTGGACCTTGTCGCCCAAACGGATATGGACGAGGGAAGCTTGTTTAAAAAAGTACTCGATTGGTTTAAACGTTTGATCTCAAGTTGGTTCTGATTGAGAAGCGGATGTGTGCAGCATCCGCTTTTTAGTTCGCTTTAGATCATCAATTTGAGAATCTTGTTTTTTCTAATGACATGGTGATGAATCACGGCAAGGATATGAAGCGTGACTAATGAGGCAAGAATAAGGCAGGAGAATCGGTGTACTTTAAAGAAAAATGAGCTTACCTCGGGTTCGGTAATGAAGTGATTAATTTCAATAACCCAGAAAAAATAATAAGGGTGCTCTAACATAAGAAAGCCTGAGGTAAATACTCCAAACATTGTGAAATACATTAATGAATGTATCAGCTTAGCCATATTTTTCTGAAAGCTTGAGGTGTTTAGTTCATCATTAAAGCTTGGTCTAAAATATTTCCAAACCCATCGGGCTAAAAACACTGGAACGGCAATAGTGGCGAGAGACATATTTAATGTCGATAAGAAATTAAATGTCGGTGAGCCTACAGTCGTGAAGTGCATCCCATAGCCTGCTATTGTTGTGTATAAGATGATGATAGCCATCAGCCAATGAAATACCTTGGAAGCTCTATCATAGCTAAAATCGCTTATGTTCATATCTTCCCTCAATATTTACACCAGATAGAATTAATTATTATTTGCCCACTAAAATATAAAAATAACATATGATAATGCCATTATTTTATATTGCTAATTAAGTGAAGATCTAACGAAAAAAATTTAATATTGGCAACTGGTTGTTATTATTTTGGAAGGGTAGTCCCGAATAGATTCATGGAAGAATATCCATTAATAAACCTACAACTGGTTTTACTGTTGATTTATTACTGGAGTTAATCATTGCCTTGTTAGTTATGTCTAAGTCAATGACTAACCATCAAAGTCGCTATGCTTTCAAGAGCGGTGCGTGTCGAGCCAACCAAACTTTTAACTAACGTTAACGCCTTGCTGACATCTCCGAGAAAGAAAGTGCACAGAATCCCCCTCATTAAGCAATACAAGGATTCACCAATGGAATTTACTGAGAAGGATAGAGAGGCGCTGTACAACACGTGGATGTCTCAGAAATCTAAAATGCGTCTCACACAAATGGAGTTTGCTAAAAAGTTAGGGATCAGCCAATTGAACTTTTCGCAGTTGTTGCGCGGAGAAGAGCCTTTGACTATGTCGTTTATTAGCCATTTTTGTCGATTGCTTCACCTAGATGCGAAACAGATTTTTCCTTCCCTCAAGGAAGCTAATGAAAATGGACCTAAGGTGGTCTACCTTCAAAGTCGCATGAGTGTTGATGGCGAAATTCAGAATGCTTACATCGAAGGTAATCAAATCGTGGTCGAATACGCTCACACGGTGAATTAAGCATAATGTTAGTTAATGGTGATCGCGCTTTGTACGACAAGCGGTTTCAATGATACCCTAAGCTCAGAATGAGTTCTGAGCAGCCCTACCATCATGCTAGAAAAAGAAAACCTTATAAAATTAGCCCGCGTCCAGATGCCATTTGGCAAATATGCTGGGCGTGCTCTAATCGACCTCCCTGAAGAGTATTTGCTGTGGTTCGATAAAAAAGGCTGGCCGAGTGGTGAACTTGGGCAGCTATTGCAACTTTGTCTGGCGTTGAAAATCGAAGGGTTAGACAGTGTGGTAAAGCCCTTAAAGCGAATGTAATTGACCAAAAACCTCTCCATTGTAATGAAAAAGACTGATTATGAATTTTGATATTGATGCATTGAGGCATCACCAGCTGGTCGAAGATGGCCCACTACTAGAAGGGTGCTACATTCATCAGCCTGCCCAAGGTAGCCATCAAGATGATAAGGCTGTGTTAGCTGAGCGCCAAGCGTTGGAAAAGATGGGCTATCAAGTAATGCAGGTTCAGGCTAAAGGCAAAACAACAACGTTTGCCGAAGCAATGCAAAAGTTTGCGAGGCAGAGTGGTCATCAGCCGAAGTAATAAGCGAATGTCACTTAGTACAGTATCCTGAAGTTTTCTAAAGATAAATCCTGTTTCTATTCAAAAGAGTCAGACCGCTAGGCTGACTCTTTTTGTCAAAGTTAGAAAATAGCAAGATAAAGAGGCTAGCTATTTAGCGCTTTGATTTATCTATATGAATGGGTCTGATTGTAATAATGCGTCAGGGTTATTTGTTTTCTGTGGGTTGTCTATACTTGTAACAACGACAAAATTATGGTTGATACTCGTCAGGATATCTTATGGAAGAGACAAACTACCTGAAGTCAGAATTATACAATCTCGTATCCAAAGATGACTCCATCTTTGAGTTCATATATCAGTATGCCCTAGATGGTATTTGGTATTGGGATACGGTCGATGGCAATAATGAATGGATGAGCCCTGGCTTCTGGGAGTTACTTGGCTATGACCCTCAAGAAATGGAGCATCTGGCCTCTGAATGGCAAGACATTATTAATTCTGAAGATCTAGAAACGGCCATCGTCAATTTTCAAAAGCATTGTGAAAACCCTGAACACTCTTACGATCAAGTTGTACGGTATCAACATAAAGATGGCTCAACCATTTGGGTTCGATGTCGTGGTGTTGGAATACGTGATGAGACAGGTAAAGTCATCAGAATGCTTGGAGCTCACACCGATGTCACTCAAATCAAGCTAGCTGAAGAGCAACTCAAAGAAGCGAATGAGCAGCTCAAAAAAGCGAATGCACAGCTTGAAAAAATGAATTTACAAGATCACATGACTAAGCTCCTAAATCGTAATGGGCTGGAAAAGAAATTTGAAGAATTATTAGCCTTATGCAAGCGCAAAAAGTTACCACTTAGTATTGCTGTCATAGACGTCGATAACTTCAAGGCGATTAATGACAAATATGGTCATCTTGTTGGCGATGAATTTCTTATTATCATTGCGGATTCAATTAAAAGGGCACAGAGAACAACGGATGCGTGTGCTCGGCTAGGTGGGGATGAGTTTATGGTACTTATGCTGGATGCCGATCTGGATCAAGCAAAGCAAGGGGCGGAAAGAATTCGATCTACCATACAAAAACAGTTTGTTGAACCCTATGCACTAACCGTGAGTATTGGCGTGTCTTCTATCAACTATCAAGAGTTGGCTTTATGTCAATCCGATAAAGAAAGCATACAAAATATCTTGCGACATATGATAAAAATAGCCGATAAAGCAATGTATCAGTCTAAGGCGTCAGGTAAGAACACGGTATCAAGCCACGTAATTAAAACTATCTCTTACGTTGTTCCACCACATATATCGGATTTGTATAGCCGTGAGATAAAGAGCTGAAAAATAATAAACGCTTATCAGGACCATTTGCCGTAATAATGTTCAGAGATAGCAGTCATCCAGTGTGAACAGATGATTTTTTATTTATTGGTTTTATAAAGTCTGGCGCTGATAATTGCAGGTCTTGATAGTGTTTTAAATCATGAAAGCGAAGGTATTGCGCTATGTGGGGAGTTTAATCTCTAGGTGACTTACCCAAGTGTGCCGTGGCGTTTCTGCTTGAGACTGTATTGCATCAACGACAAAGTCTACGAAGAGCTTTACTCGTAAAGGCATATATTCACGTTGATGGTAGAGAAGGTAAACGCCTTCGTTTTGTGGGCGAAAGCTGGGAAAAATAGGAACTAACTCTTCACTTTTAAGCCAGTCTCGGGCGATAAAATGAGGAATTTGGGTGAGCCCTAACCCTTGAGCACAAAGCTCTGCCATTGATTCACCATCATTAACGACAATGCTCCTGGCTGTTTCGATTCGGTGAGTATGTTCAGTGGTAGCAAGTCTCAGCCCGAGTAATTTTCCGGTTTGTCTAAAGCGAAAGCGTATCCAAGTGTGTTGGTGAAATTCCTCCGGTCCTCTGGGTGCACCGTATTGCTCAAGGTATTCTTTGCTCGCACAAATCAAGTAATCGATAGGACTCAGTTGTCGAGCGATCAGCTGCCGATCTTGTACAACACCTGACCTAATTGATATATCAACGCTTTGATCAATCATATCAACGTAAGAGTCATCGTAGCAGATGTCTAAGTCAATACTTGGGTATTGACGACGAAACTCTTTGAGCAAAGGCTGGATATAACGGCGCCCATAAGAAACAGGCAGGTTAAGTTTTAATGTACCTGATGGTGAACTGTTTGCATGTTTTAAATCTTTTTCACAAGTACTGAGTTCCTCAATAACTCGTCTTGCGGTTTGTTCATACTGCTGGCCAGCAAGTGTTAACTTAAGTCGCCGGGTTGAGCGGAGAAATAACTGTACGCCAAGTTCGGACTCCAACCTATGCACGGCTTTACTGATGGTCGATGGGTCGCTGCCGTACTTTGTCGCTGCTGCCGCGAAGCTTCCTGTGTCTAACGTTGCAATGAAAAACCGTAACGAGCGTAGTTTATCCATGCCAACTCCATTATTTATTCGTGAATATTATTCACTATAGATATGTAAGCATGCCACTTCAATCATTAAAGATGCCCGATAAGATAGTGATAACTATTTTGTTTCAACAGTGGAGTAAACAATAATGATTGGAAAACTTAAAGTCCGCATGGCGGCACTATGTACACTGATTCTTGCCTTAATTGTATTGGTGCCAACCGCGTCGGCAGCAGACAAGAAGATTGGTATCTTGGTCTATGATGGTGTTCTCACATCAGATGTGACAGGACCACTGGAAGTATTTGGGGTTGCTGACCGATTAACCTGGTTCAGTGACTATGATGTAGTGACGGTTTCCGTTACGAATACGACTACAGTGACAACAGAAGAAGGATTAAAGCTGGGGGTGGACACTTGGATTGGAGAGTCCCCTAAGCTTGATGTATTAATACTCACGTCGAGCTACGACATGGATCCATTGATCAACAATAAGGCTTTGATTAACTATATTTCCTCTACCGCCAAAAACGCAGAATGGATGGCAAGCAATTGCTCAGGGGCGTATTTGTTAGCTGAAGCTGGTGTATTAAATGGCAAGCAAGCGACGACATGGGCAGGAGGTGAGGGTGATTTTCAAAGTGACTATCCAGAAGTTAAGGTACTGAGCGATAAAAATTATGTTGTGGATGGTAATGTACTTACATCCAATGGCAGTTTGGTTAGCTATCAAGCTGCGTTAAAGCTGCTACATTTAATGAGCTCTCAATCTAAAGCTCAAGAGGTGGCGGATACGTTACAATACTCTCGCTTCTCCAATCAGGCTTTTTAGGAATAGCGTGCAGGGTTCAGCAATAGGCGAAGAACAAGGTAATCACAATGCAGCAAATAGGTAATCAGAGTTTAGTGTCTTTCATGGTGTCGGATCAGGACAGAAGTGTTGCGGTTTACAACCCCGCGACGCAAGAGCTGCTGGGTTATGTACCGATTTCCACTCAGGAGGAAATCGAACAGGGAATTGTTCGGGCTCACAATGCTCAGAAAGAGTGGGCCAAGCTGACTGGCAAGCAGCGAGCTGTCATCCTGCAAGGTTGGTTTCGATTACTGGTTGAAAACCAAGATGACCTCAGTCGTTTAATGACCCTAGAACAAGGCAAGCCACTAGCGGAAGCGAAAGGTGAAGTGCTCTATGGCGCGAGCTTTGTTGAGTGGTTCGCTGAAGAAGCAAAACGCACTTACGGTGAAACCATTCCAGCGCCAACGCCGGACAAGCGTATGGTGACTATTAAGCAGCCCGTCGGTGTCGCGAGTGCGATTACGCCGTGGAATTTTCCGATAGCGATGATTACTCGCAAAGCCGCTCCTGCACTTGCAGCCGGCTGTAGCTTTGTGGTGAAACCCGCTGAACTGACACCGCTGTCTGCGTTTGCGGTAGTAGAACTGGCCTATCAGGCGGGTATTCCTCGCGATGTTTTGCAAGTGGTTGTAGGGGAGAGTGCACCAGAAGTTGGAGCGCTGTTTACCTCGCATCCATTGATTCGCAAGCTGTCTTTTACTGGTTCAACTCGCGTCGGTAGTCTCTTGATGCAGCAGAGTGCCCACGATATTAAGCGCACTTCAATGGAGTTGGGTGGTAACGCTCCGTTCATCGTATTTGATGATGCGGACATAGACGCTGCGGTTGATGGAGCGGTGGCTTCTAAATTCCGTAATGCAGGCCAGACGTGCGTGTGTGCCAATCGCTTCTACGTTCATCGCAATGTATACGATGAATTTGTAGCTAAATTTGATGAAGCGGTAAAACAGCTCAAACTTGGGAACGGCTTGGAAGAAGGCGTCAATATTGGGCCTGTCATTAGCCAAGCTGCCAAAGAGGGTATTGAGCGTTTGATTGATGGGGCGATTGAACAAGGGGCGCAGCCAGTTTCACCTATAGTGCCTCAATCTGGACAGTTTATTGCTCCGGTTATCCTGAAGAACGTGACTCAAGAAATGGATATTGTCTCCAAAGAGATTTTTGGCCCTGTGGCGCCAGTCTTGGCGTTTGAGAGCGATGAAGAGTTGATTGAGATGGCCAACGACACCATCTATGGTCTGGCCGCTTACTTCTATAGTGATAACATTCGTCGTATCTGGAAGGTGGCTGAAGCACTTGAATACGGAATGGTTGGGATTAATGATGGGATTATCTCATCAGAAGTCGCGCCTTTTGGTGGAGTTAAACAATCCGGCATTGGCCGCGAAGGAGCCAAGCAAGGTATTGATGAGTATATGGATGTGAAATACCTGTGCTTTGGTGGCCTGAGCTAACTGCTTAAACACCTGAATTAAAATAGCCCGCGATTGCGGGCTATTTTAATGGCTTTTCTTCGGTCCGTTGCGGACTAAATCCTGACCTGTTTTGAAGATTTCGTCGGTCACCCAGCGAGCTAGCAGCAGTTGGTGATTATCATCCAGTACTGCCACAAAGTGGCGACCATCAGCATTGTTTGTCGCAAGTGCGATACCCGCAATGCCTTCCAAACCAAAACTGCCGCTTTCTACAGCGAGGAGAAAAGCTTCAAGCTCTTCCAGATTATCAATGATGCGATCATCGCTAAACATAATTTCTTCTCTCTCGTCACATTGAATTTCAATGCGATAACTAATCATGGCGCTACTTTAACGATCATAGCCGTTGATTTCCAGATAAGCCGCAGAGGCTGAACAAAATCTCACCATTCACGCTCTATTTTTACCATTCACGTCTTCCAACCACCGTTCGTCGCATACCCAAGCAGCCTTGCTCATCGCTGATTAACCTTTGAACATCAGCTAAGAAGAAGGAACGACAAAATGAAACTGACGCATCAATTAGGTCTGTGTTTACTGGTTAGCGCTCAAGCGGTCGCAGCGCCAAGTGACAAGTTAATAGAGCAATATAATCAAGCCGCTCAAGGCGATGAAGATAAGGTTGAATCCGTCTATGAGCAACTGCAAGGTCAGATCGAAAGACAAGGTGGTGATGCTCTGACATTGGTCTATCTCGGTAGCACACAAACCTTGATGGGACGCGATGCTTTTCTTCCTTGGAACAAGATGAAATACGTCGAGCAAGGGCTCGGTACTATTGCCAAAGGGTTAGAGATGCTATCGGATGATACAACGCCTGTTCCACTGCAAGAGATTCGTCAAGGGCTGCCAGAGTCACTATTGGCAAGAGCCGTTGCGGCGGCGACCTATACATCATTGCCCGACATGTTCAATCATTTCGAACGTGGTTATGAACTGTATTCGGGGCTTCTCTCTGAACAAGCATTTACGTCTCAATCCTTTGATGCGATTGCCTGGGTTTACATCTACGCCATTCAGGCCGCTATTCGCGCAGAAGACAGCTTGCAGGCACAAAAATGGGCACAGGAAATGTCAGCGCTCAATGCCCAACATCCGATGACGTTACAAGCGATAGCGATGGCCAATAACGCCTAAGGAGAGAGCATGTTGCAGTTTCAAAATCTAGCCAAGCAGTACCAACTCGGTCAGCAGCGAGTGGAGGCACTCAGCAACGTCACTGGCGAAATCAGTAATGGTGAAATGGTCGCGCTTTGTGGTCCGTCAGGCTCTGGCAAAAGCACGCTACTGAATATTCTTGGTTTGCTTGATAGTGAGTATGAAGGTCTGGTTACGTTCGATGGTTCGGCATACCCGAAAGAGCCACAACAATCGGCGCAATTGAGGAGGACCAGCATGGGCTTTGTATTCCAGCGCTTTAATTTGATCCCTGTGATGAGTGCGTGGGAAAACGTGGCGTACCCATTAATGTTGAACGGATACTCTGCCAAACAGCAGCAACGGCTCGCCATGGAAATGCTTGTCAAAGTGGGGTTGGAAGAGTGCGCTCACCATCGACCTGACCATCTATCGGGTGGTCAACAACAGCGCGTCGCCATTGCGCGAGCGCTAGTGCATCAACCCAAGCTGGTTATTGCCGATGAGCCAACCGCCAGTCTGGATAGTCATACCGCTCAGCGGGTAATTGAACTGATGAAAACCCTCGGGCATGAATTGGGAACAACCTTCATTGTAGCTACGCATGATCAGCGGATGGCGAATCAATGTGACCGCACCCTCTCATTGGTAGATGGAAGAATAAGCGAGGAGGCGATGAAATGGGCCAGTTAGTTCCTCAATCAGTGCGCATAGCGTATCTGAATTTACTGCGAAATCGTCGTCGCAGTGTGTTGTCCGCTCTTATTATCACGATTGCGGTTTTTGCTTTGACGTCAGCGGGTGGGTTTGGGCTTTACACCTATGAATCACTCCAAGAATCAACGGCGCGGGATACGGGCCATCTGACAATTAGTATTCCCGGATTTTTCGAGAAAGATGAAGACATGCCATTGGCGAATGGTCTGGAAGATAGCGCCGCGATCTACAAGCAACTGATATCGAATCCGGATATACGAGGCATTCAGCCAAGGATTGAGTTCACAGGGCTGGTCTCAAATGGCAATAAATCGACCATTTTTGTCGGTACTGGCGTGAATGAACGTGAGTTTGATATGAAGGGGCCGTTTCTCGACGTGCGTCAAGGTAAAACCTTGTCTGATATTCGCTCTTCGCGGTATCAATCCTTGGAGCCTGAGGTGATGCTTGGCGTCGATTTGGCGCGTAATCTCAACGTATCAGTTGGTGACTGGATCACCGTGCTTGCGACGACGAGCGACGGCGCGCTGAATGCGCTCGATTTTAAAGTTCATGGTATCTATTCAACGGGTGTACCGGACTTAGATAAGCGCCAGCTATACCTGCATATTGAATCGGTACAGGAACTATTGGTGAGTGACAAAGTGAGTACTTTGTCGGTTTTCCTTTACGAAACACAGAACACATTGAAGCTTCAGAGTTGGGTGGAAGAACAACTCGCTTCTTTGCCACACCGCCAAGCACTGGAAGTCACGCCGTGGCAGCAAAGAGCCTTTTTCTACACCAAAGTGAAAGACTTATACGATCGAATCTTCGGCATTATGGGGGCGGTGATGTCGCTGGTGGTGTTCGTTGCTCTGTTTAACACCATGACAATGTCGGTGACGGAAAGAACGCGAGAAATTGGAACCTTGTCCGCATTAGGCACATATCCTGCGGAAATCGTGGCGGGCTTTGTTCGTGAAGCTGCATTGTTGGCTGGTATCGGCACACTCTTGGGCGGGCTTTTAACAGGCGTCACCAGTATTGTCCTGATGGTGGTGGATGTGCAAATGCCACCACCACCGGGTCGAACCGACGGTTATCCACTCAATATCTATTTTTCACCCGAGCTGCTGAGTTATAGCGCATTGGGTGTCATGGCGATTTGCATTCTCGCTGCGTTTCTATCCGCCCGAAAGGGTGTCAATAAGCCGATAACGGAGGCGTTGACCTATGTTTAAATCACTTTCTATCGTCATCGGATTGAGTCTGTTGAGTATTGGTGCGTTCGCTAATGACACGGCCACCATGGTCAAAAATGCAGATGCCTATCGCCTTGATAAAGCGTTCGCCAAAGTGGTTTCTTTCGTTACCTTGTATAAAAACGGAGAGCTGGATAAAACACGCCAATACAATGTTTATACACGCCCTGAACGAGAGTCTTTGGTTGTGTTTAAGTCACCGGTTGAAGCGGGGCAAAAGATGCTGATGTTGGGAGATAACTATTGGCTGGTGATGCCTAAAAGTCGTCGCCCGATCCGTATAACACCGATGCAAAAATTACTCGGTGAAGCTTCCGTTGGTGATGTTTCTACCCTCACTTGGAGTCAGGATTACCGAGCGACGCTGACGGCTCAGGAAACCTTGACCATCAATGAGCGAACAGTGTTGGCAAACCAGCTTTCTCTGCAGTCTGTAACTCAAGGTGCGAGTTACGATCGCATCGAGTTATGGTTGGAATCGGAGAGCGATTTCCCGATCAAAGCCGACTTGTACTTAAAATCTGGCAAGTTGGCTAAGCAGGCATTGTTTGAGCAGGGTGAGCGCGATGGCCAGTCAAGAGTCGTGAGCATGACCTTGATTGACAAAATTCAGCCCGCGAAGAAAACGGTGATTGAATATCAGCAAGTGACGGCTCATCAACTCGAAGACAAGTACTATATTCCGGCATTTTTGACGCGTAACGCACTGTCGGAGCTGTAACGTGAGTTACCGTTTGATTTTTGCGTTGGCGGCAATGGTTTCAGGCAGTGGCCTTGCTCAGCCAAGTTTCAACTGGGACTGGACGGTCAGTGGTAGCCAGAATCAGCACAGAGACTCCGTCTGGTTTGAACCGCATACGGCGTCGCACACTGAGCAGCTAGACGCGTTACTTCGTGTGCAAGCCGAGTGGCAAAACTGGAGCGGCTTGTTCGCGGCGCAAAGTCGTCAACTGGCTTCAAGCAACTCGTCCGACTCTGCTGATAGTGAGTTGATTGTTCAGGAGCTATTTTGGCAAGGCGTCTGGGAGACAGGCGTATTGCCGCTTGATATGACGCTGGGTAAAGTCCGCCTTGATTGGGGAGTAGGGTATGGATATCGCCCCTTAGACTTGTTCAAACCTTATCGGCGTAACCCAGTGGGAATTCAGATAGAGGAGGGCGCAGGTGTCGTAATGGCATCATATTTTGATCTTTCGGGAGAGTGGAGTTTGCTTTACAGCGATTCCAGTTGGACAAAACAAGAGTCTAGCGAGCTCGAACAAAGAACTGAGCAACAGGGCATTGGTCTGCGTCGTTACTGGCTGACAGACGAGACGGAATGGCAGGGCATTGCTTACTATGACGATGTAAGACAAGGCTTAATTGGCGGCTCCATGGTGTCTGTTTATGATACGTCATGGGCGTACCACGCTTCTTTTGTGTACCAGAGAGACTACCTAGGGTTTGAGCAGCAAGGCCTCTACTCACCAGTGATTCTGGCTAACAAAAGTAGTGGCTTTCAAGGTTTGGTTGGGCTTAATTGGGCTAGCCAAGCCGGCAATCAAATCATTGTCGAATATTGGTATGACAATCGGGCATGGAGCAAAGAGGATTGGCGTCAGGGACTGGAAAGAGCGGCTGCTTTATCAGAAAGTTCCAGCACCGCTGGTCTGTCACATTCGTACGCTCAGGGGCTCAACCATATCAATCTGGTGCAGCATAACATCATGTTTCATTGGAGTTTGAATCCTACTAGCTGGAGTCAGTGGCAATGGAGTAAAAATGCCTTATGGCTGGAGAATGTAGAGCCTACTTTTGATCTCTTATTATCGCCACAAGACGGCGGTGTGATTGCAACACAGTGGATTAACTACAGTGCTTATGACTCGGGGCAGACTTCGGTCGACGTTGAACTTGCTGCCCGTTTTATGACGGGAAGCCATGACTCTGTATATGCAAACTTAGCTGATAAGCGTATGATTTTTATAAATCTAAAAGGAAAATTTTGATGACTGACGTTACTACTCGTACGGTTGATTTCTTAAAAAGTCTTGTCTTCACCTCGGTGTTTTGCTTGATTATTGCGTTTGTGACACAAACGATTTGGCCGAGCCCATTTTGGGAGCATATTCTGATTAGCTTTGGTTACGGGTACAGTGCGGTTTTGAGCTCGCACTTGTTACAGTGGTCGAGTGAGCGTTGGACTCGGCGTCAACTCAGCATCATGGCCATTGGTAGCTCAATGGTATTTGGCACACTAAACGCATACTACTGGCTGAGTAGGTACGATAAGTTTGCAGACTTTAGTCAGATGAAGCCAGTGATTATCCTTGGGTTTATCTTCTCCACGGCGTGTTTGCTTTACTTTTATATGCATGAGCAAAAATTACAGGCTCAAAAGGAGCTCGAACGGGCTCGTCGAATTCAAACAGAGCAAGAGAAGGCACTACTATTAAGCCAACTAAAACAGCTGCAAAGCCAAATTGAACCTCATTTCTTGTTCAACACATTGGCGAACATTATGGTGCTGATTGATGACGACACTAAAGCTGCCAAGCTGATGCTAGAGAAACTGACCGAGCTACTACGCGGGACGTTGCAGCAAAATCGCCAGAACAGTACGACCTTGAAAGGCGAACTAGAGTTGGTGGATGCTTACCTTGCCATTCAAAAAATACGCCTCGGAGAGCGCTTGAATTATGAAATCTCTGCCCATTGTTTGGGTGACCTCAATATACCGCCTCTGTTGGTTCAACCGCTAGTGGAGAACGCAGTACAACATGGCATCGAACCCAGCTCTGTCGGTGGAAAAATAACAGTAGAGGTTGCTGAAAATCAGGATAGTGTGACCATTTCTGTTATCGACAATGGGATTGGTTTTAGCGATACGCCTAGTCATGAGGGGCAAGGTATTGGGCTGGAGAATATTCGTCATCGGCTCACCACTTTGTTTGGTCAACATGCGTCACTGAAGCTGAAAGAGAATGCATCGGGTGGTGTGATTGCTCAGTTGTCTGTACAACGTCGTTCATTGGAGAAACTTGAGGAAAACATGGATGCAAACTGATCTTCTTACCGCCGTCATTGCCGACGATGAGCCGTTGTTGCGTCGTCATCTTAATCAGGCGCTTGCTGAGTATTGGCCAGAGCTCGATATTGTCGGGCAGGCTGTAAATGGTGAGCAAGCCCTTGAAATGATCGAGCAACATCGGCCTCAAGTGGTATTTCTGGATATAAAAATGCCCGGGCTGGATGGTATGTCACTGGCGAAGAAGCTCTCTAAGCGTGATTGCCAACCTCATATTGTGTTTGTGACGGCGTATGACGAATACGCTGTCCAAGCTTTTGAAACTAATGCGGTGGATTATCTGCTTAAACCTGTTTCTGATGCTCGTCTTACTCAATGCGTTGAAAAACTGAAAGCGAGGTTACATAGAGCTGAACCCGCGACGGAACTTGGCACTTTGCTGAATCAGATTCAGCAGCTCAATGCGCCTGCTCAGCCGAAATATTTAAGTTGGATTAGAGCAAGCAAAGGTGAAGAGATCCATCTCATTGCTTTATCAGAGGTTCTTTACTTCAAAGCGGAAGACAAATACGTTTCTCTATACAAGCGAGAGCAGGGCAACAAAGTCGAGTATGTGCTGCGAACGTCACTTAAGGAACTACTGGCTCAGCTGGATCCGGAGTTGTTTTGGCAAGTACATCGATCGAGTGTGGTTAATGTCTCGATGATAGACAAAGTGAAGAAGGATTTTACCGGCAAAATGGTGGCGATAATGGGTGACGACAGTATTCCCATCAGCAGAGCGATGCAAAGCAAATTTACCAGTATGTGGTAATCATGTCAGGAGAGAGTGGCTAGAGGCTTAGTCACTGTGTTGTCTATTTAGGCATTGTGTTTTGAGTCAATAATGTTATTTTTCTGTGATGAAAACTGATTGAGGTAGAACCATGACCGTTGAAAGTGCGATCACCTTTTTTATCGCCATGTTGATTTTTAGCATCACACCTGGGCCGGGCGTATTTGCCATTGTTGCTCGTGCGATGGTTTCAGGCGCAAAACACTGTATTTCGCTCTCTGCTGGAATGGTTGCCAGCGATGTTATCTATCTCCTTTTAGCCTGCTTGGGCTTGGCTGCAATAGCAGAAAACTGGGCGACACTGTTTGTCGTGATTCGCTATGTCGGTGCGGCTTACCTCATCTATCTCGGCTATAAGATGATCAAAGCACTGCCTCAGGCCAGTGAAGCGATTCACCAAGATCAAACACCAAAAGCACCGTCTCATATCGCCGGATTTGTACAGGGCTTTCTGATCTCGGCTTCAAACCCTAAAGTGATCCTATTCTATATTTCATTCCTGCCAACGTTTATGGACTTAACCGTTCTTAATAGTCAGGATATTGCACTGGCTGCGGTATTAAGCATTGTTGCTCTGATGACAGGGTTAATGATGATAGCGATTGGTGCAGGGCGACTGGTTAAAGTGTTGAAAACTCCAAGCGCTCAACGCAAGCTGAATCAAGGGGCTGGTGGCGTGATGATTGCTGCTGGCACTTACCTCGCAATCAATAAATAGACAGATAAAAAAACAAGCGCTTAGCAATGGGGGTTGCTAAGCGCTTGTTGTTTAAACACTCTGAACTAACAGTTCAATAAGTTCGTCTTCTGTTTCAGGTATTTTGTTAAATTCCACACTCACGTCTGCGCCGCCCTTGAGCATATACGCTTTACTGGTACAGTGATCATGGTGAAACCATTTACCACCTACACAAACGTCAGTGTAACATCTTGGGTCTTTTTTCAGTTCCATGGGCATCCCTCTTGTTAATCTCCGTAACATTATGTCAACATAAATGATGTAATCACTTTGTTAAAATGATCTCGATCAAGCAGAGGGTACAATTACCTCTATGGGGTTAAAGGAAATAGACGAATTGGTGATGTAGACCCTGATTCGCTACTCATTATAAGGATGAACTCATGCAAGCAGCCAAACTCTACTACGTTTACGACCCTATGTGTTCTTGGTGTTGGGGTTATAAACCCACTTGGGAAAAGATCCAGAGTGCGTTAGCTGATGAGGTGACGGTGCAGTATGTGGTGGGTGGATTGGCGCCAGACTCCATGGAGCCTATGCCCATCGCCATGCGTGAACAAATTGCCTCATATTGGAAAAAGATCGAAAACTATCTGGGCACTGAGTTCAACTATGACTTCTGGACGAAAAACACTCCTAAGCGCTCAACTTATCCTTCTTGTCGAGCAGTGTTAGCGGCACGTAAGCAGGGAGCGGAGAAAGAGATGCTACGTGCTATTCAGCACGCTTATTATCTTCAAGCACGAAACCCGAGTGACAGCGAAGTATTGATCGCGATAGCAGCGGAGATTGGGCTCGATGAAGCGCAGTTCTTGCAAGATTTTCAGTCTGAAGCTCTGAACCAACAATTTATGGAGGAATTGGGTTTCGCTCGCTCTATCGGTGGTAATAGTTTCCCATCTTTGTTTGTAGAGACGGCCAATGGTGTGGTCGAGCTGCCCGTTGATTATGAATCTGCCCAAGATACCATTGAGCAGATCCATCGTTTAATAGCCTAGAGTATTGCGCATTAAGTCTTAATACAGGTGAGAGCAGAGGAACAGCGATCGCCTTATTCTAAAGTGTGTGATGTAAGCTCTAGAAGCAGGCTTGCCAGTGGGGAAAGCAGCATAGAAATGGAAGCTGATGTTTGAGTCACATTCAGGGTGTACTCCGAGTTACCCATCCTATCTATCCAACGATATTGTCCGGGAAGCAGCTGCCAGTCAGTAATGAGTGAGTAAGGGAGAATCAGTTCGACTTGTTTACCTTGTTGCGTGCTGAAATTGGCAACAACAATCAGCTTTTGTTCTTCACTGGATCTGGCGAAAGCGAACAACTGATCTTGCATTTCGCCGAAATTGTCAAAGTTCGCGGCGTAAAGGTCGTGATAGCCACCCAATAGCGCAGGGCTTTTTAACGTCAGGTTAAGCAGCTTTTGGTAGAAGGCTCTCAGCGCTTTTTCATCCTCACTCAGTTGGCCTCCGTCAAAAGCGCCATGGTTCATCCAACGCTGATGGTGAGGGACGCCCACATAGTCGAATATCGATGTGCGGCTAGGTGTACCAAATCCACCGAACTCCGCTCCAGGCTCACCGACTTCCTGACCAAAATAGATCATGCTAGGAGAGCTTGATAGGCAAGTAGACACCAACATAGCGGGTTTGCCTTTTTGAGCACATCCCGCAAATTCAGGCGAGGCAAGTCTCTGTTCATCATGGTTGTCGAGAAAGTGCAGCATATGGTGCTCAATATCGCGTAGCTGATATTCAATGCGGCCAATCTCTCGCGTAGAACCGTGACCTTGTATAATTGATTTCAACAGGTCATAGAGATCAACCTTGTCGTAAAGGTAATCCATTTTTCCGAGCTGGATATAGTCGCGATAAAGTTCCGGCTGATAGACCTCAGCCATTAGAAAGGCATCTGGGTTAGACATTTTTATCGAAGAGTTGAGGTAGCTCCAGAACTCGACAGGCACCATTTCGGCCATATCGTAGCGAAAGCCATCGACGCCTTTTTCAAGCCAGTAAAGTGCTATATCCCGAAACTTTTTCCATGAATCTGGAACGGATTTATCCTGCCAGAATTGATGGTGCTCCGAATGAGGCTTAAAGCGGTATTCTTCCGGTAATATAGGAAAGGCTTTGCTGCCGTCAGGGCGAACACCATAATTGATTTTCACGGTCTCGTACCAATCATCAATGGACGGTTGAGCTTTCCTTGAGCCGTTGCCTGTCCATTTCGCTGGAAACTCCTGATAAGGCGTCTTCAAGTGAGGATGTGCCTCTCCTCCAAGGATCTTTTCAGGCGATAACTCGCTTGGCAGTTCAAAAGGAGCATCTGGAATATAGTAGAAGTTGTTGTCTTTGTGATAGCAGACATTGGTGTCATCGTGAGCCCCAAAATCTTCCACACCCGAAGGATTGTTTAATCCTTTATAAACACGAGCTACATGATTAGGTACGATGTCGATGATCACTTTGAGGCCAGCATTGTGGGTGCGACTGATTAAATCGTCGAATTCCTGATTTCGTCGGCTGGGGTCATCAGCTAGATCTGGGTTGACCGAGTAGTAGTCCTTTACCGCGTAAGGAGAGCCTGCACGGCCTTTGACAACCGAAGGGTGGTCATTATCGATTCCTACATGCGTGTAATTATTGACTAGGGCATGGTGTGGTACGCCAGTAAACCAGATGTGTGTGATGCCCAAGTCACGAATTTCATTTAAAGCCTTTTCAGTAAAGTGACTGAACTTGCCACCCCCATTGGTATCTATGTTGCCCCATGGCTGATTGGTGGTATTCGTGTTGCCAAACAGACGGGTAAAGACCTGATAAATATTGTATTTCTTCATTCAACAATCTAGCCATTCTTATTGAGGTTGATTTAAGGCTAGTGGAAGTTGATGGGGTTTGACTCCTCCTTTTGGCGAGAGTGTGGGGCGTAGAAAGAAGCTCAGTGATGAAAACGTGAGATAGAACGAAAAACGCCGTGCGAGGCACGGCGCTTGTATTACGAAAGGTGATTATTTCAGGTCTTGATCAAAATCACCGTGGAAGTGATCGTGGTCGGAGACGCTGTCTGCTGCTTTGAGTCTTTCGCCAATGCGTAGTTTCTCTTTTGGCGCCTCAGCTGTAGAGAAGGCACGTAGTGCTTGCACTTCCGGCTCTTCTGGCTGCTCTGGGAACAATTGCTTGCTCATTGCGTAGTAAGTTGTTACGTAAGCAAGTGACTGAGTATTGGTATAAAGCGCGTTCTGGTTAACGTTGTTCACGTCATCACAACTCTGGTGGTAACACTTATCGTAAGCGACATCAATGTCGCCACCAAATTTCTCAACTTCTTCAGCAGTTTTTACTTTCTCAGCACCCGTGAACAGACCGCCAAATGCTACGCCCCAATCTGCAAATCCAGCGTAGTCTGAACGTTTTGACAGAGCTTGAGGAATGGTTGCTTCTTCTTTTTCAGTAAAGAACTCTTGGAAGATAGACTCAATATCAGAGGTGCCATATGGCGGTTTGAAATCGCCAGTGTAAGCGTTATCTGGACTATCTTTGGTATCAGACAAGTCACCATCCATCACACCATAGATGTAGTTCGGTGAGCCGATCATATCGAAGTTGAGGTACAGCTTAACTTTGTTGAGTTCAGTGTAACGGGCTTCAACCAGCTCAATCTGCTCCTCAGTCAGCTGGCTAGGATCCTCTAAACCTAATTCTTCAAGAATTTGAGCCTGTGCATCATTGTAGATTGGTTGGAATAAGTCATTGGTGTAGTACTCAGAACCTACTAGACCTGCTTCTTCAGCCGCCCACCATGCGAAGCGAACTTTGTTTTTAACAGGTACTTCAAGCTCAGACAGTGTGACCGCGTATTCAAGCAAACCCGCTGTGCCCGTGCCGTTATCATTGATCCCTGGGCCTTCTGGAACAGAGTCAAGGTGTGCACCGAGCATGACCACTTGATCAGCGTTACCACGAGGAGTTTCCGCAAGAATGTTTTGTGTTACTACGTCTTCATCTTGCACGTTGACCGTCAGGTTTGCCAATACCGCTTCATATTGTGCTTTGTTGTACCACTCTTGGCCAAGATCGAAGCGCGCACCCAAAGCGGCGATAGTCGCTTTAGTATCACTACCGAGCGTGCCGTTAACGACAGATTTTCTGCCTTCATCATTACCTTGGTTGAAAACAATGACCGCTTTTGCTCCTGCATTTTCGGCGTTAACCACTTTTGCGTCAAATGAGCAGCCACCACGTTGTATTACCGCTATTTTTCCAGCCACATCTTTGCCTGTGAAATCTGAGGCTTCACAGCCATCAGTGCTGTCGTAATCAGGGGCATCAAAACGGAAGTCTGGTGTCACGAAGGCAATCTCACCGCTCACTGGCCCATTTGAACTACCTGAGTAAGACATGACGGCAAAATCGGGTTCAACACCGTCATCGGCCTCACGTACGCTAATAAGATCTTTACCATCGATATTGGCTTTCGTGCCAGCCAGCTCTTCCCAAGCACGGAAGTCAAACTCTTGCGTTGTAACTATGTAACCATGCTTTCTCATGGTTTCAACAATGAACTCAACCGAGTTAGCATAGCCTTGTGTGCCTGCTGCACGAGTAATAGAGTTGCCATCGGTAGTCGTAGAAGCTAAGCCTTCAAGTGTGACTAAGTGGCTAACGACTTCATCTCTGTCGATATTTTCACTGACGTATTTTGCCACCTCACGTGGGTCATCCCAGAAACACCCTGATAACATGGTGGTACTGATAACAGTTGCGAGAATGGATTTTTTTGTTGTTATGCTTACTTGCATGTGTGACTCCTTGTTAAACAATCCATTCCATTCTTCATAAAAGATTAAGTTATTAAAATGTTAAAAAATACATTTTTTATAAAAATGAATGCATATCAAATAATAAAAATGAGAAAGATGTAATTCATAGCTAGAGCTAATGTTCTAGATCTCAAAATCAACAGTTTCAATTAGCTACATAAATTATAAGGTCTTTTAATTGATAGATTTAGTATCGGTAATTTCGTGATGTATCGCTATTTGATATGTGTGTTGTTTTCTATTTGTGGGCATTAGTCGTTGGTGGTGGTTGATGAGCGTTTTACCAGCTTTGACAGATTGATTTTCTTTTCTACGCTTAAACTCGTGTATACGTAAGACGAAAAGGAGAATAGAAAATGGCGACATTTAAACAGGACATTCCACATCGCGTTACCGTTTACCATGATGATCTTGATCAGGAGAACGCGTTGAAAAATGCCATGCTGCCTGAAAAACCACGATATTTTAACGGCTCGCCCACTTATCAGGCGGACAGTATTGAAGAGTTTAAGACTAAACTCGGCCAGGTAGGGATGTCGCTTGATGAGTAAGTCATGTTAGGGCCGATTTATTGTGATTCTACAAAAGCCCACATAGTATTAGTGTGGGCTTATCGTTTCTTGAAACTTAACTTGATTTCGCCCTTCCTTTTTAGCCATGTATAAGTGTTTATCAGCTCTCGAGAGTGCTCTGTCAAAGTCATCATCCAGCCACTCTACAACCCCAATACTTACTGTTACCTGGCTACTTACTACCGAGCGTAAGCTGGCGACAAGCTGTATTTCTACTCGACTTCGAATTCTTTCAGCTAGGTTCACTGCTTCTTCAAGCTGGGTCTCCGGTAAGATTAATGCGAACTCTTCGCCACCGAGTCGGCCAAAGATATCCGATTCTCGAATTTCGCTCGTAACCAAAGTGCAGAAGGTTTTCAGCACCGAGTCTCCAATAGCATGGCCGTAGTTGTCATTAATTTGCTTGAAGTGGTCAAGATCCATCATACAAATACAAGAAGGCGCATTATGGCGGCTGATATCTTCGGCGTGGTCGACTAATGCACGTCGATTAAGAATGCCAGTCAGAGGGTCTTCACGTACCAATTTAACCAGTTGAGACTCTTTAGTCTTGATGCTGTAAGCCATGTCGGAAAAGGCACTAAAAAGTTGGCCAATCTCATCATCACGGACTGAAAAGTCAGTATTTGCTTTTCCTGTTCTCGATAGTATGGAAATACGGCGGCGCAGGTCAACAATAGGTGATGCGATATAACTGGAGAGAAAAAGTGTCAAAGAGACGAATAAAAACAGTGCAATCATTAAGTAAAGTAACACTTCACGTAGTAACAATAGATTTCTCGATTTCAACTCGTCCATCGATACAAATACTATCAAACTGACACCCTTTTGGCTGTTGGGAACCGTTGGGAGGTGGTTATTGACCGAGATGAGGTGGTTCTGAGTATGGAGAACAATTGGTTGATTGATGAGAATTCCTCCAAGGTCATTTCTCATCTGTGGCTTATTGGTTGGATTCAGCCCCGTTGTGGCAAGAGAGTCCAGCGGTAAGTGGTTGACAGAGGATAATGAACGAAGACCTTGGTTGCGAACCATAAGAACATCCACATGTTCAAGTCCACTTTGGGTAAGAGTATTTTTTATTTGGTACAGATGGTCTTCAACAATAGTGCGATCCAACACGGCGGTATAGAAGCCGATGATTTGTTGATTACAGTCAATAAGGGGGCGAGAGTAGAAGTAACTTGCAGTATCAAAGATTAGACCAAGCTTTGAAATGGTTTCTGCACTGGCTAAGCTGATGACTTGGCGAGGAAGGCTCCGTCCTTCGCGAATCTTTACCAATAAGTTACTCAAATTTCGGCTTGCCTGAGAGTTGATTTCGCCACGTTTGTTTAGGGCGAGTAATTGTTCGAGTGTTTCTTTTTCCAGCTTGAGGTTTTCAGGGTAGGAGGTTTGCCATTCTTGGTAAGAAGTGTGTAGCAAGGCTAGGACATGTTCGGGAAGGAGAATCAGTCCTTTGATATTTTTACGCAGTACGTAGCGATTACTTTTATTTGATGACAGGCTAAAGTGTGTCACTTGACCTGATAAATCGGAAATCGCGAGCGCGGAAAAACCGCTGGTGAAACTTAGAGCGTCTGAAGCGGATAAAGATAGAGACATTTCCCCTTCTTTGCAGGTACTTATTTCATTACTGAGTCGATCAAACTCAGTGAAACGACCCTCAACATAATGGCTAATTTCATTCGCTCCTAACGAAGCAGAAAGCTGTACAGATTGATAAATATGGTCAATGGTGAGCTTTTCTCTTGCGTTATAATAGGCGTAACTGAAGATCAGCAATGAAATTGCTAGAGGCAAAAGTATGATGAAAATCTTTACGCTGAGTTTATTCATTGCCTACAGATCTTTGATCCTCAGGTTTAATGATCCCTAGTCGCTCGATGACGTTAAGCTGTCCGGCCGCAAATTGGCCTAAGTACATTGGTAGCTCAAAATGATGGTCATCTCTGAGTTTAATTGCTAGATCTTTTTCGTATAGGGTTAATCCCGGTAGCTGATTGATGACGGCTTCTTTATCAACAACCCCAGCTTGTTCAATCGCGGCTTGTAGCAAGTAAATGAGGTCATAATGAGCTTTACTAGAGTAGGTCACAACAGATTCGGTGCCATGATGAGCTTTGTAGTCATTGACGAATTTTTGCAGAATTGGATCGTCGTTGCTACTGAAAAAGTGCAGAGCCGTCAGTATGCCTTCCAGTGAATCGTTATCGAGATTGGATAGATAGGTTTCATCAGCAGCGAAAGCAACAACCTGAACATCGCGGCCAAAGTCAAAAGATTTCATCTGTGATAAGAACGTAAAACCGTCAGCCCCTGGCAGGATGAGCATCAATGTTTCAGCGCCAGATTCTTTTATACGTTTGAATACGGGAGTGAAGTCTTTTATACCAAATGGGGTAAATTCAATATCGGTGACGTTTCCCTGATGTGTACTGACTGACTTTACAATACTCTTAGCCATCCTGTGCGGCCAAATGTAGTCATAGCCAAAGATATAGAAGTTTTTACCGATATTCTCTATCAAATAAGGGACAATGGGTTCAATGTAGTGCTCAGGTATTGTGCTGTAGCAAATCAAATATCGGCTGTAATGACGGCCTTCGTAATCGATCCCATAAAAAAGGGGCGTATAAAAAGTTTCTGCAACTTCTGCCATCGCGTAACGGGCTGCACTGCTTACAGGGCCAAACAAGGCAAATACTTGATTTTGCTGTACAAGCTCACGGCTGTATTTCACGGTTTTCGCTGGATCGGTTTGATTATCACGGATAACAAGCTCCAGCTGGCGATTGAGTACCCCACCTTGTGCATTGATTTGGTCTACTGCCAGTTGGGCGCCTTTTAGTGCTTGTTGACCATATATGGAAAAGCTTCCTGTTAGAGGTAATACAACACCAAGTTTGATATTGGGTTGCTGGGGAAGGCAACTGACGTTGAACAGCAAAATCAATGCTGTAGCAACCAGTTTTATCTTATGCCTAATCCGTATCACCATAAGCTACCTTGAGAATCCTTTCTCGTATTCTATTAATAAAAGTTTAAAAAGCGCATTAAGTAAAGTGTTGTAAGGCAATGAGATATATTACTTTGCTAACAGCAAAAATCGCTCAGGAGATAGTGAAATACATTCATGATTCATTCGCTTGAGCAGGTCGGCGCTCTTTTGACGACGACCTGCGCCTTTTCATCAGGTACATGTTTTTATCTGCTCGTGTAATTGCCGAAAATAATTCACCATTCTTGCTGCCGGAAACGCCATAGCTGAATTCAATCTCGGAGTTTGCCACATAATCTAGTAAACGCTCAATAAAATCACTACTGCGACCTGGCCGGACATAAGCAATAAACTCATCACCTCCGTAACGAACTAAATATTCATTCTTCAAAATACAGTGTGACAAATATCGTGCGAAGAGTACCAGTAGAGCATCTCCATAATCGTGCCCTAATGTGTCGTTAATCGTCTTGAAGTTATCAATATCCAAATAGATCACATCGTAGTTTTTTTCCGGTATCTTAGGCATGAACTTTCGATTATGAAGTTGAGTAAGGTGATCTTTCTCAGATTCTTCTTTGAGTTTAAAATATAACGAAGATACTCCAGATAGCATCAATGCATGAGCTATAAGCAGCGTTGTCGATGAAATCAGTAAGATGACATCTTGATGCTCAAAAGTAATCGTTGGCCACGATAACTGATAATAGTTGATGTATAGCTCAATGATCATCGAGACCATAGCTAATACACATCCATATAATATTTTATTGCTCACTTGATGGCGCAATAAAAGGTAGGAAATGTAGAGAAGAATTATGATTTTTATCAGTTGTATGGCGAGGTCGAGTTCAGAAATCATTGTTGTGTCTATCCAAAACCGCAAAGATGCTAACTTATTGTTTTTGAATCCCTTCTAGTATTTTAAGAATATCAAGCTTTGTTGTTTCACTGTGGCTGGATGCTTCTATTATGATATTTGCTAGTGTATCGTCATCACAGTAGAAGTAAGCGACGGTTATATCTAATACCGCAGATATGCGTTTTACAGTCGTGTAATCAGGAGCATGTTTACCAGTTTCGTATTGACTAATTCTAGCGCTAGCGCTTCCTGACTCCATTCCTAGTTTTTGTCCCAGCTCTTCTTGAGTGATCCCTCTTTTCTTTCTTATGTCTCTTAGCCTTCTAGGTAATGGGCTGGTCATGCAGTGAGTACCTCCACTATCAAAGCAGAGCCATTTTAACCTTATAGTATTAGATATATTACTAAGGAATTTTTAGATTCTAAGTTTTTAGGTATATCTATTAAATAAGTAATGACTTTTTCACTGTTATCGACAGGGATTTTATGAACTTGAGAATAATGTTTTGTCAATTTAGGGTTATATTTGAATAATGTATCGTATGAATTTTTTATAATTGTTTTTCTAGTACTTTAATATTAGTTTTGCCTAGTTACTTTGGGTTATTGATTGATCAATAAATGGGCAATAACCTCGCGAAAAACAAATAATATTTAATGCGAGCTTATAATATCTAAAAAATAAATTATTTGATTTTTTTGTCTAGACCTAAAGTGCCAGATTGGTATTTCAAGCAATCAAGGATATCAGTACCTAATAAAACAGGGCCATCTAAGTCCACGATGTCCGCACGTGTGGCAATAGGCAGGGCGGCTTTCATGGCTAAAGAAGTGCCCAGCATGCAGCCCACCATGATGTGGAACCCCTTGGCTCTGGCTTGCTGATCCAGAGCTATCGCTTCAGTCAGGCCTCCTGATTTATCAAGCTTAATGTTAATCATCTCATAGCAGCCTTCTAGTTTTGTAAGATCGTCACTAGTGTGGCAACTCTCATCAGCGCACAGAGGAATAGGGTGAGGTATCCCTTTGAGCATATGGTCGTAGCCTTTAGGCACGGGTTGTTCAATCATGGTGATGTTGAGAGTGTGGAGTGCCTGAAATAGAGTCGTTAGGGATTCATTTTGCCATGCTTCATTGGCATCAAGAATAATTTTACTTTTGGGGGCGGCTTGCCTGACGGCTGTGACCCTTGGCAGAATTTGCCTGTTATCCAGTTTGACTTTCAGTAGAGTCGCGCCCTGAGAGACGTATTCTTTGGCTTGCCGGGCCATCTTCTCTGGTGTGTCGATCGAAACTGTTATCGCTGTTTCCATTTTAGAGCGAATATCAAAGTATGGAGATGGAAAGTGTAATCCGTCCTCGTTTGCCATCAAATCCCATAGTGCGCAGTCGAGCGCATTCCTCGCTGCACCTGCAGACATGCCTTGCAGTTTAGTTTTTGCTTCTTTAGGTGGAAGCGTATTGAGTCTTGGGATCTCCTGTTGAATTTGTTCTAACACTGATTCAACACTTTCGCCATACCTTAGGTAAGGCGTGCACTCACCTAATGCGACATGTGAACGATAGCAAATCTTGACTCTGACGATGTCACAGTGGGTTCTGACACCACGTGAAATAGCAAACGGTTTTGCGAGAGGGATCGATTCACTCCAAGCGGTAATGTCCATGTTACCCTCTCAGAGTTTTAATATTGGCGGCAATGGTTGCTATACCAAAGCGTACCGGATCGGTGACAGGCACTTGATATCTGTCCTGCCAGTCTGCACATAGTGTTTTTGCTTCTTCTTCACTTACTGCTGATGTATTGAGGCTGATCCCCGCAAGCAGTACCTGAGGGTTGGTCAGTCGTGCAGCGGCTAGGTTCGCCTGGATCGTGGTTTCAATACTGGGTAGTTGGCAATGAGGTAAATGGCGAATGTGCGGGCGGCCTATTTCATGGCACAGCACAAGTGCATCGGCTTGTGCACCGTGAAGTAAACCAAGGCTGACACCAGCAAAAGAAGGGTTGAACAAGGAGCCTTGGCCTTCGATGATGTCCCAATCATGATCGACAAATTCCGGACTGATTGTTTCTACGGCGCCTGAAATGAAATCCGCAACAACAGCGTCAATTGAGATACCTTGGCCGTCAATGAGGATACCGGTTTGTCCAGTTGCCTTGAACTGTGCTGAGACCTCAATGTCTTTTAATGCTTTTTCTAATGCGAGTGCTGTGAACATCTTACCCACGGAACAGTCAGTACCTACCGTTAATAATCGCTTACCTTGACGTGGAATGCCTTTGCCCACTTCAAGGCTTTGATCGTAATGACGGACATCGTGAAGGCGAGTTATTCCTTGCTTTTCCAACTCAGCAAGCGGTGGGATCTCTTTTAGCTTCTGATGCATGCCTGAGGCAATGTCAAAACCAAGTTCTGCCGCTTGGATTAGGCAAGTTAGCCAGTTGTTGGGTATGTAACCACCAGCATTGGCAGTACCAATCACCAGAGTTTTTGCTCCTTGGTTTTTGGCTTCTTGTAGAGATAGATTAGGTAGGTTGAGAGTGACAGTGTCATCTGTAAGGCGGAGCTCACCGACACACTGTTCCGGTCTCCAGAGTGCAATACCTCGTGCAGTTTTGGCGGCAATAGGGTCAGTGACATCGCCTAGGAAGAGTAGGTAGGGTTGAGTGATAGACATAAGCATCCTGGTTATCGGGTTAGAGATTCTCTCACTCTATTAAAACCAGTGTTTAGAGCCGAATACTTATTCGTTTGTAGGGTATAACATCAAGTTATACGTTTAAATCGTATCTTTCTTAAGTTGCTCTGCGAACCATTTGGCAGACACTGACAGTGGCGAGTGCTGGCAATAGAGTAACGATACCGTCACTGGTATAGCAGGGGTAAGTGAGGCGCAATGAACCTGAGGGTTGAATTGATAATGCTGAGCCGTCCAAGGATCGACCACGGCGTTTGCAGCGCCATGTACTACCATTTCTGCGGCAACGTTATAGCTTCTCACACTGATTTTGGAATGAAAGCTGGGGAAAGTGGCAAGGATACTTTGATGTAGTTGAATTCCAAGTGGGTCTCTTGTGTCGAGGGTGACTAATGGCAACGAGCTTTCAAGTAAATCCGCGAGTGTGACCGAAGTGTTTTCGCATGTTCCTGTGGGAAGTAATGCTTTCATTTCGGTATTATATAGTGTGCTTTGGACGATGGGGGACGCTGTCTCTTCTCCAAAACATACTGCGAGATCCCATTCATTTTTGACCAAACCTTCAATGAGCTCATCTCTGTTTGCTGTACACACCTCTAAGGTATAATCGGTATACTTACACACTTGGGCGATCATTGGAGAAAGAAACCCCGATGCTAGGATGGGCGGAGCACCAATACGAAGATGATGTTGACCGTGTTTGAGCTTACTGGTTAAGCGTCGAAACTGTCCGAGCTGCTGATATATTTTTTCGGCTTCTGCAATCAGAAAGTGTGCTTCTTGAGTTGGTATTAGTCGACCTTTAATCCGCTCAAATAAGGTGAAACCAAGTTGTTGCTCAGTATGCGCCAGTACTCGGGTTACATTGGGTTGTGAAACATGAAGCTGCTTCGCTGCGCTCGAAACCGTACCAGTCTGCATGACGGCATAAAACACTTCTATCTGACGTAGGTTCACAACCAATTTCCCTCTAAGAACGTGAATAACTTAGCGTCACTTTAAAACAAACAGAACAAGTTAAAAAGATTTAACCAAACCGGGTTGACCTGTTTATGCGGGTAGGCTTTACTGTGCGGCCCTATTTTGGCAGAAGCATAGAGAGGTGATTAATGGCGATTGGATTCGATTACGGAACGGCGAACTGTTCGGTGGCAGAGTTAGTCAATGACGAGGTCAGACAAATCCCTCTTGTTGGAGATAACTACTATATTTCGTCAACACTGTGCGCACCAACGGCAGAAGTGGTATCGGAGTATTTGTTTCGCTGTTTGGATATTTCACCTGGAAGTGATATCAGCGAAAGTGTTTTGCGTCGGGCGATTAAGCTAAACCGTGAAGAAGGACTGGAGGTACGTTTTGATGATGTGCGATTTGGACAGCAAGCATTAGAGCTTTATTTGGAAGACCCGAAAGATGTCTATTATGTCAAATCACCAAAATCTTTTCTTGGTGTCACTGGCTTACGTGATATGCAGTTGGCTTTCTTTGAGGATTTGGTTTGTGCCATGATGGCCAATATTAAGACACAGACTGAGTACGCACTACAAAAAGAGGTTTCACAGACCGTTATTGGGCGTCCGATTAACTTTCTTGGCCGAGGGGGTAATGAATCGAATGTTCAAGCGGAAGGCATTTTGCGTCGTGCTGCTTCACGAGCAGGCTTCAGAGATATTGAGTTCCAGTTTGAGCCTTTGGCGGCTGGCTTGGATTACGAAGCGAGTCTAACAACCGACAAAAATGTACTGGTTGTAGATATTGGCGGCGGAACGACAGACTGTTCATTTGTTCAAATGGGACCAACTTGGTGTGGTAAACAAGATCGTACCCAGTCATTGATTGCGCATTCAGGTCAAAGAATAGGCGGCAATGACCTAGATATTTTCACTGCCTTTAAATGCTTTATGCAGGCGTTTGGGATGGGGTCTACTAGTCAGTCTGGTCTGGATCTACCCACTACTCAGTTTTGGAACCCCATTGCAATTAATGATGTTCAGGCACAGCGAAAATTTTACGCGCATGACAACCTCAAGCTACTACGACAAATGTGGAAGGAAGCACGAGAGCCTGAAAAGCTGGCTCGACTAGTACAAGTGCATCAAGAGACGCTTGGCTATTCAGTGATTCGTGAAGCAGAGCGAACCAAGATAGCACTGGCTGATGCTGAAACGTATGACGCAAATTTAGATCTACTTTCTGAAGTCGTTTCTCTTTCTGTGACGCGTGAACAAATAGAGCAAGCGATCTTGAATCCGACCGAAAAAATTAAAGCGTTGGTGGTTGAAGCTATTAAACAAAGCAGTACAAAACCCGACGTGATTTATATGACAGGAGGTTCTGCTCGCTCACCTATTCTAGCAGGAGCAGTAAGATCAGTATTACCCGAGATACCTTTGGTTAGTGGCAACTATTTTGGCTCCGTGACAGCGGGACTTGCACGTTGGGCGAATACCATTTTCAGATAGTCTATTAATGGATAACAAAGCTTGCTTCTTGTCGTTACATTTCGTCTAGTCGTTATCCTGTTAATTTGACTGGATTTAGCTTAAAAAGGCCTCTATTGATAGAGGTCTTTTTACTTTTTTTAAAAAAGTTCCGATTAAATTTTTAAAAATGTGAAGTCGATCGTTCAAAGTGAAAGTTTATTACCTCTCTTAAAAAAGGTAGGTTTTTCATGCGGTTAAAAATTGTTCATATTTTTATTATTTGAGTATTTGCTAATAAAATCCTTCTATAAGCAATTAATTGCACTTAATTTTTGAATATTTCGTACTACGTTTTAAATGTTCGTGATGCTTTGGTCCTTCAGGCCATACACGGACAGAGGCTACAACCCTAAACGGACGTTAAGTTATGAAAATTAAATTATTAGCCGCTGTCATTGCGGCAACAGCATGTGGTACTAACGCTTTCGCGGCAGAAATTTACAATAGCGAAGGTTCAACAATCTCTATCGGTGGCTACGTTGATGTAGGTATTGGTGAGTATGACTCTGCAGATGAGGTTGAAGTGCATGATGTCTCTCCTCGAATCAACATCTCGGGTACGCAAGATCTGGGTAATGGTGTGACAGTCGATGCAAAAGGTGAATGGGCACTCGATTACTTGGATGGTGGTGATACTTCCTTTACTACCCGTCTGGGTTACATAGGAGCAACTCATGATCAGTTTGGCCGATTTGTTGTAGGGACACAGTGGTCTCCATACTATGACGTAGCAGGTGTTGCGGATTTACCTATCGCGTTTGCCAACGAATACCTATATGACGATCACAACAATCTAGGTACGGCTCGGGGCGAGGACATGGTCAGTTACCGCAAGGCGATCGAGCTTGGTGACATGGGAAGCTTAAACTTAGGTCTAGCTTGGCAAGGAGAGCACACTGACTCGACGTCTAGCACGCTGTATGATGCTCGTGGACAAATTGCACTATCAATAGGCGTGTATGGTTTCAACCTAGGCTATTCATACAATGGCGGTGACGTTGCAAATGTAGACGCGCATTCGCATGTGTTTGCATTTAGCTCAGGCTCATACGGTGATGGACTATATTCGGCCGTTGTTTATGCAATGAATGAAAACATGAACGATGATGTGGTGAGTAGCGGAACCATGGCTGAAAGCGATCAATATGAAGTTTTATTGGCTTATGCATTTGGTAACGGCTGGAATTTAAGTGCTAACTATGAAGCAGAGATTAACGATAAGACCAATAAAACTCAGTACAGTGAGTCTGCATTGCAGGCGGAGTATACCTTCACACCTAAGTTTATGGGGTTTGTGGGTTATCAGTTTGACCTAGGCAATGATATCAACGTGAAAGAGGAAGACAATTGGACTATTGGTGCTCGTTACTTCCTATAAAATAATAACATCTACTGCCTCAACACATACTTGTGTTAGCGCCTATCCTGTATTGGGTAGGCGTTTTTCTGTTATTTAGGCTTCGAGTACATCAATATTGGGTATTGGATCTTAGTTTCGATACGCAATTGGTCAATTCATCAATCGGTTGAATTAACATGGCCGTCAGCGTTAATCATCAAGGAAGAAGCATGCATTCGGTTAAAATTGGCGAGAAAACTATCCACCCGACCAAGATCCTCTGTGTGGGACGAAATTATCTTGAACACATCAAAGAGCTGAATAATGCGATTCCTGATGAAATGGTGATATTTAATAAACCTTCCTCCTCTATCTCTTCTCAGTTGATGGCTCATCATGGTGAAACTCTGCATTACGAAGGGGAGATCTGCTTTATTGTACGCAATGGTCAATACAGTGCGGTCGGTTTAGGGTTAGATTTAACTAAGCGTGGGTTGCAATCCAAACTCAAAGACAAAGGCTTACCTTGGGAGCGCGCTAAAGCATTTGATGGTTCTGCGGTGTTCAGCCGATTTATTCCATTAAATGGTATTGCGATTGAATCACTTGAGCTTGAGTTATTCATTAATTGTGTCCGTGTTCAAAAAGGGGCGGTAACACAGATGCTCTATCCTCCTCAAACGATTCTTGAAGAGCTGAAAACTTACACGACGCTTTGTGACGGTGACATTATCATGACGGGGACACCACAAGGGGTGGGAGAAGTTCACTTGGGTGATGTATTTCTTGGCCGTTTGATCGCTAACGGCAAGACTTTAATAGAAATTGAGTGGGTAGCGCAATAGTTCTCTACCGTTAAGCCATTGGGAGGGATAGCCTCTGAAGGAAATGCATTCAGAGGTTATCATTATGGAATGTTGTCACTCGCTACCAAAAGGTTTCAGTCAGTCGCAGGGGTTCTCGTCACCTGAAGGGTGACATTGAGCTGCTTAATTGTATTGCTGGCCTCGATGTTGGGTTAAATACATTGTAGAACGACAAACACAACCATGCTTACTAAGGTTGTCAGCAGCACATTTTTTGTCTTCCATGCCAATATTGCCGCTAACATAGCTGAGATTAGATAAGGGTTGTCTGGTGCTAGCCAGAGTTGATTTTCGGGCATGAATACGATCGGTGCCCAAATGGCGGTTAAGACAGCTGGGCTTGAATAGCTGAGTAAGCGATGTGCTTTAGGATTTAATCTAAGGGGTAATTTAGGTTCAAGAAACAAATAACGGCTGAGAAAAACCAGCATTGTCATTGCGAAAATGGACAGCATAACCATTAATTTTCCCCTCTTAACGTCTCGCAGCTATAGCCTGCTACCATGCCACAAACGCTTGCGACCATAAGACCTGAATCGATCATCAAATAGTGACACAGAACAGAGACAACCAGGGAAACCAGAACGGCGATGAGTGTTGGCGAATTCTTAATGTTTGGTGTCACGATTGCGATGAAGGTTGCGGCGACCGCAAATTCCAGCCCAAGCTCATTCATTGCAGGTATTTGGCTTCCAGCCACAATACCGGCCAATGTCGCTAGGTTCCAGCAGACATAAAAGCTCAGCCCCGCCCCAAGTGCATACCAAGGATCAAATTGTTTCTCAGATTGTTGACCGCATATAGCGAACAGTTCATCTGTTAATAAAAAACCAAGCGCTAAGCGCCAATTGAGTGGTAATGGACTGACTTTACTGCGCATAGAGACGCTATATAAAAAGTGGCGTGAGGTGATAAAAAATGTAGCTAAAAGCATAGTGGTGAGCCCAGCCCCAGCTTTTAACATGCCAGTAGCGACGAGTTGAGCGGAGCCGGCAAAAAGAATCGCTGATAGCGCTTGGCTTTCTGCCACACTCAGTCCAGCATCTATCGCAAAAGAGCCGGCCAGTAGTCCCCAAGGAATAACGGCAATGCTCAATGGCATCATAGCCAAGGCTCCTTGTATGAATAAGCGTGGTTTGCTTGGCGAGTAAGAAGGGTTCAATGTTGTGCTACTCATAAAAATCAGATTAGTTGTTAGACTTGCTATTTATTAAGGCATACGTCAAAGCGTGTGCCTTGTATAAAATTGCTCAGTTAAATACTGCTGGAGTACTGCTTTGGTGTGACGCCCATCGCTCGTTTGAAGTGGCGATGGAAGTGGCTTTGATCGTGGAACCCGGATTCCTGAGCGACATCGGAAATTTTCATCCCTTGCCTGAGAAGACGTTTTGCGTATCTCAGCCTTGACTGAATTTGGTACGAATGTGGAGGCAAACCATACAGCTTTTGAAAACTTCGAACCAAATAAAACGGGCTTAACTCGGCGAGTGTTGCTAAGTCTTCGAGAGATACATCGGCTTGGGGAAAATCATCAAGAAATTCTTTCACTAAGCTGAGGCTGGCAGAGCTCGATGTGATCAAATCACTGGAATGACGGTTTTTACTGTGTCGAGCCATCAACTTAATGAGAGTGCCATAAACTAAGGTTTCTCGGAGAAGTTTATTCTCTGATTTCTCCAAAACATCAAATACAAGCCTAAGCTGCTGCGCCATCTCTGGGTCGTAGACGACGGGATCAGGGAAGTAGGGAGTAGACAAATTTGAAGCTAAGCCGCTTGTTAATTGTGTGAATTGTTCAGGAAGAGGGTACATGGCTTTGTATTCCCACCCTCCTTCAGTGGCTGTCTGACCGTTATGAACTTCATCTGCATTGACCAAAATGATGCTGTCTTGTGGAGCTATATGATTGCCACCAGTTCGATAGAACTTTTGCGCTCCTCTTTCTATGACACCCACGGTATAGCCTTCATGACTATGACGAGAAAAGTTTTGATTCGTGTATTTTGCGTCTAGTAATTCAAGCCCACCAAGCTCAGAGGCAAGTTGAAATCGTGCCGATTCCTTTTTGTTCTTCTCAGCCATAAAGACACCCTGTTATTAATTCCTCACCAGTCTAGCTTATAAGTTTCCTTTATTTTTGTACAAAATTGCTGTCTGACTAAGGATATATGGAGGGTTTGTTGTGAATTTATGTGTCGATTCTTTGGGTGTTTTATGAATTAAAAATCTGGTTATTGGTTTTAGGTTGATATAAAATTCCGCTTTTCCTTTTTTGGCTAATATAATAACTATGATCGATATTTCGGTGCTTCCTGTTTATTTAACCGCGGTGGTGGCACTTTTGTTACTGCCTGGCCCAGATATGCTTTTGATCGCTAGCTCAAGTATGAGTTATGGCCGCAGGGTCGGTGTGTTTGCCAGTTTGGGGAACGCTACATCAGGCGTGATCCTGACCCTTCTCGCAGCAGCGGGTGTTTCTGCTTTGGTAGCAATGAGCCCTTTAGCGCTCAAAGCACTCCATCTTTTAGGTGGAAGCTATTTGCTAAAAATGGGTTGGGATTGCTTGCGTGCCAATGACAGTGGAAACCCTGAACTAGAGTCATCAACTAAAATGGCAGGGGCTTTTTATCAAAGAGCGCTGGTCAGTAATTTACTCAACCCGAAAGCGTTAGTCTTTTTTGTTATGTTCTTGCCACAGTTTGTTTCGGCTAAGATTGAAGCATCATCTGGTGAGCAAATGTTAGTCTTGGGGTTATTGCTCAATGTACTGGGGTTGCTTTTCAATTTCCTGCTCGTGGCGTTGGTCGGTACCTTGGGCAAACCCTTGCTAGAAAATGCAAAGTTCAGGACTTATCAGCATAAATTTATGGGAATGATCTTTGTCATTTTAGCAATTTGGATGCTAAGCTCGTTTATCGCAGATTTGTAAGGTAAGGCCGGCTTTAGCTGGCCTTACTTATTGTTAGGAAAGGAATTCTATGCACATTAGTTTTATGCTAAACCCGCCGAAAAATATTAAAGATGCCATCTACAATGGTCTGAAGTCATTTAATCTTAAGCATTTTCCAGATGAAGATATTGTCTCATTGGCTTGTATTGCAGAAGATGAAAGTGGCAATTTTTCTGGTGGCTTAACGGGAGAGATATTCACGAATACTTTATTTGTTGAATTTTTGTGGGTTGATGAAGTCAAACGTTCTGCTGGGACTGGTTCAAAGCTGATGGCGCGTGTAGAGCAAGAAGCCAAAGCTTACGGTGTCACGGATATTTATCTGGATACCTACTCGTTTCAGGCGCCAGATTTTTATCTTAAGTTAGGATTCAAAGAGGTTGGACGTTATGACGGCTTCCCTACCGCTGGTGTTGATAAGATTTTTTTACAAAAGAAAGTTGTCTCGTAAAGTTCTGACACTACACTAATACTCACTTTGACCGCACACCGATAATGGGGCGGTTTAACACTCGGATTTAAAAGAGTTGATGATCAAGCGTTTGAAATCTGCTGCAATGGCGAGAATTACCCTACTTTTAGTTGGGTGGGTTTTTGCTATCTGCTTTATGCAGAATACCAGTATCATCAGTATGTGCTCGTTTAAGCAGTCTGTGGTTACAGACACTATCCAGTTCAGCGATAATAGTGACGAGATTCAAAAACAATGCGATCTGACAGAAAAACTGCTCAGTAGTGCCAAGGTTAACCTTGATAACATGATGGTACCGATGTTTTTGCTCTTTGTGATTATCGTTGCTTGGCTGACTCAGGTACGGCCAGAGACTCCTTCCTTTACTGAACCCATTATTCCCAAGTCTAGGGTTCACCTCACCTTGTGTGTTTTTAGAGAATAAATTTAGTCACTGATTTCTGACTTTTGTCAGAGGATTCAATACGTCTGTTACATCAACCATTGAATAAAATGGTGACTATTTTGGAAATACACATGAGAAGTTTATTTAAAGGCACCGCTGTCAGCATAATATCTTTGTTGCTTGCGCTGAGTGCGGTGCTGTCTATGGCTTATGCGTCAACACCAGTCGATACAGGCTGGATGAGTAAGGAAGAGCACCCGCCACTCAAAACCCGCTTCGTTCTTACGGGTCAAATTGACGAATCGGCAAAAACAGTCGAGGGGTTACTTGAGGTCGAGCTTGATGATGACTGGAAAACCTATTGGCGTAGCCCTGGTGAAGGGGGGATAGCACCTTCCATTGACTGGGGTGAATCAACGAATTTAGCCAATGTGAAATGGCATTGGCCTTACCCCGAACAGTTCAGCCTATTGGGTATCAACACTCTCGGTTATAAGGAAAGGGTGACCATACCGATGACGTTGCAGGTTGAAGATTTCTCTCAGCCGGTGTCGATCGATGCTAATTTAACGATGTCATCTTGTACGACGATCTGCGTGCTTACCGATTATCCATTCTCGCTCACGTTTATGCCAAGTGACTTAATGATTAATCAAGAAGCGCTCTATAAACATGCTCAGGCGATCAGTCAGGTACCTAAGTCTTCTCCTTTATTATCGAATGCAACAGCGACTTGGGATACGAGCGCGAATGTTCTTCAGGTAAAGATGACTAAGGCGCTGGGCTGGCAAGAACCTGAGCTAATTGTGGATGGGCATACCGATGAGGCTAAAGAGTATAGCTACAAGTTAACCAATGTTAATGTTGATGAAAACACGGTCATTGCTACGTTTGAAGTGTCGAGTTGGCTCGGGGAGATTGAGTTTGATGACCAGAGCGTGTTTGTCACAGTTCAGGACAAAAATTTCCTTGCTGAGCAAGATGTTGCTGTCGTTAATGGTGCCATCGTTAAGCAAGATATATCTCTGTTGCCGATGATCGGCTTTGCCTTATTTGGTGGCCTAATCCTGAATGTAATGCCCTGTGTATTACCTGTTCTGGGGATGAAGCTGAGCAGTATCGTTGCGGTTCAGGGGGTAGAGCGACGCCAGATTCGCTGGCAATTCTTGGCGTCTTCGGCAGGTATTCTTACTTCGTTCTGGTTACTTGCGGCATTTCTTTTGGTGCTCAAGCTGACGGGCAATGCCGTCGGTTGGGGAATCCAATTCCAAAGTGGATGGTTTCTTGCCATTATGGTGCTGGTTACTGGTCTGTTCGGTGCCAATATGCTGGGTCTGTTCGAAATTCGTCTTTCATCACAAGCCAACACTTGGGCGGCATCAAAAGGGGATAACTCCTACACCGGACACTTTACCCAAGGTATGTTTGCCACTCTGTTGGCAACTCCGTGCTCGGCTCCGTTTTTAGGCACAGCGGTTGCGTTTGCTTTAGCCGCCAGCTCGTTGGAGTTATTGGCTATCTTTACGGCATTAGCGTTGGGTATGGCGCTGCCATGGATTGGTGTTGCACTTTTCCCTGGAATCGCCAACTTACTGCCTAAGCCTGGCGCATGGATGAACAAGCTCAAACTTTTGTTTGGCATCATGATGCTAATGACCAGTGTCTGGTTACTATCACTGTTAAACAACCATATTCCTTCGTTCTGGATCGTCTTAATAGCGTTGCTTTCAGTAGTGCTGATTCTGGCCCGCGTTAAGAAGGTTTATGGCGATAAAGCGATGGCAATTTCTGGCGCAGCAGCCGTACTCTTGCTGGCAGGTGGATTTGTACTAGCCAGCTTGACGACCGAACATTGGGCGACACCATTACCCAATGATCTTGTTTGGCAGCCTCTGTCTGACGAACGCATTCATCAAGCTGTGGAACAGGGGCAAACCGTATTTGTGAATGTCACGGCAGATTGGTGTGTCACCTGTAAAGCAAATGAGATTGGAGTCATCCTTCAGGATCCTGTTTACCCTGCACTGAAGCATCCTTCGATGACTCTGATTGAGGGAGACTGGACACATCCTGATGGCTCAGTCACTGATTACCTAAGAGCGAATGGTCGCTTTGGTGTTCCTTTCAATATCGTCTATGGCCCTGAAGCACCTCAGGGTATCCCTCTGCCCGTCATTTTATCAAGTGACGCGGTTATGGAAGCGATTGCAACTGCAGGGGGAAACCGCTAGTGAAACGTTCTGTACGTTACTGGCTTAAAGAGGTTCTGATTCTGGTGGTATTGGGTATTGCCATTACCTCTGCTATGGATTGGTTTCGTAGTCAGGGTCTGCCTACGGAGTCTGCGCCACCGATTATGGGGAGGACTATGGATGATCAATTCGTCGACGTTATTGCGATGAGCTATGAAGAACCTGTAGTGGTTTATTTCTGGGCAACATGGTGTCCTGCATGTAAGTTTGTCAGCCCTACGGTTGATTGGCTCAGCCAGTATTATCCAGTGGTCGGTGTTGCCGGTTCGTCAGGTCCTTCAGAGCGTGTTAAGCAGTTCATGCAGGCAAAAGCTTATCAATTTAGCAATATTAATGATCAAAAAGGGGAGATATTCAATCGTTGGAATATCTCTGTGACCCCAAGCATTTTTATAGTCAAAGAGGGCAAGGTGGAAAGTATTACAACAGGAATCACTACACCACCAGGAATGCTGGCCAGGCTTTGGCTAAATCAATAGGAATAAAAAGTGATGAAAAAATTAGCAATTATCTTAGCGATGAGCACTTTTGCTATCGCCCCCTTAGTCCAAGCACAAACGCAGGATGAGAAGATCAGTGAGATTGTCGAAATGCTTAACGCCAACCCGAGTATTGTCGATGGGCTTCATGAAAGTTTGGGTTTGTATGTCAAACAACAGCAGCAGTTTGATCAACTTTTGTCGAGCAGCAAAGCGTATATTAATGACCCGAAACACACTTCTATGGGGGCAGAAGACGCTGAGCTGACATTAATCAATGTGACGGATTACAGCTGCCCTTACTGCAAAAAACTTGATACTGAATTGGAGAAGTTAATTGAGGATTATCCTCAGGTTAAAATCATTAACTTATACGTCCCTCTAAAGGAAGGGATGTCTAACGTCAATTCAGCAGGCTATGCCTTAAATGTCTGGCATAACGCACGGGAGAAATACCCGCAGGTGCATGAATTGTTGGTTGCAAAACCCGGAGTTCATGATGCGGTTTCTCTGGCTAAAATTGCCAAGAAAACAGGCACGGAGCAATACTTAAATAATCCTGAAGACGTCGAACAACAGTTAGAGAACAATTACGCTTTGTTCAATGGTTTTGGCTTGCGAGGAACACCTGCATTGATCGTCGGACAAGATGTTATCCCAGGGTACGTACCATACCAAAAGTTAGAAGAAGTGGTAGAAAAACATCTGTAATTAAAAAAAGGAACACTCCTTCATTGAGAAGGAGTGTTCGCTTACTCGCTAATCATTTGGGCGTTTACGCTTTACGGCAGGGATGGTAACAGCCCAGTGAGCGATGAGTAGACAAAGTAAGAAATAGAGAGTAGTAGCAGGTGCTTGCAATGGAAAGTCGACACTCATATGGATCAACATTCCCAAGATAGCCATAAAAGCCCCTAGCCCAGCCCCTTTCATTTGGCGGCTGCGACGTTGTTTAAATGCCACTATAGATTTACGAAGAGAGGCAATAACGATAAGAGCTAGTATTGAGCTACCAATTAGGCCATATTCAAAAATAAACTGTACATAGTCGTTATGGGCATGGTCATAAAATAATTGGATGTTTCCATTATTAAATGCCTGAAATGAAGAGTAAAAGCTTCCTCCACCATAACCAAGCCATGGTTGTTGCTGAATGGCCTCCAAGGCAGCATAAATCACATCGTCTCGCGACTCATTACTCAGGCTGGTTTCGACTAAACGCTGCTTGACCTTGTCTAAACCAAACCATGTACTCACGATCACAGTATCAATCACGAATAGGCTGGCAATAAGAACATACATACTTTTAGGTTTATTTTTATACAGCAGTAATAGGAGTAAGCTGCCCGTTGTTAAAGCGACAAAAAAAGCGACGTTCCCCATTCGCGACCGGGTCAAAACTAAAGCAATGACCATAATGATCAAGCCTAAACGAATAAAAGCCTTATCAGATAAGAACACGGCAAAAAAGCGTTGTGCAGACAGGCGAATACTTTGCTTTTGGCTATCTTGCAATTGTGAGATTAGCAAGCCAAAGCCGATACAAAGATTGATCATTAAGAAGTTTGCCAGATGATTGTGATAAACAAAACTCCCTGAGGCTCGATGACCCACGGGTAAATCAAACATGGGTGAGAAAGAGAGGTCGAGCAATTGAATGACACCCGCATAAAAACCTTGGCACACCCCGCTGCTGACCATGACGATGAGCAGGGTTTTGAGTCGTGGCATGCTAGTAATGACCACTGATGCGACTAAGCAAAGCTGTAAATAATGCAGTGTTTTAACGGATGAAACGAGTGCCAGCCCTGTGTCTTCAAAAGACCCAAAAGGGAATAGAGGCTGAGCAAAAGCCCATACCGTAAAAATAGTTAATGGTACTAACAGCGACTGAGTTCGTTTAAGGCTATGTCGCCAATGATCGCTGGAATAACAGATCACACAGAGAAGCAGCATTCCCGCGATAATAAATTCATTAATCGACCATGCCCATGGACGGTTACCTCCCAAAGGAATTGGTAGCCAAAATACAAACAGAAGAAACGCAGGATAAATGAGTCGTTCAAGGAAACGTGTCATATAAAAAGCACAAAAAAAGAGGCAGGCTCAAGGCCTGCCTTAACAATACAAATTCAACTTAATTAGGCGAGGCAGTACCGCCGCCACTACCGTTGCCCGTGCCAAGTGCGGTCGTAGCACCCGGATTCACCGCCAAAGGTGGAGCTGTCGCAATACCTGCTGCGGTTGGTTCACTGATTAACGCCGGGTCGGCACCACCTGAAATAGCAGCGACAAGAATGTCGGTTGGGTCAAGAAGGTTGAGCTCTGCAACGGCATCCACAATGTCTTGCGCGTAATCTGGAGCAGCCAGCACAGCTTGCTGGATAAGTTGTTCGTAGGCATCAGGCGCTGCATGGCTGACAATAATTGCTGTCGCTTTAGCCATTTGTTCTGGAGCGAGTGTTTGAATGGCTGCATCCAGAACCGCAAGGCTCTCACTTGTATGTGTTTGTGAAGCCATTGCCAAAATATCAGTTGATTGTTCAGGACAGCTCGAGAGTAAGCTAATCAGTGTCGAGGTGACATCTGTTGTGTCGTTTAATGAAGCCTCAATGGCATCAATATCTGAACAGGCAACGTTAGAGACTTCTTCTGCCATGCTGTGTGTTGAAAACACTATGCTGGTTATCAACATCCATATTTTGTGGTTCATTATGCTAATTCCTACTTACTCACAGTGAGGCGACAATCCAGCCAGTATATGGCTTTACGCTGATTAATCGACAAATATTGAACTAAGATTCTGTTTTTCTTAAAAATGATTCTCTTGCTTACTCATTTTTGAAACACTTATATGTTTAGGTAACGACATGAGGCTAAAGATGCGTAGTCGATATCCGGCATTTGCTTCATTACGATACAAGCGAAGCGGAATTTCTTGTTTTGTGTCAGGTAGTCACGAAATCTCTGTCGGACATCTTTATGCTTAATCGCCCTATAGATGTGGGGCATCGCTAGCTTGCGCTCATTGGGTGAGAACTGTTGCCAGTTGGACAAAGCTAAAGTGGCGATTTTAAAGTTTACCTGAGGTATGTAGGGGCCTTTTATATCTGCTTGATGCAGATACTGCTCTCGGTTAGCTCCTAGAAGCTGAGTCTCTAAAGTCGCTAAATCGGCCCAAGTATTGGGCCAATTGGGTCGAAGCTCAGCACTAATAAGATAAGCACTTTTCGCGAGTTCAAGATAAGCCTGTTTCTCTGCATCATCGCTGATGTAAGCTTTCCACTCGTACACTTTTCCTTGTAAATCGAAATAGTGTGGATGTGAAGAGTGGTGCTTAATGCTCGATTCAATGAGCATTTCAGCCTGCTCGATGTCACTGAGTTTAGGTTTATCGGCTGATTTATCCCATAGTTCAATTTGGTTCGATACCGCTTTGGCGTAGAGAGAAGCTACGCCAAAGTGATATGAGAGATAAAGGACAAATATAGCGGACAATGCCAATCCTAGCTTAGACAAAGAAGCGGCCAACTTACCTTTCATTAGGCGTTCTCGACCCCGTAGTATGATTGGTACTGTTTATAACCGCTATAGGCTGAAGCTTTCTTTACATTAAGCTTGTTGAGGATAACGCCATCGATTCTTGTTCCTTGTTGAGCGAGCTTACCGACGACATCACGTACTGTCTTGGTTCGGGTTTGAGACGCGTTGATAACGATAACAGCAGAGTCCACATAGCGAGACAGCATAAATGCGTCACTGACGGCGAGGCATGGTGGTGTATCGATGATAATGCGATCGTACTTCGTTTTTAATTGCTCAATAAAGTCAGAAAAGCTGGTAGAAGAGATCAGCTCAAGCGGGTTGTTGGTGTATGTGCCTGCAGCGAGTATATCCAACTCTGACTCATCATCCCGATATACACAATCTTCAATGGCGTGGGTTTTCGTCAATACGTTTGTCACCCCAGGCTGCGCTGATGGCAAACCAAATCGACGTGCGATGGTGGGTTTTCTCAAGTCGCAGTCGATTAATAAAGTCTTTTCCATCTGAGCCAGAGATAGCGCAAGGTTTAGTGCTGAGGTGGTTTTCCCTTCATCAGGCTGCGACGAGGTTACCATGACTACAGAGCTAGGCTTATTTGAGTTTGCCAGTAGATAACCCGTACGAACAGTACGTATAGCTTCTGTTAACTGGCGATTACGCTCATCAAAATAAGCTTTGCTATCCAGTGGACGTTTGTTTTTTAGTGACGGCACAATTCCCAGAATCTCCAGAGACAGTTGCTTGGAGACCTGCTTGATATCTGTGAAAGTATCATTTACAGCATCCGCGACAAATGCCATTACACAACCAAAGCTCAGAGAGGCCAAAAACGCCAGAATCACGATCATTTTACGATTTGGCTTACTTGGTGCTAACGGAGGGCTAGCGTAGTCCGTAAAGCGTGCAATATTGGCGTTGAAATCGCTTGATGCACTGGTTTCTTTTTGGCGACTTAAGAATAAATCAAATAGCTCACGGTTGGTCTGTACCTCACGTTTAAGCTCTGAATATTTGGCATTTTTAACCGTTAGTGCCTGAAACTCGACTTTGCGATTTTCGAGTTCTCGACGAATGGCTTGCTCAGCCTGCTTTGCAGCTTTAAGCTCATTATTGATGCCGTTCAGTAACTGGTTTAATTCTGAACGAAGGTTTTTCTTCACGGACTCTCGCTCGGCGATCGCGGCTTTGAGTTTTGGGTGTTTAGGCCCGTAGCGCTTTGAAAGCTCAGAGACCTTTCGCTCTGCCTGTACTTCCGCCACTTTGACGTCACGAATCGTCGGGTGATTTGAGATTTCAGGGACCGAGGCAAGTGCTGATAGCTGGCTTGAATCAGATTTATAATTTCTGGCCACTTGGTATAAGGTTTCCGAAGCGACTCGGCGATCCCGAGCTTTGTTGAGCTGGGACGTCAGCTCTGCGAGTTCTTGCGAAGCCAGACTCTCGACCCCTTGGATATCAACCAGCCCTTCAGCCTGCAAAAAGGCTTGGAGCTGAGATTCCGATTGGCGCAACTTCTCACGTAAATCACCAATACGCTCATTAAGCCAGCTGGAAGCTTGTTGAGTGACCTCGATTTTGGCTTCTATGTTGCTATCCATAAACACACGGCCAATTTCATTGGCAATTTGTGCTGATAATTCTGGATCTCTGCTGGTATAAGAGATCTGTACAAGCTGAGTCTTTCGAATCGGATTGATCGCTAAACCGCGTTTGAATTTGTACAAGACTAATTTGTTTCTGGCGTACTCCGACTTTTCAAGATCCTGCTCTGGTAGGGATTTTCTAAAGGCTTGTAATACAGGAAACCATTCAATTAACTTGTCTTTCAGTGAAGTGTCAGATTCCTCTTGTGCACGAGGATCAAACTCAGGATGGTTAGCCAAATTCAAGCGACGGATCACCTCTTCAGACACGCGATCCGATTTTAGAATCTCGATTTGAGTGAGGTAGTATTCTTGGCTTTTGGTATCTAAGCCGTAAAACTCCTCGATTGAAATAATATTAGCCTGTTTGGACTCAATTAATAATGTGGCTCGGGCGGTGTATTTTGATGGCAAAGACAATACAACCAATACTGCAATAGCAGTCACCAATAGTGAAAAAACAATGATGCGCCACTTGTAGTTAAGCAGCACTTTGAAATATTGGCGGATATCAATGAGCTCTTCTTTGCTCACCGGAGAATTCTGGGTATTTTCCATAATATTCAATTAAAAGAAGCTTTCTTCAACGGTGATAATGTCACCAGGTTGGATTCGGTGAAGTAGGGAAACACGAGTCGGCTCAGAGTTGGGTTCATCACTGGATGAGACAAAAATTTTGGTTTTTGACGCACGCTCGGTGAAGCCTCCGGCAATAGTGATCGCTTTGTTGACGGTTAACCCCGGATGAAATGGATAGCCACCGGATGCGATGACTTCACCATTGATAAAGTAAGGACGGTACTCAACAACGCTGACATAAACGTTAGGGTTCACTAAATAACCATCGAGTAGGCCATCATGGATCGATTGTTTTACTTCTCTGAGCGTACGGCCTTTGAGAGCGATGCTGCCTAGAAAAGGGTAATCGATGGAGCCGCTGTCACTGACTCGAGTTTCAAGTGACAGTTCAGGTTCATCATAGACCTGAACTTTGATCAGATCACCAACGCCAAGACGATAAAGCTCATCGCTAGCCATAGCTTGAAATGAAAGACATAGCAGCAGAATTGAAAATAGAGACTTCATGAGCTTACATTACACCTTCTAGCGCTATGTAATAGACGGATTGGTCATAGCTAAAGTTGTTTAGATTTGAATCACGTGATTCATAAGACACTCCGCCTTTGAACGTCAACCAACGACGGAAATCATAATCAAGATAAACGCTGGCTTTCGACGTATCGTCCTCTCGTGTGCTGTCCGTATAGTCCTCTGACATATAAGAAAGCTCAGTGTTTGTTGAGATGATCTCCGTCCAGTTATGAGACCAGTTCGCATTGTAAACTGAGGTATCAATTGCACCGCCCAGTCCATTAGGGTCGGTCGACTTACGGCTGGTTTTCAGTTCTAGTGCCGAGTAGCTTCTTAACAAGTAAGCGACATCAATATCCCAAGAGAAAGAATCGAAATCTTTTCGTTGTGAGGCATCAAACTCTTTATTTTGATAACCTACCTTCACACTCCCGCGAAGTTTTCCTGTTGCATCCCAAGATGTCCCTAGATAAATGAAGTGATGCAAGCTATCACGTTCACTAGAGCCTGGAGCGACTTCGTTGTAACTTCTGTCATTGACAATGTACTGTGCTAATAAAGAGGTTTTTGGAAATGCCTTGTAGAAGAAAGCGGTACTGAACCGTCCTTCATCCCAATCCTGATAACGAGTTACATTGCGGTTATTCTTGTACGACAAGTCCCCCCAACCGACATTGGTCTCTATTTGTCCCTTAGCTTCGGTACTGCCATAGCGATAACCAAGATTGAAAGAATTCGAGACATACTTGTTGTAGTCGAGGTCAGTCGTGGTGTCGTTATCACCACGATTTTCATGCGTTTTTGCTAAGCTGTAACGCAGGTCGAGTGCGTTTCTTGAATTTGCTTCCCAGTAACTGGTGAGATCCAGAAAATGATCGGTGTAGTTGTCCCGCTGAGAGCTAAAGAATTCACCGCGTTGGATACGGTATCCTAGGTTGTGCTTTTGTTTGCCATTTTCAAGCTCGAACCCAACGCCGGGCTCGTACACGCTAAACCAAGAACTGGTTTCATTGAATTCTTCTTTCGCTACGTTGCTGTTATGGCCACTGTATAGGTTCAGATAAGGCACAATAGCGATGCCTGACTCTGTTTCAATCGGCACTGGTGTTGGTGCAGCACAGATGGAATAAGACATCGCAATCGTCAGAAAACCGCTAGTGGGTGAGATGAGTTTGTTGAATCTATTCATAATAAAATCATGTCCATGACTTAGTAGGCGTTTTTGCCGACAAAACCTTTAAAAACAGTGAGGAAAACGATCTTTATGTCGAACCATAGTGACCATCTGTGGATGTAGTCGAGATCGAACTGAACTCGCTTCTCCATTTTGTCGATAGTATTCGTTTCGCCGCGCCAACCATTAACCTGAGCCCAGCCAGTGATGCCCGGTTTAACCTTATGACGTAGCATGTATCGGTTCACGATCGTACGATATTCTTCATTGTGCGCCACGGCATGTGGACGCGGACCAACGATAGACATGCGTCCTTGAAGGACATTGATAAACTGAGGTAGCTCATCCAGTGATGTACGACGAATAAAAGCCCCAAATTTAGTGACACGTGGATCGTTTTTCGTCGCCTGAGCCACTTTTTCTCCGTTATCCATGACCTTCATACTGCGAAATTTCCAAACCTTGATTGGTTTTCCATCTAAGCCATATCTAAGCTGTTTGAATATGATAGGTCCTGGAGATGAGATTTTGACGCCTATCGCAACGGCAGTGAGTACTGGGCTTATCAGCACTAGGATCAGGCTGCTTAGGACAAGGTCTTCTAGGCGTTTAAGCCAGGTTGATAAACCATTAAATGGGGTATCAAATATGCTGAAAGCGTTGACGTCACCAATGGTATACCAGCGAGAGTGGAGCAAGTTAAAAGTAAAGAAGTCCGGTACGACATAGGTGTTAACGGTACTATCCGAAAAAGCTTCCAAGATATCGGAAATGCGCTTTTGTGCCTGCATAGGTAAAGCGATATAGATATTTTGTACTTCCCCGTTCTTTGCTAATGCCAACGCATCTTTTATTGTCCCTAGTATAGGCAAATCGCTAGAGAGTCTTTTAGGTTCTCTATCATCATAAAAACCGGTAAGTTTAATGCCTAACTCTGGGTGATTACTCAGGTTTTTCGATAATTCTAAACCTTGAGGCGTCAAGCCAATAATAGCGGCTTTTTTGGTATGAACCCCTCTCTGATGAAGATAATAAAGAGCCATAAAAGCGAACGTTCGCCAAATAAGCAAAGTGGCAAAGGTCAGTACGATCCAATAACCAATGATCAGGCGAGAAAAGTCGGGGCCTGTTTTCGAAAAATAGCTAAGTAAAGTGAGCCCACCAACGGTCGAGAACCAGCAAAACGAGGTGTAAAGCGCAAGGGAACGAAGCTTAGCTGTGCGCCAATGGCTGTATATATCTAGGCTTTCAGCGATGAAAGAGTAGATGATGACACCTAACAGCCCAGCAGAAATGTAGCCTAAAGTAACAATGTGATCGTTGGCTTTTATTGCAATATACAACGCGCTGAGTATTACCAAGCAGTCAATCAAACGGTAAAAGACTTTACCGTGATAATTGGTAATACGTATCCTGCCTCGTTCACTCATTGGGGCTCCTGAAATACATGTAACCTCTGTAAGGTTTTATTGATGTGAAAATAGCAAGGCGCATTTTTATAACATCTTTATATATGTTGCAATGATATAAGGTGGCTCATTATTAAGACTGGCGATGTATTATTTTTGTATAGAGGGAAATGGATAGGATAGTTACTAATAAATAATCACTTAGAACAATATTAGGCTTTTTACTCAATAATTTACGGGTTATTTTAATGAGAGAATTTTATTTCAAATTTTTCCTTTATTCTTAAATTGAAGACGAAAGCGGAGGCTTTACTTTCTCATTTATAAGAATGGGGAGTAATTGGTGTTTACTTTTTATTAAATACAGTATTGGTTTTTAGGGCCGGTAATGCCTAATGAGTGTTCTAAGAGAGGTGCTAGGCAAGAGCAATGGTTAATACACTTGCCTAATTTAGGGTTATTTCTTAGTGTATCTGGCAACAAAAGTTTGTGCTGCGTACTCAACCGTTGATTTCAGCTGTTCGCAGCTTGCGGGTGGTTGGTGTCCCAATAATTGTGGCCAGAAAACGATGGCCTTAATACTGCCTATGAATTGCTCGATAGCCATGGGGATGTCCTCAACCTCAAGAGCACCGGCATTAATTCCTTGCTGCACCCATTGATTCAAACCGTACGAGTCCTCTATGGCTGCAAACTGTTTCATCAGTAATTGAGAAGTATGAGAGCAGCGAATGCACTCGGCCATCACTAAGCGAGCAGTCATTTGAAAGTCTTCGGTGTTGATGTAACACATCTGCTTGAGCGTAATATCAACAAGCTGCTCCGCCACTGACACAGAAGGTTCAAATTTCAGCTCACATTGTTCATTAAAGCGACACATTAGCTTATCTACAATGACCTCAAACAGAGCATCCTTGTTTGGATAATATTTATATAACGTGCGCTTGGAGACTCCAGCGTGTTTAGAAATACCTTCCATACTCGCTTGCTCAAAGCCTTTTTGAGAAAAAACTTCAATGGCGGATTTGATGATATCTTCTTGTTTTATATCGCTTCGTTTAATCATGCATTCATCTCAAAATACTTAAAGTAAACGATGGTGTTTACTTTTAATGCTGCAGTAACTAAAGTATACACCATCGTTTACTTTCTTGGGTAGCCAGTAGGTCATGAAAATGAGCAATATGATCAAAGCATCGATAGTTTCAGCACTAGGTGTTATGGGGTTCAGTCAGCTTCTTAAAGCGGAGAACAATGTTGAGTTGCGACAAAGTGAGCGTTTAAGAGCTGAACGGATTGACAACTCAAAGCAATTTCAGAACGGTAAGGCTATCGCTCGAATGCCGAACGTCCCAAGCTCCGAAAGTATGTCTTCGGTTATGTGGAAATTTTTCTTTGAAAGAGCAGCCTTGAAGCCGAATTCACCCTTGCCACATACACCTGTCGATGCTGATAAATTGGCTCATCGTAGTGATGAGATACGCGTAACCTGGTTGGGTCATTCAAGCTTATTTATTGATATCGACAGAACACGAATTTTGATCGACCCTGTGTTTGAATATGCATCCCCCTGGATTGCCAAGAAGCTATTTTCACGAAACGTAAAAGCTCCTGTTGAGCGCGATAACTTACCGCTTCCAGACGCTATCGTTATTTCTCATGATCATTATGACCATTTAGAGGAATCGACGGTCCGCTACTATGCCAATAAAGACGTAATGTTTATGGTTCCACTGGCTGTAGGCCGACACCTTGAAAAATGGGGAGTTAACCCAGACAAGATTCAAGAGCTTGATTGGTGGGAGTCCACTTCAATTAATGGTGTCACACTTACGGCAACGCCAGCTAACCATAATTCTGGTAGAACGGGGCTGGATTCGAATAGTACGCTATGGGCTTCTTGGGCCATTCATGGCCAGTCTGGCTCTATGTTCTACAGTGGGGACTCTGCTTATGATTCACATTTTAAAGAGATAGGTGAGAGGTTAGGCCCTTTTAATATGGCATTTATAGAAGTCGCCGCGAACGTGAAAGATGGTAAGGGCTTCCCGGTGGAAAATTGGGGTCATATGCAGGCTCGTCATACGATGCAAGCCTTTAAGGACCTAGAAGCGGAAAAGCTCTTCCCTGTGCATTGGTCTACTTTTGAATTGTTTGCTCACAAATGGGACGAGCCGATGACAGATCTGATTGCTGAGGCGAATGACATAGGAGCGGATTTAGTCACTCCTATGGTTGGAGAAACGATTGAACTCAATAATGAGATTAAGACATCATTCTGGTGGGAAAATCATGATGAAATCTTGGCAAAATCTGACTTAAGCTTGCAAAGTCATACATTCTAACTTTCTAAAAAATAATGATATTTAATAAGAAGCCCACAGATTGTGGGCTTCTTATTAGGCTTTGTCTTGTAGATCTTCGCCTGAAATGGGTGGATCAAACTTCAGGGTTTGAGTTGGGTAGGCGATATCAGCGTCATGTCGGTGAATAATAGTCATGATTTTAAGTAATACATCTTCTTTTACTTCATGATAGCGAATCCAGTTTACGGTTTTAGTAAAGGTATATACCATCATTTGTAATGAAGAGGGTCCAAAAGCGTTGAAATTCACGATTAAGGTTTGCTTAGTATCAATGTCAGGATGATTTTTGAGCATTGTTTTGATGTCTTTTACGATTTGAGCAACCTTCTCGCCATCGTCGTAGCGGACACCGATTGTTTCTTTGATTCGTCGGTTGAGCATACGCGATGGGTTCTCTACCACGATATGACTGAACACTGAGTTTGGGACGTATAGAGGGCGTTTATCAAAAGTACGAATGATGGTCATTCGCCATCCAATACGCTCTACGGTACCTTCGATTTGACGGTCCGGAGAGCGAATCCAATCCCCGACTTTGAATGGGCGATCGAAGTAAATCATCATTCCACCAAAGAAATTCGAGAGCAGATCTTTCGCGGCTAAACCCACAATCAGGCCACCGACACCACCAAAGGTCAACAAGCCAGATAGACTCAGGCCAAAGGCTTGCATGATGGTTAGCATACCTATAATGATGAAGAACAGCCTTGATACTTTAGCGATCGCTTGAACCGTTGTTTCATCACGAGAATGCTGCTTTAGTACGTACTCTTCAACATTGTTGATCAACCGCATGATAATCCAGATGAAAATAGCAATCACAAGAAGAAGCTTAAGCGTGCTAAGCCAATTTAATTTGGAATCCAAGTAGTCTTCGAGAATGAAACCGAGTGAAACGGTCGCAGGCCAGCACCAGATAAGAGTACTGATAGGGGTTTTTAGAGCGTGGAGAGTTAAGTCATCCCAATGGAAGTGAGTTTTCTCAACAAGAATATCTAATCGGCTATAGATAATGCGCCAAGCTACCCAAGCAAAAAAACTGGCAGCGGTAATAAATAAAACATTGGTATCCCAGCTTTGCAGTAAGGCGACAAGATTCTTAGGCAAATATGCAACTAACTCATTCATTAAACAGTTCTTATTGTTAATTTTACTGAGTCCAGTATAAAGGCTTGAAGGGAGGGAAACTACCGTCAATTTATGAGATGGCAACTGTAAGAGTGTATGTGGTTTGTTATTGAACTGGCATTGTTACTTTTTACTGCTGAAGTGCTCTGATAGGGCTGCTCGACGGTTTTTCGCTGAACCACTACTACCACTCATATCGACAGTATTCTCGTAACCCGCTTTGATGAAACGTTGAGTTGGGCTGTTGGGTTCTAAACGACGAAGTTGTGGAGACTTGAATGTGCCAGCAACCTGATAAATAGAAATGCCTCCCCCCGTAGTCACTGTGATAACCTTACCGTCAAAATCAAAGTTGGTCGTGACCAATCGATCATTACGATAAACTCCTCTCTCATTAAAGGTTAGAACCTCGGTATTATATTCAGGTGTACCAATTTCTATCCATCGCCCATAAACGTGCTTGGGGTGGACGTAATCTTGATAGCTGAAGAAAAGAAGAGACGAGAAAGCTATCGCTAAAGTGACTAATAGCGTAGCAAAAGACAATTTTAGAAAAGCTTCTTTTTCCATATAAGAGCGCTTTTTCCATCTTGGTGCATTGGTTGCTGCTCTGTTTAACGCCACATTCAACTGCTCTGATCAGTAAGCTGGTTGAGAAGTTTACCTGTATTTTGCTAAGTGTGGTGTAAGAGTTTAAACATTGCTGTTTACTATCAATGATAAGTTTGATCTTAAGCCAAAAAAATGCACGGTTTATTTACGTTAATATAAGGTTTTACCAATGCCTTACATTCTGCTTTCTGCCAGTAAGTATAGTCTGTCAGTCTTGTGATGCTGCAAAATACAATGGATGATAAGAGTTCTACCTTCCTGTTTGTGCAGTGCTAGATTAGCCACTATACGAGATAATCTCTTGGTTGGAATCTAAGCTTCATCTTTAGATATCAAGTTCCTTCTTGCCTATGGACGCTTATACGGTGACTTATGGCTTTTGTATTATTTTAGAAACTTGCCGTCTAATACGGGAAGCTATTTCGAGCTTGATTGGGGAGAATGATTCCGTTACAACAAGTCCTAGGTTACAGAAACATAAAGCAATTTTCATGGAGGATACATGATCAAAATAAATAAGTATTTTGAAGGCAATGTTCAGTCGCTAGGATTTGAGCAAGAAGGTAAGCAATCGAGTGTCGGTGTTATGGCTCCTGGTGAGTATACGTTTGGCACTGCAGCTCCAGAGCGTATGACAGTGGTGACAGGTAGCCTGACGATTAAGCGTGTAGGAGAAGATGCTTGGACGACTTATTCTAGTGGGGAATCATTTGATGTTAGCGGAGATTCTTCTTTTGATTTAAGAGTGTCTCTAACGACGGCTTATTTATGTGAGTATCTATAAATCCCAACTCCACGTGTGATAATACACGTGGTGATTTTCTTTTGATCTTGCTTCGATAGGTAATAAATTGGCAAAGAGTTTGCTTAAATTATTTTTAATTTGGGCATGAATACAAGGGAACGTGAGGTTTTTTCGGTCTATTGTTCGGGAATCCCGAAATGTCCTGTAGTAATAAACAAATTTATCATTTAGGGCGTTGGCTATACTTAATCTGACGGAACCGGTTCGAGAGGAGGTCGATGATGGCTGTAGTACCTAAACACAAAGACCCACATGCTCGTTACGATCCCAGTCAGGAGCTTACTGCAGATCAGTTGCACCGATTTGGTAAAGTAGCGAATAAAGCACAACAACGCCGAGATGAAGTTTCTCAGCGCAGTTCACTTAGAACCGCAGCGAGAGCGGCTAAAGAAACGGCAATGAAACCTGTTGTCGTACCCAAGAAAGACAAACCTAACTCTACCCGTTATGCAGCGTGGATGCTCGTTGTAATGGCGTTCTGCCTGTGGCTCATGTTTATGAGCCGTTAAACTTTTTTATTGGCGTTACTTTACTTGGGTCAGGGTTTTCCACGCTTTTAACCATGTCCGCATGGTCAAGTTGATAGTAGCGATACTGATTCTTGCCCCCGTGTTTTGCCGCGTACATCGCCTTGTCTGCACAGCGAGTTAGTTCGGGTAACGAATCCCCATCTTCAGGAAAAATAGCGACCCCAGCGCTGACAGTGAGCTTGTTGATTCTTTCCGTGCTTTGGTAACTGTCTTCAAATAGATGACAAATACGATTCAAAATACCATTAAGATCTTTGATGCTGCGTACGTCATAAAGGAGTAAAACAAACTCGTCTCCAGCGTAACGTGCGATTGAATAATCGTGCTTCTTTGTTTTCCTATCTTTGGAGCGAATATTATTTCTTAACCTTTTGGAAAAGTGTTGTAAAACACGGTCACCAACTTCATGCCCGTATGTATCATTAATAGCTTTGAAATTGTCTATGTCGAGAAAGACCATTGCAGTAATAGTGTTACTATCTCGCACTTCTTCTAGTTTCTCCAGCGCCCAACTTTCAAAACTCCAACGGTTAGCAAGGCCAGTTAACTGATCACGATAAGCGAGATCCTCTATACCTTCCTTATAGAGAGACTGAATATAGTTAACGACTTTTGCGTAAAAGTATGATGATGTATTACATAATAGATAGAGAGCAAATAGGCTGATGAGAAAGCGGTCGATGGAAATCGGTAGGGGAACCGTAATGATATTGGTAAACAAGCAAGTCGAAAAGGTAAGTAAATAAAAAGCAGAGCTTAGTATTAGACCAGTACGAAAGTCACATACAAAAATCACGGCAGCAAGTATTGGATATAACCAAAACAGCCGATCAGATGCGTTGTCACCATATACCAATAATAGGGTTGCCTGAAAGAGTAAAACACCTGAGAGTATTAAGTCTGAAAGGTTGTCTGATTGGTTGAAATTCAAATACCAAAGATTGGCAATTAAGATACCCACACACAAAATATTGAGTGTACCAAACAGGTAATTCTGATTCGTGATGTGCATGAAACCATAATAGGCAAGAATAGCCAGTGTGACGATCGAACAAAGAAGAACGACTTTACACTTACGAGCTGAGTGCATATCGGCCATTTCTTCTAAATGTTGTCCTACAAATCCCGCCATTTAATTCCCTGCCTGTAAATTCACAATCCGGCAATTAAAGTCTAGAAGAAAAAATGAAGTTTGAATGAAGGTATTATTCAAGGCAATTTAGTGAGAAGAAATAATTATATGAACCCTGTTTCTTATTATATAGCTGACTAGTATTAATCACTAAATTTTGGCGCTTATGTAACTAATTGTATTTGATGCTTAAATACACAAGGCGTTAATATTTTGTCGTTTTTAAATCTATGATTAAATTGAAAAAATAAAATGCTAGGTCTGTTCCTTATAATAAAATAGTCTATAGAAAATACTAAGCACTGAATTCATTTCTCAGCCAGTTACGCAATGTAAGGACGTGTTCATTTTTAAGTTTTTCTCGCTGACAAGCGAAGTAAAAGTCTTGATGAGGGTTGAGTACGGGGGTTCCGACTTCGACTAGAGAACCATGATGAACATCGTCACGAATGAATTGTCGGTGGGTCACAAATACCCCTAACTGACGGATTGTTGCCTGAACCGCCTGAATGGAAGCCGAAAATCTTAAGTTATTGACGGAGCTTGGTATTGGTAGTTGGTGGCTCTCACACCATACTTGCCAGTCATACTTTCTTCTATCATTTGCGGCGATAATTGCGGGGTAGCGTGCGAGAAGTGACTCTGGCGTTGTGCCCGTACGGACCAGTTCAGGGCTGGCGACCATCACTAACTCATCATGAGCCAGTAACTCGCAATAGTAATCTTGCCAGTCATCCGTTTTGCCGTGAATAATTGCAACGTCAACACCTTCATTTTCCATTACAAAGTGGCCAATTAAGTTAGAGATACGAATATCCAGTTGAGGCGCGTATTGATTAAAACGGTTCACTCGCGGAATCCACCAATGCATTGCTAATGAATTGACCATGTTAAGTGTTATCCGCTGACTTTGCTGCTCATCAATTAGGTGTTGAGTGGCGGTTATAATTTGCTCTATTGCTGGCGCGACTTGTTTGTAGTAACGGCGACCGGCAGCGTTGAGTGTAACTGTTCGTCCAGTACGAATAAACAGCGCTTGTCCAATCTGAGTCTCTAAAGATTTAATCGCTTGGCTTACTGCTGAGTGGCTCACATTCAGCGCTTTTGCTGCTTCCGTCATGCTGCCAGTCTCGGCAATTGCGATAAATGAATAAATTGATTTAAGAGGCGCTAGTTTTCTCATTTGTAAGTTTTTCTTACTTATTGTGTCAATATTACTCGTTTTTAATTTGTACTGACGGCTTCTAAACTAAGTGCTAAATACGGAGGAGTTATGCCCAGTCAGTTGTACCCAGTTTTATTCATGTTGTCTTCTACATTCAGTTTGTCATTAACCGGATTATTTTCCAAGTTTTTGAGTGAGCACTTTGACGCTAATCTACTCAGTTTTCTTAGATTTATCCTGCCTGCAATGGTATTAATTCTAGCGTTTTGTGGCAAAGATGTGCGTTGGCCAGACCGCAATGAACAGAGACCAATTTGGTTGAGAGCCTTGTGTATCGGGGCATGCCAAGTTTGTTTTGTTTACTCACTCCAGCATCTGACCTTGGTGGAAAGTGTGGTTCTATTTGGGACGGGCCCGTTGTTTATCCCATTGTTAGAAAAGCTTATATTTTCTATCAGTATTGGAGCAGTGAACCTGTTAGGGCTCCTGACTACCTTTGTTGGTGTGGTTCTACTGGCGGGAGATGTCAGCGGGTTCAACTTCAGAGCTGAGCTTTTAGTGGGACTTGCAGCGGGCGTGTTTAATGCTGGATCCCAACTCAGCCTTTATCGTATTAGTCAAAGTCGGTTGAATGCATTTGAAATCAATTTGTGGACTTTCCTATTCGCCGCTGTTGTTATCACACCGTTAGTCGCATTCAGCTTAGTGAATCATCATGCTATGTATCAAGCATCGGACGTAAGTCCTTGGCTTATTGTGATGGCGCTTGGTACTTTATCAGTGCTGATCATTAATACGCAGGTGTTTCGATCAAAAGCGTACAAACTGGCTGAGTCAGGCTCACAACTTGCGCCACTTATTTTTACCAATCTGTTGTTTACCGCGGCCTGGCAGGTGCTGTTTTATAACGAGCGTTATAACTCGTACCAAGTATTGGGGCTAACTCTGATTATTGCAGCCAACATTGCCTGTGTTGTGTTACCTAAGTGGCTAAAAAGTAAAAGTTTAAAAGCCGCATAAAGCAAGGGCTAGTAGATCATCCTGAAAGTCAGGTTTATTCTTTCTCCAATCTGTTGATTGGTTTTCGGTAAGCTGTGTTTCCAGAAGTGTTGCATTTCACCTGCCATGATTAATAGGCTGCCGTGAGACAACTCTAAACGGTAAGTTTGTCCTGTGTGAATGTGTTTCAGTACGAAGCGACGCGTGGCTCCTAGACTAAGTGATGCGATGGTCGGATTGCTTCCAAGCTCTGGTTCATTATCCTGGTGTGCTCCCATCGAGTCCTGGCCGTCTCGGTATAAATTGAGTAATACCGAGTTAAAAGGTTGACTCGCAACGTCTTCACATCGTAATTTGATCGAGTCTAGTGTTTCTGTCATGGGTATCGCTGGCATGGTTAAGCCGGAGTAAGTGTAAGCTTTATCGCCGTACCAAGCTTGCAAACGGGGTTGTTTGACCATACGTCCAAACAGCTGTATTTCTTCTTGTGACCAAGGTGTGACCTGCTTAAGGCAGGACATCAAACTATTGGCTTCATTGGGTGGCATAAAGTCGTTAATCCACAACAAACGGCCATTGGGCAGTTCTATCCACCTTTGTTCATAAGGTAGAGCATTAAACAAATCCAAAATTCACTCTCTTATCAATAATTTTATCTTTAATCGATGAAAACTTACCCAAGTTCATGTAGTTTTTATGTAAGTGCTAAAACAATAGCCATAATAATAATTATATACCTCTAACAGGTTAGGACTAGAAGCAGTACTTTCATTAGTATTGAAATCTGGTTCAACCAATGTGTTAGAGAGCTTGATCTGGGGGTGGAATGAAGTATCGATTTAGCAGTCGTGGGTCCGTTTTTTTGATGGCACTGACACTGCTTTGTTTTGCAACAGGACTGATAGAGTGGGCTGACCGTAGCCAAAAAAACTTCCTAAGAGGTAGCCTGCTCGATAAAGCAAAAGAGGAGCTGTCTATTGTTCGCTCAGAATTAGAGTCAGCTATTGTGTACGATATTTTTGCTGTGAATGATCTCACAGCATTGGTTGCAGGTCACCCTAGCTTCGAGTATTCAGGGTGGGATTTACTCGCTTCCAGTATTATGCGTAAGGCCAGTCACATCACGATTATTGGTTTAGCACCAGATGATGTTATTAAATACATTTACCCGTTAGAAGGAAACGAAAAAGCATTAGGACTTGATTATCGGACCGTGCCAAGCCAATGGCGGACAATAAACAAAGCCCGTGAAATTCAAGAAATCTTCATTGCTGGCCCCGTCAATCTGGTACAGGGAGGGAGGGCTTTGATAGCGCGTATTCCTATTTTTACCGATCCGCTTTATAACCGTGACTATTGGGGGGTATGCAGCGTTGTTATTTCCCTCGAGACTTTGTTTATTGATGTCGGCGTGGAAGAGTTATCCTTCAAATACAATATAGCGATGCGCGGAGTGGATAGCTCTGGGCAGGATGGGGAAGTTTTCTATGGTTCGCAGAGTACTTTTAATAATGCTTTTGCGACTGAAACTGTTCATTTCCCCTATGGTAGCTGGACGATTGGAGCCTCGACGAAGGACGATTTGCTGCAACAGAGTGAATGGTACCGAGTACATGTTGTTCGTCTGCTAGGTTACCCAATGGTCCTAGTTCTTTTGATTGCTTTTGTCGCAATTTATCGCCTTTACCAAGCTGCAGATCAGCGTTCCTTGCATGATGAGTTAACATCTCTACCTAATCGAAGGTATTTCATGTACACCCTTGAAAGTCATTTTGAGGCTGTGTCTCACTCTGAGAAAGGCGAGACGTTTGCCATCCTCAATGTAGACCTTGATAAATTTAAGCTGATTAACGATACCTATGGCCATGTGGCAGGAGATAAGGTGTTGATTGCCGTAGCAGAAAGGATTAAGAGCGTGCTTAGATCTTCAGATGTGGTAGCCAGAATCGGAGGGGATGAGTTTTTGATCATGTTGCCTCGGATGTCTGTCGCTAGTGATGTAGATGTTCTTAATATTGAGCTACAGAGAGCCATTTGCCATACACCTGTTATCTATGAGCAACACCTTATTAATATCCACGTCAGTGTCGGTTATGCGATGTATGTTCCTGAGTTTAAAAATGTAGATGATATGTTGAAAGTCGCTGATGCCAGAATGTATGAGGAAAAACGCCGTCAAGCTCAGCGTAGCGGAATGTAATCACGAATCTCTCAGTATAGGTCAGCAGAACCTCTGAATTCGTGCTATAGACAATACTATAAGATCATGATTTAGAGAGATAAGAATGCGAGATCTGACCCAGTGGCTAAGTGATTATGGTGAGAGCCATCAAAATCCAGTGAACCAGAAAATCCACAAAGTAGCAGTGCCAGGGATTTTCTTATCCATTGTTGGCTTAATCTGGTCAATTCCATCGATTTCGTTTTTTGGTTTTACCTTAAACTGGGTTTGGGTTGCGATGCTACCTGTCATGATTTTCTACTTTAAGCTGTCGCTGAGCGTATTTCTTATGATGCTTGGTTTTACATTGGCGTGTATTTCTTTGATCTGGTCTCTGGAAATTCTTCAGGTGCCCGTGCTCCTCGTTTCGCTGATCTTATTTGCCGTATTGTGGATGTTGCAGTTCATTGGACATAAAATTGAGGGTAAGAAGCCTTCATTCTTTGAAGATCTTCTTTTTCTTCTTATCGGTCCTGTCTGGGTATTTCGCCAGAAATAGCACACCCTTTTTTAACAAAACGTTTGTCTCTAACAGTCCCTCAACTGTTGGAGCGTCGTATGTGTTTTAGCTCACACTTCTTCTGCTCTTAAGCCATCTTACTATTAACAAAATTGAAATTTGTGACTTTTGTCATGGAAAACGTTTTCTTGTTACCGGTAACATTGGTGTTAAAGTTACCGGTAACATAAAATAATAAGCCGGTTTCATACCGACAGCTTAAAAGCTGTATTGGAATAAATGAAACAATCTAAGGACACCCCTACTATGAAAGCGATGACAAAACCTTTGCTTGCTGCCACTTTGACAGGACTTTTTGCGACTTCGGCCTTGGCCGCTGACTTTAAACTGAAGATTCAGTCTTCTGACCCATCTGGTGATTTGAACTTTAAAGTTCAACAAAAATGGGCAGAGCGCGTAGAGAAAATGTCGAATGGCCGAATTGACATCGACCTTCTACCAGTAGGGGCAGTGGTGAAACACACTGAAACTTTAGGCGCGATCAAAATGGGTATTCTAGATGGGCAAGTGACAGCAACGGGTTACTTCTCGGGTAAGGATCCTGCTTTTGGCCTAATTGGTAACATGGTCGGTGCATGGTCAGATACGACCCAGCTTCTGCAGTACATGAACTACGGTGGCGGTAATGAACTGATGACTGAGCTTTATGCACCGTATGGTGTGAAGTTTGTTGGTGCTTCAACAACGGGCGTTGAATCTTTTATCTCGAAAAAGCCGCTCAACGGTGTCAATGATTTGAAAGGTTTGAAATTACGTGCGCCAGAAGGTTTGGTTCAGCAAGTGTTCGCCGCTGCCGGTGCAACACCTGTAAACCTACCTGGCTCTGAAGTCTTCACTGGTTTGAGTAAAGGTGTTATTGATGCAGCGGACTATACGGTATTTTCAACCAACCAAAAAGCGGGCATGAATGATATTGCTACGCACCCAGTTCAACCGGGTTTCCACTCATTACCACTTATCGATATTTCTGTATCTCAGAAGAAATGGGACAAGATGCCTGAAGACTTACAAACTATTCTTCAAACTTCAGTCCGTGATTTTTCTTACGACATGACAACTCAGTTGAAAATGGCGGATCAGGCTGCAGTGAAAGAAGCACAAGCGAACCCATCCATCACTATCCATAATTGGTCTGACGAAGAGCGTAAGAAATTCCGTGAAATTGCTAAGTCTCAATGGAAAGTGTTTGCTGAGCGTTCACCAAATGCGAAAAAAGTGTATGACTCAGTGACTGGTTTCCTAGAAGAAAACGGCCTTCTTTAAGCTGAACATGTGTTCTAGCTTCTCTCTGGAGGGCGTAGCCCTCCTTCTTTTTGGAATTGATTGGTATGAATGACAACGTCCCACATCCACCTCAACAGCAGGATGAGCAACCGAGAAACTTTCTCGACAGAGCCATTATAAAAATCAGTAATTTGCTCAGCTGGTTATTCATCTTCACTGTATTTATTTCGTTTTATGAAGTTCTGATGCGTTATGCCTTTAACGCGCCAACAACTTGGGTTCACGAAACGGCGTCCTTCATTGGTGGTTCACTGTTTATTGTTGGAGGTATCTATGCCTTTGCCGCTAATAAGCATGTGCGAGTGGTATTAATTTACGATTCTGTGTCCGAACAGACACGTAAATACCTCAATATTGTTCACCATCTCGTGGGGCTGGCATTTGCTGGCATGCTGGCTTACGCGTCTTTTGCGATGGCGAAAGAATCTTGGTATGCCCCGTGGGGTGAGCTTCGCCTTGAAACATCGGGTTCTGTACTGAATGCACCTTACCCAGCTTTACTCAAGGGCCTGATTTTTGTCGTCCTTTGTATTCTTGTTATCCAGTTTGTCTTACACCTCATTCAGGAAGTTATGGGGCTAAGGAAGAATAACGATGTTTGATTTATCTTCTATTGGCATCGCATGGGGTAGTGTACTCATGCTGGTGATGATGATTGCCTTGCTGCTCACAGGTATGCAGTTGGCCTTTGTCACAGGCTTTGTCGCCATTTTCTTCACTCTTTGCTGGTTTGGACCAGATGCACTGCCTTTGATCGCGAGTCGCACTTACAGTTTTGCCTCAGGTTATGTGTTCCTTGCGGTGCCTATGTTTGTTCTCATGGCGGCGCTGCTTGATCGATCAGGCATTGCCAGAGACTTGTTTGACGCGATGAAATCTGTCGGCCGTAAAGTACGCGGTGGTGTGGCTGTGCAAACCTTGCTGGTGGCGGTTCTTCTAGCCTCAATGTCAGGCGTGATTGGTGGAGAAACGGTCCTGCTTGGTATTCTTGCTTTACCGCAGATGCTACGTCTTGGTTATGATCGAAAATTAGCGATTGGTACCACCTGTGCAGGCGGCGCACTGGGCACTATGCTTCCACCAAGTATTGTTCTGATTATCTATGGTATGACGGCGAGTGTATCAATCGGTGATTTGTTCAAGGCTTCTTTCTTACCTGCATTTATTCTTGCTGGCTGTTACATCGCTTACGTATTAGTACGCTGTAAGCTCAATCCTTCATTAGCCCCTATTCCAAGTGATGGTGATGAAGAAGATGAAAGGCAAGTTAGCTACTTCAAGGCTCTGTTTTTCCCGCTGTTGTCTGTAGCGGTTGTCCTTGGGAGCATTTACACCGGTGTCGCCTCTGTAACTGAAGCTTCTGCACTGGGCGTTGTGGGTATTATGATTTCAGCAATCATTCGTGGTGAAATGAATATCAACATGCTCAAAGAGAGTGCAATCGCAACCATGCGCACTTGCGGCATGATCATGTGGATTGGTATTGGGGCGAGCGCATTAGTTGGAATCTACAACTTAATGGGCGGTATCGACTTTGTTGAAGAAGTCATTCTTGGCCTAAGTGGCGGTAGCCCTCTCGCGACATTGTTGATCATGATGGTAGTTCTACTGGTTCTTGGTATGTTCCTTGACTGGGTTGGCGTTGCACTGCTGACTATGCCGATTTTTGTGCCGATTATTACCAGTTTGGGTTATGACCCAGTTTGGTTTGGTGTGGTGTTCTGCCTCAATATGCAGGTTTCATTCTTATCGCCTCCGTTTGGGCCGGCAGCATTCTATCTTAAGTCCGTCGCACCAAAAGACATCAGTTTAGGGGAAATCTTCAGCTCACTATTGCCATTTATTGGCCTGCAGATCTTCGTATTAAGCCTAGTGATTATGTTCCCAGATCTCGCTATGTGGTGGAAATAACCGCAAAGCATTTTGAATTAGTAAAGTATTGAAATTGGTATTCACAGCCTTCTGATAATTGGAAGGCTAAGGATAGTATTACCCAATGAAAGTGAAGAAAATATTAGTAATGGGCGTTTCGGGTTGTGGTAAAAGCCTGATTGGTAAAGAGATTGCCGATAAGTTATCTCTGCCTTTTTATGATGGTGATGATTACCATCCAAAAGCCAATGTGGAGAAAATGGCGCAAGGAATTCCACTGGATGATTGCGACCGCCTAGGCTGGCTAGAAACGCTAAACCGAATTTACGTAGAGAATGATGCTGCGGTGATTGCCTGTTCTGCACTCAAACCAGCTTACAGAGATATTCTTCGTCGTAACAACCCGCAACTGGCTATCGTCTATTTGAAAGGTGACTTCGATACTATATGGTCTCGACACAAGCAACGTGCTAACCATTATTTTAATGGCGAAGCGATGCTCAAAAGTCAGTTTGAAGCCTTAGTTGAACCAAGCGACGATGAAGCTTTGTTTGTCGATATTGCGTCGGATGTCGATACCGTAGTGAAATCAGCGCTTATTGCGCTGAAGGAGCGAGCGTTATGAGCCAGTCAAACATTGCGATGATTGGACTTGGTGTGATGGGTAAAAGCCTTGCGTTGAATCTACTTGATCATGGCTTTAATGTCACTGGGTTTGATATTGATGAAGCTAACCGTCAACGGGCTGTATCCGAAGCGGATCTCGTTTCATGCATTGCCAGCAAAGGTCAATTTGTTGCGGCGTCGAATCTCTCTGAGTTACTGAAGACTTTGGAAAAACCACGTGTGATTGCCTTGTCTGTTCCAGCCGGAGAGATTGTTGATAAGGTGATTGATGATTTACTCATTGCTGGTATCGATAGCGAAGATATTGTGATTGATACCGGTAACAGCCTTTGGACGGATTCTGAGCGCCGAGAGACTCACTACCAGGGCAAATTGCGTTTCTTTAGTACTGCGGTTTCTGGCGGTGAAGTCGGGGCTCGAACAGGGCCGGCTCTTATGGCTAGTGGTGACCCAGCAGCTTGGGAATATGTGCGTCCGATGTGGGAAGCGATTGCCGCCAAAGTGGATGAAAAAGGTCTGCCAGTCGAACAATTTGGACAAGGTGAATCATGTGCAGCATACCTAGGGCCTGCGGGAGCTGGGCACTACGTTAAAATGGTTCACAATGGTATTGAATACGCTGATATGCAGCTTATCTGTGAAGCGTTTCATTTCATGTCCGATGTTCTTGAGATGTCTGCAAAAGAAATCAGTGCAGTATTTTCAAGTTGGAACAAAGGTGTCCTCAATAGTTACTTGATGGAAATCAGCGCAGAGATATTGCAGACAGAAGATCCAGTAACAGGAAAACCGTTTGTTGACGTGGTGCTTGATAAAGCGGGCCAGAAGGGGACTGGGCTGTGGACGGCGTTGAACAGCCTACAAATGGGCGCTCCTGCACCGACCATTGCTCAAGCGGTATTTGCCCGAGCGCAAAGTGCACAAAAACAACTAAGAGTGAATGCGGCAGCAGTACTAAAAACGCACACCAAACCTGCGGGTGGCTTCGACAAGCAACCTATGCTCAATGAGCTACACGACGCATTATACTGCGCCAAACTCGTGGTATACGCTCAGGGTTTTGACCTGCTGAAGACAACCTCTGTTGAAGAAGGCTGGAATCTAGATTTTGGTGATATTGCTAAAATTTGGCGAGCAGGGTGTATCATCCGCGCCATCTTTTTACAGGACATCACCAAGGCCTACCAAAATGAACCTGAGTTGGAACACCTTCTATTCGCCGATGTTTTTATCGAGCAAATCGCGCTGAGATCATGTGGCTGGCGAAGCAGTGTGTCTAATGCGGCTATTCATGGCGTACCAGTGCCGGCTATCTCTTCTGCATTGAGCTATTTCGACTCGCTCCGTTGCGGTGTTTTACCGGCGAATTTGCTTCAGGCTCAGCGAGACTACTTTGGAGCGCATACCTATTCCAGAGTGGATAAACCAGAAGATGAAAAGTTTCATTTAACTTGGAGTGAGCCAAACAAAACGCAACTCACGGTGTAAAAACAGAGCGTTCGCTGCAAAGCGAGCGCTTTTTTGTTATCTGAACCAATAAATTCGTTTTGTTTTATGAGTAAAATGTTACCAGTAACATTAAAAGCAGAAAGAAACATCATCAATGGCCAATAAGAAAAAACGCCCTACGTTGCAAGATATTGCAGATAAAGTTGGGGTGACAAAAATGACTGTCAGTCGTTGTTTGCGCGACCCTTCTCTTGTCTCTCAAGCAATACAAGAAAAGGTTAATCAGGCGGCGGAAGAGTTGGGATATATTCCCAACCGCGCACCGGATATTCTGTCCAATGCGAAGTCGAATGCTATCGGTGTGCTGGTTCCTTCTTTAACTAACCAGGTTTTTGCTGAAGTGATACGTGGTATTGAATCGGTGACCACACCAGCAGGTTACCAAACGATGATCGCACACTACGGCTACAGTGAAGAGCTTGAAGAAAAGAGCATTGCTTCTCTGCTGTCGTATAACGTTGATGCCATTATCCTCTCAGAGAATATCCATACCGACAAGGCCCGCAAGATGCTGGAAACCGCATCAATCCCTGTGGTAGAAATCATGGATTCATTCTCGCCTCGCATTGAGCAGGCTGTTGGGTTTGACAACAGGCTTGCGGCTCGAGACATGACAAAAGCCATGTTAGCGCAGGGAAGAGAGAACATTGCGTATTTTGCTGCGCGGATGGATGAACGGACCCGACTAAAGATGGACGGTTATCAGCTGGCACTTCAAGAGCAGGGAAAAGTGCCAGTTACTCTCCAGACGGAGGAAGCTTCGTCGTTTACCTTGGGCGCTAAACTATTAGGTGAGCTTTTACAAAAGCACCCTGAGGTAGACGGTATCTTCTGTACTAATGACGATTTAGCTATTGGTGCTTTGTTTGAATGCCAGAGACGTGGAATAAAGATCCCAGAACAAATGGCGATTGCTGGATTTCATGGTCATGACATCAGTCAGGCAATGACGCCAAAACTAGCGACAGTGATTACGCCACGTGAAGAGATCGGCCAAGTTGCAGCACAGCAATTAATTCAACGCCTTAAAGGTGTTGAAAGCTGGAAAGCGAGTATTGATTTGGGATATCAAATCGAATTAGGAGAAAGCGTGTAATTTGCAAAATGCATTTGTTTGATATTTGCATTTTGCAATTAAGTGCAATTTAGAAATGGATTATGCGTATGGTTTTCATGCATCTGATGCAGAAGTGAACAAAAACAATGGTTTTTATTGATAATTAAAGTTGGCACGCTTCATGCTTTAGTAGTGATGACCCTTATTAAGCCGAGGGTCACCTAGCCAACTGACGTTGTTAGTGAACCTTATTTTTTGTTCACATTCATATATAGCCAATCACGATTATTGTGATTGGCTTTTTTTCTTTTAGGCCCTTACAACTCACATCAGTACATTTTCCTGACATCCGTTATAGCAGCTTGGTTTTCGAGGGCACACAGCGCCTCTGGAACAGATCACCCTTGCGTCGGTCTGAATACCTCGCTCAATCCAGTTAATATTGAGAATCTTGGCAATCGTGGTGAATTCTCTCTGGATATGGCGAGGAATCGAAGCACTACCGCCGTTATCAACACACAAAGATTTCAGTTCTTCGGCGATACTGCGTGAATCACCACCTTGAGCATCTATCGCTGGGTTCAAATCGATACCCGCGCAGAGAACTCGATTGTTGCCCGCAGGATCTGTCATGTTGACTGACTCACAGCAGTAGATTCTTGGCTCGTCACCAACATTGAGAATAGAGATTTGCGCTGAGCTGCCGTTTTGAGGCTCAGAAAGCCTTCTGAATACCGCCCAGTGCTGACAAGGGTCGTTAACCTTACGCATGTTTCCCCAAGGAAGTGGGATGCCATTACCGCGATAAACCGCTTTTAGTTTGTTCTGGCCATAGGCATCAAAGTAATGCCAGTGTGGATAAGGTGACACCACCGTCATTCGGCGCATTGCTACAGAAGGGGAAACCCCTGCTTTGAGGTGAACATCAATCTCGTAACCGCTACGGTCGAGCAACTGGCGGAAAGGCACCTTTGGACATAACAGAGCACCAGCAAAAAAGCTCGATTCAAAATCTCGCCATGCTTGTAAAATATCCTGAGAGTTGAGATCTGAGGTTGGTGCGGCTTGGTTGTGTTCTTCCCAGCTATTGGCGTGACCAACAGACAAGACGCTCTTTAATCCCTCTTTACTATGCAGGACACAATGGCCGATGTAGACGGCCAAATCGTATTTCAGGCGAGTCGGGTATTGTTTCAGAATCTCGTTTAAATAGATAAAACCAGGCGGTTCAAAGAAAGAGGTCACGACCTGCTTTGCGCTGACTCCAAGCTCATCGACGATATCTTGCGGTGGGCGTGACACCCAGCGTATCGTTAGCCCCATACTACGAGCAATATCCATTAGATCTTCTGCAGACAAATTAAGGCGTTTCAATCCGACTTCTTCCGCAGCACGTTCTAGATCAGGAAAGTGGTTTTGGTTGCTTTCCTGATGGGCACGGATCAATAAGTGAGCAAACTGGCGGCCAGTAATACCGGTTTGAGAGAGCATTTCTGGAATAGCAATTTGTAGAATCTCATTAGAGAAGAGGAAGCTTGGCTCAAGTGCCATTCCACTAATGCCACCTCTATTACCTTTATCAGGTGTGATGTCGGCCTGCTCAGGTTCATCATCCAGAAACCAGGTCGGATCTTTTTGGAAGACTTCAGCGATGACCTCCAACATATCAATACTAGGGACACGCTTCCCACGCTCAATCATTGATAGATAGGAGACAGAAGGGGCGTATTCTGGATTAACCCGTATACAGCGAGCCGAGAGATCTTCCATGGTTAAATGGTTGCGTTTACGTAGGTTTCGAATCTTGGTCCCTAAAAAGTGGGACTGACGAATTAGACTTTTTGACAGCATCATTTTGTAAAATTCACATTGTAAAATTTTTGTTGTGAAATTGTAGTCAAAATTTCACTAGTATACAAAGTAAGCAAAGTCACAAATCTGCAAACAGTTAAACGCAAGTTTGAAATATTTGCTCTAGGACAGAAAAGTTGTGAAATATCCGCGAGGGAAACACTATGAATATGCTTACTTTCGATAAAACAGAAATCCAAAAACAAGACAAGCCATTTATCGCTGAAGCAGTCTTCGCGGTAGAAAAGATGAATTCAAATCAAACCACCGAGAAGCAAGTAAAAGCAAAACAACTGCTAGATCGTTTATTTCCACTTGAGAGTGGATCACATAAAGATGTTACTGCATATGTTATCGACTATCGCCATGTAATGGCTTATTTCAAAGATGGTAGTCACAGTGGTTTGAAGCACTCTAAACACTTTGTTGCTTACACTGGTGAGAAAGAAGACCCTGAATCTATCTTGTTTAGAGATGGTACAGGAAGCCATGTTGAACTGACATTCGGCAATCAAAAAGGCACAGGCTGTGTCGAGTTGGTTGAAATTGATGACATCCAACTAGAGACCTGCACTATGTTTCCTCAGGAAAGCAGTGAAATTTCCGCGATGCGCCATTGGATCAGCTTGGTGAAAGGGGATGAGAAAGGCAAACCACGTGCATGTACTGAAGCAAAAGAGTATACGGCAAAGAATGGTGACGACTATGATTTGGAGTGCTGCTACACACTAAGTCGCTAATCTAACTACAATTTGTTATGTCATTAAGGCTCTACAGCGTGTAGGGCCTTTATTATATCTGATGTTCTGTAAATTTATGAAATGAAAAGGAAAAAAGTGACTGAGCATCACGTGTCACTAATGATAAAAATATGTCCTCTTTTGATTGCATAAAATTATCATTAGTTGGTATCTGTTTGTTTTTATGATCACTTTCTGATCGAATTTTCTTTAATTAAAATTTTAATGAGTAATTGGTGTGGATTTTTGTTGCCACCTAATAAATTATTTTTCTGTATGTAACTTGCTTGAATGTGTGGCTATCACTCATGTTATTGGTGCGATTTATCGCAGAGATACTTCCTATTGAGCCGTTGGGGAGAAGGATTTTATACCAATAACAGGAAAGTAAAATGAAACAACGTCAAATGCTTTATCTGATTGCTGCTGGATTAGGAGCTAGCCTACCAGCAACAGCCGCAGAGATGGTTAAAGTTGAAAATGATGCATTACTACAGCAAGTGTTAAACGCTCAATCAAACAGCGTCGTCCCATTGGAAACCGGCTTCGCTGAAGTGAAACGAGTTGTTTTGCCGAATGGTAAAGTGAAGGTTCGTTATCAACAAACCCACATGGGTCTTCCGGTGTTCAACACCTCAGTGGTCGCCACTCAGACAAAAAGCAGCCAGAGTGAAGTTTACGGCGTCATGGCACAGGGAATCAGTGGTGACTTGGCAACTGTTGCCCCCACTCTGGATGAGAAACAAGCGCTCGCAGCAGCGAAAAACGCATTTAAGAAGCACTCTCTCGGGGCTTCTGATGCTCCGTTCGAAAACTCCCAATCGAAGCTGATGGTGTGGCTTGATGACTCTCAAACCGCAAAAGTCGTTTACATGGTAGACTTTTTTGTTGCGGCAAAGGTACCAAGACGCCCATTCTACTTGGTTGATGCTACAACTGGCGAAGTGCTGAAACATTGGGAAGGCATAAACCACGCTCAAGCGACAGGTACAGGCCCTGGTGGTAACGAAAAGACAGGTCAATACAACTACGGTACGGACTATCCGGGTTTTATTGTCGATAAAACAGGTACAACCTGTACGATGAATACCCCAGCGGTAAAAACGGTGGACTTGAATGGCGGTAAGTCAGGCAGCTCAGCATTTAGTTACCCATGTAGTGATGATACCAACTACAACGACCACAAATATGTGAATGGTGCGTATTCGCCTCTCAATGATGCGCATTACTTTGGTAAAGTTGTTTTTGATATGTATCAAGACTGGATGAATACATCACCGTTAACTTTCCAGTTAACCATGCGTGTTCATTATGGAACTGACTACGAAAATGCTTTCTGGAATGGTTCATCCATGACATTTGGTGATGGCAAGAACACATTCTACCCGCTGGTTGATATTAACGTAAGTGCACACGAAGTGAGCCACGGTTTTACAGAGCAAAACTCAGGGTTAGTGTATTCCAACATGTCAGGTGGTATGAACGAAGCTTTCTCTGATATCGCAGGTGAAGCAGCGGAATTCTACATGAAAGGCTCGGTTGACTGGATTGTAGGTGCGGACATTTTTAAGTCTGAAGGTGGTCTACGTTACTTCGATCTGCCATCAAAAGACGGTCGCTCTATTGACCACGCTTCTCAGTACTACGATGGCCTAAATGTTCACTATTCAAGTGGTGTGTATAACCGAGCATTCTACTTGTTGGCGAACAAAGCGGGTTGGGACGTACGTAAAGGTTTTGAGATCTTTACATTGGCTAACCAGCTTTACTGGACGGCGAACAGCACATTCGACGCAGGTGCATGTGGTGTAGCAAAAGCAGCAGCCGATATGGGTTACAACGTGTCTGATGTTGAAGAGGCATTTACTACAGTAGGCGTAAACGCATCTTGTGGTACACCTTCTCCAAACGTTCTGGTAAAAGGCACTCCAGTGACTAACCTATCAGGCTCTAGTTCTTCTGAAACGTTTTACACGTTTACGGTAGATTCTGCGTCAAGTGTTGTTGTTTCTATCTCTGGTGGTACTGGTGATGCGGACCTTTATGTTAAAGCAGGTAGTCAACCTACAACTGGCAACTATGACTGTCGCCCATACCGTTACGGTAACAGCGAACAGTGTAGCTTATCAGCAACACCGGGTACGACTTACCATGTAATGCTAAGAGGCTACTCTAGCTACTCAGGCGTGACATTAAGATTAGATTAAAAACACAACTTCTTAAGTGAAAGGGCCTGCGATTGCAGGCCCTTTGTTTTTATTTAGGCTTTATTCCCATAAACCGAGAACATGAAGCCGACTATTTAGTCTTAGTCTAGTTCTGAAGTTTTGCTTTTGCTTCTTCGACTTTAGAGAAGTCTAACCCAAGCTCTTCAACGGCTTCCTTGATGAGAGCAGGGTTTTGCATCACTTGGCCCATAAGAAGTTGTAGCTTCTCTTGTGGCAGACCAAGTTGGCTGAGGGTGGCCATTGCTGCTAGAGGGTTTTGGGTCAATGTCTGAAACAGTTCGTTGATTTGCTCGTCGCTGATGTCGTTCTCTTTCAGCGTCTCTAAAATTGGGTTCATCGAAATACCTTTTAACCACTAATTGAATAGAAGGGCAGTTTAACATCAAGCCGGTTGGCGTTGTAGAGTCAGCTAACTGACTTGAGTGAATATTACCTCTGTGAAATGTGGGTTCTCTATGAGAGCTGTCATGGATACCAAACTTTCAGTAGGTACGTGACGATCGCCTGTAGAGGATACTATAACGATACACTCTCTGCGGTGTTCATCGTAGCTAGTGGTTTTTGCTTTGCCTTCAACAATCTGGCCTGACTCCATTACCAACCGAACAGGGATATGGTAAAGACAAGCTATTTCGATGTAATCGTATTGGTTACAAGAGATCATGCTCAGTCCTTATAAAAGATGGCAAGCCAGATCGTTTCTTCATCTGGCGTGGTGTAGCTGACTCTATGCTTAGTATGGGCCGGGATCTTGAGATGGTCACCGGCCCTCAGCTCAACTTCCTCTCCGTCAAGGTACTGGAGGCGAGCATAGCCTGTTAGCACCACGACCCATTCATGTTCGTCTTGATCATACCAAAAATCTGGCTGGGAACTTTGCCCCTTCGAGACGATGCGCTCAAGACGAAAAGAATGACCAGACAGAAGGTCTTCAAAAACTTCTTCTGATAGATCGTCAGGGATGGATTGCAGAAGGTTCATTGCGCTATACGGTGTAATCAAATACAACAATGTCTTCTAGGATAGGCCTGAAGATGTCTTTCAAAGCCTCATGTTCAGGATGTGGCAAGTAATGGTTGCGACCATCTTCATCAGAAAATGTCATCATTACACAGTGTGTGTAATGCTTGTTTTTTCCTTCTGGGCTGTCGTTGAGCCCCCACTCTACGCTATCGACACCTTCGACTTTGGTTGTCATAGATAGGAAAGACGCCTTCAGATCTTCCACCTGTTGTGGTGTAGTATCGGGTTTAAACTGAATGAGAAGAATATGTCTGATCATGATTATTCCTGAAGTAAGTGTGCTCTATATTTTTTGAAGAGTTTGCCACTTTGCGATTAGCAAAATGGCAAAACTGAAAGTTAGTTTGGTGATTGGAGCATAGTAGTTATTCTATACTGCTATGGCGTTAGTTTTGCCTTGAGCTCGACCACATTGCCTTCTGGGTCATAGACATAGATTGAACGACTGAAGCCTTGTGCCCCATAACGCTCGGCAAACGGTTCGTAATTTAGACCACATTGATCGAGGTAGCTCAGCAGTTCATCTTCTTCGAACGGGGCAATTTGTAGGCAGAAGTGATCGACATTACGGCCATTCTGGCTGGGGGCCTTGCCTCCTAGTTTACCCAGCTCACTATTAACACGAACAAGATCGATGAGGGCGTCACCAGCTCGGAGCTGTGTTAGGCCCAGTTCTGGAAGTTCCCGTTCAATAGGGCAATGAAAGATGTCTTGGTAGAAGTGGAGCATATCTTTAATCTTGTTTGTTCGTAGGACGACGTGATCTAATCCTTTTACTTCAATCATATTTGGCTACTCCATAGCAATCAGAATAATCATTCATACGCTAACACAAATTAAGCTGGTCAGAAAATAGAGCCCTGTTAATGACTTGCTTTATAAAAAAGGGCTTTACTGCCCATCATTAAGCGCTGTGATGGGCAAAATGCAAGTTGAAAAACCAATAGGATCAAAAGCTAGAGTCTGGCTGAGTTAGAAACTCAATTTCTTCTTCAGTACTTTCGCGACCTAGTATTTTATTTCGATGTGGGTAGCGGCCAAATCGGTCAATGATGACTTTATGCTTGATTTCGAACTCGTAGTTGTTTTCCATTCCTGGCGCTTGAAATAATTCCACCGCACGTTCGTGGATTAAGGCAGATTCACTGTGCATGAAAGGCATGTAAAGAAAAGCGCGCTGCTGGGGCGTTAATTCAGCGTCTTTTCCTAAAGCGATAGCTTCTTGTGCTAATGAAAGAGCAAGAGGATCTTGCGCGAAAGCACTCGGAGTCCCTCGGTAAATATTACGTGAAAATTGGTCGAGTACTATTACTTCAGCTAGGCGACCTAAAGCATTGGTTCGCCAGCTGTACAGTTCGCATTGGGCTGCACGCTTTATAAGATCGCCGAAGCGTTGTTGAATCTTATTGTCTATAGTTTCACTACTAATGAACCAATCTTTTGGCTCTAATTCCTCAAACCAAAATGACAGTACTTCCTCTGCGGTGATTGGAGTCATAGTGTTTGTCCTTGTGATGAATAGGCTTGTATGTCGTTTCAATATACGAGAGAGATAACTAAATTTAAATGTTTGATCAGAGGTTTATTGCTGTTTCTTTTTCACTGTGACGGGTGAACTGTTGATAGACCAGCTTTGCGAAAAGTTCGAGACCTCGCTGCCATACTAAGTTATCTTCAAAATTGGCGCAGCTTAAGCGAATGCAATGGCTAAACTGACCTTCCGTGGCAAAGACCGTGCCGGGTAAGATGCTGATTCGGTGCTTCTTACATTGCTGATAAAGTTCAAAACTGTTTACCGACTTTGGTAAAGCCAACCAAACTAGAAAAGAGCCTTGAGGCTGGGAAAGATGATAGTGGTTTTTCAGTTCAGAGTATTGATTTAATGCCTCTGTAAGCTGCTGGCTGAAACGCCGTGTGTTGTGTTGATAGATGCGTTTCATTTTATTAGTGTGCTGACGATATTTACCACTAGAGAGAAATTCTCCTACCGCGGATTGCATCAAATTAAGGCTACCCATGTTATCGCAGATCAGATACTTCTCAATTGCAGAGTGATATTGACCCGCAAGAATCCAGCCAATTCGCAAGCGAGAATCTAATACTTTCGATAGTGAATTTACGTAGATGACACGATCTTGAGTATCGAGTGTCTTTAAAGGGGGGATTCCATCATCGAAGGTAAGTGCGCCAAACACATCGTCCTCGATAATTGGAATATCCCGAGAAACTTTGAGTAGCTCTAATCGTCTTTCTTCTGGGATCCGAGAGCCAGTTGGGTTAGCAAAGTTGGGGGTGATAAGAATCACTGCGATAGGCCATTCTTGTATTGCATTGGCTAACGCTTGTGGATCCATTCCGTGGCGGATACAGCTAGGAACTTCAACGACTTGCAACCCAAGAGATTCCATTAAAAGTAAGTTGCCAAAATAGCAGGGAGACTCTACAGCTACAATATCTCCAGGTTTAGTCAAGGCTCGTAGAGCAAGGCTGATAGCTTGCTGGGCACCGTGCGTAATGGCAATGTCATCCAAGCTGGTTTCTACTCCGAGGTCGCGGCTGATTCTAGATAGTTGTTTAATCAGTTTCTTGTTGCCCGGCGGTAATTGATAGTGGCTGGGCATATGGCTCTGTATTCGGCTGTGGCGACCGATTTCGGCATAAAGTGTTTTGATCGCTGGCGCGTTAATGTTTGGATGAGCTGAGCCCGTTGGTAAAAGTTCTTTTTCCTCCGGATAGCTAAGTATCTCTCTGGAAACGGACAGTAAGTCGACTGATTGCGGTTGGTGTCGCTGTGTTTGCGTTGAGCGCAAGGCTTTAACACGATAACCAGACTTTGGTACAGCATAAATGAGTTCAGCGGCTTCCATCTCCTGATAAGCACGAATCACGGTATTTTTGCTGACATTGAGATCTGCACCCAACTGTCGGATAGAGGGAAGCTTGTCATCGGGTTGATATACACCTTTGCTAATTGCCAGCCGTATATGCTGTTCCACTTGTGTGAACTTCTTGTCGGTTTGAAAATCTGTACCCATTTAAAATTCCTAATCTGTGTCTTTTTGTATTTTCTGTCCCTTATTAAAGTAGCGCTAATTAAAGTGTAAGAGCCAGAGGAAATCACATGTTGGTGAAGTTGATCCCGTTTGTATTTGTCGTGCTTTGGGCATCGGGCTTTGTTGGAGCAAGATTTGGCTTGCAGTACGCAGAACCGGCGACATTATTGACGCTACGTATGTTGGCAAATGTTGGATTCTTTTGGTTACTGGTTACCTTGCTTCGACGGTCCATACCGAAGGGAAAGTTATTCTGGCACAGCTGTATGGTCGGTGTTTTGATTCATGGTTTTTATTTGGGTGGCACTTATATAGCAATAAAACTCGGTATGCCGGCTGGTTTGAGTTCATTGTTAGTAGGAATACAACCCATATTAACTGCGGTATTACTGGTCGTCTTCCAGCGGGAGTACTTCAAGCTTTCGCAGTGGTTTGGTTTAGCCTTGGGATTCGTTGGTATTAGCCTTGTACTGATAGGCAAAACCCAATGGCAAGATGAAACCCATAAGGTGGTGGCAATTGGCTTGTGTATTCTCTCTTTAGTTGGTATTACGCTAGGTACTCTTTATCAGAAGCGTTTCTGTCAAGGTGTCGATATGGTGGGTAGCGCTTTGATTCAGTATTTAGCAGCGGGATGTGTATTTCTGCCTTATGCGATGAGCTTTGAAACTATGCAGGTTAACTGGACGCTTGAATTCATTCTAACGTTAGTATGGTTGGTGGTCGTACTCTCTTGCGTCGCCATATTATTGTTGCTCTATATGGTGGAAAATGGCGCATCTTCAAAGGTTGCATCGGTGTTTTACCTTGTACCACCGATGACAGCAATACAAGCATGGTTCATTTTTGATGAGTCGTTTGATCGCTTGGCCATGTTAGGGTTTGCGCTAGCAGCTCTCGCTGTTTATCTCGTTGTTAAAGTGCCCAAACATCAATGCCCGAGTAAGCCGCGTTCAAATATGGCAACCAGTAATTCTTAGTGGGTATTGGCAGCCCTTTCTCGAACTTTATAATGCCTGTTTCAGAATGACCACCATGACAAGCTATGAATCAAAAGCCAGATAGAGTGAGTGCTATGCTTGCTATCATAGAACAAGTGAAGCAGGAACTACCCATTTACGCTCCAGAGACATTTATTTGCGGCTCAAAGGGGAATTGTGTGGGTTGCCCTAAAAAATTGTTAGAGTTGCTAGATTCCGAACTGTGTTATTGGGAGTCTGCGATAGCCCGAGGTATTATTCCACAATTCGATGAAATTCGTCGTTTCGGCAAAATGTGTACTGGCGTTCGTCGCGGGTTGAAGCGTAGCGGCTTACTTTAATTGCTCTATTTTCTTTAGAACTCCCATTTGGTGGACTAAATTTATAAAGTACTCACTAGCGGGAAGTTTGTCATGAAGCGAATAATTTCTCTTCAGTCACTAATTATTGCGTGGTCAATATTCTTTTCTTCGGTCTCTGTCTCCGGTTCAACAGATGACCTACGCGAGCTTTCTTATTTCACCGAATCTTATCCTCCTGCAAACTATATTGAAAATGATCAGATTACAGGATATGCGGTCGAAATTCTGCGTGCAGCAAGCAAAATGGTAGGCGAAGAAGTTGAGTTGTCACAAGTGACTTTACAGCCTTGGGCTCGTTCCTATAGAACTGTCCTAACGCGGGATGATTCAGTGTTATTTTCTACCACTCGCTCCGAGCATCGAGAGCCTTTATTTCATTGGGTTGGACCAATAGCAGAGATACAGATTGTCGTGATGGCTCGTAAAGACGCCGGTATTAGCATCGATAAACCGATGGATATGGCGAATTATCGCATTGGCGTTATTAGGGATGATATTGGGGAGCAGACATTGCTAGCCATGGGGCTACCTAGAAATTCGATGCAAGAAGCCAATTATGTCACCACCTTAGCAGAACAACTGATGAAAAAGCGGATTGATCTTTTCGTATATGCGCATCGTGCAGCCATATGGTGGGCTAAGCAGGCAAATGTGGATCCTGATCTCTTTGAGTCAGTGTATGTGGTCAGAGAGGGGCAGGTCTATTTCGCATTTAATGTAGATGTAAAGCCAGAAGTCATTGCTAAATTGCAGAAGGGTATGGATATGCTCAAAAGCACGAAAGGAGAGTCTGGTCAGTCTTTGTATCGAGAAATTATGGAAAAATATGAATAACAAAAATGCAGCTATTTAGCTGCATTTTGAGATTTTAGACTTTAGCTTTTTTTACGAAATACGGATTGTCGAATTTCTTTTCCGGGCCAAGCTCTGATTTGACCAATCGGTTCCAAAGTGCTTTATCGAAGCCACCTTTAGGGATGGACGGATATAATGTTTCTTCCTCTTCACGAGCGTAGCGTAGAAATTCCTTTTTCTTAATTTGGTTGTATTTGCGTGCCACGTGGTTATGTTTAGAAATCCATTCGAGTTTAAATTGGAGTAATGCAGGCTCGGCTTCTTCGATAGGCATACGTGTTAAATAAATACGTTTGTAGGAAACTTTCCTGTCCACCATGGTTCTCATCGCTGTCTGGATATACTTGCCATGATTGGTAATCGAAATGTCTTCTTTGTCGAACAGACTTACACTCCAGCCTGTCGGAAAAAAATTAGGCTTACGATATTGCTTATTCCGTGTTTCTATCGCCTGATGTAGCACCAAATCCGAAGTGCCATTAAATGTTTGCTGCCATTTGGCTATGCGAATTTGAGTCGCGGTCGGCAAACGATAGATATGAGTAAACTTATCTTGGTCCATAAATGAATACACTAATTGCTTCTAGTTTATGAGAAAGCCTATTTCAAAGGTAAATGAACTGAGTGGAGCTTCGAAATAGGGAAGAGTGAGATGAGGTATGCACCCACAACAGCGATAGTTTAGTGAAATCTTAAACAGGCTGCCACACTTTATTGGTCAATTTTTGGTAAAGACCTGTTACGGCTTAAATGTGCGTTTTGAAAATTATAACCCTTAGGTATCAGTGTGGAACGTCATTGACTACGCTACGCTTACTGGTAAGTAGGGAATATAACTCTAAAGGTAAGTATGGCTGGGACAGACTTTATGTCTCTTCTGTGGTTGCTAGTTTGCACGTGTATCGCCTTTTTCATGCAAGCTGGTTTTACTCTGATAGAAACAGGCTGTGTTCGTGCGAAAAACTCTGTTAATGTCGCAATGAAGAACATGGCTGACTTCCTAGTCGTGTCTGTGGTTTATGTGCTGGTCGGTTTTCATTTAGCTCAAGGTCGCTCACTACTGTCATTCGATACTTTCCCACTTGCGGCTGATGATTTACCTGTTGTGATGTTTAATCTGATGTTTGTTGCAACAGCGGCCACTATTGTCTCTGGTTGTGTTGCGGAGCGGATGAGTTTTCGCGGCTACATTTATGCTTCTGCGTTTATAGGTATTCTCACTTATCCGGTAGTGTCGTATTGGACGTGGAATCCAAACTCTTGGCTTTATACATTAGGTTTTCAGGACTTTGCTGGCGGTGCTACTGTTCACGTTGTGGGTGGAATGATTGGTTTAGTCGGTACTATGATCATTGGCCCTCGTAAAGACCGGTTTATTAGCCCTCAACAAGTCAATGAAATCCCATCCTATAACCATACGTTAGTCACAATAGGCGTATTTCTTATGGTATTTGCATGGTTAGGGTTCAATGGAGGAAGTTTCTACCAGTTTGACGCCCGTGTGCCAGTGGTACTGTTTAACACCCTGCTATGCGGTGCCGTTGCAGGGTTTGTGACGCTTATGCTTGTTCATCGGTCTCAGCATGTCCCTGTTTTTGTTACTTTGAATAGTGTTTTAGGCGGCTTAGTCATCGTGACAGCAGGCGCAAATATCTTAAGTACTTTCGAGGTGGTTCTGCTCGGAATATTGGCATCCTTCACCGTTTATTACGGAGAAAGAATACTTGTCGCCTTGCGTATTGACGATCCCGTTGGTGCTATTCCTGTCCACCTTTTCTGTGGCATGTTAGGTGTCCTTTATACAGGGTACTCATTGAGCCTAACTCAAAATGGTGATCTATTGTGGGATGTGGCGGTGCAAGTTATTGGTCTATTGGCCATTTTGCTTTGGGCTGGTGCGAATTCCTATTTATGCTTCCGGCTATTGAAATGCTTCCATCTTGATAGAGTCTCTCCTGAAGATGAACAGTTGGGTTTGAATGTCACTGAACACGGGGTTCAAATGAGTTGGCTGGAGACCTTAAGAGTGATTGAAGACATTAGCCGAGATGGTGATTACTCTAAGCGTGTCCCTGTTGAGTTTGGTACGGAAGCTGGAGATGTTGCCATTTCCTTTAATCGCTTGATGGACAGACTGGAAGCGAATATTGAAGTTTTACACCACGTAGCAAAAGGAAATCTTGATGATGTTGCCGTGGTTCCAAGTAGCGATAAAGATGTCATGGCTAATTCACTTCATTCGATGATCGTCAGCTTACGCTCTTTAATAGATGAAGTCGAAGATGAAATCGAAAATCAGGCGATGCAAATTGAAACCAGTGAACACTCCATTCAGACGCTGATTGAGAAGTTTAAGCGCACTCAAGACCAGCTGATGGAAGCGGAGAAAATGTCTGCTTTGACAGGAATGGTTGTCGGTGTTGCTCACGAGCTCAATACGCCGTTGGGTATTTCAGTCACAAGCCTTTCGGTACTCAGTGAGCAACTTGATGAAGTGGCCAAGAAGTTTGTTCAAAAAACCATCACGACGGAGGATTTGAATCGGTTCCTGACTGTGGCGAATGAGTGTGTTGAAATGGTTGTGAATAATGTCGAACGTTCTGTCGATTTGGTCAGCAAGCTGAAACAGATCAACCAAAAAATGACCACAGAGGAACCAAAACTGGTCGATTTAAAGCAGATGATTATCGATGCTGTACTCCATGTGAATGAGACACTCTTGGATAAATCCATTGACGTCGATATACAATGTGACGAGTCACTTCAGGTCTTTTTGCCGCCGATATCACTTCAGTGTGTGATTGAAGAGCTACTCAACAACAGTGCACTTCATGGCTTTAATGGTGAAGGGCTAAGTCATGAGCGGGTTATCATCGTTAATGCCAAAGAAATCAATGGCAAAATTAATATTGTAATTGAAGACAATGGCGTTGGGATCACACCCGAAAATCAAAAGAAAATCTTCCAACCTTTCTTTACTACGTTGAGAGCTAGAGGAGGGACTGGACTCGGTCTACACATGGTTTATAACATTTGTACACAAAAATTAGCGGGTGCGATTAATGTTCAAAGTGAAGTGAATAAAGGCACTCGGATTGCCCTTTCTCTGGATCCTCTGTCTGCTACTCAGTGAGTCAACGAACTATCATCAACTGTAAAAATACTGCCGCAAAACCTTAAGCGTCATGTCACGTTTGCTCAACAAACTGAACATCAGTGTGATAAACATTGGTGTGATGATGAAAGTAGCAATTTTTGGTTGTGGTTATGGCGGTTCATGTTTCCCGAAAGACATTCAGGCATTGATCAAAACCTCTGAAAGCTTTGGTTACAGTAGTGAGATTCTAAAAGCTGTAGAGAATGTGAATTTCTATCAGAAACGCAAGTTGTTTGATTTAGTGCAGGCCCATTTTGGTGGTAGAGAATATCTACGCAACAAGACATTCGCCTTGTGGGGGCTGGCTTTTAAGCCGCGTACCAATGATATGCGTGAAGCGCCTAGCCGTGTTTTGATGGAATCATTATGGGAAGCGGGCGCCAAGATTCAAGCTTTTGATCCCAAAGCAATGGAAGAGGCGCAACGAATTTATGGCACTCGCTCAGATTTGAGCTTGATGGGAACCAAAGAAGCGGCTTTGAGTGGGGCTGATGGGCTTATCATTTGCACCGAATGGCAGAATTTTAAAGCGCCGGACTTCGATTTCATTAAACAGGTGCTTAAGCAAGCAGTGATCTTTGATGGCCGAAACCTGTATGAGCCAGAACGCCTTTCGAGTCGAGGAATTCAATATTACTCTATAGGTCGTCCTGCGTAGCCAATGACAGAAGGGGGATTCCCCCTTCTGTTTAGCCAAGAAATTGTGTTTGTTTTACAGGTTCGGTTACTTTGCGCACGACAACCGTTTTGGCGATCAAGTCATGCCAACCTTGTTTCTTTCCATTAAAAGCAATCCAAATAAAACCGAGACAGAGTGGAATTGCACTGACGTAGTAAGCGAGATAACGAAGGAGTGACTTAGACAATGTCAGTCGGTGGCCTGTTTCTTCATCCAATACCTCCAGCTTGAGTGCCATTTTTCCCGGAGTTGCGGAGCGGTAGACCCAAAATGCGACAGTCGCAATGAGAGGGCAAACCCAATTGAGCACCAGATCCCAACCACCCAGCAGGAAATCATCTGAGCTCCAATAGAGTTCCCCATAAACCCAGTGCATAAGTGGTGTAATGAGGAGTAACAGTAGTATCGTGTCGATGATTGATGCCGCTAAGCGGATCCAAAAACCTGCGTATACCATGGATGTATTGTTCATTTTTTACCTTCTAGCCAGTTGCCGAGCCTAACGATAGATAGACTTGATGGTTTTATTGTCATTAATAGCAAAGGGAATGTATCAGAAGTTGAGGGAGAAGTATTCTCCCTACAATTAATCAGATACCCGCTGATAAACCTGTCTATTGAGCTATTGAGCTATTGAGCTATTGAGCTATTGAGTGGTCAAATACTCAGAAACAGATCGGTGAGTTCTGCTAAAGGATACAGTGCTTGGCGTAGCTGGTGGCTTCATTTGCAGTCCAGTCGCCTTTTGGTTTGTCTGATACGCTCTGACACCAAGCTTCACTGCCAACTGTATTCTGAAATACACAGTGCTTGGCAAAATCTAATGCCCCTTGTGCATTCCACTCACTTTTGGGCTTTTCTTGCATATTGTCACACCAATCTTGTGTGCCGACTTCGGCTTTGCAGGCGTTCAAAGCGAAACCAGTAGCAAGGATGACAATTAGTCTCTTCATTGTTTTTCTCTGTAATTTTGTTTGCGACACTATACCTAAAATCATAAACCAAGTGTGTAAATTACGAGTGATAAGTCGCACTTTAGATGCTTTCTAAACGTTAAATTCGGTGAATTAGGTCACTGTTTGGTGCTGTCAGAAACATCAATTAAAGATCCGTTTCACACTCTATGAATGAGACTCTCGCAAAAATGCCGGTAGAGCTTATGATTTCATCGAAACGTTTCGATGAGTTTTTTGTTAATAAAAGTTAAGGTTATTGCAGTTTGAACGTGCATTCGATAGGTCAATGAAATGAAAAAAAGTACCCTGATAAATTCTGAACTTTCCTACTTGGTCGCATCACTAGGCCATACTGATGAAATCACGATATGTGATGCTGGCCTGCCAATCCCAGAGCAAGTTCAGCGTCTAGACCTAGCCTTGACCCATGGGGTTCCGAGTTTTCTAGAAACGGTTCGAGTAATTCTTTCAGAATCACAGATTGAAGGGGTAGTGATTGCAGAAGAGTTTGCGTCTGTTAGTCCAACACACCATGAAGCTTTGATTTCGGAACTGCGTGTTGAAGAGGAAACGACAGGAAAAGCAATCACAGTGACTTATGTATCACATGAAGAATTCAAAACACGCACGCAACATAGCCGTGCTGTTGTCCGAACTGGTGAATGTACACCTTATGCGAACGTTATTTTTCAAGCGGGCGTTGTGTTTTAAGCCGTTTGAGACTGAGGACCAATTATGACTCAAGCTATCCTACAACTGAGCGAAATTGAGAAGGCATTTCCCGGTGTGAAAGCTCTGGATAAAGCCAGCCTGAACGTTTACTCCGGAAAAGTTATGGCTTTGATGGGAGAAAATGGCGCGGGTAAATCCACTTTGATGAAGGTGCTAACTGGGATCTACAGTAAAGATTCAGGCAGCATTCATTACCAAGGTCAACCAGCTGCGTTTAATGGCCCACGCGATTCACAGGAAGCTGGCATCAGTATCATTCACCAAGAGCTTAACCTGATCCCTGAATTGACCATCGCTGAAAACATTTTCCTTGGCCGAGAATGTACAGGCGTAATGGGGCGTATTCTGTGGGATAGGATGTACGCCGAAGCCGACAAGCTTTTAGCGAGGCTCAATGTTAAGCACAGCTCTAAACAATTGTTGGGTGAGCTCAGTCTCGGTGAGCAGCAAATGGTAGAAATTGCCAAAGCGCTGTCATTTGAATCTAAAGTCATCATTATGGATGAGCCAACGGATGCGCTAACCGATACAGAAACAGAGTCTCTGTTTAGCGTGATTCGCGAACTGCGTGAACAAGGCTGCGGCATTGTTTACATCTCTCACCGTTTGAAAGAGATCTTTGAAATCTGCGATGACATCACAGTGCTTCGTGACGGAAAGTTCATTGGAGAGTGCTCTGTAGCGTCTACCAACGAAGATGGACTGATTGAAATGATGGTTGGTCGTAAGCTAGATGAGCAATATCCACGTATTGACGTTCAACACGGTGACATCTGCCTTGAAGTGATTGGGCTAACGGGATCTGGCGTTCACGATGTCAGTTTTAAACTCCAGCGTGGTGAGATACTCGGTGTCTCGGGTTTGATGGGGGCTGGACGGACTGAGTTGATGAAAGTTATCTATGGCGCTCTACCCAGTGAACGCGGGGTAATCAATCTGAATAACAAAACCATCAACCCAGTGAGCCCACAAGATGGCCTTGCTAACGGTATCGCTTATATCTCTGAAGACCGTAAGGGTGACGGCTTAGTCTTAGGCTTGTCAGTAAAAGAGAACATGTCGCTTTGCTCTCTGGATAAGTTAACCAAAGGTGGTCGAATTCAGCATAGCGATGAAGTGGTTGCCGTAGAAGACTTCATCAAACTCTTCAACATCAAGACCCCAACTCGCGATCAGATCATTGGCAATCTATCTGGTGGTAACCAGCAGAAGGTGGCGATAGCGAAAGGTCTGATGACTAAACCTAAAGTACTGATCCTTGATGAGCCCACCCGTGGTGTCGATGTCGGTGCAAAGAAAGAAATTTACCAGCTCATCAACAAATTCAAAGCCGATGGCATGAGTATCATTCTGGTTTCTTCAGAAATGACGGAAGTCTTGGGAATGAGCGACCGCATCATCGTGATGCATGAAGGCCGCATTAGTGGTGAGTTTGATGCCAAAGACGCCGATCAGGAGAAGTTGTTGGCGTGTGCAGTAGGCAAAGAAATAAATGAGGAAGCAGCATGAGTACTAATACCATGAGCAAACCAAACGAAGCGGGCAGCAAGAAGCTGTTCAGCAAAGAGTGGCTGATTGAACAAAAGTCGCTCATTGCACTTATCTTCCTGATTGTTGTTGTATCGTTCCTTAACCCCAATTTTTTTACGGTCGATAACATTCTTAATATTCTGCGTCAGACCTCCGTAAACGCAATTATTGCAGTAGGTATGACGTTGGTTATCTTGACCGCAGGGATTGATCTGAGTGTCGGCTCGGTTCTGGCCTTATGTGGTGCCTTTGCCGCCAGTTTGATCGCTTTGGAAGTGCCTGTATTGGTCGCGGTTCCAACAGCCTTGTTTGCTGGAGCGGCACTGGGTGCGATCAGCGGTATCATCATCGCCAAAGGCAAGGTGCAAGCGTTTATCGCAACACTGGTAACCATGACCTTGTTGCGTGGCGTCACTATGGTTTACACCGATGGTCGTCCAATTTCGACAGGCTTTACCGATACCGCTGATGCTTTCGCATGGTTTGGTACAGGTTACGCTTTGGGCATTCCGGTTCCAGTATGGTTGATGGTCATCGTTTTCGCTGCGGCCTGGTACCTACTTAACCACACGCGCTTTGGCCGCTATGTGTATGCATTAGGTGGTAACGAATCTGCGACACGCCTATCTGGCATCAACGTTGATCGCGTTAAGGTTGGTGTTTACGCTATATGTGGCCTGTTGTCTGCACTGGCAGGCATCATTATCACATCTCGTCTTTCTTCTGCTCAGCCGACGGCTGGTATGGGCTATGAACTGGATGCCATCGCAGCCGTTGTACTCGGTGGTACTAGTCTGATGGGCGGTAAGGGCCGAATCATGGGTACATTAATTGGTGCGCTCATCATCGGCTTCCTCAACAACGCTCTGAACTTGCTCGACGTTTCATCTTACTACCAGATGATCGCTAAAGCTGTGGTTATTCTGCTGGCTGTACTGGTCGACAACAAGAACAAGTAATTCATAAAAAGGCTTGGAGGTAAGTACTCCGAGCCACCCTACACAAGGACTAAACACAATGAAAAAACTCGCAACTCTTATCTCTGCTGCACTTCTTTCATCCACCGTTTCTGTTTCGGCGCAAGCGCAGGATACGATGGCTATCGTACTGTCAACGCTAAATAACCCTTTCTTCGTTACGATGAAAGATGGTGCTGAAGCGAAAGCGAAAGAGCTGGGCTATGACCTGATTGTTCTTGATTCACAAAATGACCCAAGCAAAGAGCTATCAAATGTGGAAGATCTCACGGTACGTGGCGTGAAGGCAATTCTGATTAACCCGACAGACTCTGATGCCGTTTCCAATGCAATTCGCATGGCTAACCGCTCAAAGATCCCTGTATTGACACTAGACCGTGGTGCAAGTCGTGGTGATGTCGTTAGCCATATTGCTTCTGATAATGTGATTGGTGGTGAAATGGCAGGTCACTTCATCATGGAAAAAGTGGGTGAAAAAGCAAAAGTGATCCAGTTAGAAGGTATTGCGGGTACATCAGCTGCGCGTGAACGTGGTGAAGGCTTTATGAACGCAGTGAAAGGCAGTGAGATGGAGCTGCTGGCCAGCCAGCCTGCTGACTTTGACCGCACCAAAGGCCTAAATGTAATGGAAAACCTCTTGGCTGCTAACCCAAATGTGCAAGCTGTTTTTGCTCAGAACGATGAAATGGCACTGGGTGCTTTACGTGCTGTTCAAGCATCAGGTAAAGACGTGATGATTGTTGGTTTTGATGGCACTGAAGATGGTATTGCAGCAGTGAATCGCGGCAAACTGGCGGCAACAGTCGCACAACAGCCAGATCTGATTGGCTCACTGGGGATCGAAGCTGCAGACAAAGTACTGAAAGGTCAGGCTGTAGAAGAGTACATCCCAGTACCACTTAAAGTGATTGCCAAGTAATCGTTATTTTGCCCTTTTCTCCATTTTCAACCTGTCGTTTCGGGGAAGAGGGTAAATAAGCTTGCGCTTTTGCGAGAGTGCAAACTTATTATTCCCGTTCCAAATTATAAGGTTCAATTGAACCGAGGATAACCGTATGAATAAGTTAGTGGTATTAGGTAGTGTTAACGCTGACCATGTTCTCCAAGTGCCTTCTTTTCCTCGCCCGGGCGAGACGTTACATGGTCGCAATTATCAAGTTATCCCTGGTGGTAAAGGGGCAAACCAAGCCGTAGCGGCTGCCCGATTAAACGCAGATACTGGATTTATCGCCTGTGTTGGTGATGATGCGTTTGGTATCAACATTCGTGAAAACTTCAAAATGGACAACATCAACATTGCTGGCGTCAAAATGCAGCCAAATTGTCCGACTGGAATTGCCATGATTCAGGTAGCTGAAAGCGGTGAGAACAGTATTTGTATTTCTGCAGAGGCGAATGCGAAGTTGACTGACGACGTGATTGAAGTTGATCTAGAGCGAATCCGTCAGGCCAACTATCTTCTTATGCAGTTGGAAACGCCGATGTGTGGCATTGAAAAAGCCGCGAAAGTCGCGAAAGCGTCTAGAACTAACGTCATCCTTAACCCAGCGCCTGCGCGTGAGTTATCGGATGAGCTGCTTGCTTGTATTGATGTGATTACCCCAAATGAGACTGAAGCAGAAGTGCTTACTGGTGTGACGGTTATCGATAACGAGTCAGCCCAAGAAGCAGCAAATGCACTTCACCGTAAAGGTATAGAAATCGTATTGATCACGCTCGGGGCTAAAGGAGTATGGCTAAGTCAGAATGGCAGTGGTGAACTAATCCTAGGCTTCAGAGTTGAAGCAACAGACACAACCGCTGCAGGCGATACCTTTAATGGGGCCTTAGTCACTGGTTTATTGGAAGATTTACCACTAGAATCGGCGATAAAGTTTGCTCACGCTGCTGCGGCCATTTCCGTCACACGTTTTGGCGCACAGACTTCAATCCCTAGTCGAGCTGAAGTTGACGCTTTTCTGGAGCAATACAGTTAGTCAAAGATAAGGAGATAATTACATGGCTACAATGAAAGATATTGCCCGGCTCGCCGGTGTTTCCACTTCAACTGTCAGTCATGTCATTAATAAATCTCGTTATGTGAGTGAAGAAATCTCTGAGCGGGTGAACAAAGCTGCTCAGGAACTCAACTATACGCCTTCCGCGCTTGCACGTAGCCTTAAGATGAATCGTACCAAAACCATTGGTATGCTCGTGACCACTTCGACGAACCCCTTCTTTGGTGAGGTCGTGAAAGGGGTTGAACGTAGTTGCTATCAGCAAGGGTATAATTTGATCCTTTGTAATACTGAAGGGGATAACGAACGCATGCGTGAGTCGATCAACACCTTATTACAAAAGCGTGTAGATGGCTTAATTTTGATGTGTTCATCATTGGAAGGTGAACGTATCGATGTCTTCGAAAAGTACCCTGATATTCCTGTTGTTGTCATGGACTGGGGACCGATGTTATTTACCAGTGATAAAATTCAGGACAACTCGCTACGCGGTGGCTACATGGCTGCTAAGCATTTGATTGAAGCTGGTCATAAAGAAATAGGTTGTATAACCGGTCCTTTGGTTAAACACCAAGCACAAATGCGTTACGAAGGTTATAAACGTGCGTTAATTGAAGCGAGCTTAGAATTTAATCCAAATTGGATTATTGAAGCTGACTTTGAATGTGAAGGCGGCCATGAGGCCTTTATTAAAATGCATGCCAAAGGCCCGCTTCCAAGCTCTATATTTGTGTGTAATGACATGATGGCAATGGGGGTGATCAATGCGGCTAATGAAAAGGGGATTCGTATTCCTCAAGACCTTTCTATTGTCGGTTACGACGACATTCAAATTTCTAAGTTCATGACACCAGCGTTAACTACCATCCATCAACCTAAATATCGATTAGGTAAAGCAGCCGTTGAAGCATTGCTTAAAAAACTCGATGGTGGCGAAACAGAGCCACAAGTCGTTCAACTAGAACCTACACTCATTGAGCGTAAAACTGTATATCAAATTCAGTAAATGAAAATAGTGGCCACCCGAGCTATCTGATGTTCAAATTTGCTGAGTTATCAAAAACCTGAGCCTACCAACAAAAAAGCAACGGTTTGATTTACTAGGTAAGCCTTTTCTATAAGTTTGTGCTAAACCTTAAGTTAGAGAAATGTAATTAAGGGGTTAGACAAGAAATGGAATTGTTTGCGGACCATCGACAGTCAGAACAGCCTGAAATCAGTGAAGATAACCGTGCTGCTGAGCGTTTGGCTCCACCGTGGAAAGTGCTTCTCATTGATGATGATGAGCAAATGCATCAGGTGACGAAACTGGCTCTGTCAGATTTTGAGTTTGAGGGCAGGTATCTCGATCTCATCTCTGCCTATTCCGCAGCAGAAGCGAAAGACATTTTCCGAGAATCTGATGATATCGCACTTGCTCTTGTCGACGTGGTGATGGAAACAGAACATGCGGGCTTGGAATTAGTCAAATATGTTCGTGAAGAGCTAGGTAATGGCTTGGTTCGCCTTGTTTTGCGAACAGGGCAGGCAGGGCAAGCACCGGAAGATACGGTGATTCGTGAATATGAAATCGATGATTACAAAGAAAAAACCGAACTGACGACACAAAAGCTGAAGACCTTACTTTACTCTATGCTTCGCTCTTATCGGGATTTGTGTCTGATTGAGCAGCAAAAAAAAGGCTTAAGCAAGGTGATAGAAGCTTCAGCCTATGTTCAAAACACCAATACTTTGCAAGCTTATGCGACTTCAGTGTTGGAGCAACTGACCTCATTACTCAAGCTGGATCAATCTGCTCTTTACTGCATTGTGCAACCAAGACCGAATGGTGAAGAATCACGTGCTTTAACACTTGCTGCCACGGGGAGTTTCGTCGATTACTACAGTGAATGCGCCTTTGAAAAGTTACCAGAAGTAGTGGCAGAACGATGCAAGCGGGTTTTTGAGGGGCAGAAGTCTGAGAATTTTGGTGATGCCTATGTGCTCTATACGCATGACGATCAGGGTGTCGATTGCATCTTATATGTGAATGTCAGCAGAGAGTTGACCGAGCTGGATATGCAGTTGCTTGAAATCTACATGCAGAACATAGGGCTGACTTTTGAGAATCTCAGTTTGATGCTTGATATCCGTGAAACGTCCAAAGAGTTGGTTTACAACTTAGCAAATGCGGTGGAAGCGCGCAGTAAAGAGACAGGTGCCCACGTGCAACGTGTTTCTCTTTTCAGTGAAAAGTTGGCCTTGCTATATGGTTTAAGTGAGTATGATGCTTCAATGATTAAACATGCCTCACCTCTGCATGATGTGGGTAAAGTTGCGGTTCCGGATTCTATTCTGCATAAGCCCGGAAAACTTAATGCAGAAGAGTGGGAGATCATGAAAAAGCACGTCGATTATGGTGTGGATATTCTCAGTAAGTCAAAGCGTCGACTGATTACTGTTGCTAAGGAAATTGCAGGCTATCACCATGAAAAGTGGGATGGCACTGGGTACCCAAATGGTTTGTCTGGCTTAGATATCCCGGTCACCGGAAGAATTACGGCATTAGCTGACGTGTTTGATGCATTAGGGTCTAAACGCAGCTACAAAGAACCATGGAGTGATGAAGATATTATGGTCGAACTGGTGGCGCAAAAGGGCAAGCATTTCGAACCAGAGCTGGTTGAATTACTTGTTCAGCACTGGGATGAATTCATCGAAATCCGTAATTCGCTTCCTGACTAAAGCGCTACTTTTATTCGGATTCTGAAGGTAAGTTCATTGGCAAAATGAGCTTGAACATTACACCTTCTCCTGGTTGAGAGCTGAATTCCAGCTCTCCTTTTAATTTTTGTTTGACTAAGTTGAACACCAAGTTTAACCCGAGTCCTGAGCCACCCAGCCCTCGTTTGCTTGTATAGAAAGGTTCAAATATTTTTTGATGGAGTGACTCTTCAACCCCACTGCCGTTATCACGATATTCAAACAAGACCATGTCATCAACTTGATAGAAATGAATTCTGATCGCCGCATTAGGCTGCTGCTCAAAGGCATGATTGATACTGTTCATCACTAAGTTGGAAATAATCTGCGTTAGTACACCGGGTAAGCTATTCATTAAAATGGTGTTATCTCCTGTCAAAAGAGGTTCGACAGGGATCTTGCGAGTTTCAGGGTGTAAGCTGGCTAATAGAGCTTCCAATACTTGCTGTACATTAAATTGAGAACGTGCTTCGGAGACCTGATCTACGGCGGTTTGTTTGAAGTCCTTAACCAGTTTGGCAGCGCGGCTTAAGTTGTGTTCCAACATTTGGCTGCTGTCTGACATCCGTTTCATTAATATTTCAAACTGACTGCTGGTCAAAGTTTGTGCGGCAAACGCGGCGTTGAGTTGACGTGTCGCGTCTCGTATTACTGATGTTGCAGTTACAGCGATGCCGAGTGGCGTATTCACTTCATGTGCGACCCCTGCAACTAACCCACCGAGTGCAGCTAACTTCTCTGATTCAACTAACTTGTTTTGCGCCTCTTGTAACTGCTCCATACTTTGTTTGAGGTCCAAGGTTCTGGAAGCCACCATACGCTCAAGGTTTTGGTTGAGTTCTTCTAGCTCAATCTGGGTTAATTTAAGCTCGGTGATATTGATTGCCGTGCCTCGAAAACCTAAGAAATGACTATTCTCATAGCGGGCTTTGGCTTGGAATAGAAGGTGTCGAGTGATGCTGTGGATCGTGACACTTTCTTCAACTTGAGTGAAGTCATTGCGCTTTGCAATGGCTTTATGGAGTTTTGTCGCTTCTTGCAAATCAGGAATATCAGAGAAGCTAAGTCTATGAACCGTCGTCAGCCCGAGGACTTCTTTCATTGGCTCGGAACAGTAGGTGAGTTGTCCAAGCTCATTGGTTTCCCACAGCCAGTCTGAAGAGACATGAGTAAAATCGGCCAAACGTTCTTGCTCTTCTTTGATGTTGTTGTAGAGAAGGGTGATATTGCTACTGATCTTGTTTGCACCTTCGCCAAGCCAGTCGAGCTCATCGTTTTTCTCGGTTATCCAACGCTTGTGTTTTAAAACTAAAGGTGGGCTAGGATGACGAGGGTTAAAGGCTCTCAAATATTGTGCGATCTGAAAAACTCGACGATTAACACTGGCGTGGAAGATGAACATCATCACTGAGCACACGAGTAAGGTTTTGAAGGCATTTAGAAGCAGTGTAGAAATGAATTGCTGAATAAGGTAGTCATAGATTTCTTGAGCATTTGACTCAACATAAATGGTGCCGATATCCTCGGTATGGCCATCATCAAGATCGTGGTAGGTCAGTAAATAGGTGGCCTTCACCACATTGCCTGTGACTTTTTTTCCTGAGTTGAATGTGTAATTGCCCGAGTTCACTTCAAGGTAGTCAATTTTAGGTAAGTTAACTAATCCATCCAACCTCTCCTGCAGAACCACCAAGTCAAACGACCATAAAGAAGAAGCTAACAAATTCGCATGAACATCCCGTATTTCGACGTGCCTTTGGTCTACATCATCGAACTCTTTGTCATAGTCCCATGACAGCTGAAGCAGTGTAGTAAGCAGTGTTACTACACTGCTTAATGTCACCATGAGTAAAATGATGCGACGACCAATTCGGCTATATAACGGGTTGTTGATACTTTCTTCTACTTTTTTGCTGCGGCTCATAGGGCTCTAAAGTCGTGTTTTTACTTGAGTATAGCTTGCGCTGATTAAGTTTTATAATGACCTATTCACACTAAAGATGGTTTCTGCTTCTAAACTAAAGTGTGAGGTGTCAGTTTCAGGAGGTGCCCATGAGGGTACTTGTTTTGTGTTTATTGTTTTATGCCAGTGTGTCACAAGCGGAAAAAGTCCTGCTGATAGAAAGTTACCATGCGGAATACCCATGGGATGTAAGCTACGTGAAGGGGATTGAAGAGGCCTTAACACAATCTGCGGTGTTGTACCGATTCCAAATGGATACCAAAAGGTTACCTAAGGAGGAGTTTGAAGCTAGAGCGGATCAAGCCCTGTCTTATTATTATAGTTTGCAACCTGATGTAGTGATTCTGGGCGATGATAATGCTCTGAGCTACATGCTCCCTAGATTGTATAAAGAGTCTATTCCTATTGTGTTTTTAGGTGTGAACGCCAATCCTCGTTATCTACTCTATCAGTATCGAGGCAGTGCTAAAGTGACAGGGGTCCTAGAGCTTCCTCTTTATATTAAAACTCTTGGCGACCTGAGCGTAATATATCCGGAGCGGTATTTTAAAGTACGGGTCATGTTTGATTCTGGAATTACTTCCAAGATTGCTGCCAAATACATAGAGCGACAACATGACATGATCAAAGATAACTTAGGTATTGAAACTGAAATTTTACTTCTTTCTACACAGCATGAATGGGAAAACGCCATTAAAAGTGCTGCTGCCGACAATGTATCCATCATCATTATTGGTCTTTACCATACCTTGAAAGATGAGCATGGAGAAAGCGTTCCTTCAGAGCAGATATTACAATGGACCAATGAAAATTCGACGATTCCTTTATTTGCTTTTTGGGACTTTGCTGTCGGTGAGGGGAAAGCAAGTGGCGGTGTTGTGCTTTTTGGAGAAAGCCAAGGTAAGCAAGCAGCAAACTTAGTGAATAAAATATTAGACGGAGAAAGTGCCGATCAAATCCCTATAATCATCGGAGAGCAGGGACGAGCGATTTATTCAGCTACAGAAATGCAGCGTTGGGGGTTAGCTCCTCCTTCACATTGGCAGGCTATCGATTGACAAGATATAAAAATCCCCACGAGCTTGCGCTGGTGGGGATTTTAAAAATCAGCTAATTAAGCTTCGGTGCGACGGTCACGGCTATGACCACGTTCACCACGGTAGTTGCCACGGTGATCGCCACCACGGTTGCGGTCGAAGCGACGTTCACCATCACGACGGCCGCCTTCTCGATTGCCACGACCACCTTCGCGGTTACCACGATAGCCACCTTCACGATTGCCGTCACGGTTACCACGGTAACCACCATCACGACGGCTGCCATCGCGACTTCCACGACCGCCATCACGGCCACCACTACGACGTGGTTCGCGGAAATCATTGAAGTCACACACTACAGCGTCAACTTGCTTCTGACGGATACGCAGTTTGCGTAGCTTACCTGCAGTGTCTGAAGACATAGCTTTTGGTAGCTGAACGTAAGTTTCACCTTGTGCAAGTTTGATTGCACCGATAGACCCTTTCGTCAGGCCAAGTTCGTTTGCAAGCGCACCAACGATATCTTTAACTTGTACGCCTTGCTCACGACCCACTTGAAGTTGGTAAGTATCCCAATCTTGAGTATTGAAGCTACGGCCACCGTCACGGCCATCGCGACCATTTTCACGACGTTCTTTACGGCGTTTCTTGTCACGCTCAATCGCTTCAATCATTGGGTCTTCGCCAATGTAGAATAGCGGGCGCTTACCTTGCTGACGCTTAAGAAGAATCGCAGCCAGTGTTGCTGCATCTAGCTCTAGAGATTCTTGCAGTTTTTCAACTAGCTCAGAGAACTTCTCTAGTGCTTTGTGTTCTTTATCTGCTTCAAGTTCTGCCCCCAGTTTTGCAACGCGAGCTTCTGCAACTTTGTCACGATGTGGAAGTTGGATCTCTTCCATTGATGACTTAGTTACGCGCTCAATAGTGCGAAGCATACGTAGTTGGTTAGTACGAACTAGAAGGATCGCTTTACCTTTACGCCCAGCACGACCTGTACGGCCGATACGGTGGATGTAAGACTCAACATCGAATGGAATGTCGTAGTTGAATACGTGCGTGATACGTGGAACGTCAAGACCACGTGCTACAACGTCAGTTGCAACTAGAATGTCGATAACACCTTGTTTGATGTGATCAACAGTACGTTCGCGTAGAGACTGAGGAATGTCACCATGTAGGGCAGATGCTTTGAAGCCACGTGCACATAGCCAATCCGCTAGACGTTCAGTGTCTTGACGAGTACGTACGAATACGATGGATGCGTCAGTCTCTTCAGTTTCTAGAAGACGAGACATTGCTTCGTCTTTTTCTACGCCTTTAACAACCCAGAACTGTTGCTCTACTTTGTCTACTGTGTGGTTTTTACCCGCAACGTCTACTGTTTCTGGATCACGCAGGAAACGTTCAACAATGCTCTTAAGCATAGGAGGCATAGTCGCAGAGAAAAGTACACGTTGTGCTGATTCAGGCGCGTGCTCCATGATTTCAGTCACGTCATCAACGAAGCCCATGTTTAGCATCTCATCCGCTTCATCAAGAACGAATGTGTGTACTTCGTCTAGGTGTAGACGGTCACGGTTGATAAGGTCTTGAACACGGCCAGGTGTGCCGACAACAATGTGAGCACCGTTTTTAAGGGCACGCATTTGATCGACGATAGACGCACCACCGTAGATCTCAAGTACTTTAAGGCCAGAGATGTTTTTGCCTAGGTTCTTAATTTCAGCTGCAACCTGAATCGCAAGTTCACGCGTTGGTGCAAGCACAATGGCTTGAGGCTTACGTTGTGTCAGGTCTAGCTTGTTAAGAAGAGGGAGAGAGAAAGCTGCTGTTTTACCAGTACCAGTCTGAGCTTTACCTAGTGCGTCTTTACCAGCCAATAGGTGCGGAATGGCCGCTGCCTGAATTGGCGTTGGTGAAACAAAACCCATACCGTCAAGAGCTGAAAGGATAGAGTCGTTAAGCGCTAGATCGCTAAACTGAATTACAGAATCTGTCATTGGGATCCTACTATATTATGTCAACAAAAGGTCCCATGAGCTCTACCAATTCCAATACCAATCCAGTTGAGAGCTGATTCCATTCAGATGCGGAAAAGTCGTAAATCGCATCAAGCCACTAGGGACATAAATTCTCTCGATGCCGCTCACTACTTTGCATTGTGTCACGTGGTCACTTTGCCATAAAAGTAGTCGCATCGATTTGAGGGAGCGAATTATTCCCTAAAAGCATAAAAAAAGCCAGAAAAAATTGAATTACATCACATATTTTTCTCACTATGGACAAAAATGAGTGCTCAGTGAGCGAAAGTTGGGGGCATGTGAAACTATTTGTGTGCAAAGTAGCCATCAAACGTTTCCTTGGTAGAAGCAGCTAGTGATAAAACAGTTCTGCAATATACATTGATCACATTACCTAGTACCATGTGCGGCAACAAGTGGACTCCAAAAAATGAGTGGTCATTGCGAAGTGCTGATGACTCGTTGACTAGGAAGAATATAGCGTCGAATGCGACTGCATTCGGGATATGAACGAATTAGTTAGAAGTTAAAATGTTCCAAGACAATCCTCTACTGGCTCAACTCAAGCAGCAAATCCAAGAAAACCTTCCTAAAAAGGAAGGCACAATCAAGGCGACTGAAAAAGGCTTTGGCTTCCTAGAAGTCGATAGCAAGACAAGCTTCTTTATCCCGCCTCCGTACATGAAAAAATGTATGCATGGTGACAAAGTGAAGGCGATTATTCGTACAGAGAAAGAGCGTGAAGTGGCTGAGCCAGAAGAGCTTTTGGAGCAGGGCATCAATCGTTTTATTGGTCGAGTAAAGTTATTCAAAGGTAAGTTGAACGTTGCTCCTGACCATCCTCAGCTTAAAAAACTATCTTTGAAAGCAAAAGTTCAGAAAGGCTTGAAAAGCGACGACTTTAATGATGGCGATTGGGTTGTCGCTCATTTGACTCGTCACCCTTTAAAAGGGGATAACGGCTTCTTTGTAGAAATTTCACAGAAGATTACTGACGCTGACGACAAGATCGCGCCTTGGTGGGTAACATTAGCTGAAAACGACTTACCAAACACCGAACCGGCCGGTATCGATAATTGGGAAATCAAAGATGACGCAGAGTTAGAGCGTATCGATATGACGCACGTCCCTTTTGTCACTATTGATGGTGAATCAACCAAAGATATGGATGATGCGTTGTACGCTAAGAAAACGGAAACCGGCGATTTTGAGCTGACGATTGCGATCGCTGATCCAACGGCTTATATCACACCGGATAGTGATATGGACAAAGTGGCGCGTGAGCGTGGCTTCACGATTTATTTGCCTGGCCGTAATATTCCTATGCTGCCGCGAGATCTTGCCGATGAGCTATGTTCTCTGATTGAAAACGAACAGCGCCCAGCTTTGTGCTGTACTGTTACGGTGAGTAAAGATGGGGTGATTGGTGATGATGTTAAGTTCTTTGCTGCAAATATCAAATCTCATGCTCGTCTGGTTTACGACCATGTTTCAGATTGGCTTGAAAACGGCCATTGCGATGCCTGGCAACCAAATGATGAGATAGCTGAGGTCGTCCGAGATCTTTACGCGTTTTCTCAAGCTCGAGCAGAATGGCGTGAAACTCATGCCGTTGTATTCCCTGATCGACCAGATTATCGTTTTGAACTGAGTGAAGATAACGATGTGGTTGCAATTCACGCGGATATGCGACGTTCTGCAAACCGCCTTGTTGAAGAGTCGATGATCACTGCTAACATCTGTGCGGGTAAAGTACTAAAAGCGAGCTTTGATTCTGGCGTGTTCAATACCCACGCGGGTTTTAAACCTGAGAAAGTAGCTGACGTTATTACATTGATTAACCCAGAAGGCGACTTACCATTTACGGTAGAAAGTGTTACTACTCTCGAAGGTTTCGCTCAATTACGTCGTTGGTTAGCAAAGCAAGAGACGAGTTACCTTGATAACCGAATTCGTAAGTATCAAGCGTATAGCGAAATTGGTAATCAGCCATTGCCTCATTACGCGATGGGGCTAGAGTTATATGCGACTTGGACATCCCCAATTCGTAAGTATGGCGACATGATTAACCATCGTATGCTTAAAGCACACATTCTGGGTAAAGAGCCGGTTCAAACGGCAGATGAAACCGTGGGTGAAGAGCTAGCTTTACATCGTAAGCATCATAAAATTGCTGAGCGTAGTGTTGGGGATTGGTTGTATGCTCGAACTCTCGCAGAAGAACCAACAAAAGGCACCATCTATAATGGTGAAATTTTTGATGTCTCACGTGCAGGTGTTCGGGTTCGCTTAATTGAGAATGGCGCGGCGGCATTTATTCCGGGCTCTTTAATTTTGGCGAACAAAGAGCGCTTGGAGTGCAATGGTGAGGCTGGCACTGTTTCTATCGATAAAGAAGTGATCTATCGTCTAGGGGATGTGCTTGAGCTAGTGCTGAATGATGTTAATCAAGAAACACGCAGTATTGTGGCAAAACCAACTCAGGTGTTTGAAGATGTGAAAACATCCGAACCTCAAGTTGAGTCCTAGTCCAAGCGAAAGTTGCAGCTGAGCGATGACTTTTAGACTACCGATCCCCAAGCGTTTAGCTTGGGGATTTTTTTCGGGTCAGGGAAGGTGAACTTTAGTCAATGCATAGGGATGAGAGGTTTATGCTACGGCGCGACTGCCCCACCTAAATCTAGAGAGGTTGGCCATTTAGTGATCCGATTCCCACCTAAGAAGATATTGCCTTTCACAGTCATCTTATCTGGGAATTCAGTAATGTTTGACCCTCCAATATAAAGATTACCTTCGACGACTAATCCTTCTGGGAGCTTCTCAAGCGGGGTTCTTATCACGCTCAAGTCACCTTTGACTTTGAAGCGCGGAGGGAGCTTAGTAAGAGGCGTGTCTGTCAGATTGACATAGCCTCCGACTTTAATGCCTGATGGCCAGCGAGTGATTTGTGAGGCAAGTAAATTCGCGTAACCTCTGATGTTCACGCCTTTAGCTATCTTTTTGAGCTGGCTGTTTGAAGCATCCAAGCTACCCTGTATCTCAACGCCTTGGGGAATTTCTTTGATGCTGGTTTTGGCAATGTTGAGATTGCCTTTAATCACTAAGCCTGATGGAAGTGCTTGATAAGGTTTATTGCGAAGGTCAAGATTGCCATAGTTATCAAGGTGATTGAGGATACGATAATGATCTATCGGCTCACCAAGTGTAGGCGCAGACAGTAGAGCGATAAGTGAAGGCAGAAGCCAATGCTTCATAAGACAGTCCAGGCGATAATTTGCCCTAAGTATTAATGAGGAGTCTGGCCTGGGTCAATATTGAGAGAGTAACGGCGCCAAAAAAGCGGACTAGATGTCCGCTTTTTACATATCTTAGCGTGTCAGTGAACGCGTTTTTAACTCAAAAATAAGCTTTTCTGCGCTGACTTCGAACTTGAATCGAGCGGTTAGCTCTTTGGACGTCTCTTCAATTGCTGTGACTTCATACTCTACATTCTCAGAAACTTGTTTTGCTAACTCTATATATTTATTCAGCTCCGCTTCGAGTAGGGCTTTTCCCTCGGAAAAAATCGTGACTTCTGCGACGTCATCCCCTTCTTTGATAATAAAGCCCATCTCACCAGCGCAACCACATGCTTCACATACGTCAGCTTGTTCTAGTTCTGTGCTCATTACGACAATCCTCTTACAAAAATTATGGATATTTTATCGAGTTATTTGATGGTAATCCACAAAAATGAGCAAGAGTCCAGAAGGTATAGATAAACGAAATGTTATCTTATAAATATATTGTGGAAACAGCTGAGAATTGATAAACCTGTCAAATAGTGTGACATTAGTCATGTTGTTGCGAAATATCATGTCATTATCGAGTCAGGATGGTGTGCAGTTAGTTGTAAGCGAGTTCGATTTGTATGATTATCGTGAGCCAAATTATATAAATGAAAGATAATGCCTGTTTCTTTTATAAATTGCACGGATGTGGTGATTTATAAAAAGTATATCTTACACGACATTGTGTACCTATTTAAGACGCCGTTTGTATTATATGGTACGATGGTTTTATTAGGTTCCCTATAGGGATCTGCTGAGACTATAACGGGTGTCTTGTAAGATATCTAATAGGCGACATTATTGACTCGTTTGAGTTAGATGGATTTACAGAGAGAAGAGCCTGAACATGCCAAAGCGTAGTAAAGAAGATACTGAAATCACGATTCAGAAGATTATGGACGCAGTAGTGGATCAACTTTTGCGTCTGGGCTATGACAAGATGTCGTACACAACCCTAAGTCAACAGACAGGTGTATCGCGAACAGGTATCAGTCACCACTTTCCGAAGAAGACAGACTTCACGGCAGCGCTAGACGGTCGAATTTTCAAAATGTTTGTTGAGCATTTGAATTTTGACGGCAGCTTGCAAGAATTCTCAGACAGTTGGGTGAAAGCGTTAGACAACGCAGAGTTTCTAGCGATTTTACGCCTACTATTCCACCATATCGTAACCTCTCAAAGCACACATGAGTTTGCAATGAATGGAATTGAGCGTCTATACAAAACGACAGAAGCACAATACGGCGCAGAGAGCGCTAAAGAATTAGAGTGGCTAATTGGTAAGTCACTGGTTCGCATGGCTAAGTAAACGCGTTGTAGACGACGATAATAAGCCTTCTAAGATTTGAAGGCTTTTTTGTGCCTAGAGCTTCCTGAACTGATTCACCAGTTTCCCTTGTGAATTTAGGTTTTTAACTAACCCTTCACATTCATCTCGCGTATCGCTGGCCAGAATATTTGTGGCTGAGCAGACTTCACTAATTGATTGCACGCTGGCGTTCATGTCTTCTGTTACTCGCGCCATCTCTTCAATCGCCGCCGCGATTTGATTGTTGCGATCTGAAATATCCGTCACTTGCCCAAATAGAGCATCCAGTTTCTCGCCAGATGTGCTAGCGCAATCTACGCAGATATCAGAGAGTTTGCTACCTTCGTCCATGGCTTGTACGGCTTTGTCAGTGCTGGTTTGAATGAGGGTGATAATATTTTGTATTTCTTCTGTAGATTCATGGCTTCGTTGGGCGAGTTTTCGCACTTCATCAGCGACGACTGCGAACCCACGTCCTTGATCCCCGGCTCGTGCTGCCTCTATAGCAGCGTTTAAAGCAAGTAAGTTGGTTTGTTCAGCAACGCCTTGAATGACAACTAATACTTCTCCGATGGTACGACCATGCTCTGCGAGTTGTTGAACCACATCTGCTGCTACGCCAAGTTGTTGTGAAAGCTCGTTCATCGAAGTGACGGTTTGTTCAACAGAGGTTTTCCCTTCACCTAAAGCAGAATTAGCACGCTCGGTTGCTTCCGAAGCACTTTGAGCATTTTGCGCAATTTCATTTGCGGTGGAGTGCATTTCATTGATCGCAGCAGCGACTTGTTCCGTTTCCGCTGTCTGGCCAATCAAGTTGTCTGCTGTTGTTTCACAGTTTTGTGCTGATGACTGAGCGGCGTCTGCAATTTGCTCGTTTGAGTTTTGGATTCGCCCCACTACAGCGTTGAGCTCTGATTGTCTCATTTTTAACGCTAAAGAAATTTCAGAAAGGTCATCAACGTGCCCGTTATAAACCAGCTCCATTAGGGGGTTATCGAACACTTTACGTGCCTCTGCTGAAAGAGCCTCTAATCGTCTGGTAAATAAGAGACCAGTACCGGTTGCTAGGAGGAAAAATAACCAGATTGCTGCAATAGGAGAGGCAGACGCAACTAATGTGGAAATTATAGCAGCAGCAAAAAATGCGGCACAGAGCCTTTGCCATAGACGGGTGCGAGGCATTTTGAGCTGAAAAGGTGTTTGACCTGCTTTGAGTTGAGCGTAAATTTTTTCGGCGTTTTTGACATGTTTACGGTTGGGACTGAGACGAACGGATTGATACTCAACGATTTTGCCATTTTCCTTTATCGGCGATGCAAAAGCATCAACCCAATAGTGATCGCCATTTTTACATCGGTTTTTTACTATCCCCATCCAGGATTTGCCAGACTTTAGAAACTCCCACATATCCTTAAATGCCTCAGGTGGCATGTCAGGATGGCGAACGATGTTGTGTGGTTGCCCAACAAGTTCATCCAAACTATATCCAGCAACATCGCAAAACTCTTTACTGGCATAGCTGATGTGACTACTGGTCTTGGTGACGGACAACAAATTGTATTCAGGAGGATAAGTGACTTCTTTCTGGGTCACAGGTTCGTTTATGCGCATCGAGCAACCTCGTACAAAATAATAGAAATGACTGGGTACTTCTCAAACAGTATAAGTACAAATTTTTAAACGTGAGAGAATTGTCTGGTTTTTATTGATATTAAAGTAATTTACTTTTAAATATTCAACTTATTGCTCACAGTCTTATTTTATTGACTATCCTGATACTAATGAGCTGTGCAGGAAGGAATCAGCTCGACTAAGGCCTTGAATACAATAATCATGGAGGTTATTGGTATGTCTCTTACTTCTTCGACAGGAAACTATAACAGTGCTCAAAGTTTACTAGAGCTTCACGATCTGAATGAGGCTGACTTAGCGCTGATCAGAAAGTTCGGCAGCATGATGGTACCGAAGCTCGATGATTATGTTAGGCACTTTTATGATTGGCTCGACAAGCTACCAGAATATAAACAATTTTTTGGTGATGAAAAGAAACTCGTACGAGTGCAGGACTCCCAAGTGCGTTATTGGACCGTATTCTTTGAAGCGAAAGTCGATGAAGCTTATGTAAAGCAGAGAAGAGATGTTGGAGAGGTACACGCTCGCGTTGGATTGCCCTTACCTACGTACTTTGCTGGCATGAATATCTCAATGGTGATTTTTACTAAGCGAATGTATGACGGCAGTTTATACAGCGATGAATACAGTTCCTTGGTCACTGCATTCACTAAATTACTTCATCTTGATACGACGATTGTCGTGGATACCTACTCGCGCTTAATTAATAAAAGGATCGCTGAGCAAAGCGAAGCTCTGCTAGCGATGTCGACACCGGTTACCATGATCTGGCGCGACATCTTAATGCTTCCCATAGTGGGGATTATAGATTCTAAGCGTGCGCAAGACATCATGACTGCGGTATTGAATAAAATCTCTGAGCATAGAGCTAAGATTTTCATCATGGATATTTCTGGTGTAGCAGTGGTGGATACTGCGGTAGCTAATCACTTCATTAAAATAACCAAAGCAACCAAACTGATGGGCTGTGATTGCTTGGTTTCAGGTGTTTCTCCTTCTATCGCTCAAACCATGGTTCAGTTGGGAATCAATGTAGGCGAAGTTTGTACCAACGCGACTCTTCGTGATGCGCTAGAGAATGCCTTCAAAATGGTTGGGCTCAATGTTGATGCTTTAAAACAGCTCTCTGATGAGTCGTGATAGGCAGGTCAGAAGATGCATAAATCGATTTCCATCAACCGAATGAAGCAAGCGCTTATTGCCAATATCCAAGTGGATTTAAGTAAAGCGGTGTTGGATGAGTTTAGGCAAGAGCTGTTGAATATGGTGATGAACTCAACCTCGATCAAAGGAGTGCTTATTGATCTATCTGGTGTCAAAACATTAGACAGGCAAGACATGGACTCGCTTATGCAGGTTGTTAGTGCCGTCGAAGTCATGGGGCGTATTTGTCTCTTTGTAGGAATTCGTCCGGGCATTGCCATGGCATTAGTCAACATATCTTACCAGACAGAGTCTTTGCGCTGCGTAAGCAGCATAGATGATGGTCTGGCGATAATAGGGAGTTAGTGAATGACGGCGTCGAGCATAGTGGAAGACATAATTGAAACATACGAAATTCGCTCGGAATCCGATGTGATGAGCTCAGTGATCGCCACGTATACCTTAGCTGCACAATTTGGATTCAGCACTCCAGCCGTCAGTGAATTATCAACCGTTGTGTCGGAACTGGGGATGAACATCGTCAAATATGCTGAGTCTGGGGTTATCTCTGTATGGAAGCTAGAAAGGGAAGAAGGGCGAGGAATGAAGGTGGTTGCTCAGGATAGTGGCCCCGGAATAGAAGATGTCGATAAAGCGTTAGAAGAAAATTATTCAACTGGACGCTCGCTTGGTTTGGGGTTACCTGGTGTTCAGAGAATGGTGGATGAGTTTGAAATCGACACCTGTATTGGTCAAGGAACCCAAATTCAGGTAGTGAAATGGAGAGAGTAGATGGGATTTTCATACAGCTCTCGCGCTGTTCCCTACTTTGGTGAGTTAGAAACGGGAGACGGCTTCTTTATCCAGGAGTTCAGCGAGGCTCTTCTCGTCGTGATTATTGATGCCCTTGGGCATGGGAGTAAAGCTGCAAAGCTGGCGCGTGAGATTGAGCACTTTCTCGAAGAGCATGGATGTGAAGACGTGGAGTGGTTGATGACGGAGCTACACCGAGTCTTCCTTGGTTCAATAGGCGCGGCAGTAACGATCGTCTTTTTTGATGCTGCTCATAAGTCTGCCAATGGTATTGGGATTGGAAATACGCTTGTACGTCAGCTTGCCAGCGAGAAAAGGTCCTTTCCTGCACAGCCTGGCATTGTTGGTGAAATGTTGCCTACTCTGCGTCCGTTTCAGTTTACTTTTGCTGATGGGGATGTATTTATGTTCACCACTGATGGCATTAAAGAAAATATCAACGGTGATTTACTGCCTAATGCGAATTACGAAACTGTCGAATCACTTTCTTCCAAGTTTATTGAATCTTTTAGCAAACCTTATGACGATGCGACCGCTATCGCAGTGAGGTATACCGATGGATAGGCCGCATGTATACCGCTTAACGAACGATGATGAATCTCGAATTGTGCTGCGCAGAAAACTCATTGCTGTGCTTGATTTGATGGGTTATGAAAGGCATTACAGAGATCAAGTTATTTTCCTATGTGGCGAGATACTTTTCCAGTTATTCGCAGCCTTACCCTCTATACAACTTAAAGTTAGGGTTCATGACAACGGCATTCAAACGTTGTGGTGCTCAACGGACGGTGAAAGCTTACCTAATGTCTCTATTCCTCTTTTGACGCTTACACAGACCAGTCATGAGTTGGCTTGGACGCTCAATGCGAATAAGCCACTTACCCCATCAGATTTTGCTGAAATCAAAAACGTGCTGTCTGAAAAAACACGTGATGATCTCATGCACGAACTCCAAGTTAAAAATCGAGAGCTGGCGACTCATCAAGAGGGATTGGAAGCAGAAATTGAACGGCGAACTAGAGACTTGCAGGCGAGTGAAGCATTGTCTCGAACGATTATTGAAGGAGCGCCGTCCAGTGTCGTCATCGTCGATAAGCACAAAAATATTGTTCTGTGGAATAAAACCGCTATCGAGACCTATGGCTATAGCGTGGAAGAAGCTGATGGAAAAAACCTATTTGATTTATTAAATGCAGAACTGCCAGAGGATTTAATAGAGCTGATTTCAAGAGAGATAAGTCTTGATGATCAGGACAAGGTGAGTGGCTCGTTTTTTGAAGTACAGACCTATACTCGCGATGGAAAACTAATTCCCGTTGATCTCGGAATGACGATATTTTTGTTCGATGACGAATACCGTATAGCAATGTTTCTTCGCGATGTGACGTCGAGAAAGCAAGTAGAAAATGAGCTAAATGAAGCGAGAGCAAAGGCTGAAGAAGCCGTTGAAATCAAATCCATGTTTTTGGCTAATATGAGCCATGAAATTCGAACACCGATGAACGCCATTATTGGCATGTCTCATCTTGCTTTGAAAACAGACTTAACCCCTAAACAACATGACTACATCTCCAAAATACACAATTCAGCTTCGCTTTTATTAGGCATCATTAATGACATATTGGATTTCAGTAAAATTGAAGCGGGTAAGTTATCTATAGAGGAAATTGAGTTTTATCTCGACGATGTTCTGCATAACGTTTCTATGGTGACTGGTCAGAAAGCGTTCGAAAAAGGTTTAGAACTGCTCTTCGATATTCCTAGAGGCGTTCCTAAGATGCTTTATGGTGATCCACTTCGGCTTGGGCAAATCATTATCAACCTAGTTAACAATGCGGTGAAATTTACCGAACAAGGGGAAATTTCTGTTGCTGTTAAAGTGCTCAGAACCCTAGACGACAAGATTGATCTGGGATTTGTAGTAAAAGATACGGGGATTGGGATGAGTGATGAGCAGTCTAGCAAGCTCTTTAATGCTTTCACTCAAGCTGATGGCAGCACGACGAGAAAATATGGTGGTACGGGTTTAGGTCTATCTATTTGTAGGCGATTAGTCGAATTAATGGGGGGAAGGATTTCCGTTGAAAGTGAACTGAATGTGGGGAGTAGCTTTCATTTTAATATTTTGGTCGGTGCGTCGACTGAGGGGGCATATACGCCTGTCGTTGTGCCGGATTTGCTCAATCATGTCAATGCGTTAGTTGTAGATGACAATGAGCACGCGCTTATGATTATGGAAGACTTGCTCGATATGTTCCTTTGTAAGCCTAAGTTTGTCAGTAGTGGTGAACAGGCCTTGGATGAATTGAAACGTGCTTCAGCCTCTGGGAAGCCCTACGATTTAGTCTTTATGGACTGGAAGATGCCGACAATGAGCGGCATTGAAGCTAGCCAGCATATTAGGCAGCAGATCAGTGCTGCGCACCAGCCCAAGATAGTTATCGTCACGGCCTACGATAAAGATGATATCTCTGATGAGGTGTCAGCATTGGACATTGCAGGTTTCCTCTCTAAGCCTGTGGGACAGTCGTATCTATTTGATCTCATCATGGATCTCTTTGGTCCTCAAAGTGGTAACGAAAGGCCAGCCAGTCCTTCTCGTCGGCATTATAAGGACAAAGACCTTGAAGGCTTGTCCGTTCTTTTAGTGGAAGATAATGAGATCAATCAACAGATTGCAGTTGAACTGATGGAAGAAAAAGGCATCGTGGTTACGGTCGCAAACAACGGTGCTGAAGCGTTGGAGTGTTTGGAACAAAGAATAGGCACGCCCGATATGTTTGAGATAATCTTCATGGATCTTCAGATGCCCGTGATGGATGGCTATGAAGCGAGTAAGCGTATACGCAGTGATGCTCGCTATGACACGGTTCCACTGATTGCAATGACAGCCCATGCTATGGTTGAAGAGCGTGAACGTTGCATGAAAATTGGAATGAACGATCATGTCTCTAAGCCGATTGACCCTGAGCACCTATTCGCGACGATAAAACGTTGTTGTCCGCAAGGGGGGCAGGAAAAAACACAAGCGCGTCACAGTCACTCATTTCCTAGTCCGGTCGATAAAGCCGTTGAAGAAAATCAATCGACAGCATCACTACTTGAGGCAATTGAAGCCCTAGATACCCACAATGGTTTACTTAGAGTAGCCAGTAATGAAGCCCTTTATCACCGTCTTCTATCTCAACTTGTGGACAAAGAACACGACTTTGTAAAACGACTCGATGTTGCTTTGGATAAAGGGGACTTCGACTATGCAAAACTGAGCACCCACACCTTAAAAGGTTCATCAGCTAACCTTGGTGCTATTCGGTTATCTGATACGGCGGCCCGTCTTGAACAAGAGTTGGAAGGCGAGGAGTTATCTGAGCGGCTGGTGCAACTTAGAAATGAAATGTCAGATTATCTCGCGGTCTTTGTTCATGACGTATGCCAGGCACTACATCGACCACAACCCTCTGATTCAAAGGGAGATTTAGACGATGAAAGCGTGAAAATTATACACCATCTGGATGTGCTTCTTCAGGAGTTAGATGCGCAAGCACTCGATTACCTTGACGAGCATTATTTGTACCTCAATACTTTACTTGGGTCGGAAGAATTCGACACTTGCTGTAAGTGTATCAACGATTGTGATTTTTTGTCTGCAAGTGTTGCCCTAAGAAAAGCAGCCAGCATTTATCCCTTAGATGTGGATAAAGTGTTTGGGGGAAACCATGGATGACCATTTAACCAGCGTCTTAGTTGTCGATGATAATGCTGAGAACAGAGTGTTACTTAGCGGCTTACTGAAACCACACCATCGCGTTCTCGTAGCAACGGGTGGGATGCAAGCAATAAATATCTGCAAGCAAAGAAAACCAGATATTGTTCTTTTGGATATCATGATGCCAGAAATGGATGGCTATGAAGTATGTACACGTTTAGCGGCGGATCCGGATACTTGCGATATTCCCGTTATTTTTCTCACTGCGAAGTCACAAATTGAAGATGAACAGAGAGGCTTTGCCGCGGGTGCGGTGGATTACATACTCAAGCCCATCAGCCCACCAATACTAATTTCTCGGATTAATACTCACCTAAGATTGCGTGGTGCCATGGATGAGTTAGCTGAGCAAAATGAAGAGTTGGAGAGAAGAGTTAAAAAACGCACGAGAGAACTGGAAATGTTGCAAGACGCGACCATAGGTGCGATGGCCTCTCTTGCTGAAACTCGTGATAATGAAACGGGTAACCACATTCGACGTACACAGCATTACGTCAAAGCCTTAGCTGAAGAACTGGTACGTGAAGGTCATTATCTGGAGGACCTTACCCCAGAAGCGATTGAGTTACTTTACAAATCGGCGCCTTTGCATGATATCGGTAAAGTTGGCATACCTGACAGTGTGTTACTCAAGCCAGCTCGACTAACCGATGATGAGTTTGATGTCATGAAGTATCACACAACTCTTGGGCGAGCAGTGTTAATGACAGTAGAAGAGTCGATAGACTTCAAATGCGATTTTTTAACTGTTGCTAAAGAAATTGCATATAGTCATCAAGAAAAGTGGGATGGAAGTGGCTATCCAGAGGGACTGGCCGGATTAGACATTCCTCTCAGCGCAAGACTGATGGCATTAGCTGATGTATATGATGCATTAATTTCCGAGCGAGTCTACAAACCAGCATTTCCTCACGAAAAGGCTTTGGACATTATATCTGAAGGCTCAGGCAGCCACTTCGAGCCTTTAATCGTGGACGCGTTTTTGAACATTGAAAACACTTTTAAAGAAATTGCATCCACCTATCAAGATGAAGGGTTTGATGAAAGCACGTTTCAGTTAAAAGCGAGCGGTGAAGAATAACGGTTCGTGGTAAGTTGCTCTTTACTGCCTAGCTTGGCTTGTATCATTTGGCAACATCACACTGTCTGATCGGAGTTCTCATATCAGATGTGTTTTATCTCGTTGGATTCGTGTCTGATGAGTTAACTATCTGTTACACTTAAACTATTAGTAACAAGAATAGCAGTAGGTATATGCATGGCTTTTCCTGTCCTTATCTGTGACGACTCTGCGTTAGCCCGAAAGCAAATGGCGCGCTCATTACCTGCTTCTTTGAATGCAGAGATTACTTTTGCCGTCCATGGTCTGGATGCACTAGAACAACTAGAACAGAACGACTTTAAATTGATGTTTCTCGACTTAACCATGCCTGAGCTTGATGGCTTTGGTACGTTAGAAGAGATAGGCAATCGTGACATCAACATACAAGTTGTGGTGGTTTCCGGCGATATTCAGCCTAAAGCGAAAGAGCGGGTCATGGCTCTTGGGGCCAAAGCTTTTATACAAAAACCGATCGATAAAGACGCGTTAAACGCTGTATTAAAAGAGTTAGTTGAAAAGCCCACTCAGCCACAAATAGTCACGCCTGTGTCTGTTGATTTACCCGTTTTACGTCGACGCGATATTTATATGGAAGTGGCCAACGTCTCTATCGGTAGAGCGGCTGATGCCCTTGCTCGGCACTTTGATGTCTTCGTACACCTTCCTCTTCCTAATGTTAATATCTTCGAAGTTAGTGAATTGCATATGGCGCTGCGTGATTTGGCTGAGAACGATCAGGTGTCGGGAGTTTGCCAAGGCTTCAGTGGAGAAGGCATTGCCGGAGAAGCATTGGTCTTGCTCAGTGATTCCAGTGTTTGTGATTTAAAAAAATTAATGAAAGTCCCGGCTGATAGCGAAGAGCTGGAAGAGTTAGAGCTGTTGATGGATGTGTCAAATATTCTCGTCGGTTCTTTCTTGAATGGATTAGGTAAGCAGGCAGAGGTTCGTTTTTTCCAAAGTTCACCAGTATTGCTCGGTCAACATATTTCGATCGATTCAGTTATCCAATCGACAACGGGATCGTTTAAGAAAACCATGACGTTTGAGGTGAGTTACAACATCGATGGGACCTCCATCCGCTGTGATCTATTGTTTATGTTTGTTGATGAGTCTCTTCCATTGCTCGACAACAAGTTATCTTACTTGATGGAGGACTTTTGATGCTTAACCTTCCTGCCGAATTTGAGCAATTCCACTGGATGGTGGATATGGTGCAAAATGTCGATCTCGGGCTGATTGTGGTTGATCGTGAGTATAAAGTTCAAGTTTGGAATGGTTTTATGACTCACCATAGTGGAGTTCAGGCCCATGATGCGATAGATAAGTCATTGTTTGAACTGTTTTCTGAGATACCTGAAGACTGGTTTAAATTAAAGAGCAAACCTGTTTATGATTTAGGATGTCGGAGCTTCATTACATGGCAACAGCGTCCGTACTTATTCAAATGTCGAAACGTAAGACCTGTGACACAGCAAGCGGATTTTATGTACCAAAACATCACACTCAACCCGATGAGAACGCCGACAGGTGACATTCGCTCAATGTTCCTATCCATTCAAGATGCAACGGCTGAGGCTTTGGTTTCGCTGAATCAAGTTAAGTAGAGTGAATTTAGCCTAATGTATGTATAAAGCCAGAATCTGTCTGGCTTTATTTTTATCTTAAGGAGTCACCATGTCATCCCCCATTCCTCTTTATCGTGCAGAGCAGGTGAAAGCAGGTGAAGTGGTTGCCGCGAAAAGCCAATCAGTAACTTTATATCAACTAATGATTCGCGCTGGTCGTGCCGTTTTCGAATTGGTCCAAGAACAATACCCCACATGCCAAAGTATTCTGGTTGTGTGTGGAGGAGGAAACAATGGGGGAGACGGTTATGTGGTGGGTAGATTGGCGATTGAAGCTGGGTGGCGAGTGACGGTCTGGCAAAGTGTCGAGCAAAGCAAACTCAAAGGTGATGCTCTACAGGCATACCAAGACTTTAGTGCAGTTGGCGGGTGTGTTGAGGTGCCGGACCTAGATTCAAAGCTTAACTATGACTGCATTGTGGATGCTTTGCTTGGCACGGGCCTCTCTGGCTCTGTTAGAGCTCACCTTCTTTTGGTTATTAATAAACTCAATCAGAGCGATATCCCCATTGTCTCAGTGGATGTTCCTTCTGGCCTTTCCAGCAATACAGGGCAAGTGCTAGGAAACTGTCTTAAGGCCGATCATACGGTATCTTTTGTCGGGCTAAAGCAGGGGTTGTTTACAGGGCAAGCTCGGGATTATACGGGAATTGTGCATTTTCGAGGACTAGGAGTGGAAGGTGCATTTGAACAACAGAATGCTCCGTCTGCGCAGCTGCTTAATAGAGTAGAAGATTATGCACCAATGCTTTCTCGATCAAGAAGTGCGCACAAAGGTTTGCATGGCAAAGTGACGCTTGTGGGAGGCAATCAAGGAATGGGAGGAGCGGCGGTACTTTCTGCATTGGCATGTCAACGGGTCGGGGCAGGTTTAACTGCATTACTTACCCATCCGGATCATACACTACCTGCTTTAGTGTCATGTCCAGAGGTCATGGCATCATCATGGCTGGATAACAAGGTTAATGCGTTGAGGTTGAACCAGTGGTGTGACTGTTTTGCCATTGGCCCTGGTCTAGGTACGGATGTATCTGCAAAGAAGATGTATAAAGCCGTTGTTGATACCACATTGAATAAAGTGTTTGATGCAGATGCTCTTAACTTGCTTGTAGAAAAAGCAAATTATGACCCTAATCGAATCCTGACCCCCCATCCTGGTGAAGCCTCTCGGCTTTTAGGGTGCTCAGTTCAAGCTATAGAAAGTGATAGATTCAATGCAGTACGCAAGCTGCACAAGAAATATGGTGGTGTCATCGTTTTAAAGGGGGCAGGAACGCTCATTTGTGATGGACAAAAAACCTATATTTGCAATGCAGGCAATCCGGGAATGGCAACTGGAGGAATGGGGGATGTTCTTACTGGTGTGATTCTTGGTCTGTTAGCACAGGGAGAAAGTTTGATCAGTGCGGCAGTAAAAGGTGTGATGATACATAGCCAAGCTGCTGACAGAGAAGCTGAAATCAACGGTGAACGAGGCCTTTGTGCGAGCGATTTACTGCCTCATATTCGTCATTTGGTGAACACATAAACCCAATACAACCTTTTTCACCAAAAATAATGAAGTGAACGATTTCGGAAAACGATTGCGGGATGCGTGATGAATTTTTATCAGTAGACTCTAAGTCTTTGTTTATTTGAGTTTCTTTTGGAGAAAGGGATGGTGTGGGGGAATCGAATTTGCAAGATGACAAAATGGTATCACAAAAAAAATGCAAATATCAGTCTTGCGGGAAATAAATCCCAGCCTATAATGCTGAAAACCGGAGCGTCTGCCAACGCTCCGGTTTTTTTGTGTCCGAAACTCAGTAAAACGTCTGCCAACGTTTACCGAAAACGCACGACACGTAAATTTGCTTACAGGAAAATTTATCATGCGTATCGAACAAGAACTTAAGTTAGGCTTTAAAGATGTACTGTTCCGCCCGAAGCGTTCCACACTAAAAAGTCGTTCTCAAGTTGAATTAACCCGCGATTTTACATTCAAGCATAGTGGTCGTCAATGGTCTGGCACACCGGTAATTGCGGCAAACATGGACTCAGTGGGTAGCTTCGCGATGGCAGAAGCTCTAGCTGAACATGGTGTGATGACTGCAATTCATAAACACTACACTGTTGAGCAGTGGGCTGATTTCGTAGAATCAGCCGATCAGAGCACATTGAACAATGTATTTGTCTCAACTGGTACTTCTGAGGCTGACTTTCAAAAGACTCAAGACATCATGGCGTTAAGTGATGAGCTTATCTTCATTTGTATTGATATTGCTAACGGCTATTCAGAGCACTTAGTCGAGTACGTAGAAAAAGTGCGTGCAGCCTTTCCTGATAAAGTGATCTCCGCAGGTAACGTTGTGACTGGCGATATGTGTGAAGAACTTATCCTCGCAGGCGCGGATATAGTGAAAGTGGGTATTGGTCCAGGCTCTGTATGTACCACTCGCGTTAAGACAGGTGTGGGGTATCCTCAGCTTTCAGCCATCATCGAATGTGGTGATGCTGCGCATGGCCTAGGCGGCATGATCATCGGTGACGGTGGTTGTTCATGCGCAGGTGATGTAGCAAAAGCCTTCGGCGGCGGCGCTGATTTCGTTATGCTAGGTGGTATGCTTGCCGGCCACGAAGAGTCAGGCGGTGAACTTATTGAGAAAGACGGTGAGACTTTTATGAAGTTCTATGGCATGTCTTCTCAGTCTGCTATGGACAAGCATTCAGGCGGTGTTGCAAAGTACCGCGCAGCTGAAGGAAAAACCGTACTATTGCCATTCCGTGGCAGTGTTCACGGCACTATCTCAGACATCCTTGGTGGCGTGCGTTCTACGTGTACATACGTAGGCGCAGCAAAGCTTAAAGAGCTAACTAAGCGTACGACTTTCATCCGAGTTCAAGAGCAAGAGAACAACGTTTTCGGTAAAGAGAAGTAATCCTGCACTTCTGAAAACTCGAAATATTAAGAGCCGCATTTTGCGGCTCTTTTTTGCCTGAAAATTGTTAAGTGGCGATAACTATAAAGAGTAATATCTATATATGTTCACTCAGTTTCTCCGGCTCTGTCTATCTACTTACACTGTTTATTACGCTACCTAATCAAAAACAATTTGAATGGTATTAGGTTGCACATAAGGCTAAAAGATGGGAAGAACTTCACAAAGGTCTAATTGGAGTAGGTGAAAATAAGCGGTGGCTTTAATCCAGCTCCTCGAGATCGTCGAAAGTAGTTTGAAAATTAAACAAGATAAAGGAAGGCATCAGACAAGTAATCCCTTCTAAAGTAAACGCCAAGCTTAAGCTTGGCGTAGTGAATGTGGACTTTAGAAGATTAAACTTTAGGTGTGGTTCAAGTTATTCTCTTGCACTAAGATATCTTGCTTCGCATAATCCGCTGTTTTGTGTGACACCTATCCGAACGGGTTTCTGTGTAGAATAGGCAGTTAATGCTGTGGAGAGCATAGCTTTGGGACTAGGCTTGTTATTTGAGCTGAGCCACACAATGTCATGTCCACATTTCCATTCTGAAGATGCCGGATTTGGATTGGTATGGTCTTTGAGACCAATCCACACACTTTCGTTTTCCATAGCCGTTACCCTGTATACAGTAGCGGTCCAGTGAACCTCACCCTCAGATGCAACAGAAGGGATAGTGAATAGAGTTGTGGCTAATAGAGCTAATAGTTTTTTCATTAATTTTTCTCAGCTTAGTCTTTATTTGAGAAGGATATTAATGCATTACAGATTTAAATGTTAGGGTGATTTTTAATAGACTGGGTTAATGGAGGTACTTTGAGTAGGGAAGGTATGTGTTGGCTGTTGAGTTGTTTGGCTGGTTTTATCTGCCAGTTTCAAGCCTTTGGCTTTTTTAATTAGGCAGGGTAATAACTTACGTCTTACTTATCAAAGTTCATTGGTAGGCGGGTCACAGAATGAAAATCCAAAGTGGCCCACAGTAGATGAACATTAGCTCTTTTGTAATTATGCAGGTGCAGAATTATTGGAGGAGCTATGGATCTATTAGTTAAGTTGTATGATATGCCCCAGTTAGAACGAACTTGCCCAAGTGATGTACTGATTCGACCTGCTATGGTGCCGGAGAGGCATATAGTTGTCGATTTTGTTCGAAAACACTTTAGTGAATATTGGGTAAGTGAAGTCGAGTTTGCCTTATCACAACATCCTGTTCGTTGTTTAGTTGCCATTCAAAACGAAAATGTAGTGGGTTTTGCTTGTTACGACACCACTTTTAAAGGTTTTTTTGGCCCCACTGGCGTGAGTGAGGCGATGAGAGGTCGAGGCATTGGAGAGTTGCTTCTGCATAAAGCTCTCAATTGCATGAAGGATCAAGGCCATTGCTATGCATTTGTAGGAAAGGCTGGCCCAAAAGAATTTTATGAGCGCTCTGTTAATGCTATCGAAATTGAAGGTTCCGTTCCTGGTGCTTACAAAGGCATATTACGAAGAGAAAATCAAAATTAAGTGATATATTATCTAAGTGTGAGAGGGTGTGGTTTTATTGTTTTTGTAAATTATGATGAATAATATAATTGAACTATAGTTATTAAAATATGAAACACTAACTGGTTAGGGCCGTTATTAGCGGCTCTTTTTATATATTGAAATTAATTTTTATATAACGGTTCTTTAATAAGAATTTTTTGTCAATTTATTACTGCAATTAAACTCATCTTCTATACAGAACAATCTAAAATTATGTTTATTTAAATGTTTTTCTAAAATGAATAAAAATAAGAATAATCTTATTTTAATCGTTTTCATGTTGGCTATTATCTTAAAGCTAGATTTTATGATGTTTCATATTGATAAGTGAGAATAATGAAAGAAAAAGAGCATATAGATGAAATTTTGAGTAAACACTCAGAGTTTGAATGCCAGAATCTATCTAGTAGCGTATCAAGTGAAGAGTTTATCAATACTCAAGCCTTATTTTTTGATAAAGAGTCTCACTGGTACGCATCAGAAGAATCTAGACCGGGGTTTACGGAACTAAGGCTGCAAGATATTGCTTTTAGCCCTCAAAAGTACTTGGAAGAAAAACACACTGAGGCTCTTAATATCTTAGATGTCGGGACAGGTTCAGGAGTGCTGATTAAATATATAGAAGATGCATTCCAAAATATCTGTCTGCATGCTTTGGACTTGTCCTACAATCAACTGAGAATCGTTCAGTCTCAATACCCACATGTCTATACTCATCAGGGAGATATATCTAGCTTTGTTAATCCAGTAGCATTTGATGTGATATATTGTAATGCTTGCTTTGGAAACTTTTTAAACCAAACGGCTGCGTTAAAGAACATGTCAAACATGTTGAGTAATCATGGCATTATTGTAATCAGTCATCCTCTTGGGTCCGACTTTGTTGAACACCTTCATCTGAGTAATAAGTTCATTGTGCCGAACACTTTACCCACTAGCATAACAGAAATTCAAGAGTTAATTTCAGACACCAAACTAATAGTATCTGACCTGATAGATACTAAAGATCTTTACATATGTGTTTTAAAAAAGACGGTTTGTTGAGAGTAATGCTATTAATTTATCCACAGTTGGCAGTTAATAAAGATAGCCCTTTGTGATTAAAAACATGAGGTGGTCACTACAATAGAAAGTGACACTTAAAACCAATATTTGATCAGCACTTCTTAATTATGACAAGTATGCAGTTGTAATCTTTTGTTAAGTACACTGACACTCACAGGGAAGGATAAACAACCTACTTGATTTTAAAGAAATTTCTTTGTCCTTGTTCAACTTAGATACTATTATTTCTTTAGTAAAGTGTTAAAATTGCTTATAATTTCAGATAATTAACCATTGCTTTTGTAGGGGAAGCTGAGCGTGGCAAGTGTCGCTTCAAAGATAAAAATAGCAATACTGGATGATCATGAACTCGTATTACAGGGTATCAAGTCCTACTTAACTAATGAAGAAAGCTTCACTATCCTTGGTACCTATACAAAAAGTAGTGAATTGCTTAAAAGCTTTATCCATAACTTACCAGATGTGCTTGTTGCTGATTATGAGCTGACACCCGATGAGAACGATGGTGCTAATTTAGTTCGTTCTATTCACGCGAAATTTCCAAGTGTCAAAATCATAGTCATGTCCAGTCATTTTAATACAGGTATCGTTTCGTTAGCGTTACGTGCTGGGGCAAAAGGATTTGTTGGGAAACATCAAAGCCAAGAAGAACTGATTAAAGCAGTCAAAATGGTGTGTAAGGGAAAGCTGTATTTAGAACGAAATATGGCAGAACAAATCTCTGAAAATAGGGGTGTTTCTCTAAGTCTCAATAATGGCTCTTCTCATACATCATTGCAGATGACCCCGCTGATTAAACAAGGTGAGCTCACCACCCGCGAGAGAGAAGTAGTTCGATGCTTAATTTCCGGTATGACTGTGTCTGAAATCGCTGCTAAGTTTTCTCGGAGCATTAAAACAATCAGCACACAAAAGGTAAATGCTATGAAAAAACTCGGTGTGAGTAGTGATAAAGAGCTTTACCAAATAGAATTTAAAGAGATAGATAGACAAGAATAAACCTACTATCCTGTACTAATTTAGCTCTGAACTAGCAGAGTAAAGCGGAAGTTTAGATCGAATCTGAATTAGCACACTTTAGGTAACTTACTCTTCTATCTCATTTTTGGTCGGTAAAGGATGGGCTAATAGGTCGCTATAAAATCTAGATTCCGAAAATTGGAAATTTATAATGGATTCATCGGATTGAAATGTAGAACTCTTAAATTCTAACTCAGTGTTTTTACCAGTCACCATATAATCATTATGGACAACTATGGAATCAGAGGAAATGGTGCTTAATTCACTGTTCTTAAAGCTTAATTCTACACCTCCAGACATAATATGGTTACCATAGTTGTCTAAGAATTGATTTTTCGTATAAATGATTTTTGGATACAGGTTATATGAGTCGCAATCTAAAGCTAGAGTGAAGAATAATATTGTTACTATTTTTAGAGCTCGATGGGTTTCAATATTATTTTTTGATTTCGGTAATAGTGTAAGAGTGTTAATGTCTAAAGTGGCTTGTAGAGATTGAATAGTTTCTTTTGATGCTATACCTGTTTTCTCTACTCTTTGGATAGTACGAATACTCAAGCCACTCATCATAGCAAGACTCTCTTGAGTCAATAATCGCTTTTCTCGAATCTCTTTAAGTTTATTACCATCAACTTTCATAACGATTACTGTATGTAAGTAAGCCCAGAGAGAATATTCGATTCCGGGCTATTTAAGAGTTATTGATACTTATTGAATATTACTTCTCCCAAATCCGCAACAACTTTGTCTCGCTCCTCAAGGGATGTTTCACCTTTTCTCACATACATCGAAATGAGCACCGGGGAGCGAGTATCAGACCACGCCATGGAAATGATTCCTCGGACACCATAACTGCTTGCACCGGAGCGATCCGCGATTTGCCATCCTTGAGGCAAAGAGGCTCTAAGTAGTCCATCTGCGACTTTGTTTCCTTCCATCCAAGTTAATAACTGCTGCTTTGATGTGTCAGAAAGCGTGTCACCAAGCAAGAGCTCTTGTAAGCTTTTTGTCATTGCATTGGTAGTGGTTGTGTCCCTGTCATCACCAGCCACATTGAGAGTCAAATCCGGTTCGTATCGATCGGAGCGGAATGTCTCGTCCCCTATTGAACGCATAAACTTTGTTAAGCTCAGTGGGCCACCAACGGCTGATATTGCATAGTTAGCCGCTGTGTTATCACTATATGCTGTTGTGGCATCACAGGCTTGTTTCAAAGAAAAGTCTTTCCCTACATAATCTTGAGTGATTGGAGAGTACTCTACGATATCTTCTTTACTCAACTTGATGCTATCATCAAGCGACAATTGCTGATGATCGACTTTATATAATACATTTGCGCACGCTAAGGCTTTGATAGTGCTGTTGAAATGAAATCGCGTGTCACCATTTATAGACTCCATTTCGTTTGAGCTTGTATCTAAAACCGTGACCCCGACTTCCCATCCTTTTTGCTCATAATATTGAACTCTCTCCTCCAAATCAGACGCTAGTGCGTTTGTTGACATCAAGAAACAAGTTGATAGAACGGCTAAGCGCGCCGATGTATAGCTGTAAGGTTTTTTCATAATTAGTTATTTCGAGTGTTAATCAATCTATTTTATCTAATTTTTCAGTGGCTTAGGAACGGTCTTCATGCAAGAAGAAGGGGACGCATTATCAGGAACATCGCTACAAATGGGATGATCAAGATACTCCAGAAAGCCTTATTTGCTATTGGAATGCCTTTATGGGCAGAAATTACGACTCTTAACCCCAAAAGCACATGCACTAATAAAGCTAAAACACCTAAGCTATAGTGCACGACCAATCTAACATTCCATGGATCTTTCATTAGACCCGGAGCATAAACCAACCAATCCCAATTGGTGTCAAGTGACAGCACTCCTCTGCCTAAACCAAGAACGGCGGTGACGTGTGAAGCTAAAAAGACCATGACTAATAAGCCAGTAGCGAGTTGAGTGGTTCGGTATCCGTCACTGAACTCTGCCGCATGCCTAGAAAGTAAAACGAATCCAGAAGCCATTTGAAAAATAAACACACCAATTAAGAAGATTTCCACGATTGGGTGTCGATAATAGTGTCTGAGATTTTCCATCAATTGGATATGAGTTTCACCGCCCCAGTTTGCAGAAAGGTGATTGATAAGGTGTGCAGTAATGAAAACAAGCAGTACGAGTGCACTTATGCCATGAGCTACTCGTAGGCCGGCAGGTATAGGCTTACTCGGTGAAATGGACGTGCTAGAAGGCTTGAGTAATACTAGCGCAGCAATGAGCCAGAACGTATAGTAAACCACTAGTTCTGCCGTCATTCCTAGGCCAATCATATATAGAACAACCCCAATCAGCGTAAACAAAGAGGGGATGATGACGCCAAGTAGAGCAAAGTTTCGCTGTGCTTTTTCGGTATCATCCAAAGCTGGTTTCTGTCTGATCGAAATCGAGAGGTAAAGGGAGTACAACGGAGTTGTAAACGCCAGAATCAATCCAATATAAGAAAAAATGGAGCTTATCTCGCCTACATTCCCCAAGTAAAACAATTTAAGGAACCAAGGGTAGAAAATAATGAGTAAAATTAATTTATAGAAGGGGATAGGTAATGGGCGCATTTAGTGATCTCCTTGCAAATTGATCTGCATATTAGTGTCACATTTCTCCCCCAAACAGATCCAAATCCTTGCAATCATTTAGAACCACTTTGTGTATTTTCAGGAAAACCTATGCCACTTTCGTTGCACTTCCAAATGGGAAAAATTACCAGTAAACGTTTGTACTCCGCTTTACATCAAGCCATTGTTGAACACAGGCTAAGGCAGGGGGAAAAGTTACCCTCAACGCGAGTTCTAGCAAGGAAGTTAGGCATTGCCAGAAATACGGTGATTTCAGTTTACGAGCGGCTTGAGTTTGAAGGTTTGGTGATACAAAAGATCGGATCCGGTACGTACGTCAGTGCTGCTTCTCACGGCAGGAAAGAACCCTTTGAAGGGAAGCCTCGCGACTACTCGTTAGGCATGTTTGGTTACAATTTAGATGATGAGCCAACAATAATGGCAGCCAAACATCTTACCTACGACTTTACGCTTGGCATTCCTGATCATCAAAGAATAGCGAAACATATCTGGCGGCATTCTCGCCTAAGCCGCTTAGATACATTGACGCCGGAGTTTGCCTATGGTGGAGATATCCAAGGGTTGGCATGTCTAAGAGAGTCTATTTGCGAATATGTCAGGCATTCGCGCGGCGTGATTTGTGAACCAGATGACATTATTATTACTCAAGGGGGACAGCAAGCTTTAATGACCACGTTAATGACGCTTTTGTCCCCGGGAGATCAGGTTGCAATGGAAGACCCTGGCTACCCCGTTTTTAGGAAGCAAGCTCAACTGCTTGGCGCTAAAGTTGGATTTGTGCCGATGGATGGAGAGGGCGTTGTCGTAAATGCACTCCCTTCCAATGCAAAGTTATTGTACACAACGCCAAGCCATCAGTTTCCGCTTGGTTTCGGTTATTCTATGGAGAGAAAGCAAGCGTTACTTAAATGGGCAGAAACGGCAAATAGCCTAATTGTTGAGGATGACTATGACGCAGAATATCATTACCTGAATACCAATAAGCAGGCACTCAAAGCACAAGACAGCAAGGGCAGTGTCATATTTATAGGTAGTTTCTCAAAAATACTGTTTACAGGTATACGTATAGGTTACTTAATTCCTCCGAAGCCTTTACTTGAACCAATCAAGAAAATGTTGTGGCACCTTGGTCGAAGCACGTCTGTTGTCTCTCAAATTCTTCTTGATGAATTTATGCGTGATGGTCACTTTAGTTATCACTTACGGAGTATGAATAAGTTGTATGAGGAAAAATATCATCAGCTGACACAGTTAATTGATGGTGTTGACGGCTTTAGCCGGATTCCAAGTCAAGGTGGATTGCACGTAGCGGCAAATGTTACGACGTGTGCTGTGGAGCTATCCCGCAAATTAGAATCCTTAGACGTGGCGGTATATCCAGCTGCTCATTTTTCAGTAGAAAACCAATCCAATGCTGTCTTGTTTGGATTCGGCAAGATAAGCCCACAGTCAATGGATAAAGCATTTTCAATCATTAGATCATTAGTAAACTAGCTTTGCTTGTATCAATAATCAGCACCCTGCGTAAATGATTGACAAGGCAAATCACGATCAATATGAAGTGAGAGCAAGAAAAGTACACCACTGACATCACATGCTCTGCCTGCGGTCTTAGTGAGGTGATTTTGTAAAATTAGGATTATTCCTATTTTTTTTATGTGAAGGGAGATCTAAGTTTAGCAAACTTTATTGAATAGATGGCTTGTCAGGCCGACCAAGGATGTAAATTAGTCGTGCATACTTGTCCTTCTGGTAACGACTTAAAATAATTTTTCCGAAGTAACCCTTAGTTGTCTGATCACGCTGCAGATAACATTTAAAAATTGAGAAGATGATGAAGAAAAGAATGAAATTGCACATCACGTTAGCCACTATTTGTTCGTTCAGTACTTTTATGGCTTTTGCGAGCTCTGAAGCGACCATAGATAGCAAATTAAAAAATATCGTAGATGAAAATGCGGCAGAGCTGATGAAGGAGTATGCTATCCCAGGCTTAGCTGTGGCAGTCACGGTAGATGGTGAACGTTACTATTACGATTATGGCGTTGCCGATAAAGAAACCAACAGCCCGATAACCAATGAAACCATCTTTGAGCTGGGTTCAGTGAGTAAGACTTTCGCGGCAACTTTGGCTGGCTATGCCGAGCAAAAGGGTAAGTTGAATATGGGGGATAAAGTTTCGGCTTACATACCGGAGCTGAATGGTAGCCCTCTAGGAGAGGCTAAGTTACTACACATCGCCACCTATACTGCGGGTGGGCTACCTCTTCAATTTCCTAGTGAAGTGACCGATCATCAGGGCATGATCAATTATTACCAATCTTGGCAGCCTGAGTTTGAAGCAGGTGAACAGCGGAGGTATTCAAACCCTAGCATCGGTTTGTATGGTTATATCGGTGCCTTGAGTATGAAGTCTGACTACGCTGAAATGATGGAAAAGGTTATTCTCCCTAAACTTGGAATGGCCAATACGTTCGTAAATGTTCCTAGCAATTTAACGCACAAATATGCCTTTGGATATAATGCAAAGAATGAAGCAGTGCGAGTAAGCCCAGGAGTGCTTGACGCTGAAGCTTATGGTATTAAATCGACTAGTGCGGATATGCTTCACTTTATCGAAGCGAATATGGGAAAAATATCTCTAAGTGATGATATCGAGAAGGCGATAGAAAGCACACATAAAGGGTATTTTGATGTTGGCCCATTCACCCAAGCCGTTGGTTGGGAGAGTTATGACTACCCGGTTTCACTTCAAGATTTATTAAAGGGGAACTCAAGAGAGATTATGTTCGCTTCTAATCCAGTTACTGAAAGCCAATCTAGTAAACTAGGAGGTGCTGCTTGGGTCAATAAGACAGGCTCAACAGGTGGTTTTGGCGCGTATGTGGCGTATGTACCCTCTGAAAAAATTGGAGTAGTGATTCTAGCCAATAAAAGCTATCCAATTAATGAAAGAGTGGAAGCGGCTTACGACATTATTAGTGCTATCACTCAATAGATAGAAAGCGCTCAACGTTAACAGCTCAAATTAACGTTGAGCTTGCTCACACACTCCCCGATATTGAACCGATAAAAGATCCATGAGGTGTTGAGTAACATATAAATTCACTGACAAGTCGATATACGCTTTGGTAGGATTGATGCTATATCTACGGTGATTAGAAAAGTTCAAAATCTCTATTTTTATCTGGAGTTAAAATGAAAAACAAGCACTGGTCGAAGACCACTTTGCTGCATGAAGTCGTGACGAACCCTAATATCACTATTAAGGGTAAACATAGCTATTACAGCGACTGCTGGGACGCAGGGTTTGAAGAGTCTGTCGTCAGATATTTACAAGGTGATGAGGGCAGCCGAGATTGGGAATTAAAATGGAAGGTTGATAAGTTACATATCGGTGACTTCGTGTGTATTGCGCCTGAGGTTGTGATCGTGATGGGTGGTAATAGTACCCACAGAGCAGACTGGCTATGTTTATATCCGTTTATGGACTTTATCGAAGAGGCGTATGTCGGAAAAGGCGATACACATATTGGTGATGGAGTATGGATCGGCATGAGAGCCATGATCATGCCTGGTGTCAATATTGGAGAAGGGGCGGTTATTGCTGCAAATAGTGTAGTTACTAAGGATGTAGAACCTTATAGTATGGTGGCAGGTTCACCTGCTCAGCATGTAAGATATCGTTTCACCAAAGAAACCATTGATGATTTAATGGCGTTGAAAGTATATGACTGGCCGGCAGATAAAATTGAAAGCCTAAAAAGGTTACTATGTTCAGATGACATTGAAGGTTTGAAAAAAGCCAGCGCAGAATATGATAGCAGAGCAAGCTGAACACAAGACCACCATTATTTTTTGATCAAACAAAGGAGGCTGAATATATTCGCCTCCTTTGTTTATTTTTGAGCTTTAAATATGATTATCAAACAAGCCAGTTAGGACTGGCTTGCCGATTTTCAATAGGGTCAACACACACGTTGGTAACTGTTGTGTTTGAGCAGAGTGAGCAGATCACCTTGGCCATGTTTCTCAACGGCTGCTCGTTGTTGATGACGAATCACTTGGTCATAGGTTGGGCGGTTAACTGACCGCAAAACACCGACTGGAACAGGAAATTCAGGATAACTCAAGTTAGCCAGAGCATAAGCATAGTTTGGGTTATCACTATTGGGTAAGTGCATCAGAAGATTAGTAGTATCGGATTCCACAACCTCAAACCCAAACCCTTTGTTGGCCAGTGCTTTGGAGTGGTGTCTGCCATACAATAAGGGTTCATTTTCCTTGAGGTAAAGCAAATGTTCATTCCTATTTGCTGGCCCGTTATAGGGCTCATGGACTTTGTCATTGAAAATAACGCAGTTCTGTAATATTTCAACAACCGCTGTTCCAGTATGGGCGGCAGCGGCTTCTAGAACCATGGTCATATGGGTAGGATCATTGTCAGAGGTTCGTGCAAGGAAAGTGGCACCTGCAGACGCTGCTACGGCCAATGGTTTTAGTGTTTGGTCAGGCGAGCCCTCTGGGCTTGATTTGGAAACAAACCCTTGCTCACTGGTTGGAGAGTATTGACCTTTCGTTAACCCATAAACCGCGTTATTAAATAGCAAGATCTTAATATCTTGGTTGCGTCTAATTGCGTGGATAAAGTGATTACCTCCAATACTTAACGCATCACCGTCACCGGTCACGACCCACACATCCAGCTCTGGATTGGTCGCCTTAACACCTGTCGCTATCGCTGGCGCTCTGCCGTGAATAGTGTGAAACCCATAAGTTTCCAAATAGTAAGGAAAGCGAGAAGAACACCCGATACCAGAAATGAAGACGGTATTCTCTCTGGACCGTCCCGATTTTGCGAGTACTGACTGCATGGTTTTTAGAACATTGAAGTCGCCGCACCCACGACACCACTTCACTTCAACATCAGACACGAAATCTTTGCGGTTGAGTTCATTAGTCTTCATGTTTGATTTCCTCTTGGTAATGCTGAATCGAATCTATGACATCTTGAACCTTAAATGGCAGCCCCTTAACTTGAGTGATGCTGTGTGCGTCAGTGGAAAATTGAGCTCGAATGACATTAACTAACTGCTGATTATTAAGTTCGAAGACGATTATGTGCTCATACTGACTGATGATGTCCGCGAGGTTTGCAGGAAAAGGGTTGAGGTATTGGATATGGGCATGAGCCACTGAGGCGCCTTGCTTTCTTAGTTGTGATATTGCGGTTGCTATTGTGCCCTGAGTGCCTCCCCAACTAATGACTAAAACAGAATCTTGAAGATGCCCGACTAATGACTGCTCTGGTATGAAATGTTGGATATTACTAATTTTGTGGGCTCTTTCCTCGGTCATACGTTGATGATTTTCGGGATCGTGAGAAGGCTCACCTGTGATTGATTGTTTTTCTAACCCTCCAATGCGGTGCATTTTATTTTGGGTTCCTGGAGTCACCCATTCGCGGCTGAGGTAGACCTCATCACGCATATAGGGCTGAAATGGTGTTGAGTCTGAATGTGACGGTTTCGGACTTAAAGTGATGTCGTCATGGTTAGGGATGAGCCATGACTCTGAACCATTAGCTAGATAACCATCACTTAATAAAATTACAGGTGTCATAAAGGTTGTAGCAATACGACTTGCTTCTAAGGCCATTTCAAAACAATCCGCAGGTGACGCGGCAGACAGAACGGGCAGTGGAGAATCTCCGTTCCTGCCATATAAAGAAAGTAATAAATCGGATTGCTCGGTTTTGGTTGGCAACCCTGTTGAAGGGCCACCGCGCTGAACATTAACAACCACAAGCGGTAATTCAGCCATGACAGCAAGGTTAATGGTTTCTGCTTTTAAGCATAACCCGGGGCCAGATGTTGATGTCACGCCAAGACCTCCGGCATAAGATGCGCCTAAAGCTGAGCAAGCGGCAGCAATTTCATCTTCGGCTTGGAAAGTTGTAACACCAAAATGCGCGTAGCGAGACAAGGTATGGAGAATATCTGATGCTGGTGTTATGGGGTATGAACCCAAGAACAATGGACGTTTTAGCTTTTCGGCGGCGCATATCAAGCCTAATGATAAAGCCTCATTGCCAGATACAGTGCGGTAGAGACCATGCTTTTCAGCCACGGGGGCAACCTGATAGCATTCACTGAATATTTCTGTGGTATCGGCGTAATTGAATCCGGATTTTAGTGCCAGGATGTTCGCATCACGAGCTTGTGGTTTATCAGAGAACTTATCATTCAACCACTGGATGGTTGGCGCCATTGGGCGATTATAAATCCAGCACACAATACCAAGCATAAAGAAATTCTTACTGCGCTTAACTATTTTTGGCGCAATATTCAGCTCAGCAAGCGATTGCACTGTCAAGCGGGTAAAGCTGTCGGCAATGACCCGGTAGTTTGCCAAACTGTCATCGGTTAATGGATCAGATTGGTATCCGGCAAGTTCAAGGTTCTTGTTATTAAAGCCATCCACATCAATAAGGACGAGTCCGCCACAGGCTAACTGTGAAATCTTGCTTTTCAGTGCCGCTGCGTTTAAAGCAATCAAGACGGAAAATTCATCGCCCGGTGTAAATATCTCGGAAGAAGCGAACTGCATTTGGAAAGCTGACACACCCGATGTGGTACCGGCCGGAGCGCGTATTTCTGCTGGGTAGTCAGGTAATGTCATTACATCATTACCTTGCTTTGATGAGTTATCTGAAAAGCGCTCTCCTAGCAACTGGATACCATCCCCTGAGTCTCCGGCAAAACAAATGACTTCGCGTTCGAGTTGAATTATCGTCATAAAACCTCTGACTTTCATTGTTCAATATAGGTATAGGTGTTGCGATTTTTTGACCAGAAAATCAATAAGCGGCAAGGACGAATACAACTCTGAATTTTCAAGGTGTAGTGCAGTGCTGACTTATGAGATATCTAGCCTAAAAGCAAAAATGTTAAGGTGTGGAATTGAGCCTTGTCACGGTATACTAGGAAAGATTACGGGGCACAGAAATACATTTTTCATCACATTAGATGTGAACTTATTTCACTAATTATTGGTCGGTATGGATAAATTAAATTTATTAAAACTGTTTATATCAGTCGTTGATTTAGGCAACTTCACCTCGGCTGCGAATCAGCTCGGGCAGTCACCTTCGACCATCAGTAAAGCCATTGCCAGGTTAGAGCAAAACTTGGGTGTTCGCTTGATTCACCGCACAACGCGTCAGGTTAAGCTCACTGAAGCTGGTTTTAATTACCTAAACACGGCAAGAGAAGTGGTCGATATTCTTAAAAACAGTGAGGAACAATTAGCTCAGAGTACGAGTTCACCTTCGGGGACACTTCGAGTGAATCTCCCTCTTTCATTCGGTCAGCACTATATTGCTCCTCTGATGCCCGAGTTTTGTCGCCTCTATCCAGAGGTGAAGCTGGATCTTAGCTTTTCGGATGAATATACCGACATACTGGAAAGTGGCATGGACATCGCCGTACGAAGCGGAAAGCTGAATGACAGCAACCTCATTGCTAGACGTTTATGTCCTATTGATTTAGGCATGTTTGCCAGCCCAGAGTACTTACGGGAAAAAGGGCGGCCTGATAGCGTTGAACAGCTAAATGAACACAAATGGATCATGTATCGCTTTAAACAATCTGGGCGTTTACTGACCATGGTGATGACGTTCAACGGGCAACAGATAGAAATCAATCCAGAATACCAAATCACTGTAGATAACGGATATGCGATGGCCACATTGGCTAGCCTTGGAGCGGGTATCGCTTATATGCCTCATTACCTTGCGCGAGATTTAGTCCAAGAAGGAAAGCTGGTATTAGTGTCGCAACCACAAAGAAACCCAGAACAGGCTGTATACCTATACTATCCGTGTCGTGACTTTGTGCCCGCTAAAGTGAAAGTGTTTATTGACTATGTGGTTGAAAAGCTAGAAGAGCAGGGAGAGTCTATGAACAGTAGTTGGATGTATCGAAGTGGTTAAGCGCAATAAGTGAATATCCCAGCTTTCAATTCGTTGTCATGCGCTCAATGCATGACTGTACTTAATTTCAAACTCTGACGATTTCAAAATACCCGTTATGCTTGTGAAAACATAACGGGTATGGGTTTCACTCTACGTTCTTGAAGTCAGGGGGTCACTTAAGATTCGATTTTAAGAACTTGGCGAGGCCTTGATACACTTGCTGCCCTTCAGGGGAGTTGGGAATCATTGTGTATTCAACATGTGAAAGCCCTTCTAAGATGTGTAGCTCCACCGGGATTTCTTTTTCCAGCAGTTTTCGGTGTGTTCTTAGTGTGTCACTTAACAGTAGGTCTCGTGTGCCACTGACTAAGTAAGTGGGCGGGTAGTTTTCAAAGCTACCATATATTGGTGACAGGTATGGTGTCTTTAGATCTGTGCCATTTGCATACAACAAAGCGGAAGCTTCTAGCCACCCATCGTAAGTGTTTAATACGCGGTCAATCCCATCTAAAGTATGGAGCGTGTCGCTGCTGTCAGAGAGATCTGACCAAGGTGAACCTGCATATAAGGCTCCAGGCATTGGCAGCCCCATTACTTGGAATTTTTGTAGTGCCGCCATACTTAGCCCGGCACCGGCAGAGGAGCCGCCAATTGCGATTTTGTTAGCCGGGTATTGGTTCAACAGGCTTTTATATACCTGAATAGCGTCATTGAGTGCAGCAGGGTAAGGGTGGCTTGGTGGCATTCTGTAATCCACAGCAATAACCTTTATATTGGCTGATGCAGCAATGAGTGCGCCTTCATACGCGCCAAGAGGGCCTGAATTAAACACATAAGCACCGCCATGCAGATATAAGAAAACAGATTGCGGTTCTGTCTTGTCTGCTTGTGGTGGGGAGAGCTCATAGGTCAGTACGCCTCCCACATTACGCTCTGTTGCTTCAATTCCGAACCAGTCTTCTAAATTTTCTAACGTGATCCCTGCTCCATCAATAGTTTCAATTAGCTCCTGCCATTCTTGCTCATTGGTTGGTTTGCTCGCCGTAACTTCTTCAGGGTAAACGTAACCTTGCTTTATGGCGTTTTGTAGCTCTTCGCTAGCAGCACTTGGGATAGGGAATTTGTCTAAGCCTGTTGTGTCTGCAGCACAACCAGAAGCGTATAACAGTGCGGTTGTAGAAAGAAGTATGTTTCTCACTAATGAATACGAGATTAAACTTTGCATATAAATGGTTTCCAGATGGTTGAGTTAATATGCGGTGAATGAGGTTAGCATTACACGTAAATAGTAAAGGGTTGAAAATAAGAAGATTCTTAATTTTATGGCTTTTTAAGTTAAATGCTTTAAAAAACAAATGCATATATATAAATAAATATAAAAATAACGACTGTCATATAAAAGTCATAGGGTAATTCTAGATGTGAATAGATCGGGGGAATTAATATCGTAAAGCGACACAATATTTCATTTGTGTCCTTTAAAAACACAGAGTTCACCTTGGAGGAATCATGAAAAGAAATGTGATGATGAAAAGTATGCTAGTGTGCTTTTTGTTCTCGGCACCGTCATTCGCAGTGGAAATAAGCGCAAATAAAAACTATCAAGTGCGAAAGTATATTGGAAATGCCGAGATTTTATTTGGACCCGAAGAAAAGTTTGAAATAGAAGCAGACTCTATTTCTGAAATAGCGGGAAAAACCATTTATTCAGGTAGTGTATCCATCAAGATATTGCGTAGCGGTGAGGCTCTAGGAAAGATGGCTGAAGTGGCTTCGAGTCAAAATAATGAAGGTGCTGAGTACCTAGAAACCATCACAGTAGAGGATAAGTATCTGATCGCTGAATCGGATCGTGTCACACTATATCGATTGGCAAATGGGGGAAACTTGTTAAAATCAGATGAGTTTACTTTGGTTCGTCGTCATTGAATTGTATGACGTACTGATAGGATATTTTTAGGCCAAAACTGCAGTGAATGTAGTTTTGGCCTCGTTAATTTTAAGGTGATGACGCGGCAATAAGCTCAGTTGTTCCTGTTTACTATTGATTGCTCTTCCACTCGCTATGACTGGTACTGGCTCACTTCTATGATTGCACTTTTATTCAAAATCGCTCGACTCCGTCGTAACTTTGTTACGCTGTTAATAATGATACTTTGGGTGATGCCGACCCAGGCTCATGAGTTGTTCAGTCAAGAAGAAAAACAGTGGATAAGGGCTAACCCTGTTGTTTGGTACGCTTATCCTGATAGTTGGCCAGTCGACTTTGAGCAAGAAGGGCATCATGTTGGGTTGTCAAAAGATTATCTGGATATTATCTCTGAAATTTCTGGTTTAACGTTCCGCGCAGTGTCAGATGATACGGCCAATGGTAACAGCCAAACCGTTGATTTGATTTCGCTAGTTTCACAGCGTTTTGCAATGGAAGATAAACATTGGCTACTGACTATCCCCTATCTAAATGTTGGGGCCTTAGTGGTTTCGAAATCAGACAAAGCTACCGTTTATTCCCTTAAGCAACTCTATGGTAAAAAACTTGGTGTACTGAAAAATAATCGTTTCTTTAGTGATTGGTTAACTAAGCATCATCCCCAAATCATATTGGTTGAATTCGAGGATGCTCTTCATGCCATCGAAGCTATTGAAGAGGGCGATGTTTATGCCGTTCTAGATACAGAACTCACGATGCGTCCAATTGTGCAGCGATATGCTCCGATGAGCCTATCCATTACGGGTAGCCTACCTGAAGCTTCTATTAGTCTGAGTATGGCTGTAGGTAGTTCAAAGCCTGTGTTGCTCTCTATTTTGAACAAATCGCTTCAAGCATTGACCGCTGAGCAAACGGAGAAGATTTTTAATCAGTGGGGTAACACTCTCCAATTGGGAGTTCCTCCAGTAAAAACGGTGCTGTATTACTATCGCTATGAGGCTGTTACATACAGCATTTTAATCTGTGTGCTTTTGGTTGCCATGCGTCAGGTTTGGATAAGCCGACGACGAGCGCAAGCCAGTGAAAAGAGTAAAGCCCGTTTTCTTGCTGTCATGAGTCATGAGATTCGAACGCCATTGAATGCGGTAATGGCTTCCTTGGACTTACTTAAGCAATGTGATACACCACAACAAGAGCAAAAGTACCTAAGCTTAGCGCGGCAATCTGCGAACAACCTAATGGAACTGTTAAACGACATTCTGGATTATTCGCGTTTAGAATCTGAAAGTATGACGATTCGCAAAGAGGCTATTGATGTTGGGGAACTATTAAAGTCGGTTTGTGATAGTCATCAGCCCTCAGCAATCAACAAAGGTTTAGTGCTGAGGTTGAAAGAAAGGACTGACGCCGAAAAACTTTTCATTAAAAGTGATGCTCAACGATTAAGGCAAATCCTGCATAATCTAGTATCAAATGCGATTAAATTTTCTTCTAGTGGAGAAATTCTTATGTCGTGGGAGGTTGTAAGAAATAACGGTGAACCCTCTGTAGTCATCGATGTCTGTGATGAAGGGCAAGGTATTGAAAAAGAAGCGCAAGCCAAAGTGTTTAAAGCTTGGGAGCAATCAAATAGTGGAGTGAGCCGGGGTGGAAGTGGGTTAGGGCTATACATCTCAAACCAGTTTGCGCAGTTAATGGGAGGAAAGTTAACTTTACATAGTGAGCTGGGCAAAGGAACGCGAGTATCGCTTTCATTGCCTTTAGAACTGGCGTCCGAACAAGAAATGCACGCTTGTTCTGTTGAACAAAGCGGTGTTCAATTTAATGATGAAACCTCTGTCTTAGTCGTTGAAGATCATCCGGTAAACCGACAACTTATTTGTGAGCAGTTGCGCTCTTTAGGATGTCATGTGGAGAGCGCTGACACTGGGGAAGCCGCACTGGCACTGCTTGAAGATGAAAACTATTACAGTATGATTTTACTGGATTGTCATCTTCCTGGTTATAGTGGTTATCAGGTGGCTGAAAAGATACGCGATAGGGAAGCACAACTTGAATTAGATCATACTCCCATTGTGGCCATCTCTGCGCTAAACGAGCAAAAGCATGTTGAAAAGTGTTATGCCAGTGGTATGGATGACGTACTTCATAAGCCGATAAGTTTTGAAAACTTAGTTCCGGTTTTAAATAAGTGGTGTGAGCAAGCGGCCACGATGGCTACGGCCTTGTCTTCTACACAGTTATTTACCCAAGAACAATGCACACTTGTCGAAGCCGATTTGAGATCGTTGGAACTGGCATTTAACAATGGAGACATTAAGCATCAGTTGTATTACGCGCACCGCCTTCATGGGGTTGCTCTGATGTCTAAAAACGCGGCGTTTATAAAGAGCGCCGCGCGCTTAGAGAGTTTGCTGCGAGAGAAAAAGCCCATATCGGCGCAAGAAGGCGCAGCATGGTGCAGCAAGTTAGCATGGCAAATTTTAGCCTTATCTCAAGATAAGACTGAATAATACGCTATTTAAAGCAAACGAGGTTTATGTCGGTGTTAGGTACCGCACAGCACGCCAACACCTGACCTTGTGCTTTTTCACTGTCTTGAATTGCGGGGGCATCGGCTTGGTGCACGGAACCTGATTTGACGGTGCATTTACACGCTCCGCAGAATCCGGCTCTACAGCTGTTGGAGATGGAAAGACCAGCAGCTTCGGCTTGCTCAAGGATAGTGCTCTGGTTGTCACCTTCAAATACCACTCCATCTAGGCAAACTTTGACCTTTTTATAGGGCGGCAAGGGGGCTCTTGAAATACCAAAGGTTTCTTGGTGATATTGTTCTTCTCTTAGTCCGTTGGTTAGCATTAATTTTTTAATATTTTCCATGAAGCCACTAGGCCCACAAACAAAGACTTGTCGTGAGCTCAAGTCTGGAATTTGCTTCAAATGGGAAAGATTAAACCGCCCTGCTTGTCCTGGCCAATGTTCTGATGGCTTGCTGAGTAGGTAGGTAATCGTCACATTCGGGTGGTGCTTGCTGATGAGTCTCAGCTCTTGTTTGAAAGGCATATCATCTTCGGCCACGCATTGGTGATAGAACACGATGTCACGAGTATCATTTCTATCTGTTAAGTCACGCAGTATCGACATCATAGGAGTTACCCCGCTACCCGCTGACAGTAATAATAGAGGGGCATTTGACGCTTCTGAAAGGTGAAAACTCCCTTTTGGCTGGTCCGCGATAATTGTTCCCCCGGTTTGAAGATGATCAAGCAGCCAATTGGACACTTTACCTCCATGGACTCGCTTCACCGAAATTGCCAAGCGTTCTGGCCGAGTTGGACTAGAGGAGAGGGTATAGGTTCGTTTTACGCGCTGATTATCGATCAACACTTCAATTGGAAGGTGCTGACCAGCTTTGTAGCTTGGCGTGTGATCTGTCTTGGGCTTGAGCCAGAAGGTCTCAAAATCTTTTGCGACGGTTTCTCTGGCCACACAAATAAACTCTTGTTGCTTCGCATCGAGATCTTCGTAGCGTTCTTTGGCTTTATATTCAAGCACCTCAACGATGTCATTGGTTGAGATCATCCCTTCGTTTTTTGCGATAAGATTCTGGCCAAAAAATATTTTTCCATCCTCGTTGGCTCTAAAACGAGAGAAGGTCGTGAGTGGCTCCTTGTTTGCTCTGAATGCGCCTTGATCAACATTGAGTGTGGTTAATATACAGCGCTCACAAGGCTCTACGGTTTCAAACTCCACGTCACCGATTTTAATCCGCTTCCATGAATCTTCGATAAAAGGCTCATCGGATTGAACGACCAGATTGGTACGAAACTGCGCCATGTTATGTACCTCACTACTTCGCCTATTGAGCTCATCCAACGAGGCGGAACTAATGAGCAATAGTGGGAAACCATCAGCAAAACTGACGGGCTGGGCCGTGTCTTCTCTTATCCGGTTGGACTGTTCCCCTGTGAAGATGAGTGTCACTCGTTTGCCTATTACCTTACTGAACCAATCATCCGCTTCATCGGTCGTCGTATAAGCAGAAAAGTGATCTCTCCATACGATTGCGTTGGTGTTGTGCATATTGAAATTAGCATAATGCAATTCAAGTGGAGGCATGCCGGGATAGGTAAAGACGATTCCCGTAGGTCGTAAGCTTGATGCCACCTTAACCATGTTCGGGTATTGACGTGCAGTGACCATCGTCGGGTACTTAGCACTCATTGCTCGGGAGTCACCCACTAGCATTAGCATAAAGCGGCGATCAAAACAGAGGCCTTGCTTTTCGACCCATGATGAAGACAGGGAAATTCCACCAGTGGACTTAACTGGGTAAACATTTATTTGAGAAAGTACAGTAGGATTGACCACAATGTGCCCTTTTAAAATGATGTTTTTGAGGAATGAAATAAAAAGTAGGCTGACGCTAAGAAAATGCTTATCTCAGCCTACAGAGCATAATCAATAGAAAGTATGATCGTTAGCTGCGACAGAATATGGCTTCATAACCGAAGACACACTTACTTAGGATGAATGTCGTTGAACCCAATACACTCGATATCGTTCTCTTTCAACCAGTTGGAAAACGCGTCACTGGTTAAGATCTCCCATTCTTGGCGTCGATGATACGTATAACTAGACAGTTGCTCCAACTCTTCGCTGACTGAATTAGCAGGGTGGCACATTAACTCAATGGTGCCATTCGGCATGGCTTGCTTGTAGGCAGTCAGTATGGCTTTTAGGTGTTCGATAGTGGCGCCTTCTGCAAAAAATCCAGTGTCAAATGCATCTGGTGTAGGTACAGAAAGTCGATTTTGACCAAGAATAAAGGTATCAATCCGTCTTACTGGAAGGCCGATTTCATTCGCTGCTTGGACAAACCCCGCTTTTAGAGGCCGGTATGCGCTAGCAAAATGATGGCTGTCGATGTGGCTGATTTTTAACCCTGCGTCTAGCGCGGCTTGATATTGTGCCAGTAACTCTCTTTTTATATCGTCAGCGGACACCTCTGACTTACTAAATAGCGCTGTCCTCGAGAAAAAATTACCATTTTTGTCTACGAGAGTCGGTATGGCTTCAGGCTTGGAAATAGGCTTGCCTGATGTCACTGTAAAATGGAGCCCAACATGACGAATTAATCCACTTTTGTAGAGTTGTATTGCGTGGTTTACCCCTGGCTGGTTCATCATGATGGTTGTGGATTTTACCGTTCCCGCGCGAAAACAGTCGGCAATACCTAAATTTACTGACTCTGTAAGACCAAAGTCATCTGCATTCAATATAAGTTTCATACGGCATAACCTGAATGATTAAAATGAATAATACTGGCATTAAGCATGATCACAGCAACTCTTTTCTGTAGTGACAGCTTCGAGTTTCTCTCTTACGCCAAACTAAGTATTTTTATGGTGGGTATTAGATTGATTAATTTATAATGTAATTTTTCGTCTAACAAACTAATATAATCCCAATATAAATTAACTGAGGTAATGCATGGGTGTGCCAGCTAACCAACAGCAACTCCTTTCGCTACTGTATACATTCAGTGTGGCTGCTCGTCATTTGAGCTTTACCGATGCCGCTGAAGAGCTTTTCTTAACGCAAGGAGCGATCAGTCAGCGAATAAAAAAGCTTGAGGGGTTACTTAAATTCAACTTGTTTATCCGAAAAACAAGAAGGCTAGAACTTACACCAGAGGGGAGGAGGGTGTTAACTACACTCAATAGTTCGTTCGAATCTATCTTTTCTGTATTATCCGATATCCAAACGGGGGAACTTACTGGCGATTTATACATAGCCACCTCACCTTATTTTGCTTCGGCATGGTTGATCCCTCGCTTACCCTCACTTCGGCGGCAATACCCAAGTTTAAGTATTAAGTTGCAGACGAAGCAGAACCAATCTGATTTTCAGTTTGAACCATACGATGTAGCTATTTTTTATAGCGAAGGGCGTTACCCCAATCACTATAGTGAACGACTTTTTTCTGGCATCAGGACTCCAGTATGCAGCGCCTCTTATGCTCAAGAACTTAACCTTCATAGTGGAATTGAATCACTTTCTCGGGTGAATTTTATTCATAGGGGGGATACGAGTGCATGGCAGTATTGGCTAGATGAAATGGGGGTCAATATTGACTGTAAGAAAAAATGTGACTTTTACAGTGATAACCGCCTAGCAATGGAGGCAGCAGAGTTATCTCTTGGGGTCTTTCTAGCACGGCTAGAGTTTGCTCTTCCCTTAATTAATGCAGGAAAGCTGGTGGCACTTTTTCCAAGGATTGAATCAGGGAAAGGCTACGACCTGGTATGTCCTAAGGGGATGGAAACAAGAGCAAAATTTCAAGCCTTCTCGCGTTGGATTCACGCTGAGGTGAATAGTAAGAATAATCATATGGGCTAATGGGATGGAGCAGTAGAGCCTCGTTCGTTATAAACTAAAGAAGCCTAGCATCGCTGCTAGGCTTTGAGTTGGGAATAATGAAATCAACGATTTCTTGTATGTAACAAAAAAGCACAAATCGTTGCGGCGACACCGCACAGCGTCAAGACTAATCCCAGCGACTGCATGGCTCCAGCCAGACCTAGCCCTATACTTAGCAACAAGTAATAAGCTAGGCCAAATAATGCGCCAGCGCTCCCCGCAACCTCTTTGTAATCGACTAAAGCTTGGCTCAAGATATTTGGTATTGCGATACCAAATGAGATCACAACGCCCATCATAGGTAACAAGAACCACAGTGATGATTGAGTCAGCCATACCGCTGTTCCACCAATGAGCGCGATACCAACGGCGAGTTTGGTCAGTGCCATGGGTGACCATCCCTTATTGAGAAGGTGCTTATTCATCATGCTACCAATAAATGTCGCCATAGCAAGCACTACACCGGAGTAGCCAAAGTCTTTTGCTGTCATACCAATATCTGAAAACAAAAATGGTGCGAGGCTGTAATACCCAAACAACATTGAGTTGAAAATAGCAACCAGTAAGGCGTTTAGCCAAAGTGTTGAGTCTTTTGACATTCGCTTTATCAAGGGCCACATCTGTACCTTAGAGGTTGTCATGGGCCTAGTTTCAGGTAACCCCCATACTGCTATGAGCAATAGAACCATTGCGAGTAGCATCAAACCACTGAAAACACCGACATAGCCATAGTATTCAGCAAGCAACCCACCGCTCAATAGGCCTATGACAGGGCTAATTGAGAGAGCAACCCCCATGACGGAGAATACTTTTGCTAATTCAGAGCCATCATAGCAATCACGCAGCATCGTCTGAGTAATGACCGAACCCACTGCGGCACCAAATGCAGAAATGACACGCGCCAACAACAATATTTCAAACTTGTTTGTGACTAAAGCGAGTAGTGCACCAAGTCCATACGTCAGTAAACCTGCAAGCATAGCTGGGCGTCTTCCGATTAAGTCACTTAGTCTTCCCCAAAACACCACTCCGATAGCAAATGCTAAAAAGTAGACGGAAAGTGTTTGAGATGCTTTAGCATCGCTAACATTAAACTGATGAGCGATATCAGTAAGAGCTGGACTGTAGATTGTCTCCACGATTTGTGGAAACATCATTAATACCACCGCTAGCCATAGAGGCGGAACTTTAGAAATCATAATAACCTCCATTAATTAAGTGGCGGCCATTGTAAAGTTTCGCTTAAAGCTCTGTTATAATAATTAAGACTAAATACATCAAAAATAGGACATTATGGCAATCATTCATCCGCAGCAAGATTTTAATCCTGATTTAATCGATGTCATGGTTGTAGGTGTGGCCTCAAAGCTCGCTGTGCATGACTCTGGCCCACATACGCATCGATCTCACCAACTGCTGTTTGCTCAAGCAGGGTGTATGAGTATTGAATTGGATCAGCGGATATGTCTGCTTCCTCCTAGCCGCGCTGTTTGGATTCCAGCAGGGATGGTACACAGAGTGTTAATGACTGGTGTCGTTGAGTACCGTTCACTTTACTTCTCGCTTGACACTGTGTTGCCTGACTTTGACAAGGTCCAGATAATGGAGGTCAATCCTTTACTGAGAGAGCTGATTGAAAGGATGGCTCATTGGCAATGGGATATGTCCGTGGGTGACCAAAAAACGGTACTTGCTCTTTTTTTGGAAGAAATAAAGAGCGCACCACGCGAATATTGGCAGTTAAAAATGCCGAAACATCCGAGGTTACAAACTTGGTTATCAGACCTTAAACAAGATCGTTTGTTACCTGAACAACTCAACATATTCTCTAAACAAATTGGAATGAGTACGAAGACGGTCAGCCGTATTTTCAAAGCTGAGACGGGCATGAGTTACCAAGCTTGGCGTCAGCAATGGCGGTTACTTAAAGCAATGAATTTATTAGCCGATCACTTACAAGTTAACCAAGTCGCTGATAAATTAGCCTTTTCAAGCGATAGTGCTTTTATCAGTTTTTTCAAAAAACACACAGGGCATACGCCACTCCATTATCAAAATAATGAGTAAGCGGGCGCGAGAAAGAAAATCCTACATGACTGCTCGCCCCGTTTAGAGTGAGCGCTTGCCCAATATGGATTCAAGTTCATCTTTTGGCATTGCTCGATAAAATAACCAACCCTGTGCTTTGGGGTTGTCACAAAGCTGTTTGATATGTGCCAGCTCCGATGGGTGCTCAATGCCCTCAAAAATGAGCGGTTTATTCAATTGGTTTATCATTACAATAATATGTGTAACCAACTCTCGCTTGAGATCATTGGATAGAGATTGTGTAAAAATACGGTCTATTTTTATCTCGCTAAAATCTATTTCCGTCAGCCACACCAAGTTTGCTAACCCTGTCCCAAAATCGTCCAGAGCCACAATAAAACCGAGTCCTTTCGCTTTTTGTGAAAATGCCCTCAGGTAAGGAATATCCAGTTCCACTCTTTCAGTAATCTCAAGTTTAATTTGGCTAGGGTTAATCCCCTTTGAGGCCACTTTATCGATCAGGGAATCAAGGTAGTCCAAGTGAAGTATCTCGTAAGATGAAACATTCAACGCGAGGAAAAACGAGGAGTCCGAACGTAGCAGGGCTTCCATCTCTGATAATGCGGTATCGACGATGAATTCAGACAATTGAGCATAAAGTGATAGCTCCTCAGCCATCTGAATGACAAATTCTGGCGATACATGGCCTAGTCGTTCATCGTGCCATCTAAGTAGCGACTCAACTCCGACAATATGTTCAGATCGGGCATCAACAATAGGTTGGTAGGCTAAATGTAACCGCTTATGCTTGAGAGCTTCTTGAAATCGATGCTCCATGGAGGCACGTCGCTTTTGAACGGAAGCCCACCAATAAGTGAGTAAGGCACTGAGCAAAGCGCATATCAGAACCACGACAATGAGCGCGGGAGCTGATAAATACAAGATACCAGAACGCTTGTTATTTGTGTCTATACAAATAGGCAGTGTGTCACTGCATTGCTGAATCTGTTGATATAGGAAAGGTAGCTCAAAGGCTTCTGAGTCGAGGGCTTCATACGAAGCAAGAGTCTGAGACGGGCCTTGGGATAAAATGCGATAAGAAAAATCAGGAGCCAATCGCGAATACTGAGCATAAAAATCCAGTGATGCAAATGCAGCAATGGAGCCTACTCTAAAGGCAACCAAAGGTAAATCTGCCGGAAAAAGGTTGTTAGTATCTGTATAAATTTGCAGCGCTGAAGTCTCTTGGCTTTGCTTATCAATCAAAGGAGGAGGTGAATCTAAGAGACCCCAGTTGGCGGTGCATACGAGTGTGTCTTTATCGATCAAACCAATGTCATAGACAAAATAATGGTAATTCGCGAGAAGTTGAAACTCATCAATGCTAGCAGAAGAGCATTGCTTAAGTGGCTTTTCTTGAGCTTCATCGATAGCCGTCATCACATTCTGCACAACACGTTCAGTATGGGCGAGTAACCTTTCAGTAAATGCTGACTGCTTGGACAGTTGAAATTGCATAATAGAAAAATTAGCCAGTGCAAGCAGCACCAAAAATGTCACCGTCGCAATGCCTAGTATTAAAGTGCGCATCGTGTTTAGTGACATAGTTTACCTCGTTTCTTCGTGTTAATGATTGAGTGTATCGCTTGTAAGCCAATGCTATTTAAGCTGGGCAGCCCCCCACTATGTTGGGAAGCTTTGAATGTCTCAATAACGGTGACACGAAACTGGTGTCCTGAATACGTCATTGATGCGCATAACTTGAGTCCTGATGATTTTAGGCCTGCAAGCCGTTGATCTCAATATGTAGTCGGAAATGTTTTATCATAGGTAAACCGAGATTTTATGTTACTGACTGGGTTGTGGGTAGGTATTAGGCGAGACAAACGCAGGAGAGGTAACGGTTATCTCATGTTTTCCTTCTTTATAGTTGAATTCAATAAACCTAGACGTCCAACCGGCGGTATTTGTCACTTTGGGTAGAGTAAACGTACATTTTTTCTCATCACAGCGGCCTTTTATCGTATTGGCGCTGTACCTAATGTTGGTAGGGAATATGCGAAAATCACGCCCATTGGGGTTGTATGCAGACCAAAGTGTCGCTTGCTTTTCTGGAACAAAATCTGTCGTGATTACGATATGTTTTTTGTCGTATCTCCATGTCACTGAGGGATAAGAGTGATTATCAAGGAACATAGCGTAGTACTCATTAAGAGCCGTGCTGATGATTTTGGAATCAATCGAATGTGATTGATTGGGTAATATTCGAACCATGTTTTCACCTGGCAGTTTATCAATGTATTGAAGCAGAGAGTCTGGAGTAAAAAAGTCATCTGATGAGGCATTGATAATATATTTTGGAATAGAAAGTCGATCTGCGTATTCAGGTAAATTTGAGTAAGCAAGGGGGTCCTCAATACGCATCAATTTAGTGAAGTTTGGCGTATCAATTCTATCGACTACGCCTTGAGATACGTAATCATGAAACGCAATTGGCCAGTCCCCAATGCTGTCATGAATGTGGCGAATGTTATCGTCGGTATTTAAAATATCAGCGGCAATTGGAACCAGCCCGCTGACGCGAGTGTCAACCAGTGACGTTAACCATGCTACCCACCCTCGTTTGCTTGCTCCTGCTAATACGAAGTGTTCAGGTTTCGTAAAACCTTGATTCCTTGATGCTTCTTGCACAGCGTTCATTGCTTGAACAACCGACTTAACCATGGGTAAGTGTGCAGACCAATAGGCATTGTTTGCTGGATCATCCATATAACGATTCCAGCTATAAGCCACAATGCTATCTTCCTTTCTCGGTATTCCATCGTTAAAAAACAAATACTGGTTCGGCACATCATGTAGATCCACAACTATCGAAGCGTTGTTCAAGGCAATCTCTTGTAAAGCTAAGGACTCTGGCTGAGGGTTCCCGTGAGCGTCTTGAGGAACATTAGTGCCGCCATTGATATACAGTAAAGCCTGATGGTGCTTAATGGTGTGAGGGACATAAATGATAAGAGTATGTTCCCATTCTTTACCAATGTTCTCTAAAGGCGTATTTGGCCAGTATTGGCTAATTAGCTTGAAGTGATGGATATCGATAGAATCTTTTGCTTCCGACTTGATTAGCTCAATGCTAGCCATGTTCTGTGATGGCTCTGAAAGAAAGCATTGCAATACATTTTCTGGTTTGTCGTTGAGCGAATGTGGGGCACATATGTCCTGCGCTGTTGCGGGGAGGACGACAATACTGAGTAGTGTACAGATGAAGTGATGAGCACTTAAAGTGCTCAATCTTTGAATCTTGAACATGCATGTATTCCTATAAGTTGCGACACAATGGGTAGTTCACGGCAGAGAGTCGACTAGATAGTAAAAGGAACTCTTGCATTATAACTATCAGATAAATCTTATATTTTTCGTCCTAAGGTTTAAGTCTTGGCCTTCTGTCGTGCCCCGAATGAAGAGATACGTGAGCAGATTTGACACAGCAGATTGTGCTCAAGAGTGAATTATGATTGTTGGCTTATAGGAATTGACCTAACCTGCCAATTAAACCGTGGCACTCTTCAGCTGTTCGAATGTTGGTAAAACCAAGAATTAAGCTTGGGTGCGTTGGCTTTGAAGAGCACTGTGACAGCGCTTGAGCAAATAACCCGGCTTTCATCATCTGGCGAGAGAGCGCTAGATCATCACACTTAGGGTCCTTTAACCTTGCTATCATATGCATTCCCCCCGGTTGGGGCTCAATAGATAGCTTGTGGCCTAGGATTTTGGTGAACAGCTCAGATGTTAATTCTCGCCGTTCGCGATATAGCTTTCTCATCCGTTGAATATGGCGAGGAAAGTGACCTTCTTGCATGAAGGTAAGAATACAGTTTTGTGTAAAAGTGGGGACGTTTCCAGCGAATAACTCTGCACATTGTTCAAATTGAGAGACCTGACTTGGTGGAACTACTATGTATGCCACTCTCAAGCTTGGGAAGAGAACTTTACTGAAAGTACCCGAATAAATCACTCTGTCATGAGTATCTAAACTTTTTAAAGCGGGTAGGGGCTGCCCTGTATGGCGGTACTCTCCGTCATAGTCATCCTCTATAATCCAGCTTTGATTGCTCACCGCCCAGTTTAATAGCATCTGTCGTCTTTGTAGTGAAAGTGATACACAGGTTGGGCTTTGATGCGCTGGTGTGACAATGAGTGCTTTCACTTTACTGTTGTCTGGAAGAGCTAGTCCTTCCTCGTCAACAGGAATCGGTTCAGGGTGAAATCCACTGCTTGCCAGTACCTGACGAGTTAGCGGGTAACCGGGGTCTTCAATGCCAATATAAGAGTGTGTTTTGAGCAGTACGTTAGTGATCCAGCGAATTGAATTGACATAACCTGATGTAATAAAAACCTGTGCCGGGTGGCACTGAACACCTCGGTATAACTGCAGATATTGGCTTATTGCGCCTCTTAAATCCGGCAGCCCGCAGGTTGGAGGATAGGCAAGGCTGCTTTTGTGTGTGTTCCTCGCACATCGCGCCGAAATTCTTGACCAAGTGTTGATAGGAAAGGCATCTAAAGCGGGAATGCCTAGGTGAAACGGCAAAATATCAGAGTGATCGTTCTCTAAATTGAGCGGAGAAGATGGAGCTGATGGATTCCCTTTAGCTGGGGTCAATAGTTGATGACTGACGACAGTGCCAGACTGCCCTTTCGCCTCGAGGTAACCTTCCGCTTTAAGTAATGCATAGCCTTCTTCGACTGTCCCTCGTGAAACTCCCATTTCTTTCGCAAGTGCGCGAGCCGAAGGTACTTTCTCACCCGGTTTTAGTATCTGTTGTAAAATCGCGTCGAGAATACGCCGATACACACGCTTATATGCAAATTGTTTTGGGTTTTTCATTATTATATGGACCATAAAAAAAGATAACTTATGGTTCTTAAACTGAACCATTGCCTCTTATAACATACTAAGTAAAGCAGCAGCAATTACCCTGTTTTTTGGGAGAAATATATGAATATCCTGCTAGTTAACAGTAGTCCTAGAAAGCTTCAAGCATGTACGTATCAATTGGCGCAACTTATTATTCAGCAGATGTCTGAGAAGGTAGACGTTGAAGTGGTTGAAGTCGATACAGCAACCTTGCCTCATCTTGATGCTGATTATGCTAAGGCACTGAGTACGCCTGACCTCATGTACGATGAATCAAGCGGTAGTTTATCATTGTCGAATCAATTAATTGCCCAGCTAAATAAAGCTGATCTCATTATTATTGCATCACCAATGCACAACTTTACTTTACCTTCCAGTCTTAAATGCTGGGTGGACCATGTGGTGAGGGCTGGAAGGACATTTGAGATTACAGACAGTGGAAAGCGTGGTTTGCTAATCGATAAACCTATTTATGTTCTTGTGTTTGCGGGCGGAAGGTTTTCTGGGAAAAACGCTTATCAGCCAGATTTCTTTACTCCGTACCTGACAGAAATTATGGCTACAATAGGGTTAAAAGATATTAAGTTCTTCACCATTGAAGGGACTGCTACAAATCGCGAAACCGTACAAGAACAAATTGATTCGCTGCAAAAACAATTAAAAGACCATTTAGAAAGGACTGAGATATCAAGAGAGATGTTTGTCGCGACTTAATGGTAGTCGCTGACTAAGACATTGATACTTTCTTGTAGTATCGTCGTATATCTTTGAGTCATGTTTTTTTAAGAGTCGTCTGATTATTGTAAGTGAGACATATCGATAAATTAGCTCTGCATTCTGGGTCTTTCCTGTAACCCTTAATGTGATTAACTAAGGTTAGTTTGAGCCTCATTCATTGTTTTGTGTGAGGCTTTTTTTTATTGTTTCTCTTCAAAGATTATTGATGGTTGGTTGTCATTTATTAACTCGATGCCATGTAGGGTGTGAACCTAAAACACACAACGGCAATGTACTCAGTTTTGATTTTAGAGGAAATATAAGAGTATGAAATCACGTATGAATTATTACACCACAGCTCCGGAAGCGATGAAAATTCTGATTGGACAAGAAGAGTATTTGCGTGAGCAATTTAAAACATCTGAAACTCTTACGGTTCATTTATGGGAGTTGGTTAAGCTTAGAGTGTCTCAGATGAATCAATGTGCGTACTGTGTGAATTTGCACAGTAAAGATGCGCTTGAGCAAGGAGAAAGTGTGGAACGATTGATCGGCCTTAGTGCATGGCGTGAAATGCCTTTTTACGATCAGGTCGAATCGATAGCACTTGATATGGCAGAAGTTCTGACCCTAGGGCAATCATTGGAAGACGACAAATACAGCCAAGCAGTGGAAGTTTTGGGTGATAAAGCGGTAGTCGATTTAGTTGTAGCGATCAACGCCATTAATAGCTGGAACCGGATAGCGAAAACGTTCAAACCGCAAATAGCAAAGAAATAAACAAGATAGGCTGAATGCAATGAATAGACGCGGATGAATCCGCGTCTTTCACTTTTTGAGCCCGAAATCTACATCTTGGACGGACTAAATAGCAGGGCTGAAAAGTGAACTTTGTGTGAGTACCCTGACGAGCTTATTAATTGATTGAAAGCTCATGGTCGACGGCTATTCACGATAGGTTGTCAGTGAGTTTTCCAAGTCAATAATTGTGCATCGAATAGAAAGCATTTGCATTGCCGCGCCCGGAGAGAGCTTTCTGATAAAGCTAACGGCTTGATGTAGATCCTCGGGTGATATTTTTAAATCGTTTTTGATACGTCCATCATTGGTCATATCAGTGTCCACGACGCTTGGACACAGACAACAGACCTTGATACAAAATGGTAGGCACTCATCATATAGGGAGCGGCTGTAACTCACTATGGCGGCTTTAGTCGCGGAGTAAATAGCAATTTTAGATACTGGTTCTAAACCTGCAATAGAACCAAGGTTATACACCTCACCAAATCCTTGAACCTTCATCTTTTCAACCACCATATTACAGATCAAAATATTAGAGATAATGTTGGTATTTATGAGTTCAGTGAGATCATTTAATGAAACTTGAGTATTTCCTGGTTTCAATATTCCAGCACAATTGACCATCACATCAATTTTTTCGTAGCGAGATAATAGTGACTTTATGGATTGCTGAAGGTCCGATGGATTACGAAAATCAACCGAGACAGTTTCAATCTCACAGTGAGGATACCGTGACAGAATGTCGCTTTTCGCTTTACTTAGATTATCTGGATTGTTCGCGACAAGAATAAGAGAGAAATGTTGCTTTGCGAAGTATTCCGCTATGCTTTTCCCAATGCCTCTACTTCCTCCAGTTATAAGTGCATATTGATGCATCCTTTCTCCAGTCATTACTTGAGTATCTAGGCCAAAGGATACAAGTTCGAGATGTGTTTTTTCTTAGGAATTATCTGACTTTTCAATGAACTTAGGCAATCGAGCGTTCATATTTTCCTTCTCATTAAAGTTGGAGTTGATTGAACGGCTCTCTTATGTACCAGAATGGTTGTTGATGAGAAGCGTATGTAGCCAGTAAGAGCAACCTCATGCTTCCCGATTTCCTTAGGTACATCGCCTTGTTATGAAAAGGGATAATGAGATTTTTGTTCTCGCTCATTAATTGAGCGTTTTGATTTTTATAGATCTAATGAATTTACTTGATTAGAACTCTAATGAAAGATTTTCCTCAAATACATCGATATCGAGTTAAGTGTCTAAGCTTGTGAGGGTGTAAATTCATTTCTGTATTTTGCTTTATTTGTTAAATTTACATTAAGTTATTGATTTAAATTGTTTTTATTTTGTGTTTTTGTTTCCATTTACCTGGCGATAACAACGAAAATAACTTCGACTTGGGGGAATAGACTGAAGAAATTATCATCACTATTTCTGTGAAAGCTAAGTGGTATTTGTTGGATAATTAAAAAAATAGTTTGAGTGCTAACTAATTTTCTGGCATTTTATATTTAATTGAACGTTCAATTAAAAAAGGAAAGAGTCATGCCTAAGGTAGGGATGCCAGAAGTCAGAAGGCCTCAGCTCGTTCAAGCCACAATGGCGGTGATTGATAGAGTTGGGTTGCACGCAGCGAGTATTTCGTTGATCAGTAAGGAAGCGGGAGTCTCGACTGGAATCATCAATCACTACTTTGGCGGCAAACAAGGTTTGCTGGAAGAAACAATGCGAGAAGTGCTTCGGCAGCTTTCGCTTACCGTGACGGAGCGCCTTAAGAAACTGCCTACCAGCGCACATCAGCAACGTATTAACGCCATTATTGATGGAAACTTTGTTGGTTATCAGGCTGAGAACAAAGTGGCCAAAACTTGGCTCGCGTTTTGGGCTTACTCAGTACATGAACCTCAGCTCAAGCGCTTACAGCGTGTCAATGAGAAGCGCCTTTTATCGCACCTTCGGATAGAGTTGAAAGCGCTATTTGACAAAGAGCAAGCGGAAATTATCGCGCATGGCATCGCAGCATTGATTGATGGCATCTGGCTGCGAGGCACGATGAACCCTCATGGCATTGATGCTGATAAAGCCCGGTTAATCATCAATGATTACCTGGATAAGCAGCTCACTTTTTATTCACAAAAATAACGAAAAGTCAGAACTATCAAATGGATATGAAATCACTATACATCGATGGTAACGCCTGTAAGGCGACATCGGGTGAACACTTTACTACTTACAACCCCGCTAATGGAGAACCATTGGCTGAAATTGGGCAAGCTAGCCAACAGGATCTTGATCGGGCCATCGAGTCGGCAAAGCGAGGCTTCAGAGTTTGGTCTTCGATGTCACCCATTGAGCGTAGCCGCATACTGCTTAAAGCAGTGGCTATATTACGCGAGCGAAATGATGAATTAGCCGCTCTAGAAGTAGCAGACACTGGCAAACCTATTCAGGAAGCGATTGAAGTCGATATCACAACGGGCGCAGATGTGATCGAATATTACGCAGGTCTTGCTCCTAGCATGCAAGGTGAGCAGCAACCTTTGAGCGAGAGCCAGTTTTTCTATACGCGCCGTGAACCTTTGGGGATTTGTGCCGGCATCGGTGCTTGGAACTATCCCATTCAGATTGCGATGTGGAAATCAGCTCCTGCACTTGCTGCAGGTAACGCTATGATCTTCAAACCTTCAGAAGAAACACCACTGACTGCTTTAAAGTTGGCGGAGATATTCACTGAAGCAGGGCTACCCGATGGTGTATTTAACGTTGTTCAAGGCGATCACCGTGTAGGACAAATGCTTACGGCACACCCCGACATTGCAAAAGTATCATTCACGGGTGAATCAGGTACTGGCAAACTGGTTATGGCGGACAGCGCTAAAACGCTGAAGCAGGTCACCATGGAGTTAGGTGGCAAGTCACCAATGATTATTTTTGACGATGCCAAGTTAGACCATGCGGTATCAGCGGCAATGGTAGCGAACTTCTATACCCAAGGCGAAGTGTGTACACATGGTACACGAGTCTACGTTCATGAAGATATTTATGATGCTTTTGTTAGCCAATTAAAACAAAGAACAGAAAAACTGGTGGTGGGTGATCCAATGGATATGGACACTCAAATCGGTGCGCTGATCTCCAAAGAGCACCTAGGTAAAGTTTTGAATGCCATCGAAGAAGCAAAGCACAGTGGTGCCACTCTTCTAACTGGCGGTGAACAGTTAACGCATAACGGTCTTGAAAAAGGCAATTTTGTTGTGCCGACTGTTTTTATTGATTGCTCTGATGATATGCCACACGTCCAGAACGAAATCTTTGGGCCAGTGATGTCTGTACTCAAGTTCTCAGATGAACAAAATGTTATCGAACGAGCCAATGATACAACCTACGGCTTAGCTGCTGGCGTGTTTACACAAGACCTTTCCCGTGCCCATCGAGTGATTCACCAACTACAAGCGGGAATTTGCTGGGTAAACACATGGGGTGACTCACCTGCTGAAATGCCTGTGGGCGGCTATAAGCACTCAGGTATTGGCCGCGAAAACGGTCCTGAAACGCTTCGTCACTACACCCAGACAAAGAGTGTCCTAATCGAGCTGGGCGATTACGTCAGCCCTTACGCTTAAGCAGCAACGGAGAAAAAAAATGGAGCAAAGCTACGATTATATCATCGTTGGCGCGGGTTCGGCTGGCTGTGTTCTGGCGGATCGGCTTTCTGAAAGTGGTGAACATCAGGTGCTTCTATTAGAAGCCGGTGGCACAGATAAGAGTATTTTTATTCAAATGCCGACCGCACTTTCTTATCCGATGAACACCGAAAAGTATGCTTGGCAATTTGAGACGGTTGCTGAAGATGGCCTAGATGGACGTAAGCTACATTGCCCTCGCGGCAAAGTGCTTGGCGGAAGCTCTTCAATCAATGGCATGGTTTATGTTCGAGGACATGCTTGTGATTTCGATGAGTGGGAAGAGAACGGAGCCAAAGGCTGGAATTATCAATCCTGCTTGCCGTACTTCCGTCGCGCAGAGTCTTGGAAAGGCGGAGAGGATAAATACCGTGGAGGTGAAGGGCCAGTCGGTACCTGTAACGGTAATGACATGACGCTTAACCCATTGTATCAAGCTTTTATTCAAGCTGGCAAAGAAGCGGGTTACCCGGAAACTGCCGATTACAACGGTTATCAGCAGGAAGGTTTTGGCGCGATGCATATGACAGTGGATAAAGGTGTACGAGCATCCACTTCTTATGCCTACTTAAGGCGCGCTCTAAAACGCAAGAATTTGACGCTGCTTAAAGGTGTAGTTGTTCATAAAGTTTTGTTGGAAAACAAAAAAGCCATAGGTGTCGAGTTTGAGCGTTCGGGTAAAGTAACGAAAACCTTTGCGAAAAAAGAAGTCATTTCTAGCGCAGGATCCATTGGCTCAGTGCAATTACTTCAATTGTCTGGAATTGGACCAAAGGCCGTACTCGAGCAAGCGGGAGTAGATGTAAAGCACAACCTACCGGGAGTCGGTGAGAACCTGCAAGATCATCTTGAAGTTTACTTCCAATATCATTGCCAGCAACCCATCACTTTGAACAGCAAGCTCGGCTTGGTGAGTAAAGGTATGATTGGGGCGGAGTGGATCCTGACACGCAAAGGTTTAGGGGCGACTAATCACTTCGAATCTTGTGCGTTCATTCGCTCACGCAAAGGGCTTAAATGGCCCAATATTCAATACCACTTTTTGCCTGCAGCAATGCGTTATGACGGGAAAGCTGCATTTGATGGACATGGCTTCCAAGTCCATGTCGGCCCAAATAAACCAGAAAGTCGTGGCCGGGTGGCAATCAAGTCTGCAGACCCGCAAGACAAACCCATGATTGAGTTTAACTACATTTCGACAGAGCAAGATCGACAAGACTGGCGAGATTGTATTCGCCTGACGCGTGAGATCCTCTCTCAACCAGCCATGGATATGTACCGTGGGAGTGAAATTCAACCGGGAGAGAGTGTCACCACTGACGCTGCCATTGATGAATGGGTTAAACAAAATGTGGAGAGCGCATATCACCCATCTTGTAGCTGTAAAATGGGTTCAGATGAAGACCCGATGGCAGTGTTGGATGAATATTGCCGAGTACGCGGTGTTGAAGGGCTGAGGGTGGTGGACTCATCGATCTTTCCTACCATCCCTAACGGTAACCTGAATGCCCCCACCATCATGGTTGCGGAGCGAGCCGCAGATTTGATTTTAGGGAAGCCTTTGCTCAAAGAGGCTAAGTTACCGGTCTGGATTGCGCCAGATTGGCAAGAAAAACAGAGAACCGAGACACCAAAAAGAGACGTATCTTCTGTCTCGTAAAGTCAGTAAATATTACAAGGAAAACATTATGTCTATGATGACAAAAACATTATCAACGGTCGCGCTGAGCGTGATGACAACGACGGCTTATGCTAATCAGTGTGAAACCGTTCGATTTGCAGATGTGGGCTGGACTGATATTACCGCTACAACGGCAGTAACCAGCGAATTACTCAAGGGGCTAGGTTATAAAACGAAAACCGACTTGCTCTCTGTTCCGGTCACCTATTCTTCTATGGCGAACGGTGATATCGATATCTTCCTTGGCAACTGGATGCCAACCATGGAGGGAGATATCGCTAAGTATCGTGAAGCTGGAACGGTTGAAACTGTACGAGCAAACCTTGAGGGCGCAAAATACACGCTAGCTGTACCCAAATATGTTTATGATGCGGGTGTGAAAAGCTTTGCAGACTTAGCTAAAAATGCCGACAAATTCAGAGAGCGTATTTACGGTATCGAGCCGGGTAATGATGGCAACCGTTTGATTCAGTCGATGATAGACAGTGATGCATTTGGCCTAAAAGGTTTCAACTTGGTCGAATCGAGTGAAGCGGGCATGGTCTCTCAAGTCTCCCGAGCGGTCCGTCGTAATCAGTGGATTGTTTATCTTGGTTGGGCGCCGCACCCAATGAACAATAACGTGGATATGGAATACCTTGACGGCGGTGATGACTTCTTTGGACCGAACTACGGCGGCGCCAACGTTTATACCAACGTACGATCTAACTACCTAAATGAGTGCCAAAATGTTGGCCAGCTCCTGAAGAACCTGAAGTTTAGCCTAGAGATGGAAAACGCTTTGATGGAAGAGATTCTGAATCAAAATGTTAAGCCTTCAAAAGCAGCATTGCAGTGGCTGAAAGACAATCCAGAACAAGTGAAAACTTGGCTTGATGGAGTCAAAACGCTTTCAGGTAGTGATGCAGCAGAAGCGGTATCAAACTACGTTAAATCTAACGCATAACGTTATCTGGCGGGCAATCTTGCCCGCCAAGCAATCTAAGGTTTTATTGTGAATTTTATTACCAACAACAAAATCCCTTTCGGTGAATGGATGGAAACGGGTGTCGACTGGCTAACCATGAATGCAGCGGGCTTTTTTGACTCCATCTCATATTTTCTCGAAACTATTATCCTTTTTGTTGTCGACATCTTTAAATGGATGCCACCAGCACTACCGATTTTACTTACCGCTGCTATCGCTTGGTATTTACATCGTAGCATTCCATTGGTTTTGTTTATTATTGGTGCATTGCTAACCATTCTTAACCTCGGCTACTGGCAAGAAATGCTGGAAACCTTTGTCCTGGTGTTTGCTGCGACAACGATTTCCGTATTAATTGGCGTTCCATTAGGGGTAATGGCAGCGCATCGCGCTTGGCTGTATACCTTACTGCGTCCTATTTTGGACTTGATGCAAACTGTCCCCACTTTCGTTTATTTGATTCCAACCCTGGTTCTGTTTGGTTTGGGGATTGTTCCTGGGTTAATTTCGACCATTATTTTTGCTATCGCAGCTCCGATTCGTCTTACGTATCTTGGGATCATTAAGGTTCCAGAGGAGCTGATTGAAGCGGGTCAGGCATTTGGCGCGAGTAAGATGAAATTACTCTATAAAGTCGAGCTACCAGCGGCGTTGCCAAGCATTATGGCCGGTGTCACTCAGTGCATTATGTTGTCACTTTCAATGGTGGTAATTGCTGCACTAGTCGGCGCTGATGGCCTAGGTAAACCAGTGGTTCGGGCACTAAACACTGTGAATATCTCTCAGGGCTTTGAAGCCGGACTGGCCATTGTGCTGGTTGCGATCATTCTTGACCGCCTTTGTAAATCACCTAATCAGAAGGAAGTGTAATCATGGATGCGATTAAGATTCAGAACCTTGATGTTGTATTTGGTGATCAGCCGCAGAAGGCTTTGTCGCTGCTGGATGAAGGAAAAGTACGTCAGGAAATTATCGATCAAACAGGGCAAGTCGTGGGCGTTGATAACGTCACTATGAGTGTCAAAGAAGGCGAGATTTGCGTGTTAATGGGCTTATCTGGTTCAGGTAAATCAAGCCTACTTAGGGCGGTGAATGGTTTGAACTCTATCAGCCGTGGTTCATTGCAAATCAAGGATGGCGATAATCAGGTCGAGCTCTCTTCTTGTAATGAAGAAACGTTAAGACACCTTCGCACTCATAGAGTATCCATGGTATTTCAAAAGTTTGCTTTAATGCCATGGCTGACTGTGCTCGATAACGTTGCATTTGGTCTTGAAATGCAAGGAATGCCGAAAGCTGAACGAAGAGCAAAAGCACGTGAGCAGCTGGAAATGGTCGAGCTGTCAGACTGGGAGCAAAAATATCCGCATGAGTTATCTGGCGGGATGCAGCAGCGTGTAGGGCTGGCCAGAGCGTTTGCAATGAATACTGATATCCTGTTGATGGATGAGCCCTTTTCGGCGCTTGATCCTCTGATTCGTGCTCAATTGCAGGATGAGTTGATCCAGCTTCAGAAAAAGCTTAATAAAACCATATTGTTCGTCAGTCACGACTTGGATGAAGCACTTAAAATTGGTAATAACATTGCCATCATGGAGTCTGGTAAGCTGATTCAACATGGTAAGCCAGAGCAGATCGTACTCTCACCAGAAAACGATTACGTGAAAGACTTTGTATCGCATACGAATCCGCTTAACGTGTTAAAGGGCCGCTCACTAATGCAACCGGCGAGCGAACTAGAACAAGAAAACGCAAGATGGCAAATTTGCCCAACCCAAAAAGTGTGGGTCGAAGGGCGTGATAATCAGTTGCATCTTGATAGTGGCATCAATCTAAAGCTGGTGGATTGGCGAGATGATTCGATTGAGTTGAATGATATAAATAAAGAGTCCGTCGTGATTGCAAACCCAGACATAAGCATGAGAGAAGCGATTAAACTCAAGCAGAGAAGTGGCCAGCCCATTTTATTGGTTGAAAATGGTGAGCTGATTGGCGTTTTGGATGACAGCGACTTTTACGCTGGTTTGCTGGGAAAGCATACTAAACCTCAAGCTGCTTAAGTAGGCGTTAAAGTTTTGTTATGAAGCCGCAGCACTTTATGCGAGACATAAGTGCTGCTTTTTTTGATAAGAGTCTACGTGGTTTCTCTGGTTGCTTTACGCCATGCTGAGATCGCGTTAGCGATAAAAGTGGTTAGTACGAATGAAATGGTCAATTTGTTTTGGGACGAAGGCGGTATAAATCATACTGGTATGTGCACTTCTCATCTCTATATGATCGGTCATGCCTTCAATTTTTGTCTCATCAACCGTAACCGTACCATCTGATAGGGTTTGATTTCCCATCATCAAGAGTGCTCTCGCTCCGACAGCTAAAGTGCCAGCAATGCTGCCAAGCTTCTGGGGAAAGCCCCAAACGTCATCATGCTCCTGTAAACCAAACTCTGCTGCATTGCCGAGCATCGCACCCATACCAAGATCTTGGATACGGCTAACAATCGAGGCGCCTTTTAAAGGCGAGCCGACAGTCACAACATGCGAGATTTTCTGCTTAGATGGTTGTCTGGATGAGAGATAGTGCTTGATGATCAACCCTCCAAGGCTATGGCCAACTAGTACGTTACTTTGTTGTGGTGACAACGCTTGGTCTATGGCTCGGAACACTTTGTGCTCATCAATGGCAACACTGTTATAGCTAATAGTTTGAGTATCGTAGCCGTAAGAGCGTAACTTTTGGCTGAGTGGTTGCATTGCCAGCCCATGCATGTACAGCCCATGGAGAATGATTATTTTCATCGGACTTCTCATTACAAAATCTTAGCCTTATTCTGCCAATGCTGGGGTGGTTTAACCAGCAGTGGAAGCAAGATTTGATAATCCGTCGGCAGTATTTGTATTGCTCAACTGAACAAAAGCAATTGGCGGGGACAAGAAACCAGAGCAAGACAGTTGTTGTTCAATAGGTAGAAGCAAAAAACGGATGACACCCTAGCTACTTATACATAGATTTTGCTGCGTGAATATAGAACCGCATCACCCGAAACAATCACCTTGTCCTCTTCCACGTGACAATATAGAGTTCCACCACGTTTAGACGCTTGATAGGCTTTGAGGTTGGACTTACCTAGTTGTTTCGACCAATAAGGAGCCAGTCCAGCATGAATAGAACCCGTGACGGGATCTTCACAGTCACCGACATCGGGCCAAAAGTAGCGAGAGACAAAATCATACTGTTGGCTTTTGGCTGAAATCACTAAGTCATAAGGTGCCAACTTTTCTAAATATTCACGACGAACCTGAACCTCAATGATATCTTGCTCATTCTCATAGAAAGCGAAATAGGCCTGTGGGCTTTTTAGTACTTGGCTTGGTTGAATGGAAAGTGCTTCCATTACTTCCGGCGGTACTTCAGATTCGATTGGCTTTCGATTTGGGAATGTCATTAATATTCGCCCAGACAGGTCTTTTTCAACTTCTAATGAGCCTACATGTCTTGTTTCAAACTCGATCTTTCCATTCAGAGCGAAAAATTGGTAAAGCACATACGAGGTGGCGAGTGTCGCGTGGCCACAAAAGTCGACCTCTGCGACGGGAGAAAACCAGCGAATCTCATATCGGTTAGCGCCTGTGGGTTTAACAAAAGCGGTTTCAGAAAGATTATTTTCTGCTGCAATGTTTTGCATTATTTCATCGCTGAGCCAATCAGCTAAAGGAACTACTGCCGCGGAATTCCCTTTAAAGCGTTGAGTTGTAAATGCATCGCAGGTGAACATCTCCAGTTCCACACTTCTCTCCAATTCTTTTTGTGTATTTATTGTTGAGAATATATTCTCATAAGTAATTATTTGTAATGCTTTACACACCGTGAGTGGGAGTGTCTTCGCAAAGGATAATACTTTTGTTACATGTTGTTAATAAGAACTGGGATGGGTGTAAGAATTAGGAAGGGGAAGTTAGGCAGCACAGCATGCTGAATGTACTGCCCAAGTTGTTATTTGAAGCTAACTAGAGACTCCCTAGTCAGTTCTTGAGTGTTTTTCGCGCCAGTAAGTGTCATGGCAACGCGCATTTCTTTTTCGTACAGGTCGAGAAGGTTTTCCACGCCTGCCTGTCCCTGTGCTGCAAGTGCATAGATGTAAGAACGGCCTAGCATGGCACAATCTGCACCCAAGGCGAGCATTCGGACTACATCAAGACCAGTGCGAATACCAGAATCAACAAAGATCTTCAGATCACCTTTTACGGCATCAGCAATACTTGGTAATGCTTTAGCAGATGACATAACTCCATCTAACTGGCGACCGCCATGGTTGGAAACGACAATGCCATCAGCGCCAAATTTAACGGCATCTTTTGCGTCCTGCTCATCTAGAATTCCTTTGATGACCATGGGGCCATCCCAGAAGTCACGAATCCACTCTAGGTCTTTCCACGAGATGGAAGGATCAAAGTTTTCACCTAACCAGCCAATGTAGTCTTCGAGCTTCGTTGGCTCACCGCGGTAGGTTGAAATGTTGCCTAGATCGTGCGGTTTACCAAACAGGCCGACATCAAATGCCCAAGAAGGATGACGCATCGCTTGAAAGACCCGGCGCATTGCGGCATTTGGTCCGCTCATACCAGAATGCATGTCACGATAGCGAGCCCCGGGGACTGGCATATCAACCGTAAAGACGAGCGTTGTGACTCCGGCTGCTTTCGCGCGTTCAAGTACGTTTTTCATGAACCCGCGGTCTTTCAAAACGTAGAGCTGAAACCACATGGGTCTTGCGAGCTCGGGTGTGACTTCTTCAATAGGGCAGACGGACACTGTCGACATCGTAAATGGGATGCCTTTGTTTTCCGCAGCAATAGCGGCCTGTACTTCACCGCGTCTCGCGTACATGCCAGTTAGACCAACTGGAGACAGAGCAATAGGTAGAGCGAATTTTTCACCAAAGATTTCGGTTTCCAGATTCAGATCAGACATGTTTTTGAGAACACGTTGTTTTAGAGCAATATCCGCGAGATCTTCGGTATTGCGCCTTAACGTGTGCTCTCCATAAGAGCCACCATCAATATAGTGGAATAAGAACGGCGGAAGTTTAGATTTAGCCGCTTTGCGGTAGTCTGTTGAAGCTGAGATGATCATAAATTCAGTCCTACATTTACATATTGGGGGCCTAGATAAGGCTGGAACGACATCTTTATTAGATTAAAAAGGCGTTAATACCCGCAATTATTCGACACTAGTGTCCAGTCTTGTCAGGGGCAGATATTAACGCGAAAAGGTTTACTTCATTAGCGCATCGGTAATTTGGATACCATAAATGGCTACCAAGCCAATAACGCCGGTCACTACAAGATAGTAGAATGTTGGGATAATGGTCTTGCGCAGCGTCGCACCTTCACGACCCAGAAGGCCTACGGTTGCTGAAGCCGCTACAACGTTATGAATCGCAATCATGTTACCCGCTGCCGCACCGACGGCTTGAAGAGCGACGACGACTGCGCTTGAAATAGACAACGTCTGAGCAACTTCAAACTGGAACTGGCTAAACATCATGTTAGAGACGGTGTTTGAGCCTGCGATGAATGCACCCAAAGCGCCAACTGTGGCACTGAGTGCTGGGAAGGCTTCACCCACCAAACCCGCAGCGAAGTTTGCGGTAGTAACAGGCATACTTGCTAAATCAGCACCGTTGATCCCAGAGTTGATAAAGATACGTACCATTGGGATGGTGAACACAAGTACAAAGCCCGCACCAATCAGTGTCTTACTCGATTCACCAAACGCTTTCGTCAATGGGGTAGCACTGCGTGCTTGAAGAAGTACTGCAATCAAAGCGACAAACACTAAGATGCCACCAGGCAGATATAAAGGTTGGATAGCAGTACTGATACCAGCTTCACCAAGAATGTTGCCAAACGACAAACTCACGCTACGCAGCATGGCTTTGAACTCAGGGCTGACGCGACTTGCTACTAGGACGACAGCAAGAAGCACGTATGGCAGCCAAGCCATAACCATGCTCATTGGCTTGTCTTTAGAATCCGCCAGATCAATCTTAAGAGAGCCTAACCATTCTGCAGGCCATTTCTTTTCGTCTTCAAAATCCCACGTTGATTTAGGGACAAGGAAACCACGCTTAGCAGCAGAAACCACGATCGCTAAGCTAACCAGACCACCGATAAGTGATGGGAATTCTGCGCCCAAGAACACACCTGTTAACGCGTACGGAATAGTAAAAGCAAGGCCTGCAAAAATGGCAAATGGAACAATGTCTAGGCCTTCTGTCCAGCTTCTGTTCTTGCCAAAGAAGCGTGTTAGCATCATCGCCATCAGCACAGGAATGAGAGTACCCACAGAAGCGTGGATCAGCGCAACGCTGGACGTTATCTGCTGAAGGTATGCGTCCCAGTTTGAACCGTTAGCCACAAGCGCTTCAGTAATGTTATGTGTATCTAGGCCTTTGTTCACGCCGACAATGATCGGGGTTCCTACGGCACCGAAAGACACGGGTGTAGACTGAATCATCATGCCCATTAAAACGGCGGCAAGAGCAGGGAAACCAATCGCGACCAGAAGCGGAGCAGCAATGGCAGCTGGGGTACCAAAACCAGAGGCGCCTTCAATGAATGAGCCAAAACACCAAGCGATGATGATCGCCTGAACTCGACGGTCTGGCGAGATATTGGTAAATCCATTGCGGATGGTTGATATCGCACCAGTATGCTTCAGCGTGTTGAGCAGGAAAATGGCGCCGAAAACAATCCATAGAACAGAGACAGTGATGCCTAATCCTTGGAAAATAGAGGCAAGAACTCGGGTAGTAGACATATCCCAGAAGAATAGGGCAATAACAACCGTCAATCCGAAAGCGACAGGCATTGCGCGTTTAGCTGGCCAGTTGAGACCGACTAATAATATAGCCGCAACAACTATCGGCGAAAAGGCCACTAAGGCCAGTAAAGTTTCACTCATTGGTACATCCTCGTACAGGCTTTTACTTTTACAAATCAGGATTCTCTAGAATCTCTTAGATTTTATAATTGTGATATTTGTGTTAATTCGAGGTGAATTTACCCCTTTATTTTTTATTGATATAGGGAAATAATGAAAATAATTAATTCCAAAAATGACATAATGGTATGCGTGCGGACGATATAATCTTGTTTTCTCAGGTTGTAGAACTGGGTAGTTTTAGTAAGGTTGCAGAGATAAATAACCTTACAAATTCGGTAGTTAGCAAAAGAATTGCTCGATTAGAAGAAGAAATTGGCGTTCAACTATTATATCGAACTACGCGTAAATTGACGTTAACTGAGGCTGGCAAGGCGCTGACCCACGGCGCGAAAAATGTGAAGCAAGCCGCTCAGGAAGCAATGGATGCGGTATCCGGGTTCGGTGAGAATATCAGCGGCCATATCAAAATGTCGGTTCCTTCGATCTCTGGTGACCTAATTTTGGCTGATGCAGTGGCGGAGTTTTGCAACTTACATCCAGGCTTAACGGTTGACATGTCCCTCGATAATCGCTTTGTCGACTTAGTAGAGGGCGGTTATGACTTAGTGATTCGCACGGGGTATCTTGAAGATTCAAGCCTGATTGCTCGTCATATTCTTGATTCTCAATGGGTGGTTTGTGCATCACCTTCTTACATCGCACGCAACGGAAAACCGATTAAACCTGAAGACCTTGTCACCCACAACTGCCTGCAGTACGCCTATCAAACCACAGGTGCCTCAGAGTGGGAGTTTAAGTCAAAATCGGGGAACTATATTGTGAAGGTCTCTGGTTCTTTCTCGACCGACAATGCGACGGCATTAAGGAAAGCAGCGTTGGGTGGGCACGGGATTGCGTATGTACCGCGATGCTTGGTTTACCACGATATTCGTAATGGTCAGCTGGTGGATCTGTTTCCTGAATTGGTCGGCAAGCGGTTAGGGATTTACGCGGTGTACCCGTTTACTCGTCAGCCACCCAATAAGGTTAAGCTGCTGATTGAGCACATTCGGGCGCGCTATCTGGCCATTTCACACTATTTCTAAATAGAAAAGCCGATGCATCCTTGCATCGGCTTGTGTTGGCGGCCAAACCAATGTTAATTACGCGGCTACAACCTCTTCTTCGTCGAGATCAAACGACGCTTCAATGAGTTTCTTTGTATAGTCATTTTTCGGTGAGTGGAATATTTCATCCGCCGTGCCTTCTTCCATTACTTCGCCTTTCTGCATCACCAATACGCGGTCAGAAAGTGCTTTCACTACACTCAGATCGTGGCTGATAAATAGGAAGCCGATGTTGTGCTTTTTCTGAATATCTTTAAGCAGGTCGATAACGGTCAGCTGTACTGAGCGATCCAGTGCAGAAGTCGGCTCATCCAGCAGAATAAAAGAAGGTTCTAGGATCAAAGCCCGTGCAATTGCGATACGTTGACGTTGACCACCAGAGAACTCATGTGGGTAACGGTTGATTGAATGAGGATCAAGTCTTACCTCTTCTAGCGCCTTACGAGCACGCTTCATACGCTCAGAGCGACCCATCTGAGGCTGATGTACTGTTAGACCTTCGGTAATGATATCACCGACAGTCATACGTGGGGATAGAGAACCATAAGGATCTTGAAAAACCATCTGAATGTCTTTTTTAAGCCCAAAGCGCTCTTTCTCACTCAGTGCCTTCACATCCTGACCTTTAAATTCAATGCCTCCCGTACAGGGCAGTAGCCCGATAAGTGCACGTCCTAGTGTCGATTTTCCTGAGCCAGACTCGCCGACAATACCTAAGGTCTCACCTTGCTTAAGCTCAAGAGAAATACCTTTAACCGCTTCAAAGTACTGGTTTTTCCTTTGAATGAAATGGGACTTTATCAGGAATTTAACGCGAATATCTTCTGCTTTTAGCAGAGGTGCAGCACTCTCTTCTATAGGGGCTTTACTTCCCTTAGGTATCGAGTTGATGAGCATTCTTGTGTAATCATGCTGAGGATCGTTAAACAGTGCCTGACATTGCCCCTCTTCAACCACATCTCCTTTACACATGACGATGACACGATCCGCTAGGTGCTTTACAACACCAAGATCGTGAGTAATAAAGAGAATCGCCATGCCCATTTTTTCTTGGATCTCTTTAATTAGGTTAAGCACTTCTGCCTGTACAGTAACGTCGAGTGCAGTGGTTGGCTCGTCAGCAATAAGAATGTCTGGTTCGTTGATCAATGCCATCGCAATCATGATGCGCTGTAGCTGACCGCCTGAGAACTCATGAGGATACTTTGTGTAAGCTTGATCTGGGTTTGGGAGGTGAACAAGGTTAAACAACTCTAATACTTTCTGTTTTGCTTGAGAACGAGAAACAGGGCGGTGGCACATGATGGCTTCCGCCACCTGAATACCTACGCGCATAAATGGATTAAGTGAAGTCATGGGCTCTTGGAAAATCATTCCAATGCGGTCACCACGAATAGACTGCATTCCCTTCTCAGCTTTATCAACGAGTTGTTCACCTTCGAAAATGATGCTTGATTGAGCGTGAACAATGGCATTATTTGGTAGTAATTGCATCAAAGCGTTGGTTGAAACGGATTTTCCGCTTCCCGATTCACCTACGATGGCGAGCGTTTCTCCTGGAAACAGCTCAAAATTAACATCCTTTACCGCGTCAACAATTCCGTCATTAGTAGTAAAGCTGACAGAGAGGTTTTTTACCTCAAGAATTGGCTTCTGTGACATTTGCATTCCTTGTATTAATTTATTGAGTGAGAGCTTTCCATTGCACTGCCATAGCTCTTTAATGTCGCAAAGTGGTGGTGGGCTTTCTGAACTTGCTCAAACTCCAACATCCACTGTGCATTACGCTGAGCACTACAAAATGCGCCCATATGGCGTAAAAGATCCTCACAGTTTTTATCTAGAATCTGGTGGGTGGCTTGAACCAATTCAGTAGGCTCAATCGACAGAAACTGAAGCAAAGCATAACTTTGGTTGAGCAAATCGAAGGCATTATGATACTGGCCCATTTTATTTAGGATCTCAGACTGAGAGATGGCTGCATCACGTAAGCCGGTCAACAAACAACTGAATTGGCATGGTTTGATTTGGTCATCACTGAGCGCACTTTGAATGTGCGTAGGTAAATGATGCAGAACCTGATCGTACAAGTAGTGTGCTTCTGGCCAATGACCTTGTTCTAATAACTGCTCAGCTTTGAGGTAATGTGTCCAGCACTGTTGTAGATCCATGTTCAAATACTCCACCAAAATCGTAACAATGCACATTTAAATGCAATTTATTATCTATTGCAAATGGTTATCATTTAAAAAGGTGTTTGACGTCATAATTGATGGATATTTAATCAGTTGAACTCTAATAGTACCTAAGTCACTAAAATATATAAAAAACTGGCCTACACTAGGTCGTTATAGAGTGGATGAAAAATAACAATAAGGAAAGAAAGATGGCAATTCAACGGCTTGAATCGAGCCAGCTGTACCATGCTGCGGAGCTGGAAATGCTACCGAGTAAGTCTACAAAAGAGCTGGCACCCATTGACGAAATCGTCGGTCAAGAACGCGCCCAGAAGGCGGTAGAATTCGCAATGTCCATTAAGGAAAAGGGCTACAACATCTACGCCATTGGCCAGAACGGCCTTGGTAAGCGAACCATGATTTTACGTTACCTTAATCGCCACCAGCATGACGCAAAAGCACTCTATGATTGGTGTTATGTGGCAAATTTTGATGATATTAGAACGCCAAAAGTACTTGCACTGCCTTGTGGTATTGGTAGCCAGTTAAAGCAAGACATTGAAAAGTTAATGTCAAAACTGGTGAATGCTATCCCATTAGCGTTTGATAATGAGCTGTATTACAGCCGTGCTGACAAACTCAAAAATCAGTTGGCCCAAAAGCAGGAAGCTGAACTGGCCGTGATCACCAAAGAAGCGAAAGCGAAAGGCATTAGTCTGACCATCACTAACCAAGGTGATTATCAGTTTGTGGCCATGAATGGCGAAGAGATGCACACCGAAGAATCTTTTGAAGAGCTGACAAAGAAAGAGCAAGAGTATTTTGGCTCAACCATTGACGAGCTTGAAATCAAGCTAAGAGATATGGTTCGTCAGTTGACCGAGTGGGAAGAAGCATACAGTGAAAAAATCAAGAAGTTGAATGATGAGGTGACTTTAGAAGTCATCACACACTTTATCAAGCAATTGAAAAAGGATTATTCTGGTTACGCGGAAATTAAAGCGTATTTGACGGAACTCCAGAAAGACATTGTTGAAAACGCAGATATTTTTCTTGAACAAAGTGGAGAGCAAGGTGAAGTTGCCACGGCATCATTGGATAAGAAACTCCCTCGTCGCTACAAGGTTAATGTCCTTGTAAGCCGTAAAGGTGACGAATTCCCAATCGTTGTTGAAGAGAACCCCAACTACCACAGCTTGTTTGGTTACATTGAAACGGCAACGTTTAAAGGAACTGTATTTACAGATTTCTCTTTAATACGCCCTGGTAGCCTGCACAAAGCGAATGGCGGCGTGTTACTCATGGATGCTCAAAAGGTATTAGAGCAACCCTATGTCTGGGATGGGATCAAGCGAGCATTGAGAGCACGCAAGCTGAGCTTTACCTCGCTAGAAAAAGAAGTGACACTCACTGGCGCGGTTTCCTTGGATCCGGAGCCGATTCCATTGGACGTGAAAATTATCTTATTTGGTGACTATCGCACATACCAATTACTGCAACATTATGACCCAGAATTCAGCGAGCTATTCCGTGTGACGGCAGATTTCGAAGACGAAATGAGTCGTAGCCCAGAGTCTGAGCTTCATTATGCTCGCTTTATCTCCAGTGTCGTTAATGATAACAACATGCTGCACTGTGATAAAAAAGCCATAGCTCGAATTATAGAGCACAGCTCTCGGTTATCCGGTGATCAAACTAAATTGTCACTTCACTCTGCTAACATCGCGAATCTTATTCGTGAGTCCAACTACGTAGCGCGTCAGGCTAACTCAAACATGATTCGCGCAAGCCATGTTGAAGAGGCTCTGGCTAACCAAGAACTGAGAGTTAGCCGACTCAAAGATAGTGTGATGGAAGGCTTCATTAACGGTACCACCTTACTTCAGACTGCAGGCCAAGCTGTAGGGCAAGTTAACGCGCTTTCAGTGTTAAGTACCAGTGAGTATATGTTTGGTGCACCAAACCGGATTACCGCGACCACTTGCTATGGTGATGGTGAAGTCATTGATATTGAGCGAAGTGTAGATTTAGGCGGTAGCATTCACTCCAAAGGTGTCATGATCCTGACCGCCTATCTTTCATCGGTATTCGGTAAAACCGCAAAAGTCCCTCTCAAGACGACCATTACTTTTGAACAATCATACGGTGGAGTGGATGGCGACAGTGCCAGCATGGCAGAGTTCTGCGCTGTGGTATCGGCATTTTCTAAGCAGGCAAATCGACAAGACATCGCCATTACTGGCTCGATGAACCAGTTTGGGGAAGCTCAGCCTATTGGTGGGGTTAATGAGAAAATTGAAGGCTTCTTTGACGTGTGTAGCATTAAAGGACGAAGTGAGACACAAGGCGTCATCATACCAAGAGCCAACATGCACAATCTGATGTTACGTTCAGATGTTGTTAAGGCGGTAGAGCGAGGGGAGTTTCAGATCTGGGCTATTGATCATGTTACAGAAGCGATAGAACTGTTCATGGGCAAGCCTGCAGGCGAAGCCAGTGATGAGGGAAGTTACCCGATAGATACGGTTTTTGGCATAGCACAAGCCAAACTGAATGCATTAAGGAAATAAAAAAGTAAGGGCTTTCATATGAAAGCCCTTTTTAATCGTTACAACTCTAGCAGCTCATTACCTGAGTGCTTTGCTTCACTGAATGCAGCAATATTACCCAGCGTTGTATCTGCAATGTTGCCTAACGCTTCGTCCGTCAGGAACGCCTGATGACCAGTAAACAGTACATTGTGACACGCCGATAAACGGCGGAAAACGTCATCGACAATCACATCGTTGGATTTATCACGGAAAAACAGTTCTTTCTCGTTTTCGTATACATCCAGGCCCAGAGCACCGATTCGACCTGTTTTAAGAGATTCAATAGCCGCGGCGGCATCAAGTAATCCGCCACGGCTGGTATTGATGATCATGACGCCATCTTTCATTTGTTCAAAAGCTTTTTCATCAAGCAGATGATAGTTTTCTTCTGACATTGGACAATGGAGTGTGATGATGTCACTTTTCTGGAAAAGCGCTTCTTTTGAGCAGTAGCTTGCCCCAAGTTCAATGGCGAGTGGGTTTTCAAACGGGTCCAAGCAGAGGATATTCATACCGAGTCCCTTCAGGATGCGCATCGTAGCAATCCCTATTTTACCGGTACCAATTACACCGACAGTTTTACCGTGAAAGTTAAAGCCAACTAAGCCGTCTAAGGAGAAGTTGGCATCACGGGTACGTTGATAAGCCTTATGGAAACGGCGATTCAGGCTCATCATTAGGCCAACCGTATGTTCGGCCACCGATTCTGGAGAATAGGCTGGAACACGAACCACTTGGATGCCAAGACGTTTTGCAGTGTTGAGATCAACGCGATCAAAACCAGCGCAGCGCATCGCAATTAACTTTACGCCTTGTTCTGCAAGTGATTCGAGCACTGGGGTGGATAAATCATCGTTTACGAAAGCGCAGACTACTGCACAACCGTACGCCATTTTGGCGGTCTTCTTAGTTAGCTGAAATTCATGGAAGTGGAGAGCAAATCCATATTGTTTATTAACTTTAGTGAAAGATGCTTCGTCGTAAGACTTAGCACTAAATACAGCGACATCTAACATGATGGGCCTCTCTCAAAATATTACGGGAGGAAATAAAACTGACTCTATTGAACCGTGATTTAAGAAAAAATTAAACCACAAATATTTTATGGCAAATGAAACACTTATATTCGTCAGGTGCTTGTAGTGACTTTTTTGTTATTAATAAAAATGTTTGCAATGTTCGGCCTATTTTCATCTCAAGGTCACTTTTTTACTGCTAAAGTGGTATTTATAAATTAAATGACTCTTAGCTTATTAATCATCGTGTTAAACGAGGGTTAGGCTAGGAGTTGATGAGGTTTTGTTCTCCGGTTAGGAAATATGGATATGATTAAACAAAGGCTTTCTGAAGTGTCCATAGCAGCACGAGCGTGGTCTATATTAGGCTTGTTTGCTATTGGTTTATTTGCGAATACTCTCCTCAACATTGCCCAGTCTCGGGAGCACATGCGTGAAAATTATGAACGTGGTGTCTCAACTTTGGTGGAATCAGCTTCCGGTGTCGCCAAACATTATTATCAACTTTATCAGGCGGGTCAGCTTTCGGAAAGTGAAGCTCAAGGTCGAGCTCTGCAAACTATCTCTTCAATGCGCTTTGATGGTGACAATTATATTTTCGTCGGTGACTCTAATGGAGTGCAACTTGCCAGTGGAGTACTCTCCTTGCTGGGTAAAAATATTCTTGGCTTAAAAGACAGTGAAGGTAAGTTTTTCGTTCAGGATCTTTATCAGGTTGCTCAAAACGGCGGCGGGTTTGTTGACTACAGCTGGAAAAATCCAGACAGTGAAAAAACGGATCCGAAAACCAGTTACGCTCTGATGTTTCAACCATGGGGGTGGATGATCGGTTCTGGTATGAATATGGTTGCCTTGCAGGAAGATATGCATCGTTCTGAGGTCGCATCGGCAGGCTACGCCATCGGTATCCTCTCGATTCTTTCTATCGCAATTGGCTTTTTCATCAAAACCATCACATCTCCAATCAAACGCACGGTTCGGGCGATGAAAACTCTTTCTAAAGGGGAGGGCGATCTGACTCAGCGACTTCCTGAAGAGGGCAGCAAGGAGTTGGTGCTTCTGGCTCGTTACTTCAACCAGTTTGTCGCGTCTGTACAAGGGATCATGCTCAGTATTAGCGACTCGGGTAGCCAGGTTTCTAGTGCTGCCAATCAGCTCGCTAATTCCGTTCACCATATTGACGACAGCCTGAATCAACAACAAACCGATGTCGACATGTTAGCAACGGCTATGACCGAAATGTTAGCAACCGTAGAGGAAGTTGCGGCTCGCACAGTAGAAGCGAACGATGCCAGTCGCTTAGCCGCGCAAGAAGCCAATCATAGCCACACAATCATTGATAAAAATGTCCAAGAAGCTAACGAACTTGCCGAGCAGATACAGTCTGCCAGCCAAGTTGTCCAAAAACTGGCCTCAGATGCTCGCAATGTTGATACGGTTCTTGAAGTGATTCGAGGCGTTGCTGAGCAGACCAATCTACTGGCGCTGAATGCTGCCATTGAAGCGGCGAGGGCGGGTGAACAAGGACGTGGATTTGCTGTGGTGGCGGATGAAGTAAGAAGTTTATCTTTACGTACACATGAGTCTACCTTGGAGATTCAAAACATTGTTGAGAAGCTGCAGGTGGGCGCGGAGAATGTGGTTAAAGTGATGGACCAAGGTACAGCGAAAGCTACCAATGCTTCTGAGCTTTCAAGTCAAGCAGGTGAAGCGCTAAATAAGATCAATAAAGAAGTTCATACCATAGAAGAGATGAATCAACATATTGCTACGGCCGCAGAAGAGCAGACAGTAACGGTCAATGACATAAATCGCAATGTTGTGAGTCTGAGTGATATGGCCTCGACCGTTTCGAGTGAGTCTGCGCAAATGGCCAGTTCTAGTAAAGAGCTCGGGCGTGTGTCAGACGGCTTAATGGCAATGATCAATCGGTTTCAACTCGCCTAGCTTGAGGCATCAGGGTGATGTGGTAGAATCGCGGCAAATTTTTCAATGCAAAGACTTCATGCGACACCTTAAAACAGCCATTCACCCTGATATTGATCATCTTGATGATAAAACCGTTTTCCAGCGTAAAGCTGCAAGAGCGATTGTCGTCGATGGTGAAGATATCCTCCTGTTATACACTGAGCGCTATCATGACTACACTATCCCTGGTGGCGGTATTGATGATGGTGAAGACATTATTGCAGGTCTGGTGCGTGAACTTCAGGAAGAGACAGGCGCGCAAAACATTCATAACATAAAGCCATATGGTATCTATGAAGAGTTTCGTCCTTGGTACAAAGACGACGCTGATGTAATGCACATGCACTCTTATTGCTACACCTGTAAAGTCGATCGTGAGTTAGGTCAAACCGCGTACGAAGACTACGAGATAAAGAATGGTATGAAAGCGGTTTGGTTGAACATTCATCAAGCGATCGCCCACAATGAAAAAACGATCGCTGAAAGCCCGAAAAAAGGCATGAGCATTGAACGTGAGACATTCTTGTTACACATGATCGCCAAGGAAATACTTTAAAAAATCACTAACCCCAAAGCCTGCTTGATTCAGCAGGCTTTCATTTCTCTCTATCGAATAACTTTCCCTCTGTTATTAGCATATCCTTCGTGAACTCTGCGATAGGTTTCAACTGAACGCCTATACTTATTCAAGTAATTGAATTATTAATATTAATTAATAGTATAGTGTGAAAAGAATTGCGAATTCAGCCGAGGGAACAGGGAATGACAAGAATGCGCCACGCCCTATTAGGGGCAATGATTGCGAGTTTAAGCTCAATCGGATATGCAAAAGTAATTGAGACAACCAGTTTGGTTGGGTTTGGCGAAGCTAAGTATCCACAAGACTTCACTCATTTTGATTATGTGAACCCAGAAGCGCCAAAATACGGCAAAATCACTTATGGTCAAGTCGGCACATACGACAATTTCAACCGTTTTGCTTCAAGAGGGGTTGCTGCTGCAGCGACAGCAGAGCTTTATGACACCTTGATGTTTAAACCTAGTGATGAAATCGATACTTACTACCCACTGATCGCTGAGCGAGTCAGGTATTCGGACGACTACACTTGGCTTGAATTGGATATCAATCCTAAGGCGCGATTCCACGATGGTGAGCCGATCACCGCGCATGATGTCGCATTTACATTTGATAAATTTATGACAGAAGGCGTGCCGCAGTATCGGGTGTATTACAAAGATATTAAATCTGTTACCGCCAAAAACGATATGACGGTTCGTATAGAAATGGCCACGCCGAATCGCGAAAAAATGTTCAGTTTTGCCCAATCAACCCGTGTGTTACCAGAACATTTTTGGAAGGATAAGACCTTCTCCGAACCTTTATCAACCCCACCAGTCGCCAGTTCCGCGTATAAAATCATCGATTACAAGTCTGGTCAGAGTGTGACTTATTCGTTAGTGGATGACTATTGGGCGAAAGATCTCCCAGTGAATGTTGGGAGAAATAACTTTAAGCAAGTTCAATACGATTACTATCGGGATGATACGGTTATGCTAGAAGCTTTTAAAGCCGGAGAGTTTGACTTCCGCTTAGAAAGTTCAGCGAAGTTTTGGGCCAACTCTTATATCGGTGTGAATTTCGATAAGGGCTACATCATTAAAGAGGAAATTCCTCATCAGAAGCCTGAAAATACGCAAGCATTTGTGTTCAACATTCAAAGTGAAGTCTTCAAAGATGCTCGAGTTCGCGAGGCATTGACTTATGCGATGGATTTCGAATGGATGAACAAGAACATGTTCTATGGCCAATATACCCGTACACGTAGTTACTTCCAGAATACTGATTATGAAGCGAAAGGTCTGCCAAGTGCAGAGGAGTTAACCGTTCTAGAGCCTTTTAAAGATCAAATTCCACCGCGAGTGTTTACCGAAGAGTATCAACCACCAGTCACGGATGGCTCAGGACGGATTCGTTCGCAAATGAGAACTGCGTTCAAACTGTTAAAAGATGCGGGTTGGGAGTTAAAGAATAAGGTTTTAACCAATACTAAAACAGGTCAGCCTTTTTCCTTTGAACTATTGATCTATAGCCCTACCGCTGAACGTATTGCGATCCCGGTACAGAAAAATATGAAGCGTCTGGGTATTGATATGAAAATACGTTCTGTTGATACCACTCAATATATCAAACGACTGCGTGACCGTGACTTTGATATGGTCTCTTCGTCGTATTCTGCAAACCCTTATCCGAGTCCGAACCTGATGATTGTCTGGAACTCTAACTACATAGATTCGACTTACAACACGGCAGGTGTTATTGACCCAGTGGTCGATAGTTTGACGATGCAGATATCGAAAAAGCAGCAAGACCCAGACGCATTACTTGCGTTAGGACGAGCACTGGATCGTGTGTTGCAGTGGAATTTTTATATTATTCCTCAATGGCACGTAAGTGAATATCGTGTGGCGATGTGGGATAAGTTTGAGCGGCCGACCACAATGCCAAGATACGATTTAGGCGTCGATACTTGGTGGATCTCCAAAGAGAAAGCCGAAAAACTTCCTGAAAAACGACGCTAGTGAGGGATAGATGGCTGCCTATATATTTCGTCGCTTACTTTTGGTGATCCCCACACTGTGGGCGATCATCACCATCAATTTCTTTATCATCCAAATTGCACCAGGTGGCCCTGTTGAGCAGGCAATTGCACAGCTTGAAGGTCATAGCTCTGGGATAATGGAGCGCTTTGCTGGTGGCGGGAGCGAAGTCGAATTGGACGTAGGAAGTGATGCAACAGCAAGTGGTTATAAAGGTTCGCGTGGCTTAGATCCAGAAGTCGTGGAGGAAATCAAAAAGCAGTTTGGATTCGATAAGCCGATCCATGAACGCTACTTTGATATGCTCAAAAACTACGCCACTTTTAACTTTGGAGATAGCTTGTTCAAAGGTGGAAATGTGATCGACTTGATTGTTGAACGGCTACCTGTGTCAGTTTCTCTTGGCTTATGGAGTACCTTGATTATTTATTTAATCTCCATCCCATTGGGGATAATGAAAGCCATCCATCACGGTTCCAGGTTTGATATTTGGTCGAGTGCCGTGGTCATTGTCGGCTATGCGATTCCGGGCTTTTTGTTTGCCATCATCTTAATTATCTTGTTTGCCAGTGGGAATTACTTTAGCTGGTTCCCGCTAAGAGGTCTCGTCTCCAGCAACTTTGACCAGTTGGCTTGGTATGATCAAATTATTGATTACTTTTGGCATCTTACCTTGCCAATTCTGGCGATGGTGATTGGTGGTTTTGCCACGTTAAGTATGCTGACCAAAAACTCTTTCCTTGATGAAATCAATAAGCAATACGTTGTCACAGCTCGGGCCAAAGGTCTTGATGAGAGAAGTATTCTTTATAAACATGTGTTTCGTAACGCCATGCTGATCATTATTGCAGGCTTCCCAGCCGCATTTATCAGCATTTTCTTCACAGGCTCAATGCTGATTGAAGTGATGTTCTCCTTAGAAGGGATCGGCCTGCTGGGTTTTGAGTCGACAATCCAACGCGACTATCCCGTGGTGTTTAGCTCGTTATACATCATGACGCTGCTTGGCCTTATTTTGAGTATTATTTCCGATTTAACCTACACCTGGGTTGACCCAAGAATTGATTTTGAGGCGCGTTAATGCTGACAAAGAAAAGACGTAACCCGTTAAATGAAGCGCGCTGGCAGAGGTTTCGGGCCAATAAACGTGGCTATTGGTCTTTGTGGATCTTTATGGTCTTGTTTGTGATCAGCTTGTTTGCGGAACTGATCGCGAATGACAAACCGCTGCTAGTCGAATATGAAGGCACATGGTATTACCCTATCGCCACGCAGTACGCCGAGACAGAGTTTGGTGGAGAGTTTGAGACAGAAGCTGATTACACTGACCCATACGTGATTGAGTTGATTGAGGAAAAAGGCTACATCATTTGGCCTCTGATTCGGTTTAGCTACGATACCATCAATTACAACATATCAGGTTCGGTTCCTTCTGCTCCAGATCACGTTAACTGGCTTGGCACGGATGATAAAGGTCGAGATGTCTTGGCGAGAATTATTTATGGTTTCAGGATTTCTGTCTTGTTTGGTTTCGTCCTTACCATTATTTCCAGTGTTATTGGTGTCATTGTTGGGGCAACTCAAGGCTATTATGGCGGTTGGCTAGATTTGTTAGGGCAGCGGTTTATCGAGGTTTGGTCGGGGATGCCGACACTCTTTCTTCTCATTATCCTTTCCAGCTTTGTTGAACCCAATTTCTGGTGGTTACTCGGGATCATGGTACTGTTTAGTTGGATGAGCCTAGTAGGAGTTGTGAGAGCTGAGTTTTTGCGCTGTAGAAACTTTGATTACGTGAGGGCTGCCCAGGCATTGGGTGTTAATGATAGCCGCATAATGAGCCGCCATATGTTACCTAATGCCATGGTTGCTTCACTGACGATGATGCCTTTTATCTTGTCGGGCTCTGTAACGACACTCACGTCACTCGACTTTCTTGGCTTTGGCCTTCCTGCTGGTTCTCCATCTTTGGGAGAATTGTTAGCGCAGGGGAAAGCGAACTTGCAAGCGCCTTGGCTCGGCTTTTCTGCTTTCTTTGTCTTGTCAGTCATGTTGACTCTACTTGTTTTTGTCGGTGAAGCAGTTCGCGACGCCTTTGACCCGCACCATCAGGGAAGCTAACCATGATTAGAAAAGTATTAACTATTGATGGGTTGTCAGTCGGATTTGGCCGTGGGAAAGAGGTCGAACAAGTTACTCATCGGGTCTCTTTTTCGATTAATCAGGGTGAAACCCTAGCGTTAGTTGGCGAAAGTGGCTCTGGAAAGTCCGTTACAGCTAACTCGGTATTAAAGCTCTTACCCAAGGGCTCTTCTCACTATTTAGAAGGCAGTATTCACTTTGATGGTATAGACATTCTGAATTGTTCTGAGCGACAGCTAAGAGGCATTCGGGGTGGTAGAATCGGTATGATTTTCCAAGAGCCTATGGTATCGCTCAACCCACTGCATAAAGTCGGTAAGCAGCTGGTGGAAACTCTAGCGATTCACCGTGGTGTTCGGCAGAAGAAAGCTGAAGCTTTGGCTATTGAATGGCTTGGTAAAGTAGGAATTCGTAACCCAGATGTAAAAATTAATGCCTATCCACATGAGTTATCAGGGGGTGAGAGACAGCGTGTCATGATTGCAATGGCTCTCATCAACGAACCTGAGCTATTGATTGCTGATGAACCCACGACTGCCCTTGATGTATCAGTACAGGCACAAATTCTAGACCTCCTAAAAGAGCTGCAGCAAGAGCTAGGCATGGCCATGTTATTCATTACCCATGACTTAAGTATTGTGCGGCGTATTGCTGACCGTGTCGCTGTGATGCAAAATGGCAAACTGGTTGAAGAGGCTGACTGCAAGTCTCTATTTTCCACTCCCCAGCACCCCTATACACAAAAGCTGATCAACTCGGATCCAAGAGGTTTACCCGTCGAAGTTCCGGCTGATTCAAGTGGCCTTTTGTCTGTTGATAATCTCCGAGTTTGGTTCCCAATTAGCGGCGGCCTATTTAAACGTGTGGTATCGCATATCAAAGCGGTAACCGATATGAAGTTTGATCTTAAACGTGGACACTCCATTGGTTTAGTCGGAGAAAGCGGATCTGGTAAGTCGACAACAGGAATGGCTATTTTGCGTCTTGTTCACTCTGAAGGTTCAATTTCCTACCAACAACAAGAGTTACAAGGCTTAGATCGCAAAGGAATGCTGCCGTATCGCAGTAAAATGCAGGTAGTGTTTCAGGATCCGTTTTCAGCACTTAATCCGCGAATGTCTGTGGCTCAGGTCATTGGAGAAGGGCTACGTGTCCACCAAGACTATGACGATGAGACGGTCGATAGAATGATTTGTGATGTGATGGAAGAAGTGGACCTTGATCCGGAAACCCGCTTTCGCTATCCAAACGAGTTTTCAGGAGGCCAACGGCAGCGAATTGCAATTGCAAGAGCGTTGATTTTAAAGCCTGAGTTTATTTTATTGGATGAACCTACTTCCTCTCTAGATCGAACTGTCCAAGCACAGGTACTGGACTTGCTCAAATCTTTGCAGGAAAAGTACCGTTTAACTTATCTCTTTATAAGCCATGACTTGAATGTGGTTAAATCTCTGTGTCATTACACCATAGTGATGAAACAAGGAGAGATTGTTGAACAAGGAGAAACTGCGGATCTATTCCTTAACCCGAAGCGGGAGTACACCAAAGAACTGGTGGAACTATCCAGTTTTTAACCATGCTAACTAGAGGTGGCGACAAAGAGGCTGCATGCAGACCGCCTCTTTGTCTAAACGGTTTTAATCGTTTTGTACAGGTTTGAAAGCGCTGACTAAGTATTTGCGTAAACGGCATTTCGACCATTTTGCTTTGCTTGATACAGAAGCTCATCGGCGCGTTTAAGAGATTGCGATAGTGTACCTGAGTAAGGGTATAGTCCCCCAGAAATGGTCACCTTAGGTGCTTGAGTAAACTGGGATACATCCATGCGTATACGATTCATGGCTTGTTGTGCATCTTGCATGGAGGCTGTCCGGATCAGTATGACAAACTCTTCACCCCCAATTCTAAATGCATAGTCTGAAACGCGGATACGTGACTTGATAATAGATGCGACTCGTTTGATCACTTGGTCTCCGACATCATGGCCGTATTTGTCATTGACGGATTTAAAATGGTCTATATCGAAAATACCCAAGTAGTAATTGCCATTAGCGAGATTTTGCCTTTCTACTTTCTGTAAATAGTGTCGGTTGTACAAGCCAGAAAGTTGGTCGGTGTAAGTGATTTTGCTTAACTCTCGTCGTTCTTGCCTTAACTTGTACAAGTAGTACGAAGCACCAATACTCACACCCAGCAGAACCATAATCAAATACAGATACTTAGGAATAAACTCATCTTTTCCTATCACTTTAATCAGGTAGTAAGGTTTATTGCCAAAAAAACCAATATTACGATAGATGAAGTAGAGATCATCTTGTTCGAGAATACCTTCAGAACGTTGAGTTCTGCTTAGATCCCGCCAAACGGTCGAGTATGAATCGGATAGGTATTGATAGCGTTCTATCGATGGGTGAGAGCTTGAGTAGATAAACCCACTCTCATCTGCAAGGAGGATATCTTTTCTACTGGTGCTGTTGAACTCGCTCATATTGATGTCGACAACCAAATAGCCTATGTGTTTTGAGCCCTGATAAATAGGCGCAAACTCTGTGAGAAGACCCAAATCAGGCTGATAGAGAATTTGAAGTAAATCAGCATTGAGGCTAGAGGCATAAAAAGGCGTGTAGGAATCGATTAAGTTTTTATATCGATAACTGTGTTCTGGATTTTTGGTGACGATTTCTATTTTGTCGATCAAATCTTGATTGGTAAGCAAGTGCCTGATCACATCATTGAATGGCTCAGGGTGTTCAAAGTAGTTTTGCGCAAGCTGGGTTTTACGTAGGGCTAGGTAGTTACTGACTTGTTGTTTTCGAAGCTTCAGTGTTTCATCGATGGCTTTGAGTTGGAAAGAGATATCTTGTTTTTGTGCGTCTTTAATGAAACTCAGAGGGGTATTGATCGCGAAGACAGCAATGAGCATGATGGCCAGACATTTAAGCTCAATATTGCCGTTAGAGCGGGGAGACTTACTGTAATGGAGAATCATTGCTTGTATTTAATTTGGTCGAATTATCATCAAGAAAGTTGATGTTATTGAGCATTGTCACAAAAGTCTATTTCCCATGGTGAACCTTTTGTGACAAAACGTTTGTTGGCGAGGTGCGTCAAACTAAGGTGTATTGACTGGCGCTAGCGAGAGAAAGTGGCTTAGAGAACCAATACCCTTGGAGGAATGAAGCACCCATATCAGTGAAACATTTTTGCATCTCAGCATTTTCTATACCTTCAACAACGATATCCACCTTGTGCGATTGGCATAATTGAGTGATAAATGTGAGGTATTTTAAAGTAGCGGGGTTGTCGAGACATCGCCAAGCCATGGTTTTGTCGACTTTAATTTGCTTAAGGGGCAAATCAAAAAAGCTGTTGAGTGAGCTATATCCTGAGCCAAAGTCATCAAGGGAAAGTAAAAAACCGTATTCGCTCAAGCGGCTTAATTGGGAGATGGCACTTTTGTTGCCATCAAGAATGATCGTTTCAGTCAACTCTAAGACAATATTTTTTGTGTCGACTCCGTGTTGGTCGGCAATCAGTTTTATTCGATCTGGAAACTGATGGTTCAACAACTGTAGAACAGACACGTTCACATTCACACGAATGTTTGTTTTGTGGGTTGCTAAGTACCTTTTAATGAATTGGCACGCTTTGGAGAAAACAAGGTAACCTAACTCAACAATCAAGCCTTTCTTTTCAGCCACTTCAATGAATTCATCGGGGTAAATTTCACCAACCGTGTTACTTTTCCAACGTACCAGCGCTTCGAAGCTGGCGACACGATTTGTCTTGGCGCAGATGATAGGTTGGAACTTAACCGTCAGAGTTTCGTTATGAATGGCGTTGGCAAGTTCCCGCTCGATGTAAAAGTGTCGGTCAACTTTGCTTTTCGTCTCATCATTGTAGACACCAACGCGATTATGTCTTTTTTCACCTGCAAACTGACAGGTACGCGCAGCGATTTTAATCACTTCTTCCGCTGCGAGTCCAATGTCAAAGCGAGGAAACATCCCGATGCTAATATCTGCACCATACAGGTATCCACTGGCTTGAACCGATTGTTGGTAAGTCTTGGAAATATTTTCTCCTAGCTGCATGAGCTCATCAGTCGAATATTGGCCTCTTATCAATACAGCAAAGTCATCGGATCGGACACGATAGATATCAACAAAGTCATCGGTAAACGAATTTAATGCCGTGATAAGGTGTGACATCACATCACGTAAAATATGGGGCCCGTAAGCGCTGAGGTACGAGCGAATATCGCCAATTTGGATATAGACCAGTGAATGTAACCCCGGTAACTGGTCAGCTAATCCATCAATATCGATGATGAGTTTCTGACCATTAGATAGCCCAGATGCATTGTCTCTAAATGCAGCTTGCTGAACGTAGGTTTCCATCAATTTTCGGTCTGAAATATCACGGTGGCAGCCAATCATAAAACGTGTACCGTTAATGGTTTTGGTCACCGCCGTTCCTTCAATCCAAACATATTGACCGGATTTGTTTTTGACTCGGTATTGAGTCGATAGCTTACGATCATCCTCTTGGAAGTGTGTGTCAACTTCACCTTTTAGCATGGCTTTATCCAGAGGGTGTACTAGGTTAAACCATGCATCTAGATGACATTGACCAGAGGCAATATCATATTTTTCATAAAAAGTAGGATTGTAAAAAAAGATCCGATCATCATCGGTCATATAGAAAATACCATCATTAAACACATCAAACATGTGCTTAAAGTGGTTATCCATCAATTCGTCAAGTTCGGCGCCACTCAGAGAAGCGGAGCTTTGTCCTGGTAAGTTCTCATTGGCAGAGCGGCTACCTGAGATCGACGAAGCGTTCGATTGCGACGTTTTGTTCTTGATGATATGTGACATTTAATTCGACGTACCTAATCCAACACTTGGTAAGCCTTCCATAAGCTTTATTGTTTAAATTTATAAATATCTTCCGTGTAACCTATATTTGTAACATGAAATATTTATTAAGCTCCAGCAGTCAAGCCAGTATCGGGCAGTAAATGTGAGCTTTTATTGATGTGTGTTCATATTTTAAGCTGAAATGTCGTTTTCAGAGGTAGCGAATTGGAGAAATGAGAAGCTGCGCTTCTAGAATTTGGCTGTAATAATTCGTCACTTGCAAAGTCAACTTCATTTGAAAAATGATTGGGTTTGTTAGGTGATAATGTGCCAAAAGTATTAAATGCATTGCTCTTGTAAATACTGTTTTATCAACTATTACCCTCGTTTTTGTGAACGGTAAATCCTGACGAAACTCTGATAAAACTGACGTTTTAATCAGCTTTTCCTTTCTATACCCTAACGAGCAATTTCACTCTAGTCAAAGCAGTTGAATATGTTCGGCCAAATCCAAAACATCAGCCAAGCGGGAGTCTTGATCGCAGACGACTCTCCATTGGTCGTAACTAATTTAAGAATTTTGCTTAGGGAGCTGGGCTTTAGTGACCGTTTAATCTTTACGGCTAAAGACGTGCGATCGGTCTATCAAACTTTACGAGAAATCTCGATTGACTTATTCATTTGTGATTATAGATTTGGCAAGGAGCTTAACGGCAAACAAATATACGAAGAGTGTTGCCATTATGGTTTGATTCGCTCTGAATGTGCATTCGTTATGTTGACGAGTGAAACAACAGGAAACGTTGCGCGCTCAATTTTGGAGGCTGAACCTGACGAATACATTCTTAAGCCGTACTCGATTTATGACTTCAAGAAGCGAATTCTACGCGCTTACAAGCAAAAGCAAATATTGTCTTCTTTACTGCGATCTACCAAGAAGGCGAGTTTCAAAGAGATAGAACACTCCTTTAACAAAGCTAGGGAGCAATACCCTGAATATTCAACCAGTTTTGTTCGTGCTCAAGGGGCTGTGTACCTGAGAGAGCAATACACCGAACAAGCATTTTCACTTTTTCAGGCTTGTCAGCTAAAGTGCACCAGCCATTGGGCTATCGTTGGTTGCGCAATGGCGTTAGTCATGGAAGGTAAAGAAATCAAAGCACAAGTATTGCTTCAGCAATGGATGGATGAAACAGGTAAAAAGCCATCTGCAGTGTTAGACGTGCAAGCGTTATGTTGTTTGTTACAGAAAGATCGTGAGGGAGCCCAACAAGCGCTACTTCAAGCGATTAAATTTTCAAAAGGAAGCGCATCTCGTCTTTTGGCTTACATTCACTTATGTGAAATGGAAGAAAACTATCAGAGCGTAATGAGTCACTTAGCTGTGTATCGAGATCAAATCGTCAATACACACCGTAATACAGTAGTGAATGCCACTCACGTTCTGCGGTTAAAATTGCTCACAGCAAAAGCGCAAGGACGATCTATTTCGATGTCTGCTCACCATGAGTTGTCCAATATAATGAAGGCAGACTTGTCCGATCATGATGCATTGGCGCTCACTTTAGTCGATGTACATATTGAGTTGCATGATAAGAACTATAAAATTGCTCGGATAAAGTTGGCAAATTTACTCAAGAACTACCAGAAACTAGACCTGCCTTTACTGGATTATCTTTTATTTCTACTTTACGAAACAGACAATTACTATTGGTTTGACAAAGTCACTCACCATGTTCGAAGTCATCGCTCTGGCTCGACACCATTGTTGGGAGAGGCTTCCTTGCAATTATTAATAGAAAACCGGATTGAACGCGGTAGAAAACGTAAGTCCGATTTAGTGAGACTATTGTGTCAAGTTGACAAGTATGCAGTTCAATCCGTAGATAAGGCGATAGCTCTGTGCCTAGAGGTTTTTAAGTCTAGACTGCAATGTGTGGAGGTCGCCAGCAAACTGTTATCGCTCCTAAGCCGAGAAATCCCAGCAAAGGTGAGTCCTACTGACGTGAGAAAAGCGATCTTTGACTGCGAAGCCGCTATTAGCCATACATCGAGTTTGAGAAGGAGCGAGCGTATTGAAGCGCAAAAGAAGCTCAATTTAGTTAAGCACAAATTTAATCGATCATTAGCAGCTGTGACAATGTGAGAGTGAAACCAATATTTGAGTTGATACTTTGTACCCCAGCAGAATTCCGGTCATACTTCGCCTTGGTAGCACATGAATGACCTACAGGCTACTATCGAAATAGGCTTTTATGATGGCTTCAATCTCGCCTTGTTCTTGAAGTTTCACTAGGTTGTGATTGAATTGTTTGACAAAATCTTGCTTGAATGGATAGTTATCGGGTTCACGATTTGTAAATCCTAAATAGCCCTGTTCAGCACTAACCACTGCACCTAAGGTTAGCTGCCAGTCTTCTGGTAGTAATCCTTCCTGGGTCATACGTTTAATTTCCCATAAAATAGACAATCGGTCATTCATGTAACAATCGATTTTTTTGTCATGAAGATTAGTCAGATTAGGTCGGTTACCTTTGGCTTCGAGTAGAGTGATTTTCCCTGCTTTGACGGCATCCCAAAACTGTTTGCCGCCAAGGGCAAAGGCCTCATTGACACCGACTTTTAAACCAAAGTAATCGCTTGGCCAACGACTTAAAGAGCGTGTTTTTACACTGTCTGAGTTGCAGAACACAACCACTTCTTCATCAAGAATCGGTTTAGAGTAGGGGGAGATATAAAGGCGTTTGTCGGAATAATAATAGGGCGGATAGAGCGCAAAACCTTGACCCACTTTGAGCATCTTTAACCCACGCTTCCACGGAATTGGGACTAGTTTAATTTCATAGCCCGGCATCTCTTCAAAAACACGACGTAAAATATCACTGTAAATGCCTTTTGCTATGCCATTTTCACTATAGCTATAGGGTGGATAAGAGTCGTCACCATACACCAGTACTTTAACTGGGGGAGAATAGGCGACTGCCTGACATGAAAATAAGAGCAGAATGAGTATCCATCTAAGCAAAGCGAGTACCTTTAAAATGCTTTTTCTATGATTAACTTTAGTTTATTTATTTAAGGATAGGCATTAGACTCTGCTTTTTTCTAACTGCGGCTGAAGTAAAACATGACGGATGACTACCAAAACGAGCAAGAGATTGAAATTGAAGCGATAGGAATTGAGGTTTCAACTCAGCCCATAGAGCTGTATAAGGTATTCAAGATCGCTAACCTTGTCGGTGGAGGCGGTGAAGCGAAACACATTATTGCAGAAGGCTATGTTGCGGTTAATGGTGAATTAGAAACTCGTAAACGCCGTAAAATGTACGATGGTGATTTCTTCGAGTTCAACCAAGAATACTATGTTGTGATTTGCGATGCCCCAGTGACTGAACCAGAAGAGCGTTCAATCACTAAATCGGACTCAAAGCCGGAGAAGAAGCGTAAGCCACCTAAGACAAGTCAAGAAAAGAAAGACAGTGAACAGAAGAAAAAAGGTAACAAGAAAAACGAGATAGGTCGTTCAAATATCGATTTTCTATAAAGCTCACTGCTCTGCTTTGACCTGAGCTTTTGAGCTAGCTCAGGCCGACGATGTTGCCTGCATCATCCAGATCTAGGCTCATGAAAGCGGGTTTTTCTGGCAGGCCAGGCATGGTCATCACGTTACCACAAAGCGCGTAAATGAACCCAGCACCAGCACACAGCTTTAGTTCTCGGATTGGAACATCAAAATGCGTTGGTGCCCCCTTCACAGAGCCGTCGGTAGATATGGACAGTGGTGTTTTTGCAAGGCATACCGCTAGGTTATCGAACCCTTGCTGCTTGTATTCTGCCAACTGCTGTTTTGCTTTGTCGCTTAGTGTGACTCCTGCGGCGCCGTAACCGGATTCAGCTACCGCCATTAGCTTTTCTTCTGTTGTCTGCTCGAAATGATACAGGGGTTTGAAGCCCGTTTTTTGCTGACATTGCTTGACTACTTTTCTCGCCAACTCAGTTGTGCCTTCCCCACCATGGGTGAATCCTTCACTGATAGCGACTTCAACATTGTTCGGTAGAGCTTGAATCATGTCAGACAGTTGCTGCAATTCATGTTCACTATCCTGTGGAAAGCGGTTGATCGCCACCACTGCTGGGATACCGTATTTGTTGACGTTGTTAATGTGCCACTTGAGGTTATCGAACCCTGAGGCGAGTGCGACAGGATCTTCCTCAAAGAGTGAATCCGGTAAGGCTCGGCCGGGCTTTAAGTCGTAATGGCCCGAATTTGCTTTCAATCCACGTAAAGTGGCAACCACGACAGCACAATCTGGTGCCTTGCCGGAGACTTGCGCTTTGATGTTACACGCTTTTTCAAAACCCATATCAGAACCGAAACCACCTTCCGTTACTGTGAAGTCACACAATTTCGTGGCAATGTTGTCAGCAATGATTGAAGAGTTGCCATGGGCAATATTAGCAAATGGGCCTGCGTGGACGAGAGTGGGGACTCCTTCGAGTGTTTGCATCAATGTGGGTTCAATCGATGCTTTCATACTCACCGCCATTGCACCAGCAACTTGAAGATCTTCTGTTGTGACAGGTTGACCTTCAAGATCATAAGCGACAACAATTCGTCCAATGCGCTGACGCAGGTCTTTTAAGTCACTGGCCAGAGCCAGTACAGCCATAAGTTCCGATGCTGCCGAGATATCAAAACCGTCTTGCCTTTCAAAGCCATTAATATTTTTGTCATGAGTATTTCGGCCGACAGTGACCATACGTAGGGCTCGATCATTATGGTCCATGACACGTTTCCAAACGACACGCTCTGGATCTATACGCAGTGCCTGTAAACCTGAACGCTGCTCAAAATTCTGATAGCCTTCTCGCTGCTCATGATAGATCCTTGCATCGATAGCTGCCGCAGCTAGGTTATGTGCAGCGGTAACGGCATGAATATCGCCAGTCAGATGCAAATTTAACTCTTCCATTGGAGCTACTTGCGAATAGCCACCGCCAGCAGCTCCACCTTTCACACCGAAAACTGGGCCCATGGAGGGTTGGCGAATACATGCCATCACCGATTGATTGATTTTAGCCAGTCCTTGAGCGAGGCCGATAGTAGTAACGGTTTTCCCTTCGCCCAGAGGGGTTGGAGTGATAGCTGTGACTAATACCAACTTACCCGAGTTATTGTTTTGTAATCTGGTTAAAGCACTCAGTGATACTTTCGCTTTATATTCCCCTTGGCTTTGATATTCGCTGTCCAGTAGTCCTGCATTTTGGGCAACTTGGTTAATTGGGTGTAATGTTTGAGAACGGCAGATTTCAATGTCCGACAGCATAAAACCCTCCATGTGTAAGAGTTTGAAGAGAAATCAACGCGACATGGCGTTAAGGGTGTCGATAACGATTAGTCGTTACCTTATTTTGCAGTAGGAGGATTATACGTGTTACGTGATGTGGAAGGCAAAAGAAAGCCCCGTAAAACGGGGCGTTCATCGTTAATACCAATCGTCCTCGGGGATTATTTTTCCCTCAGGTGCGTAAGGACCATCATCGAAAGGATGTTCAGCTTTGCCGCGCAAACTTTCTAATTGATGCTCAAGCATTTGGACAGTGTCGTAATCACCCTCTGAGCAAGCCACATAGATTTGTTGCTCGATAGCGCGAATACTATCTCTAATACTCATACTCACCTCCCGCGTTAGAAAACGCTCGGTTGAACAGTTCTACCTATTCTCAAAACGATTATAGTCAAGTAGACCAAATTCGACAGGCTGATTTTCTTTGTACCAAGCATGTATTTTGTCGCTGAAAGGCCAGAATTTGTCTGAGCTTCGGCGGATTGCGAATCGATCCAATAACTTAACGTAGTCGTCTTCCGAGCGGACATTTTTTATCATGCTGACGAGCTGAGTAATCTCGTCTTCATGTAATGAAAGATACGCAGCGGGGTAACTTCCGATCACTCCTCTCACTAGAGTGAAATCATCATTTTTATAATCGCGATTACTTTCTTCATCGAATAAGCTAGAGATGTTGGTATGTGCATTGTTGTGGAGCAAAGTAAACAACTGCTCTTCACCAGCCTCAGACTCAATCATGAGCATAATAATTTGAGGAAAATTAAGGAGTCCTTTTCCTTTGATGTTGTCGATAGTTCGCAAGGCAGATTCATTGGCAGGCTTGAACCCGGTTTGCTCTATGTCGTAGCGATTGCTCAGCACCGGTGCAAGTTTTGTCTGTAAAATGTCGTAAAGCTCTCGCTTAGGGTTGTCGGTCTGATATGGAACCTGTGTTGGCTGATCAAAGGGCTTCACATTGTTATGTAAGAAATCACTCAGCTGAGGGCTTTGGTTTTGATACCAACTTGATTGCTCAATGTGGCGCACATCTCGCGGGAGGAGAGCGATAAAATTACTTTCGCCTTCGAGCCTCAAGAAGTCCATAAAAAGTCGCGTCATGAGCTGGTGGCCGAAGTTTCCATAGACATCAAAGCCAGCAACGAGTAGGTAGTGAATGCGCTCAATCAGAGCATAATCTAAAATCCAAGCCGTCTTTGGTGGCTTTCCAACTAAGCCTTGAACCACTGATGCGCTGTCAAAATGGCGGAACACGGTCAATGCGGCATTAGGATTGGTGCCATCACCACTCCAAAGAATATCCGTTGTTAAGTGTTTTCCATCTTTGAACCAGTGGTTAATAAAGTTGGACTTGGCTGTTAAGTAGCGAGCTTGCTGGCGTGAGTATGCGACCCAGCTTGTGATAGGTAAAGTATTGCTTTCCAACTCGGCTGGCAATTTTAAGTTTTCAGCTTGTGAGCGATAAAACTCATTCACCTCTGGAATATCTGATTTCTCAGGGTCAAGAAAGAATACCCAAAAACGATCATTAATCACATTGAGTGCCAATTGCCCACGACAAACGGGGCCTTTTATATAGGCGTTAATAGTGTTTTGTGCATTGTCCAACATGAACTTAAAACGAGATTTTACGGGTAACTCAATAAATGCCGTCATTGGGTTAGCCGCTATTTCAGGTTCATACCCGGGGAGTTGAGCGACGTCATAATCTGCTTCGAGAAACCATTTCTGCCATTTATCCATACGTTGGGTGTTGAGAGCGAAGGGCATATGGGTCTTATCGACAATAGTGGCCTGTACAGGAATTAGGCGGTAGTAAACACGCTTGGCTTGTGGATCATCGTAAGGTCTTCTTGTTGTGATACGTTTGAGTGGTTGTCCCGGAGGCGTTTTTGAACGAACCAAAGTGAAAAAACGCGGTGTGGTTTCATTCAGCTCTGAGAAATACAGATGGGATAAAAACAAATGTTCATAGATGTAGCGTGCGGTAAGCTGTGCTTTGCGAGAGCTTTTGTTGAGAAATTGCTCGTATTCGTTGACCAAAGCTTGGTGTTCTGTGGCCAGTGGGATTGGCGCATTCATTAAAGCGCCATCTTGCAACCAGCTCATGAGTGTTGAGTATTCATTTGGTGATAGGTTAGGCATCCCAAAAGGCATGCCCCAACTAGGGTAATCTTGAGCATAGCTGTCATACTCTTCGATGGTTGGGCACTCCTGAGAGCGATCGATTGAAAAATCAAATCCTTCAAGTTGGGCTTGATCTGGTAAAGGGTGAGCTTCTTTTTGCATCAACAATTTGGCCATTAGGCCGGCTTCGATGTTAGCTGTTGGTGTTTGATCTCTCTCATTAAGTACGGGATGAAACCCCATAGAGCGCCATTGCTCTGTTGTTTGAGCATCTTGGAATAACCGGGTTGGTGTTGCTGCGGTTAAGCGTGTTCCTTGATAGACGAGTTCCTTGCTCGCGCCTCGGTCAATACCCTCCACGGAAGACATCTTAAGTTGGCAGGGGGCATCGTAGCAGGCGTGACAGACGACACAGCGGTTATCGATGATGGGTTTGACTTCGTTTAAGAAAAAATCACTAGGTTGGCTGACCGTACTAGCTTGCCTGTCACGGATCTGAGCCTCGCCAAACAGTTGGTTGTAATTGAAACCTGCATAAGTGGCACAACCAGCGAAGGCGGTAACGACAGTGAGAATAAAAAAGGAACGTAAATTCATTTGGATAATAACTATATTGACGAGGTTTGATAATTTCAGCAGAAGGATATTAAATTGGCAAATAAATAAGAGCCTTGTAAGGCTTCTGTCTTATCGGTGAGCTAACGCTGAGTATTCGTTACATAGCAAACCGAAAACGGAACGTGGAGCTTTTGGAAGTGGTCAATCCAACGCCACTGATTGTCTTGGAGGCGATCCCCCGGCCCTTTGACTTCCATCCACTCAAACTTCCCATCTTTAAAGAGCACCAGATCAGGTAAGCCATTCCTATACAGTTTGAGGTCTTGCAACATGATCTTAAAAAGCTGGCATAACAATGAGATTGGGATACAGGTGAGAGCGTTTTCTAATAATTGCGGGGTAAACACATTCCAAGAAACAAATGGATTGTTTACGCCTACTTTGTCTTGATAAATCTGAGTTAGATTCGAAAGACCGTCTTCTTCTAAAACAGTGAAAACATGACTGATAAGAGACTGACGCTTGAGCGAGAAATCAGGCTGGTAGAGATCCAAGGGGCGATATTGATAACGATTGATAAATGCGCCTTCTATGGGACTAAATATCACCTCCCAAAATGCCAATCCAAATAAACCGTTGAGTAAGGTATTTTCAGAGTAAAACACGTTATAACCTTGCTGTTCGAAATGTTCTTTAACCGCTAGTTCAACGCGTTGATGTGATAAATCTAGCGATAGGTGTCGCTCTTGAAGAGTGGGCTTGCTCACTCTTGGGACTTTCAAGCCCTTAAGGCGTTGCAGACGCTGCTGTAGCCTGTTCGCGACCTCTTGCTCTGATACATCATAAGGGGTATGCAACATATCAGTGACAATGTCACTCATTGCATTTATGTGACCTTGCTTATCATAGATTCGTGCGCGACGTTCTCGCGACGGAGGTAATGACGTGTGCTCAAACCATCGGTTAGCAAGTTCGTACTCTTGGAGCCGCTCTAAATCACGTGCGATGTCGTTTATGAGGTGCTGACGTTTTCGCTCCACGTAGTTATGCGGGATTGGCGTGGCGAGCTGCGCAAGGTGATTCATCAGTGTTGGGACACATTGGCGATCTCCATTTAGATAGCTCTCCTGAGTTCGCGATAGAGTAAGCAGTTGATCCAATTCACCACGCGAAGCAAAGAATCGGCGCTCACGGCTAAGTTGGTAAGGCTCAAACTGATGTAGGCCAAGCTCATCTAGGACAAACTGGCTGAGATCTTGGTGGGTATTAGCAAAGAAAAGAGCCAACAGAACATCAATAACCTGTGGAGATTCAAGTCTGATGATGATGAAGCCTAAAGCGTTATATTCAGAGAAAGCTTGGGGAGAGAGTGCCTCTATGATGGCTCCTTTTTTGGCTTGTTTATTCGTGATATTAAACAGGCGGATCAACTCCGGCTTTGTGAGCAAACTGGAGGCTAATGTTGGGATTGATATATCAGGATTGAGTGTGACGAAATCCGAAGTATTGAGTTCATCTAGAGTAGTGTCAAGGTCGTCGATCTCATCGTATTTTAACTTGTCACTTCGAAACCATTCACCCTTGCGGGAAAGCAGCCTAACCAGTAGACACTTAGCCTGAATCGATAAATGCTCAAAGTTGTCTAACCATTGCTTTTCTGATGGAGAAAGTAAATCGGGGTACATTTCTTGAGCATGATGCGTCAACTTCAAGAAGTTATTTAGGTAGTAATCAGCAGGTAATACGCTAGGTTGGTGCATAATAGATAGAGACAAAAAAGGCTTAACCGCAAGGTTAAGCCTTTTAAAGAAATTTTCAAATTATCAAGCGTTTTTAAGCTCAGCCGATTTGGCTTCAGTGATTGGCTTAGTCACCATCGCTAATACGATACACACTGCCATCATGATTGCCGAAATGGTGTAAGCAAGACCGTAACCATCACCACTTGTCATGGAGAAACCAACGACAGCTGCGCCGATCGCACCACCAATACCCCATGCTGTGTATAGTACGCCATAGTTAGTGCCGTAATTCTTAAGGCCATAAAACTCAGCGGTCAGTGTTGGGAAAACCGCAAGTAGGGTGCCGTAACCAACAGCGGCAATAGCTGTGCCGATGATCAACGTGAATTCCGTTTTAAAGGTGGCAAACAGCACCATGTTGATACCTTGCAACACGAAAGCAAGGAGGAGTGTACGTACACCACCAATCTTATCTGCCAGTATACCGGCGGCTACACGACCACCTGAGTTAAATACCGCCAAGATGGATGCAAGATAAACCGCATTGGGTAAGTTAGCTTGAACACTCGCGATGGTGGTGATGTTACCGATGATCATTAGACCAACAGAAGCGGCAAATGCGTACATGATCCATAGTGAATAAAACTGAGGCGTCTTAAGCATCGACTTCCACGTTAAGTCCTCTGTTTTCTTTGTCGCTTTTGGCGCTTGGCCTTCTTTTAGGTTAGGTTCCGCTGGTGTATAGCCCGCTGGCGGATTACTGATAGTCGCAGCAAGAGGAACAGCGATCGCTAAAACGCCAGCGCCCAGTAACATAAAGCTGGTTTGAATGCCCATACTGTCAATCAATGCTGAAGTGACAGGTGCAAGATAGATCGCGGCAAGACCAAAGCCCGCAGCAATCAGGCCGTTGACCATCCCTTTTTTAGAAGAGTGGAACCATTTCATCGCCGATGGCGAAAGGCATGCATAGCCAAAACCGATACCCGCACCAGTGATCACGCCAAAGGTAATGTTCAGCATTAGTGGCGTTGTAGCAAAGCCAGAAGCAATCATGCCTAGCCCTGTCAGAGCAGTACCTAAAATCAATATTTTGCGTGGGCCCATACGATCTTGAAGGATACCCGCAACAAGAAGACAAACAGAAAAAGTGATGGTTGCGATCGCATACGGTGAAGAGGCTTCAGCTGCGCTCCAGCCAGACTCCGTTACCAATGCTTTGTTAAACACACTCCAAGCATACAGGATGCCAAGACAAAGGTTGATACAGAATCCCGCTAGCAGTATACGTGTCGCTTTATCAATCTTGCTCATTTTTCTTCTCAGTTTCACCTCTAAATAAGAGGTATGGTTAACAGGCTATTTATTCAAATTAAGTTTGCGTTTATCAACACAAAGCGTAATGGGCGCGAATTATAACCAATCTATATGTGATTGGAATCTCTTTTTAGGGGTATTTTAAGATTATTTTTGTTTGTTAATTTGATGTTTTTATTGTTGTTTTTATGTGTCTGCTTTTGAGGGTTTTGGCAACCTAAACAAAGTCGTGTATTGATACGAAACCTCCTAGGGAAATAGAGACTGAAGGATGAGAATGTGTTGGGAATCAGCCGCTAACAAACATGGCTGGGTTTGTCTGTAGTCAGTCTTTCTCATAAACCTGAGCGGTATGGGATCTATTCATTGAGCAACCAGTCAAAAGTTCATGAAAATGCTTAACTTATATTTAACAATAAATAGCAAGGCGCTATAGTTAGGGGATTATTAAAATAGGAGTTATTAGGATGAAACTCACGATATCAGGGAAGTTACAGTTGAGTTTTCTGTCGCTTGCGGTACTTTTTATCGTTGCTGCGCTCTTTATATTCCGTAGTGTCAATACTGTTGAAGAGCATACTACATTTTTATTAGAGTCCGACCTGCCGACCGTAGATACAGGGCGTTCCCTACAACAATCGCTACAAGCGACAGTCTCGACTCTCAGAGCTTATATGCTGTTGGGAAGAGATGAATCTATCGGCTCCCTACAACTTGAGCAACTCAATGGCGTTATTGCCTCGACTGATGAAGCTTTACCTACACTTGAAAATTTGTTGGATAAGTCTTCTTACCAACAAGTGTTAAGCCAATGGCAATCGGTGAAAGCTTTAGTAAATCAGATCTCCGAAACCAGTCATTCAGATGAGAACCTACCGGCACACTCCTTGTTTATCAATGAGGCTGCTCCAATTGCTGAGGTGGCATTGGATCAGTTGCAGGGGCTGATTAATGATGAGGCGGGCAATAAAGAAGGTGGGGAAAGAAAGCGATTATTTCGTTTGTACGCTGATAGCTATACCTCTCTTGCTAATGCACTGTCTTCAATGCGAGATTTTCTCCTGTATGGTAAAGAGGAACACCTCAGTAAATATCAGGACTTCTTAAAAGCTCACGGCAAATATGTGGCTGAGATAGAAAGCAAAGTGAGTTTAATGAGTGATAGTGACCGGGGGTTGTGGGATCTTTTCAAAGAAATGCAGCAGCTTTACTTTCCTCTGGCAGAGCAAGTCATTGCTCTAAGAACCACCAGCGGTTGGAACCTAGTGAATGAAAAAATGGCTAAAGAGTTGGTTCCAGCAGTGGATGTTCTGAATACCAGTTTGGAAAACTTGATCCAAAAACAGCAGCAGCAAGCCGATGTCAGTGGACAAGGTATTTTCAGTTCATTGTCCAGTGTCGTATCGCTCCTTATAGCCTCTTCGATTATTTTTCTCTTAGCCTCATTCACGGTTTCCACATTCATGGGCAGAAACATAGGGCGACGGATTAAAATCGTTTCAAAGCGCGCTCAGCTGATTGCGGCCGGTGATGTTTCCCAGCCTCCACTTAATGTTGAAGGCAGTGATGAGTTGGCAAGCTTGACAAGCTCCATCAACAAGATGAATGTCGCACTGTTGGATATTGTACGTGGTGTAAGCGCTAAAGCGAGGACTGTTGGGGACAGTATGACATCACTACTTGAAGCGAACATGAATACTTCCAACAAAGTCGACAGTCAAATGTCTACGATGACATTGGTTGACCAACAACTTTCCGAAGTCAGCCTATCAGCAGATGAAACAGCGAATCAAGCCAAGCTCTCTGCTAGCAATCTTGCTGAGTCTAAAAACCAAATAGAAGACGGCTCTCAAGCGTTGGAGCAAAACATGCAAACTGTTACGTCCTTACACCGCACGATAGAAAGTGCGAGTCAGCAAGTTACAGAGTTAAGTAAAGAAAGTGAGGCCATTGGCCGTGTTACTGAGGTAATAGAAGGACTTGCTGAACAAACCAACCTCCTAGCACTTAATGCGGCAATTGAGGCTGCAAGGGCAGGGGAATACGGTCGAGGCTTCGCGGTTGTTGCTGATGAAGTGCGTCTTCTGGCAACAAGAACCACTGAATCAACGACAGAAATTAACAACATTGTTCATGCAATCCAATCTTCTACAGCTGCTGTTGTATCAGAAATAGATAAGAGCAAAATACTAGCAGAAGAAGGGGCAAATCATACCAAGCAAGCGCACGGTACACTCGGTGCGACGACCGATCAGATTGAGCGTTTGGATTCGCAGATGAAAGAGTTACTGCACTCAGCTGAGAGTCAATCTTTGGCTACTCAAGAAATCCACAGCTTAATGTCTGATGTGACCAGTCGAGTAAAGGAAGTTGCCGATATTTCAAGTTCATCTTCCCAGGTCTCTGAACAAGTTCGTCATCAGGTCGAGGAGCTCAATGAAGAGATGAAGCACTTTAGAACAGAATAAACTAAAGTAAATCTTTTTATGTTAAATGAAGTGAGGGCGAAAAAGCCACTTAAAGGTCGATTTGCACATAAAGTCAGCACTTAAGCCTGAAAATGAAAAAAAGACTTTTCTTTTCAGGCTGATGTGGCATATTGGCTACGTCTTCACGATGATGCGTGCATCGTATAATGGCTATTACCTCAGCCTTCCAAGCTGATGATGCGGGTTCGATTCCCGCTGCACGCTCCAATCTTTCTTGTCTAAGACTCTAACTCATTTATCTAAGAACACATTACTCTGTTTCACTACAAATAAACCAAAGCTAACGTACGTAATCTGTCTTACGCACGCTAACTTAGTGAGCGTTAGTTTATCTGTTGCTCAAGCTGTGAGAAGACTTTCTGAGCCTCTCGGGATTGAGAAGACACAAGCTGCACGGCGACCTTTTCAGCGAATGCTCGCTTCTTTTCAAAGTCGATAGGCCTACCGTTTTTCCATAACTCAAAGTGAAGGTGCGGGCCGGTTGTTCTTCCCGTATTACCGCTTGTACCTACTGTTTCCCCTTGTAAGACAACATCCCCCTTACTGACATAGCGATTAGACAGGTGAAGGTATCGCGTTTTTAATCCGCCAGGATGCTGGATAACAATGTAGTTTCCCGCTATCGGGTGATAGCGAGAGGCGATGACTTCGCCTGAAGAGATACTGACAACAGGTGTTCCGACAGGCACAGCGTAATCTGTTCCAAGGTGGGGAGCCATAGTGCGAGTCACAGGGTGAAAGCGCGAATGGCTGAACGGCGAACTGATTCTAAAGCGTCGTGATACTGGAGAAAGCAGGTGCTTATCTTTGTAAAAACGCTCACCATCGGTGCTAAATAAGGTGCCGGCTTTTGTACTATAAACATAAAATGCCTGAGACTTGTCACGATATAAAAAAGCAATAAGCTGATCTTTCTCGTTAAGCTTAAAAGCAAACTGTCCAGAACCAGATACTGAATTGATGAAGTCAAACTTACCGGCAGATAAAGATATAAGATCTTGGATAGTATTTGGTGCAATGCCCAAGTTGAGCGTCGTCCCATAGAATGAGTAACCCACATGGCTACTAATTAACTTATCTTTTTTTACCGGTGTTTTTAATACCAGATCATCTTGCTTAATAGTGTTATTAACTTCAGGTGGAGTCGTTTTGCTTGAATGCCTAGTTGATGTGTCACTGAGTGGTGATATTTCAACTAGGGCGCATAAACTTAAAGGAATAAGAGCCAGATACCAGAAGGACAAATAGTCTCGGTAACTTTTCGCTGGAATAGACGTTGAGTGCATTTTAATAGTTATTTGATATTTTCATACAATGATAGGGCTTTAAAGCATAAAATCCATATAAAAAATTAATTAATAATAGTGATAATAAGTCGCTTTGAAGGCTTGTATATACTTTATGCCATTAGGCTAGGCAAACAAATATTTAAAAGCGTTTTATTAGTAGTAAATGTGATGTTTTATATAGTCAATATGCCATGTTGAGAAAATTAATTTCCTAAATATAATCGTTGAAAATTTAACTTGTCATTGGCATTGGCTTCAAAAATGAAACACTATAATTATTTAGCACTCAGTGCATCTCTTCTACTTGTCGCATGTGGTGGCGGCGGTGGTGGCGAGGGTGATAGTTCGCCACCGTCAAGAACGATTGGTTCAATTTCTGGCAATGTTTATGATGCGCCAGTATCGAACGCGAAGGTCTATATTTGGGAATATGATAACGGCCAGCAAGGGCGGCTCATTGCTTCGACCAAAACAGACTCAAGAGGTAATTATAGTGTTTCGGTGGAGTCTGCTTCACGCCCCGTATTGATTCGTGCTGAGGGAGGATCATATATTGATCCTGTAACAGGGGAAGAGGTCTCTATCAGCGCGAACAAAGTCCTCAAGTTAGATAGTGTAGTCAATTACGTTGAAGGCTCACAGCAGTCAGTCATGGTGACACCTCTCACCAATATGGCAGCAGGCTTAGCAAAACATAAGCTGAGCAAAGGTATCAGCGATTCATCAGCGGTTTCCCAATCCATTAGTGCTATAAGTGATATGTATGGGTTTGACGTTAATACGACTGAGCCGATTGATATCACGAATGGCGCTCAAAGCGCGTATGCGACTGATGGCCATAAATATGGCGCGTTGCTAACGGCCTATTCTTCCTACGCTAAGGACCTGATCACTCAGCATGGTGGTAATACTGATAACCAATACACTTCAATTAATTTAGCAAGCATTCAATATAATGACATCAGTTCTGATGGCTTATTGGATGGAATGGGGAAAATCGGTAACCATGATCAGCCATTAGATTTTGGTGCGGTGAGAGTCACCAGCGAGCTATACACCAATGAGTTAGCTAAGCATGTGATGATCGTGGCCAATAGCCCTGAGCTTAATAAGTCGAGTATTGGGGCCGAGGAGTTTGATTCTTTTGGTAAGAAAGTCAATGCTATCGGCTCCGGTGGAGATACTAATGTCATTCCTAAACGTGATGAAACCGCTATCGACTCGACTCCTCCAGTCGCAAGTCGACCAGCTGAAACTGAAAACGATGTTATTGCACGTACAGGTAGTGTTGAAGTCAAACTTGAGGATGAAGTTGGGGTTGATGTCCCTAAAGTCGTACTTGAATCATTTTTGAGTGGCACTTGGACTGAATTAGGTACGTGTCAAGTTGGTGAGATAGGTTCTGGTCACTGCGCTATAGATGTTACTGGTTTCGAAAAGGGCTTAAGAAGCTCGAATGTTAAAGTCAAAATCGATACCGTTTCTCTGGACCAGCTCAACATCAGTTCTGGTCAGGCGCGCCTTGTGTTTTATACCGTAGACGTACTTGGCAACACAATCGTTAAGGATTCTGCGGAACACAACCCTCATATCATTAATTTTTCTTGGGATAACCAAAAGCCAATCATTAAAGTGATTTCTGGTCAGACTATCCGTAGCGACAGTACTGAGACCGACTATATTTTATTTGGTACCGTCACAGAAAGTTCGCCTGGTGGAAGTGCTGTTACTGTTTCATTTAAAGGGGATACACCTGAAGAGTTAGTTTGTTCTCCAACTGCAGAAGAAGGCACATGCGAGTTTTCTAACAAGTATCCTCTTTCTCAATTTTCAACGACATCAACCAAGTTTGAGATAAGAGCAACGGATGCTCAGGGCAATATTGGTGAGAAGACTCACACGGTAACGAAAGATGATCAACCGCCGAGTCAGGATATCTCTTATCCAGCCACCCAGTTTAACTTTGTACTTGAAACGGCGTCGGGTGATCGTACTAGTTACCCTGATGCGTATACACGAGATACATACGATGCCACATCTGTAATCACATCAAAAAACTACCTCAAAATCGATTATCAATATGCGGCTAGCAAGATTAAGAATAATACTGATCTTAATTTCCAGTCGTTTACTACTAACTATCTAGATGTTAACAAAATCCCGTACATTAAGGTGGTGGTAGAAGATGCTCGTTCGTCAGATGGTGTTGATGTTGGCTCTCCAGCCAATAAGTTGAAGTTAGAGGTGCGTTATTTTGTCAAAAAAGATGGCCAAGGCGAATACGAGCTCAAAAATACGACCACGGCTAATGCCTTCCTTGACCAAGACGCTGTACGTATACCACACGAAACTATAGTAGAAGAAGAGGCTCAAGAAGGAGAAGATAAGTGGGTATCATCAATGACCTACTACATCCCGTTGACTAGGGATATATTAGGCGATTCATTTAGTAATGTGTCTGAGCTAGACGCGCAAAAACTTGTCATTCGCACTTCCGATGACTCAAAGAATTACTCAAGTGAAGAAACGGTGTATTTCAAAACTACCTTTGATCTTCCCACTTATACGGTAGTGACGCCCTTTGTCGGTGCGTTAGCACAGCTAGAAGGATTAAATACAGCGGATGGGGAGTTTGTTGGTTTAACCACATGTCAAACATCAAGAAGATCTGAATCTAATTCTGTATTAGCACGAGATGTTGCGACTTGCTCTTTGACAACTGACATTATCGGCTATGACTTCCTGCGAATCAGACTAGCAAGCCCTACTGCATTAAATACACACTATTTCAATTGGACTAATGACAGCAGCGATCCCGTGTCGGTTAACCTAGACGATGCCAACTTTGGGGTCTACTTTAAGCCTGATGGTTCAAGCAGTTATTATGTGACTGAGCTTTCTGCCTACCACACTGGGTTATTTGACTATCGTTGGAATAATTACCAAGGGGCGAAGGACGTAGAAGCTGCAGAATCCATTCTTGCCGAGGTCAAAAATGCATTGGCGTTAAAAACACCAGGCAGTTTTTTCGGCTTTGACCCTACCACCACCAGTTATGCAACCAACGAAATGCTGTTGAATGGTACTCCTAGTCAGCTAAGTGTTGAGTACCAGCACCGCTTCCTTGCTGAATCAATTGCAAGTTTGTCTGAAAAGGCGCTACGTTATGATTCAGCAGGCTTTGCCACCGCTTTTTACGACGATCTAAGCGCAGATGGCAAGCCTGATGGTAAAGGGAAAAGCGGTAGTGGCATTAAACTTGATAATTACGAGTTGAATGCAGAAACTTATCGTACCGATTTAGCCCAAGCATACTTTGATTTACTTACGGGTAAGCATACTGGTAAACCTTGGGTAACAGACAGCATTGCACAGTTGTTTGCGGATGATATATCCAAAGCTAGGCCCATGTTAGGTACTCTGGACCTATTTGGTAAAGATGGGGTAAGTATCGACCAAGACGCGCCTAACGTGGAACTAACGGTAGCGGGTAGAACTTATACTGACAAGAATCAACAATATGTCGCGGGTCCGATTGAAGCGAAATTGGTTGTCTCTGACCCATCGGGCATAAAAGATGATGCATCTACTCGGTTAACTTTCGCTCCGATGTGGTACAAACGCTCAACCCCTAATGACGAAGAACCAGCCAATGACATTTCGTTCACACCAAACGTGAACAATGATGAATACGTAAAGCAGTTCGCTTTTTCTGTAAATACCGCGTTAAGTGAGCATAAAGACAAAGTGGAATTGGCTATCCATACCAGTGCAATGGATAACCAAGGGAACGGCTATGGCTACCCAGATAATAAGCGTAAAGATTCTCTCTTCATCGATAACGAACCTCCTAAAATCTCCTTGATTCGCCCTGAGGATCCAAAAACCGAGAATCAGCTTGAAGACAGCGTATACCTTAATACCAACAACGAACTGAAGCTACAGTTTAACGTTGTGGATACTGTCAATGACCAAAAAGAAAAGCGTGTTCTGCTATTCAAAGATAGCTCGGGTAAAATTAAGAGTTATGATGCCAATAAATTTGCTATTAATGACCCTGATAGCTTTGTTATTAACCTGTGTAAGGAAGTCGTTTGCGATAATAAACCCGTCTATCCAGGTGAAGGTGATTGGGAGGTTTATGTAAAAGCGATCGATAACTTGGGCAATGAGGTAAATGAGAACTCAATATCAGCACCGAAGTTTACAGTTCGGGTTGACTCAGTACCGCCTGAAGTTGAAAACAGGACCGCAGAAAAAATGCTGGGAGGCAATACCACATTAAAACCTGCGCCTATCTGGGGCGATCATAGCCCAGGTGACAAACTTGATGTCAGACTCCAAATAGGTAGTGGTGGTCCATTTACCATTTTAGGTCTTTGTAGTGATGACGATACTGTGCCTTGTTTGGAAGGGGCTCAACCTAACGTTGGCGTCAAGCTTATTGCCGATGCCTTTACGCATGGTCAAACCAATACCTTACGTTATACAGCGACAGATAAGGCATACCCGCCTAATACCAGTAAAGTAGGGATAATCAAATTTCAAGTCGATAAAAAAGGGCCCGTTATCAACTTCCAAGACCCATGGTTAGTCGACTATGTCTCACAAAAGACAGGTGTATTGGGAGCTAAGTTCTCGGCGAAATTTAATAGCGTCACAGATGACTCCGGCGTAGAGAAAATCTCGCTTTATCAGAAAACAGACTCCGGTGAAACCTTCTTAAAAGATTGGACAGCAAGCGAGTGGAGCTCTAGCTTTGAGGGCACATACCCGGAAAGCAATGACGAGAACAAGATTGTTACAGACGACAGTAACCGCGCTAAGCTTTTTGTTAAAGCGACCGACATTCATGGATTTGTATCAAGTTCCAATGTGTCTAATGTGATCATTGATACGCAAGGCCCATCACTAAAATTGAATGGGCATGAAGAGAATGATTTTTATGTGCCCGGTTATGAGCTCACGATCATTGCGGAAGACTATGACGACAACGGCTCGATAAACTCAAATGGTGTAGATAAGAACAAGTTTGAGTATTGGATATTCAAGGGCGATGTTGCGCCAAATGGAGAAGGAACCAAGCCAAACCTAGATAAATCTAGTGGCCAATATAAGATCCCACTACCGTCAAATCTCGATACAACGGGTGAAGATGCTATTACCGTAAAACTGAAGGCGCAAGATATCCGCGGCAATGCTTCCACGGTGCCATTTAAACTGCATATCAAACAGAAAGCACCAGAAGGAGAAATAACTGATGTTGTGTACGTAACCAATAATGAATCCATTGGCGTTGACAATACTATTACTAAGTCTGACGGTATCAAACTCCTTCTGAAGATTTCAGATATTAGCGGCATAGATGAGATAACCGGCTCTTACCACTTTAAGAGTGAAGAAGCCGGAACTACGACTGGTGAAGAGGCCGGAACTACGCTCAGCTTTACTTACAAAGGTGAGGATCAATGGGAATCTGTTATTCAAAAAAGCGCGCTGGCTAAAGACGGTATCTACACTGTATCTATTTACGCATATAATAACGCCAAATACTTAGATGGAGGGGATAACGCACAGCGAAACCCTCTAGAAATAACAGAGACGTTAAGTGTTCAAAGGCAAGGGGTAAGGCTTAAGGTTAAATCGCCGGAAGATTTCCAAAACTTTATAGCCAATGGCGAGCTAAAGGTGGATTTTGAGGTAACAAGCGCAGTCACACCAAATGAGCTCCAATGTTGGGTTCGTGAAAACTATACGTTGGACCAAGCACCAACAGATAATTTGGGAGCGACCTCTGGGCTACTGGAAGGTGAGCTTGGGAAAACCCCAAGTTGTACGGTGAAGTCTAACCAGAACTTTCAAGACTCACCTGTGGTATTAATTGTTAAAACCAAAGGCAAAAATGGAACTCCGAACGTGCAAAGGTTTACGTTCAATCAAATGGATGTCAACCCACCAACGTCTGTGCAAAAAGACTACTTATTAAAGGGTGAAAACGTTATTCCAGCGAGTCCATCTGCAAATAAAGACAAGCAATTAAGCATCCAGCTCGGATTTACTGACAACCAATCACGGGTCAATATTAATACAGATCCGCAAGACTTTAGACCACAGCTTGTTAGAATCAACAATATTGATCCAATAAAGCCTAAAGAGTGTGTACGCAATTCTGATGGTGTGACATGTCGCTATATTGAGAATTACACAACTTTCATCGATCCACGTAACACGGAGCATATCTTTAACGTTAAGAACTTAAGTGATAATGCAGGTAATACGGCCGATTTTTCTCAGCTTTCATTAAAGCTTCCGGAAGGCAAACCGACAATTGCAATCACCAGTACAGACGATATTGAGACCCCCCTTGTTCAAAACACCGTCGTTAAGGACCTGATAAGCATCAACCTTAAAACGCTGTTACCTAATGGCTCGAAGCTGGAAGTGTTAACTGTCAAGGTAGGTGACACCACTTATTCTACTGCCAATACCAATCATAAGGATAACTTTGAGGCAGTAACAAAGTGTGGAGAGAATGACGAATACCTATGTGCGGAGTTTAACGCTAACGTGCCTGACACTGACGTTCAATCCTTGGAGGTTACAGCGAGAGCGATGGATGTGTTTAACCGCAAAAGCACTGTTGATACTAAGCTTAATAAGGTAACGTTTATCGTTGACAAAAAAGCCCCTGAGGTTGGTGACACTAATGTGGTAGTGGAAAAAGAGGGTGACAAAGTCAGGTTCACTTTCCCCATTACCGACAGCGGAAGCGGGTTAGCTCGAGTCACTTACACAGTGAAAGAGCTAGGCCAGACTTTCACCAGAGATGAAGGGCTCAATAATGAGTCTACCTACTTTGAGGTCAAGGCATCGGAACTGGCCAACAAGAACAAGTTGACCGTAACCTTCACGGCTGAAGACAAAGTGGGCCGTACTACAACTGTGAACAATAAGGAGGTCAATATAGCGCTACCTACTGTAGTGTTATCTCTGGCGGATAATGCGCGTATAGAAGGGGGATGGCTTGTACTTGGCCGTACCAGTCAAGAAATGACACTAAAAGTGAATGCTACGAGTAGTATTACTGCAGAAAGTTACCGTATCACTCTTATGCCTGTTTCACCTGGAGAATCAATCGAACAGTCGGCGTTGTTTGGCGACACGTCTGCAACCAGCACATTTAGCTTCAATAACACGGATCAAGGCCAGTACATGTTGAAAGTGGCGGTAACGGACTCGATTGGTCGCACGCTTGAAAAGTTCTCTTACGCGGGGAATGAGTATGGCGTTGAAGGTATAAAGTCTGTTGTTGATACCCAAGACCCGAGCGTGAGTAACCTAAAAGCCGAGCAAAAAACCTTCGCACCAGATGATAATGGCGAATACTTAGTCGAGGTGACTGCAAACGTCTTGGATACGAACTTGAATGAGGTGAATGCAGAGCTTGCGTTGAAAGCTGGTGGCGACAAAATTCCGCCTAAATCTGTAGCAGAACCGACGGATGGTAGTAAGCCGTACGTCTTCAGATTCTCTGTCCCAGCGGGTGTTTATCGGGTTTCGATTAACGCTCGTGATCTTGCTGGAAAGGTCAATTCATCGCAAGAAATCGAGACCACGGTAGTCGCCGCTACGACCCCAGAGGTAAAAGCAATATCAGCCACACCGCAAGGTCCGATTGGAGGTGATAAACAGACTCAGCTGAAAATCGAGTTTTCTGAAAAGGTCCAAGACTTTACGCTGAGCGATATAAAACTCACCCAAGCGGGTGGAAGTGGTGATGTGGGCACTCTGAGTGGATTATCTACAACAGACAATATTATTTGGATCGCTAACTACAAAGCGCCTCAAGGAGAAGATAAAACCATCACCTTTACCCTAGAAGACGATGCCTATCAAAGTGAGAAGGGAATCAAGGGTAAAGGGGATACGTTTAATCTAGAGGTTAAAGGTGTACTGCCAACAGTAAAATCACTATCGCTCAATCCTGAATATGCAGATACAGGGGATACCATCAATGTGACAGTGGAATTTTCACAGCCGGTCTCAGAGCCTTCGGAGTCGTATCTCAATACCAGCACAACCAAAATCAATTGGGATGCTGCTAGCGGTGAAAGTGACCGTTGGACAGGTAAGGTCAAGGTTCCAAGTGCCAATGACACAGATCTTGAAATGCCAATAGTGATTGCTGGTTTTAGTGATACATACACGAATGAGGGCGTAGCCTATCAAGATAAAAAGTTGTTACTGAAACCTAAGGTGACAATCACTGAGCTTGTAGTGAGTGCGCGCAAAGTAACGGTAAAAGGAACTACCACAAGAACAGGGACATCCGCGACGTTGAAGCTAACGTTTGAAGATGAGAGTAAAAACACAGTGACTCTAGATAAAAACGGAAACTTTTCGGATGGCGCTTTTGAACAAACGGTAACGTTTGATGATCTATCGGGCTTAGCCAGTGGTTCAGTCGATGTCACCGCAGTGGTAACCAACAGTCAGAATGCTTCAGGTGAAGGAACAACCTCCTTTATCTTAGACAAGCAAACACCGACGTTGGCATCAACCAACCCAGTGAGCTTTGAGCGATCGGAGCCAAGCAAGGTGAAAGTGACGGTAACCTTTTCAGAGAARGTGACGCAATCTTCAGGCAGCCAACTGGGCGATCAGGCCATTAGCTGGGAAGGTGACGATGAAGCGAAGGACGTTTGGAACGGAACGGCTGACATTAGCAGTGTCGATAATACGTTGGAATCCTTGCCACTGACTATTAAAGGATACCAAGGTGACGATGAAGCGAAGGACGTTTGGAACGGAACGGCTGACATTAGCAGTGTCGATAATACGTTGGAATCCTTGCCACTGACTATTAAAGGATACCAAGACGAGTCAGGCAACCCAGGTGCGGAGAACACGGACCACCAGTTTGTGTTACAGCCAGTAGTGACCATAAGCGAGGTAACGGTCAACGCAGGAGCGGTGACGGTGAAAGGCAACGCCACGCATTCAAGCAACTCCGCGGCGTTGAAGCTAACGTTTGAAGATGCGAGTAAAAACACAGTGACTCTAGATAAAAACGTAAACTTGTCGGATGGCGCTTTTGAACAAACGGTGACGTTTGATGATCTATCGGGCTTAGCCAGTGGTTCAGTCGATGTCACCGCAGTGGTAACCAACAGTCAGAATGCTTCAGGTGAAGGAACAACCTCCTTTATCTTAGACAAGCAAACACCGACGTTGGCATCAACNAGCGAAGGACGTTTGGAACGGAACGGCTGACATTAGCAGTGTCGATAATACGTTGGAATCCTTGCCACTGACTATTAAAGGATACCAAGACGAGTCAGGCAACCCAGGTGCGGAGAACACGGACCACCAGTTTGYGTTGCAGCCAGTAGTGACCATAAGCGAGGTAACGGTCAACGCAGGAGCGGTGACGGTGAAAGGCAACGCCACGCATTCAAGCAACTCCGCGGCGTTGAAGCTAACGTTTGAAGATGAGAGTAAAAACACAGTGACTCTAGATAAAAACGTAAACTTGTCGGATGGCGCTTTTGAACAAACGGTAACGTTTGGTGAGCTATCGGGCTTAGCCAGTGGTTCAGTCGATATCACCGCAGTGGTAACCAACAGTCAGAATGCTTCAGGTGAAGGAACAACCTCCTTTATCTTAGACAAGCAAACACCGACGTTGGCATCAACCAACCCAGTGAGCTTTGAGCGATNCACGGACCACCAGTTTGTGTTGCAGCCAGTAGTGACCATAAGCGAGGTAACGGTCAACGCAGGAACGGTGACGGTGAAAGGCAACGCCACGCATTCAAGCAACTCCGCGACGTTGAAGCTAACGTTTGAAGATGCGAGTAAAAACACAGTGACTCTAGATAAAAACGTAAACTTGTCGGATGGCGCTTTTGAACAAACGGTAACGTTTGGTGAGCTATCGGGCTTAGCCAGTGGTTCAGTCGATGTCACCGCAGTGGTAACCAACGGTCAGAATGCTTCAGGTGAAGGAACAACCTCCTTTATCTTAGACAAGCAAACACCGACGTTGGCATCAACCAACCCAGTGAGCTTTGAGCGACCGGAGCCAAGCAAGGTGAAAGTGACGGTAACCTTTTCAGAGAAGGTGACGCAATCTTCAGGCAGCCAACTGGGCGATCAGGCCATTAGCTGGGAAGGTGACGATGAAGCGAAGGACGTTTGGAACGGAACGGCTGACATTAGCAGTGTCGATAATACGTTGGAATCCTTGCCACTGACTATTAAAGGATACCANGGTGACGATGAAGCGAAGGACGTTTGGAACGGAACGGCTGACATTAGCAGTGTCGATAATACGTTGGAATCCTTGCCACTGACTATTAAAGGATACCAAGACGAGTCAGGCAACCCAGGTGCGGAGAACACGGACCACCAGTTTGTGTTGCAGCCAGTAGTGACCATAAGCGAGGTAACGGTCAACGCAGGAACGGTGACGGTGAAAGGCAACGCCACGCATTCAAGCAACTCCGCGACGTTGAAGCTAACGTTTGAAGATGAGAGTAAAAACACAGTGACTCTAGATAAAAACGTAAACTTGTCGGATGGCGCTTTTGAACAAACGGTAACGTTTGATGATCTATCGGGCTTAGCCAGTGGTTCAGTCGATGTTACCGCAGTGGTAACCAACAGTCAGAATGCATCAGGTGAAGGGAGCGATACTTTTACGTTAAATTAAAACTCGTATTGTCTATAAATAGGTCGTATATATAGACAGTGCTTTAATTTTTGAACCAAAACGCCAATTTTTATTGGCGTTTTTTTTATTTAAAACATCTGATGATAAACGAAATGAATATTGAAATAGTCTGATTGTACATTCACTCGATTAATTGACTATCTTACGCTCGATAATGGCTGTCGAAGTGTAATTAATCTCATGAATTTCGCCACGTTGCATTGTGTCTCAGACCTTGTATAGTGGCGCTGCGCCTAAGGGTGCTATCCTGCACAGGTGGTGAATACTATCTGTTTAGTATCTACAATATATTGGTACATTGACGTGATATTCAATCACGTCTTTTTTTTATTTCTTATTCACTCAGCGTATATTAATAAAGTCATAGATGTAGATACAATGCATCTTAGTCATCAATATTAGAAACGACAGCTGATTATAGTAATAATTACTAACATTTAATCACAAACTGTTCAGTATGGAACGGACGTCATTTTTATGAATTTTGGTTGCCATAAATGAGACATACCTTTATGTGCACTAATGACGTAATGATTAGTTAAAGTGGTGTTATTTTGAGTTATTGTGCCTATTTTACTGGTTTATTTTACTTATTGTATTTAGCTTGTTGAAATGTAATAAGTAACTTATTACCATGAAGGCCACCAAATCGTTACAGAGACCTCTTTTAGGGTCTACTTGTTACCGCAATCAAAAGACATTAATGGTTGTGGAGAACTAAAATGCAATTAATTTGCAAGTTTGTTCCAGGAAACTCAGTTTCTAGGGACGTGTTAGACTACATACTGTCGCCAGATGAATGCATCGGGCAGCTTTCGCGTACGCGCAATCTTCAGGATATGCTCAGACAGCTCCCTAAGCCTTTGTCTGATACTCTCCCTCAGTCGGCTAAAAAAGATACCCACAGCCTATTATCTTCGATCAAACAGCGTCTTGTACGTGCAGAGTGGGTGGCTTTGTCCTCCTTTGCTCGGCGAACTCCTCTCTCTGATGCTCAGCTTGAAGCGTATCCAGCGCTGAAGATGCGAGTTGATCAATTTGCCGCTGAACAACCTAAAAAGATCATCAAAGCGAACTACAAGGCTGTTACAGACGATGTACCTTTGGCGCGCAACCTTAGCTATACGCCTGTTGAACCGTCTCCGGATAAAAAAATCGTGATTGAGTTTGCGGGGCAGTGGCCTAGTAATGCCGCTTACCTGATTTTATCCGCAACGGACAATCAGAAAGAAAAGATTGCTAAACCTCGCAAAGACTCTAGCAAAAGCCACCGCAGTGTTGCCGTTTTTAAGGGCCTCGAAGCAGAACCAAGGAATCTTTATTTAGCCATCCCTATTAGCGGCTCTACCACCCCACTCAAGTTATTACTGACAGAGAATGTTGAGCCAGTGGACGCCAGCGACGAGATGGATGAATGGGATAATGTGTTAGTGCCGATACTCCCTGTCCTCAATGGCGACGATACTTCGGAAATGCTTGATTCTGGTTACTTCTATGTTGTCTGGAATAACAAAGTTTGGCGAGAGCTTGAAGTGACCTCGAAGAGCTACTTTGCTGATGTAGATATTGATTTCTATCGTAATCAGGAGCCCGTAACGGCGAAAAGGTTGAGGCATGTTGATATTGACGGTGGAACCTTAATAGAAGATTACTATGTCGGCGAGGAACCATTTGAGGTGATTCAGGATGGAAAGTCAGTATACCAAGGAGAGTTGTCGACTGACCAAACCGCGCGAGTCTTTGGCTTGACAGATGAAGAGGTAGAAGTGGTTTTCACAGATCTTGATCTAGAGCCTCTCACCTTAATGACTAAAGAAAGTCCATTCAAAGCTGGAAGTATAACAGAGAGAATTTCGCAAGGTGTGCCTCTACCCCATATTTGGGTGCCGTATAAGGTGGCCGGAGAAGTGCAGAGCGAATGTTACTTGCATTACAGTGCGGAAAGGCTGACGTTGACTCAATTATCTGAATTGGAGAGTGATCCTGCTTCCATTGCAGAGCCTCTTACTGATCTTGAAATGTACAGTAGTAATCAATCATTTGATAATGCTGGAGATTTAGTACTAGCGGTACCAAAAACCAGTACTCAAGCCGCATCTGGAGCACTCGTCAATAGCCAGAATAGTTGTAATATTGCGGCAGTGAAAATGACTCCTAAAGGCGCTTTACCTTATCTACGCTATCTCTATGAGGAAGGTGTTGATCAGGAGGACGATTTCTTTGCCTTACGTTGTCGAGAAAACGAATGGATGTCAAAGTCGTTTATGCGTGCTGCTCAGCTCGATGATGAAGGCTACAAAACATTTTATTTCTCTTTCCCACCACCAGAAGTTGAGAAGGTGGATCTTGTTCGTGGTGCGCACTCTAACCCTGGAGCGGGAACGCAGCACCTTATTGTGATGGAAGAAGGTATTCCTGTTTCAAAACTACTGGGTTAAGCAATGAGAAGAACAATGAGTTTAGTTTTGTGCGGCCGGCACACAGCCATCAAATACGATTGAATCATGCGTTTTATTAAAAAAGCGTTAAAAACGAATAATTTGCTAGGTTAATTTATGAAAAAAATCATTCCATTGCTGCTGTCGGTCGGGCTTTTGTTCGGCTGTGGCGAGGACGAGGGCAAAACTTACGTAGGAGAGCACAACTTCTACACCATGGAGCCGACGAAAATTCGCCAGTTTACCGAAGACTCGGGCTTTGTTAGCCAACAACAATTGATGCCGAGGTATTTTGTCTACCGTGCTAAAGAGTGGCCTCGTGAAGATTTAAATGATGCTAGCTCTTACGATTTGCCCCGCGTGCAGTTTTTCTGGGCCAATTTAAGCCATGACCGTGGCTACGAGCCTCACCCTATGTACAACGAGTACGAAGGCCAGGTAAAAATCTGGAGCATGAAAACCGATGGTACGGACTTACGTTTAGTGGTGGATGAGCTACCAATTCCCAATGCGAGTGGCTCAGGAAAAATGGTGCGCTCACCGAATAATCGCTATTTAGCATTTGGCTATTCAGGTACAGGTAAAGCTGTCTACGACCTAAAAACAAAGGAAATATTTCGTCTTGGTGTGAATGGGCCAATCGGTTTTCTATGGGCTGAAGACAGCAGTTACCTTTACTACCGGACTAGGGATACAAGTGGTAAAGCGGTGTATAAGTGGGATGCAACGACTCATGAAAAGACTAAAGTAGATACGGGTCTTTCTATTAACGATACGAGTGTTATAAAAGGTGGTGTGCGACGAGTTGTCGCGGATACTGCAGTGTCAGAGTATTTAGAAGGTAGCAATGAACGGTTAGGGGCTATTCACTGGGATAATGGATACTCAATTAAAGAGTCTCGAGCTGAACATCGTTCAATCAGCCCTTTGGGTGACCATGTCTGGGTTAAAAACCGTCTAAACTCTTTCTATGTCAATGTTAAGAATAAAACATCTGGCAAAAACGACTCCAATTGGACAAGTGGTTTTCCTTACATTGTAGGCTTGCATGCCAATTATATTTCAACCAGTCAGAATGCAATGGTGATGGAAGTTCGTGAGCTAGCGACTAAGAAAGCATGGTCTTGGCGGCCATTGGGTCATAACCGAAGCCTTGAATCTATAAGCCTTTATAACGCGTTTGCCAATAATGGTGACTGGTTTAAGGAGAGTGAGTAATGTTACCAACTTTAGATAAAAGCTTTTACTTGCTTGGCTCTGTATTTGATCAGAGTAAAGACGCGGATGGTAACACCATATTCACAGATTGGCATATGGGCGGAGACCTATCATCTATTGACTTTTTAAATAAAAAAGTTCGTCCGATTCCTTTAACCCCTGTTGTGTTGGGCGCCTTATCCGCTAGCGACAAGCCGCAAATTTGGGGCACAGATCGTTTTGGTAAACTAATGCATTTAGGACTAGGTCAGCCCATTAAAAACTCAGAGGGTCAGCCGATTGAAGGAGAGCTCGTTGAGACGACAGAGGACAACAGCGGCGCTCCAGAGTCGGATCAAACTGAACGTATATTACTTAATCACAGTGCTAGGGTAGAAAATATCAAGTCCGATACTGAGTATGAGCTTAGTTTCCCTCCAGTCAGTTGGTTGGCACAGATGATCGGTGATCCAGAAGCTGAGAGTGGCGCAGCCGAGGCCGGTGATTTGGCGGCGAACCTTCGTGATTTTGTTCAACAAGTAGATCAATCACAAACTGGGGTTAATTTTAAACTCAGTAAAATATTACCGAGCCAACTCGCCCCTGCTTATGTTGCTGAGCATGGTGAAGCCCTCACAGAGCAGCAGGAAACTTACAATCAATGGCGTGAGCTAAAGCTCAAAACTCCCAACAAGCCTATTTTGGGTTTTATGATGCCACAGATGCATACGTGTGCTGTGATGTTTACTGACCCATTATATATAGGCGCAGAAGTGACCTTGGTCAAGCCGTTGCTCAATATAAGGTCAGACAGTGTCGGTGAAGCTTCTGAGGAAGTCATCGCTACTGCTTTAGTTAGCATGCCTAAGAAAGGTTATGTCGAGGGGGAAGTAGAGGAGACCATTGAAGGACTTCCTAGTGCATTTTTTCACCTTGATCCGACTAAGATAGATGATGGATTTTATCTGATTCGGGTTAAGTTTTGGAAACGGTTATGGGAACAGACACAAGACAACCCCGACGCTAAATTACCCGATACGGTCACCTTGGCGAATATAACTAAGACCATTGAATGCCGTGAAGGTGAAAAGGAACCACAAGATGTATACACCTATGAGCTATATGAAAAGCTAATGTTTAAACCCAGCCCGGGAATTGGCAAAGTGGCTTGTGTGTGCGGTGATATGATCACCTTAGAAGAAACACTGATTCAGCAGTTTCCCACCCAGTTGCCAAGCTATAAAGATTATGCCACCAATGGATTGACGCATCTGGTGAAATCGACCCCAGGTTTGGGCAGCCTATCGCTAACTGGCACTATTCTAAAAACCTACGACTCGATTACATCGGACTTTGTATCGATGGATGGCCTCAAGCTTAACGGTCCTGCGGGTGACATTGCCAAAACCATCGGCCTTTCGTTATGGGAGAATACCGAACAGGGCCTTATCCCAGATATCGTGATGAGTGGGTTGGCTGTTCATGCGGCCATCGCCGCAAGGAAAGATGCGTTAAAAGGCGTCAAAATAGCAAATATCTTAGCAAAGCGTCAGCTGAATTTTAGTCAAACAGCGGCTCTGATATTTAGGAAAAAGGTGTTTGATTACCCTTACTTAAAACGTCAGTTCACCATTGGTAGAGATGCTTCGGGCAGCAAAAGCTTTCAATCTGCAGTTGGAAGACTCTCCAAGTCATGGATGTCTGGAACACTGGTTTCAAGAGGTTTACCGATTGTTGCGACAGGTAGTGCTGCGATCAGTTCGTGGGAAGGGTATAAAGGCTATAGGCATGCTATCACTAATGGCGAAGCTGCGTATAATAAGCTTGAAGAAATGTCAGGTCATTACTTAAATCACCTGACATTTATTAGGAAATCCAACGACAAAGAGTCATGGTATAGCAAAGCTCAAGATATTCAGGAGAGCCTTGGGGAAGATGCAAGAATCTATGAAGATGCACAAGGTATCGCCTTGCATCTTAATTTCCAGTTTAACTCTTCTGACCTTGAGAACGAAGTACGGCCATTGTATTCAGGCTTCGACAATATCTGTAATAAACTCACCATGTTACTGGAAGCGAATCCAAGCTATCAGATCTTAATTGATGGTCACGCCGGCTTGATAGGAACCGAAGATAATAACCTAAAGGTTTCTAAACGCAGAGCTGAGTTTGTGTCAGAAAAACTATTGGCGAATGCAGAAGATAAGCAGGCAATTAAACCAAGACTGATTACTCGTTACTTCGGTAAAAGCGCGTTGCTAAAAGGTGATGCATCTAACTATGAGGATACGACTGACCAATCGGATAGTGCAGATATTGCGGCTGACCGAAGAGTCGAAGTGCGTTTGGTGGTACCGGATTATAAGGTGGTTCTGCCACCGAGCCGATCTGGTAGTATGAAGCTGGAAGGGTATCATCAAATCTGGCAATCGTTCATGCTAGAGGCGGATACGCTAAAAGAAGAGCTATGGATGTCCACGTTCGACGTTATTGCTGGTGTTGCACTACTTACTCCGGCGGCTCCATACGCTGCTTATTATTTCTTGGCTAAAGAAACAGGGCAATTAATGAGCAGTGCCGCGGACTTTTACGATGATTTGTTCGGGCAAAGCACGTTTGAAGACCTTAAACAGAGGTATAAGACCAAGACAGATCTCAACACGTTGGGTGATATCAACCGAGAAGTCCTAAAAATCTATAACGAGTTAGATCATACAATTGAAAAAGATGTTGAATCCGATCAAGAAGTGGACCAGCATCTGAACAGTAAGATTTCTCAACAAGAACTCCTCAAGCGATTCTTACTAAGAGCTTACGCGCTTAACTCCTTAGTCGAGTTATTGGCCATTATTTCGTCTAAGCAAGGGCTTTTTACCAGCTATGACGAATTGGTTGAGAAATACCGTGTCGGTCAGTTTATCGAGAATTACGTGATGAGCGATGACTGGGAAGCCCCCGTCAATGTCAGTAATACACTGGCTCAAAACTGGATAAACCGTTTCAACACTCAGCCATCATACCATAGGCTAGGTAGTAACTATTATTATGGGCTTGACTGGAGCAACAAAGTATTTGGGGCGTTCAACAGTGGTTTCCCTGTCCAAACTGCGTTGTACTTGGATACGGTCACTAACTCTCTTGAGCAGTTCTGTAGAGACTTCGATTTAAACAAGCAGAATCTTAAGAAAGAAGATATTGGCTTTACGCGACTTCTGGTCCAAGAAAGCGCAGACTCTGACGCGAACAACGGTTTAGTTTCAGGTTGGTGCACTTACAAGGATTGGCTCGAAAAAGGCGGACAAAGAAAGATAGGGCCGATGACTCGTGTCAAAGTTCAGGTCATTCTCACCGCAAAGGCCACTGAGAGTAAGAAGTCAGTCTTTACACAAGCGATTGACTACCGTGCAGAAGTCACGGGCTTTGATATTGTTGGGCCATCTTTTGACGTACTCTTCACGCACAAAGGTAAAGAAGGCTTCATCGACCCGAACAATGAAATTGCCGAGTACTTTGATTCTCAAGGGGCTTCACAAGAGGATTTATTATTATCTGCCGTTGAGTTTGAACCTACCTTCTGGTTCGGTGCAAACCAAATTAATGGCGTGAAACCACTTTGTGCTGCGACATGGTTGGATGAAATCTCCGCCTTTGTGAAAGGGCAGTCAGCATTTGAATACCTGAATGAAGCCAATGAGTTTGATGCTATGCGTTATATCTTCCGCTTAGATAACATTGATTTGTCATTGGCAACTTGGAACAAACAAGGTACTGAAACCCATGAAAAGCGTATGCATTACGGTATTCAAGGCAAAGATTATATATTGAGTGAAAGCGCTTCACAGAAAAAAATCCTCAACGATCGTGACTTCTTGATCGAAGAGTTTGTCATGAGTGAATCGACTTCTAAGCGTGATAACACACCTCAAGCCTTGAAAGGTGATGTGACTAGTATCCTTGGTATTGAAATTGATGGTGAGCTTAGAATTTCTGAACAATGGACATCTTTCGATTCAATCAACAAGTTTAACTGGGAAAAAGAACAGTCCTTTAAGATCTATGTGGCGATGCTGGGTGATGAAACTTCTCACGAAGAGTATGACACCATGGATCTCAATGCAGACCAATGCCAAATGACGCTCAAGCTAGCAGAACAAGGGCCTATAATTCATGACTACATGTACTATTCGGGCAAAGTGACGATCAAGCAAACGACTCGTTATGAAATGGGTCATTCTGGTTATCATGAAGCTGTTTACGATTTTGAACTTGAACACGATAGCCCGTTAAATAATGGTCTGCCGGATTTTGCCCGTGATGCTCTGAAATATGTTGAAGAGAAAAGCGGTGACTACGAGGGGATTCTAAAAGGGAAGGAAGAAAAGCACCTTTACTTGATGTGCTTTGATTTTAGCTACGTGTCACCGACGGGTAAACATGTAAAAGGGCTTCGACCTTATGGTGATATTATTGATGGTAAAGATTTGAAGTCATTTATTCTTTCCATTGATTCATTACAGCAAACGGCGCTTAACGAAGCTTATCCATTGCCAGATGTTTCCTTGAGGTTGCCACAGGCCAAACAAATAACGGGTAATAAACCTTGGAGTGAAACAGCACCTGAGCAAGAAGTGTTTAACCTGTCTGCCGCACGTTACTGGCAAAAACTGGATACAGAAGAGAAACGAGCGGAGTGGCTTGAAAAGTGGATTAAGGATAAATCCACGTTATTGAAAGCACCAGAACCCGAGTTACTGCAGATATAGAAAAAACCGCCAGAAATGGCGGTTTTTTATTATTGTCCAACACCTGCACAATTTAGCTCGTTGTGGAAATATCGTACTTCTTCATTTTGTGGCTCAATGTGCTGACAGGCAGTGATAGCTGCTCCGCCACACGTTTGATTTGCCAGTTAGAGGCATTCAGGCAGTCGAGAATGACGTTCTTCTCGTATTCGCCTACCGCTTCCTTAAGACCTTTCGAGTAATCAATAACTTCTGTAGATTCCTCTTCGGGTTCATCTTCAACGATAAGCGATGGCTCGATCTCTACCTCAATGGGCTCTGCTATTTGAGGCTCATCCACTAAGGCCTCAGCTTCACCTAGCTCTATCTGACTGATCGTTTCAAAATCCGACAGGAGCAATGCACGCTCAACGATGTTTTTTAGTTCGCGAACGTTTCCGGGGTATGAGTATTCCTGAAGCTGCTTTTGCACCTTAGCGCTAAACCCTGGCGCTTGAGCAAGGCCTAAGTTAGAAGCGCTCTGCTTTACGAAATGTTCGGCTAGCGGCAAAATATCGGCTTCACGCTCTCTCAAAGGAGGAAGGGTGATAGGGAAGACATTGAGGCGATAGAACAAGTCGGCACGGAACTCGCCATTTTTGATTTTATCCATCAAATGACAATGCGTAGCCGCGACAACACGAACATCCACCTCGACTTCTTGGCTGGCCCCAACAGGACGTACTTTGCGTTCCTGCAAAACACGCAATAGCTTAGCTTGAAGCAATAATGGCATATCACCAATTTCATCAAGGAAAAGAGTTCCGCCATGAGCAGCTTCAAACAAGCCGACCTTGTCTTTATCTGCACCGGTAAATGAACCTTTTTTGTGACCAAAAAGTTCAGACTCAAGCAATTGCTCAGGAATCGCCGCACAGTTTTGCACAATAAGGGGTTGATCGGCACGGTTGGAGTTCTCGTGGATGTATTTCGCGATGACCTCTTTACCTGCTCCTGTCTCACCTCGAAGTAAAACATCGACTGGAAGCGTCAGTACTTTCTCTAAACGACGAAGAACTTCCAGCATTTGCTCGCTTTCTGCAATCGGCCCAGTGTAGTGGCTTTGTTTGCGCTTTTTGAGGTGTTGGTTCTCACGGACTAAAGCGGCATTATCGGCACTTAGGCTTTTGATCATATAGCCGTATTCTTCAAGCCAAACGGCTTGTCGAATACTGTTTGCTGCCATATTGCAAAATGCCGTTAGCGCCGATTCATTATCTATTACGCTCAAGTCGAATAGAGCTAATAAACCAATGGTTTTACCGCTGTCATCAACGAGTGGCCATGCAAGTAGGTTGGCACTTTTGATGCCAAGCGTAAGCTCTGTCTCATAGATGGCTTCACAATCATAACCATTGTACTGATAAAGCTCGTTAATCAGAACGACTTCGCCATTCTGTATCGCGTAGTTAAACGGATCGGTTTGGCTAGTTTGATCGAACGAGAGAGCTTGCCAAGGGTGTGAAGTGAGCGCTTGTTCGTTGTGATGAACAATGCTTGGGATCAGAGCCTGACCCGTCTGATCAAGAACGTAGATGATGCCGTGTTTGGAAAACGTCATCTGACGCGCTGCAGTGAGCACCGCATCCAAAGTTTGTGCAAGCTGGGTACGATCAGCCAGAGACTGGCTGATCGCTAACAGTGCATTACTCAGATCGTTCTGATTAGCTGAACGCATAAGATAGCGTTCCTTGCTCATCGACAGAGACAGTGATCTGACTATGCGACTCGTCCTTATCGTGCACTAGTAGTTGGGTCGACAGTTGAGGAAGTAATTGGCGATTAATTACCGCATCAATATTACGTGCACCGGTTTCTGCTAAGCGACAGTTACCGAGTACGAATTCGACTAGGGTATCGTCATAGTTCAATGACAGCTTGTGATGATTCTGCAGACGCTCTGACACTTTACCCAACTTATGGTGGATGATGTCTGTCATTGCTTCGTCTGATAGAGGTACAAACGGCAATACTGACATGCGAGCAAGTAGAGCTGGCTTGAAGTGTTGGTTTAGGGTTGGGCGAATGGCTTCTGCAATTACACCAGCATCAATATCTTTAGACTGCTGTACCAGTGACTCAATTTCATGAGTTGCTAGGTTACTTGTCATGATGATTAAGGTGTTCTTAAAGTCGATTGAGCGGCCTTCACCATCGTTCAGTGTGCCTTTATCAAAGACTTGATAGAACAGGTTAAGTACTTCTGGGTCCGCTTTCTCTACTTCGTCCAATAGAACAACAGAGTATGGACGTTGGCGTACCGCTTCTGTAAGCATTCCGCCTTCACCATAGCCAACATAACCTGGAGGTGAACCAATCAGGCGTGAAACAGTGTGTTTCTCTTGGAACTCTGACATGTTGATGGTGGTCATAAAGCGCTCACCACCAAATAGCTGATCCGCGATAGCACGTGCAGTTTCTGTTTTACCTACACCACTTGGGCCGACAAGTAAGAACACGCCTGTTGGTGCATCTGGATTACCTAAGCCGGCTTTTGCCGTTTGGATCCCTTCAGCCAAAGCATCGATAGCGTATTCTTGGCCTTTGATATTGCTAGTGAGGCTATCTTTCAGTTTCAGAGTTGTTTCTGCTTCATCTTGAAGCATTTTACCCATAGGGATGCCAGTCCAGTCAGAGATCACGTGGCTGACTTCATCTGGGCCAACTTCAAAGTGCACCAGTGGGTTACCGCCACGAATGGCATCCAGTTGCTCTTGGCAAGCTGCAATAGCAATACGCACCGCTTCTTCATCCATTTCTGCATAAGGAGAGGTTTGCGTTTCTTCACTTTCTTCTTCAGCATCAGCAACTTCAATTTCTTCGCCAGATACAAGCTCATGAAGACGAGTTCGCAAAGCGATCATTTCTTCAATTTGCTCTTTCTCGTTTTTCCATTGAGCTTCTTGGATTTCAAGTTCAGCTTGGGTTTCTTCCATCTTGGTCTTTAGATCTGGAATAGAAGCTAGGCTGTGTTTGTCGCCAGTTTGCTGAAGTTGGTCACGCTCAAGAGCCTCAAGTTCGCGAGTTTGAGCGGCAAGCTCTTGCTGCAAAGTTTCGACAGAAGCAGGGACGGCATTTAAGCTGATGTTGACGCGTGCACAAGCAGTATCCAGAACGTCAATGGCTTTGTCTGGCAGTTGGCGACCTGAAATGTAACGAGCAGAAAGCGCAGCTGCGGCTGTAATGGCATCATCACGAACGTAAACGTTGTGAGACTTCTCGTAAGCAGGGCGCAGACCACGGATAATCAGAGCCGCTTGCTCAGGTGATGGCTCATCGAGTTTAACCAGTTGGAAACGTCGAGCAAGCGCTGGGTCTTTCTCGAAGTATTTCTTATACTCAGACCAAGTTGTCGCTGCGATTGTTTTTACTTCACCACGGGCAAGCGCTGGCTTCAGCAGGTTTGCAGCATCACTACCGCCGGCTTGGTTACCACCACCGACAAGCGTATGTGCTTCATCAATAAATAAGATGATTGGTGTTGGTGAATTTTTCACTTCATCTAAAACGGCATTTAGGCGCTTCTCAAATTCACCTTTGACGCTTGCACCAGCCTGAAGTAGACCCATATCTAAGCCATAAAGCTCAACACCTTTCAGGTTATCAGGCACTTCGCCTTGAACAATTTTCAGTGCTAGCCCTTCAACCACTGCCGTTTTACCGACACCTGGTTCACCCACAGCGATTGGGTTATTTTTACGACGACGAGCAAGAATATCGACAATTTGGCGAATTTCTTGATCGCGGCAGAAAACAGGGTCTATCTCGCCTTTACGCGCTTTCCCGGTAAAGTCGGTTGTAAACTTGCTCAGTGCCGAACCTTCCTCACGAGCTTGAGTGTTCTCAGATGTTGCAACCTGAGCCTCAAGGGACTGGCTGGTCAGCTCGCCAAAGTTACGCTTTAGGCTGTCTGGGTTTACTGTTTCAAGAAGAGCAGAATATCCATGCTGTCCGTAACGTAGAGGGTTACTGACTAAGGTAAGTAGTAATGCACCAGAACGGATCTGCGTTTGAGATAGGTCTAATGAAGAAACTAGCCAGCTTTCTTGTAACCATTCGATCAATAAAGCCGAAAAGACAGGTTTTCCGCCGTTACCTGTTGGGCTTGTATCTAAAGTAGAGCGAATCGATTGACGTAAAATGTTTTCCGAACAGTCGAAGTGTGCAAGCAGAACATCGAAATCACTATTCGGTCTTTCAAGCAAACTTAGCAGGAAGTGCTCAATTTGTACTTCGTTGGCCTTTTCCGATACAGCTAAAGCTGCGGCGTCTTCTAGCGCGACTTTTGCGATAGGGTGCAGACGTTGAATTAATGAAGATAGATTAATATTTATCATTGTCTTTATCGAGCTTATGGTTTGTTTAAAGTTGGCTCGAATTGTACTAAATAATAAAAGTCATTTTTTTTTCTCCGCTATTTTAACAGGTGTTTCATGGTTGTTTGTTAAGCGATATTGAATAGTTTAAAACCCTATTTTTTACATGCGGCCGTCACAATGATTGTTATTTTAGTTATTCTGTCTTAAATGGCCGTTAATAACGCTTTTTTTACTCTATTGCCAGCCGTTGTTTTACCAAGTTATCTGAGCAACAATAAATTGTTTTTAAATCACAAGAAGTTGTTAAATTTTACAATTTATTGAATTGATAGATCACACTAATAATAACATTAACTTCATAAGTTGTTGATTTTTATGGTTTGCAAAGTTGGCACGGAGTTTGTATTAAGCTATTCGGGTCGCGGTAATAAGCGATTTGGTGAATTTAAATAAATAGAATTTTTTAGAAGGAATACAAGATGCCAACTCCTGCATATATGTCTATCACAGGCGAAACTCAAGGCGATATCACAAAAGACGCTTACTCAGCTGACTCAGTTGGTAACTCATGGCAAGAAGCTCACGTTGATGAGTTCCTAGTTCAAGAACTTGATCACGTACTAACTATTCCACGTGATCCACAAAGTGGTCAGCCAACAGGTCAACGTGTTCACAAGCCTGTAGTCGTTACTAAAGCACAAGACTGCTGTTCACCACTTCTATTCAACGCACTAGTTTCTGGTGAAAAACTGCCTGAGTGTAACATCAAGTTCTACCGTACTTCAGTACAAGGTAAGCAAGAGCATTACTACACAATCAAACTAATCGATGCTCTTCTAGTAGATATGCAAACTCGTATGGCTCACTGTCAAGATGCTGCTACTTCTGACCGTGTAACTGAAGAAGTATTGAGCTTCACTTACCGTGCTATCGAAGTAACTCACGAAGTTATGGGTAAAGGCGGTAACGACGACTGGCGTGCTCCACGCGAAGCGTAAGATCGTCTTACAGAACGCTAAGGGCCAACTTAGGTTGGCCCTGATATTATTATTTGTATCAGGTGAAAGGTATGCCAAATAACGAAGGTACGAGTGACGTAGAATTTAAATTTGAAGTTCAGGGTAGTGGTCATGAATTTCGTGTTGAAAGTTTTCAAGTAACTGAAGAACTGTCGAAACCATTTCAAGTCAGCCTCTCATTACTTTCACTTGATGCTGATATTACTTTTGATGAACTTATCCGTAAACCTGCGCTTTTGACATTATTTGGTCAGGGTGTGGGTTCTGCTCGTTTGTTCCACGGTGTCGTAAATGAAGTACGATTCCTTGGTTCAGGGCGTCGATTCTCTCGCTATCAAATCATTCTTGTTCCACAAATGTGGTTCATGACGCAGCGTCAAGACTGTCGAATTTTTCAGAACTTAGCTGCTCCAGATATCATTTCTCAAGTGCTTGATGACGCTTCAGTCACTGATTACCGCCTTGAGTTATCAGGTGTTTATCCGCCAAAAGAATATGTACTGCAGTATCGTGAAAGTGATAGCAACTTTGTCCAGCGTATGCTTGCTGAACATGGTATGTGGTACTACTTCGAGCACGCCGAAAGTAATCACACCATGGTTATCGTCGACAGTAATGATGCTATTCCGGAATTGCTCAATACGCCGATCAATGCTTCTTATGTCGGGCCACTGGTCTATCATTCAAACGCAGGTGGTGTAGCAGATCGTGAACATATTTTTGAGCTAGCAGCGATAAATCGTGTAAGGACGGGAAGTACAACTTACACGGACTATAATTATGAGCAGCCTAAGATCCCTCAGGAAATGTCCAGTGACGGTCCTTTAGATCAGGATCTTAAGCAGTTTGACTATCCTGGCCGTTATGTTGACCCAGCGATGGGGCAAGTCCGCGCTTCAGAATGGATTGCTGATCATCAGGTAGAAAATCAGCAGATCGAAGCCGAGTCGAATATCATGAGGGTCGTGCCTGGCTACAGCTTTAACATTAGCGAGCACCCACGTAGTGCGATCAACCGCGATTATACTATGCTGTCTGTCATCCATAGTGGTCATGATCCGCAAGTGCATGAAGATGAAAACAGCGGTGCTCCTACGACTTATCAGAATCAATTTATTTGTATTCCTCGAGACGTAATATTCAAAGCACCGAAATTGCCTGCACCTATGGTGGATGGTCCACAGACAGCGGTTGTGGTCGGTCCGGCGGGTGAAGAAATCTATACAGATAAATTGGGTCGAATTAAAGTACAGTTCCACTGGGATCGATACGGTAACAATGATGAGCATGCGAGTTGTTGGATTCGTGTCAGTCAGTCTATGGCTGCGCCAACGTGGGGAGCGGTGTATCTACCGCGTATTGGGCACGAGGTGGTCGTTACTTTCCTTGAAGGCGATCCTGACCGTCCGCTAGTAACTGGTGCGGTATACAATGGTTTGCATTATCCTCCGTACTCATTGCCTGAGAACAAAACGCGTACAACTTTCCGCACTCAAACGCACAAGGGCACTGGCTACAATGAGATGAGCTTTGAGGATGAAGCGAATCAGGAAGAAATTTACTTCCATGCTCAAAAAGACATGTCGACTAAGGTGCTGAACAACCGTTACCGTGAGATTGGTCAGGACGAGTTCCTTAAAGTAGGCCGTCATCAAACTAATGAAGTCTTCGGTGACCACCAAGAAACCATCGACGGACACAAAACGACTCAAGTAAACAGTACATTTACTGAAACCGTTGAGCAGGACGTTACGGTGACATATAACGCCAACGAAACTCAAACGGTTAAAAATAACTCCACACTGGATATTGGTGATAATCGCTCGACTAAGATTGGCAAAAACGATGACTTAGACGTGGGGGAAAACAGCAACTTGGCGGTCGGTGCTTCTCGCTCAGCTGACATAGGTGCTGATGATAACCTGACTATAGGCGGAAACCTGACGGTTTCGGTGAAAGGTAATACGTCATACAAAGCCGATGCCGCAACACAAGTGATCAGCGGTGACAAAATTGTTTTGAAAACTGGTGGGTCGTCTTTGGTGATGAACAGCGACGGCAGCATTAAGCTTTCCGGTTCATCCATTACGGTTGAAGGAAGCGACAAAGTGGTGATTAAGGGTGGCAACGTAGCGATTAACTAATGAAACAGCAAAAGCACCTAGAACAATTAGAGTTAGAAACACAGCAAGCCGAGCAATCGGCTTGCTTTTCCCGTTTTGGCACCATAGTCGACTTTAACGAAACTCAGGACAGTGTGAGAGTCGACTTCGAAGGTAATCCATTCGGTCAACCCCTTTCTGCTAGGTTGGGTCGTGGCTTTAGAAAGTCAGAGCTTAAATTAGCCATGGATAATAAGCTAAATTGTCGTATTGAGTTTATTAATCAGGATGTTAGCCTGCCTGTGGTGACGGATATTTTCTTCTCCATGCTGAATGATGGCGATGAAGTGATAATTCGAGCAGAGAAGATGACGATAGAAACGTCACAAGAGCTCATTGTGAAGAGCGGTGATACTCAAACTCGTTACAGTGGTAGAGACGATCGAATTACGACTCAAGCTAAATATGTAACCTCACAGGCTGAAAAAGCCCAGAAAATTCAGGGCGGAACGGTTGCTATCAACTAAGCAATTTACGCAGATAGAGTATGAGACAGAGAATTACCAAAGAGCAGCTTAACTCAGCATTAAATGATCAAGATCTTGCCAAAGCAATGGAGAAGCTAGACTCTCAAATTGCTCAGTTAAGTGCTTTGAAGCCAGCATGGCTTGAGTTTTGTCATGAGAAATCGGGTCTAGCCATAGAGTCACTCTTTTTCCTTTTCAAGCAGTGGGTAAGGTTGCACCGTAAAGGTTACCCATCAAACAGTCAGGATTATTTACGTTTGGTAGAGCGCCAAATGCATGAAGTGAAGCAAGTCTACTTGGCATTCTATAAATTGCACCCTGGGTTGGTTTATGAGTTAAAAGAGACTTCCCCAGAACTTTTTGTGTGGCTGATGCTTGAGCCAGAGTTTGAAGCGGATCGTAACCACTTGCTCGCAGCCTTTAAGATTGCTGAATCCCTTGATGCTCATGACGCAACATTACTCATGTTGCACTCAAAAAACGCCTATTTGGATATCACTTTAGCTCAGCTTGTTGAAGGTAAGGTCTTGATGAGGCAGCTATGTTTTGAGCTGATGAGGCTACGTCAGACATTAAGTATTGGTCTTGCAAAACATTGGATTAAGCATGAGTCGCTTAAAGAGCAAGAGGTACATCCAGTGCTTGCTAAGTTTGACGTCGAAGACAGTATTGAATGGATCAATGAAATCCAAAATGATGAAAAATACTTATTTGAATTATTGCTGTGTAAACATGACCGAGGCACATGGTTTAGAAAGCGTTTTGGTGTTCAAGAGCAGGGGTTACCCAGTGAAAATGTTGCAACCTACGCGAAACTCCTTGAACTAGTGGAGTTTAACCAGTTTGATCCAACAACTGACATGGCTCCAGTTCAGATGGTATTGACCGGCCGCCCAGAATGGATTTCTTCAGCTGTAGAGCATGTGATGGCGCTTGATGAAGAACAGGGTGAGGAATGGCTATTTGCGCTTTATATTGTGTATGGCGATCGCTTTCCGCTAAACCCTCATGATTTAGGCGTTGAATACGAATGGGGAGAAGCGGTGGTTCGACTGGAGGATTGGTGCAAGCTTGATGGTCATCGTGTTAATAAGCCGATGCGCCTAGGCGAAACCTTGACTTATGAATCGACTGTTCTTGCGATGAAGAATATCAAAATACCAGCGAAATACCGAGATTGGATATGGCGACATCTCTGTATCCATGGACGCATCTATATACCGTGGAGTTGGACAATGCCAGTAGCACAGCAAAACTGGCTTTTCAGTAAGATTTCCGATCAACCAGCAGCGATTGAACGATTTAACCTAAGGAACCAGAATGCAACTTTGGGATATTGAGCAAACGACAGATTTGCAAACAAAAGGTCGTTTTCAGCGTGACGAAAATGGGCATGAAGTCTGGGTGCTGACGGCGAAACGTCAATGGAATTTAAACGAAAAAGTTTGGCAAGAAGTCCTTGCCGAAGAGATTCATGATGATCCTGTGTATCTAGGTGAACCGGGTTTATCGGCCATGAAAATTGATCATGAGTTTCCAGTCTCAAAGCAGAATACGGATGTGCTGGTTTACGGAAAAGCCAGAGCCTATGCAAACCGCCCAGTGACCTATCATGAGTGTCGAATACTCATTGATAGTCATATCGACAAAACGATTGCAGTACACGGTGAGCGACAGTGGGTTGAGCATGGTGGTAGTGTGACGGTCTCTCTCCCTAAAGCTTATGTCGAGGCGGAAATTGACTATTCAAGAGCTTTGGGTGGTGATGAGCGAAATCGTCTTGGTTCAGGCGTGGCTAAAAGTAGCTCGGAGCTGTTGGAAAGAGGGGTTCCATCGGTGTTTTTTCCTAATGAGGATTGGGGGCCAAATACGAAAAACTTACGTGTTGCTGGTCTTGGGCCTGTTCCGCCTTTTTTTTCCGAGAGAATGCAATACGCAGGTACTTTTGATGATAAGTGGCAAGAGTCTCGACGCCCTCTGTTACCGGAAGATTTTAATCGCAGGTTTTACCAGTCAGCGCCTGCAGATCAGCAATGTAATGGTTTTTTAGAAGGAGGAGAGCGTCTGATGATGAGTGGGTTTTCTCATGATGACGTTTTTTCTTTCCGTATTCCATCAGAAAAGTATGTTGCAGTGGCTGATTTTGGTGAAGAAAAATTTAGGATCCCAATGGCGATGTATACCGTATTTATCGATACAGAAGCAAAACGCCTGACGATCAGTTACAGCGCGTCTTTCCCATGTCAGGCTAAAGAGCATTTGCTCGTTTCCTCCAAGGTACTCAAAGTAGGAGAGAAAGTATGAGTAATGTTTATGGTCGATATGTTTTGGATGTTGATGTACTGACCCCAATGGGGATGAATTTAGATATTTCATTGGCAGTAGCTAAAGCGGATTTAGCTCGCTTTAATCAGCAAGCTGATGAAAACGGAATCGATAAGTATACTTACGCCAAAGCTGACTTTATTAAAGGAGAGGAGAAGCAAGACAGGGCTGTCGATATGATCGATACACTGCTTTCTTCTATGTTAAGTAAGTTACCGAAAACTCTTAAACCTGTTCCTGTCATAATTTCTGTCCCAGAGTCGATAGAAAATAACCGTTTACTTAGTTGGATAGAAGAAAGTGAGCATGCTAAGTGGCTATCAAAGATCGATATCTCCCATGTAGGTGGTCCCCGATTTATTCATGACTCATTAAGCGTGCTCAACCAACAAGATGCGGTAATTTGTATTGCTGTTGATTCTCTATTTTGTGATTTGGATTCGCTCATTGCAGAGTCCAAAGTCATGGGAAGTCAAAATCCTTGGGGGGTAATTCCTAGTGAAGGGGGAGCAGGTGTCATTTTCACTAAAAAAAACATTATTGAGACCCTCAAATTGAAACCTATTGCTTCATTAGAATACTTTATTGCTGAGTGGAACACGTCAGATCGCAGAGGCATGATGCGTTTAGTTCGCAAGGCTGGTGAAGCGTTTGAACATTTAGGCCGTGTTTATTCAGATATGAATAACTCTAGGAATAATACGGAAGATTATGGTTTCGCTTTAGGAGCACGAGCAGAGAAATTCACTAACCCGCAACAGCCTTTTCTTATCAATGATTTATGGGGTACGCTAGGTCAATCATCAGCGATGGCTTTGCTTGGTAGTTTCACCCAAGTGCACAAATCATCTGACTCTGCATCTTTGTTCATGTATGGGCTAAATGGCGATCGTGGCTTATTAAGAATGTCTTTGTGTGACTATAAGTAATCGATGCTAAGCTGTGCCATGATATGGCTCCCTGTTAGTAATAGATTTATATTTAAGCTGTCAAAGAGAAACATGTTTTATCGGTTCTGCCGTCATTCTGACTAAATTGATAGATATAGTGGGCTTTTTATTTTTACACAGTTGAAAAACAATATTCAAAATAATTAATATGCCCCCCTAGTTATTATTATTAGTTGGCTAAAGAGTAAAACGTGTCTGATCAAAATGGATCAAGCGACAGCTATATCAATCAATTAGTTCATAAAGCGATTGAGAGAAAAAAACAGTTAGAGCAGCAGGAAGCACAAAGAAATAAGCCTAAGTTGGAATATGTTTTATTCTCTCAATTCGATGTACTGGAGTCTTTTCCTTCAAAAAATGGTAATACGACATTGTACCACCTCGCTAAGCAAGGTGAGCCTGATAAGCAGGTCTGTTGTAAAGTTGCCAATGAAGGGACATCTAGTCACGAACACTCGCTACTGGTTGGTGAAGCAAGCAAGCTTGAAATCTCTCAACACCCTAGCGTTGCTGACTTTATTAAGATCGGCAATGAGTTTGATCGCCCTTACATCATGTATGAGTGGATACATGGTGAGTCTCTTGCTGAGAAAATAGAAAGACACTCAAAGAAAGGCTTTAGACACGATCATATTGCTTGGCTCGTTTATCAGCTCGCTGGTGCGCTAGAGTATATGCATACCCGAGGTGTCTGCCATTTAGATATCAAACCTGCGAATGTACTTGTTGGCGAAGATGATAGCGTTAAGCTAATCGATTTTGGCGCGGCTCGTTATACAGATGAATCGCAAGGGCCAGCAGAAGTAAGCATGAATTATGCTTCACCAATGTACGTCGAAAGCGGTATTGCTAAGCCTCAGGACGATGTCTACTCTTTAGCTTTGTTGACAGGTCATCTCTTCTTGGGATCATCTTATGGTGATGTTTGGCGTCAGTTATTAGGTCAGAACAAGCGCTGCCAATTGATTCCAAAACATGTCTGGTCACTGCTTAAAAATGTCATCAACAAACCTCGAGAGCATGGCTATACCGCGATCTCTTTTGCGCAGGCACTTGCTCGCATCGATACACAGGCACTCAAATCCGATAACAGTGCTCCAATCTTTTCGAATTTACGAAACGCTGATCTTGTCTTAACGCAGCACAGTGTGGCGGATAAATTTGCATTGGGTCGGTTTAAGTATTTGGAAGCAGCGTTAGTGGCATCCGTTGTATTGGTTACTGGTACCTACTTTTATGATTATTTGCAGCCAGAATGGAAGCCATCAGCAAAGCCAGGTTTTGCTGATCCGTCGGTGTTAGTCAATAAAATTAAGCCAGCTCAAACCGCCTCATTTCTTGCTCAGCCTCCGTGGGAGATTGAGTACGCACTGGATGATATGTCGAATGATGTGGTTATGATGGCACCTTACCGCGATGCATATCGAGTCCAACAAACCAAATTACTTAATGTCTATCAGAATAATGAAGAGTCTTTGAATGAGCGCAGGGAAGTGGCGAGTCATATTCCAGTTGCATTGAGGGACATCCGTACTCAGCTCGTATCACTCCATGAGAATCTAAATAACGATGGCGTGTTGTTTGCTAAATCCGAACGCTCTTTTAATCAGGTGATGTCAAATCTTAACAAGCTGACCATTGAAGCTCAGAAAGTGACAAATTACTTAGGTAAACCAGATTCTGAGTTAGTGAACTTGATTTTAAATGGTCGTGCCAAAGCGGTAGATGACTACATGAAAACTGCATGGGCGAATCACCAAGCTGAGTCGTATTATTACAGTCAAGTTTTGCCTAATAACGTATTGAATAAAGTTTATGCAACGATTGATGCAAACGCAGAGCAGCATTATTACACTCGCGCAATCGAACAAGCAGAAGCGGCAAAGCAGTATTACGGAAGCACTCCAGATTTAAACGCGAAGATCCGAGCTTTAAAAGTTGCTCGTAGTGAGTACATTCTTTTCAGCACAGTGACGGAACAGGCCATATTTGAAAATGCGAAGCTCAATGCTTCTCTCAACGATTTAGAAGTGAATGCGCCGAAAAAATTCAGCGAAGTGACTGAGTTGTTGAACAGTATGGCAAGCGATGCGATTCGAAAAAGTCATAAAAAGTCTAAGCCAGCCCGTGGTGCATTGGCTGTAAAACGTGCGATTCATGACTACCAGCCGGATGCAAGGAGCTAAGTGATGTCTGCAGAAATTAATACGCTCCTTGAACCAATCAATGATGCTTCGCCTGCGGGTGAAGACGCGCGCTATGAGTTCAGCTTCGAAATGATGGAAGCTGAAGTCAAAAAATTCGGCTCTTTGTTTGGCGAAACGGTCGATTGGGCTGTGGTTCAAAATCATGCAACCGAAGTCATCACTAAGCACAGCAAAGATTTTAAAGCGATGTGTTACCTGACGCGTTCTCTTGTTGAAAGTGAGGGCTTACAGGGGTTAGAGCAAGGCCTTTCATTGCTGGCCGAGTCGTTGGTTCGCTTTGGCTCTGATTTATACCCGCGCAGAAAGCGCGGCCGAGACGGTGCTGTAGAGTGGCTTAATCATCAGCTTAAGCTTGCTCTGCCTAAGCTACCGAACGAGCAACTTTCATGGGATGCGCTATCACGTTGTAATGATGCAGTGGAAGAGATTCAACGCCATTTTGATGAAGTATTCCAAGATTCTGAGGCGGATTTCTTTGAATTGCGTAGTGAGCTGAACCGTCTACTTCAATCCGCAGGAGTTGACGAGGTACATGCGGTATCTTCTGAGCCAGAGGCTGAACAGGCTCCAATTGAAGTTTCGCAACCTAAACCTGAAAGTCAACCTTCACCAGAGCCAACGCAAGCTAAGCCTGTAGTTGCTAAACCAAGTACTGTGAAACCTGTAAGTCGACCGCAAAGAGAAGTGGATGTCGACACCGACTTTTCTTCACCTACAGCTTCTAAACGAACGCTGAAAAAGGTAGCGGAAATGATTTTGGGCTCTGAGCCTGAACTGCCGCTCTCTTACCGTATTCACAGACATTTGACTTGGTCAGACATCGAAGAGTTGCCAGACCATCAGAACAATGAAACGCCTTTAATTCTTGCTGTGTCTCAGGACAAACAATCCGAATATCGAGACAAAGCAAAGCAAGAAAGTGATATTGATACTATTAAACGACTAGAGCGTACTTTGACCGATGCGCCTTTCTGGCTTACTGGTCATTACTATGTTTATCAGATGCTCAAAAATTTGAGTCTTGAAGAGGCGGCGCAAGCAGTATCTGAAGAGGTTAAAGCTTTCGCCCAATCTTTACCGGGCATTGAGGCTCTGTCATTCAAAAATTCGATTCCATTTGCCAACGAAGCAACGGTTGAGTGGCTTAATAAAGCAAGCTCATCAACGTCCAGTTCAGGTCAACAAATGTTACCTAGTGTGGTCGTGCAAGAAGGCGATTTGGTGTCAATGGACGATGTTACTCTCGAAAACTTGGGAGAACGCGTAGCTGAAGTTGCACAAAACCTAGAACTAGACAGTTCTGGGCGAGGGCAGTTCATGCTGCATTTACAAATCGTGAAAGCTTACCAAGCTGTTGGACTTTACGCGCTCTGTTTACCTTATCTTGAAAAGCTATGGTCTATCAGGGACGAAATGCGCCTGAGCAGCTGGGAACCACACCTTTCTTTGCAATTAGATGAATTAACTCAAAAAATTCTGAAGCAGCTGTATCCAAGCAAGGAGCTGTTGCCTGCAAAGTTTGAGGAGTGGGAGTCAATCTATAACTAACTACACAATTAGATAAGGAACTAATTATGTCACGCGATGGCTCGGTAGCTCCTAAAGAGCGAATTAATATCCGTTATGTTCCAGCAACAGGTGATGCGCAAGAAGACGTTGAACTGCCGCTGAATATGATGGTTGTTGGTGACTTTACAGCACGCTCTGATGAGACACCAATCGAAGAACGTACGCCAATCAACATTGACAAAGACAACTTTGACGAGGTTTTGGAAGGCTACGCGCCAAATCTAAAAGTTAACGTTGAAAACCGTCTTACTGATGAAGAAGGTGCACAGCTTGGCGTTGATCTAACGTTTACGAACATGAAGGACTTCTCCCCTGAGGCGATTGCTAAAAGTGTTCCAGAACTAAACAGCCTACTAGAGCTTCGTGAAGCACTGGTTGCGTTGAAAGGCCCACTAGGTAACGTTCCTGCTTTCCGTAAGAAGATCGCTGCCGTTCTTCAGGACGAAGAAGCTCGTAAGAAACTACTAGAAGAACTCAGCCTTGGTGAGAGCCAAGATGCTGAAAAGGCTGAATAAGAGGGTATTATGACAGCAGAAGCACAAGCTCCAGAACAAGAAGCGGCGTTAGCCGAGTCTGGTTCTCTTCTGGACAGCATTCTTAATGAAACACGACTAAAGCCAAGTGATGAAGGTTTTGACGTAGCCAAGCGTGGTGTTGAAGCGTTCATCGGTGAACTTTTAAGCAATAACTCTGCTGAGAAAGTTGACCAATCCTTGGTTGATCTTATGATCAGCGAGATTGATCAGAAGTTGTCTAAGCAGGTAGATGCCATTCTTCACAACGAAGAAGTGCAAGCTATCGAGTCTACGTGGCGTGGTCTTAAGTACTTGGTTGATCACACTGATTTCCGTGAAAACATCCTTATTGAATTGATTTCAGCGAAGAAAGACGAAATGCTGGATGACTTTGAGGATGCGCCTGAAGTAGTGAAATCTGGCCTCTATAAGCAGATCTATACGCGTGAATATGGTCAATTTGGTGGTAAGCCAGTGGGTGCAGTTATCTGTGATTACCAGCTGACTTCTTCTAGCCCAGATATCAAGCTTATGGAATACATGGCAAATGTTGGTGCAATGTCACATGCACCATTTATTACGTCTGCCTCTTCTAAGTTCTTTGGTCTGGATAGCTATGAAGAGCTACCAAACATGAAAGATCTTAAGTCTGTATTCGAAGGGCCACAATACACGAAATGGCGTGGTCTACGTGAACATGAAGATTCACGCTACCTGGGCCTATGTACTTCTCGCTTTATGCTACGTAACCCTTATTCGGTTGCAGACAACCCAATTAAAGCGTTTGATTACGATGAGCTAGTGACTGACGACCATAACCACTTCTTATGGGGTAACTCTGCGTACGCAATGGCATCTAAGATCAGTGAATCTTTTGCTAAGTACCGCTGGTGTCCAAACATCATTGGTCCTCAAAGTGGTGGCGCGGTATTTGACTTGCCAGTATACAACTATGAGTCAATGGGCCAGATCGAAACCAAGATCCCAACAGAGATCCTAGTTTCTGACCGTCGTGAGTTCGAACTAGCAGAAGAAGGCTTTATCGCTTTGACGATGCGTAAAGGTTCAGATAATGCTGCGTTCTTCTCAGCAAACTCTATCCAGAAGCCTAAGGTTTATGCGAATACGCCAGAAGGCAAAAACGCGGAAATGAACTACAAGCTGGGTACACAGCTGCCGTATATGTTCATCATCAACCGTCTTGCTCACTACATCAAAGTGCTACAACGTGAGCAAATTGGCTCTTGGAAAGAGCGTTCTGATCTAGAGATCGAACTAAACAAATGGATTCGTCAGTACGTTTCTGACCAGGAAAATCCGCCAGCAGAAGTACGTGGTCGTCGCCCACTTCGCGCTGCGAAGGTTGAAGTCTCTGATGTTGAAGGCGATCCAGGCTGGTACAAAGTATCAATGTCTGTTCGTCCGCACTTCAAGTACATGGGTGCAAGCTTCGATCTGTCTCTAGTTGGTAAACTGGATCAGTAATCAGAGTGTTTATTTAAGTTTCGAGCGGCCAGCTTTGCTGGCCGCTCTTTTTGGGATTCAGTATGGAAAAAGGTTATCGCTTACTCGAACGCATAGAATTGGGTGAACCCAAAAACTGCTACGAAAAAGTTGTATCTCATAAACATCTTATCGAATCGATTCACATTCATCTCGCGGATCTGCTTAATACGCATGCCGGGAATGCAATGATAGACAATGATTATGGTCTTCCAGACTTCAATGATGTTCTAGCCAGTCAGTCAAACCTTGTGCGTCATATTCAGCAGAACATTCGCACCACTATTCATAAGTTTGAGCCTCGACTAGGCAACGTCGAAGTGACGTACAGGCAAGACTTTCATAATCCCTTACAGCTGAGTTTCGGCATCACTGGTGAGGTTTCCCACAACGGTGGTCAGGTACCAATGTCTATCAATGTGTTCATGGGCGTTGACGGTAAGTTTAACGTGTAAACTCAGGAGAAATCTTCGTGAGCAGCAGTAAATATTTTCAGGATGAACTTTCTTATCTCCGTGAAGCAGGGAGTGAGTTTGCAAAATATCACCCTAAGTTAACGAACTTTCTGGGAGAAGGCGTTTACGACCCAGATGTCGAACGTTTGCTGGAAGGTTTTGCCTTTCTAACCGGACGTATTCGAGAAAAAATTGATGATGAACTGCCGGAGTTAACTCAGTCTTTAATGACGTTGCTTTGGCCTCATTATATGCGTTCGGTACCGTCGATGTGTATTTCTGAACTCTCCCCGCATGTTGGGGGAGTGACGGAAAAAACAGTCGTGAAGCGAGGTGTTGAAATGGCCAGTGAGCAGGTTGAAGGGACGCAATGTCTATTTCGTACCTGTTACGATGTTGCTCTATATCCGGTCAGTATTACTAATGTCGAGCAATCTAATAGCCGTACCAGTTCTAATGTTGACGTGACCATTGCGGCAGAATATGGGCAAGAGTTATCTAGATTGAAGATGGACTCGCTGCGATTCTATTTGCATGGTGAGGTGCATATAACGCGTACTTTATATTTATGGTTGTTTCGCTATCTCGATTACATTGAGCTTGATGTAGGAGGTGGTTACAAGCATAAATTGCCTGCAAGCAATATAAAGCCTGTGGGTTTTGGCGATGATGAAGCGATTCTTCCTTATGGCGCTAACTCGTTTGCTGGATATCGTTTGCTTCAAGAATATTTTTCTTTACCAGAGAAGTTCATGTTCTTTGATGTGACCGGTTTAGAATGGTTGAGTGGTATTCCTCAGCGTTCAACGGTCAAAGTCTCGTTTGTGTTTAAGAGAGCGTTACCTTCTGAAGTGGTGTTAAAGAATAAGCATTTACGCTTGCACTGTACGCCGTCTGTCAATCTATTCCATAAAGATGGTGATCCTATCCGTTTGGAACACCGTCGAAGTGAATATAAAGTTCGACCACAAAGCAGTAACCAAGAGCATTATGAAGTGTACTCGATTGAGAATGTAGAGACATGGAGTAAAAACGAACGCAGTCGTAAGAAGCTTATCGAGTTTGAATCGTTTGAGCATCAGATCAATCAGCGTGACAAAAGAGAATTCTATAAGACGAAAGTCTCTGAGCGAGTCAGTGGTCGTGGTTTGGAGCGCTATATCTCTTTCCATACCCACAACAGTGATATCGCAGATTTAGGCTCAGAAACGGTATTAATGAAGTTGACGTGCAGTAATGGCGATTTGGCAGAGCGTTTGTCTGTCGGCGATGTGACTTATACGTCGCACAATTCACCGACATATGCGAGCTTTACAAACATTACCAAACCAACTCAATCGGTGAGCCCACAGGTGAACGGAGAGTTGCAATGGCAATTGATTGCCAATATGTCGCTAAACTACCTTTCATTAGCAAATATTGATGTACTTAAGGTGCTTCTATCAACGTATGACTTCCATTCCCGAGTGGACCGTCAGGCACATCGTGCATCAATACACCGCCTAGATGGAATCAAAAAAACGGAAATGAAGCCAGCAGACAGGGTATTTCGAGGCACGGCGATTCGAGGAACTCAGTTCACTCTGACGGTCGACTCTACTTACTTTGTTAATGAAGGTGATATGTTCTTGTTGGTCAGTGTATTGAATGAGTTCATTCGTTTGTATTCCAGTTTAAACTCGTTTACAGAGCTGGAAGTCTTCGACGAAAAAACGGGTGAAAACTATCATTGGCCAAGCTTAGCTGGGCAGCAAACGGTTCTATGATTAATCAAATTGAACAAGAAACTCATGAGTTTGGTTTTTTTCAAGCAGTTTCGTTGCTAGAAAAGTATTACCAATTTCAAACAGACTTTACCTACCAAGGGATCGGGCAAAATAAGTACATTGCGCAGGAGCATATTCGCTTTAGTGTTTCGCCGAGCTTAGCTTTCCCGAAAAGCGACATTGATTATGTTTCACACTATGAAGTGGAGGGCAATCCCTACTCACGCGTAGAAGTGACTTTTCTCGGGCTTCACGGCTCGAGCTCTCCTTTGCCTTCTTCTTATACGGAGAAGTTGGCAGGACGTGATGATGAAGATAATCCAGTTAAACAGTTTTTTGACTTTTTCCATAATCGCCATATTTCATTGGTGTACCGTGTTTGGAAGAAGTATCGCTATCATATCCAGTACCTGAGTGATGCTAAGGACCCATTCTCAGGGAGAATGTTGCACCTGTTAGGGTTATCCTCCGTGATGCAGGAGGCTGAAGTCAGTGAACTGGATAGAGCCAAACTGCTCTCATACGTCAGTCAGTTATCGACCCGGACTCGCTCACCAAAGTTGATATCCGGTATTGTGGCTCATTACTTTAGCTTGCAGAATGTGACTGTCGATGAGTGGATATATCGACGTGTGGCAATTCACCAGTCGCAACGCAACAAATTGAACCATATGAATTGTGTCTTAGGGCATGATTTGCACCTGGGCAAAACACTTCCTGACCTTGTGGGTAAATTCCATCTACGTATTGAAGACATTGACTTTTCAACCTATCAAACATTTTTACCCGGCAGAGGAAACTACAAAACTCTTATTGGCTTAATGCAATTTATATTAAGAGATCCGTTAGCTTGGGATCTGATTATGAAGGTGAAACTGGATACGATTCCTAAAAACGAGCTAGGGCGGGGTGAAGGTAATCTATTGGGGCAAACAGTTTGGTTGGGTCAGCCAGAGCAAAAAGATGCTTCAATTAAGCAAATTGGTCAGTTATAAGTAAGCCGTTATGGTCGACAACAATAAAAACCCGCGATATTCGCGGGTTTTGTTTTAATGTGTCCTACTTAAGCTTTGATAAAGATTAGCGTCGGATAGGTTGATGCAATACCACGGTGTTGTTTAGTGACTGAATGCCGTTAAACGACTCGATTTCATTACACAGGGTATGTATCGACTGAAGATCTGGCGCCTCAATGAGAGCAATAATATCGTAAGTGCCACCGACAATACTCGTCAGCCTCACTTCAGGAAGCTCTTTAAGAGCTTCCGTGACATTATTCTTCTTACCTTTCTCACAGGAGATTAGCAAGTAACTGGCTGCAGATCTGCCTTCTTGCTCAACTCTGATCTGTGCGGTATAGCCTTTAATTACACCGGTTTTCTCCAGTCGACTGATACGTTCAGCCACTGCGGTACGTGACAAGCCAATATTTCGCGATAGGTTCGCGATTGACTCTCGGCCATTAGACAAAAGGTTAGAGAGAATTTTCCGATCGAGTTTGTCTAATCCCTGAAGGTTAGTAGTTGACATCATATATCCTGCCTTACGTTGTTTTTATATGTTTACTTTTTTTATAGGTTGATGGTTTCTGGTAGAGAGAAGTTATACAACTCTGCCAAGGTAAATGGGTTCCTTTGCGAAAGTGGCTTCACTCTTAGCTTCAGGTCGCGACCTGAAACAGTGATATCACTAACAAAACTACCATCATGTTGATTTGTTAGTGTGGATTGGCCTAGTAGTCTGTAAATCGCCCACTGGCCACTCTTGCTCAGTACGTATTGTTTGCCCTCATCAGTTACATCTTGAATGGTAATACTCACGTTGAAGTCACCACTCTTAGGCGGCCACTCCAGTTCCCTAATACGACTTGGTCCGTGGTAGTAGCTCATCTGAGAATCTGCGACTTTAACCGTTGCTCGAATAGCGCTGGAGTCTAAGTCGAGAATCTTAGTACTAAATGGTATGTAGACACGGTTAGTACTTTTATTGATCAAGGTATCACGAATCACATTGTAGTTTTTGAGTTGCACCAGAAGTTCAGGTGTCAGTGGCATAGTTTCGCCTTCAACCCGTTTTGCTGTCCACAGGTTAGTGTCGTAGAAAGACGCCAGGTTTTTTTGAATGAAGGTATCAATAATACCACCTGTCGAGAACAGCAGCTCAAAGTCTTCAAGTGCAATTTCCTCTTCAGCATTCAAATCAAACGGATATTTGTTCAATGCTAATTCACGATATTTGGTGTAAACCTCGCTATACCATTGAGTCTGAACGCCTTTTGCTGACTCGGCAATCATCACTGACCAGCTTTGCTGAACCATTCCGAGTAACCAACTGCGTACTGGCTCTGGCGATTTTTGGGCAATTTGCTTCAATCGAACAATCGGATCAGCTTCTGAACTTTTCATACGTGAGCGTGCAGCTAGCAAAGAAGCCATTTGTGGATCTGGAGAGTCCGCAATGTCTTTCATGTAAGTACGCAGGTTGCTCAGCGCAGTGACAATTTCATCCCATGGAGTAGGAGAGTTAGGCGTTTCATTGATCTGTAGTTGATTCAACTGGAAGAATGCTTGCTCGACACGTTGCATTAGCAGGTAGTCAGGTTGTACAAATTCTTCAGCAGAGTCAGTAAGTTTATCAATTGCTTCAGTTGCCGCTTTAGGCACTTTATTAGCTAATAGCTCTTTTTCGCCAACCGGAGAGAAGTGCGTATTTGAGTAAACTTGCTTCAATACAGTCGTCAGTGGTGAAGATGGACCTGAAACTAGATCGATAGCGTTCGTTAGCTCTCCAATTGAATGATATTCCTTGACCTTAAGTTCACTCAACGCATTACGCCAGTAATTGATGTAGTCGTCGGTGTACTTTTTACGAATTTGGTCTTTAAATGCTTCGTGTTCTTCTTTCGTTGGGGTGACATTTTTAGACAGGCCCAATACCCAGTTATTTGTGATCACGTCTTTTGACATCAGATCGATACGAGGGCGATAGAAAGTGCTAAAGCCAGTGGCGGTGTAAACTTTGCTAATATCAAGAAGATCTTGATCTATTTGGTCATTAAATACATTGTTGAAGTCGAAGCCTACAGCTCGTTCAAGATTCAAAGTGCCTAAGTCAATAGTGCTCGCTTGGTTAATTAATTGAGCGTAAACCAAATCGACATTGGATTCAGCTAATAGGTTACGGCGAGTTGCACGGACGATGTCCATATTAATATTGACGGGCTCAAAATCTGTTCTGAAATAGGCATTCAAGTACTTCATCGCTATACTGACCTGTTCAGAGTCACCAATCACCTTGTTTAGAGTTGACTGTGTCTGTGCGGTCATAAAGGGTAAATCGCGTTTACTCTTTTCTTTGAGCATCAGATAGCCCTTAAGTATTGGAAGTGCTTGAATTGGCTTATCTTGATACTTAGTCAGCTGGACACGATAAGTTTGTTCAATGACAGGTACCAGTTCTTGCTGAATTGAATTCAGAAGGGTTTGGTACGCCATTTTAGTCGCTGGCTCTAAACGGCTGACATTAAGAGAAACAAGCTCTTGATCTAATGCTTCGCTACCTTCAACCCACGCATTATATACGGGCTGAATTTGAGTGATGGCGTAGGCCAATTTCTCGTCAAGTAAGCGAGTACTGTTCGCTGACTGAGCATCCGTTTCAATGTTAAGAAGTTGGTAAATCACTCGAAGGTTACTATCAAGAGTTGTACCGAGTAGATAAGCGCCACCTGCCAGAAATACGATGGAGGCAACCATAGCTAAGCGACTCTGACGCAGGATTCTCTTAAGGTAAGTCTTATTCTCGCCAGCAAAATCAGCCTCAGGAAGGATCTGAGACTCAATCAGGAAGCGCGTAAAATAGGGCGTTTCAGATAGCTGAGTGTGTTCGGATGCAATAATAGGTAGGTTGAAGTATGTGCTACAACTTTTTGCGAGTAGGTTATATTTGCGTCCACCTTGAAGGCATGAGGAGAAGAACAACTCGCGCAGATCAAGGAAGTAAGCACCACGATTAACTTCACTTAGCCTTTGTACTACGTATTCAACTTCTTTCTGACATATTTCAAGTTGTTTAGGGAACGACAGAATCGCTTGTTTTTCCTTGGTATCGTTAGATTGAGAAGTAGAGTCCAGAGCATTCTTCTCAATGACTTTTACTAAATTGCTAAAGCTGTCACGGTAGTAGTCAACTAACACGCCTTTGGAGTCTTTCAGCGGAATAGAAAGGTACTCGACATTGTGTTTTAGTGGGCTGAGCTGAACATACTCTTTAAAGCCTTGCAACTTATCGAGCTTAGATACCACCATATAAACAGGCAGAGCAGTGCTTGTACGGTCACAGATCGAAGTGATGCGCTCTATCAGAGCGGTAAGCGCGTAATCAATTTGTTCTTCTTCAGAAATGATTAAAAACTCAAGGTCAGTAAAGAACAAACATCCCGCAAATGGTTTACGTGGGCGGCTGCGAATAACTTCGGAGACCATGGTATCCCACAGTAATGAGTCTGCCGCTGAAACCTCTTGAAATACCAAGCGTTGATCTGGTTTGAGGTAAATCGCTTCGTCAGATTCATACCACTCGAAAAAGTCGTTTTTTGTAGTTCGAGACGTATCAATAGATTTAATGGCATTTGAACTGAATAAGAATTGCTTTTTGCCCGCAGCTTTATTACCTATCATCAAGTAGATAGGCTTTTTCTTTGAGCTGATAAGCAGTGGTCTTAATACTAAGCTTAGAGCTTCTTCTTCAGTTTCGAGTTGCTGGTCACGGCTTTGTTTTCTCTTCTTAACGAAAAGAGTGATTTGATATACACAAAAGACTAAGACAATGACTGCAAGACAAATGTAGAAAATTGTTTTAGAAACAACTTCGGGGAATAAAAAGTGTACTGCAGTTAAACCACCTACCAATACTAGCGCAAGTAAAGTGGATAAGAATATCGGATGACGTATTATATTTTTTAGCATAGTTATTCAGCCACTACTTGGTTTGATGTTTGATTTTCTTGGGTTGCTTTTAATTGAGCGATCTTATGCAGATAAACATTTATAAGAATGAGTGAGCGATCCAGCTCTTCTGTGTTGTTTGTTTTTTCTGCATACTCAATGCGCCCTAATAGCGGGAATAATGAATTACTGTACTGGTAAGCGAGCTTAGTATTCGTGTCACCTGAGTCTAGTTTCAAATTGGCGATTGCAGTTCGCGCACGTGAAAAACGAGAGCTGATATCAGTGAAGTCTTTTTCTAATTGATTCTTCACTCTTTGTAGCTCTGTGGAAAGTACTTGAACGGATGAGGAGTCAGAATATAGCTCTGAGAGGTTATCTGTAAGTTGAATTAAGCTTGATATCTGACCGATCTTTTCTGGTGATTTATCTAAATCATAAACAATAGTATCGACAGTGCTAATTAAGGGCTCTTTAAGTTTATTAAGAGTATCTTTATTCTCTAGTCTCAAACTTTCTGTCACTTGGAGGAGGGTTGGGATATTGTTTGAAGCAATCTGTTGCTTGTAGCTATTTAGCATCTGTTCTTTGTGCAAATAGTAAGCGCTGAGTGAAAATATAAATAAGCCAACAACGAGTGCTATTGTCCAAACGGTAGCGCGACTTTTTTCTTCTTCAGGTATTGGGGGGGCTTTCTCGGTCATCGGTGGCTTGACATTGACAGTAATACCACCTGGTACGGAAGTGTTAGCGGCGCTTTGGGTCGGTTCCTTTCTCTCATGAGCTTTTCTTTGCGCTTCTTTCTTATCTTCGAGTTCTTTGATCTCATCGATATATTGGCTAAACAGTCGGCGGATAACACCTAGTGAGGGGGCCTTGTGACCGTAGTGGAGTCTTAGCTCTTCTTCGATTCGTAAACATACTCTGTGGCCCGCTTCAAGGATAGGTCGATCTTCAACACCAATATTGAATTGTTTAACACGTCTTTCGGCATGTTCTATTAACCACTCAAATGCGCCCATTCTCGCGCTGGTTTTAGACACCTCAGGAAACGATGATGACCAGTAGACAACGCATAAATCTAAAATTGAATTTAGCCCGTCAACAAAGCCACTTAAACCGTCATTATGCGCAGATGCAACGGCATAGTAACAACCGCAACGCAAATCTTTACTTTTATTCTTAAGAATATCTTTAGATAGTTGTTGGACTTTTTTCCATGAAACTCGTCCAGTTACCTTGTTGATATTATTAATCTGCCGTTTAATTTCCTCAAACTCTTCGAGATTGTTTGGGTTTACTCCGCAAGGAGTGAGCTCGTCCACTGGCCGCCGAGCAAAGTCTGAAAAGTACATTAAATCCTACCCAAATGACGTTAATTATAAAAAGTGTTTTGTGTCTTATTTAGTAATTCTTAATTATCACGAGGAGGATTTTACGTAGGAGAAAAGTAATTTGTAGATAAGATATTGCTTAAAGCTAATTAAAGTTCATTAAATGTGACCGCTATCGTTTACTACTAAAGTTTAATTGAGAAAATAGTAAATAGTGGTGGTGTTTCATATTTACAGTATGGTTATTTATTGTCCATATTATACAGGTAAATGATTGCAATTTCGGATTTACCCTTTCTACTCATCATTTCGAGTTAAATATTGAGACTGATGATTGAATTTTGACCAATAGTTGAAATGTCCATTTTGATAGGAAAAAAGAAGTTAACGATAGGAGAAAGAACATAATTGTGTGGGGATTTTTTTTCGCTATTGAATTTGTTAGTTAGCCTGCTATTTTGCTGAATCTTTAATTTATCTTTTGACTTTAGACCTTTTGAGGATAAAAGGATGAACAAGTTAAGTCGACTGGGCTTACTCGCATTGGCATGTACTGTGTCAACGGTGGCTAACGCGAAAGGGGAGCGCTATGGTGGCTCCATCAATATGCTGAGCATTGACAGCATCGAATACAAAGAAGGAACGAGCGGCACAGTTGACGCGTTGAGATATGGTTTTGTCCACACTCGACCAATCGATGAAGACAACAACCGCTGGAGATGGTGGTTAGGGTTCAATTATATCAATGAATCTATTGATGCGCCTGCAAACGGTATCTATCAAGAAGTAACCAACTACGAGTTACGAATTGTGCCCCAATATGCTCTAGGCAGTTGGTCTATTTTTACACCTTATATCGGTGCAGGTTTGTCAGCTGGTTATAGCCAGTATTCGAATCGTTGGGTTGTGGATAGTGATGGATTTAAATATGGTTCACAGCTTGAAGATATTGATCAGTTCGAAGCGGGGGCTGTAGCGACAATCGGTACTGTGATCAAGTTAGGCAGCAACCCGGATGCACACCTCCAGATTATCCCGCAAGCATCGTATATTCTACCGGTATACAACGATGGCCTTGGTGGTGTTGAGTTCACAGTGTCACTTCTTTTCTAGAGGATAAAAGCTTTGTTAGAGCGCTTGGTTATAGTCATATCAAAGCATCCTGAAGAATACACGGGAGCAAAGTTCGTAGAGTTACCAGAAAGTGGTGGCTCTATTGGCCGCAACCCAGGATGTTCAGTTCCTTTGGTTGACCACAATCGTTATATTTCCAGTACTCACTGCTTAGTGAGTATTTATGGTGATGCGTATTATATTAGTGACGTCAGCACCAATGGAGTCATTGTCAATGGAAATAAACTGCTTAAAAATCAACCTATCCCAATCCATGAAGGGGATAGTATTGTATTAGGGCAGTATGAATTATCAGTCAGCGTAGAACGTACTACTAATACCGCGGATATTGCATTCGATATTACCCCTGACCGAGATACAATGGATCCGCTCGTTAATCTGGATGAAGTGCCTGCAGAGCTTGAGCAACAGGGGCCGTTGGAAGAAATTTTCCTTGAGACAAAATCGGACGAGTCAGACGCCTCTGACCCAATGACACACTTGGATTTCTCACTTGATAGAAGCGAAGAGCATCTTATTCGTTCAGAGGAGGAAGAGCTTGAGCAGTTTGTTGTGGCGAATGAATCAGCACGTCAAATGGTCGATGACAGCCTAAGTGTTTATTCAGAGTTTGATGCACCGAGTCTGATTCCTGAAGACTGGATGGCTGGTGTTGATGCTCAGCCTAAACAAGTGGAAAACACTATACCACCTGTAACGCCGCGCCCACAATCCAAGAACACGACAGCTTCAGTACCTGCGCAGCAGCAATCCACCGCATCAGTGCCAAGCGCAATAAAAGTCCAGAGCGAGCAGTGGGAAGAAGTCGCACCTAAAATTGAGTCGCAACCTTCTGAAGGGCATGATAGACAAAAAGGTGCGGTGACTCCTGAGCATTCACACAGCGATTTGTTGTCTTCGTTCAAGAAAGGTCTGGGTGTGACTGATGATGAATTACTTGATGCTGATCCTCGCCTGTTCGAACAGATGGGGATTTGCCTACGTTTGTGTATGACAAAACTGCAGCATGAGCTTGTTGAAATTGAAGAATTGAAGCAATCTCATACGCCCGCGGATACCGATTTGATCAGCTTAATGTTGGATCTAAACAAGCAAAGTATGTTGTCACCCAACGAACTTGTAGAGCAAATGTTGGATGAAATCAGCGAGCATAAGTCTTTATATGAGCAAGCTCTTAATAGCTATGTTCAACAAAGTATCAGCCAGTACGATCCAATAATCTTTGAGCAGAAGAGCGAGAACAAAGGTTTTCTGGCCAAACAAAAATTGTGGGATACGTACAAATTGCACTATTTGGAGAGTTTAAAAGGTGTACACGGAGTGGGCACGAAAAAACTCGTTCAAGAAAATTATAATCGACTCTTAAAAGAAAAATATGCGTAAACTTATCGTCCTTTTCTTATTCTTCTCCTTAACTGGTTGCTCAATGTGGGATCAGTTCAAGGAGTCGAGCGGCATTACGCCGGAAACCTCATCTATTGAGTTGATCATTGAAGCTTCACCTCAGTTAAATCAGCGTGATGGAGGGCAACCTTCTCCAGTCATTCTTCGTATTCATGAATTAACCTCTCCAGTATTGTTTCGTAATTTGGACTTCTTTGCCTTATTCGAGAATGACAAGGCATCACTTGGTGATGAATACATTAAACGTTATGAGTACCAGCTAAAGCCGGGTGAAAAAATCCATGAAGTGCTTGTCCTTGATCCTGCGACAAGAGCATTGGGGTTTTCAGCGGCTTTTCGTGACATTAATGGCTCGTCGTGGCGAAAAGTCGAGTTAATTGAAGAAAAATCGGAATACTTCTTAAAACTGAAGCTAGAGGGAAGCGAGTTGTCGTTCAACTCTACGCGTGGAATTGAGCAAACTTACTTTTAAGGAACAACGAAATGTCATTATATAATCCTGTAGTGTGGCAAGATGGCATGTTCATGAAACCACAACACTTTCAGCAATTTGATCGTGCTCAGACGAAACTAAGCACCATGCTGTTTGCCAGTAGTACACCACTACACTGGGGTGTGAATCGTATCGAAATCAATACAGAATTACTGACTCAAGGAAAGATCGCTGTTACCCGAGCGGTAGGTGTTCTTCAAGATCGGACGCCGTTTGATTTGCCCCTTTTGGCTGAGGTGCCTGACGTCAAGGAAGTTGACCCGTCAATTACCGATAAAGTGATTTATTTGTGTTGTCCGCTGCCCTCTGAACGAGAAGAATTGTTTGGTTCTGACAAAGACGGTGCTCGTTATATTGTGCGTCATCAGGATGCTGTCGACGCTGTATATGAAAGTGAAGACACAGCTAACATCGCGGTCGGACAACTTAAGTTTCGGTTAATGTACGAAGATGAGGATCGTAGTGCTTATACTGCAATACCGATCCTTAAAGTCTCTGAAGTAAAACCAGATGGCAGTGTTGTGCTGGATGATCGTTACATTCCAACTTGTATTGATATCAATGCATCAGAAGTACTCAGCAAGTTCACCAGTGAATTTGCTTCGATGTTAAAGCACCGCGCGGAATCGATTGTGGAACGCCTCGGTACCGTTGACCAGCAAGGTGTATCGACGGTCTCTGATTTTATGCTGTTACAAGCGCTCAACCGTTATGAACCTCTATTCTGGCATTTTTCAAGTGTTGAAGGTGTTCATCCTGAGTCACTGTACCGTATCTTGCTTCAGGCGGAAGGTGAGCTTTCAACATTGTGCTCTGCTTCTCGTAGACCGCCTGAATTCATAGAGTATAACCACGGTGATTTAACGAGTTGTCTATCGCGTACGTTGGAGAATGCGAAGCGCACATTAAGTGTAATGTCCGAGCAACGTGCAATACCATTAACGCTGCAAGAGCAGAACTTCGGTATTCGTACAGCGGTGATCCCTGATAAGAAAGTGGTTGAAACCGCAACCTTTATCTTGGCTGTGAAAGCAGACGTCACCCTTGATGTGCTTCATACTCAATTTGTTAGTCAGACCAAGATTGGGTCTATCGATAATATTCGTGATCTCATTAACTTACAGCTTCCTGGTATCGGTATTAAGCCAATGCCAGTTGTGCCGAGAGCGCTCCCATATCATGCAGGTTATACCTATTTTGAGCTCGACAGAGCAAGTGAAGAATGGGCCGCATTAGAAAGTGCATCGGCGATTGCAGTACATGTTTCTGGAGACTTCGCTAATCTATCGCTACAGCTATGGGCAGTTAGAGCATGAGTTACATAGATAACGATGTAACCGTTGTATTGTTCCAGCCAGAGCCGGGTAAGCCAATGGAGGTGATGCCCGCGCCTGACTTGTCGAGAAATATCGCGGTTAAAGACCCGAATATCGAGAAAATGGGTGTCAACCCGCTGGTAGATCAGTTTTCTTGGTTAATTGCTAGCTTGTCATGCATGTCTTCTATTCCTTGGCTCGAAGATCCTATGCCGTTTCGGGAGCAAATTGCTCGTGAAATACGCAAGGGAGAACGTAAGCTAAATGAGATGGAAGTCGATCGTGCATCAATATTGGTTATCCGCTATTGCTTATGTGCTGCAATTGATGAAGCAGTATGCCGTCAAGAGTGGGGATCAAACAGTAGCTGGAGTCAAAATAGTCTGCTGGCTGAGTTTCACAATGAAACTTCAGGTGGTGATAAGTTTTTTACTATTCTCGAACGTTTGAAAGCAGATCCGCGTCGTTATCGATACGTCATCGAATTGCTTTACCTTCTTATTCAGCTTGGCTTTCAAGGAAAGTATGGCCGAGAAGAAAGAGGACAGGAAAAACTTGCTGATATCGCCAATACAATTTATCGCCTCATTAAAGATGAAAGGCTAGCGGAAAACGAAAAAGTATCCTTGGTGAATCTTAAAGCCAAATACCTAAAGCAACCTTTGAAGCGAGTTATACCTCCAAGAGTGACATTAGGTGTATCAGCGATATTGTTCTCCATTATGTATGCGGCGACGTATTTTATTATCGATACTAACTTCCAGAACCTGTTAAATAATTTTCAATAGATAAAGTCTGCTTAGCGCAGACTTTTTTATCGCTCACAAGTTAGATCAAAGACTAACTCTTCAACTTTATTTGGTGTAAGCATATCTGTTTGTGGAACTTGAAAGCGACATGCCATCATTTGATTGAACATATTCCAATGCTTGAGTAAGCACTGTGAATAGTCCTCGGTTTCATCCCTCCAGGTTTCTCGCATGAATGGTTCGAGGCTAGCTGCCCCGTGTGCAAACATAATCATTTGCCATTTGATTTCCCAGATTTTTATCGGAGTGTTGGGGAATGCTTGATTATAGTCATCAGCAATGCGGTTGACTAACGCTTCCAGCTCGCCTGAATGGTCAATGAAGTAGTCAAAAAGTGTATCTTCTTGGCGTACGGCATCGGCGATAAGTTGTATTGGTTGCTTGAAGGTCAATAGATGGGCGAGAAGCTGAACAGAAAACAAGTACAGCTTTATGTTCGGACTTATACCCTTGGGCATATTATTGACGATGGTATGAATATAAGCCTCTATATAGCTATGTAATCGGTCACTGATTGCGTGCCAGATTTTTTCTTTGCTACCAAAGTGATGACGAATCAAACTGTGTGAAACTCCAGCTTTTTCACTGATATTACGTAGTGAGACACGTTCATAACCAAGCTCGCAAAATAGTTCAGTCGCAACCTTCATGATATCGCACTTCGTCTGCTCGGCATCTTGGGCGCTACGGCGGCCTTGTTTTTTTTCTAGCATTTTCTTTTTCAATTACTTACGACGCGGTATTTCTATCAGAAATCTAACCGCTTTTCATCTCTTAAAGCACGAAAATATTCATACCATAAACCTATAATGCATGCGGTAAATAAGCGCAGGGTGCAGACGTGTAGCCAACTAGCCGTGACAAACACATTACTAAACTCTGGTCATCACTGGGTTAGAAGCGAACTCAAATAGCGGTTGGGGGCATGGTATGTTTTAGGTTCTACAACGGTGGTGAGTTATAGAATAAGTATAAAATATTTAGAAATGATTATATTTTAAAACATATTTAGAGATTTTTAATATATTCCAAAATTAATAGGATGCATTTTATTTAATTATTAGAATTGTAAATTCCATAAAGTGCATAATGAAAACTAAACGTCATAGGAAATTGATTATTTTGTCATGATAATATCAACCTATCTGCAACAAAAATACTTGCTTTTTAAAAGGTGATAAAGACTGATGAAATAGGTGTAAGCAATGAAAATTCAAGTTAAAACAATGTTTTATACACTTCTGATAAAAATAAGTTTTAATTTAATTCATTTCAAATCAATGGCTTATGGTAAGTTAACACTTATATAACATTTCATTCCTTATGAGATCTCGTTCAACATTATGCAACTAAACTCAAAAAGTATTTGAACTGTAACATTAAGAGTTTAGTTTTATTTATCAGAACAAGGACAGAAAGTGCCTTACTGAAATATTACTAATAACGTTGGTTGGTGCTTGGCTTGAGCACCAGTTAGTGGCGAATAAATTTAATTGCTGTTAAGAATGGAGTCTCTTAATGAAAAAAGTCGCTTTGATCACGGGATCAAAAGGCGGAATTGGTTCTGCAATTTCTTCTCAACTAGTGAACGATGGCTATCGTGTAATCGCTACCTATTTTACTGGTAACTATCAGTGCGCTCTGGATTGGTTTAACGACAAAGAATTCAACGAAGATCAAGTCCGCTTGTTTGAGTTGGATGTCACAAACACTGAACAATGTGCTGAACGTTTGGCTTTGCTATTAGAGGAAGAAGGCACCATCGATGTTGTTGTGAATAATGCAGGTATTACTCGTGATGGTGTGTTCAAGAAAATGACCGCATCAGCTTGGAAAGATGTCATCGAAACAAATCTCAATAGCTTGTTTAATGTTACGCAACCCTTGTTTGCTGCGATGTGTGAAAAAGGCAATGGGCGAGTCATTAATATCTCTTCAGTCAATGGTCTCAAAGGCCAGTTTGGTCAGACAAACTACTCTGCAGCGAAAGCCGGTATGATCGGTTTTTCTAAAGCGCTTGCAGCGGAAGGGGCAAGAAGTGGTGTCACTGTTAACGTGGTTGCTCCAGGCTACACGGGCACGCCAATGGTGGAGCAAATGAAGCCAGAAGTGCTGGAGTCGATTAAAGCTCAGATCCCGATGAAGCGTCTTGCTACACCAGAAGAGATCGCTAAGTCTGTATCATTTCTTGTCAGCGATGCTGGTGCATATATTACGGGTGAGACATTGTCCGTAAACGGCGGCTTATACATGCATTAAGGGTGAGTGTGATGGAAAAAGTTTATATTGTTGCCGCAAAACGCACACCAATCGGTGCATTTGGTGGAACATTAAAAGACATTGCAGCAGGAAACCTAGGTTCAATTGCTATTAAGGCTGCATTGGAACAAGGGAAGGTAAGCCCTGAACAAGTTGATGAAGTGATTGTCGGCAACGTGGTTGGTGCAGGGCAAGGCATGGGAATTGGTCGTCAGGCCGCCATCTATGCTGGAATCCCTGAGACTGTGCCTGCCTATACACTGAATATGGTATGTGGCAGTGGCATGAAAACCGTCATGGACGCGGTCAGCCACATTCGCTCCGGTGATGCATCTGTCGTCGTCGCCGCTGGTGTAGAGGTGATGTCTCAAATTCCTTTCATTGTGCCTAGCAACATTCGCGACGGCCACAAGATGGGCAACATGAATCTAACGGATCTGCTCATCAACGATGGCTTAACTGATGTATTTAACCAATACCACATGGGTAAAACGGCTGAAAATGTTGCGCGAGAAGTGGGCATTAGCCGTGAACAGCAAGATGAATATGCTCTGGCTAGCCAAATGAAAGCAGTGGCTGCGATTGAAGCTGGCAAATTCGTTGATGAAATTGTTGCTGTGGATGTGAAAAAACGCAAAGAAACCATTGTGTTCGATACCGACGAGTACCCTAAAGCAAGTGCTACGCTAAGTGGTTTAGCAAAATTGCGCCCAGCATTCGATAAAGAAGGGACGGTAACGGCTGGGAATGCTTCTGGTATCAATGACGGTGCGAGTGCCATTATCGTTGCGAGCGAGAGTGCGGTTCAACAACATGGCTTAGAACCCATTGCTGAAATAGTTAGCTACGCGCAGTCCGGTTTAGACCCGCAGATCATGGGATTGGGGCCTGTTGAAGCTGTGACGCAAGCTTTGAGTAAAGCGGATATTACCACAGACGATATACATGTTTATGAGTTGAACGAAGCGTTTGCCGCTCAAGCGCTTGGTGTTATCCATAAACTCGCACAAGAGCACGATGTATCTGTTTCTTCGATTTTAGATAAAGCCAACGTAAATGGTGGTGCGATTGCTCTTGGCCACCCTCTGGGTGCATCAGGTAACCGTATTTTGGTTTCTCTTGTACACGAGCTTAACCGAAGCAATGGGACTTATGGTGTCGCTTCGCTATGTGTTGGTGGCGGTATGGGAACGGCCGTCGTTATTAAATCAATCGCTTAAATTCAATTCGAGCCTGAATTTTAGCTAAATTAAAATGGAATTAACCCAGGAGTAAGACTATGTACACTGATTTTTTCAAATCTTTCACAGACCAAACTGAAAAAAGCCTAGAGCCCTACGTAAAATTCAACAAACTTGTGACTAAGAACGTAGAAGTGTTAACAGAGCTTCAGCTAAATGCTATCCGTACTTACAGCGAAATGGGCCTAACCCAAATGAAAGCGGCAAGTGAGATTAAAGATGTCACTTCTCTGACTGCATTTAACAGCCAGCAGCTTTCTGTACTTACAAAGCTCTCTCAGCAAATGATGGATGACAGCAACAAGCTACAATCTATCGCTAAAGAGTTCAAAGATGATGTTGATCAGCTTACTACGGAAAACCTTAAGACAGTGACTCCCGCATAGCACTGACTTGTTTGCCGCCGAGAGGCGGCATTTTTTCCGATCATAGGAGTAGCAATATGTATCAACACTTCTTTTCGGACTACCTTGTGAAGCTTCAGGAAACCAATCAACAATGGTGGGAAGATCTAGAACTAAGCAGGGCAGCCGTTAATTCCCCTCTAAACAAAGCCATGCAAGAAGTCAATTTCGAAGACACAACGAAACTCTTCGAAAGTGCAGCTAACCAACCAGCTACTATGTTGAAAATCCAAGCTGATTGGTGGCAACAGCAACTGCAAATCTGGCAAAATGTCGTTTTGGCACAAAACAACACATCTGTTGTTGAAGCGGAAAAAGGAGATAAACGCTTCTCCAATGAAGAATGGCAAAACGATGTGTTTTATAACTTCATCAAACAGTCATACTTACTTTTCAGTAAAACTTACCTACAAACTATCGATAGCATTGAAGGCTTAGATGAAAAAGCGAAAGAGCGCATTAGCTTCTTTTCTCGGCAAGCAATCAATGCGATGTCTCCTAGTAACTTTATCGCGACTAACCCGGAGCTATTGAAACTGACTCTGGAGCAAAATGGTGAAAACCTTCTTGCAGGCTTAGAACAACTGAAAGAAGACGCAGAGTCGAGTGCTGATATCTTAAAGATTCGCATGACGAACAATAACGCGTTTCGTTTAGGTGATGATGTTGCTAATACGGCAGGTGAAGTCGTTTATCGTAATGAACTGTTTGAGTTAATTCAGTATCGTCCGATGACGGAAAAAGTGTATGCAACACCACTTTTAATCGTGCCGCCATTTATCAACAAATATTACATCCTTGATTTACGCCAGAAAAATTCAATGGTTCGTTGGCTGCTTGAACAGGGACACTCGGTATTTATGATGTCGTGGCGTAACCCTGGTAAGGCACAAAGCCATGTTGAGTTTGGCGACTACGTGACGGATGGTGTGGTCAAGGCAGTATCTGCGATTGAAGATATTACCGGACAAGAGCAGATTAACGCGGCGGGTTACTGCATTGGTGGCACTGTATTGGCAAGTACTATTGCTTACTATGCTGCGAAGCGAATGAAAAAACGTATTAAGAGTGCTACCTTCTTCACCACATTGCTCGACTTCTCGCAACCTGGAGAGGTAGGTGCATACATCAACGATACGATTGTCAGTGCCATTGAAGCGCAGAATAACGCTAAGGGCTATATGGATGGCCGCTCTTTGAGCGTGACTTTCAGCCTGCTTCGTGAAAATAGCCTCTACTGGAATTACTATGTAGACAACTATCTTAAAGGCCAAAGCCCAGTAGATTTTGATCTGTTGTACTGGAACAGTGATAGCACCAATGTCAGTTCAACCTGTCACAACTTTATGCTTCGTGAACTGTATTTGAACAATAAATTGGTACAGGACAAGGGTGTCAAGATTGGTGGTGTATGGATCGATCTCAATAAGATTAAGATTCCAAGCTACTTTGTATCCACTAAAGAAGATCATATTGCCTTGTGGCAGGGTACGTATCGCGGTGCTTTGAACGTTGGTGGTAATAAAACGTTCGTTTTAGGTGAGTCTGGCCACATTGCGGGTATCGTCAATCATCCATCTAAGAATAAATACGGTTTTTGGACCAATGACAGCTTAGATGAAAGCGCGGATGAATGGTTAAGTAATGCGCAGCACACTGAAGGATCGTGGTGGACGCATTGGCATCAATGGCTATTAGGCTTTAGCCCAGAAGAGCAAGTGGAGCCGTTTAATACAGGCAACGAGCAGTTCCCTGTACTTGGCCCTGCTCCTGGTGACTATGTCAAGCAAGTGCTCCCCGTCAAAGAAGAAGTTACCAGCTAAATTTGGTGATAGAAATTGAAAAGCCCTGAGTGATTCTACTCAGGGCTTTTTTATGTCAGTGAGCTTGGAAATCATCTTGTAATTTTGTTACGCATTTGATTAATTGGTGTAGTAATCATGTGAAGGGAAGTGCGATGAAAACAATTGGTATTATTGGTGGTATGAGCTGGGAGTCAACAGTCAGCTACTACAAGCAGATTAACCAAGCAACCAAAGCTGAGAAAGGGGGCTTGCATTCTGCAAAGTTGATTCTAAATAGCGTCGATTTTGCGGAGATTGAAGTTTTGCAACATAAAGGCGAATGGGAGAAAACAGCGGTTATTCTGAGTAATGCTGCCCAGTCCCTAGAAAAAGCAGGTGTGGACTTTGTGCTTATTGCAACCAATACAATGCATAAAGTAGCCAGTCAGGTAGAAGAGGCGATCTCTATTCCATTACTACATATTGCTGATACAACAGGTCAAGTATTGGTTGAACAAGGAATCAATAAAGTTGGCTTACTTGGTACTGCATTTACCATGGAACAATCATTTTACAAACAACGTTTGACGGATAAATTTGGGATTGAGGTTATTGTTCCGAATGGTGTTCAGCGCCGACTTATACATGACGTCATCTATGATGAACTGTGTCTTGGTACCCTGAGCGTAAGATCAAAACAGGACTTTAAAACGGTCATAGAAGATTTAGGTGAGCAAGGTGCACAGGGGGTGATTCTCGGATGTACTGAGATAGGCTTACTCATTAGCGAGGACGACACGGAAGTTCCTTTATTCGATACTGCAGAGATACACGCAAATGCAGCGGTTAAAGAGGCATTAAAGTGAACAGAAACGTTTGGATTCTCTCACTGTGTCAAGCATTGTTGATGACAGGAAACATTCTCCTGATATCTGTGATCGGACTAGTAGGTAAGGAAATAGCACCGATTGAAAGTATGATTACTTTGCCTGTAGCTCTGCAATTTCTTGGCTTGATGAGTGCCACTATTCCAGCCTCTTTGATCATGGGGAGGTTCGGTAGGCGAAAAGGCTTTAGCTTAGGGAATCTAGTGGGCATTACGGGGGCGTCTGTTTCGACATACGCTCTGTATAGTGAGCAGTTTTATTTGTTTTGTTTCGGCACTTTTCTATTAGGTATTGGTATCGGCTTTGGGACTTTATACCGCTTTGCAGCCATAGAAGTTTGTAAGGAAAATGCACGGCATCAAGCAATCTCAATATCTATGGCTGGTGGTGTACTGGCTGCTATCCTTGGGCCAAACCTTGCTGTTTACTCACAGCAGATGACAGGTGATTCACTTTATGTTGGGGCGTTTATGTCTCTCATTGTACTTAACATCATCGCATTATGCCTGTTACAAACTATTGAATTTCCAAGTCATCAGCTAAGTAAAACAAAAGATAGCCCAGATTCGATCAGGCAAATCATTAAAGCACCTAACTTCATGTTAGCTGTATTTGCGGCCATGGTGGCTTATGCGGTAATGAATATTTTGATGACGGCAACGCCTTTAGCAATGATTGGTTGTGGCTTCGATTTCGAGAAAGCCGCAGGGGTTATTGAATGGCACGTTTTGGGTATGTTTGTTCCAGCATTTTTCACCGGCAAACTGATTGAGAAATATGGCGCAAGGCAGATGATCCTTACTGGCGCTATCTTATTTGTACTGTGTGTAGCAATCAATATCCACGGACAATCTATCTGGCACTTTTCATTGGCTCTTGTTTTACTCGGCGTTGGATGGAACTTTATGTTTATTGCTGCTACGAGTTTGTTCAGTCAGTCTTATGAGACACATAACAAATCTAAGGCTCAGGCATTTAACGAGTTTTTTGTCTTTAGCTGTGTGACAATGACTGCATTATTGTCTGGTTGGTTAGAGGCGACAGTGGGGTGGGAGAGCTTAAATATCTATGTACTTCCATTTGTACTTGCCGTAATTACTTTGTTCGGCATTAATGTCTTCAGAGTGAGGCGTGTAGCGGCTTAGTGATGCATTAAAGGATCAAAAGAGGCAAATGACTTTGCCTCTTTTGATAGGGACTGACTCTAGAAGTTGAATTGATCTAACTTCGTCGCGATGATTTGATCGGCAATATATTTATGCGTTGCTGTTGTCGGGTGAGTGACACCCCAGAACACGTACTTATCAGAGCTATGATAGGCACAGTCATTGGTTAACTCATGGCTGTATAAGTAGTCAATAGAAGAACTGCGATTGAGGTTCAAACACGCATCCGTTGAGTTCTCAAAACCATGCTGCTTAGGGTTGGATGTGATTTTATCGAAGATATCGTGGGCGTCATACAGAACCACGTTTAGCCCTTTATCTTGGTATAACCTTGCTTGCTCTTCAATAAAGTCATTGAACTCAAGAATCTTGGCTTGAACGGTATCAATTTCTTCTTGGTTTGAATACTTGAATTGTGGAGCTTTAGTTGCGTCGGGTAAGGTGAAAAGCAAAATGTTACTTGCTCCAGATTCCGTTAACCGAATCAATGCGCTGCTCAAATCTGCTTTAACATCGGCCACTTCTCGGCCATAGTTCATAAAGTCATTTAGGCCAAACTCAAGAGTCATTAAACTGTTCTCGGGGTTGTAGTTTTTCGCCATCTTCATATAGGTTAGGTAAGACGTAACTTGATCATAAATCCCTGTCAAGGCTACATATTGGTTGGTGCCCGCAGCGCCACCCACTGCCCAGTTGTACAGCGGGACCCCTTTTGCCTGGGCTAAGTATTCAGTCCATACAAAGCCATTCGAGAAATGGCCAAGAAACCAAGAGTTGCGGTTAGGAAATACCCATTGGGAACCATTGTATAGGTTACCTGTATCCGACAAACTGTCTCCAAAAGCAATGATACGATTGATTCTGTTGTTGAGAGCGTTGTCGTTTGTCCAAATACTATGGTTGTATGAGAAACGATTATCCGAGGCATAGTAAAGAAGATCGGCACTGTCATGATGAACATCAAGTGTCTCTTTACAGCGGTTTTCTATCTCTGTTTGAGAGGCGTTGGTATAGAACATGTTCTTGAATGAAACCGATGACCACCAATACCCATCGATGGTGTAGTAGTCACCGTTATCATCACGTGCCCACTCCCAGTCAGTGGAAGGGTCGTCATGATTTTGTGCAGGGCGGTACCAGCACCGGACATAAGTGTATGTTTGTGTGTCCTGTACTTCAGAAGCATAACTTGCGGTTACAGCTTCTGGTGTCATTGGTAAGTTATCTGCAAAAACGGTAGGTGTTGCCAAAATGCAGCTAGCTAAAATCAACGTTTTATTCATAATTATGCACTTATTATTTTGATTGTAGAGTATTTACTCATTGTTTTTTGCATATATAACATAGAACAGTCAAAGTATTCATTTGATAAATGAATTGAGATTGAATCAAGATCAAATTTTTATCCATAAATGAGTGTTTAATGATTAGGAGTAATTAATAAGCAATGCGTTTGATTTTTAAACAATTAGAAGTCGAATTTTATGGCTATTTTTGAAGTGGCGATTTATAGAAATAAACTGAGTGTATCATTTGACATTATTAATGTTTTGGTTAAAAAAACATTAGCCGAACATGGGATAAAAATAGACTTGGCTGTAATGCGTAGAATAAAAGGTGATTACTATAATGATAAAAATAAAACAAACTGTAATGGATAAAAAAAGAGCGCAACTTAAGTTGCGCTCAAATCTCACTCAAATAAGAGGAGTAGGAAGTTAAGGAACGGGGAAATCCTTATAGATCGACAGTTATGATTTTAGTGACTTTATCACCGTTGTTGTCCATGACGGTCAAGCGGACTTCTTGCTTACCGTAGCTCGGGAAGATAGAAGTAAATATGCGTCCACGTTTCACTTTTCCGTTTGGTAGAACCCATTCAGTATCAACGATGCGGCCATCTGGATCTAAACTTGTTGACCACATAGTGACCCAGCGACCAAGGTGTATGTAGCGTGCACTGGCGGTTGGGAGTAGGTTGTCAGCTTCTACTGTAATGGTTTCTGTCGTTGTGTGCTGGTCACCACGATCATCCGTCACTGTCAAAGATACTGTATAACTGCCGTCATTGAGGTAAGTCCATGTAGGAGTACTCTCATTGCTCGACTCACCGTTACCAAAATCCCAGTCGTAAGCGACAATAGAGCCATCGCTGTCTGAACTCGTGTTGGTTGCAGTAACCTTCAAACCATCAATAGACAGCGTAAATGCAGCGACCGGCGGCTGATTAGGTGCTTCTGCTTTCGATACTTTGATTACACCGTAAGTGTTGTCTGCAGCTTGGTTGATCACTTCAATTTGAACACCGTGCTCAGTCAGAAGTCGGCCAGCATCTGGTGCTTGAGGGTTTGAGTAGTCTTGGTTATCAGCGAAATAGGCATTACCAATCAGGCTCACATCTTCAAGTACATCACCGTCGCTGTTTTCCAAACGCATTGGTTTCTGGTCATTTAAAGAGAAAGCTGCATCACGAACTTGGTATCGTGTTTGCGCTGCTGTTCCTGAATTCGCCCAAATCATGGCGTTTTGATCGGCATCGACAACACCTAGCCAACCTTCACCGGGGTGTTTACCTACCCAGTTATCTGTCATGGATTCATCTACATACCAAACGATCAGCCCTGGCTCGAATGACATCAGCTTGCCAAAGCGTTTGATGTTGTTCAAACCTTCATCGACATCGTTGTGGCTACGCCATTGCAGTAAGTAGTAATGAGCAGCTTCATTGAAGCCATCATTTAACCGATAACCATCGAATGTAAAGCTAGATTGACCTTCCGCATCATCGATCAGAGTTGTGTTACCGTCAGCCACAATGGAAATATTATCGAGGTGAAGACCTTCCATAGCTAAGCCGCCATCGGTCACATAATCGAAACTCAGTTCAATGGTTTGACCTGCCCACTGAGATAGATCGAACTCGGCATCAACCCAACCGTCAGATTCGCCAGCGATGGCTGGAACAAGACCTGTGTTGTATGGGTCATCCATGGTTGTTATGTTACCTTCGATCTGCTGACCGTTGATAAGCACTCGAGCGTAGTCATAGTCTTTTTCGATCTGATACCAAGCTTTAAACGTCAGCTTGACGCTGTTGCCTTCTGGTAGAGTCAGTTGACGAGACATCTTGTTCTTTAGGTCATCGCCTTTACCTGAATGGAAGCTATAATTGCCCGCGAACGGTTTATGACCTTCAGTTCGTTTGACTGGTAAGTCAATGCGAACCATGTTTTGCTTGTCATTGTCGATCGTCTGATACAGCGTAATCTCTTCACCTTTGCTCGATAGAGCATCTGCAGAGATGGTTTGGTTAGCAATCCATTTACCGCCAATGGATTCTTGTAAAAATTGTTTTGCCCACGAGCTGAATGCGGTTGGTTGTGTGCCCCCAATTTTTCCTGCCCAGCTACCTGAGGACATGATAGACCAGTAAGAGACGGGTTCACCTTTACCTGTGTACTGAGTGTCGTACTCATCTGGAAGGCCGAGATCGTGCCCATATTCGTGAGCACAGACACCTGCTGCGGCATCAATAGGTTGGATAGTGTAATCAAATGCGGCATATTTACCGTCGAAGCGCCCAGGGACGGTGCTAGACGTACCTTCAAGCACATGATACTTACCTAAATTATAGCGGTGAGACCAAATTGCGTCATCACCTAAGACACCACCACCGGCTTCCTCACCCACCGAAGAGTGGAATACCATCAGGTGGTCAATGACGCCATCAGGCTCACGGAAGTTGCCGTCACCATCGTAATCATAACGATCTTCAATATCGTAGTCGGCCAGATTAATACTTGGATCTTGTGCTAACTGGTTTAAGGCTTCACGTACTAACTCTTGAGCATTGAGATCATTGTCCGTTGTAGGAGAGTTACCCCCGTAGAAAGACGCGTTCTTCGATGCTCGGTACCAGCCAGCCGCTTGACCAGCTACGCTATAGCTTTCACCTGACTCACTTTCGTAATATTGACGCATGGAGATGAGGTTTTCTCCATTCGGGCCAAGATAGCCTGCACCTGAGAAGAGTAGGTTCTGGTAGTGCTCGGGTTTGTAACTATCGTAGAGCATCTCGGTATGCTCGGAAGTCAGTCGGTTTTCATCCCAAGGTAAGTCAGGGAAGTCGACGAGTAGGGCAAGGACTTTGTCTGTACGCTTTTGTGATAAATCAAAAGCAAACACATGTGCTTTATGGTGACCTTTCTTTGCTTCGATAAACTTTAGGATCTTAGCTCGCTGCTCCAGCGCTTTCTTGCCGAATTGAGCGTCTCCTTTGAAGCCTCCATTAAGCTTTGTGTTTAAGTAGTTATCAAGGGCGTTTTTTTGCTCTTCTACCGAAGAATTTTCATCAAGAACCCCTTTTCTAACGAGCATCTCGATAATTTTTTCTTCGTTCATCACACCTAAATCTATAGGTGTTTTGGCGTGACCACTGACACTAAAAAGGGTCAGCACCGCTGTTGCCAGCAGTGTTTTCCTCATAGGACTCATATTATTTCCTTATTATATTTTGATTGCCAAATACCACTTATTAAGCGGTTATAACGTTGCGTGAACAACAAAATCCCAATCAATGGGAAGATTCCTTTTAAGTGACTTTCAGCCTGAGCTATTTCTTAATTGCTGAAATACACTTTTGTTCAGTCGGGTTGTTTTTTATATTGGTGTTATTATCTTTCTTATCGTTTTTGTTTTTTTTGTCGAATCTATTAGCAAGATAAATCTGGAGAGATTCTTGTTTTTCTTCATAGGTTTGATTATCGCAAATAACACCGCGTTCAATTAAAGAAGCAATGAGTTTCTCATCATCAGGTAGTGGATTTGCTATAACGGCAGAAGAAAGAAGTGTTAACAGACAACTGACAAATTTCATTTTTAATTTATAAAATACTAATGTTTCGAAACAAAATATAACTAAGCGTTATTAAATGCAACGGCTATTTTTTGTCCATCAAGATCTTGATTCATGTATCAACAAAATAAGTAAACACATATGACCGTCCTTAATTTACTTTTTTGTTATCTAATTATTTAACATTACAGAATAAATAACTTTATAAATTTGTTATTAGTGGCTTGGGAGTATTGAAAATAGAAAGGTGGGGAAAAAGAGGGTAAATATTTATTTTATCGTACGCTAAGTTCAACAAAAAAGCGCCATAAGGCGCTTTTTACAATATAGAGAATGATCATTACAGAGGGAAACTGAGCCCAGTAATGTGATCTAGGCAGTTAAAGTTCTATGCGGTAAATCGATGTAGTTCCGCTGACTTCGTTACCCACTGCGAGGAGGTGCTGACCATGTCGAGCAAAATAACGAATCGATTCGGGACCTAAATCACCTGCTTCGGGGTTATATGTATCATTACTACACTCGCCATCCGAAACTTGAGTACAAACTGGCTCGGAGAAGTCGCGATTGTTTATGTAGTTGATGAACATCGGTGAAGTTGGTGTGCTCACATCGTAAACCATAATGCCACCTTGTCTTTCCAACCCGATAAACGCATACTGCCGACCATTAATTGATGCAACTTCAATGGCCTCTGGCTCAACTCCTTTATCATCACTGCGGTCATCAGCTGTTTCATTGCTGTCGTTGCTGCTGTTCAGGTGTTGTGGATCAAGTGTATTGACGATATCAGCAAACTCATCGCCACTGTCAAATACGAGTTCACCGTTTGCATTCCACAGTGAAAAAGAGCGGCTACCAAAACTATAAACCACATCATCTTGTGCTAAATCGCCATTCGGCTTTACAACTTTCAGACGGGCAAGTTGGTTTTTGTCACTGAGTTGGCTTTTTAGTGGATGTGATGCGTTGACGTTAAGGTCTTTACCACGCAGCTCATCGCTGTATACGATACAGAAGCCTTTTTCAGTTCTGTATTGGCTCGAGTCCGTGAAGTCATCTTCGTCCCATTCAAAACCTTTGCTATCGCAGACCGCTTGAGTGGTTTTAAAACCATACTCTCGACCATCCCCTTCGTTGGCTGTTGCAATGTAGGTTTCTCCCTCTACTTGAAAACTAGCGATAGAATCTGGCATGTAAAGCCCTTCAAGTTGAGGGTAAGAGTTAAAGTTGCCCAGCTTTTTATCTTTGTTAGAAGCATCTAGAGCTTTTGTTTCCCAGCTTTTCCCACCTAAGCCGTAGATAGAGTCAACGGAAGCCTTGTGAATATCAATTTTAGCCAGCGCATTGTTTTCCTGAAGCGCAACGTACAAATAGCCGTCATCTGCGAAAGTCAGGTATTCTGGCTCTAAATCTTGTGCAACGGTCGCCCCTGGAGCTGATATTCTGATGGTTTCCATTAGCTCATCATGTCGTGATTCGCCTTGGTTGAACGCTTTGAATGAGATCTGTTTGACTTCGGCTTGCTCAATACCTGATGCGAGGTCGACTAATGTGATACTGCCTTCAGGGTCGATGCTGTAGTCAGAATTTGGCTCGCCTTCGTTAGCTGTTGCTATGTAACGACCATCTTTAGAAAAAGACACCATATCTGGCAGTGCACCGGTTTGATAGGTCTTAATCAGTTCTAATGTGTCTGCATGGTACAACGCAATCAAGCCATTTTCTTGCTTCACTTGGTTTTCAATGGCGACTGCGACTAAGCCATTGTGAACAGAAACACTATTGGCGGCGCCAATCTTGATGTTGGCCATTTCACCCGCGGTGGATAAGTTAATATGCGCGGCTTTAGTAGGACGATTTTGTGCATCTAAAGTCATGACATCGACTCGCTTGGCTTGGGCATTCACCACAAACAATTGATCGCTACATTCGTCATAAGCAACGATTTCTGCTGCCGAAGTGTCAAACTCACTATCGGCGACATAGGTCCCGAGTAATGTTAACCCGGTGATAGAAGACTCTGAGCTCTCAGGCTTGGCGGTAACTTGGCACTCTGCGGTCAATTTAGTTGTTTCTAGAGAAGTGCAACCCGCTAGAGCAATAGCAGTACAAGCAGCCAAAGTAGTCAATTTATGAACAGTAAACAAAATGGTTCCTCCATGATTTAACGTGCTGATACTACGGAGGAATTGTGAAAGAAATATTTAAGTTCTATAACAGTTGATTGAATTGTTGATAGTGTAATGTAGCACTGGTGGGCTTTTTGTCTTATGGGCTAACGTGATGGCCTAAATTGTTAGGCAAAGTGGTTGGTGTAACAATGATGACTAAATTAGTATTGACTAATATTTGTGGGTGAGTGATAATTTTTATTAATTTAGTAAATACTAATTTATAAGCTATGGGTTCACACACGATTGATATTCCAGAAATGAGGGAAAGGGCGACTGAGGCTTCAGATATGCTGAAGGTTATGGCTCACCCTGTTCGTTTGATGATTTTGTGCCAACTGACGCAGGGCGAAATGGGGGCAGGAGAGCTACAGAAGAACGCTTTACTTAGCCAATCTGCGTTTTCTCAGCATCTTACGGTATTGCGTAATCACAAGATGATTCAGGCCCGCAAAGTCTCGCAGCAAGTTTTTTATTCTTTAGCGGACCCTAGAATTGAAACGTTAATTGAATCTTTTCACGATGTGTTTTGTAGGAGGTCATGATGAGTGGAACCTTTCCATGGCATTCTTTAATAGGTGGTACTCTTCTTGGCCTGTCAGCTGCGATTTTATTGTTATTTAACGCTAAGACCGCAGGAATAAGTGGGATTGTAAATGGCGTTTTTACGCCTAATCGGCATGACTTTTTGTGGCGTATCTTGTTTTTGTCAGGAATGGTAAGTGGAGGTGCACTCAGTGTGAGTTTTTCAGAGATACAAGTACCTAGCCCCGACTCTATATCAACGCCTCATTTGGTCGTAGCAGGTTTGCTTGTTGGCTTAGGTACGCGTATTGGTAATGGATGTACCAGTGGTCATGGTATCTGTGGTATCGGCCGATTTTCTCTACGCTCCGTTGTGGCCACGCTGATCTTCATGTTCACTGCGGCTGTGACGGTTTATGTTCGCTAAGGTGGGATAACATGTCACAGCTTAAGTTTCAAATGCCAGCACAAATATCAGAACAATTCGTTGCACTCGCCAGTGGGATAATGTTTGGTATTGGCATGGCGTTGTCTGGGATGACTAATCCAGAAAGTGTTATTGGTTTTTTAAATGTCATGGGGGATTGGAATCCCAGCTTAGCGTTTGTAATGGGAGGTGCGCTAGCCGTATTTACCCCTATTTACCATTTTGTAATCAAGACTCGGAGACATGCGTTGCTGGGGGAGCCGTTCTGTTTAGTAAGGAACCAGAAGGTTGATAGAAGATTAGTCTCGGGCTCAATACTATTTGGTACTGGCTGGGGACTCGCAGGCATCTGCCCTGGACCTGCTATCACAAGCCTATCATTTGGTAACCTCGATATGTTCATCTTCATTATCGCAATGATGACGGGTTCACTGATGGCAAAACACATCCGAGTACCTATTAATAACATGGCCATTCAACGCGAATGAAGTCGAAAAGGGCTATGCAAGTACCGTAAAATCCTCACTGGTTGGTAGTGGCGGAATGAATTGATTTGAAGATTGAATGATCAGCCATTCCAGATTCTATGCAGTGATAGAAAGATAAGTTTCTGCAAAAGACAATATTGAAACAGTTATCAACAGAAGCGCCAGAATCGATATAAGTTTAGTGTTTGTCATACTCTATATAATTTGTGTTTATTGACAGCCTTTATTCTATAAGCACTCAAGAAAAAGCAAGTGAAAATCGAGTGAAAATCACTTTTTTCATACATTTCTTTCAAGCTGAGATCACTGCCACTAAGATCGATTTGATCTTAATCTAGGGCCCAATTTTATTGATCGAAATCAATACATACCATGAGCTCATCTCGTTAAATACGCCACAATATATTGTGTTGGTAGAGTAAAAATTAACCCTATATAGTGTATTTGTGGATAACTCTGTGAGTATTTAAAGGGTAAGGAGAGAAGGTGAAACCAATCGTAATCAAACGTGACGGCTCTAGAGCTCCGTTTAGCAGGGATCGCATTCAAGCTGCTGTTGAAGCAGCGGCAGAGCATGTCGATAAAGAGATCGCTATTTACGCGTTAAATGTCGCGTTAGCGGTGGAGCTGAAGCTAAGAGATCACGATGAAGTTCATATTACTGAGATTCAAACCTTAGTAGAAAACGAGTTGATGCAAGGTCCTTACAAATCACTGGCGCGGTCATATATTGAATATCGACATGACCGTGACATAGCGCGAGAAAAGCAGAGTACATTAACACGGGAAATTGAAGGCCTTATTGAGGAAAGTAATGTCGATCTTATTAACGAGAACGCAAATAAAGATGGCAAGGTAATTCCAACTCAACGTGATTTATTAGCGGGTATTGTTGCTAAGCATTATGCTAAAACTCACATTCTGCCTCGCGATATTGTTCAAGCCCATGAACAAGGCGATATTCACTACCATGATTTAGATTACGCACCGTTCTTCCCTATGTTTAACTGTATGTTGATCGACCTAAAAGGCATGTTGACACATGGTTTTAAAATGGGGAATGCCGAAATAGATACGCCAAAATCTATTTCGACAGCGACCGCAGTCACCGCACAAATCATTGCTCAAGTGGCCAGCCATATCTATGGCGGAACGACAATCAATCGGATTGATGAAGTCTTAGAACCTTACGTGATGGCAAGTTACGCAAAACACCTTGAGATAGCTAAAGATTGGGACATCCATGAACCGGAGGCATTTGCACGTGCTCGAACGGAAAAAGAGTGTTATGACGCTTTTCAGTCTTTAGAATATGAAGTCAACACGCTTCACACCGCAAACGGTCAAACTCCCTTTGTCACTTTCGGCTTTGGGCTTGGCACTAGTTGGGCTTCACGCTTAATTCAGCAGTCTATCTTGAAAAATCGTATTGCTGGTTTAGGTAAAAACCGGAAAACTGCGGTGTTCCCTAAACTGGTTTTTGGCATCAAAGACGGACTTAACCACAAAGAGGCTGATCCTAACTACGATATTAAGAAACTCGCACTAGAATGTGCTTCAAAGCGCATGTATCCAGATATTCTTAATTACGAAAAAGTGGTAGAAGTCACGGGTTCATTTAAGACGCCAATGGGTTGTCGTAGCTTTTTGGGTACCTACCGAGAAGAGGGAGAACTCATCCATGAAGGGCGCAATAATTTAGGTGTGGTTAGCTTGAACTTACCGCGAATTGCCATTCAATCTGAAGGCTGCGAAGCGAAGTTCTATGAGATCTTGAATGAAAGACTGGTGCTGTCACGTCGAGCGCTGGAGACTCGTATCTCAAGACTCGAAAATGTCAAAGCGCGTGTGGCGCCTATTCTATACATGGAAGGAGCATGCGGAGTTCGACTTAAAGCTGATGAACCTATCGCCAACATTTTTAAGCACGGTCGAGCATCTATTTCTCTTGGTTATATTGGTATCCATGAAACCATCAACGCACTCTATGGTAATAATGAACACGTGTACGATAGCTCAGAGCTACGTGAAAAAGCACTGAATATTATTAAGCACCTAAAAACAACAGTGAATCAATGGGCTGAAGAGTCGGGTTATGGTTATAGCTTATACGGCACGCCAAGTGAGAATCTGTGCAGCCGATTCTGCCGTATCGATACCAAGGAATTTGGTGTGCTTGAGGGAGTCACTGAAAAAGGGTACTACACCAACAGCTTCCATTTAGATGTTGAGAAAAAGGTTAACCCATATGACAAGATCGACTTTGAAATGCCTTACCCTGAGATCTCAAGCGGTGGATTCATTTGCTACGGTGAGTTTCCGAACATGCAGCGCAATATAGAAGCGCTAGAAAATGTGTGGGACTATAGCTATAGCCGCGTCCCTTACTATGGAACCAATACGCCCATCGATGAATGTTATGAATGTGGTTATAACGGAGAATTCGACTGCACCAGTAAGGGCTTTACCTGCCCAAGCTGCGGGAATCATGACTCGACTAAAGTTTCGGTAACCCGACGTGTTTGCGGATATTTGGGAAGCCCCGATGCAAGGCCGTTTAATTTCGGTAAACAAGAAGAAGTCAAACGTCGGGTGAAACATCTGTAACATTTTTGGTTAGTGAATAGGGCGAAACCTTCGTCCTTTTCTCAATGCCAGTACTGAGATTGTATGGAGTCGAATGGCATCATGAATTATCACCAATATTATCCAGTCGATGTTGTAAACGGACCTGGTACTCGCTGTACTCTGTTTGTCTCGGGGTGTGTGCATCAATGCCGTGGTTGTTACAATCAATCCACGCAGCGCCTTGATTCTGGCGCGTTGTTTACCCAAGCAGCAGAAGACCAGATCCTTCTGGATTTAAAAGATACCCGTATAAAACGACGTGGTTTGTCTTTGTCCGGCGGAGATCCACTTCATCCTGCAAACGTGGCGGATGTCCTCAAGCTAGTAAAGCGTGTGCGTAAAGAGTGCCCTGATAAAGACATCTGGATGTGGACCGGCTACACACTGGCAGAATTGACGTCAGAACAAAGCGAGGTGGTTGAACTACTCGATGTACTTATTGACGGAAAATTTGAGCAAGAGAAAAAAGATCTCAAGCTGGAGTGGAGGGGGAGTTCCAATCAAATCATACACAGGTTCAAAATCTAACCTTAGCGATAGCGTTTTATTCTGAACTACTACTTTGTGTTGCAATTATGTTAACTGGTGCAGGTTTTTATCCTGTTTTGCTCTTAGCCGCTAAAATTTTATTTCTGAATTAAAGGATTCAATGATAAGTTGAACACCGTTACTTGAATTTCAAAGGGTTATGACTTTCATGTTCTCTAATTTACCAACACCTACATTGGATCCTATCCTTTCTTTATCCGTTGCATACCGAAACGATCCCCGTCCTGACAAAGTGGACTTGGGTATTGGCGTCTATAAAAATAGCGCCGGTGAAACCCCGGTCATGAAAGCTATTTTGCAAGCGCAAGATATTGTTGTTGAAACACAAAAGACGAAATCTTATGTCGGGTTAGCTGGCTGTGAAGAGTTCAACCAGAGCATGGTTGATTTACTACTATCAGGCACCTCTGCAATGGACCGTGTTGCAGCGATCCAGACGCCGGGGGCAAGTGGCGCCTTGCGTATGTTGGGTGACTTAATGAAAGTTGCTCAGCCAGAAACTACGGTTTGGATTTCGAACCCAAGCTATGTTAACCATCGACCAGTCATGGAAGCTGCAGGGTTAAAAGTTAAACACTACTCTTATTTCAGCCCAGAGACTAAGCAAGTCGACACAGGTCGCATGTTGGAAGAGTTATCGCAGGCAGGGCCGAAAGATGTGGTACTTCTTCACGGGTGTTGCCATAACCCAACGGGCGCCGATATTGATTTCTCAGCATGGCAAGCCATTACGGAACTTTCTCAGAAGAATGGTTTTATTCCGTTTGTGGATATCGCGTACCAAGGGTTTGGCGATGGTTTAGAAGAAGATGCCAAAGGCTTACGCTTTATGGCTGATAACGTTGAAGAGATGCTGATAACGACGTCGTGTTCAAAAAACTTTGGCCTATATCGCGAACGCACAGGTGCGGCCATTGTCGTTGGTAAGTCTGTACAAGATGTCAATAACGCAAAAGGTAAGTTACTGACGTTGGCTCGTGCGACTTACACTATGCCACCAGATCACGGTGCTGCGTTGGTTAAGACTATTCTTCAAAATGAAAGCTTAACACATGTTTGGAAGCAAGAATTGAGTGAAATGCAGCAGCGCTTGCTCAACCTCCGTCAAACTTTGTGTAATGAACTGAGAAATACCCATAACACTTCACAGTTCGATTTCATTGAAAGCCACAAAGGCATGTTTACTGTGCTAGGATTTACTCAAGACCAAATGACGCAACTCCGTGAAGAGTATGGTATTTATGGTGTCGGTGACGGTCGAATTAACATCGCAGGACTAACAGAAAAAGATATTCCTTACGTAGCCGATGCGATAGTTAAAGTGTCTTAAATTTTGCTTTAAGGCTCACATCATGTGGGCCTTTTTAAAAGCAGTCGTGTCTTGTTATTAGTTAGGTGATCGAATGAACAAACCGTGGAAAGCTTTAATTCCGATTATGCTTAGTGGTGGTTTGATGGCATGTTCTACAACAGGTCAACAGCCGGTAGAGTCAGAGCAAAAACCACAAGTTGAAGAGCCTAAAGTAGAGCCAGAAAAAGAAACAAAACCGGAAACAGAGCCGGAAGAGAAACCTAAGCCAAAACCACAGGCAAGAAAGACGCCTGATGGGAAGCTGATAATGGGTGAACAAGAATGGGTGTATGTTCCGGGGCTAGAAGAAAGTTTTAAAGCACGAATCGATACAGGTGCAACCACCTCCTCGATCAGTGCTACGGATGTCGTTGAATTTGAACGTGATGGAAAAGATTGGGTTAAGTTCAAGATTGAGCATGATGACATCAAGAGTAAAGAGATTGCTTTGCCTGTCCAACGCTGGGTGAAAATTCGCCAGTCGACTGCAGAAGAGTCTGAACGTCGCGCTGTCGTTGAATCTTGGATTCAAATCGGGGATCTAAAGGAGAAAACCGAATTCACGCTTGCTGATAGAACGCACCTCAAGTTTCCATTGTTGCTTGGACGTAGCTTTTTTAAAGATGTCGCAGTGGTCGATGTCAGCAAAAAGTTTGTGCAGGAAAAGCATAAGTAAAGAAGTAGCAAAGCAAGAACGGCACCATATAAGGTGCCGTTTTTTATTGTTTTACATTGAGATTTTTGAACACAGTGAGAGAACTTAATTGCATATTCAGTTACTCTGCGCGGGTTCTTAACATTCCGTATCGGTGGCAGGCATTTCTAATTTAAAAAACACAATACGCCTAGGTTGGAAGTACCGATACAGTCAGCTTAATCCAAGGAGCCCCAAATGAAGCATTTAGCGATGGCCGTTGTTATCAGAAACGGCAAAGTTCTGATTCAAGAACGTTACCGTGCAGAGCAAGGTATGGTGATGGAATTTCCGGGAGGTGAAGCCAATGAAAACGAACCAGGAACAGACGCCGCTATCCGAGAGCTCTATGAAGAAACTCACCTAAGTGGCCTCTCACATTTAGCGACTTATAGCGATATTAATGAATATGGTGGGAGAATTTACTACGTCGTGTTGCATGCTAACGAGTCAGCAGTACCAGTCGCACACGACAAAGGCAGACAGCAAACATTTTACTGGATGTCGATTGAAGATATTCCAACCCATGACTTTTATAAAGCAGACGTTAACTTTATCCAGCGTCATCTAAAGAAACATTTGCGCCGAGAGTCAAAAGAACTTGTATAGAAGAAAGGCCAATCATTGAATGATTGGCCTTGCTGTTATTGGATTTCTAAAAGTTCCACATCAAAGATTAAAGTTGATGCTGGTGGAATAGGACCGGTACCGTTCTTGCCATACGCCAAGGGACTTGGAATAAACAAGCGGAACTTGTCGCCTTCTACCATATGAGTCAGGCCTTCTTGCCAGCCTTTAATCACTTGTTTCAAAGCGAATGAAATCGGCTCACCACGCTCAACTGAGCTATCAAAAACAGTACCGTCAATCAATGTGCCGTGATAATGCACCTTAACTTTACTCTTAGTGGTTGGATGGACAGTGCCTGTCCCTTTATTGAGCACCAAGTACTGCAACCCGCTCTCAGTAGTGACTACGCCTTCTTTCGTGGCGTTTTCTAGAAGGAAGGCTTGCCCGGCTGCGAAGTTTTCTTCGCCTGCTTTACTTGTTACTAAAGTGCGGTAAATCATAAAGCCTGCTAGAACCAGAACGACAATGGGAATAATAATTTTAGACATGAGTCTTTTCCGTATTTACTTAAGGTTGTTGAGTAAGATAATTGATGGTGTTGGCGATGTCTTGAACATCTTTATGGCCTGATGTCAGAACCATGTATTTACCATTGATAATAAAGGTCGGTACGGAGTTTATCTGACCTTTTTCTGTGAGGTTTTCTGCAAGCTGCATTGCTTTAAATAATTGATTTTGATTCTCTTCTTTTAGCTCATATGGGCTTACCAAGCCTCGCGATTGAAACGCTTGAATAATCGCTTGTTTTTTCTCTGCCATTGTTGCGTTGTTACCCATTTGTGCGGCTTGAAATAGCTCGTTCATCATGGAGTGATCAGGCTTTTGCCCAAGTTGCATCTCAGCAGTGTAATAAATCATGGCACTGATTTTAGCACTGTCATTAAAAGTAACGTGAACCTTGCCAATGTTTTGTTGAGTCAGTTCTTCAAGCTGAGGAAGGACTGACTCCATTTTTTTACAGTGGCCGCAGTTTAATGAGAAAACTTCGGTCACCTGAGGTAAACGATAAGTGGACAAGTCCGTAGAGAGTGTTTGGAATTGTTTACCTTCCTGAGGCACATCTCGGTCGCTACAGCCTGCCAACAAAGTGACAAACACGATGGCAAATAAGGTCATCATTTTTTTCATAATAATACTCTTTGTGGACACTGGCCATTTTGATGCTCAGCGAGGTTGTAATAGCTGGATTTTACTCTTTCACAGGCCTTAACTAAACAGTTCTGGCAGTGAAATGCTTATTAAATCATTTCAGAACGTTAAGTGGTCAGAAGGCGAACAGTAAAGGGTTAAATTATCATTAAAGTATTCCCAAATTTGCCGATATAAATGATGTATCGAAACGGAAACGAACGAATGGTGGATCGATGAAATATCTTGCCTTGCCTCTGATCTTGCTTCTGACAGGTTGTGGAAATCTGTCAAAGGAAATGCGTTACCTAACGGAAGACATGCTCGAAACCGCACCAAAGACAGATTTTGAGGTTCGATACCCTAATTGGGGGGATGCCCCTCAACTGGCTTCGTCAGGCGTTAAAGGCCCAATGGGGCAAATGCGCACGACCAGCTACAGTGATCTGCAGAACTTCTTGCTGAAGAATGGTGTTGACTACGAAGTACTACCGGGCAATCACGTCATGGTTAAGCTAACCGACACCATCAAGTTCAACACTGGGTCTTCGATGGTTAAGCCCGATTCAATGTACTGGCTAGATATGATGGGGCGCTATCTTGCAACACAACCTGGCATCGACATCGTCATTGATGGTCATGCTGACAGTACTGGTGCACCAACATTTAATGATTCACTTTCTATGAAGCGTGCCAAAGCCGTGAAGCAACAGCTGGTCAGCCATAATGTGGCGATGAACTCTATCTACACAAGAGGCTATGGGGAATATGTTCCAGCTTGCTCAAACAAAACCAATGCTGGAAAAGCGTGTAATAGACGGGTAGAAGTCCTATTTATCGTTTCGAATAACTGAGAAAAGTTCGCGCAACTCAAAAGCCAAAGCTAGACTTATTAAATACAATTCAATGACGCTTCATTGGGATTGTATTGATTAGCTTAGTGTTAGCGGAGAGTCTATGCTCCATAAACTTCAGCCTTTATTTAAGGGCTTGGGTATATTGTTTACCTATTTCTGCCTTGTTTTTATTCCTCTGTCCGCTTCTTCGCAAACAGTCACCATTGCCGTTGGGGGGGAATATCCTCCCTATCACTCTAAACAGCTGCCTGGTGATGGCATCAATGCTCAAATTGTAACAGCTGCATTTAGAACTCAAAATGTTGCAGTAAAGTATGTGTACTTACCAACGTGGAAAGAAGCCTTTGATTTCGCGGCGCAAGGGAAGGCTGATGCCACGGCGTTATGGGAGTTAAATAAACAGTATCACGAACTTTTCTTGGTCAGTGATGTTGTCTATAAGATAAACGCACACTTCTTTTACAAAGAAGAGCTAGAATTCGACTGGAATCATATAGAAGATCTTAAAGGCTTAAAAGTGAGTGCTTTGGTTGGTGGCTATTATGGTGAACCATTTGAAAATGCCGAGCAAAGTGGAAAAATTTCCGTCGAGCGAGTTGATGATGAAGCTAAAAATATTAAGAAATTAATCACGGGCACTATTGATGTTTCACCGCTTTATATCGCATACGTTAACTACGTTCTTAAGAAAGAAGGACTAGAGTCAGAAGGGGAACGTTTGGCTTACCATCCTACGCCTTTGTTTATCAATACTCTGCACCTATTGCTACCTAAGCGAAGTTCCGAAAGTAAGCAGAGATTGATGACTTTCAATAAAGGCCTGAAAGTCATCAAAAAAAATGGCAAGTTACAAGCTATTCTGAACGCACATCTTCATTATCGATGACTTCTCGAAACGAGAGCATTTAATGGCTTATTGCCATTGCTAGTAAAGAAATGGGGTGAATAGTTTCTAGCTGCGTGTTTTCTTCTATCTGCCACTTACAGGTTTCGCAATCTGTAATCGCATAGTCTGCTTCTGCGTTTTTGATCGATTCAAACAAGTGGTGTCCTATCTTCATTGAAACCGAATAATTTTCTTCTTTAAATCCATATGTGCCAGCGAGTCCACAGCATTCGCTATCTAACACAATCAGATCCAATCCTGGGATCTGGCGCAACACCTCTAGAGTGAATATCACATTACCGCTTCGCTCTAGGTGGCAGGGAGTATGGTATACCACGCGTTTGTTAATCGGTGACATAGATGGTGTGTTGCCGTTCATAAACTCTTTAAGCAGATATTTCATCACGTAATCAATACGGTTGTTGATGTGGTGATTTTCGACCCCTAATACATGCGGATACTCTTGCTTTAGGGTGAATGAGCATGTTGAGGAAGTCGAAATAACGGTTCGGTCATGTTTTATCACTGCATCCTCAATGTTCTTTACATTGAACTCTGCGTGACGGCGAGCTTTGTTATGAAAGCCATTTGCAATCAGCGGCACGCCGCAGCACTTTTCTTTTTCTAGTAACTGAACACCTATCCCCATAGTGTTCATGACGGTGATGAGGTCTTTGCCGAGTTGAGGATGGTTGTAGTTGACGTAACAACCATGAAAGTAACTAACTTGTTTAGGGTATAAATTCTGCTCAGAAACCTGCTTTTTGTACCAGCGACGAAACGTACCGTGAGAGTATTTGGGTAAGGATTTATGGTCATGCACACCAATGGTTTTATGCATGATCGTCTTGATGGGCTTGTTGTCTGTGATCTTATTGACCAACGGAGCAACAGGTGTTGCTAGAGTGCCGAACAGGTCGGTATAGCTTAAAACGAAATCCCGAATGAGCTTTGGACTTAGGCGTTTTTTTGCGTATTTCCCTCTAGCAACGGCGATGATGTCGCCAATGTTGACACCTGATGGACAAGCCGTTTCACATCGCTTGCAATTGGTACAAAGCTTAAGCGCTTCGTCGTAGTACTCCGCATTTTTTATACGTAATCGCTCTCCATCTGGGCCTGATTGCTTAGGGCCAGGGTAAAGTGGGTTTGCTTTAGCTACCGGGCAGTAAACCGTACAAACAGTGCATTTAATGCATTGGTCAAAGCTAGTGATTTGAGGTGCGTGAGTGGCGAATTTTGTTGTCATACACGGGCCTCCTCAGATGTCATTGAGTGAATAATATTTTCTGCGACCTTATATGCTGACGCGATGGCAACACCGCCGCCACACCCTTCATGTATAGGATCATAATGAGACAACACTGAACCACAACAATGTAAATTGCTTATCGTCTGCCCATTTCTCGAAGGACTAAATTGACTGTTGGTCACAACGCCAAACTGCATAAATGGATGAGGTTGCTGACTCAAAAATGCTTTAGCGCGCCACTGGCGTCGGTGTTGGTGAAAATAAACGTCGAGGTTGAACACAGGTTCCACAACTTGAGTCGATTTCGCCACCAATCCATGGCTGAAGTAGCTTCCAGAGGCAAGAATGTAGTGCTTAGCTATCAGCGGAAAGTCTTCTAAATTCGCAGTTTGAATTGATTCGATACATGGTTTGTTGAGGTACCATTTTGCAGAGAGAGCTTTATCGCCTTTAAGCTGAATACCACCAAGACGGATAAATGCTCTATAAAGAGCTTCTTCAATGCGAATCCCTAGTAAAGAAGGAGGCATAGTGGGCACTTCGTGAAAATTAAGCTGGGTGAGCTGCTGAAGTTTTTCCATCAAGGTGAGTCCATCGCCATTTCCAATTATGGCAGGGAGAATAACAAGGTCATCTTTTGTCGCACCATCGCTGAGCTGATGGACTAGGCTGGAGAATGCTTTAGGCTGTTTGAGAGCCCTCGAAATATCAATAGAACGCAGTTCATTAGGGTTTTGGCGTGATGACTCAAAACCTGGAATACGAATAGGCAGTATTTTTTTCTCTATATGTTGAAATGCTTCGATTTGGCTAAGATTATCGAATGCAAGTTGTGGCTGAAAATCCCTAAATCCATCGATGGCAACGAGCACTAGCCTTTTGAATGCGGCTTGATGATGAAACTGGTGTACGAAAGGCTGTGATAACCATGTTGATTTTAGTGTCCCAAGAGGAGTAATTCGACAGTGATTGTTGTGATCTGAACTGTGCGATAGAGACACGCCTTCTTTAGCTAATGTGGTCTGAAACCATTTCAATGAAGATTGTATTTCTTCAACACGCATTTTGCTGTAAGGATGTTCAGGGGAGAGCTCTTTGAGCTGATGAATACCAGAAAATGGATCTTTGATTGCTTGACCATTAGGTAAACTACTCAGTACGTCAATGGAGCCAGAAGAGAAGTGCAAAGAGCTATGGCCTTGATTGATTAATACGGTTTTAAGTCCTGATTCCAAACACCTAAGAGCAGCGCAGTAACCTGCAATCCCACCTCCAATGATTGCGACATCATATTTCATTGGGTTTCCTCCTTCTTTTCGGCATGGTTATCTAACTGGCTGGCACCAAATAAACCCTCATAAATCCAGTGACTAAATTCGGCCTCTCTGAGAGCATCTCCCCAAAAAATGGGTTGTATTCCTTTCCATCGCTCTTCTAAAAATTCGTTCAGCAGTAGACTACATTGGTAACCATCAGCATTGGCATATTTATTAAACAAGTGCGCTGCTCGATAACTGCATAATTCTCCTTGGCAGGGGCCCATACCAAGCCTAGTTCTTCGGCGTAAATCGACCAGAGAATGAACATTAAGCTGTTTAATGGCATACTCAATTTCACCCGCTGTTACCATCTCACATTCACAAATAACGGTTTGTTTATCTAGGCTCTCATGAAGAAACTCTGCGACGCGTTCTCCATGTCTGTAATACGCAGATTCGTAAACAGGCTTAGCGATACTGGCTGTTTTCCGGCTTTTTAGTTTATGTTCGTTTGAACCAGGTAAGGGTTTGGTATGGGTTGAGCAAGGTGTATCTACTGACAGTTTTTCGGCCAACAAATCAGTGGTCCATTCGGCCATAAGACGATAAGTCATTAGTTTGCCACCAGTGATGGTTGTAAAGCCTTTGAGGCCATCACGCTTTTCGTGATCGAGGAGTACGATGCCTCGGCTAATGTTTCGCCCACTACCATCGTCATCAACGGATACGAGCGGTCGAACGCCTGCGTAAGCGCGCAGCACTCGCGTATTAGCCATAATGGGAGCGAGTTTTGCCCCTTCTTCAAGTAAAACATCGACCTCTCTATCACTGACATGGAGATCATCAATCTGCTCGTAATCGATATGTTCAGAAGTAGTACCAATAAGGGAAATGGTGTCGCCAGGTACAAGGATGTCAGCATCGGAAGGCTTACGACAGCGGTTGATGACCAAGTTGTTAATGCGATAGTCGAGTATGAGCAGTGAGCCTTTAGCCGGAAACATTTTTATTTTTAAATCTGCATATTCGCAAATATTTTGGCCCCAAATGCCAGCCGCATTGACAACCTGTTTGGCGAACACTTGAAAAGGTTCATTGTGCTGCGTGTTGTAGCAATTAACACCAAGGACAGTATCTTCATGCCGGATCAAGGACAACACTTTGGTTTTATTAAAGAGGCGAGCGCCATGTTCTTTGGCGTCAAGCACATTGGAGGCGCATAAACGGAAAGGATCTAGTGTCCCATCAGGCACTTGGACTGCCCCGACTAATTTAGGGTTAACATTGGGTTCGAGCGAGAGGGCTTGTTTCGCTGTTAAGCGTTTTGTGTCGATACCTGCAGTGTCACAAGCGCCAATAAAGGTGTTTTGAAAATCAATATCATCTTCAGGTAAGGTGATAAAGAGCCCTGAGGTTTCTTCCACACAATGACGAGCAATTGACTTCAGTATACGGTTTTCTTGAATACACTCCTTGGCCGACTCCTCATCAGTGACGGCGTAACGAGCGCCAGAATGTAGCAGTCCATGATTCCGTCCAGTTGTTCCTGACGCAATGTCATCTTGCTCTAAAAGGATGCAACGAATCCCTCGTAATGCGCAGTCGCGCATAATTCCGGTGCCAGTCGCACCGCCTCCAATGATAACAACGTCTGTTTCAAACCGTTTATCCATAGCGAAATGAGCCTTGTGAACAAATATCCTTAAATATAATGTGCCATTTATTTCATTTTATTTTCGATGTATTGCTCACAAATGTTCGAACGAAATAAAAATGCTCGTTGTGATGTTGGTTAATAGGAGGTTTTGGGTACTAACACGCAAGACCCTGTAGATATTACAGTAACAAGAGGCTTGAAAACGTATGCGTAACAAAAGATAAACATATGATAAGTTTGTAGTTAGAGTATTTACACCTGTTTAATGATAAGGCTCTGTCATTACCACTTCTGGCTTGCTAGCAGGAGGGTATGGTTGCAAATTCATGTCAAAGGTGGATTTGGTCGTTAAGATCAAAAAATTGATTTAATTAACAAAATAGAGAACATAAAAATAACAAAATGTGCTCGAACGCTCATTAATGGGCTGGGGAAGTTTAATATCACGCTCTTGTATGCAAAATACAATGCGCAATCAATAAAAAAATAAATTGCGCATCTTAATGTAAACAAGGACTCTTACTATGACTAATAGAAAACCAACCTTACTTGGTGAATGTATCGCTGAGTTTATAGGCACTGGGCTTTTGATTTTCTTTGGCGTTGGCTGTGTTGCTGCTTTAGTACTTGCGGGGGCTCAGTTCGGCCAATGGGAGATCAGTATCGTCTGGGGCTTTGGTGTTTCCATTGCCATTTACTGTACTGCCGGTGTATCAGGTGCACACATCAATCCGGCAGTGACAATCGCACTGGCCGCTTTTCATGGATTCGATAAAGCGAAGGTTATTCCATACATCATCGCTCAAATGTTAGGTGCATTTTGTTCAGCGGCACTGGTATACAGCCTATACAGCAATTTGTTCGTTGATTACGAAATCGCTCATGGCTTCGTCAGAAGCAGCCAAGAAGCACTGGCAACGGCAGGAATCTTTTCTACTTACCCTCATGCGTCGTTATCATTTGCTGGAGCTTTAGCTGTTGAATTTGTCATTACTGCCGTTCTGATGTTCGCAATTCTGGCGCTTGGTGATGAAAATAATGGCGCAGTACGTGGTCCGATGAACCCTCTACTTATTGGTGTGTTGATTGCGGTTATTGGTGGTTCACTTGGGCCTTTGACCGGATTTGCAATGAACCCTGCTCGTGACTTTGGTCCTAAGCTATTCGCATACCTTGCGGGTTGGGATTACGCACTATCAGGTGCTAAAGACATTCCATACTTTATTGTTCCTATATTAGGTCCTATTGCTGGTGCATGTTTTGGTGCTTGGGCTTATCCAAAATTTATCGCTCAATACCTGCCAAACACGGGTACAGGTTGTACGATTCCAAATCAGTGTGACGACACTGAAGAAAATCAAGAAGCGCATGTTTAATACTAAAATTACTAATAGAAATATCGAAACAAGAAGGAAATGATCATGACTGAGCAAAAATACATAGTCGCGCTAGATCAAGGAACAACAAGCTCACGTGCAGTTGTACTCGATCACGATGCAAATATTGTCAGCGTATCTCAGCGTGAGTTCACTCAAATTTACCCTGAAGCAGGTTGGGTAGAGCATGATCCAATGGAAATTTACGCGACACAGAGCTCAGTGCTAGTAGAAGCACTTGGCAAGTCGGGCATTCGTAGCGATGAAGTTGCTGGTATTGGTATTACCAACCAACGAGAAACCACCATCGTATGGAATAAAGAGACAGGTAAGCCAGTCTATAATGCGATTGTTTGGCAGTGTCGCCGTACTGCGGCAATTTGTGAAGATTTAAAGCAGCGTGGCCTTGAAGACTACATTCGAGAAAATACAGGCTTAGTGCTAGACCCATACTTCTCTGGGACTAAAATTAAGTGGATCTTGGACAATGTGGAAGGTGCTCGTGAGGAGGCTGAAGCGGGTAAGCTATTGTTTGGTACGGTGGATACTTGGCTGGTATGGAAGATGACGCAAGGCCGTGTGCACGTGACTGACTACACCAACGCATCACGTACAATGTTATTTAACATTAATACCTTACAGTGGGATGAAAAACTACTTAAAGACATGGACATTCCATTGTCTATGATGCCTGAAGTTAAGAAATCCTCTGAGGTGTATGGTCAAACAAACATTGGTGGTAAAGGTGGTACTCGTATTCCAATTGCTGGTATTGCTGGTGACCAACAAGCTGCACTTTACGGTCAGATGTGTGTTAATGCCGGTCAGGCAAAAAATACATATGGTACGGGCTGTTTCCTTCTTATGAATACAGGACAGGAAAAAGTCACCTCGAAGAATGGCCTTCTAACTACACTTGCGTGTGGACCCGCGGGTGAACCTGCATACGCTCTGGAAGGGGCTGTCTTCATGGGCGGTGCATCTATTCAATGGTTACGTGACGAGATGAAGCTGTTGGCCGACGCAAAAGACTCTGAGTATTTTGCGACTAAAGTAGACACATCAAATGGAGTGTACGTGGTTCCAGCATTTACAGGTCTTGGAGCGCCATACTGGGATGCATATGCTCGCGGTACTATCGTGGGCTTGACTCGTGGTGTTAATTCGAACCACATTATTCGTGCGACACTGGAAGGTATTGCCTACCAGACACGTGATGTACTTGATGCGATGCAAGCGGATTCTGGCATTAAGCTTGAAGCACTTCGTGTTGATGGTGGTGCGGTTGCGAACAACTTCTTGATGCAGTTCCAGTCGGATGTTCTGGATACGCAAGTACTTCGTCCTAAGGTGACTGAAGTTACAGCGTTGGGTGCCGCATATCTTGCAGGTTTGGCAGTTGGCTTCTGGGGTAGCTTGGATGAAGTAGCAAATAAAGCAGAAATCGACAAAACATTTGTTCCTCATCACGATGAAGAAAAACGTAATCGACGTTACAAAGGCTGGAAGCGCGCCGTGAAGTGTGCCCAAGCTTGGGCAGACATGCACGACGAAGAGTAAAGCAAAAACGCCCCGGACATGTTCGGGGCGTTTTGATTTAGCGGATAATGACTTACTATGCTGCGCTTTCGGCTTCAGTGCTCTTTTTTTCGCTTTGCATTTTCGCAAGGAAGTACACATTAACGCATGCAATAAAGCCATTCGTCACTACGACTGGCCACGCATCAATCATAAGACCATAAGCGGTGAAAAGTGCACAACCAATGAAGTTCAGTACACGTAGCTTAACAATGTCTTTCATGGTTAAGGAAATCGCTACCATGATCGATGCTGCGTAACCTAAAATTTCAACCATATCCATAATTTGACCCTCTAAAAGTTTGCCGAACAATGTCGGTACCAATTCTTCTCATCTTGAGATAATTGAGGAAGCTCCATGCCTCGAATGGTCTAAATGATTATCTGTGAGGAAATATAACAGGGCTAAATGTGTGATGAAAGCCCCAGTTTTGGGTTTGTAGAAGGTTAGCGATTACGCAAACGTTTAACGCAATTTACTAAATTATAATAACCAAAAATGTTGGTATTACCTTCCGCTGGAATTAAAAAAGCTCGCATATTTTAATGCGAGCTTGACGTGTTACTAGAGTAAACCACTATTTCTTTTTGCCTTGAACGACTTGCTTATCTTCTTCTGTCAATTCACGAATACGACGGCTGATATCACGACGCTCTTTTGAGATTTCTGCGCTCTTAATGATATGGTCGTCTACACGATCTTCGTAATCCGCTTTCATATTTTTAATGATGCCTACGATTTCATCTGGAGTCATATCAGGTTTGATGTAGTCCATCAGGTTATCTAATAGGTCGACACGTTTGCGGTTATCACGAACCTTCTTTTCGTTGTCAAGCAGCTCGCGTTTTAGTTTATTCTTACGACGAGCCTGAGCTACAATTTCAAATACACCACTCATAGGTTCCTTTCCCATATTTACTTACCTTTAACTGTCAATGATTAAAACATAACATTCCTGCCGATAACAGTCTTAAGATCAATCATGACAAGGCGTTGACGGTTTTATCACCAATCTCATTATTAGGTGATTGAGCAGCAGCTATAGTTCAGGATATGATTTCATTCTCAATAGCAACGTATACCTCAATATTATGCGAACTTCTGACATTATCATCCCAAAATTTGAATCTAATGATGCTCCTCAACGCACAAGTAAAATTGTAGAAGCTTATCGAAAAGAGCGTACACGCCAAGAAGCGACAGAAGTTGAATTAAACCGTAGTAAAATCATGATGATCGATGAAGACGGTAATATGAGAAAAGTTCCCATTCTTTCTGAACACTGATTTGGGAAGATGCCAATAAGGAAATAAAAATGAGTATAGAACTAAACCCTATTGAAGCCCGTGTCATTGGCTGCTTGATTGAAAAAGAAGTGACCACACCCGATTATTACCCGCTGACTTTAAACAGCCTAACCAGCGCATGTAACCAGAAAAGCAATCGTGAGCCTGTAATGACTTTAAGTGACGTAGAAGTTCAACAAGCTGTTGATGGCTTGATTGCACGTCGATTAGTGAGCGATGAGAGTGCCTTCAACAGCCGAGCTAGCAAGTTCCAACACAGATTTTGCAACACGGAATTTGGTGACTTGAAGCTGACTGCACAAGAAAAAGGGATTGTTTGCTGCATGTTGTTACGAGGTGCACAAACGCCCGGTGAGTTACGCACTCGCACTAATCGACTGGCAGAGTTTTCCGATGTTAAAGAAGTTGAGGCCGTGCTCGAAGGTATGGCAGCTAGAGAAGAGGGCGCTTTAGTCGTTAAGCTACCACGTGAGGCAGGTAAGCGAGAGTCTCGTTATATGCACCTTTTTAGTGGTGAAGTGTATTTGGAAGCACTTTCTCCAGCGACAGAGGGAGTATCTCAGGCAGCAGACAACAGCCGAATGGAGTCTCTAGAGCAAGAGGTGACTGCACTGAAAGCTGAAGTGGCTGAACTACGACAAATGATTGAGGAATTAACGGCTTAATGTCGAACCCTAAGTCAAAAATGGTGTGTGCGGATTGGTATGTGTATCTGATCCGGACACGCTTAAATACGTTGTATTGCGGAATAACACTCGATGTAAAGCGGCGTTATACCCAGCATCAACAGGGTGTAGGTGCAAAAGCGTTAAAAGGAAAGGGGCCTTTAACCTTAGAATGGTCTGCTAAAGTAGGCCAAAGCCGCTCGGATGCTTCCAAGATAGAATACAGAATTAAGAAACTCACTAAACCTCAAAAAGAGCAGTTGATTTCCGGTCGCTCTAACTTAAACGACTATATCGATATGACGCTACCCGATTAATATCACATCATTTTCTGAAATTTGTATTAACCTTGACTATGGGACTTCATAAAGGTTGATATGGATATGAAACTATTAACAAAAAAGTCAGTAGCGGTGGTGTCAGGTTTAATTTCGTTAGCTGCTAATGCGGCAACGGTTGTTCCCGATGGTCGGGGAAATGGGATGGGCAATACAGGGGTAACTACAGCGGATTATGTCTTAGCCCCTTTTTATAATCCTGCTCTAGTCGCTGTCTATAGAGATTCCGATACTGTAGGAATTCTTTTTCCAGGTATCGGGGCTAGAATTCGAGATACTGATAAGACGCTTGAAACGGTTGATGACCTTCAAGATGCTATTAAACAGTTTGAAGCGAACCCTTCAACACCAGGTATTGAAGACACAATTAACAGCTATTTGGATCAGCTTTCAGATGATAAACCCCTTGGCGTTAATGGTGGAGTGGTTGCTTCTATTGCGTTACCTTTGAACTCACTCTCGACCAATCTGTTTTTACGTGGTTACGCAGATGTCATTGCTAACACGGATATCTCTAATGATTCTGACACTCAAACGAGATACGAAAACTCCAGAGTTGATACGATTGCTTTTGGCTACAGTGAGTTCGGTGTTGCTATAGCAAAACGTTTGACGATCGCTGGCCAAGACGTCTCTCTGGGGATATCGCCAAAGTTTCAAACTATGCGAACCTATAAACAGGTTCTGACCGTCGAAAACTTTGATCTGGATGATTATGATCAAAGTGAAACCAAGGATGATGCATTTAACCTCGATCTGGGCGCAGTGTGGTTTTATCAGCAATTCCGCGCTGGATTTGCCGTTAAGGACTTGTTTTCTCAAAAGATTGATACGTTAAACATTGGCGGTGTTAGTACCTACAAATTAGATACTCAGGTGACGGTTTCAGGGGCATACGCGTTAGATTACTTTGTTGCAACGGTTGATTGGGATCTCACTAAACAGGAGCGTTTTACTGATCGTAATGATGACACTCAATTTTTGCGTTTTGGTATTGAAGGAAATGCGATGGGTTGGGCGCAGCTCAGAGTGGGTTATGAAGTGGATTTGGAAGACACATTAGATAATTCTATTACCGCTGGTATTGGCATAAGTCCGGGCGATATAGTCAGCCTAGATCTAGCGGGAAGCTATGCCGGAGATAACCAATATGGCCTTTCAGGCAATTTATCTTTTACGTTCTAAGTGCATTTGTGCATAATGCTATAACTTATGTAAGTTAATGTTTTTAATGGATTAATCTGTAGTTATACAGCCTGTTTATGGCTGTATACTACGAATTGTCTGAGAAAACAAAAATGGAAGTCTGTTAGGCATCCAGTAAGAGGATAAAAGATGTTAAAAACAACGTTCTTGTCACTAGCCGTCATTGCGTCAGCGGCAAGCCATGCGCATACAACTCAAGTCCTCAATGGTTATTGGCAGTATGATGAATACCTCGAGTCTAACCCAGTACAAAAGCAGTTAACGGATGCGCTTTCAGAAACGGTGAGAAACTATCCGATTCCCATTTCTTTAAAACAGGATAAACCCGTATCGATTGCGGTTGTGTATCCTGGGCAGCAAATTTCAGATTATTGGGTAAGAAATATTAGGGCTTTCGAAACCCGCCTTGAAAAGCTGGGGATCAGCTATAAGATTAATCAGGTTTTCACACGTCCTAACCTAGATGTCAGACAACAAAGTTTATCTTTATTAGAAGCGGTACAGAATAAAGCGGACTACCTGATTTTTACTCTTGATACCACCCGACACCGCAAGTTTATCGAGCATGTGCTTAGCTCGACAAACACTAAGCTTATTCTACAAAACATTACAACTCCGGTAAGAGCTTGGGATGATCAACAACCCTTCATGTACGTTGGATTCGATCATATCAAAGGTGCTCGAATCATTGAGAAGTACTACAAAGAGACGGTCCCTAAGCAAAGCCGTTACTCAGTACTCTATTTCTCCGAAGGCTATGTGAGTGATGCGCGCGGTGATACGTTTATCGAAGAAATGAGTCACCACGACTCTTATCAACTTTCTTCATCCTATTATACAACAGCTACTCGAGAGTCCGGTTTTAAGGCCGCGGTTAAAGCGATTGAGAAAGATCCGAACCTTTCATTTATCTATGCGTGTTCAACCGATGTTGCTTTAGGTGCAGCGGATGCTCTTAAGTCAATGAAAAGAGAAGATATTCTCATCAATGGTTGGGGAGGGGGAAGTGCAGAATTGGAAGCGATTGCTAACGGGCAGTTAGATGTCACTGCGATGCGTATGAATGATGATACGGGGATCGCAATGGCTGAAGCAATCAAGTGGGATCTAGAAGGGAAAGCTGTACCTCATGTTTATTCTGGTGATTTTGAGGTTGTGGCTAAGACAGACAGCCCGGCTAAAGTTGAGAAACTTAAGCAAAGAGCATTTAGGTACTCGGATCAATAATGGACTTACTAGCGCGGCGAGGCAGGAAAAGTCGTCTCGCCACATTACTTACTCGTTCTATATTCCTCACCATAGGCGTGTTGTCTTTGGTGATGGTACTTCAGAACTATCAAGTAAACCGCCAAGTCGTTTCCCAAGAGGTTGCACGCTCTAAACTACAAACTCAGAGTTTAGTACAGCAAATTTTCAACTTTAGACTGAAAGCTTTAGAAATCCAGCAGGACAGCTACAGTCGAAATGAATCCCTTATCGATGCATTTGTCACATCAAATGTTGCCGGTTTAGACCGTTTCTTTAATGGAATTGATCAAGCTGCGCCTGAACTTGCTCCTGATTTTAGATTCATTACCGCAGAAACTGAGGTGGTATGGGATGATTCTAACTATCAATTTTATGGGATTTCTCCTGAACAACTCGCGCACCTGAATGATGAAATGACGACGGGTGGTAGTTGGCATTTGTCACAAACACCATCGCTACTTGGCACTCGTTACCTAATGATTCGAAGAGTCCCGATTATTTATATGATTTCCGGTGAAGTTCTTGGGTACCTACACGTTGGTGTTGTGCTTAATAATAACTTCGCACTGATCAATGCATTAGTCAGGGGGAGTAATGCTGATGAAGTGCTGTTGTCTGTCGGTTCAGAAGTTATTGCATCAAGCACTAAGGACAAAGGGTTTAGGCATATTGAGTGGCTGGAAGAAGCTGCTCTGGACTATACCGCCAGTCAGTATATGGTTTCTAAAACGGACTTAACCATCAGCGATGTTGCAACATTTTTATCGATTTATACTATACAGAACAATCAGCCGATTATTACGCTGGTGCGCAGTCACTATATGTGGGTAGCGATAACCGCATTGCTATTAGTTGTGATTGCGGTATACAGCCGTCAGTGGTTGGGTAAACGGGTATCCAAAGAGCTTGCTAAGCTGATGCGCTATACAGAAAGTACTGTTGAAGCTAAGGATGCCAGTAAATTTCCAGGCTCTACGATTGAAGAGTTTGATCAAATTGGCCATTCCTTTGAGTTGTCTTTTCTACGATTAAGTGAGCAGGAAAAGCAATTTGCTGACTTATTTAACTTTTCTCTTTCTCCAATCACACTCTGGAATGTAGAAGGTAAGTTGTTGAGAAGCAATCCCGCTGCAGAACGAAGCTTTAGAAAAAACACAGGCTTAGAATATGATGATGACCTGCTCTTAGTTGAAAAGCTCGGACCACATATTCGTATGTGTGCTAAAGGGGCAACGTTAACCGGAATTAACATTGCCATTAGAGATAAGACGTATAGATGGAATTTATCTCCTATTTTCATCGATAAAGGCATAAGCAACATTATGGCTCAAGGTCAGGATGTGACGAGTTTTGTTGAGGCTGAGCTTCAAAGCCAGGCAGCTCGAAAAGAAGCGGAAGAATCGGCGCGAGTACGAGCAGACTTTTTGGCAAAAATGAGTCATGAACTCAGAACACCACTCAATGGCATTTTGGGGGTATCCCAACTGCTAAAAAGTAAATTGTCAGATACGGAAGACATCGAACATCTGGATGTGCTCTGTAACAGTGGAGAGCACCTCCTTGCTGTACTTAACGATATTCTTGACTTCTCAAAAATCGAGCAGGGTAAATTCCATATTCAGGCAGCTGACTTCCGCTTAATTGAGTTGATTAGTGCAGTTGAGAAAATTTACACGCCACTATGTGATGAGAAAGGAATTGGTTTTGAAGTCAAGACCAATGTAAGCCATGCCACCTTTGCCCATAGCGATCAAGTGCGGCTTAACCAAATTCTGTTTAACCTTGTGAGTAATGCGATTAAGTTTACTCACGAAGGTAAAGTGACTGTATCGTTAATGTGTGGCAATGATGGACAAAACTCTTGTTTAAATATTAGCGTTAGTGATACAGGTATAGGCATTGACCGTGAACGTATTTCGCATATTTTTGAACCGTTTGTTCAAGCGGAGGCAACCACCACTCGTGAATATGGTGGTAGTGGCTTGGGGTTAGCCATTGTTCACAGTTTAGTTGAAATGCTCAATGGTCATATCGAGATTGAAAGTTCAATAGGGCAAGGTACTACATTTAGTTTGTCAGTACCCATAGAGTTGACGGAGTCCGTAGAACAGGTAGAAGCCAATACACTCTTAGCTGACCCAGAGACTTTGTTTGATCGTCCGCTCAACGTTTTACTTGTCGAAGATAATCACACGAATGCATTTATCGCTAAAGCCTTTTGTGAAAAGTACGGTATGGAAGTGATCTGGGTGCAAGATGGACATAATGCGATAGACCAACTCCAAAAGTCAGCTAAATTTGACCTAATTCTCATGGATAACCAATTGCCTAACTTAGGCGGTATTGAAACCACCAAAATAATCCGTGAAGATTTGAAGCTCGATATCCCAATATTTGCTTGTACTGCAGACGGTATGCAAGACACCAAGCGAGCATTTCTAAGCGTTGGTGCAGATTACGTTATTGTGAAACCAATCAAAGAGTTGGCACTGAATCAGGCGTTTATACATTTTAAAGAGCAGTACCTTACCAAGCTAGAAGAGTGTTGAAAGTGCTGATTGTTCTAGTAGTGCTTGCTTTAATTCGTCGGAGAGTACGATTTCCTCATTGAACTTGATACCAAACCGATGCCCTTTGTTTTCTTTTTGAATCCCGACAATTGAGTATTTAATCTCGTCCGGTAGCCATTCACTGAGTGGGGTGTCGAGTTCGATGATGCTTGCTTTCGACAATTCACTCTCACCAGGTATAAAAAACGCACAGCCAGATACAGAGAAGTCAACCATGACCGCGTTATAGCTGACGGTATTAGATTTCACTTCAATAGGAACATTCAATGCGTAACGTTCATGCTCACGAATAGCTTTGGAGGCAAAGTGCTGTGGTATGCGAAGGAATATTAGCGCACCTGGAGAACTGACTTGAGATATGATCGAAGTTTTAAACGCAACGATGTGGCCGAGTTTGGTGTTGGTTATCCCACGAATAATGATGGCGGCATTGGTTAGCTTGCGCATAACCAGAGACTCTCTGGCTTTCTGTGGTAAATCGATGATCAAAAATTGATTGGTCTTACAGCCAATGTAACTAGTACTGAAAGGCTGAAGGTCTTCAGGGCCAAATTCGATGGTTGCAGATAAGCGCATTCCAGGAGCGAGAAGTTTTATAAGTTCAGAAGCAGTGTCATTCACAGAGTGCATGGGCAATACCAAATCATATTATAATATTAGCGTGTTTTTTAAATATACTCCCTTCTAAATCAAGTGTAAGTTTCGAGATTAAAAATGGGGGCTAAGCCCCCATTTCTCATGCACATTGTGCGTGAATGCTATATTCCGTTTTTTCAAGGTAGCGTTCAATGGCGCGATAGCATTCGGGGTTACACAATAAATGCAACTTACTACGTCGTTTAAGAACATCTTCTGCGTTAGTGCCGAGTTCTTGCTTCACTAGATAATCTATTTCCTTTTGATAAATGCCTTCAGAAAACTTGATACCAAGATCTTGTTCAGTTATGACATCATTAAGCAGTTGTTCGACACGACTACCGTATGCACGTAGCCAACGCAGGCGAGTGTCACTATCAACAAACGGAACCTGCTTGGATAAACGAGCTTCCATTTCGTCCCATATGAAGTTCTCACCGCCTGGCAGTGGAGCCTCTTTCGTCCAAGATTCCTTTAAATTGAAGTATGGAGAAAGGTGCTGCATAGCAGATTCGGAAAGCTTTCTGTAAGTTGTTAGTTTCCCGCCAAAAATGGAGAGTAAGGGCGCTTCACCTTCTTGGTGATCTAATGACAGTGTGTAATCGCGGGTGATGGCTTGCGGTGAGTCGGACTCATCATCACACAGCGGTCTAACACCACTGAAATCAGCAACCACATCGTCCAGTGAAATCTGCTTACGGAAGTGCTGGTTTGTGACATCAATGAGGTACTGCTTTTCTTCTTGGCTAATCGAAACTTGTCGAGGATCCCCTTTGTACTCGACATCGGTTGTACCGATCATCGAGAATTTACCAAGATAAGGAATCACAAACACGATGCGGTTGTCTTCGTTTTGCATGATATATGCTTGCTCTTCATCATGTATTTTAGGCACGATGATATGAGAGCCTTTAATTAATCGAATGCCGTATGGAGAAGGTAGTTTAGTGTTTTCGGTTAAGAACTCTTTAACCCACGGCCCCGTTGCATTGACTAACGCTTTAGCTTTTCTGAAAAACGTTTTGCACGTGCGCTGATCATAAAGCTCAACGTGCCAGATACCATTGACACGTTGTGCTTTTGTTACCTGACAATAGTTGCTGACCTCTGCCCCAAGTTCTTGAGCTTGGATTACATTAAGAATCACTAAGCGCGCATCATCAACCCAACAATCAGAATATTCAAAGCCAACATTTAACTCGGGTAAGGTCACATTCTGGTTGTCCAGTTTGATTTTTTTACTACTAGGTAGAGAAGTCCTCTTACCTAAATGATCGTAAAGGAACAAGCCTGCACGGATCATCCATGCAGGTCTTAGGAAAGGGCGGTGAGGCAGTCTAAAACGCATCGGAAAAGCGATGTGCGGCGCTTTGGCGAGCAATACTTCTCGCTCTGCGAGTGCTTCACCCACCAAACGAAATTCATAATGTTCAAGATACCTTAATCCACCATGTATCAACTTTGAGCTAGCTGATGAAGTGGCTCCGGCAAAATCCTGTGCTTCATAGAGGCCGACTTTCAAGCCTCGGCCAGCAGCGTCTACTGCGATACCAGCACCATTGATGCCACCTCCGACGACTATTAAGTCTAGCAATTCTTGTTCTTTTTGTTCTTTTAAGTAACTAACGGTCATCTTTTTGTTCCTTAATGTTCGAACGAGCATTTAATTTCTGCAATATAACCATATTGTAGTTGGTTATGTTAGTCTTTACGCAAATAAATATGATCTGGATCATTCAAAGGAGCGAATTTCGAAAGTAAAACGAATGTTTTTTGGTGAAAAGAAAATGTAGGAACAAAAAAGCCCTCGACAAAGCGAGGGCTACGTAAAAAGAGGTTAAAGTTATCGTGCGAGTTTTTGATGTGCTCTCGAAAAATGACCAGCACAGAATGCTCCGACAATTGAAAGTTCACCAGCAAGACAAAGTGCAGCGGCGACTTCAGCCAGTGCTTTTGCTTTACCAGTGCCATGTAACCCGAGAAGTTCTAAACAGGCCTTTTGGCTAGGGAGGCTGGTACCTCCGCCAATCGTACCCACCATAATGTTGGGTAAAGTCACACACGCATAGAGATCTCCTTGTTTATTGAGCTCCATACGTGTGATGCCTATTGCTGATTCAGAAACGCATGCTGCATCCTGGCCGCAGGCGATGTATAAAGCGGCAAGAGCATTCGCGTAATGCGCATTCACGCCGATTGACCCGCTCAAAGCTGCGCCGGTAGACGTCATCTGACCAAATTTAACCATTTTTTCGGGTGTGGTATGAAGAAACTTTTCAACCAACCCTTTGGTGATCTGGATTTCAGCCGTGACCTTTTTTCCTCGAACATGCCGTAAAGTGTGTGTGTTGGGCTTCTTATCTCCTGACAGGTTACCATCAAGAAAAGATTCCTGAGGCGCTATGGGGGAGTGCTCCAATATGTAGTTGTACACTTCGTTGGTTGCGATAGTGACCATATTCTGTCCGGATGCATCGCCAGTGTGGAATTCAAAAATCAGATAAACGTGATTGCCTTCGATATTGACGTTGATATCGTGTAGTTTGCCATGCGATGTGGTTGATTCTGCCACTTGCTTAAAGTGGTCGTATTGAGTCACTACCCAAGCGACAAACTGGCCAGCATCGGCAAGATGTTGAAATTCGAACACAGGCGTTCTGGTCACGCCTTCGTTGAGTAACATCGCACTCGCACCACCGGCTGCTGTAATCAATTGAGCACCGCGGTTATATGAAGCGACAAGAGCAGCTTCGGTTGTAGCGAGCGGTATATGATAATCTTGGTTGGCATAAAGGCCGTTGACACGTAAGGGACCAGCGACTCCCACAGGGAGTTTTACTGTTCCAATGAAATGCTCAATGTTCTTGTTGTAAACGTCAGCATGTTGAGCCGTTACCGGATCGAGTAATACTTCCTTCGCTGTTAACGTGCTGAGTTTCTCCCAACGTTTCGCTATATTTCTCTCTGAGATATACGGGCTTGGTGTTAAACGCATGGCTGGGCGTTCGAAATGCGGGCTAAGTTGTTGCTCGAGTTGATCGGATTGTGGCCCTTGTTTGAAAACAGGATTATTGTCACGGCGAGACAAGTTGAGTTTGGGCATGGCGAAAACAAAATATAAAATTATCAGTGGATTCTAACGTCTCTGAGCGGGAAGACAATAACTGTTTGCTTTTTATACCTACACATGAATATCGAGTAGTGTACCTATCATCTCCTGATCTCTTTGCAGCATATTCGTGCCTATGCGGCTGTACTGTTCTGCTTGGGTCAGTTTCAGTATTGGCTCGATTTGGGAAGGCTCTGGTTGTTTAAATTCGACTTTATTGAATTCGTAAGATTCGTCTTTTTGGATAGGGCTGGTAAGCGGAACTTGGTTGATTTCGTGCGCAGCCTCCTCAGCCATTTTCGATGACTGCTCAATCAGTTGATAACTGGGCTGGACTAATGAGACGGACATAAACACCCCCTACATATTTAAGCTTAAGGTGCATTTGCGTTTTCAGCAAGTTGTGCTAAGAAAACAGACTTGCGATCAGTTTTTGCTCTTCATCTGTAACCAGAACACGGCTGGACTCTTCCAACGTTTGTGTAATTTCACCTCTCAATGCACGTAGTTGATGAGGGGTTAGTGTTTTTATCTGTTCTTTGAACAGTTCAAATTGTTTTGTATTCATATTATGTTGCGTTCGAATCAATCTAGATGGTCGGTCCGAAAAACAAGAGCTGCTTCTTTCCATCTTCTTACTCCCGTAAGAATTATCTGAATACAGTTTATGAAAAAGAGGTTAAATTATGTCCGAATAATGTCAGGGAGTGTTAGAGAAACGTGAGGGTGTACCCATTGCGGCCCCTTATGATTACTGGCTTTTATCGATAGTGTCCAACTGATTGACACGGACAGCAAACTTACTTGCTAAGGAGTGTAATTCGGGAAGCATTCGATAGATTAAATATAACTGCTGCAATACCATTTTGGCTGAGTTGTCATCCTCTTCACGCCATTCTGCCAACCTCGCTTCAAGTGCAGGATCATCGATATCACTGGTATCACAGCTATTGCAGTGATCGTTCAATTGAGTGAATAACACCTCTAGATGCTGATGAATGACACGGTGTGCATCCAGCACCAGCTTGTGTGTCTCCTCGTCACTGATTCTTGTTCTGTGCGCTCCTAACGCGGAAATATAACTCAGCAGAGCATGACTTAATGTAAGAAAACGGAAGCTTTCATCAACAGCAGAGCGATAACGTCCAGGCTCTGCCAGCATTGAACTGATAGCGTTAGTCAGGTTTGCATCATGATTGTGGGCACTGCGTCTAGCGATTCGATAGGTTAGGTTATCCTTTTTACCAATCCGATATTGACCAATGATCTGCGCAAGATAGTGGCGGTTAGCCTGAATAGTGTCCGCCATAACTTTATGTAAGCGTTTAGATTGCCAGTCAGGCAGAATAAAGGCGACAGCGAGCACCGCCAATGCGCAGCCAATGATCGTATCGGCTAAGCGAGGGAGGACAACCGCATACCCCTCACCAAGTTGATGGAAGCAGAACAAGACTAATACGGTAATAAACCCTGTAGCATAACCATAGTTTGCTAGCCTGAATGCAAAGAAGGCAACACCAGAGATAACAATGAATACCAGCTGGCTTTCCTGTGAAGGGAAAAAAGTCAGCAGCGGGACCCCTATCAGTAAGCCTGCAAGGGTGCCGAGTACTCTGGCGACAAGCTTTTGCCGTGTGGCGCTGTAGTTAGGCTGACAAACGAATAGTGTCGTCAGTAATATCCAGTAGCCCCGTTCAATATCAAAAGCTTGAATAATGCCGTAACCCAGGGTTAGGGCAATAGACATTCTCACTGCATGGCGAAATAACATTGAATCTTTGTTGAAGTGGGAAGTGATACGCATCCACATAGCACTGAGAGTATGTGCCTCAGTATCATCGAGTACATCTTCTTCAAGTGCTTCAGCATCTGGATTACTGATGTTACTCAGCTGCTTTTCTACTGTCGCAAGGTTATTGAATAGATAATTAAGTTGATTAAGAAGAGATTTCCATTTGGGGTTGTTTTGCTCTTGTAAATGACTCAATGAACTCATCAGTTCATCCAGTGCGACGACGGACTCTCCACTGTGTTGGTATTCCTTGCCTAATCGAATAGCTTGAGCTATCTCTCGACATGCTTTGGCTTGTGTTTCTAACAAGTATTTAAAGCGGAATAAAACATCTGAACGTTCAAAGTGTTCGGCAAGCTCTTGATAACGATAATGACTGGAGCTGACTCGTTCATGAATATCTTGAGCGAGGAAATAGATGTTGAGGAAACGGTCGCTAGCCCCATCAACATGTCCGCGATTAGAACGACTCAATAATGTCGCTTTACATAGGTTTAAGGCGGTTACGGTTGCGGCATTGAGTGTGGCTTCTTTTAGACGATAAGGCTGAGGATCCAAGTTGGTCACTGGGTGAAATAACTGACTGCGAGAGTCTAAGTAATTGGCTAACTGTAAAAATACAGCCGCTAAACTTTGTTGGACAGGCTGCATTGGCCAAAGTGAGGACCAGAGTATCGACATGAAAAAATACCAAGATGCCCCAGCGAGTAACATCAAAGGCTGAAGCCAAACACTTGTACTTTCATGAGCTCCAAGCATGGTGTAGACAGCGATGAGCAAAGAGCCAAATGCGATACTGGCATATCGGGGGCCGATAGCGCCCAGCATAATAAAACCAAAGCTGGATACAAACAGGCCAACCGCAAACAGAGTCGGTATATCAAATAGCAGCTCAATCGAGAACGACGCTATAGCGAAACATGCCAATGTTAAGGTGATAGAGATGAGTCGGCCGGTAAATTTATCATCACTTTCTGCAAGTGCTGCCGCAATTACGCCTAGAATGAGAGGAATAATGTAAGCGTCCATCGGGTAATACCAACTTGGGATGACAACACCCAATAAGGTCACCAAAATAAGCAGGCTGTAGTTTATGGTTTTATTAACCCAGTAAAGGCGGAGTTGACTGATAAATTGCACGTTATCGATTCTTTGTGTGGCTTTGTATTGACTATTGTAACTAATAGTCAATGGTAAACTTCTGATGCAGGTAAAGAAAAGGGTCTGTTTGATTACCTTTTCTACATCGTGAGCATAACAATAGATATTGACAGGATCTTTTCATTCTTCAATCCGGTTGAGTTATGATGTCGGCAATTGAATTTAAGGACAAGCAAGAATGCAGCTAATTGCCAACAAGACTGCACAATATTTAATTCAAAATGAATATCATCAGGTTTCCCTCGAGCCTGATTTCCTCGTACTCAGTTCCAAAGCTTGCGAAGAGAGAATTCCGTTTAATGTTTGGAATGGTAAAGTGAAGCTTAAGCGAGGATTATTTTGGGGGGGCTTACAGTTTTTCGCTCATTCTGAAGGTGGGGTTCAGCGTTCTTGGCTAATCCAAGGGCTTCCCTGGGAACGCTGTCGAGATTTCGCTAGATTCGCTGTCGCGGCGTATCAAAAGTGGCACCAGCATCAATGTGTTCAGCTCAATAAATTCTTACCCGAGTGGGAAATGGAGATTCGAGGTTTTGAACGTCAGCCCGCATTTCTGACACATTCAACCGTGAATAGTTGGCTTGATAAGCTGAATCAAGACTTCTCTTCTATGGAAATGACCCTAGAAGATGCCGTTCTCAGGATGCCAGAAAGGATGTCCAGTATTATTCCGTGGATAGAGCAAACCGATGAGGTAATGGCCGAACGTAATCAAAACTGGATGGTGACTGAGTTAGACAATTGGAAAGTACTGTTTTCACAGATAGAGTCTTCTCCACTGAATCTTTCCCAGCAACAAGCGGTTTTGCTTAATGACGACAACAACCTTGTTCTTGCAGGTGCGGGCTCAGGTAAAACCAGTGTTTTAACTGCACGGGTTGCTTACCTACTACAAAGCCACCTTGCGCAGGCTGAAGACATACTGATGTTGGCGTTTGGCCGCGATGCCGCTGAGGAGATGAAACAGCGTCTTGAGACCAAGATAGGGCTCAGTGCTGAAAACGTCACGGTAAATACGTTCCACCAACTGGGCTTAAAAATTCTAAATCAAGTAGAGAATGAAGCTGTCATCATTTCTCCTATTGCTTTAGACGACAATCTTAAAAATGCTTGGTGCATCGACTGGCTCAAGAAACATTGGATGACACCAACGGCATTTAAACGCTGGCAAAAGCATCTTCAAAAATGGCCTATTGCTTATTTAGCAGGTGATGATGAGCTTGGCAGTCATGTAGAGAACCCGAAACTGATTGCTTGGTTAAATAAGCAGCTGAATCAGTTGTCATCAATGGGATGCACTAAGAAAGAGATACAACAGAAATTAGTGGATCACAACGATTACACCAGATTGAACAGCGAACTCTCGCTTGTCTGGCCTTGTTATCAGGCGTGGTTGGAGATGTTGAAGGCCGAAGGACATATCGACTTTAATATCATGATCACCAAAGCGACCCAATATGTTACGAAAGGTAAGTTCAAAGCACCTTGGAAGTACATCATGATTGATGAGTATCAGGACATATCACCACAACGCTTGGCCTTGGTAGAAGCATTATGTCAGCACGTGAACGATCAACACTGTGTGTTGTTTGCCGTTGGCGATGATTGGCAGTCGATTTATGAATTTGCTGGGGCCGATGTTGACCTGACGACGGGTTTTTCTGAGCGCTTCCCACACTCAACCGTTCATTATCTTGATACGACCTATCGGTTTAATAATCAGATAGGGCAAGTTGCGAATCAATTTATACAGCAAAACCCTGCTCAGTTGGAAAAAGAGCTGAAAAGTCACAAAGAGCAGAAATCAAAAGCGGTGACACTAGCGCCAAGTAACTCTGTTGAAAAAATCTTAGATGAGCTTAATCGGAAAGCGAAAAGTACTCAGACCGTACTGATGCTTGGCAGAAATCATTATCATAAACCTGAACTTCTTTCTGAGTGGCAAAAACAATTCGCCTTGCTGTCTATTGAGTTTATGACTTGCCATGCTAGTAAAGGTAAAGAGGCAGACTTTGTTATTGTTCTCTCTGTAGATGAAGGGCAGTTTCCAGCTCGTGTTAAAGCCTTGCACATTGACGGTGCTTTAACCCAAACTGGTGAGACCTTCCCCTATGCCGAGGAGAGGCGTCTGTTTTATGTAGCTTTGACGCGTGCCAAGAAAAAAGTATGGGTGACTTACACTGGATCTGGCTCAAGCTTTGTCAAAGAGCTGGTGGAGAATGACTATCCAGTCATTGTTAAGAAATAAGGATATACGAATTATGAGTGGGCAATTCTGTATTACTCTGACTACATCAAATAGTGACAGCATTACTCAGCAAATTATTGAGTCTGCGCTTAAGAAAGGCTTAGCAGCCTGCATTCAGACAATGCCGATTCGAAGTCATTATATTTGGGAAGGAAAAATCTGCAACGATAAAGAAACGCTACTTATCATGAAAACCAAGAAAGCGTGCTATGCGGAACTTGAACAAGTAATTATTTCTAATCACAATTATGAGGTACCTCAGGTTGTTCAAGTCCCGTTTACAGAAGGGTTTAACCCTTACCTAACTTGGGTAGAAGAGAGCACCCGCTGTTGAGACGCAAGCAAGGTTAATGAAAGTAATGCACCAAGCGTATCCATTAACATATCTTTTTGTGCATCCCATATGTCGCCTTGAGAGCCTAAAAAAGCAATGCCCTCATCCCCGCCTGCGAGGGCAGCATACCACCATTCGATAATTTCATACCCTGCAGCAAGAGACATTATTGCGAAAAGAGCGAAAGCCATGGCTAGCTTTATGCTCATCAGCTGTTTTTTGATTAGGTATTCAGCAATTGGGTAGGCGTATAAGCCGATAGAGAAGTGTGCGACACGATCGAAATGGTTTCTTTCGGAACCGATTAAGTTGTTAAACCAGTCGAATGGTACTTCAGCAAAGGTGTACTTCGCCCCAATGGTATGCAGGGTTAGCCAGATAAACATTAGACAATAGGCAGTGTTGGAAAACTGAAAGCGTCTAGAGACCCACCAAATAACGGCAAGGATTCCTAATGCAGGAATGATCTCTGCTATCCATACTGGGTACGAAGAAGGGGATATAGCAGAAAATAAGAAAACTAAAGCGTAGGCTGCTGTTAACCAATGTAATATTGAAAATGAAGCTTTATTTGGATTCATTAGACTTTTCCTAATTCAGTTCGTAACGTAATCATGCCACTCAATAAAACATTGTTCAATTGTGGGTTGAGATGTTTCCGGTAATAAGTGTTTAACGATTTATGTTGAAAGACATAAATATCGCACAGTTAGAGCTCAAACAAACGTTTTCATTTCATCAAAGTTTGATTTACCTATATGTCACACTTAAAATCGCAAACTCACTTATTACATAAACAATAAAAGTAAAGCCATGAAACTGGAAACTGTCGATTATTTAGCTGAAGATGCTGCTCAGCAATTTGTCACCTCACTTCGTGAGACTGGATTCGGTGTACTAAAAAATCACCCGATTCCAAAAGAGCTTGTGGAATCTATCTATGAGAACTGGTATCAGTTCTTCATGACGGAGCGTAAGAACGAGTTTACCTACAATGTTGAAACTCAAGATGGTTACTTTCCACCTTCCGTTTCAGAAGTTGCAAAAGGCCACACAGTTAAAGATATCAAGGAGTATTTCCATATTTACCCTTGGGGGCAGATGCCAGAAGAGCTTAAAGAGCAGATCATGGATTACTATGATCGTGCGAATCAATTTGCTCAAGAATTACTAGGCTGGGTTGAAGCATATGCACCGAAAGAGGTACAAGAAAAGTTTTCTGTAGCGCTTTCTGAAATGATCAAGGATAGTGATAAGACGCTGCTTCGTGTCCTTCATTACCCACCAATGACAGGTGATGAAGAGCCTGGGGCAATACGCGCTGCAGCTCATGAAGATATCAACCTGTTAACCGTTCTTCCAGCGGCAAATGAACCAGGCCTGCAAGTGAAAGGTAAAGATGGCGCTTGGATTGATGTGCCGTGTGATTTTGGTAATTTAATCATCAATATTGGCGACATGCTCCAAGAAGCTTCTGGTGGTTACTTTCCATCGACGACACATAGAGTGATTAACCCTACTGGTGAACGTCAGGAAACGTCGCGCATTTCATTGCCTTTGTTTTTGCATCCTAAACCAGAAGTGGTATTGTCTGAACGTCATACAGCCGACAGTTACTTGATGGAACGACTACGTGAGTTAGGTGTTATCTAACAGCCAGTTTATTAGAAAGAGCCAGCAAACGCTGGCTCTTTTTTTGGGTCACGATCCTTAAATCTAAGATATTCGCTCGACAAACGGGCCATTTTGGATTTTTATTAAAAATAAACCCCTAGTGAGTGGATATGAACGAGCATCAGGAAGTCGCGGCCCAGTTCCAGCAGTATATGGAGAATCCTCTGCTGTGGCCTATCATGGAAATCCTCAGAAAGCAGCCTTCAGGATGGAAAGTTCATACATTATCTTCCCACCTCAGTGAGCTCGAACTGTTACCTGTGCTTGATGGTTCACCGGAAAAAGATCTCTTCAAGCGCAATTTCTTAATCATGAATGCTCTGTATCAGCTTCAGGAAACCTTATATCCAGATAATTGGTTACAGGTGCAGGCGATGGACATTGTCTTAATGCCTCAGTCACGAGTGTTTGGCCATGAAGTGGATCATGAGGATCCGCTGCGGGATTATTATCTAGATTGGCACAACTATGAAGCAGAAGAGGGTGAGGTTAAACGCCTACTGAATGAATTCTGGACTCGATACCGAGAGTTTGTCGGCAGTACAAATGATGATATGGACCGTGCTAAAGCACTGTCCTTATTCAAGTTACCGCGCGACGCTAGCCAAACGGAAATACGTAAAACATGGCGTAAACTCGCGCTTAAGTGGCATCCAGACAGAGAAAACGGCAATAGTGAGCGTTTTCGAGTGCTTTGTGAAGCATGGCATGTACTCAGACACTAACAAAAAGCGCCAATCAAGGCGCTTTTTACGTGGAGTCTTTCTAGATTATCTCATTACGATGTCGCTTTAAAATGCGACTTTCTCATCCGGTTTAGCGCGGCCATCACATCAAGAGTTCTTGGCTTAGCAAGGTCGCCTTGATTCGGCATGTTTTGACACCAGTCGCCCTGTAAAATCTGTTGGACTTCTTTTGCAGGGTTTTCAGACCAATCAGGCAATTGTGCTAATTGGAACCACAGCCAACCGATGGCGTTGATCTCTGAGCTGGACTCAATCTGCTCCAACGCACTGAGGTCAGTAAATTCTTTACCAAAACGCAGGGAGTCTATGCCCTTTGCTGACACACGGAATTTCCCATCAGCCAGTATTTTTTGCAATGCTGCTCTGTTGAGCGCTCTTGGTCGGAATGTCCTTAGAGCATTTTCTGACTCATTATGTCGCTCTGTTGGATGTTGCTCTACCACTTGCTGGGCTTTCTCGGTGACATCTACGGCTTGGTAATCGTGCATTTGAATCACGGTATCAGCGACATCCAAGTAATCACCAGATCCCCCCATGACGATAACAGTCGATATATCTAGATCATCGCGAAGCTGCCCGATACGATCAACTAAAGGGGTGATTGGTTCATCCCCTTTGCTAACCAGAGCCTGCATACGTTCATCGCGAATCATAAAGTTGGTTGCAGACGTATCTTCATCAATTAGAATGCCTTGCACACCTGCTTCAATAGACTCTTGCAGCCAGGCCGCTTGAGAGGTTGAACCTGATGCATCCTGAGTGGAGAAGTCTTTGGTATCACGGCCCATCGGAAGGTGATTAATATAGTTGGAAAGATTGAGATTGTGCACGCAGCGACCGTCTTCCGCACGTATCTTCATAGCGTTCAGGTTTGTCACTACAAGTTCACGTCCATCACCAGGGATGTGGTTGTAAATTGAGCGTTCAATGGCGTTAAGAAGAGTGGATTTACCATGGAATCCGCCACCGACGATCAAGGTAATGCCTTTTTTAATACCCAAGCCTTGGACAATGCCTTGGTTTGGAGTTGTAAAGCTGACTTGCAAAGATTCAGGAGCTTTAAGGGTAACGGCGTCTTTCATCGGTAAATCACAGTTGCCAGCTACACGAGGTAATACAGAGCCGTTACCCACAAAAGCAAGTAGGTTAAGCTCATCAAGCTTGCTACGAATAAATTCCTGATCTTCAACGATTTCGCAATGATGGATTAGGGCTTCTTTATCTAACTCACGTTCTAGGGTTGCACGTCGAATAAACTTTGGAAGATGGAATGTCAGAATATTGTTGGCTTTTTTGCCCAGCACTGAACGGCCTTCTGCCGGAAGATTAACGCGGAATCTGAGCTCGATGCCAGCTTCAGTAAACAACACAGCGGTGCTATCCAAAACGGTTTGTCCGGTTAAAGCGATACTGATGCTGTTTTCATGCTTAGCAAACTCGGCAAAGCTTCGTGCAATAAAGTCGCGAGCAGCCATTTGATACGTTTGAGACTTATCACGTAACCACTGTAATCCAGTAACTGACCAAGGGCGGATAGCACGTACGCGAGAAGCTGATGCATAAGGGTCAGCCTGAACATAGTCGATATAGAATGTGTAATCGCTAAAGTCGTACTGACCTTTGATTTGCTGGTAAGCGCGATAATTCTGTTTTTCGATTTTTTTTAGCGTAGCAGTTAGCTGGTCCATAAGACGTTCTCAAGCGAGATAAAATGAAGGCGAGGATTATAAGAATCGCTCGCCGCAGAGTAAAGGGTTAAGCTACTGATAAGTCATGTTGGTATGACTGGGGTAATTTTGGCTGAGCAAGCTGGTTTCAAACTCATCGCATGGCATAGGTTTGCCATAGAAGTAACCTTGCCCATATTCACAGCCTTCTTTAATGATAAAGCTCTCTTGACTTTCGCTCTCTATACCTTCAACGGTGACGGTTAAGTTGAGCTTTTTGGCAACATGAATGATTGACCTAACAATTTCTTTATCTTCCTCACTGTCGTCCAATTGCTGAACAAAGCTTCTATCAACTTTAATCGCGTCAAATGGAAACTTTTTCAAATAATTAAAGGAAGAATAACCAGTTCCAAAATCATCGAGCGACAGCGTTATACCTAGATTATTCAGAGCAAGTAAAGTATTTCGCGCAGTGACTTCATCATCAATTAAACCACTCTCAGTGATCTCAAGTTCTAGAAACTTAGCTGGAAGCTGGTAGGCGTTGAGCAGATCTTCAACTTGCTCGATAAAATGCGGGTTTTTAAGCTGTATCGCTGAAATATTAACGGCGATTTTAAAATCGTCCACATGTTCCATCCAATCAGCGGCTTTTTGAATAGCGGCTCGAAGTACGAAACTGCCAACTTCGAAGATCAGCCCGTTTTGCTCGGCCATATGGATAAGAGTTTCATTGGAAATATCACCCAGAATAGGGTGACGCCACCTCAGTAGAGCTTCAGCGCCTGTCCATTTATGTGTCGTCGGTGACACTTTCGGTTGGAAGTAGAGCAACAAATCATCATTACGTACTGCTTGTAATAAATAGCTTTCCATCTGATTTATGTGCTTCTGAATATCAGCGATCGCTTGTGAGTAGTAACTGAATTTATGCCCTGAATCTTTACACGATTGCATCGCCTCAGAAGCGTACTTTAGTAAGTTTTTGGGGCAAAGTGTGTCATTGGTGGTGCTGATTCCAATATACGCATTAAGGTGAAGAATATCGCCATCAATATCAAATTCAGATTGACTAACTTCGACTAGTAGATGGCTGAGAATGTTTAAGTCAACGTCGAGTTGAGGTGATTCAATCAGTAATACTAAATTGGTGGAAGTAGGGCGAGCGGTTAGAATCTGATACTGGCTTAAATCACCCAGCCTTTCTCGGTATTGAATTAATACATCTTCCCATGAACTGTAGCCATATTTTGACTGGATTCTGCGACCATTGGTAAAACCAATATGGATAGCTGCCGCCTGTAACGAAGGGCTGATTCCCACATCTTTAATAAAGTGTTCCGCTTCATGCTCAAGTGCGGAACGGTTTAAAAAGCCAGTACCCAAGTCATGTCTTTGCTGGTAGCGAATTTTTTGTTCAGCGGCGCGCCGTTTATCTATCTCTTGATTCAGAGAGTAGTTGAGATCTACAAGATCCTGAGTGCGAGTATGTACTCTTGATTTGAGCTCTAAGTTGAGGTGTTTTAGCTTTTCATGCTGATAGAGTGTTTTTAGTTGTGATTCGATAGAGTCACGAAAACTTTCTATCAATTGCTGATAGGTCTCAGAAAAGTGGTTTTCTTTATTGTCGAGTACACAGATGGTGCCAAAAGTATCGCCATTCGGCCAGTTAATAGGAACACCACAGTAAGCCAGCAGGCCAAACTTGATGTCTGGATTGTCTTGCCATGCAGGGTCTATCTCAGCGTTTGGTACAATAAGCTGACTTTGTTCATTGACAACGGTTTCACAGTACAGGCCTTGCCCCAGCGTTTCTGAATCACCCACACGATAAGGGTGGTTTCCGTTGTTATTTGACGAAAAAACTTCAATATGTTGTGGGTAAATACGCATGATCAATGCGGTGGGTACTGACACAATCTCTGCGAGCAAGTCGACAATATTTTGCCAACCACTGGTCATTTCGTCAGGAATGACCAAGTTTGTAGTATTGATTTTTGACATACATTTTTTATCCCTGGCAGCTTAGCCTTCTAACCGGGCAATCCTAGCCCTTATGTTAATAATAGTCGCTATTTAGTAGGAAGCAGGAGAAGAGGCGTGCTTGGGAGACAACCTTCGTTCTTATTATTAAGAAAGGCAGATGCTACGTTTAAAAAAACGCCCTGTCAGTAAGGCAGGGCGCTTGTTGTATGTGTGTTTCAAAAATAAGACAGACTTGGTAGGCGAATAATCAGCGCGTAAAATCACTTAAGTCAACGGGTTTGGTATAGTCTATTTCGCTGAATCCGAATCCGTTAATGTTCAAAAACTCTTGCTTAAAGCCCGCATAGTCACCAAGCTCTTTGAAGTTCTGACTGTTCATTTTTTCAAGCAACACACTCACTTGGCTCTGAATAGCTGGGCTCAGCTCCCAGTCATCCATTCTGATCAATCGCTCACTATCCAAAGGAATAGGGGAGCCTGAGTAGAGTTTCTCTCTGAAAAGGCGCTGCATTTGTTCAATACAGCCTTCATGAGTCCCTTCCTGTTTCATTACCCGATAAAGGGCGAGAATATACGGGGTGAGGCCGGGAATAAACACACTTGCTTTGGTTACCAGTGCTTTACACACAGTGGCATAGGCACCGCCACTGAAGTTTGCCATTTTAAGATTCAAAGCGTGACTGGTTTGGTGCAAATCGATTTTTGCTCGCCCGAGCGTTCCATCGAGATAGATTGCATGTGTCGACTCTGGGCCAATGTAAGAAAATGCAATAGTTTTACAGCCTTCAGCGATGGACTCCGCATTGATCAAGGCATCAATCCAGTTTTCCCAATCTTCTCCCCCCATCACTTTTAGTGTGGCTTCTGTTTCTTCTTCACTGGCTGAGTGAAGTGATGTTTCTACCCATTGATCGGTCTCCAAAGATACAGACGACCCTGAAACATCCTGCCCAATCGGTTTTATGGTCGAACGCCACATATCGTCACTATTGGGCTTTGGTCGAACACCACTTGCCAAACTATAAATAATTAAATCCACTTCACCTTCAAAATAGGTCTCAATGGCTTCAATCACTTCAGCTTTAGTTTGAGGTAAAAAAGCGTCACCTTGGATATTGATCGCAACACGGCCAGACTTTTGTGCGTGTTTTTGGAAGAAGATGTCATTGAAATAACCAGCAGAGCCTACTGATCTACTGGAGGGCCCTCGTTCGTATGAAACGGAAATGGTGTCTGCGTTTGCGCCACCGAAGGTGAGTGCTATGCGCGCTGCTAAACCAAGGCCAGAAGAACCACCAATGATAAGAACGCGTTTTGGCCCGCATTTTATTGGAGTGGCTTGTTGTGAATATTCTATTTGTTTTATTACTGAATGCTCGCATCCGGTTGGATGAGCGGTACGAGCAACAACGCCTTCAATCATGGGTTCTATGATCATGGAAACTTCCTTTTCAACACGGAGTTTCGTCACATTAACGTAAAGCTAGGTAAAGTTTATTGAGCTAGACCAATTAGAGGTGATTTAGTAATTCATTGGCGACAAATTCCGCAATCCATGGTTGAGCGATGTCCTTAGGGTGTAGGCCATCGTCCATCATCCATTCCGGTTTTGTAATTACTCCTTCCAAAAAGAAAGGAAGTAAGGGAACGTCAAGTCGCTCAGCCGTTGCAGGGTAAAGCGCTGAGAACGCCTGCGTATAGCGCTTACCATAATTAGGGAGTACGTGAATTTGCATCAATAGAGGTTCAGAACCTGCATCACGTACCATATTGATGAGTTGAGTTAAATTATTTTGAATCAGGCTTGGTGGGAAGCCTCGTAAACCATCGTTAGCACCAAGCTCGATCAAAACAGAGTCTGGCTGGTGTTCTTTGAGCAGTTTGGGTAGTCGAGCTAAGCCGTTACCTGTAGTGTCACCGGAAATACTGCCGTTAATAACGGTCAGATTTTTCCCTTTTTTAGTCATGATGTTGGGTAACAATGTAGGCCATGCTTTTTCGATTGGCATCTGATAGCCTGCACTAAGACTGTCACCTAAAATCAAGAGTTTAGTCGCACTTGCTGGGTTAACGAAGAAAAGCACAAATACAAAGGAAAGTAGTCGAAACATGCATGCATCCGTAATTAAAGCTGAATCACTGTCCAAAGTAGTCTCTACTAATCAAGAGCAATTAACAATCCTAGAAAATGTAAATATTGACATTAAGGAAGCTGAAAGCGTCGCTATTGTTGGCACATCCGGCGCAGGTAAGTCTACGTTGATGACTCTGTTGGCTGGCCTAGATACACCAACGTCAGGTGATGTGCATTTACTAGGACGAACCCTCAATACTCTCAATGATGAGGAGAGAGCTGCGATTCGCAGTGAGTCGGTCGGTTTTGTTTTCCAAAGCTTTTTGCTTATTCCGAGCTTGAGTGCCTTGGAGAATGTTACTCTGCCTTGCTTGCTGAAGGGAGAGAATGAAGATGTAGACAGAGCCAAAGCTTTGTTGACCTCTGTGGGCTTGGAGCACCGTATCCATCATTCTCCGTCTCAGCTATCTGGCGGTGAGCAACAGCGTGTGGCGTTGGCTCGAGCATTTATGGTGCAGCCAAAAGTGTTGTTTGCAGACGAGCCAACAGGGAACTTGGACCAGCAAACGGCTACTAAAGTCAATGAACTACTGTTTGAGCTGAATAAACAGCACGGTACGACTCTAGTTTTGGTTACCCATGATATGAAGTTAGCTGAGCAGTGTGATCGCCGCATCCATATTCAAGCAGGGCATGTGGAGGAATCATAATGAGCTCGAGTTATTCTCCAGCCTTAAATCGTAGGCTGTTTTCATGGAGTTTGAGTGAGATACGTCATGGGCAGCTATGGCCAGTTTCGATTGCTTTAACACTAATTATCGCCTGTATTTTTGCTTTGACTGCGCTTGCTGAACGAATGGAGCAGGTTGTGGTGAAACAAGGTAAAGAGGCGTTGACAGCAGATACTGTGTTCGCAACCGCAAATCCAATCCCAGATGTGCTCTATCAAGCAACCAATGAGGCAGGGTTGACCACTTCCACTCAAACTCGCTTTGCCACTATGGCATTTAGTGATCAAAGCATGAAGTTGATTACCGTGAAATCGGTAGACAGCGCATATCCTCTCAGAGGGGAAATGGTGCTATCGGATGACAATCAAAAGTACAAGGCGGTTAGCCCCGGTGAGTTGTGGTTAGATGAGCGGCTGTTTTCTCAACTTGAGGTTAATATTGGTGACAGCGTCACTGTTGGTGATGCTGATTTCACGGTTACGGGGCGTATTGTTGAAGAGCCGGGACTTAGCTTTAATCCATTCCAGCAGATGCCGTCGGCACTCATTCACAATACAGATTTAGAAAAAACTGGGGCTGTTCAGCTAGGTAGCCGTGTCCGATACAGCTTGTATATCAATGGGGACGAGTCTGACATAGAGCAGGTAAAGCAAGCTATCGACTTAACTCCAAGTGATCGTTGGCGCGACCAAAATAGTGCTAGCCGAACCAATGAAGTATTCCAGCGTACTGAGCAGTACCTGTCACTCACGGTGGCGATTGTTGTTATCATGGCTGCGACAACGCTAGTGTTGACCTGCCAGCATTATGTTGCCACTCGCCGTAAAACAATATCGATGCTTAAAAGTCTCGGGGCAAGTAAACGTTGGATAGGGCGTTGGTTAGGTATTCAGGTCACTATCTTACTTAGCAGCGCTTCTGTGATTGGAGTGATAATTGGTATTGCACTTGAGTACTTACTGCGTATTCCACTTGTGGATTTATTACCAAACCCCTTGCCGAGTTATGGTCTTCAACCAGCGTTTCTTTCCATCATCACCAGTATTCTGATCGCAGTACCAGCACTCGGTATTCCTTTACTCAGTTTGCTGAATGTTAGTGCAATGGATGTCATGCAATCACAAGCAACGGCACAAAGAAGCCGCAACACGGGTTGGCTGATCTTGGTTCCCATTGTGCCAATGTTATTCGTTTACAGAGAGAATACTTTGGTATGGATTGTACTGGGAGGGATGCTCGCTTTGTTTGTGACACTAGCAGCGGTGAGCTTGGTAGTGACCAGAATGCTTGGACGACTTCCGTTATCAACATCTTTCAAATTAGCGCTTAGCCGTATTAATCGATCTTCATTAGCTACGGGCATTCAGTTCGGTGCGTTAGCTCTTTCTCTGATGTTATTGGCGGTGATGTGGTTGGTTCGCACGGACTTGTTGTCAGATTGGCAAAAAACGATTCCTGAGAATGCGCCGAATGCTTTTGCGTTAAATATTGCTCCATATGAGAAAGAAGCCTACATAAGCGCGTTAGACGCTCATCAAATTGAGCGTTCAAAAGCTTATCCGATCATAAGAGGCCGTTTAACGGAAATAAATGGTGAAGATGCTAAAGATAAGGCGCAAGGCGAAGAAGGCAGTGATGTACTACGCCGAGAAATTAATTTTACCTTCGGTAAAGAAAACCCTGAGCATAACATCATCTTGCAAGGTGAATGGACTGACCGCAATGGCGTTTCAGTCGAATCGGATGTCGCAGAAGACTTTGGACTTCAAATTGGTGATCAACTTACGTTTGTGATCAATAGTCAAGTCGTGAAGGCGAACGTCAACAGTATTCGTCATGTTGAATGGCGAGATATGAAGCCTAACTTCTATTTTATATTCACTCCAGACGCTTTAAAGAATATTCCTGCAACGTATTTGGTGAGTTTCAGAGTGGAGGAGCAGCACAATGGTGTCCTTAATGAGCTATCAAGAAGTCACCCAACAGTGAGTCTAATGGATATTCGCAGTATGGGTGCGAAAATTCAGGAGCTACTTACACAAATCGTTTGGTCAATTACTGTGTTAGCCGCGTTAGGTGTTATTGCTGGTGTACTGTTAATCTTCACTTTGCTACGTCTCAGTTTGGGTCAGAGGCAATCGGAAATACAGTTGTATCGAACGTTAGGAGCAAGTAAAAAGCGGGTTACTCGAACCATTTGGGCTGAATATGGATTAATGGCTCTTGTGGCAGGKTTGATCGCAACAATCGGTGCGGAGGCAGTGGTAGGGGGGATTATGTCATTTGGTTTTGATCTTTCTCCCAACTTGCATTTTTCACTCTGGTTTGCACTTCCTTTGGTGACTTTTTGCACACTAGCATTGGTTGTGAACAGCCTAATAAAACGGCTGCTAGTCCCTATAAATAAAGAGTTTAGCTAGCTCATCAGTGGCTAAGTTATCCAGTTATCCACAAAAACAGTGGATAAAGTTTGGGATAACTTAGCCTGTAGATAACTCCCCATTTCCTCCAAAGCCAATAAGCATAATGTTTAGAGGATTCTTGTTATTCACAGTGACAATTTTTCTTCTTTCCACAAGATATGAGTCAAGCGTTTTTTTTCATTTTTTTTACTTGAAATTGTCATATTTATCCCCTTCAAAAAATGTGATTTTATTGGGCGCGCAAACTCAGTAAAATGTGCTGAGAATGAATAAATTAGCAACATAAATGCAGTCTGAAAAAACGAAAGTGGATACGCCTTCTGTCGCTGTGATCGGTGGGGGCATAGCGGGTTCGACCGCTGCCTTGCATCTGGCAGAAATCGGTATAAATGTTGTGTTGCTGGAAAAAGGCAAAACTTTAATCAGTGGGCCACCTATTTGTCATTTGCATGCTGGTGGAAATTTGTACAGAGAAATTTCCACCTCACAATGCATTGAGCTGTTGGAACAGTCCATCGAATCCGTACGTCTTTATCCACATACTATCAATCGTCGCCCAACCGTCATTGCTGTGCCATACAGTGATGGTGGTAGCCCAGAAGAATTGTATGAGCGGTTAATCACGATACAGCGATGCTATCAGGAGTTGGTCGATTTAGATCCGGCGAATGAAGTGCTCGGTGCCCCATCAGACTATTACAAGTTTTATGGTCGAGAAGAACTGGAAGCGTTAGCGACACTTAATCAACCGAGCCAGCCAAGCAATGTGGATGATTGGATGATACCGTTTGCTAAATCTGCTGATTTAGACTCGCTCAAGTTTCCAGTCGTTGCAGTGCAGGAGCATGGTTGGAGTGTATTTCGAATCGCTGCATCTGCAACATTAGCATTGGAGTCGATCCCCAACTGCCAGTTGCTGACAGAGTCACAAGTTATAGGCCTTGAAAACACAAACCGTGGCTGGAAACTGGAATACATCAGAGCTAATGGTGTAACCAGCGTTTTGGAAGTCGACTATTTAGTCAACGCATGCGGTTATGAGACGGGAAGCATCGATGATCTTGCTCAAACTCCGCGCAATCGACTCGTTGAATTCAAAGCTGCTTATGTAACGCGCTGGGATGATTGCTGTGAGCTGTGGCCTGAGGTGATTTTCCACGGTCCAAGGGGAACTCCAAATGGAATGGCTCAACTGACTCCTTACCCTAACGGCATTTTCCAACTCCACGGAATGACGAAAGATATTACCTTGTTTGATGATGGCTTGGTGGCCTCAGGAGAAGAGTCGTCGCAGCCTACATTACCACTCAGGCTCCGGCGTAAGATTCAACAGGGCTGGGATGAAGAGGTGGTTCTATCAAGAACACGCCGAGCCATTGAACACATGGCGAAATTTGTGCCTAGTTACGAGAAGGCTCATGAGTTTGGTACGCCTCTTTTTGGGGCCCAACAAATCCCAGGTTCTGATGAAACACTGCGCGCTGCTGACGTGACTTTTGAAGGGCGGAACTACGCGAGGATCGAAGTTGTTAAAGGTTCTTCTGCACTTGAAGCGGCTAATAAACTGGTTGAAGAGTGGAAGTTGTTTGACTATCAAGGAATGGCGATCGAAGCGTTGCACCCTGTCAGTATGGCGCTCAAACCTGAGGATATCGAATCAAAAGCGGAACAGTTAGCGACCTTGCGGAATTACCCAAAGGAATTGGCTAACGTGTACGGTGAATAATCAGAAAGCTCCCGAGATTGGGAGCTTTGACGTTGTCTTGAAGATAGACTAGTAGCCAAAGAACTTTGCCCATTGGCACCATACGTCCTGTAAGCCTAATAGGTCACCCCTGACGAATCTAACCTTCTGCCCAGGCTTCGCTTGTGCAAGGCGAGGTAGATCAATCCGAGCGACACAGCCAATTTTCGGGTATCCGCCGATAGTCTGTCTGTCATTGAGAAGTACGATGGGCTCACCATTCGGCGGGATTTGGATTGCTCCTAAAGCAATGCCTTCACTAAGATATTCTTTGTCTGGTGGAATGACTTTGCTATCGCATAGTCGATACCCCATGCGATCTACCAATTGGCTGACTGTGAATTCTTGATTGTACAGTGAGCTAACGGCATCCTTGGAAAAGTCATTGATTTGATATCCTTCTATGACTCTTAGTTCAAGGGGAAGGTTATAGTCAGGTTTGTACCGAAACGTCATTTGTAGAGGCTTCGCTCTAACATCATGGGGCTTAAAGCCAATGACTTCTCCTGCTTGTACGGGGTTCCCTGACTGACTGCCACCTAGCTGATCTCGAGTGACGGTAGCGCAGCTTCCAAGTTGAGGTGTGACAGTAAAGCCTCCTTTGATTGCGAGGTAAGCCCTTAGCCCGTTTTTTGGTAAGGAAAAGGTCAGAGTTTGCCCTTGGCGAGCAACGAATGTTGACCAATTTTCGAGAGGCTTACCATCAAGTCGAGCATTAAGGTCTCCGCCTGCTATGGACATTTCGCATTTGGAGTGAATAAGAAACTCCGCCTGACCTAGTGTGATTTCAAGAGAAGCACAATTAGTGGTGTTACCAAGCAGATGATTAGCCCAACTATATGCGTAGTCGTCTACTGGGCCACCTTGAGTAATCCCCAAATGCGCCAGACCAAATCTACCGAAATCCTGAATGAGTGTTTGTTGCCCTGGCTTTACGACGGTGATTGCGTGGTTGATCATCATTGCCACCCCTTAGTGATTTCTCCGCCTAGGCGGAGAAACTCTTTTTCCGAAATCGGTCTAAAACGTACTTTAGTGCCTATTGAAAAGGGCAAAATGGGTGAGTTTTTGGGAGTATAAAGGTCAAGTGGACAATTACCTATGATGTTCCATCCCCCCGGAGATTCAGCAGGATAAACAGCGGTATTGGAATTGGCAATCCCTACGCTGCCTTTTGGTAACTTCACCCTTGGAGAAGGCTTCCTCGGTAAACGAAGGGAGTCTGCGACGGAAGTTAAAAAGGCGAAGCCGGGGGCAAAACCAATCGCACCCACTGTATATTCATGGGTCGTGTGCAGATCTATGATTTCTTCTAAGCTTAAGCCTTTTGCATAGTAATCCTGTAAGTCAGGACCCACATCATCATGGTAGTAGATCGGGAGCTCAATATGCTGTGACTCAACATCATCAGGAAGGGCTTTGATTGCTTCAGTGACCAGTTTTTCTAGGTAAGGGACAAATTCGAAAATTGAGACCCTATGCGGTAAGTAATCAATTAAGATTGAATCAAAGGAAGGGGTGACATTCATAATCATCGCTCCCAATTGATTGGTGAGATAGTGACTTATTTCACCAATGAGGAGTGACAGTTTATGGCTAGGTTCTGCTTCAAAGTGGATGAGTATTGAGCACTCAGCAACAGGGTCGACAGATGTCTCTATATTCACTCGACAGTCTCCTTGCGTTAAAGGATGTTTCGTATTTTTTGAATCATAGTGATGGCTTGTTGATTATCGCCATGGACACAAATCGTGTCGGCTTCAATGGGGATGAGAAAGCCGTCAATTGTGCGTACTTTTCCGTAGTGGACGATTTGGCGGACCTGATCGAGTATGTCTTCCTCTCTATGTAACACTGAACCGGTCATCGAGCGTGGAGAAAGTGAACCATTTGATAAGTAAGCTCTATCCGCAAAAGCTTCAAACAGGATAGGAAGTTCATACTTATCAGCGATCTCCAAATGCCTTTCGTTATCATTGAACGCAAGCATCATTAAAGGTACGTCAAAGCAAGAGACTGCGTCAGCGATAGCATCAAAAATCGACATATCGCGCATCATGTCATTGTAGAGCGCACCATGAGGTTTGACGTAGTTCAGTTGGACATTTTGGCTTTCCGCTAAGGATTTCAGCGCTCCCACTTGATAGATTAGCATGTTGGTGATTTCGTCCGTTGCCATCGGTATTGAACGTCGACCAAAGCCTTGTAAATCAGGATAACTTGGGTGGGCGCCGATCTGGACATCATGTTCAATAGCCAACTTAATGGTTTGTGACATGATCTGTGGGTCGGAGGCATGAAAGCCGCAGGCGATATTTGCCATGTCGATCCAGGGCATCACAGCTTTGTCGTTCCCCATTTTCCATGAGCCAAAGCTTTCACCCATATCGCAATTAAGAGTCATCGAGCGCTTTGTCATTGCTTCCATTCCGCTGTTTCTTATCCTTTCAACATCTTATAAAAATAACAAACAATCAATGATCCATTTCATTATTTCAGGAACAAAAAACAGTTTAGCGTGTTTAATACAGATCATTTGATGCTCATGTATCGCTTAGTGGGAGGGAAGACAGTTAGACAAGCTTGATTCTCATTAATAAGCTATATTTTAATTCTCATATTCGTTAATATTTGGCCAAATTAATCAGAAGGTTAGTAATATGAATGTCTTGGTTACAGGTGGCATGGGGTACATAGGCAGCCACACATGTATTCAAATGATTGAAGCAGGAATGACACCTGTTCTTTTTGATAATCTGTACAACAGTAAAAGATCTGTTTTAGACAGAATCAAGCAGGTAACAGGGACAGTACCGTCTTTTATCGAAGGTGACATTCGGGATAAAAAAAAGTTGGTGTCGGTTTTAAAAGAACACCAAATTAGAGCCGTCATCCACTTTGCAGGTTTGAAGGCGGTGGGGGAATCCGTAGAAAAACCGCTCGAATATTACGATAACAATGTAAACGGTACATTAGTACTGGTTGATGCTATGCGCGAAGCCGGCGTGAAATCAATCGTCTTCTCTTCTTCTGCTACTGTCTATGGTGATCCTGCTAGTGTGCCTATTACAGAAGATTTTCCTACCAGTGCGACCAATCCTTACGGCCGCAGCAAACTAATGGTTGAAGAGTGCCTGACTGATTTTCAACAAGCGAATCCAGATTGGAGTATTACATTACTTCGCTATTTTAATCCGGTAGGCTCACATCCCTCTGGAAACTTAGGCGAGGATCCGCAAGGTATTCCCAACAATCTGATGCCATTTGTTTCACAGGTCGCGGTTGGAAGACGTGAATGTTTGTCTGTCTTCGGTGGTGACTATCCGACTAAAGATGGTACTGGCGTTCGTGATTATATTCATGTCATGGATCTCGCTGATGGTCATGTTGCTGCGCTTAGGAAAGTTGGTCAAAAGGATGGTTTGCATATCTATAACCTAGGAACGGGTAATGGTTACAGCGTGCTAGAAATGGTCAAAGCGTTCGAAATCGCATCAGGTAAGCAAGTGCCTTACCAAATCGTTGCACGCCGCCCTGGGGATATTGCAGAGTGCTGGGCTGATCCTGCAAAAGCAATAAAAGAGTTGGATTGGAAAGCAGAGAGAACATTGGAAGAAATGACAACGGATACTTGGCGTTGGCAGTCCAATAACCCACAGGGCTACCCAGACGTTTAGTTTTATCGCTCGCTAAAAAACAAAGCCACCGTTTCCGGTGGCTTTTTTACGCATTATACAAAATAGGCAAAATTGAAAATGCGAGTGAGGTTAATCGACCTCTTTGTCTTTACCAAGCGATAGTAGCCAAATCGAGATGGCAGCGACGACAGCAAATCCAGACAAAATAATGAATGGCATAGCGCCATAGCCAAGAATATGCCAGATAACGGATTCTAAAGTACTCATATCTCAGTGCTCCTATTGCCAGCCTTCAACGCCGTGCATGTCAGGAAGTTTATGTGCGATACCTTTGTGGCAATCGACACATGTTTTCTCTCCTGATGCTAGCGCGGTTGAGTGTTGCTTCGCACTACGTTCGCCTTGCTCTGAAAAATCCATGTACTCAAATTCGTGACAGTTTCGACACTCCAAGGAGTCATTTTTCTTAAATCTAGCCCACTCACGTTCGGCTAGGTGAGCGCGCCGCTCTTGGAATTTTTCAGGTGTATCGATAGTCTTTGTCACAAAGTGAGCGAATAGCTCTTTTGAAGCTTGAACTTTTCGTACGATTTTATCCGTCCATTCGTGTGGCACGTGACAGTCTGAACAGATAGCCCTTACTCCAGAACGGTTGGAGTAGTGAATAGTCTCTTGAATTTCAGCGACGATAGGCGCGTGACAACCGGAACAGAATTCTTCTGTATTGGTTGCTTCCATGCCTGTGTTAAATGCGCCCCAAAATAGAAGACCACCAGCAAAGCCCATGAATAAAACTACACCGACGGCAGTTTTACTAGGGGATGCTAATCTCTTCCAAAACGCTTTCAATAATTTCATAGATAGCCTCTTACTTACTCGCGTATCACTTATTTAAGTGAATCGACACTCTTGAACTCATTTTCAACAAGCGGCTGAGCGTTTGCTTGCGGAACGTGACACTGAAGACAGAAATAACGGCGAGGAGACATATCTGCTAACACAGCGTCTTCGCGGTTTATGTAGTGCGTGACACTGATCTTAGTTGCGCCCATCTCTTTTGCATTTTTCCAACTGTGGCAAGAAAGACATTTGTTTGCATTCAAAGAGACTTCGTAACCACGGATGTTATGTGGGATCAGCGGTGGCTGATAAACATAACTGCTATCTAGTGCCTGTTCACGAGGGTATTTTTTGAAATCGTCAGCAGGGCGAGTTGCTTCTAGCTCACTGGCACCACGTAGTGATTCCAAGCCGCCAATACCACCCGGGTTTTCTAACTCGGCAACGGCAGCTCCACTGATTAAAGCACCAACAGATAACAGTGCAATAAGTAATTTTTTCATCTTACATTCTCCGCCTTATGGCTTAATTCTTATCTGTGGTCGCCCTATGGGCGACCAACACATTCTGGTTTATGCAACTTTAGTGATCTTGACTGGACACTTCTTAAAGTCTGTCTGCTTGGACAGAGGGTCTGTCGCGTCAAGGATCAGTTTGTTGATCAGGATGCGTGCATCAAAGAATGGTACGAATACCAAGCCTTTAGGTGGGCGGTTACGGCCACGTGTTTCAACACGAACACGCACTTCACCACGTTTGTTGGCAATCAGTACTTCTTCTCCACGGCGAACACCACGAGCTTTAGCATCTTCTGGATGCATGTAACACACGGCATCAGGTACTGCTTTGTAAAGTTCAGGTACACGGCGCGTCATTGTGCCAGTATGCCAGTGCTCTAATACTCGACCTGTACATAGCCAGAGATCAAACTCTGAATCAGGCACTTCCGGTGGCGCTTCATATGGCGCAGAGATAATCAGTGCTTTGCCATCTGGTTTGCCATAAAAGTCCCAACCACTACCTGCTTTTGCATAAGGATCAGAACCTTCTTTGTAACGCCATAGGGTTTCTTTACCATCCACAACAGGCCAGCGTAGACCGCGAACTTGGTGGTAAACATCGTAAGGTGCCAAATCATGACCATGCCCACGACCAAAGGCTGCATACTCTTCGAATAAGCCTTTTTGTACGTAGTAACCAAAGTGATGAGCGTCATCATTAAGTTCACGTGCTTCTTCGATAGGGAATTTGTTTACGACACCATTTGCAAATAGCATGTCGTACATGGTTTTACCACGGTACTGAGGTGCTTTAGCCAGTTGTTCTTCTGTCCACACTTCTTCCATCTTGAAGCGTTTAGAGAACTCCATCACTTGCCATAAGTCAGATTTTGCTTCGCCAACGGTATCTACCTGCTGGTACCAAGCCTGAGTACGACGTTCAGCGTTACCATAGGCGCCTTCTTTTTCAATCCACATTGCAGTTGGAAGGACTAAGTCAGCAGCTTGGGCTGTTGCAGTTGGGTAAGGATCAGAACATACGATGAAGTTTTCTGGGTTACGATAACCTGGCAAACGCTCGCCGTTAATGTTTGGACCGGCTTGCATATTGTTGTTACACATTACCCAATATGCATTCAGCTTACCGTCGCGAAGCATGCGATCTTGAAGTACAGCGTGGAAGCCAGGTTTTGGAGGGATGACGCCATCAGGAATATTCCAGATGCCTTCTGCAATCTTACGGTGTTTAGGGTTAGCAACGACCATGTCCGCTGGTAGGCGGTGTGCAAAGGTACCAACCTCACGTGCTGTACCACATGCAGATGGCTGACCAGTGAGTGAGAATGGGCTGTTACCCGGAGTTGCAATCTTACCTGTAAGAAGGTGGATGTTGTAAATCAAGCTATTCATCCACACACCACGAGTATGTTGGTTCATACCCATAGTCCAAAGAGACATTACCTTCGTATCTGGATCTGCGTATTGCTTGGCAAGCTCAACGAGTTTCTCTTCAGAAACACCAGAAAGTTCGGCTGTTTTCTCTAGCGTGTATGGCGCAACCGATTTTTTGTATTCCTCAAAAGAGATAGAAGACATAGCGCCAGAGTTAGGATTCGCCGCTGCCATTTGGATTGGATCGTCGTCGCGAAGACCGTAACCGATATCTGTAGTTGCTTGCTTGAAGTTAGTGTGCTTGTTAACGAAATCCCAATTCACTGCATCATTTTCAATGATGTAGTTGGCAATGAAGTTAGCGATAGCTAAGTCTGACTGAGGTTCGAAAATATAACCTTTGTCTGCAAGCTCGAAAGAACGGTGGTAGTACGTAGACAGTACATTCACCTTAACGTGTGGGTGGCTTAGACGGCGGTCAGTAATACGAGTCCACAAAACAGGGTGCATTTCGGCCATGTTTGAGCCCCAAAGCACGAAAGAGTCGGCGTTTTCGAAGTCATCGTAACAGCCCATAGGCTCATCAATACCGAAAGTACGCATGAAAGCGCCAACAGCAGAAGCCATACAGTGACGTGCATTTGGATCAATGTTGTTCGAACGGAAGCCAGCTTTCATCATTTTGGCTGCCGCATATCCTTCCATGACAGTCCACTGGCCAGAACCGAACATACCTACGCTAGTAGGACCTTTGTCTTTAAGGGCTTGTTTCCATTTCTCTGCCATGGTGTCAAATGCGACGTCCCAAGAAACAGGAGTGAAGTCACCATCTTTATGATACTTACCATCTTTCATACGCAGTAGTGGCTGCGTTAGACGGTCTTGTCCATACATGATCTTAGAGAGGAAGTAGCCCTTGATACAGTTCAGGCCTTTGTTTACAGGTGCTTCTGGGTCACCTTGCGTAGCTACGACTTTGCCATTTTGTGTACCTACAAGGACAGAACAACCAGTACCACAGAAACGACAAGGCGCTTTGTCCCATGTGATTTTTGTTTGGTCTGAGCTAGCAATCAGGTTAGTCGCTGACGCTGGTAGAGTAATACCTGCGACCGCTGCTGCTGATGCTGCTGCGTTTGCTTTCACAAACGCACGTCTTGTCATCTTCATACTTCACCCTCGGTTTGGGAATATTGAGTTACAGTGTTTTTATTTTTTGATTCGTCTTCTTCTAGCTCAGTTTCAATTTGGTGGTAGACCAGTACTGTGCTTAAAACGTTCGGTAAGTTGTTAATAGCTTCGATAGTGTCAGTAATGAATCCCTGATTTTCGGTTTCCAAAACAACAACAATTTTGCCTTCTGGACTGTCACCATAGATCTCTGCATTGTCGTATGCTTCGATCTGAGACTTAATCTCGGTCAGGTGTTCAGGAGAAACATGAACCACTAAGCTAGAAATATGCACTTCGTTAAGTGACATAGATATCTTCCGTTTTTATTACAAATTGCTCACATTGATGGATGAAGTAGGACACACAGAAACACAGGCGCCACAGCCGTTACATTCATCGAGATTTATATTGGGTTGTGCTACTTTGCCAACTTCTAATTTGAATGTGATTGCCATAGGTTCACACATATCGCTGCAGCTACGGCAATCAACATTTTGTTTCGCTAAACAGCTTTCATTAATAGTAGCTTTTACGTTCCATGGTTGCTCATTTTTTGAGCTGAATAAAGGTTCAGGGCAGACTTCTGCACATTGATAACAGAAGGTGCATTCATCCACGGAAAAATCAACTTGAGGAAAACCGCCATCCCCTTTGACAATAATTTGGGTTTCACAAGCGTCACTGCATTTGCCACATCGTGTGCACTGGTCGGTGAAAAAGCCTGGCTGTGATAACCATGGTAGGTGCAACTCATTATTTTCTAGCTTCTTCCTTGAGAAGAAACGTCGTTTTGAAAGGTCGACCACTGCGCTACCTAAAGTTGATGAAATCTAAACTAATCATAGTTCACATTTCTTTTAATAAATTGTCATTTATCCTCACACAGATTGTAGTTTTTGACATATTTGTATAAATAACCCTTAGGTGGTAAATGGAGGGGGTTCTTGTTTTAGATCAATAAATTCCACCACATTTGATCAGATATTGTCTGCGTCAACATACAAATCTATAAATAGTGATGTCGCACTGTTGACTTTGAGTGTAGGAGAGTGAGTGTTTAAAAGTGTGAAGAAATCAGTAACGAGTACGATTGCAAAAGCGATGGTGCTCATTCTGTCGTTGTCGATAGCAACAACAAGCTTCGCTATCATCACTCTAGCATCGAGCCTAAATGATGCAGAGGCCGTGAATGTTGCGGGTTCGATGCGCATGCAGAGTTATCGTCTGGCACACGACATTCAGATCATGTCAGTGGATTATGCCGCGCACATTGACATGTTTGAGCGCTCGATTTATTCCCCCTCTATGAAAGCACTCCAAAGCTGGACAGTGCCGGAAGATATTACTCACGATTACTACAGGTTAATCATACGCTGGCATGAGTTAAAAGAAGTACTGAGTAGCCACGATAGAGAACGTTATCTCATTTTGGTTGCTGGATTCGTAAATCAAATTGATGAGTTTGTTTTTAAGTTGCAGAACTTCTCTGAGCAAAAGTTGATTAAACTGGCTTGGGCTGGGGGAATGGGCTTAGGCGGGATCCTGATCGTCAGTATTTTTGTTGTCCATTACATTCGTAAGCAGATCGTGAAGCCACTTAACGCTTTAGTGACTGCTAGTGAACAAATTCAGTCCCGTTCATTTGATGTCTCTCTGAATGTTTCGAGTGATAATGAAATGGGTATCCTCACCCGAACCTTTAATAACATGGCGGCCGATCTAGGTAAGTTATATCGGGGTTTGGAGCATGCTGTTAATGAAAAGACTCAAAAGCTTCAACATGCTAATGACTCACTTGAAGTACTTTATAGCTCATCACAGGAGCTGACAGCTTCACGAATTACTCAAGAGAACTTTGAAGCTATATTGAAGCACCTAACAAGCCTTGAAGGTATTCGAGCTGTGCGCTTAGAAATCCGAGAAGCGGGTGAGAAAGCGTTGATTTTGAATGAAGGTGAAGAGTGCTCTGGGTGTGACTCGGAATGCCAGCAAAAGACGCTGTCTCTTGATGGGCAAGAACTAGGGACCCTGTATTGGAAAGTGGCACTACCTTGCCCAGACCCAGCTTTGATTGATAACTTTGTCCAGATCATTTCCCGAGCGATTTACTATAACCAAGCTCAGCGTCAGGCCGAGCAACTTCTATTAATGGAAGAACGGGCAACAATCGCACGTGAGCTTCATGATTCACTGGCTCAAGCGCTTTCGTATCTGAAGATTCAGGTCTCATTGCTCAAGCGAAGTATGAGTAAATTGCCAGAATCACCACAGCTGGAAAAAACACAGCCAATTTTACGGGAACTCGATACAGGGCTTTCTTCGGCTTATACTCAGTTGAGAGAACTATTAACAACTTTCAGGCTGACGATTAAAGAGGGTAGTTTTGGTGTGGCTTTGCAAGAAATGACCGAGCAACTTGGCGAACAGACAGAATCGGCTATTGTGTTGAGTAACGAGCTGTCTTCGATTGAGATGGATGCCAACCAACAAGTGCATTTATTGCAGTTGATACGTGAAGCAACAATTAATGCTATTAAACATGCTAAAGCTTCCGAAATTGTAATCCGATGCTGTGAAAGTGCGACTACGGTGATTGTGTCGATCAAAGATGATGGCGTTGGGTTTGATAAATCGGTAGAGAAGGTCAACCATTATGGTTTGAGCATTATGCAAGAGCGTGCTTCACGCTTGAATGGCCAGCTTGAAATTATTACAGAAAATAACGCTGGCTGTGAAATTTTATTAGAATATCCAAAGACTAAGGAACAAAACATTGACAGAGTGTAGAGTATTGCTGGTGGATGACCACCCACTAATGAGACGAGGTATTCATCAGCTATTAAGCTTTGAAGATGAGTTCACTGTTGTTGCTGAAGCAAGTAACGGTACTGACGCAGTTGCGCAAAACCATGAGCACAAGCCGGACCTGATCCTATTGGATCTCAACATGAAAGGTATGTCTGGACTTGATACTCTTAATGCTCTGCGTGCGGATGACTGTGATGCCACAGTCGTGATTCTTACGGTTTCGGATAGTCCTGCAGATATTGAAGCGATTGTAAAGGCAGGGGCTGATGGCTATTTATTGAAAGATACAGAGCCGGATGAATTGGTGGAGTTACTTAAATATTCATTACAGGGTAACAAGGCATACAGTAAAGAAGTAGCGAAGTACCTTGTTGATAGAGAAAACATGACGAATGTTTTTGATGAATTGACCGACCGAGAAATGCAAATCTTAAGAGAAGTAGCCAAGGGATATAGGAATAAACAAATCGCTGACAACCTATTTATCTCTGAGTCGACTGTAAAGGTACATATGAAGAGTTTACTCAAAAAGTTAAAAGTACCGTCCCGTACAGCGGCTACAGTATTGTATCTAGAACGTTATGGCGAGATTAAATAGCTAGTTCGAATTCAAATAAAAAGGGCGCTTATCGAGCGCCCTTACTTTTGGGTATATATTATGCGTTCATCGGAACCAATACAAGGGTACCGAGGATCACCGTAATAAGTCCACACAGAACGGGTACGGATGTACGCTTCACTACTTCAAACGGGCTTATTTTACCCATACCAGACGTTGCGACAACTACACCGGATACAGGTGAAACCGTGCGACCTAAGTTAGATGCTTGTAACATCGGGATAATTAAGAATGCTGGGTTTAATCCCATTTTTGCCGCTAATGCAGGCGCTAATTCAACAAAAGCATAGAAAGGAGCATTTCCTGAACCCGTTGCAATTGCAGCTGCAACCGTAAGACCAGTAAGAATCAACATCAATGCGATACCACCTGCACCTGCTGTTTCTGCAAGATGCAGTAGATTATCAATCGCGCCAATTGACATCAGACCTTGAGCAAAAACACCGGCCGCGACCAATAGCATTACTACGCCTTTAAACGCATCGGCCATGCCCTCATAACAGGATTCTAAGTCTTCCAGTGTTTCTTTACCTTTGAACCTTTTAGTCACAAAGTCGATAAGAGCACCAATGAAAATTGATAGAACCACAATGGTGTAGATATCCAGTTTTAAACCCGGAAGCGTTCGTCCATTGAAAAGAAACACACCAATGATAGGTAGAAACGGAAGCACTGCATAATATGCTGGAGCTTTCACCTCTATTTCAGATACGTCGACGCGTTCCATTGGTGAGTTATCTTTCTTATCTAAATACTTGTTCCAGAAAAACGCAGCCGCAGCCATAACAATAATGGCGCAAATAGAGACAGGTAAAACTGTTTGGACGGCGAAAACATCCAAATCTAGCCCAGATTTTTCAGCCGCGATAACAACGTCACCTGATGTTGGAGAGAGAATGATTGCTGCTGGTGAGGCACACACGGCTACCGCTGCGGGTCTGGAGATCCCCATTGCAGTCATCATAGGGAAAAGCGTTGCCATTAGTAGTACGCCTAAACCAGTTGCAGAGCTAACGGCAAGTGACATCAAACATGCCACGATGTAGGCAGCCACGAGTAAAACATAAGGTGACTTTATAACGGAAAGGGGTTTGGAAAACTGCTTAACGACGACATTGTTTGCACCGATATGGGTCATGTAGGAAGCAAAGCCACAAAGCAGCATGATTTGCATGCCTAAGCCACCACCACGGTATTGGAGCATGTATTTTACGTACTCAAGAGAGTCGGTAAACATATTACCCGTAGAGGCAATTTTTGATGGTAGTACCGTGTGGCCAATGAGGCCAGTTAGAATGAGTAACAAAATACCTGCAGTTAAAAGAACGCCTGCAGGCTTATATCCTTTAACAATGAAGTAGCCGACAGCAACAGTGACGACTAACCCTATTAAGAGTTCCAGCATAGATATCACCTTAAGATATGAAAATTATATAAAAACTGTTTCAAACTATGACAAAGAATGTACATAAAATGAGGTTGTAGCACGAGTGCTAGTTAAGCATCTGATGATCTAGAACAATAAATTGATTAACTTATTAAAAGTGGCAAATGATGTTGTAATGTCAGAGTGTTGTAGATGTTATTAATAGTTTGGAAGACAGATGGAGATGTTTGTAAATGATAAAAATGTTACATATGGCGTTTGACTTAGTCGGCACATCGGTTTAAAGAACACCTCAGGCTTGAGCCTTTATAAGCGGTGACTTTAAACATGTTTACCATGATGTTTGGCAGTTATTTAGAAACTTAAGTTCTGTCTTGAAAGTTTATCGGTGTGATTTCAAGATCTACTCGGTCTAACGTTCATCAAAGAAGTCTTTGTTACGAATATATTTGGTCATTAGATGATAGGAAAAAGGCCGAATTAGCCAAGATCCTATGGAGCGACCTAAGCGCATTAAAGTTGGGGTATTTTCGTATATTCTCCCATTATACAACCACAGCATTTTACCCACATGCCAGTAAAAAAGTGGTAAAGGGGGGAGGAAAGTCACTATGTCGAGATCGCAGCAAATACGATAGGTTTTATGTCCGAGTGTATAACGATTCTTAAACCCATACCCTCCGATTGAAGGTTGCCCAAATGTGACAACACGTTTGATTGATTTAGGAAATTGCTTTTCGAGTGCATCCGCGAGTACACAGCCAATAGCACCTCCTGAAGAGTGTCCTGTGAAAGTGATCTTTTTTCCTTGTTCTATTAAGGGGACGATGATTGAAGTTAGCTGCTCATAGACAGAGGCGCCGAGTCTGTCATTTTTATGCAAAGGGAGGCTTTCTTGAAAAATCAGGTAGTAGTAGCCCGCGTGAATAGCGTAGTTAAGGCCAAGCGCTTTACAATGTCGTTTCCACAGAGCCAGATTGAGTAGCCAGTCCCAAGGGTTATGGGATCCCTTGATAACGACAATCACTTCTTCATTGTCATTGGCCCAGAGCACACGAATCATGGGCTTTCCAAACCGATTCGCTATCACTCTTTGGCCATTAGGCGCGAATCCATATCGAGTTTGTTTGAGGACTCTGGAATACGCTAAGTTACATAGGACAGCATAACGCTCATATTGGTAACGTTTTAGTTTTTTCACGCTGAACTCATCAAAGGGTTAACTTTGTGAGTATGGCTGAATAACGTGAAAGTGCGATGACAAGGATAAAGTGAGTGTCTCACTAACTAAGTTGAACGACGGAGTAAAGCTGAATGTATTTGCGAACTAATTGCTTATCCGTCGAGCGCCTGAGTGGATGAGTGCATTTAACAAAGTAGGGGCTCAGGCCGAAGTGTTGCTCCAGCGAATTGGCTAATTGAGAGTCACTTTCAAACAGACTAATACCTTGTAGCTTGTATTGGTCGATTTCATCTGGCAGTTGGCCTGTCCACCAATGGAGTAACTCCCTGCTTTGTTTATTTCGAGAAATCCAGTGATCGCTGAGTAGAAGTAATAAATCGTTGGGTTGAATCGCAAAGGCGTATTCTTCTTGCCATTGAGTAATCGCTTTAAACAACTTTTGCCGACAGTTGCTTCCTGCGCTGAATAAATGCGATGAGAGAATCCAAACAGTCCCCACATCCGAAGTGACTCGATAGTGATGCGGTTGTTCATTATTTGCATACGATTCTAAAGCGACATATTCACAGTGATGGCCGAACTCAATTAATGTCCTTGATAAACGGCGAGAAAAGGCCAAGCTCAAGTGGTGCTCACTCATTCCCTTATTATGGATCGTCGGATAATGTTTTTCACACAGCTTCATACAATCTGCCTGAAATTCATTGACACTTTGAATTAGCACATCAAGTAACAAGACTTCTCTCCATGAGTCGATATTTACCCAAACAAGATTAGCATGTGATGGTTTTATTTAGTTACACTTACCAAGAAAAATATTGAGCAGAGTTAAGGGTTTATGTCTAAGATTGAATTCACGTCACAACAAAAACAAGCAATGTCATCTGCTTTATTGCGATATCTGGAAGATGAGCTAGATATAGAGATTGGTCAGTTTGATGCTGACTTTTTTATCGACTTTATAACAGAGACGTTTGGGCCCGCTTTTTATAATAAAGGTTTAGCCGATGCACAGGCGGTCATGCAGAAGAAAATGCTGGACATTGCCGATGAACTTTATGAGATAGAGCAGGTTAGCGATTTTTGATTAACCTATGAAGTAAAAAGTTCCTTCAAATTTTTTGAATGACTTAATCAAATTCACTCCGTTTCCCGAATGTAAATAATAGTAAATACTCTGTTATAGAAACAAAAGAGGCGATAGTCTCAATGAAAAAGAGAACTATTCAATATTTGGATTGAGTGCAATGAAGTCACAAGTTAAAAACTATAACCCTATCGCTCGGGGTATTCACTGGGTATCAGCGATAGTCATCATTGGTATGTTTGCTGTAGGCCTATGGATGGTTGATCTAACGTATTACAGCGAATGGTATAAAACGGCACCTCACTGGCATAAATCGATAGGTATTTTGCTTGCAGGTCTAACACTATTTCGTTTTGTTTGGAAACACGCAACACCTTCTCCTGAAGTGGAAGGTAAAGCCTATGAAAGATTGGGCGCTAAATTGATTCATGCTGCAATGTACTTTGTGCTGCTTGTGCTTTTTGCTTCCGGATACCTTATTTCAACAGAAGATGGCAGAGGTATTGACGTCTTCAACTGGTTTACAGTCCCTGGGCTAGGCGCACTGTTTGAAAATCAAGCCGATCTTTCAGGCGAAATACATTTCTATGCAGCCTGGGCACTCATTCTAATGGCAGCGGCTCACGCACTCGCTGCTATAAAACACCACGTGATTAACAAAGACAACACGCTACGCAAGATGATAGGAGCTTCGAAATGAAAAAGATGTTATTTGCAACCGGATTGGCTATGACCATGGCATTGCCATTTGGTGCAAGCGCAGCGGACTACGTAATTGACAATAAAGGTGCTCACGCATCGGTTAACTTTAAAGTTAGCCACTTAGGCTACAGCTTTATCAAGGGGCGTTTTAACACATTTGAAGGTGACTTTTCTTACGACCCTGCAAATATTGATGCCTCAAAAGTATCGGTCATCGTTGATACAACAAGTTTAGACTCGAACCATGCAGAACGTGACAAGCACATTCGCAGCTCAGACTTCATTGATGCCTCTAAGTACTCCACCGCGACATTTGAAAGTACGAGTGTAAAGGACAAAGGTAACGGCAAACTTGAAGTGACGGGCAACCTTACCCTTCATGGTGTCACCAAAGAGATTACCATCGATGCTGAATTTGTTGGTGCGGGTAAAGACCCGTGGGGTGGTGAACGTGCGGGCTTTTATGGCACTACACGTCTCGAACTGGAGGATTTCGACATTCCTGTGATGGGAGCTTCAAGCTACGTCGACATGGAGTTGCATGTCGAAGGTATCAAGAAGTAAATACAGTCAAAGTAAAGCGTCCCCAACTAATGTTGGGGACTTTTTTGATCAAGCGACTTATTTCCTGACCAAAATTGGTTATGCAGTCTCTCGTTGATTTGCTTCTGTGACTAATGTGACGGTATCACTATAAATTGAACGCATAGCCCGCAGTACATCTTCTCTGGTTACCACGCCCACAAACTCACCTTTTTCCAGAACAGGCAAGACGTGTGGTTTATGTACCTTGATACTCTTCGCTCGTTCTTCAAGAGACAGAGAACTAAGCTGTGTTGCTATCCCCATACTGGTTGTTGGATAAAGCTGTTCTTTATCGATGCAGAGAAACTCAGCGACATCAACTAACGTATCTTGAGAGCTGATGGCAATGATATCCCTAGACATCAAATCCACCACTTTTTGTCCTTCAACTGGGATGTAATCCTGACACCATAAATCCACCATCACATCATGCACAGAGTAGAAACCAATTAATCGACCTTGAGAGTCAACAACAGGAGAGCTGACCAAATGGTGCTTTAGTAACGTATCTATTGCGCTAGCAGTAGGCATCTCAGGGCTCAGAGTAATGGGATTTGGGTTCATAAAGTCTTTTACGATGAGTGTGTTGTTCATGGTGTTTTCCTTGACTGACGTAATGTTAGTGGTTGTTGTAATACTTGAAATAGATGCGGCTTTAAGTTGAGGTCTGCGATATATACTCCAATTGGCAAGACCCACTAACACCGCTCCGCCAAGAATATTCCCTAAAGTGACAGGGATGAGGTTAGCGGTAATAAATTGATAAATATTAAGGTCGCTGTATTGAGCAGGGCTTGCACTCACTTGGGTCCAAAAGGTTTCTGGTGCAAAACTTTGGATTACGATACCAAGCGGCACCATAAACATATTGGCAACGCAGTGCTCGAACCCACTTGAAACAAACATGGCTACAGGCATTATGGTCATTGCTGCTTTTGTCATGGCATTTGCACTGCTAAATGTTAGCCAAATAGCGAGACATACCAATAGGTTACACAGTACCCCTAATGCGAATGCTTCTATTGTAGAGTGATGGAGTTTATGCTGTGCAATATTGAGTGCATTGAGGCCCCATTGACCATTATCCATTTGATAGAGGCCAGCAGCAGTAACAATAATTAGCAGCAACATGGCTCCTAAAAAGTTACCCACATAAACTTTTCCCCATATAGACAACATTTTTCCAAGGCTAATTTGTTTATTGGCCCACGAAATACTGGATAAAACGGAGCTGGTAAATAGCTCTCCGCCGCAAATAACAATCAGAATCAGCCCCATGCTGAACGCTAGACCTCCAGCGAGTCGGCTGATCCCCCAACCTGATTCTGTGTTGCCAGTAGTGACGGTTATGTAGAACAGAAAAGCGAGCCCAATAAAAGCTCCTGCCATTACAGCGAGCCCTAACGTCATACTGCTGGTTTTTTTGGCCTTACTAAGGGCAAACTTTTCCGCCTCAGCCATCATCTCACTAGGAGAAAAGTAGAGATTATTCGCTTGAGCTTGTGTCATATCGGCTCCCGAATTGATTAGTCATGATTACCTCCTGTTAATGCAGTAAAAGCATCTCACTGCCAATTCAGGTTATGGTGTTCGGCTATACACGTAAAATTGATAATATTTAAAAACCTCATCAAAAATGTTGATATAGAAAGTGAGAAGGATAGAATGAAACAACTTGCTTATTTATAAGCAGTTGTGTACTCACACTCTCTAAGCAAAGGATCAAAGCTTAATGAGATACTCTCTTAAACAACTCGCCGTATTTGACGCAGTCGCAGATATGGGGAGTGTCAGCATGGCGGCTGATAAGCTAGCGTTAACTCAGTCTGCAACCAGCATGTCGCTCGCTCAACTCGAAAAAATGCTTGGCCGACCATTGTTTGAACGACAAGGTAAACAAATGGCACTGACCCATTGGGGGATGTGGCTCAGACCGAAAGCGAAGCGCTTATTACAAGATGCGCAGCAGATTGAAATGGGCTTTTACGAGCAACATTTGCTCAGTGGTCACATCAAATTAGGTGCGAGTCAAACACCTGCGGAACACTTGGTTCCGGACCTTATCAGTATTATTGATAACTCATTCCCGGAGATGCGAATCTCACTGAAAGTAAAAAGTACGGATAGCGTCATGCAGGGCGTTTTAGACTATAAGTACGATCTGGGTATCATTGAAGGGCGTTGTGATGATAACCGTCTCCACCAAGAGGTATGGTGTCGTGATCATTTGACCGTGGTCGCAGCTGCTCATCACCCATTTGCGAAACATAACACGGTTAGCTTGGCGCAGTTAGAGCAAGCTAGGTGGGTATTGAGGGAGCATGGTAGTGGTACTCGCAAAATATTTGATAGCTCCATTCATCATTTAATTGAAGATTTAGACGTTTGGCGTGAGTATGAGCATGTACCTGTCCTACGTAGCATGGTTGAAAATGGACAATACCTCACTTGCTTACCTTATTTGGATGTTGAGCGCTTTATTGAAAATGGTCAACTGGTGGCGTTGAATGTGCCGGAACTGAATATGGAGAGGACATTGTCTTTTATTTGGCGTGCAGATATGTTGGAAAACCCACTTGTCGAGTGTATTAAGCGAGAAGGCTTACGGATGATGAAAGGTAAACCGTCAGTCCTTTGATATTTTCACTATCTGTTGAAATAGCGTTTGCGTCACAAAATATTTTTAATATTTCATTTTATTGCCTTTTTATTGTGATTCAGATCGTTTTGTTTCGCTTGTTTAACCCTTAACATGCCATCTTGTACTTTTGATGTGTGGAAAGCACACTTAGCGAGGCGGTATGAGCACACTTGTCGCGATTTCATTAACTACAGGTATTCTTTCTGGGCTTTGGGGGTGGATTGCTATCTCACTTGGCCTATTGTCATGGGCTGGTTTCTTAGGTTGTACCAGTTACTTTGCTTCTCCAACCAGTGGGCTCAAGGGCCTGGCTGAGAGCTTGGTGACCAACATGACAGGTGTATTTTGGGCAATGGTGATTATCCATGCTTCCCAGTATGCTTCGCTAGAAATTCTTGGTTATGTGATCACTGCTATCGTGGCATTCATGATGTGTATTCAAGCAAAGCAAAATTGGCTTGGGTATATACCAGGTACTTTTATCGGTTCTTGCGCAACTTTCGCAGCAGATGGTAACTGGCAGCTTGTTATTCCTTCGTTGATCTTAGGTGGAGTGTTTGGTTACTTAATGAAAGCAAGTGGCTTATGGCTGCATCAGAAGTCTTCTCAAACACAATCTGCCAGCGAGTTGCCAACTCGCTCATGATTGTGAACCCCCGATTGATTCGTATCGCTGATATTTGATACGCGGCCTTGGTTGCTGAAAGCAATCAGGGCCGCTTTTTTATGTGTTGCCGTTTGCCATGGTAACAACGCGTTTTAACGTCCACCTAAGCAGCAGTGGGATGCATTCCATGCCTTGACTCTCACAGTGAGAAACAATCGCAAGAGCAAGGTCAGGCTTCGCAAATTTCTTGAGTACTCTAGTGACCACTTTCTTGGCCGGAATTGGATGATCAAGGGGAATTCGGACCATACCTTTAAAGAAGGGTTCGAAGCCATTGTTATAGAGATAGTGTTCAATATCTCTATCTGGTAACTCTGTTAGACGATGACGTTCTTGATCGTTGCCTAATTGAGCCCGCACTGCGGCAGCATACTTTTTACCAGCTGCATCGCCGTCGGTGACAACATGCCAATCAATACCGAAAGCTTTGGCGATCTTGACTAAGGATTTTAGCCCTGATTGAGCGAATTCTATGATTTGTACACCTTCAGCCGCCAAATTATAACCGCATTGGTTGGCTAATTCATTGAACAACCAGACTTCAGTTTCCCCTTCAACCAAAAGCCAACACCTCGCAAACAATGCGCCTGAGCGATGAAAACGAATATGGAAGCCGATGCGTCTGAGCTCATCTTTGCTAAAGCCTTGAGATGGTAGATAGGTGGTAATAGTGCGGTCTGACTGTCGAACCAAACGCCGGATACTGTAAAGTGGAACTTGCCCTAACAGATCCCCACTGTTTGTAGTGAGAATTTTTTGCATGGGAAGAAGTTGTAACAGACTCCAGGCTCTGGCTAAGTGGGTAGGGTGCAACCGACCTTCAGGATCTTCAAGAATTAACAATGGCCTTGCACAGCGCCGAAGCTTGTTCGGCCCTTTGGCTTGTAGGTAGGCATTGAGTAAGCCCATAAATAGAAGTCTGGTCTGTTTACTTTTTGTTTCTTCAACAACTTGTGAAATACTTTTATTGTTGGATGAACCACTAAAGAAAATACCGTCTCTTTGCTTACGTAGGTTCTTACGTGTACTGGATTTAAAGGAAAAGTAATGATCAACGAGAAGGCTCATTGAGCTTAGGCTGCTTTTCATTTCTCCTTTATTTACATGCCCGGGTATTGCCATAAGACGGCGGCATGTGTTGTTAATGCGTTTTTCTATTCGATCATTGGTATCACCCAAGTTGCCTATTGGGCGTTCAAAGCGTCGGGAGTCTTTTAAACGAATGACGGGATGTAGTGTCATTAACTCCTGCGCTAGCTTTTCAGAGTGGTGAAGTGGGAGAGGGTTCCCCTCACGATCAAGAAAGGCATAGCGAGTAGTAACATCATACCCATCACGGCTAGCGCTTAACCGATAGATGATTTTATTCGCGCCTTGTGCATCTTGAATCCAAACGGGCTTGATTTTTCGATAACGGCCTGAGTTGATTTCATTTTTATCGTTGGATATTAGGCTAATAACAATTTGTAGATGTTGAGTTTGTGGGTGAGCAATCGAATAGTCGACGTGAAAATCCGTCATTTCGAATTGGTATGGCACGCCTTCAGGTGGCAACGCGACAGACAGGGCATCAAGTAATGAAGACTTACCCCAAGTATTTTCGCCAATAAGGGTCGTGAGTTCATCAAACGCAATAGATAGTCGTTTGATCCCACGAAAGCCAGAAATTTCAATCCGCTCTAGCAGCATGTACTGACTCCGTTTGAGCTACTGTTACTTAAAGCATAATAGAAAAACCTCGTATAAGCAGAAGCTTAACTCACAAAGTTTGTGCTTTCTTGGTGTAAAAGATGAATAGAGTTAGGCGATTAAACTCACTTTTATTTATGTATAGAGAATCAGGCATACAAGAAAAATGTGAAAGTTAATGAATTTGTCATAGAGGATGGGATACGATGTAGTGGATTATGAGAGAAGAAAATATGAAATATAAAAACAATAAAGCAACCAAGATAAGGCTTGCGCACATCAATGATACCCACTCGTACTTTGAACCAACGTCGTTGCAGTTAACGATCAATGTTGAAGGGGAAACCCTGACACCTTACGTTAGCGCAGGGGGCTTTGCTCGTATTGCAACACGTAAGAAGCAACTTGAAGAGTCTTTGTCAGATCAGCGTGAAATGCTATTCCTACACGCTGGAGACTGCTTTCAAGGGACATTATATTTCTCGCTATTTAAAGGGGAAGCGAATGCGACCATGCTCAATGCTCTAAATATTGATGCAATGGCGTTAGGTAATCATGAGCTGGATATGGGGAATTTACCGGTTGCCAAATTTGCTGAGCAAATTGAGTTTCCCCTACTTGCTGGCAATTGGGATCTGTCGAATGAACACTCACATAAAGAGTCGACGCTGAGAGACAAAGCATGGGTATATTCGTTCTTACCGGAAAGCCAATCAGCTCAATGGATTGTGAAAGAGGTAAATGGAGAGCCTATTGCTATTTTCTCCCTAGCTCTCGAAAAAATGGCAGACATTTCTAACCCTGATCCAGATACCCCATTTGTGAGCTCGATTGAAACCGCAAAGCGCACTGTTGAGGACATTCGAAATCATGGCATTAATAAGATCATCCTCTTAAGCCATATGGGTTATGAAGCTGATCAAGATATGGCAGAGCAGGTGGAAGGAATTAGCATTATTGTGGGGGGGCATAGCCATCGCTTACAAGGTGATTTCAGTTCACTCGGCCTGCAAAAAGATGATGAATACGGCATTAAAATTAACGGTACTCATGTTGTTCAAGCTGGCTACCACGCCCTCAGCATGGGGCACTGTGATATTGATTTTAATGAACACGGCGAGATCATCAGGTTTAAAGGGCAAAATGAGCTGTTACTAGGGCGTCGATTATTCCTTGATGCCAGTATGAATGAGAGCACCGAAGAATTGCCTTATAACCTTGCACGACGATTTATTGATGAGCACCCCAATGTATTGGTGTGCAAAAAAGATCAACAATTGCAGGGGTTGTTGAATAAAAAGTATGTGACTCGGGTTAGAGCGCTACAGCGCAATGTTATTGCTCATGCAGATAAACCACTACGTCATATCAGAATTCCTGATGAAGTAGGTGCGAGCGAGCTGGCACCTTTGGTCGCTGAGTCTTTTGTTCATTCTATGAACAAACTTGGACATAATGCAGAATTTGCTATTCACAATGCAGGTGGTGTTCGTAATTCGTTGAATGTTGGCAATGTGTCAGTCGCCGATATTGCTGGCAAGTTACTACCGTTTGCCGTACCAATTGGTGTCTATCGACTTAAAGGGAAGGACATTGCCGCAGCACTTGAAGGGGCAATTAATAATGCCACAAATAATGGTGTAGAAGGTACTGGCGACGGATCCTATCCATATACCTACAACCTGAACTTTCAATACCTTCCGGAAGCGGAAAAAGGAAACCGGATCGTTGGTCTAGAAATCTATAGTGATCAGCTAGGCTGGCAAAAAATTGAAGAAGAGCGGTACTACACCGGAACCTCTTCAGCCTATACGATGAAAGGTAAAGAAGGTTATGAAGCTTTGTTAAATATGCTTGATGACGGTGTGGTGACGACAAGCTCGATGGCGGACTGTTTTATTGAGTTGTTAACAGACTTTCCTGAAACACTGAATAGACCGCAAGAGAAAGTGCAAATATGGTGGCATAAAGGTTGCTAATTAATCCTTTGAGTTAATTGAGTAAGTAAATGTTACTCGGAGGAATCTATGTGGAGTAGAGACTGGATCGACGTAGCTGTCGTGGTTAGCTGGATAGGCGTTTGGTCTGCATTGGTATACTTTCTCCCTATTGGGGGAGTATAACTTAGCAAGAGTTATTGCGTAATGTAAAAAAGGAGTCAAATCGGCTCCTTTTTCGTTTCTAGCTATAGACGGAGCCTAAATGTCAGAATACAATCCGCACTGTTTGGGGAGTAGTCGCCTCTGGTTTACTTATCGTCATCTCGTTAGACGTTGTTCTATCCGGTAAGTATAAATGCCGCTCTATTCATTTAGTGCGCTTTTCGACGAGACCAACGCAATCAAGTATCCAATGTAGCCATACATTGGATTGGTTTTGTTTGCGGTGGGAGAGTCATACACAATTCTGATCCCTCCGCTCTGGAGGTATAATGACCCTATCAATTTATCTTGGCTTTGGTTTGCTGACACTGTCGATGGTGGCGTTGGATATTTGGCAGACTCGTGGCGGTAATATCAGTATTAAAAAAGCGGCTGTATGGAGCGTATTTTGGTTTCTGCTTGCGTTTGCCTTTGCCGTTAGTATTTATTTCTTCTGGGATATATACGCCCCGGGAAGCCAATATAGCGCAGAGAAAGCCACCATATCATTTATCACTGGTTATTTATTAGAGAAGTCATTGAGTGTTGATAACCTGTTCGTTTTTGCCATTATTTTTCATCAGTACATGGTTCCGGAACATTTACGTCCAAGAGCACTGCTATGGGGGGTGATCGGGGCGCTTGTATTACGCGCCATTATGATTGCAGTTGGTGCACAATTGCTCGCACAGTACCATTGGGTCTTGTACATATTTGCGTTATTTCTGATTTGGACTGGTATTCAGCTTGCTAGGGATAAAGCTGAAGAGGGCATTAATCCCCTGCCTGAGAAGCTAATTAGAAAGTGGGCAAGTGTGACGCCGGATTTTCGTGGTAATGCATTGAGTGTTGTGGAGCAGGGTAAACGTGTATTGACGCCAATGGCGATTGTTATCGGCGTGATTGCGTTTATGGATGTGATGTTTGCACTTGATTCGATACCAGCCATTTTTGCAGTTACTCAGGATCCTTTCTTAGTGCTAGCGGCCAATGTGTTTGCTTTGCTGGGGCTACGTTCGCTGTATTTTGTACTGCAAGGGATGATGGATAAGTTTATCTACCTAAAACCTGCTCTATCATTTATCATGATCTTCATCGGGATCAAGATGATGTTGGTGGGTTCTCCATGGGAAATTCCGACACCATTATCCTTAGCTGTATTATTGATCACCATGCTGGTGGCGATAGTTGCTTCTGTACATAAACAAAGAAAAACGGCTCCCCCCCTCGAAATAAGTATTGATAAATAAACTAATTCAACGGAGACGAATTGCTCCTTTTTATACGTATTTCTTGTAAATTATTTGTGACTTAAAGCATGTTTATGATTGCTTTGAAAATAAAAAATGCAGATTTTTTGGATACAAATGCACTATTTAGATGTTGTTTTGCATTTTATTTGAATTTTCATGTTAAGAGGTTGTTTTATTAGAAAAACTAATCTCAAATAATAAAATTTGTCATTTTTTGAACAATAAATAATTGCTTAATATTCCCCCATCGAAACGAATTACACGATTTATAGAGAGGCAATCATGGCACAGGCAATGCACATCGGAACTATCGAAGCTCCAATCTCTATGGACAAAAAAACCTACTCGGTTACTTTCAAAGGATTGATTGCACACCTATTAGATATTCTTTTCACAGACGATACGCCACGCGCTTACTACGCGAGCGATATGTCTGGCCACATGCAAAAGGATATTGGTCTAACTCGTTAATTGACCAAATCGTAAAAGAGATTAAGCGCTAGCAGAAATGCTAGCGCTTTTTTTTGTTTTCCCTCATGAAATAGAGTGTGCGAAACATCGGTCATAGTCAGTAGAACAATAAAGGATCTGTCTATGAACCCATTACTAGCAATATCTTTTGTATCGAGTCTATCTAGTGGACAAATCTGGTCACACGAAGGTCAACCTGCGCAGGTAATAGAGTTATTTACATCTGAGGGCTGCTCCAGCTGCCCACCTGCGGACAAATATTTGTCGGAATTTGAAGAAGACGACCGTCTGTGGAAAGACATTATTCCCGTTGCTTATCACGTTGATTATTGGGATTACTTAGGTTGGCAAGATGATTTTGCTAAGCCTGAATATTCGCAATTGCAAAGGTTGTATCGAGCGTACGATGTGGTTGGCAGTGTTTACACGCCAGGCTTCATCGTTGATGGTAAAGAATGGCGTGGTTTTTTCAACTGGTTGAATCGAGAATTACCAGCACTAGAGCCAAGAAATGCTGAAAGGCTAACACTTAGCCGAAAGGGCAGTCAGTTTACTCTAAGCTTCGATAAGTCCGGTTACCTTGATGCGACCATCATCTTTTTAGCGAATAACAGAACAACGCTTGTGAAAGCCGGTGAGAATAAGGGTAAATCACTCGAGCATGACTTCATCGCTAAAGAGCGTCAGCAGAGTCGTTCAAATACAGGAATATGGCGCTTTGAGTTGACTAATGAATTACGTGATATTGATGCTGTTGTTGCATGGGTCACAAAACCAGGCAGCTTCGAGAGAATCCAGACTGTTGGGGGAGAAATAAAGTAGCGCGTATTTATATGTTACAGTGTCATGATTGAGGTATTGCTACTTTTGTACTAGAAGTATAAAGGTTGAGCTTATTAGTAGGACATTAATATGGGCGATTTTAGCCGTTTAGCAAAACTGCCACTTTTATTGTTACTGCTGGTCTCTTCTCTCCAAGAAGTTTACGCAAAAACAGTTACATTTGTTACTGATATTTGGCCCCCTTATGTACTTGACGCATCAAAGAACCAGGGAAAAGGTTTTTTTGTCGATCTAGTGATCGAGATGTGTGAAAGTGAAGGAACGAAAATAAACATAACTTATGTCCCTTGGCTAAGGGCAGAGACTATGGTCAAACATGGCTCAGCCTTTGCGGCATTCCCTTATGCAGTGACTCAAGCGAGAAAACAATTTGCAGATTTTTCGATTGCTTTAACTCAATCTGCGAACCCACCACGAATATTTTATTACCGGCCTTCTGTACCTCAGACTGAACCTATTAGCCTTGAGAAGTTAATGACCTATCGCATAGGTACTTATCTTGGTTATTACATAAAAGAACAGTTTGATGAACAGGGGCAGAAATACGTTTTAGCTCAAACGGAAGAGAGGGCGTTTAGATTGCTTCAAAAAGGTCGCATAGACTATTTGCCTGCTGATCCTGAATCTGGATGGAAGTGGATCGCGAAACTTTTCCCTGATTCGCAGCACCTCTTCGATGTCCTACCGGAACCTTTCCCTGGAACTTCACTCCATTTGATGGTTTCCCGCTCTTTTCCTAATGCCAAAGAAATCCTTGCACAATGTGAATCAGGGTTCCAGAAAATGATAGATTCCGGAAAGTATCACGAGATGTTAAAGCGTGAAGGCAAGTTAAACTATGCGATACCAAACTAAGCGGTGTCCTTAGTGATGCAGAGAGAGCATCTCAAACTGAGATGGACTAAAAAGGGCGCTGAATAGCGCCCCCGAGTAATCATGAAGTAACAATTACTTTTTACGGCAGTATTCAGCGATAACGTACATGGATTGGCCGCCGTTTGCCTTACCAGAAACTAGCTTAGGATCGTCGCCGATGCTGATACCTCGAATAACGGTACCTTGCTTGATGACTTGATTAGTGCCTTTAACAGGTAGGTCTTTGATAACCGTTACGTCGTCACCTTTTTTAAGCTCAACGCCGTTACAGTCAAGAGGCTTGTCATCGGCAGACATACCAATCATGGCCCAGTTCATTTGCTCTTCTTCCATGTACATCATATCTAGCGCATCTTGTGCCCAGCTTTCACTGTTCAAGCGCGTCAACTGACGCCATGCAGTGACTTGTACACCTGGAACTTGATTCCACATACTGTCATTCAAACAGCGCCAGTGGTTGATGTCTTTCGGGTCATCGATTTCGCCAAGACATTTCTCGCAAACCATAATGGCGTGATCCACAGTAACATGGCTATGTGGTGGTACAGCGTAGGCTGTCAGTGGAGAATCACCGCTGCACAATTCACATTTGGATTGACAACGCTCTAGCATGGTCGCTTCAGAAGACATATTGAACTCACATATTAATAGGGACTTAATTAAGGTCGCTATTATCCACTTTATCCATCGAAAATAAAGGGATATTGAACAGAGGAGTATAGAGAAGGTGTCATTGAGTTACTTTTTACTCTTAACTGAATGGCAGGTGTGACGGTGTCACTATTATCTGTGAGTTTTCTTTGCCATTTGTCTAACAATTGGCATAATTGGCGCCGCTTATATAACAAATTACTAGGACAAACATTGGAACTGCTTTCTATTGATTTTTTGGGAAAGCCTTTGCGCTTAGAAGGTTCCCTCGCTGGCTGGCAACAACTTTTTTGGGACAATCAATTGGTCTCTCAACTGGACGCAGATTCAGAGCGTGGTAAAAAGTCTGCACACGAGTTTAAATTGCTTAATGGTGAAGAAGAACTGATTTGTCGACTTGAAACCTCTTTGGAATGGCAACCGTTCCTGATCGAATATAAAGCGATATTGAATGACCAGCTTGTCGTTCAAGGAAGCCGAGATACGAAGGATATTGAAAAGCAGACACCATTCACTCCGCTACAACCAGAGAAAAAATGGAGCCTGTTGGGTCTATTGTCACTTGGTGTAAAAGCTTTTAAGAGCGCAAAACTCATTAAGGTAGCGCTTGCATCAGCCAGTCTCGCGGCATACTCATGGCTGTTTTCTTTCCAGTTTGCACTGGCGTTAATTGCTTGCTTGATTTTCCATGAATATGGGCACGTTAAAGCGATGAAATACTTTGGAATGAGGACTAAAGGTATCTATTTAGTTCCTTTTCTAGGAGGTTTGGCGCTCAGTGATGAGAAGATCAACACACGTTGGCAAGATGTAGTCATTTCAATAATGGGGCCTATGTTTGGCTTTGTTCTCTCGTTGATCCTGGTAGTACTATATTGGGTGACGGGAGAGATGTTCTTTGCCGGTTTAGCTGTATTTAACGCATTTCTAAACCTGTTTAACCTATTGCCAATATTACCTCTTGATGGTGGGCATATTTTAAAAAGCATTAGCTTTTCTATGAATAGCTTAATGGGGATTCTCCTCTGTACCGCTGCAGCACTGGGTGGGGTTGCACTGAGTTATTCACTAGGGCTGACATTGTTCGGCTTATTGCTTGCCTTAGGGACTTTTGAAATCGTGATTGAGTGGCGTAGTCGGCATCACAGTCACTTGCTGCCGCTCGATCGTTACGGTCAAGTCGTCGCTGCGGTATGGTACTTGGCGTTAGTGACTGGATTGATTGGGATTATTTGGTATTTCGCGAGTACTGGTGACCAATTACTGCGTTTACCACTGATGATTCTTGGAACATAAGAATGGGGGGCACGAGCTCCCCATTACTTTAAGAACAATTCGGTTTTTTCACGCTGTAGTTTGGTAGTGTTTTTATTTTTTCTGACAAGTCGTGGATCCGAGTTCCATGTGAAGGGTGAGTAGACAATAACTCAGGTGGCTGACTGCCACCGGAAGCTTTCGCCATGTTCTGCCACAAACTGATGCTTTGGTTAGGGTCAAAACCTGCTTTAGCCATGATTTCCAACCCTACCAAGTCTGCTTCTGATTCTTGCGTTCGACCGTAAGGGAGTAACACTCCGTATTGCAGACCGAGCCCTAACGCTGCCATTGTTGCACTTTGGTATTGGGCATATTCGGATGAGCCCAAAGCTATACTGGTGATTTGTAATCCTGCATTTGCTAACTGAGATTGGGACAAACGCTCATTACTATGATCCGCGAGAACATGAGCGATTTCGTGACCAATCACAGTGGCAAGTTGGTCTTCATTTTTTGCCACTTTGAGTAAGCCAGTGTAGACGCCAATTTTGCCACCAGGAAGAGCGAAAGCATTGACTTGGTCACTGTCAAATACGACCACTTCCCACTCCTTAAACTCAGGTTGTTGCGGTACTTGCTTCGTGACGGCTTTCGCCACACATTGCACGTAGGCATTTATTTTTGAGTCTTGACTTATCTTCTGTTGCTGCTTCATTTGCTCGAAAGACTGGGTGCCCAACGTACTCATGTCATTATCAGAGAAGAGCAGTAACTGATTGCGCCCTGTGGGTGAAGAGGTACAAGCGGCCAATCCTATGATGGCGGCTAGGGTTGTGTGTTTCAACCATGTTTGCATGGATTACTCCGTTTCACTCTTATTATTTTGCTAATCATACCATTAGGTTACAATGCGTTGTAACGAATCATTACGAGAATCTATATGACTATCTGGAAACGACCCATTGATCTTGAGCGTCTCAATGCGACGTCTGAAAACACTTTGATAGATCACCTCAAGATTATTTATAGCAACGTTGGAGAAGATTTCATTGAAGCGACAATGCCTGTCTGTCACTTCACTCACCAACCTTTAGGTATGCTTCACGGTGGGGCCTCAGTAGTTTTGGCGGAAACTCTGGGTTCTGTTGCTGCCAATTTCTGTGTTGATGAGGATGCGTATTGTGTTGGTTTGGATATTAATGCCAACCATATTCGATCGATGCGTGAAGGCTATGTGATTGGCCGGGCAGAGCCGATTCACCTCGGTGTATCGACGCAAGTTTGGCAAATTAACATTACTGATGAACGTCAAAGGCTTGTATGTACTAGCCGATTGACTATTGCGGTTAAGAAAAAACGCAACGTTAAGCAATCTCTTAAGGTAAACCAGTAATGGTCATTGAGTTTAAAAGCGGAAAAATCATCGTGACGGTGCATGAAATTGTTGTGAAAGTTGCTTCGGAACATATGATCACTCTTTCTGCCCAAATCGACGCGATTCAACTCATAGGCCGAGGTGCCAATGTTATTGCTGCAAATGGCTCGGAGACAAAGTGGTCGATTAAATTGGATAACGCACAACAACTGTTCGAAATCGCGAGTGAAATCGGGATCGACATTCAATAACACTAAAACTCACTTGCTTCTTTAAATTAAATAAGGAAACTTAATCTAGTTATAAATCTATGAGATTTCCTCTTTATGAGTAGCCCTAGACTGCGTGTTCAGTTCGAGACCTTGTTTGAGCATTACAATGGCAAAGATTGTGGTGTTCAACTTGAAGAAATTACCGACATCCTTTTTTGTACCCGCCGTAATGCACGTATCGTGCTAAATAAAATGGAAGAAGAGGGCTGGATAGAATGGCACCCCTCACCAGGTCGCGGAAAGCTTTCTCAGCTCAACTTCAAGCGAAGCCGAACCGATGTCAGTGAAAATCTTGCTCGTCGATATTTAGAGGAAGGTAAGATCGGTCAGGCGTTGAAAGTGCTTGACCAAGACTCAGCTAAACTTGCGCAGGTAGTTGAGAGCTATTTAGGTGTCCAGCAACTTGAAGGGCAGCAAGTTCTGCGTTTACCGTATTATCGTCCACTGTCAATGCTCAATCCTACCAAACCTGTCCGTCGTTCAGAACAGCACATTGCACGTCAGATATTTAGTGGCCTGACACGCTTAGATGAAAGCGAAAAACTTTGTCCAGACCTTGCCCACACATGGGAAATGCTGTCACCAAGGCATTGGCGCTTTTATCTGAGGCCGAATGTCCGTTTTCACAATGGCGATTTGCTTACCACCAATATTGTTGTGCACTCATTGTTGGAGCTTAAAGAGAAAAATCTGTATTCACATATCCATGACGTGGTAAGCCCAGGCCGTTTTGTGATTGACGTGTTATTAAGTAAAGATAACTATCATTTACCGCTATTATTGTCCGAGTCGGATGCAAAAGTCTTGTTACCTAAAAAGTCTAGGGATGAAGATTATGATTTAAACCCAATTGGGACAGGCCCTTATAAGGTAATTCAAAATGATGATAAACGCCTTGTTTTACAGGCTTTTGATGGTTATTTTGGCTTCAGACCTTTAATGGATCGTGTAGAAGTTTGGGTTATTGATGATATTCACTCGTCAATGGTGTTCCCAAGTATGACTAATCCGATTAAGCCAGAAACAGGGACCTACAGTGATGAGGTTGAATTGGACCCGGGGTGCACCTATTTGCTGTTGAATAGGCGAAGTGGCCTTGCGAAATCTGACGATTGGGCCAATTACTTTAGTCATAGGCTTGGTTCGCTAAATCTCTATCAGGAGCTTCCTCAAGAAAAGATTGTGGAGCTTGGTGTATTGCCTGCACATGGCCTAAAGCCAGGCTGGTATCACCACACTAGGCAAGGGCATTACACGTCACCACCTTCTTATCGAAAGGTGACCATTGCTTACCATGGTCAGCACCCTATGTTTCCAACCTTAGTGAAATGCATCGAATCATTGTTGAAGCAAGACAATCTTGAAGTGGAGCTAATTAAGTATGACATTTCTTTACCGGATGCTGATGATGTTGATGTCTGGGTTAAGCCTATGGGGATCGCCAACAACCGAGAAGATGGACTAGCGGGATGGTTGCTTAACTACAGCGATATTGAACAATTAAGCAAACCCGAAGATTTCAAATATTGGTCTGGCTTGGTTGAGGTGTGGCAGGCAGAAGAAAATAGTGCATTCCCAGCAAAAGACTTAGGTAAATCTCTAGTTGAACGAATGCAGATTATCCCTATGTTTCATTGTTGGTTGGGTATTAGCAAAGACCAATGTGGCTCATTACAGAATGCTAAATGTAACGCGTTGGGTTGGTTTGATTTCAGTCAGGTCTGGTTAAAACCAGAGAAGCTTATTCAAAGTTCAGAGATGTTAAATGGCCAAACCGAATAAGAAGCAACCGAACAAAACGGTCGATATTTATTGCTCTAAGTGTCAATCCAAACTGTTCAAGTATCGTAAAGGTGGTAAAGGGGCTTTAGTGAAGTGCTTTAAAGAACGGATCGTTGAGGACTATACAAAAAAGACATGCTATTGCCCTGAGTGCGATAGAGAGTTTGCGAGAGAAACTTTAATAAGAGGAACGCCAGCTTATAAAATTATTGGCGGAAAAGTTACCATGAAGTAGGATGTATTTAGCATAATCTTTTAACACAAATAACAGTAATTTTGATGAACAAATTTGTTGAAAATGAGGCTAGGCGCACCGATTTTGATCTGAGTCGACAAAAATCGTAAAAATCTCGTTAATAACTATCATTGATCTTTAAAAGTGTTAGAATGGCGCTGTTTAAAAATCAGTCCAGTCTATCAACTTTGCAAACAATAGGGGTTATCAATGGAGCTAGGTCTCATCATCGCTTTCATCGTCACGTCAGCTGTAATGGTTAAGAAAGAGATGACAAGCTCAAAATAATTGCTGTTTCATTCATAACATTTTTGTTTTCCTTTTTGAATGAACGATGGAAGCTCCCAGATTCGGGGGCTTTTTTGTTTTTTAAACCCATTCATCGTTTGTAAAGTTTGTTGGTAGAACCACCTTCTTATAAGGTGGTTTCTGCACTGGCTCTATATTATTTTTAAATCCACACTTGATTCAGTTTTGTCGTCCGTTCGTAATGATGAGCGATTTGTGCCTGCAGTAGTTCGGCAGTAGCGACTGCATCAGTTAAAGCGTGGTGTGGTGTGTAAGGTGGAAGGCCGTAACGTTCACGGCTTGCGCCTAATCTGACCGAGGCAGGTTTCTTGCCCAGAACTTTATTGAGAATCCCACCACGTAGGCGCTGTTGATGGAGTGTTTCAAGGTGCATCGTATCGACAACAGGAAACTCGATACCTTCATTGATGCGGTCTTTCAGTGCTCGATCAAGAAACTCTCGCTCTATTCTTTGATAATGCACCACCATGATTCTACCTGACATCTGTTGCAACACCTGATCGTAAATATTTGATAAATCAGGGGCGTCAAGAATATCACTGTGTGTGATGCCGTGAATAATGACAGATTCCTCAGCCAATTGCTGGCGCGGTCGTACTGTCCAGTGATGGGCTTGGTTAATGAAGATCCTATTGAGATTAAACGGCACCGTACCAATCGTGATAATGTCGTCTTTGTCGGAATCCAAACCTGTTGTTTCAAAATCCATCGCCAAAAAGGTTACATCTTCGAGGTTGGTTTCAGCACTAGGGATGCCAGCATTGTAATAGTCCTTGAGTGAAGCATCTCGACTTGTTTGTTGCTTTGCCGCAAACTTGTTTTCCCAGTCAATGGCAGGCGTGTGCATCATTTTTCTGATCATCATTTACCTACTTAAAGTTATTGCTGGCTTGGTAGCGGAACTTAAGAAAATTTTGTGCATTACTGAGAATTTGGAACGCATCTTTTAAGTTGCGACGCTCAAAGTCGGACAAGTTCTCTGGTTCAATGTTGTTATCTGGCTCGATTTGATTTTCGACATCAAAAGCTTGGTGGCGAATACGCACCATGGAGATGAACTCTAAGGCATCTCGTAAATCTCGTGCTTTCCCTTTGGGGAGAATGCCGGCTTCGTGAATGTCATCAAGACGCTCAAATGAGTTGGTTGAACGCGAGCCAACCGCCAAAGCATGTACACGGATCAGATCTGCAAGAGGGGCAGTGCCACGACGTTTGAGGTTGATGGAATTCTTATGCTGGCCGTCTTTCTCCATGACAAAATCTTTAAAGAATCCGAGTGGTGGGGTGCGATTCATCGCGTTTCGAGCTAAACAGGCTAAGAAACGGTTGTTTCTACGTGCGCGCCTGACGATGAAACCATTGAGCTGCTCAGCCCACTTCAGACGACCGTAAACACCGACCAAGTCAAAGAAGATAGAGGCATTTAAAAGTGCTTTTGGATTTGGATCATCAATCCAGTCAGCAAAACATTCTTCCCACTCTGTCCTTGTCATGCGCCAGTCAGGGTTGGTTGCCATAATATCGCCAGTACAGTAGGTGTAACCGCATTCGTTTAATCCATCACAGATTTTCTTCGCCAGCGCATCGAAGTATTCGTTGTGCTCTTCTTCAACGTATGAATTATCTAGAATAATGGCGTTATCTTGGTCGGTTACCAGGATCTGTTCATCTCGCCCCATTGAACCTAAAGCGAGAAAACAATAGGGAATAGGAGGCTCGCCCAGCTCTTCTTCTGCCAGTTCAATAATGCGTTGTTTAAAGCTTCTGCCTATCACTGACATCGCACTCCCGACCATGTGCGAATTGGCATCTTCGTTCACCAAACGCACGAAACTATCCTTGACTTGCTCGGATAGGGAAGCGAGTTCTTCAATGGATTGCTGTTGGAAGATGCTACTCACTAGCAGTAGAGAGTTTTGGGATTCATAACGAACAATGTCGGTGGCTTCAATAATACCAATGGGCTTTTTGTCTTTCAAAACTGGAAGGTGGTGTACGTTATAGCGTAGCATCGTGAGCATAGCTTCATAGACGTAGGCATTGTGGTCTAACGAAATAACCTCAGTGGTCATCACACTGGATACTTCATCACTGGCATCGAGTCCCTCGGCGAGTACTCGGGTACATAGGTCTCGGTCTGTAATGATTCCGACAAGCGGTGAGTTATCTTCTTCGTTATCCTCGAGGATATCTGGATCAATGATTAACAGCGATGAAACGTTTTCTTCAGCCATTTTTATCGCGGCATTCTGAATAGTTTCTGTTTTCTCTAGGAAGGGGGCTTCGCCTGTCAGCAAAGTGCGCACTTTGGACGTCGTTAGATCGTTTTGTTCATTGGTGCTTGAAACGGCTTGGCGTAAGCGGGCGGTATCTTCGACCTCTACAAAGTCAGCGAAAGCTTCGTGGTTGTCGTAGAGCTCCTGAAATACGGGCTCAGGGATGCAGTATACCAAGGTGTCTTTTATAGCTTTGACCGGAAAGCGAACTTTATTGTTGGTCAACAGGCCCATTTGACCAAATAGGGCTCCTTCATCGAGGCGATTATAGAGCTCACCTTTACGTCGATAGACTTCAACGACGCCACTCCGAACCATGTATAAATCGTGGATTTCATCACCAAAATGGATGACGGGCGTATCCTCGCGAAAATAAGAAATTTCGACATGTTTGGTGATGAAGTTAAGGACTTCCTCTTCTAGTTCATCAAAGGGAGGGTGCTGAGAGAGGAAATTTTTTATTTCCAGTAATTCTGCTTCCATGAAGACATCCGATCTATCAGTGTGGTCTTTCAATGTTACATGATCTGCGGATGTACTTCATGGTGAAGGGTTGAAAAGATTAGGAAAATAACCAAGTCTACTTGGTCAGATCTTCAATAATAGGACATTCACTGCTTTCATTACCAGGGCAGGCATTCACCCAGCCTTTCAATTGCTTTTCAATTTCTTTCAATTCCCGAATCTTGATTTCCACCTCTTTTAGCTTTTCCTGAGCTTTCGCTTTTACTTCACTGCTTTTCCGTTTTGGGTTGTGGGCGAGTTCGACAAATTCTTTACACTCCGCCAGTGAAAAGCCGGCATTTTTGGCTCTTGAAACCAAGTTAAGCTCTTGAACATGCTGTTCATTATATTCTCGATAACCTGCTTCACTGCGGCTAGGGGAAGAAATGACGCCTTTTTCCTCGTACAGGCGAATGGACTTACTGGATAATCCGGTAAGTTTCGCTACTGAGCCTATATTCATGGGGAACCTCTGCCAATGGGTAAGTTGTTCGCATCGAAATTTCATGATCAGTTTTACTACTTTCAGACTTTTAGGCCAATCGTTTTATGGCAGTCAAAAGGAAAAGCTTACCGTGGAAAATGAAAGGTGGGTAGAAATGGTGGGTAAAATTTCTGGGCTCTCCTTACGTTTCCTCCGCTAATTCAATGATATGAGGGGGGTTATGATTGTGAGTCCAACGGATTACCTCATCGATTTTTAACGCAGGGCTATACAGAAAGCCCTGAATATAGTCGCAGCCGTAATGCCTTAATAGTTCGAGAACGCTGTTATCTTCAACCCCTTCAGCGACGACGGTATAGCCGAGGCCATGGGCCAATGCGATGGCATTTGAGACAATCGAGCTGTTACGCTGATTGGTTTCTAGTTGATACAAAAAAGATCGATCAATTTTGATCTGGTCAACGGGTAAGTCTCTGAGTAGCGAGAGGGAAGAATAGCCCGTTCCGAAATCGTCTAAGCTGATCTTGAAGCCGAGAATTTTGAGGCTTTCTAGTAATTCTTCAGGGCTTCTTAAACGATTAATCGCTGTGCTTTCTGTTATTTCCAGAATGAGGTTTTCTGTGATATCGGGGTATATCTGAATCAACTTTTCAAGATGCCTTTTGAGGTTATTTCCCATGAGATCTTTCGCAGATAAGTTGATATGTACAGGACATCGAATGTTCTCAGATTTTAGCTTTTCGATATCGGTAGACACCTGATTAAGGACCCAACTAGTAATGGAGGTGATTTTGTTACTTTGTTCTGCAATAGGAATGAATTCGACCGGACTCATCACGGTACCATCTTCTTTTTGCCAGCGGATTAGTGCTTCGTAGCCAGAAACAATCGCGCTTTTCCCGCACAGGATCGGCTGGTAATAGATACAAAACTCGTCATTAAGAAGTGCGGCATCAATTTCGCGAGTGATGCGCAGTTTTTTCTTGGCTCCTTGGCTCATTTTATCGTCATAGCACGCAAACAAGCGACCAGACTTTTTGGCCCAATACATAGCAACATCAGCGGTATTAATGATTTGTTCTGCGTCTTCTCCGTGTCTTGGAAATTCGCTTAAGCCAATAATTGCACCGGTGCTCAACTCAAAACCGTCGATACAAAAGGGTTTGCGCAGTTCTGTATCAATACGCTTAGCCAATACTTTTGATGCGGATTCACTGCTATTTGGACAAATAAGAACAAACTCATCACCACCAATTCTGGCAATGAAATCTTCTTTACGCAGCAGAGATGAAATTCGTTGGCCGATTTGAATCAATAACTGATCCCCACAGAAGTGACCCATTCCATCATTAACTTGCTTGAAATTCACGATATCAAGCAGCATCAAATCAAAGGGGGTATCGGACTCAATTAAGAACTCAATTGTTTCTATACAGTGTTTTCGGTTGGGGAGTGTGGTGAGTGAGTCGTGAAGCGCATTGTGCTTTTCTTCGTCGGCTAGAACATGGAGTTGGTTGATGCTTTGTAAGCTGTAGGTGGTCACCATATACACGAAAATGCTACCGCAAAAAAGAATGATGCAGAGGCCAAATAATACAGGAGTAACAATAGGATCATAAAAAATAGCTACTAAAACAAAGGTATAGCCGGCGACGAAACCAAGAATTAAGTAGCTTAAAACCTGCCACCCTAAGTGCTTTGTCTTCCGACAAACTTTATTAGCGGGAACGTACCCCGCTAATAGAATGATGATGCCTGAAATGACCAGAACAATAGATAAAGTCGTCACTAGTTAGACCATAAGGAACAGGTTTGGGTAAACTCGCAAAAGTGTCACTCTGTTAATAGAGTTTAGGCTTGGATTTCATATTTATAAAACTAACATTAAATTTATGGCTAGAAATAAAGCGTAAGTTGCGTTAGATCAACAAAAAATCGTTTCCTACAGGTCCTTCTTTAAAATAAAGTTGAATCATTAAAAAAATATTGAATAATGTAAGGCACACAAAAAGAAGCACTTTGCTTCCAAAATTCAGTCTGAAACAGGATACATACTCCATGTCTAACTCGTTTGTGCTGGTTATTAACTCTGGTAGCTCTTCTCTTAAATTTGCGGTGATCGACTCCATTACAGGTGACGCTGTTATCACAGGCTTAGGAGAGTGTTTTGGGCTCTCTGAAGCAGTCATTGGCTGGAAGTATAAAGGTGAGAAGACAGAAGAGGCCATCACTGCTCCAGACAATCATCATCAACACGCAATTAACCGAATTGTTAGCCTGATGGAGTCATTAGGTTTGACAAACGATCTAGTTGCTGTGGGACACCGTATCGTGCATGGTGGCGAGAAATTCACCTCCACAGTTCGTATTAATGACGAAGTTCTAGCAGAAATTGAAAGCTTGTCTGATCTGGCACCGCTCCACAACCCAGCAGGCGCAAAAGGGATTCAAGCAGCCATGCAAGCATTCCCAAGCCTTCCTCAATTTGCTGTTTTTGACACGGCATTCCACCAAACTATGCCTCAGAAGGCATTTACTGGTGCGATTTCTAACGAACTGTATAAAGAATACGGCATCCGCCGATACGGTTTCCACGGCACTAGTCACTATTTTGTAAGCCGTGAAGCAGCCAAAATGCTCAATAAACGTGTGGAAGAGTCGAGTTTTATCTCTGTTCACTTGGGTAACGGAGCCTCGGTCTGCGCGATCAGCAACGGTCAGTCTGTTGATACATCAATGGGCTTTACACCATTAGCCGGTTTGATGATGGGAACTCGCTCTGGGGATCTTGACCCAGGAATAATTGAGTTTCTAATGAAAAAAGGCTGGAGCCAAGAGAAGGTGTTTGAGACTTTGAATAAGAAGTCTGGTTTCTTGGGGGTTTCTGGTTTGACGTCTGATGCGCGCGGTATTTTAGAAGCAATGGAAAAGGGACACGAGGGGGCTAAACTTGCTTTTGAAGTCTTCACTTATCGTGTTGCCAAGTACATTGGCTCATATTTGATTCCGCTGAATGCGTTAGATGCGATTATTTTCACCGGCGGTATTGGTGAAAACTCACTACCTATTCGCCGTGAAATACTGAACAACCTCAAGCTACTTGGCTTTATTGAAGACGAGCAGGGCAACGAAGATGCCCGATTCGGACGCGCAGGTATCATTGCAAAATCAGATATGCTCAATGCGGTTGCTATGGTTATTCCAACCAATGAAGAATTTGTGATTGCCCAACAATCGGTAGAATTGCTGTAATATATAACAAAACAGATAGTTAAAAAGCGAGCCTCGTGCTCGCTTTTTTGATCTTATATGGTTGATATAGCTAAGCAGCGCTTGACGCCACACTAGTTACTGCTCTATTGATTTCTGAAACTCATTTTGTGCCCTTAGGTCAGCAAGGTTCATGTTCACTTGTTTTTGCCCCTAAATGAGTTGCAATAAGCATCAGAGCGAATGGAGGACAAAGGCCAAACCTGACTCTTGCCATTTTTTGCTTAAAGCTATTTAGCAATTTTTAAATCATTAATATATCGGGTTTATAAAAAGTAACTAATTCACTGTACATATAACAGGTACCCTTAAACGGTTGTAGCTTCAATTTTGAAGCAATCTTTCATATAGATTGGCCAGGTGATGCATTTGGACAAAATTGATAAAGAATGGGGATGTGCTTATTCTCATTACCACGACAGCAGCAACGTCAAAGCATGTATTGTGGCAGTTTCCTGTTTAGAAAAGATCTCTGAAAAACTAACTCCGGCAGTGCTTGATTTGTCAAAGTGACTTTTTTGTTAGTGAAATCGTCAGATTGTCTTACTGGGAATTATAAGCTACTGAAAATATGGTTATCATCCTTGTTATTTATCATTAAAGCCTACTCCTATGAGATATAAATCCAAACGTTTAGAACCAGAAGTAAGACAAAAAACCGCAAGAGAACGTGCTGCACACCAACGCCTAGAACGCAGGGCTGAATTAACGTCTGATGAAACTGATGAGAAACGATGGGCTGATAATAGAAGGCGGGTTATCGCTAAGCGTGAGAAAGCAGCACAGCAAAAAGAAAGTCGTAAATCTTGCCTTGATCAAATACTTAATCTGCTGGGGAAAACACGCAACGATTTCAAGTCTTCTATCCCTAAGGGGCCTAATAGTAAATATTATCGAGGTGATGTGTTTGCCTTGAGTTTACCAGACTCTTACCCAAATCTCGATGAGCGTATGAGTTCGATCATTAAGCACACTTCAAGAACTAGCGGGAGTGCTGGAGAAGTTCAATCCTTTACTTCTAATGTGTATGTCGCTCATAGGTTTGCACAAAGTAGAGGGGGAACTGTTCATATGGTTGACGCTTCAGATGGTATTTTTATGTCAGCTGCGGATATTATTTATGCTCATGGTGACCGGCTAGTTAAATTAGGCCATATTCAAGCGGGGACTTTGAGGGCGGCTGTTGAACATTTCTATCAGGATGGTGAGTCTGAGTATTTTTGGATGGGACGTCGTTAAAGTAAACACTCCATGAAGCAACGAGGCTACAATGCACTTGACCGTGTTAAGGCCGTTTACTTTCACTGACTCTACGATGCTGTAAAGCATTGCGCTCTCATTAGCTGTTTAATGGCGCGTTCGACACGATTATTGTCAATAGATAAGTGACTATCGTCTAGTGGGCTAAGTTGGAACACCGAAAATTACAAACCCTATTGAATTCCCAAGCTTAAGAATTGCACACAAGCAATCGTGCACGAATAAGGCTCCTTTGGGGCCTTTCTTTTGAGTGGCGAACAAGGGTCATATGAAGATCTATGTGATAATCTGCTCCAAATCAAGTGTGGGTAGGAGATATGTAGTGGCCCAAAAATACAGTATGACCTCTAATAGATAATCAAAAAGGGAAATAAACATGAAATTAGCAATATCATCATTGGCTCTTCTTTTCACAGCCATCAATGTTCACGCCCAGCAAGTCCCATTTTTTGATGATGACCCTAATACGGCTTTCGCTCCTGAATATACATTTAAAAACAAACCCATTGATAAAGAAGTACTGAGAATATGTGGAGAATGGGGAAGTGGTGTATCTGAACAGGACCTACAATCTTTATTTGAAAATTATCCAGATATCACAAAGAAACTGCTATCTATTGATGAATCTTTAAACATAGAGAAGCTCGTAACATTGTGGACCAAGAATGATGGGTTTGACCATATATTCTGTGGAGAGAGAGAAAGTGACGGTAGTCTTGGCGGGTTACATTATGCCCCAAGATATAAAGAACTATACGAAATGGGAGTCATTTCTATGTGTCCACCAAACAATGATAAATGTTTTGATTCGGGCAATGAGGTTGTGCCGGAAAAGGGGATCTACTCAATTCCTACGAGCTATCTCAACAATGAAAGCAAATGGAAGTTGAAGCCTGTCAACGGTTACAACATGGAAATGAATGCAGATGAAATTCTTTATCAAGCCACCAAAGGTTACTTTGACCTAGCGGATAGAAGGAGTTGTTTCCATAAAATCCCACAAACCAATGACCATCCTGAACACTACGCAGTGATTGTGAGTGTAAAAGGCGATGAGATCACTACTTTTTACTCAGTAGGTCCAAATGGTCGAAAGGCAAATTCTCAACGTTACGGTACTAGTTACTGTGAAAAATAAGATCGTATAGAATCACTCTTATTGTGGGCTAGTAAGGATTCAATCTGTCAGTCCAAAATGACGATGTAATCAAATCTGACAGATTGTTCTAATCCCTCTTATATACCATGTTAGGGGGACAGATCCTCACTTAACCGCAGCTTTCAACTTTCCGAATGGTTGTTAGTCAAGTCGGGTAATAAAGGTTTGTTCGTCATCCACAAAAGCGACAAAGCCGCCGTGATAGATAAACACTCGTCCACGCCCTTCAACTAGGCAGGCAAGTTGTGGGTTCAAATCTTCTTCGTTATCTTGGCTTTGAAACGTACCGGTATCTGTGACTACGCCGCTGAGTTTGGGCAAATATCCATAAGTACGCTTGGCTTGGTCAATCAGGTTCAATTCACTCGCAGTAGAGAAGCAAGAGGGGATTGCCCCGGCTTCTTCGATGAATATGGTTTTCAGTTCTTCAAAAGCGGTAATCACCAGCCAGTCAATGTCGTTAACGCGATGGATAAACATAGAATTTCTCGATAGTACTAATATGGAGATTTTATCATTATCAGGGGAGGGCATAGTAGAGATTTAACTGATAAAGGCGGAAATCCTATGGCTGTTTTTGGACATTGATAGGCTAACTGGAAATAGTTCCATCAAGTTGTTTAGAAATGTATGTTAGGGAACGAAAAACTGAAAGAACCTTGAGTGTTTTTTGGCCAGAACACACTAGTTCTTTTTCTCAGGCGTAAGCGGTCAATTGCTGATGGCCAATGTAATTTGTCGTCATGTATCAAATTTAATCTAAAATTCAGAACCTTAACTTGAATAACCCCCTACTGTATACCAACCTTATCTCATATGAATACAGGGGAGCTAGGTATGCAGCTGACGCAGACGATCAATAAAGATGTCATTGGGAGGGTGATGGTACCCTCGATTCTAATTAATCTTCTATCACTTGCCGTTCCATTGACGGTGTTGCAAATTTACGATCGCATCCTGCCGAACCAGAGCTACGGTACGGCAACATTACTAATCGTTGGAGCATGTACTGCCGCTTTATTGGAATCATTCATTCGTTATGTGCGAAGTTGGTTACTATCCGCTGCAGCAAGCAATACGGAAAAAGAGACCTTTGATCAACTTGTTTCAGCCGTGACTAATGCCAAGCCTAATGAACTACGCATGCTAGGAGCGTCAAGTGTTGACAATGGCTTATCGTCTATATCGAGAGTGAAAGAGTGGTATTCAGGGGGCATGGTTTCCGGTTTTATCGATTTTCCCTTTGCTCTCCTATTTCTCGGCTTAGTTTATTACATTGGTGGCAGCTTAGTACTTGTTCCTATTGCTGTGTGGGTCTTAGCCAGTGCAGTCGTTTGGCTGGCCTCGATAAAATCTAAGCGTTTAGGTGAAGACGCGTTAGAGAAAGAGCAAGACCGAAAGGGATTTATGCTGCTACTCGGACAAACTCTACAAGGCATCAAACGACAAGCTGTGGAGTCGAGGCTTTATCGTCAGTTTAAACGCACTAACGATGAAAGGTTCTTATCCAAATCTAGTGAAGAGCAACAAAACGCCTTTGCACTAGAATTTATTCAATTAGCGTCCTTAATGACATCGGTAGTGATAGTGATCACCGGTAGCATATGGGTTCTTGATGGAGATCTTACAACAGGCGGTTTAGCTGCATGCTCGATTTTGTCGGGGCGTGCGATTGCCCCTTTAAGTGCCCTCATTGGCATGTGTGTGAAACTGAACTCCATTCATTCCGCTAATCAGGCTATTGGTCGAATTCGTAACTTGCCTCAACATTCATTTGAAGTAGGCGATATTAAATCAGTGAATGCAATTGCCGTATGTAACCTAACCGCCCAACGTTATAGCCACACATACAGTGTCTCTTTTGAAATGGCTAGAGGGGAGATCATTCATTTGAGTAGTGATGAAAGGCACATCGACAGTTTCTTTGCTGGAGTGATTGCTGGAGTTGACGGGGCTCAAAGCGGAGACCTTCTCATAAATCATGACAGTGCTTCGATAGAATCTCTGTCATCTATTAGTTCTTACGCTGGCGTTAAAGGGCAGTTAGTCAGCGGCTCTTTACTCGACAATTTGTGTGGTTTTGATCCAGAGCGTACCGAAAGGGCACAACAATATGCCCAAAAGCTTGGGGTAAGCAGCAAACTAGCTCAGTTAAGTGACGGGCTAGAAACGAAAGTTGGCCACGCTTTTTCGAGCCAACTAAGTATGGGCGATATCAAGCTCCTAAACCTAGCTACTCAGCTCGCTGCAACCTCACCATTAGTGGTTCTTGATAGGCCTGATGCCTCTCTCGACCTTGATGGGTTAGAAGCCCTTAATCGAGTATTACGAGAGGAAAAAACTCAAGGGCGGATGATTGTGTTGGTTTCTCATCATCCGGCAATCATTGAACTTACGGATAGAACTATGATTGTGGAAGAGAAGCAAGGGGCGGCAGCATGATGAACAGTTACGAACAAGCCGGAATCGCTTTGCTAAAAGGCTTGGAAGTCAGTACTAATATACAATTATTTTCTAAACAGTGGATTGATGAAAATGGGCTTGAGAATATCGATGAATTGTTATCGTTGTTTGACCGGATTTATCTTCCCTATGAAATTGTTCCTAAGCTTAACCGGGATCAGAGCTCGAAGTATTATCTTGCTGTTTATAAAGATGGGCGTATCGAAGTGTGTGATGGCGTAAATTTGGAAGTGGAAAGCCAGCCTGCCGACTTTTACGTGGTTGTGTTGGGGTTGCCATTAGAAAAGCACCCTTCGGATTGGACTGGTGAAAGGCTCGATGCATTTAAGCCAATGCTACCGAAATTACTTATTGTAAGCTTCTTCACGAATGTTTTTGCCTTAGGTCTTCCATTTATCACTATGGCAATTTATGACCATGTGATTGGAGGAGATGCAGCGCATGAGTTATTGGGAATTACCATTGGTGCAGCGCTTCTTTTTGTCATGATGGGGCTGCTTAGAACCTTACGCGGAAAAGTATTGGTCAGCTTAGCTAATCGTTTAAGCCGAGAGGTTTCTCAAGCATTAGTCAAAAAAACTCTTAAAAATTCGTACACTCAGAATCAGCAATCGATCGCGTTCAACCAACAGAATCAGATTCTCTTATCGGAAAGGGTATCGAGCCTTTTGTCGGGGCCGTTGGGAGGAGCGCTGTTTGATATCCCGTTCGTTGTTATTTTTATTCTTGCTATCGGGATTTTGGGCGGTTGGCTTGTCTTAGTACCTATTGCTTCGCTTATATTGTATGCCATATTTTCCAAGCACGCGTTGGCTAATTCTAGTAAGAGCTCAATGCAGTCGACCATAGCAGGTACCAATCGACAGAATCTTATTAATGAGCTCTCCTTAAAACTGGTTTATTTACGCACCTCTGGTTTTGCGCCGTATTGGTTGAAACGTTTTGATAAGGCAAACTTCCTTGCTTCAAAAGTTGGGTTTAATCAAGCGATTAGACAGCACAGGTACACCTCTATTTATTACGCTATCACCTTAGGCTCAACAATCGCTGTTATGGGGCTTGGAATTGGTTTGATTTTCGAAGAGGTATTGAGTCCAGGTGGGTTAATCGCCGCGATGATGTTGATTTCTCGTATTACTGGGCCAGCTCAAATGCTAGCCAACAGTGCGTCAAGGTTTGCCAGCTTTAATCAGTCTAAAATGCAAATTAATCGCTTACTTGCCCAACCTTCAGAGCGTGATTTCAGCTATCAGCATCACGCATTACCTGATCATGCCCCTTCCATTAAAATAGACCAACTGACGCTTCGATATCCAAAACAGATACGTCCTGCTCTCTCCGCGGTGAGCTTTGAGATAGGCAGAGGAGAAGTTGTTGCTATTACAGGACCATCCAGTAGTGGTAAATCTACGTTGCTAGAATCTCTAGCGGGGCTTCAAGTTGCACAGAATGGTGCGATTGAGCTTGAAGGGGTGAATTTGTCTCAATATGACCCACAACTATTCCGTCATTGGTGTTTCATCCGCGCAGCCTATCCAGACTTACTCTCTCTGTCGGTAAGGGAATGGCTAGCTGATGGGAAGCAGGTGACCGATCAGAAGATGGTTGATGCACTCGCTCTTGTGGGGGGGAGCGCATGGTATGACTCGCTGCCTAAAGGTTTAGATACGGTGATTAGCTCACTCATACCGGACAGCTTGTTCGATATTCTATCTGGTACGATTGCTCAAGTCCTTATTGATGCTAAGGCACTAGTTTATGATTACAAACTCATGTTAATGGATAACCCTGTTCCAGATTATCACCCTAAGGCGAAACAGGTATTCACAGATTTTGTTCACCGTAAAAGAAGACAATCAACCATCATCTTCACTTCTCATGATCCTGATTTAATTAAACTAGCGGATAAGGTGGTCGTATTAAATGATGGCTCCGTAGCGTACGCAGGCCCAATAAAACAAGAAGAAACTGAGCAACAACAATTTATCAATGAGGTATCCAATGGCTGAACATAAATACGGTGAACTAGTGGAGTCGAGTGTAACGTCAAAATCATTATTGATTGCGACGTGGGCGGTAGCCATTTGCGTGGTCACTTTCGTTGTTTGGTCACTGGTAACTCAAGTGGATGAAATTGCCAAAGCGAAAGGGGCAGTCATTCCTGAGGGGGAGCGGCAGGTGTTACAAAGCGAAATTGGAGGAAAACTCAAACGTGTGCTGGTGAAGAAAGGAGATTTAGTAGAAGCTGGACAACCGCTAGTGGAGTTTGATGCAACGTTTCAACAAACAACTTTGGATGAGCTTAAATCTCAGCAGGTTACGCTGTCACTGAGTATAGAAAGGATGAACGCTTTGCTTGATCAAAGAGAGCCTGATTTTTCTTTGTATTCCGCAGAATATCCGGCTTTAGTGAGTGAGCAGCTGGCTCAGTTGAGTGCACAAAAAGCCTTGTTTTATCAACAGCGGGTGGTATTAGAAAAGGATAGTGAACAAATTGCAGAGCAGCTTCGTTCGGTGAAAAAAGCCTTACCCTCTTACGAGAAGCAATTACAAGCGACCAAGCAAGAACTCGATATACTAGAAAAGGGCTTCAAGGCAGGGAACATCTCTCGATTAAGAGTGCTAGAGATGAGACAAAAAATGGCAAGTATTGAGCAGCAAATAGCGGAGGCAATAGGTAAGCGCTCCGTCCTTGAGAAGCAAGCTTCGACCAACGAGCAAAAAATAGAACAGCTGCTGGCAGAGTCTCGTTCAAAACTGAGTGATGAACGCTCAAAAGCTGTTTCAGATTTGTCTGCTTTAAATGCGAGAGTGCGTTCGAGTGAGGCGAAAGTGACAAACACAGTTGTGACCTCACCATTGAAAGGGCTGGTACAAAGCGTTCCCAGTACTCAAGTTGGTGGTGTAATTCAACCTGGTGGCGTAGTGGTAGAAATCGTCCCTTTAACGGGGAAAGCGGACTTTAAAGCTAAGCTATCACCTAGGGATATTGGCTTTGTTCATGAAGGACAACCAGCCCGAGTTAAAGTTGATGCGTTCGATTACAGTCGCTTCGGAGCTTTAATTGGAGAAGTAGAAAAAATTTCTCCGACAACCAGTCAGAATGAGCGAGGTGAAATCTTCTATGAAGTCTTTATCTCTGTTGACGAACCCTACTTTCATAATGATCCTGAAAGGTTTTCAATTCTACCAGGTATGACAGGAGAAGCAGATATTACGACAGGCGAAAAGTCCGTATTTCAGTATCTTTGGAAACCGATCTATACCAATGTTAGTGTCGCCTTTGGTGAACGCTAACTCTATCCTTTAGGTTAAATGAATATAGAGAGAGGCAGCATAATCGCTGCCTCTCTCTTTTGGATGTTATTATTTTTTAATAAGGATCAATTAAGTGGCTAGGGTCAGTATGATCATGGTGTTCGTCTGGGTTTATTAGATCCTGATGCTTGTTATCGCTGTCATTAGTTTGGTCATGTTTTGGTTCTAACATGTCTGTATCCACGGCGTGCTCTTGGAGCTCAGTATGTTCTTCTTGAGCCATTACAATATCAATATCATTTGGCAAATCAGATGGTGATGATGTTTCTGTAGAAGCTTGTTCGGAGTTTAAGCCGAGAGCAGAGAGATATGCAGCTGCGCCGTGGTGTGAATTGCCTTCACCTGTTGGCGGAGCGGTTTGTTCATCGGTAACATCATCAGGAGAAAGTATGACATCAACGGTTGGTACTTGTTGATCTACCGTCTCATCAGATTGGCTAACTGGCGTGGGAGCTAGTGATGTTAGCGTCATCCTTGCACTGGCGTGTGTTGCACCAGAGTGTGCATCTTGGACATCGTAAGTAAAGTGTACTTGACCGTTGTAACCTTTATTGGGGGTGAACGTATAAGTCCCGTCTTGGTTATCTCGAATGGAGCCATGGTCAGCAACTAAGTTGTCAACCGATAATTGTCCCTTGTCGTTACTATCAATATCTCTGGCGTTTGCTAACAAATCAGACGCGGTGATGGTTTGAACGGTGTCTTCTTTGCCAGAGTTTAACTGGACCTCACTTGATACAGTAGGGGCGTCATTAGTGCCATGAATTGTGATCACAATGTCATGGGTAGTGCCATCCTTTGAGTGCACGGTCACGGTATCGGTCAAGGTTTCATTCTCACCTAGTTGTTGTATTTCAGGCTTACGATTATCAATGTAATAACCCCAATCGCCTTTTGGACCTATTTCGAGTTTACCGCCTAACGATGATGTGTAAGGTGCCCATTCAGGGTGCATAGGTGCAGATATTAATGTGTTAAATTCAAATCCTGATTCGCCAAGATCTGAATCTGCCGCTGTGAGCATACCATGAGCCTGGATTGTGTATGAGTAGTTTCCGACAACAGAAGCATTGGGTTTGTAATCTTCCGCTACATCGCCTGTATCTTGACCACTAAATACTGCAGCATCGTTAGTTGGTAAGAGGGTAGTACTAGCCCCTGTGCGGACTTCACCCCCGTTTGTATCCTTCACGTCGTAGGTAAAGTGCACTTGACCGTTGTAGTCTTTATCGGGAGTAAAGGTATAAGTGCCGTCGTGGTTATCTTTGACTGAGCCATGGTCGGCAACGAGATTGGCGATACTCAGTTGGCCTTGGTCGTTGTGATCAACGTCATTAGCGTTCGTTAATAATTCCGCAGTGGTGATGGTTTGCACTGTGTCTTCTTTACCAGAGCGAAGGTGAACTTCAGCTGATACAGTTGGTGCATCGTTAGTACCAAATATGTTAATTTGAATACGTTCTGTCGCTTTTGACCCATCAGTGGAAGTTGCGGTAATGTTAAATCCTTCAGCCTTAAATTCCCCCTCTTCGAGAGAGTTGGCTTTGGTTGGATCTAGATCGTAATGCCAGTGTCCATCACTATTTACATTTAGTGTACCGTAGCGTCCTACGAATTGCCCAGCAGTGAAAGATACTTTATCTATAGTGTCTACATCATGAGCTTGAAGTTGCCCTGAAACTCTTGGAGTAATATCCTCTGTCACACTTCCGATTGGTGCGGTAAGCGAGTTGGGAGTGTCAATGATGATATGATCATCTGTGCCCCTGATAACTGCTGTAAACGGTATATGTGTACCATCTTCAGTGATTATGATCATAGAATCACTCAGTGATTCACCGGTACTGAGCCCCTGGATATTTGCATGGTCGTTATTTGCCATATATCCCCATTTGTTATGCCCATCATAGCCATGTGTAAAATTGAAAGTTCCGTAAGTTGCTGTAATAATTCCAGCAAAATTGGGTGTGAGTGTGTGTGTGACACCATTGACAATAACACCTACTACTTTTTCTTGTAGCGGAGAGTCTGGGTCATGAATGTCTAGATTATTCCAGCCTGACCACAGTTCATTTACTGAATAGATGAATACTTTATCTTCAGTGACGTTTACTGATGTAGGGCCATTAATGATTGCAGCATCATTGGTCCCTGTTATTACAATCTCTAAATTTTGTGTGGCACTCGCGCCATGTTCATCAATTACGGTGACAGGAATAGTGAGCGTATCTTTTTGCCCACTTGTAAGGTGTTGATAAGCCGCATTGGTTGGGTCAAAGCTATAACTGCCATCTGGATTGAAGGTTAAGCCATCAATCGGTTGAGCTATTGAATAGGTTAATGTTGCACCATGGTCGGTATCATGACCTTGCATTTGTCCCGTTAACCGCTTTCCATCTTCGGTTACGGCATGAGATTGAGCGGTGAGGGTGGGAGCGTCATTAGTGCCGTGTATATTGACTTGTATGGTAAATGAAGTGCCATCTTGTGACTTTACGACACACTCATCAGTGATAACTTCTCCATTTGCAAGATTTTGAATCAAGGGTTGATGATCTTTGATAGTGTATAGATAACCACCATCTTGTGATATCACGATGTGACCACCCAATTTTGTGTCATAGCCAATGCCTTGATAGGTTTGAGGGCCTAAATTGATATTGAATTGAGCCTCTCCTTTGTCGGGGTCAATGATATCAAGCTTGCCACTAAAGTGGAGCTTATCGTGTGCATCGATATAGTTGCGATCTTCAGTAACACCGTTTAGATGTTTATCAGATGGTGCATAATTTATCGTGGCGTTGTCTGGAGCAGCCGCTAAGTTCATCGAGGCAGTTTGCTGTACAGACGCACCATGCTCATCTTGTATTTGGTAGCTAAACTGGACTGGACCAGTGTAATCCTTATCAGGTGTAAAACGGAAAGTACCATCATGGTTGTCTGTAACTTGTCCGTGGTCGGCAGAGAGGCTGTGTATGCTCAGTTGTGCGTCATGGTCAATATCACTGGCATGAGCAAGTAAGTCAGAGGCTTGCAAGGTCACCGCTGTGTCTTCTTTTCCCGCAGCCAATGTGACTGATGACGACACCGTTGGAGCATCATTGGTGCCTGTAACAGTAATTGTAATACGGTGTGGCGTGCCATCCGCAGAATGGACTTCATACATGACATCTTTCGTTTCACCTTGCTTTAGGGCTTGTACCGCTGGATTGCCATTTGCTAGAACATAATCCCAATTACCGTATCGGTCGATGTGCATTTCTCCCTGGAAGGGGTCACTAATTGCTTTTTCGTGTCCAAATATACCTGATTCCCGAAAGTAATTTTCATTTACATCAGAATCGGTTACGTGAAGGGTTCCGGTAACTTGAATTTGATGCATTGAATCATGAAAAACGTGCCTATCTTCGGTTATTGAACCGGTATCGGTACCCGAAATTGTTGCAGCATCACTTACCGGAGCCAAGGTCATATTTGCCCCAGTATGGGTTACACCAGAATGAGCGTCTTTCACATCGTAGGTGAAGTGTACTTGTCCGTTGTAATCTTTGTCTGGGGTAAAGGTATAAGTACCGTCGTGGTTATCTTTGATTGAACCATGGTCAGCAACGAGATTGGCGATACTCAGTTGACCTTGGTCGTTGTCATCAACATCAACTGCATTTGCTAATAACTCCCTAGCTGTAATGGTTTGAGCGATGTCCTCTTTGCCCGAATTAAGTTGTACCTCACTCGATATAGTTGGTGCATCGTTGGTTCCATGAATGGTGATGACGATATCGTGGGTGGTGCCATCTTTGGAGTGAACGGTGACGGTGTCAGTGAGTGTTTCGTTTTGTCCAAGTTGTTGGATAGCAGGTTTACTGTTGTCAATTGAGTAACCCCAATCACCTCTGTCATTGATGTACAAACGTCCACCAAGCTGGGTATGATACGAGTTAGCTAAAAGCTTGGCATCAAACTCCGATTGGCCCGCATCTGGGTCGGTTACTGTTAGTGTGCCATACGTGTCCAACTGTCCGGCTAACCCTGACACCTGNCCAAGTTGTTGGATAGCAGGTTTACTGTTGTCAATTGAGTAACCCCAATCACCTCTGTCATTGATGTACAAACGTCCACCAAGCTGGGTATGATACGAGTTAGCTAAAAGCTTGGCATCAAACTCCGATTGGCCCGCATCTGGGTCGGTGACTGTTAGAGTGCCATACGTGTCCAACTGTCCGGCTAACCCTGACACGCTCGAAGCCAAATTATGGTCTTCGGTAACATCTCCCGTATCTTTTCCGCCGATGGTTGCTGCATCGTCTTGGGGAGCTAAGGTCATGTTTGCCCCCGTATGCGTCACACCAGAATGAGCGTCTTTTACATCGTAGGTGAAGTGTACTTGTCCGTTATAGTCTTTATCGGGAGTGAAAGTATAAGTACCGTCTTGGTTATCTTTAATTGAGCCATGGTCGGCGATGAGATTGGCGATACTCAGTTGGCCTTGGTCGTTATGGTCAACATCGATGGTATTAGCCAACAAATCTGCTGCTGTAATAGTTTGAGCGATATCCTCTTTGCCCGAGTTGAGTTGTACCTCACTCGATATAGTTGGTGCATCGTTGGTTCCATGAATGGTGATGACGATATCGTGGGTGGTGCCATCTTTGGAGTGAACGGTGACGGTGTCAGTGAGTGTTTCGTTTTGTCCAAGTTGTTGGATAGCAGGTTTACTGTTNGTTGTACCTCACTCGATATAGTTGGTGCATCGTTGGTTCCATGAATGGTGATGACGATATCGTGGGTGGTGCCATCTTTGGAGTGAACGGTGACGGTGTCAGTGAGTGTTTCGTTTTGTCCAAGTTGTTGGATAGCAGGTTTACTGTTGTCAATTGAGTAACCCCAATCACCTCTGTCATTGATGTACAAACGTCCACCAAGCTGGGTATGATACGAGTTAGCTAAAAGCTTGGCATCAAACTCCGATTGGCCCGCATCTGGGTCGGTTACTGTTAGTGTGCCATACGTGTCCAACTGTCCGGCTAACCCTGACACGCTCGAAGCCAAATTATGGTCTTCGGTAACATCTCCCGTATCTTTTCCGCCGATGGTTGCTGCATCGTCTTGGGGAGCCAAGGTCATGTTTGCCCCCGTATGCGTCACACCTGAATGCGCGTCTTTGACATCGTAGGTAAAGTGCACTTGACCGTTGTAGTCTTTATCGGGGGTAAAGGTATAAGTACCGTCATGGTTATCTTTGATTGAGCCATGGTCGGCAACGAGATTGGCGATACTCAGTTGACCTTGGTCGTTATGATCAACATCGACTGCATTTGCTAATAACTCCCTAACTGTAATGGTTTGAGCGATGTCCTCTTTGCCCGAGTTGAGTTGCACTTCACTCGAAACATAAGGCGCATCGTTGTCGCCATGAATGGTGATGACAATGTCGTGAGTGGTACCATCTTTGGAGTGAATAGTGATGGTATCTGTGAGGGTTTCGTTTTGACCTAACTGGTCAATTGCTGTCGCCGTTGAGGGAGATAACCCACTTGAAGGTGTTTTCCCTAGGTTGACCATGTAGTGCCAAGTGCCATCAGCGGAGAGCATGAGTCTGCCGTATTGGCCTGCATAGTTGAAGTTATTGGATACCGACGAGTGCGACAAAGTATCGAATGCAGACTCTCCGGTATCCGGGTCGATAATGCTCAACTTTCCATCAGCATACAAAAGTGTATTGCCCAATTGAGCCATGCCAGGCTGAGCATAATTAGGAGACATATCTTGCCCAGCATGACGCTCGTAAATGTGGCCTGTATCAACCCCAGTCACTTGAGCGGCATCATTGGTCCCTGTTATTACAATCTCTAAATTTTGCGTGGTATTCGCGCCGTGCTCATCAGTGACGGTGACAGGAATAGTGAGCGTATCTTTTTGCCCACTTGTCAGGTGTTGATAAGCCGAATTGGTTGGGTCAAAGCTGTAACTGCCATCTGGATTGAAGGTTAAGCCATCAATTGGTTGAGCTATTGAATAGGTTAATGTTGCGCCATGGTCGATATCATGGCCTTGCATTTGTCCCGTTAACTGCTTTCCATCTTCGATTACGGCATGAGATTGAGCGGAGAGGGTGGCAACGTCATTGCTTCCTTCAACTTTGATGGTGATTGAATGTCTTGTTCCGTCCGCAGACTGAATGGTGAATACTTCTTGGTGGTGTTCAGATTGATTGAGATATTGAACTGCCGCTTTATTATTATCGAGAATGTAGCGCCATGAACCGTCTTTGTTGAACTCTAAAGCACCATATACCCCCGCTTGTTGACCAGCAATAAAGTAATCTTGATTGGCATCTGGGTCTTGTATTGATAGCTGACCACTCACAAAGGTTTGTTTATCTTCAGTAATGGAGCCAAATCCACCGCTAATCGATGCGTGATCGTCGGTGCCACCAATCGACATGTTGACGACTTGAGATGTGCCATCTTTAGTGTGGATGGTAAACGATTCATGCAATTCAGTTTGACTGGTTAGTGCTTGAATGTTGCTTTGCGAATTGTTGACCTGATACTGCCAGTGACCTTGGGCGTCGATTGTTAATGTACCAAATTTCCCTTTGAGAGTTTCAGCTTGAACGGCGCTCTCATCATGGTCAGGGTCAATCACATCGATTTTGCCCGAGGTAGTGATCAAGCCATGTGAGTCGACATTACGATCTTCAATAACACTACCTCTAAGATCACCTGATATGCTTGGTGAATCTTGGTGCCCCTGAACCGGAACTTGAATGACAACATCTGTTCCATTCGACAAGTGAACAGTGAATGTATCAGTTCCTGGCTCCTGTTTCTGTAGAGCAATGTAAGCTGGAGATTTTGGATCCAGTGTGAATGTGTAACTACCGTCGCTATTGATATGTAAAGACCCGTATTTACCTTTCATTGTCTCATCTATATAGGTTATTTGAGGTTGCGAAGTTAGCGCTGGCGTTTGCAGTGGTGTTGACGGTTTTGTAGTAACGGTGTTTGGTGTGTCAGTGTGGGGGACATGGTTGGTAATCTGATGCACAAGCGGATGTTGTTTAGTTGATAGATGATGAGATGGCGTTACAGACAAAGAGTCTTGGAGATGCCCCTTTTCTTCCATTTCAGCAACGGCTTCTTCGCTCTTTAGACTCGCTTTTGGCGCCGGAGTATTTGGAGTGTCATGGCTTGTTTGAACTGTTTCATTTTTTACCACAGAGCTTGAATCGTATGGCTGTTCACCAGTATGAGATTCATTCGAAACATTATCTGTTTCTTTACTTAGCACGAGAGAAGGCAGAATCATGGCGATCTCACGAGGAAGTGGAACCTTAATGTTTAGGCGTGAGAACAATCGAACTTTACTAGCCGCTGTTTTGTTCTTTGAGGGGGCTTCCTCCTTGTTAACGTTAGCATTCGATTTTCTGTCTTTTTTGTCATTAGTCGCCATTGATGTTCCCTGCCGTTATGAAATTAGTCTCTCTTCAGTAAAGTACAAATTCTGATTCTTTTCTATCTTCAGCAACTATTTAAAATGATTGGATTTTGTTATTACCCAGCTATCAGTTTTAGCGGTTGTCATATTCGCAATAATGCGCTCAAAGCGTACTGTGTTATCAGCGATCTTGTTCTTGGTGAATCTTTAATGTGATCGTTTCATTAGGTGTGCCTACAACTTTGACTGGGTAGCTACCCCATTCATGAGTGTTTATGTGAGTGATGGTCATATCTGGTTGATCGCATTGCTGGTTAGTAATGTTTTGCCCCGTTGTATCCGCGTCTTTCATTTCTATATTTATTCCCGTGCTGTGGAAGACAACGAGCTTTTCATCCCAATTCTCAACAGATAGATTTAGGTAAGCTTGTCCATCATTATTGAGTTTAAGTGTGATCGCTAAGGGAGTGGAAACGCTCAAGCTTTGTTGAGCGGCTTCATCGGGTGACTGTGCCGTTTCAAATGTGTTGGTTGGTAGCTCACATAGGGCACGATATTCTTTAGCAAAATATTGGTTGCGTGCTGAATTCATATCGGCAAGGGCTTGAGGGCTAATAAGCGCGATAGCGGTTGTCAGGCTGATGAATATTGGGCGTGTTAGTATCATCTTAATATTGTTTCCGATTGTTGTTGGTGTAGGCATGATGGTGTTGAATTTTGCTCATTCTTAGTACTAACAGAGGAGCCGAATGGTGAATTAAATGGATAGCGTGTCCAGTCTTGGTCGATAGATAACGAGCGAAGAAAAGCAATGAGTGCTTTTTTCTCATTGGTCGTTATATTAAATCCATTAATTAGAGTACTTTTGGCCGGGTGATGGTAACCATCGCCCTTATTCGGCCCATAGCTAAGTTTTCTTCCGCCTCTGGCATAACTCTCTATGACGGACTCCAATGATTGGAAGCTACCGTCATGTCCCCAAGGCCCAGTGTTTGATACATTGATTAAAGAAGGAATGCGAAACTTCCCATCGTCCTCCCATCGTTTTGTATATTGCCTTACCCCAGGCTCACCAATAGGGTAGGAGAGCATCCCATTTTTGTTAGGTACCCCGTAGAGACCCGTATTTTGATAATGGCTTAGGGTATTTACAGGTTGATTCAGCAAGGGGCCGCCATGACAGGCTGAGCAGTTGAGTTTGTCACTATAGAAGAGCTGCAGGCCATGTTGCTCCTGTTTTGTTAGGGCTGTGATATCTCCATCCCTATACCGTAGGTAGCGTGACTCTTGGCTAGTGATCAGCGTTAAGTACTGCTTTAGAGCCCGTACTATGCGCTCTACGCTGATGTTTTTATCACCAAATGAACGCTCAAACATCGATGGATAACAACTGTCTTGAGCTATCCGTGAGATCAACTTTTTCGGTGTTATACCCATTTCGATGGGGTGAGTCGAAAACATTGGGTTGGTGATCGCAGTATCGATTATCTTGCGAGTGGGATCGGCCTGAGAAAAGTGAGTAAAGAGAGATACATTGAGCAGTGAAGGAGTATTTAGCGTGCTGTGGTTGCCATTAATGTCGATGGTTTTCGTAAATGTGTTACTCCAGCCATGTGTGGGTGAGTGACAAAGTGCGCAGCTTCTGTTCTCTTTGACGGATAACCGAGTATCAAAAAACAGATGACGGCCTAGCTCTTGTATTGCACTAATCGGCTCCTCTGCGAAGGTGACACTAGGTAAAAGCAAAAGTAGAGCCAATAAGACGTTGAAGTAATACGACATAGAAAACTTACAGAACTAGGCCACCTAAATATAGGTGGCCTTTGATTGACTTTAATCTAGCTTACGCCACTGTTGATCGACCCAGTTAGGGTCACTGGCAACACCAGGTAAGAACGCTTCGTCGTTACAGTGTGCAGCCCAGTCGCCGAAACATTCGTAGATACCTTCGCCTTCAAACTTCACCACGTCACCGGCCACGTAGCTGCCAAAGCCTTCTGGGTATAGGTAGTCATACTCAATCTCGCCTTGTTCTTCAACAACGGAGAATTCGTATGCGGCTTGTTCAGTGGAACCATCAACCTGACTAAGAATTCGAACGCTATAGTTTCCTAATGCATTGACTTCAAAAGATGCAGGCTGCTCTGTTGTTCCTTTGATGATTTGTTCTGGTTTCTCACCGCCAACGGTTCTCAATGTCGCTGTATATGAGTAAACATCTTGTTTGCCATTGATAACAGTGACCTCAACAGGAATAGAAAGAGTTTCGCTAGGTGCTAACTCATACTCTGCTTCTTTGTTTGACCACTCTATAGAGGTGTCATTGGCATCCTGATCGACTTTTTCAATCAAGTGTGACCAATTCTCGTTGGTGTAGTAGATATTATTCTCTGATGGGTCGTCACTGATGATCACTTCATCTTCATCGTTTAATACACCCACTTGCACATATTGTGAAATAGTCTGATTACTGTTGATGGACTCTGCTAAGTCAATTTTCCAAAGATCGTTTTTCTCGTTCTCAGGCGTAATATCCTGTAAGACTTCGAAATCTTCATAACCTTCATACATCAAACGAGCCTTGACTTGGTCTCCAGAAGCGACGTCGATTGTTTCCGTTGCAAACTCTTCACTTTTCACCCATGGTGACTCGTCTGGCCCCGGTTCGTGGTCACCGACGATAACGTTGGCACAGCTATAAAAGGCTTCTGGGCTGTCCCATACATCTTGAGGCGGCTCTCCTAAAACTTCATGAGCTTTATGATCCGGGTTAGGGCGTTGCCAAACTTGGTAGATAATGTGTTTGCCCGTTTTGCCTTCTGGCCATTTTACTTTGTACTTAATAACCTGATCAGGTAAACCTCCTTTACCGTCAATAACGGTGAGCCTTTCCAAGTCTGCCCAAGTCAACCTATCCGTATCCGGATTGAAACCGTCACGAGTGACGAAAAGATCCCAATACCATGTTTTGTGTACTGCTGTGTGCATATAGGTGATTTCAAATTCGCCATTTTCGTCCAGCTCAATTTCAGTGGCATATCGGTTAGCACTTGGGATATCAAGTACTGAGTAATCGCCACCTTTAGAAGCTGAACATAGCTCTTCGTCTTTGATGACTGCTTGGTGATCGCCAGCAGCACTGCCGCTATTAATCTCATTTTTTTGATTTTCGACAGTGCTATTACACAAGCTCGGATCTGTGGTTGTGTTTTCGTAACAGCTATTCGCATAATCTTGTGGTGAGACCATATAGCCATGAGCTGACACTGGGGTGACATAAACACTGCTCAGTGCCGCAGTGAGTAAACTCAGCTGCAATACTGTATTTTTCTTATTGATTTTCATTAGGTGTATCCTCTTGTTGTCATAACCTAGAACTGAAAATAGTACGGGTTTAATAAGTTACTTATCTAATTGCTCGATAGTTAAATTTATAAAATTAAACGATGTGAATTACTTTTATTACCGGTATAAATATATCGATGATATTTTAAAATGTAATTGTAATTTATTTAAATTTTCAATAATTAATATTTCAAGTGTTCATTATTGACTCGGTATTTTCGTGATTAATGCATTGCAAGCATTATATTCAGCTTGTTTTGTATGCCCATGCCCTTGGTGAACATTGTTTTTATGGCATAGGTCTCAGTCTATGGAGTTAAGCTCAACTAAACGGACTTGTTCTTGTTATATATTTTGACGTTATTAACGTAGTCTGTTTTTGTATCCCAAAAATTAAACTCTCGAATACTTTGGGTAGTTATTTTATATAAATTTACATATTCCTATTCAAGTTTTATTTCTGATTTTCCATCTCAGGGAAGAAAGTGTTTTTTTATAAAAAAGAATTTGAATGGATATCACGTAAATAATTTAATCTTGCATTCGTTTAATGTGTATTGGAGTAAAACTGAGCGCAGCTTTTCACCCGTTCATTGCCATCTCGCAAGACTATAGTGTGGAGTTTAAGCTGATACTCAACAAGTCCAATATTGGTTTAACTTTGCATGGTGTGTCAGTATGTAACCTATATAAATAACAAAAAGACATTTGCTATCTATACTTATATTAATTATTAAGAGATAACTGTTTGATATGATGACAAAACCCTTACTGATCACAGCATTAGTGTTCATTTTTATGAGTATGAAGACGCATGCTGCATACGATATGCATTTTTTCCTGCCAGACTTTCCGCCTTACACTATGGTTAATGATCAAGGGCAGCCAGATGGAATTGGTCTTGAAAAGGTCTTACCGATCTTGTCGTCTATCGGAGTAAATTATACGGTAACAGTGTCATCAAACCACGGTAGAGCATTGTCTGAATTAAGAAAAGAGCGCTCTGATGGCTTCTTCATGGCCTCGAAAAACGAAGAACGGGATAAGTATGCGGTTTTTTCAGAACCCGTGATGATCAATCGTTGGGTTTGGGTGGTTAGAACCGAAGATATGAACGGATTTGATCCCCATAGTGATACCTTCAAAGCAAACGCCAAGGTAGCGAGTTTACTCAATACGAACACTTCTTATTGGCTCAAAAACCAAGGGTATCAAATCAGTCCGCCAGTGACCAATCCCTCAGGATTAGTTGAAAAGCTGGATAATAAGGAGATTGATGCCTTTCTTGTTGCTGAGGTGGTATTTCTCCATGATGTGATCGACTTAGAAGGGTATGGTGTGGTTTTAGAAGAAGAAAAGGCTTTTGGCCTCTATATCTCAAAACGTTTTCTAGAACAACACCCTGAGTTCATGGAAAAGCTTAATACAGCCATCCGGCGTTTTCGTTGATTGTGAAAACTTTGTGATGAGTCAGTATTAGGGCTGTCGATATATCATCACTTTTATAAATGAAACAGGAGCCATGTAAGGCTCCTTTTTACTTAGTACGCAACACCAATACGTTGGTTTAGGTGCTTGGCTGACTCAAGTTCGTCGATCATAGCAACAGCATAATCAGCGACTGAGATTCGACTGTTGCCATCATTGTCTGTCAGCAGTGTGTCACCACCAATTCGGTAGGGTGATTGCTTCTCCCCAGGGAAAATTTCTGCTGCAGGGCTGATGAAGGTCCAGTTGACAGAAGTTTCAGCCGAGCGAAACACCTCTAAAGCTTCTCCCATAGCGACAGCTTCTGGCTTATACTCGTCAGGAAATTCTGGAATAGAAATAAGCTGAACGCCAGGTGCAACTTCCAGAGAACCGGCGCCACCGACCCAAAGTAGTCGAGATGCGCTAGATTTAGGCAGCTGAGTCAGCAGAGTTTCTGCTGTTCTAGCGACGATGTCGTGATTGCCGGCGGCGCGTCCGCCAATGGCTGAGATCACGACTTCTGCATCATCAACTGCGGCTATGATGTCAGCACTACTATCCAGTAAATCAAACTGTCTTGTCTCAACCCCTTTTATTTCAAAGTTAGCAGGGTTTCTTACTAAAGCGATAACCTCATGCCCGCGCGCTTTTGCTTCGTTTACGATGTGGCTACCGATCCAGCCTGATGCACCTAATACTGCAATTTTCATCTTTGTTTCTCCTATGAGTGATTTTGTATTTATTGACAACAATTGCAGTCTAATAGGTGTTAAATGAGTTATAAATTAGCCATAATGATACACATTGTATCCTTTTATGTTACTAATGGTGATGTATGGATCGCCTAACCGCAATCAGAAGTTTTATAGAAGTAGCGAACACTAAGAGTTTTACCAAAGCGTCGGATGCACTCGATATCAGCCGTCTACAGGTGTCGCGTCACGTTCAGGAGATTGAAAGTTGGCTTCAACAGCGTTTGCTTCATCGTACAACAAGAAAAGTCAGCCTGACGGATGCTGGTGAGCAAGCGTATGTACGATGCCAACGCATTTTGGACGAGGCTGCTGCATTAGAGCTGGAAGCGAATAATCGTAAGGACGCGTTAATTGGGACAATTAGAGTTGCCTCTCCTATAGGGCTTGCACAAAACTTATTGATAGATATCGTCGAGAAATTTGTCTCGCGATATCCGCAGGTCGTTATTGACATATTGGCTTCGGATCAATATTCAGAGTTAGTGGATGAAAGGGTCGATGTTGCACTCAGATTTACCGATACACCCGCAGACAATCTTATTGCTCGTCGATTGATGGCTATTGATATGGCGGTATGTGCTTCGCAAACTTATTTGGATAGCGTCGGAGAGCCGAAAGTAGCTGAAGAGTTAAGCGAGCATAATTGCTTAACACATTTAAACACGAAAAACTGGTCGTTTGTTAAAGATAATCAAACGATCGATGTTTCAGTATCAGGTAACATTAGAGCGAACGACTTAGGAACCTTGGTTAAGGTCGCTCTCAATGGCAAAGGCATTATTCGCTTGCCGTGTGACTTGGCGAATCCATTGATAGAAAAGGGGGAATTAGTCTCGATTCTCCGTGACTGTCACTGTCCAAGTTATGCCCTTTGGGCTGTGTATTTATCTCGTAGTTATCAGCAGCCAGTGGTTAGGCAATTTATAGATTTTTTAGTGGAATGTTGGAAAGACGACATCAAGAGGAAATAATAAACCCGGCGAAAATGCCGGGTTTATTATTAGAGAGGAAGATGTTTATTGCTCTACGGCTTCAGTCTGCGTTTGTTTCTGTTGCTGTACTTTGTAGACCTTACCAGCATTGAAACGTTCAAGGTAATCAGCAAGATCGCGTTTCACTTCAGGAACTAGGATGTAAAGACCGATGATGTTCACCAATGCCATTGCAAAGATCATCGCATCAGAGAAGTCGATAACAGGACCTAAGTTCATTGCTGCACCAATCACAACGAAGATACAGAATTTAACTTTGAAGATAAGCTCCGCTGTTTTGCTCTCTCCGAATAGGTAAGTCCACGCTTTCAGACCGTAGTAAGACCAAGAGATCATGGTAGAGAAAGCAAACAGAACAACTGCAATAGCAAGAATGTAAGGGAACCAGCTGATCGCGCTGCCAAATGCTGCTGATGTCAGTTCAACACCTGCTAGACCAGTATCAGTATCTAGGTAACCCGTAATGATGATAACTAGAGCCGTCATAGTACAAATTACAACGGTATCGATGAACGGTTCTAGCAGAGACACGAAACCTTCTGACATTGGTTCTTTTGTTTTAACTGCTGAGTGAGCAATAGCCGCAGAACCCACACCCGCTTCGTTCGAGAATGCTGCACGTTTGAAACCTTGGATAAGCACACCGATGACGCCACCAGCAATACCTTCACCAGTGAATGCTCCGTTAAAGATAGCGCCAAATGCGTCATCAATGCGGTCGAAGTTCATTAGGATGATGATAAGTGCCGCACCGACATAAATGGTCGCCATGAAAGGAACCACTTTCTCTGTCACTTTAGCGATAGACTTGATACCACCGATGATAACAATACCAACGATGACAGCTAGGATAAGACCAAACAACCAGCCTTTATCAGCAAAGAACGAAGCGTCGCCACCTGTTACACCGACTACCTGCTTGAACGCTTGGTTAGCTTGGAACATGTTACCGCCACCAAGAGAGCCACCGATCGCAAACACAGAGAACAGAACTGCTAGTGTACGGCCAAATGCAGCGTTACCGCGTTTAGCTAGACCTTTGCTTAGGTAGTACATAGGACCACCAGAAACAGAACCGTCTGGGTTGGTGTTACGATATTTCACACCAAGAGCACATTCTACAAACTTACTCGACATACCAAGTAGGCCAGCAAGGATCATCCAGAATGTTGCACCTGCGCCACCGATAGAAACTGCGACCGCAACACCAGCGATGTTACCAAGACCAACAGTACCAGATAGCGCTGTAGTCAGTGCTTGGAAGTGAGATACCTCGCCATCTTCTTTGGCTTTTGGATCTGAGAACTTACCGGAGACTAATTGAACTGCGTGTTTGAAACCACGGAAGTTGATGAAGCCAAGGTAAAAGGTAAAGAAGCTTGCCGCAACAACCAACCAAAGAACGATCCAAGGCACCTGTACGTCTGTAAAAGGGAAAGGAATGGTCGAGAAGATCATTCCTACAAATGGGTTGACGATAGGTGCAACGACTTCGTTGATTTTGTCATCCAAGTTGGATGCCGCAGCGCTACCTGCAAAAAGACTTGCCAAAACGGCAAGCGATATACGCTTTGTCATGCTTTTCCTGCCTATGCATTATGGTTTATATAAATATTATTTATATAGATGTTGTGTTTGTTACATGTGTGTAACAAATGGGTATTATTCATTTTATAAATAGGTCCGCAACATCTTTGGCGGAAAACTTGATCCAACAAACAATTCTGATATTCGCTAACTCTAGACGGATAAATTGAACTTCTTCACTGCTTTTTGCATAAAAAGTGGAATTATTGATGATAATTCGGTTTTTAATATAGTTGTTAATACTGTATTCGTGGCTGAAATATAAAACTGTGTGATTAAAGTTTGAACAGCAGACAAATTTGCGTTAAGGCTCATAATAAGTGATTTGTGATGATTTATGTTTTATTGGTGAATATCAATTCGCGTTGTCAACGAGAGAGTACAGCACTGAATACGAGCATTGGAGCAATGGCGGAAAATTGTCACTTTCTTGTCATAGACAGAAGGTACTTTCCCGACCGGATATTACTTTTAGTTCGTTTTTTAGAATGATGTACGAAATTTACGGTTAGAAGCAGAAGAAAATGACAAGAAAGTTGAACACGCTAGACGATATTATCATCAAAAAGCTACAAGATAATGGATTAATAAAAAGTGAAGCTGAGGCGTATCTGAAGCGTAATGTGTACAAGCTGGATAGGCACGAAGTGGACACAATCAAGAACTACTCTGAACATTTTGGTTTAAGTGGCAAAGAGAGAATTATAGATGACATTCTCGAACTTAGAAGAGAAGCTCTCATAACAAAATTGGCTAGTCGAACAGCTGAAGTTTTGGAAAATTAGCGTTGAAACCTCAGGGAGGTACGCTTTTTTTCCCTGAGGTAATCTAGAGGAATTTACGGCAGGTCAAATACCAGTGCAGTCACCATTTCTTCTCCTGTGTTTGCAAAAGAAAGAGAAGTGGTATCTTCCACTTTTGCACCGTCACCTGGATGAAGAATGGTGCTATCGACTGTCAGTTGCCCTTCAATTTGATGGATATAAACATTTCTTCCTTGTACAACTTCATAGTCAATGTGTTGGCCTGGCGACAAAATCAATTGATTTAGAAAGGCATCCTGTTTTATATGTAAGGTGCCATCGCGACCATCAGGTGTGGCGATAGGTGTTAAGCCTTCTGTGTGACCAAAATCTTTTTGCTGATAGCTGGGCTCTTTACCAAACGTATTTGGTTGAATCCAAATCTGTAGAAATCGCAGAGTTTCGGAGTCAGACGCATTGTATTCACTATGATAGATACCACGCCCAGCGGACATAAGCTGGAACTCTCCGGCAGGTAAGGTTTGAATATTGCCTGACTGTCTTTGTGTTCGATGGAACCTTGTAGAACATAACTAACGATCTCCATATCTCGATGGCCATGTGTGGCAAACCCGGCACTTGGCTGAACAACATCGTCATTAATGACTCGTAGCGCTGAGAAACCCATGTGCTGTGAGTCATAGTAATTGCCAAAGGAGAACGTATGTTTACTGTCCAGCCAGCCAAAACTTGCTCTACCACGGTCATTTGAATGTCTTACGGTAATCATAATAATGCCCTCCTAGTTTGGGATTAAGCGAGTGTCTTTGCGATATATTGATCGAGACCGGCTTTACCTGATCCCGATAATGCCAATGAAATGCTTGCTGCCATGAGTGCTAACCCAAACTCATAGCCATTGTTTGCCATGAACAGACCGTTTTCAAAGTGAACTGAGAAAATGGCAACAAGCATAGTAAAGGCAAGAGCGACAGAAGCTGGGCGAGTAAGCATGCCAAGTAAGATGAGCAAACCACCAAAGAACTCAGCACTACCGGCTAAAAATGCCATCAGAACACCGGGTCCAAGGCCGATAGATGCCATCCATTGACCTGTGCCTTCTAAGCCATAGCCACCAAACCAGCCAAACAATTTTTGTGCACCATGCGCCATAAATATAATGCCGACCGGAATACGTAAGGCCAACGCACTGTAGCCTGCGTTTGATTCTGTCAGTGTTTTTAATAGAGCTTTCATACTATCTTCCTCAAATTTTTCAAATTTAGTAGTAGAGGGTTTATACCTTTCCCTCAGTGGTTAAAACTAAGTTTAAGTGCTGATGAGGTGAGAAGAAATCGGATAAAACTAACGCACTTGTTCGAATTATTCGAACAAGTAAAATTTAGGTAGAGGGGAGATTATAAATGTTAGGAACTTTGGCAAGATTGGATTGGCTACCGCAAAGGTAAAGGTATTCGATGTTCTGCCTGACTTGTTGCTATTCAGCTTGTTTCCAACAATTAATGCACTGCAATATCGTTCAATACTGGCTTCCTCCTAGTCGTTATCTTGGTAAAAAAGAGGAGATAACGAGATGGAAAATTTGATATTGGCGATGGTGGTGTTTGCATTCGTTGGAGCCGTGACACCTGGCCCTGTGAATTTATTAGCGACAACTACTGCGGTAAATGATGGGCTAAGGGCTGCGTCAAAGCACGTTCTGGGCGCATCGATAGCGTATGCTGCTGTCGTGTTTGGTACCGGGCAGATGATGCAAACACTGGCTTCGACGTTACCGAAGCTTGAGTTTTGGATGCAGTTAGTTGGAAGTAGCTTCTTGTTTTACCTTGCTTACCAAATCTTTGTTGCGCCTGTGCAAGGTGTCACTGTTCAACAAGGGAAGAGTTCCGGCTGGGTGACTGGAAGTTTGACTCAAATACTCAACCCGAAGGCATGGTTGGTAGCGATGTCCGGCGTAAGTCTTTATGTAATAGGGCAGGAAAATGAACAATATTCCTTGCGTCTATTTACTCTGGTTTCATTATTAGTCTGTGTGATCGGGGTTGGCATATGGGCGATGATTGGCCGTATTTTAGCGAATCGACTTGCAAATCCACGAGCTCATCGTCAATTTAATCGATTCATGGCAATGATGTTATGCGTATCTGTCGTGATGATTTGGCTCTGAATGGAATGGTGAGTGAATGAAGAAAGATAAAAGTGCGAGTTTCAAGCAGAGTACGGTTCTTCCATGGATCGAGCTACGTGTCGCCAATCAGTCGACGGCATGTTATGACGCTCACTCCCATGATGAATTTTCATTTGGCATTATCAATCAGGGCCGTGCAGATTACCGAAATCGGCGCAATACACATCAGATTGGGCAGGGGGATATCGTTACTATTAACCCAGCAGATATTCATTCGTGTAACCCACACCAAGGTACTTGGTCCTATAGTATGTTGTTTGTTGATGCATTGGAGATGGGACAAATCCAGCAAGAAATGAGTTCTAATCAACGATATGACTACCTAGCTTTTGAGAGTGATTTAGAGCGTCATCCGGAATTTCAGCAACGGTATTTGGCACTTTTTTCCGCGCTTCAGAGCGAAGAAAATGTGTTGTTAGCTCAATCTTGTTTGTATGATTTTATTGAGCTTACTTCTCGACAGAGAGTTAAACCGATGGCAAAGACTGGCTTGTCGAGTCTTGCGGTGGTGCGCGAGAAGTTAATGGATGAACTGAGTAACTCTCATTCCCTAGAAGCGTTAGCAGAGGAAGTGGGAATGAGCCGGTATCAGCTTCTACGTGCTTTCAAGGACCACTATGGGTTACCGCCATACGCTTATCTTATGGACGAAAAGATAAAGCGTGCGAAAGTGATGCTCAAGTCTGGAGAAGATATTGTTGATGTTGCCAACAATCTAGGCTTCTCAGATCAAGCGCATTTTCAGCGACATTTTAAAAAGAAACTTGCTGTGACACCTAAGTTTTATCAGTCTCACTTTGTGGAGTGAACCCAGTCCGATGTTGGAAAACAATCTCACCATTCGAGCCTATACCCGTCAACGTAGAGGCCATGCTCATGAACATCATCAGCTTGTGCTTCCTATTTTAGGTACCATCATTATTGAGCTGGAAGGCTATCAAGGAAAAGTGTCGGTCGGTGAGTGCGTGGTGATACAGGCCAACACTTTTCACCATTTTCGCGCTAAAGAGGCTGCGCGTTTCATTGTCGCTGATTTAAACACCATACCAGAGAATTTGTTGAATATGGACACTCTGGTTTTTCCGATTTCTTCACCACTTCAGTCCTACTTAACATTTGTTGAATCTCAGCTGCAGCATCGGGTAACCCCTTCCATCGAGGAGCCAATGGTCGACATGTTTATGAAGTTATTGGCGGAGCAACAGGCTGGGCAGCAACTTGATCATAGGGTTAGAGCGGTGCTGCATCATATTGAGGAAGACCTAGCCAGAGAGATCACGGTTGATAACTTAGCTAAGATCGCCTGTTTGAGTCCGACGCAGTTTAAAAAGATCTTCAAACAATCCACTGGATTAAGTGTTCTGCAATATGTAACCAAACAAAGAATGGAAAAAGCCAAGGCACTCCTCACGCATACGGATATCCCAGTTCAGCTTATTGCAGAGAGAGTAGGGTACGCTGACCTGTCGGCTTTTAGCCGTCGTTTTTCATCATCATTTGGGCTTTCTCCCCGAGAGCTACGCGGTTGATGAAATTGAGTCTATAAAATCAAGTAAAGTGTCTTTTCTGCAAAGTCTAATACTCTTCGCTTGTTTAAGCTGTGCTTATCAAAATGATAAATACAAAGAGTACAGCTATGAGTCAGAGGCTAAAAACACACAATGAACAGCTTGGAGTTCTGGTCATCCTGTTTGCTTCTTTATTGTGGGGGACGACTGGTACCGCAGCCACGTATGCGCCTGATATAAGCCCGTTGGCTATTGGTGCTTTTTCTATGGGTGTGGGTGGACTTCTACTGGCTCTGTTTGCTTGCAACACGATCAGAAAAGATCGGCGCATATTGAAATCCAATAAAGCTATTTTGTTGACCGGAGCACTTGCTTTGGCCGTTTACCCTCTCGCGTTTTATAGCTCTATGAGAATGGCCGGTGTGGCGATTGGGACGGTAGTCTCTATCGCGAGTGCGCCATTCTTCGTAGCATTTCTGGAGTGCCTGTTTGGCAAAGAGAAAACAATTGATACCCGCTGGGTGATAAGCCTCATCGTGGGCGCAACTGGTATCCTTTTACTGACTCTATCAGAGACATCAACTTCCACACAAACTGATATTCAACACATGAAATACATAGGAATAGCGCTCGGATTGCTTGCAGGTTTCACCTATGCCACTTACGCGTGGGCGGCCAAAATGCTCATCACTGAAGGTGTACATTCCAAATCTGCGATGGGAAGTATTTTCGGGCTGGGCTCACTATTGCTGTTACCTTCACTGTTTTTTACTGGTGGTAATCTGTTTGCGACAGCAATAAATACATCTGTCGCCTTGTACATGGCGTTTGTTCCAATGTTTCTTGGTTATGTCTGCTTTGGTTATGGGTTAAAAACAGTGTCTGCCAGCAAAGCGAGTTTGTTGACGTTGTTTGAGCCTGCTGTAGCTGCAGTATTTGCGGTGGTTGTGGTGGGAGAGCATATTGGCATGTCAGGATGGGGAGGAATTGGGCTGATAATGGTTTGCTTGTTACTTCAATCCTATCAGCCCAAAAATAGAGAGAGTTTGTTAGCTACGCAAAGCCAGTGAAACTTTGGAAGTCGGCTGACGCCCTAAGGCATCGCTGATTTCCCATCCAGCCTGAGCGAGGCGATTTAGGTCCACGCCCGTTTCAATCCCTAAACCTTGGCAAAGGTAAACCACATCTTCGGTCGCAACGTTACCAGAAGCACCCGCAGCATAAGGGCATCCCCCTAAACCTGCTACGCTGCTATCTACAACACGAACGCCCATTTGAAGGGCTTGGTATATATTGGCGAGCGCCTGCCCCCAAGTGTCATGGAAATGAACTGCGACCTGTTGTGGAGGTACTCGCTCAAAAACCGCGTTGAGCATGTTCGCAATTCGTACTGGCGTACCCGTACCAATCGTGTCTCCAAGAGACACTTCATAGCAACCAAGATCAAGCAGTGCTTGAGCAACCTGGGCTACCTGACTGGTTTCGGTTGGGCCGTCATAAGGGCAATCGACGATACAGGATAAGTAACCTCTAACCGGAATGCCTTTGTCTTTTGCTAGAGCCACCACTGGGCGAAATCTTTCCAGGCTTTCTTCAATAGAACAGTTGATGTTCTTCTGACAGAAACCTTCTGAAGCCGATGTGAATATCGCGACTTCATCGGCACTGGTGCTTAGGGCTTGTTCGAAGCCTCTCAGATTGGGAGTCAGCACCGAGTAAGTCACACCTGTTATACGAGTGATTTGAGACATCACCTCCATCGAATCTGACATTTGTGGTACCCATTTTGGCGAAACAAAGGAACCCGCCTCAATGTGTGTTAAACCGCAGCAGGACAGTTGGTTAATAAGTGAAACTTTCACTTTTGTAGAAACCAATTCCTCATTTTGCAAACCGTCGCGAGGGCCTACTTCAACTATCTTGACTGACTCTGGCAGTAACGAGGTCGTCGTCATTTACGGCCTCCCATTGCCCAATTTGGTGGTCGCTTATCAAAGAAAGCTTTAAGACCTTCTTGCCCTTGTTCAGACACCCTGATTTTTGCGATTAATTGACTGGTGTATTCAATTAAAGCATCGTCAAGTGCCTGAGAATCACACTCGCGAATCAGAGCTTTGGTTTGTGTAAGCGCAGCAGGGCTATTAAGCTGCCACTGATTTACCATTTCAGTAGTGGTTTTCTCCAGCTCGCTGGCTTCAACGGCTTCATGAATCAAACCAATCTCAACCGCTTTGTTGGCGCCAAAGCGTTCTGCAGTCAGCATGTAGCGTCTCGATTGGCGTGCACCAATCGCGCGGTTTACATAGGGCCCGATGGTCGCTGGAACAAGTCCTAGCTTTACTTCGCTGAGACAGAACAAGGCGCTTTGATCAGCAATCGCGACATCACAGCAGCAGATGAGCCCAAGAGCTCCACCAAACGCACAGCCATGAACAACAGCGAGAGTAGGGTGAGGGAAGTGATCCAAGCAGCGCATCAACTGAGCAAGCCTTGACGCATCTTGCTGATTTTCCTGTTCACTTTTACCTACCATTGACTGCATCCAGCCAAGATCAGCGCCAGCGGAGAAATGCTTTCCGTTACCACGTAACACTAAGCATCTAACATCCGACCGCTGTGCCAGTGAGTTAATCGATTCTATCAACTGTTCGATAACCTGCGCGTTGAACGCATTGTGCTTGTCTGGCCGGTTAAGTGACAGATTGGCAACGCCGAACGTATCGACGTTGCAAGTGAGATAGTCGGTATCTTTCAGAGTGGTCATGTCAGGCTCCTACATTCTAAAGATACCGAAATGGCTATCAGGCATCGGAGCATGTTCTGTCGCGGTGAGCGCTTGGGCGAGAACATGTCGAGTTTCTTTAGGATCAATGATGCCATCATCCCAGAGGCGTGCACTGGCGTAGTATGGATGGCCTTGTTCTTCATACTGATCAACGATGGTTTGCCTGAACTGTCCTTCTTCCACCTCTGACCAAGGTTCACCTTGGCGTTTCAGGACCTCACGCTTCACTTGGGTGAGTACGCCAGCTGCTTGCTCGCCGCCCATTACTGAGATGCGAGCGTTAGGCCACATCCACATCATCGTTGGCTCATAAGCTCGACCGCACATACCGTAGTTGCCCGCTCCGTACGAGCCGCCAATGATGATGGTGAACTTAGGCACATCAGCACAAGCTACTGCCATCACGAGCTTAGCGCCATGTTTGGCGATGCCACCTTCCTCAACTTTTTTGCCGACCATGAATCCCGTAATGTTCTGTAGAAACAGCAATGGAATTTTTCGCTTGGCACACAACTCGATAAAGTGGGCGCCTTTCTGGGCTGACTCCGCAAACAAGATGCCGTTGTTGGCGACGATGCCAATGAGTTTGCCTTCGATTCGAGCAAAGCCACACACAAGCGTTGTGCCAAATAGGGCTTTAAATTCATCGAAATCGGAATCATCAACAATGCGTGCAATCACTTCTCTCACATCGAAAGACAAGCGCAGATCGGCATTGACGATGCCGTAGATATCTTCAGCGGGTAGACGTGGTGGCAACACCTTTTCTGTCTGGGGTATCACAGGCTCTTGATTGCTGCTTGCAAGTGCTTCTCGCGCCATATGGAAAGCTTGTTGCTCATTTTCTGCGTAGTAGTCTGCAACCCCAGATTTACGGCAATGAACATCTGCGCCGCCAAGTTCTTCGTCCGTCACGATTTCACCTGTGGCCGCCTTAACGAGAGGAGGCCCGGCAAGGAAAATGGTACCTTGTTTTTTCACGATAACAGAGACATCCGCCATCGCTGGAATATAAGCGCCACCTGCGGTACAAGGCCCAAGAACAACCGCTATTTGTGGTATGCCTTTGGCGGACATGCGTGCTTGATTAAAGAAAATACGCCCGAAATGGTCTTTGTCTGGGAACACCTCAGCTTGGTGAGGTAAGTTCGCTCCACCAGAGTCGACCAGATAAACACAGGGCAAGTGGCAGCGTTCAGCGATTTCTTGTGCTCTGAGGTGTTTTTTCACTGTCAGTGGGTAGTAGGTACCGCCTTTGACTGATGGGTCGTTGGCCAGCACCATACAGGTAACCCCTTTTATTTTGCCGATACCTGCAACGACCCCCGCACAAGGGATTGATTCTTCATAAACATTCCACGCTGCGAACTGACCGACTTCTAAAAAGTCTGATCCTTGATCGAGCAGAAGATCAATACGTTCGCGTACCGGAAGTTTACCTTTCTTTCGCTGTCTTTCGACAGCCCTAGCGCCACCACCTTGTTTGATGGATTCAACATCTGCGTTCAATTTTTCGACCAGTCCACTCATCGCTTGCTGATTTTTAGTGAACAGGGGAGAGTTGGTTTTGATTTTAGTTTTTATGATTGCCATAACATCCTCGTTAGCGTGACTCTTCAAACAGTTCACGCCCGATAAGCATCCTGCGAATTTCAGAAGTACCTGCGCCAATTTCATAGAGTTTGGCGTCTCTTAATAAGCGACCGGCAGGGAATTCATTGATATATCCATTACCGCCTAGCAGCTGGATGGCATCGAGTGCAAGCTGTGTTGCTAATTCGGCACTGTAAAGAATCGCGCCAGCGGCATCTTTTCTTGTTGTTTCACCGCGGTCACAGGCAGCGGCAACGGTATAGACATAAGCGCGTGCTGCGTTGGCACGGGTGTACATATCCGCCACCTTGGCTTGAACTAACTGGAACTCACCGATGGACTGACCAAATTGCTTACGGTCATGAACGTAAGGCACAACAAGGTCTAAGCAAGCCTGCATGATGCCTAGTGGGCCAGCAGCCAGTACCACGCGCTCGTAATCTAAGCCACTCATTAAGACTTTGACGCCTTGGTTTACTTCACCAAGTACGTTTTCAACGGGAACTTTGCAGTTGGTGAAAACCAGCTCACAGGTGTTCGAGCCTCGCATACCGAGTTTGTCGAGCTTTTGAGCGTGACTGAATCCTTCAAAATCACGTTCGATGATGAAAGCGGTGATGCCTCGTGAAGCCGCGCTAGGGTCGGTTTTGGCATAAACGACGAGTACGTCCGCATCTGGGCCGTTGGTGATCCACATTTTGGTGCCATTCAGCACATAATGATCACCGCTTAATTCGGCTTTGAGCTGCATACTGACTACGTCTGAGCCTGCATTAGGTTCGCTCATTGCCAGCGCACCAATGTAGGAGCCATCGATTAATTTAGGTAGGTATTTTTCTCTTTGAACAGCATTTCCGTTGCGGAAAATCTGATTCACACACAGGTTAGAATGAGCACCGTAACTAAGTGCTACAGAAGCAGACGCACGGCTTATCTCTTCCATGGCTACCACGTGTGCTAAATAGCCCATTGCAGCGCCACCATATTGTTCGTCTATGGTTACGCCAAGCAAGCCCATTTCACCCATTAGCGACCATAAGTGGTTCGGGAATTGGTTTTCCTCGTCCACTTTGGCCGCAATAGGTGCAATGTGCTCGCGGGCAAAAGCATTCACGTGTTCCCGCAACATATTCACAGACTCATCGAGCCCAAAGTTGAGGGGGGTGTACTGAGATATCATATCGCCTCCGATTCAGCGGTTTTTGCTGGTTACGATCCCTGGCGGATTAATGATGTCTCGAGAAGCGCTTTAGCTGGCTTTTGAACGCTGCAACGCTTCTTCACATCGCTGGCGAGCGGTATTCAAATCGTCAAGGACGATGGTGATGTCCTCAAGTTGACGTTTGAGTACAGCTTCCTTCTCATCAATGATTTTGAGCATCTTAATCAACTGGGTATCTATTTGATTAGTATCGTAAAGCTCTAACAAGTCGCGTATCTCGGCCAATGAAAAACCAAGTCGCTTCCCTCGTAAAATCAACTTAAGACGAACCCTGTCTCTGCGCTGATAAACTCGCATACTGCCTTTGCGCTCAGGTTGAATTAGGCCCATATCTTCGTAAAAGCGGATACTTCTTGTTGTGATATCAAACTCTTTAGCGAGCTCGCTGATTTTGTATGTTTCCACCAGATGAAACTCCCCAACTGCCAGGTGATAGACAATCACACTTTCCACTACGACGGTAAAAAAGATTTTACAGGTTGTGAATGTGTTTCTTTACGTTAACGTAAATGTTAGTGCTATGCTTACGTAAACGTCAAGAAATAACCATGCAAAAAACAAATGGCTTTGAAAAGTGAAAGCAGCGTCGTGAATTTAGCTGCTTTGTGGTCGCAGAGGTAGTAAAGCCGTTACTCAACAATCTTGTGAGGAGCAGGCAATGCAAGAGAAAGAGATTTGGATAGTTGCAGCGAAGAGAACGCCAATGGGGCGCTTTCAGGGCATGCTTTCTGAATATTCTTCACCCAAGCTAGGGGCGGTCGCGATAAAGGCGGCAATGGAAGAGCAATCTTTATCACCAGAGTTGGTCGATGAAGTGTATATGGGCTGTGTGTTGCCCGCAGGCTGTGGGCAAGCGCCCGCTAGACAAGCTGCTTTGGGAGCAGACCTCCCGAAAGCGGTAGGTTGTACGACCATCAATAAAGTTTGTGGCTCCGGTATGAAAGCGGTGATGCTAGCAAACGACCTTATTCGAGCGGGCAGTGCCAATTGCATTGTTGCAGGAGGTATGGAGAGCATGACTAATGCGCCGTATCTACTTAAAGAGTCACGCTCTGGGATGCGCATGGGTCATAAATCGACCTACGATCATATGTTCTTAGATGGTCTGCAGGACGCGTATGAAGGTGAACTTATGGGCGTCTTCGGTCAGCAAATTGCCGATAAGCTTGAATTTACCCGAGAGCAGATGGATGAGTGGGCAACCTTGTCGGTTAACCGAGCCATTGAAGCGCAGCAGCAGGATTTGTTTGCCGATGAAATTGTCCCTGTTGTCCTCAAGAAAGATCCTCCGCTTGATTATGATGAGCAACCACGCTCAATCAAACCCGATAAAATTCCTCAGTTAAGGCCTGCATTCGCCAAAGATGGTTCGATTACTGCAGCCAACTCCAGCGCAATATCCGACGGTGCCGCCGCTCTTGTGGTGATGGACGCGCAGACTGCCAAGCAACAGGGCTTGGAACCACTGGCGATTATCAAAGGTCATGCAACGCATGCCCGTATTCCTGCTGAATTCACATTGGCACCTGTTTACGCCATTGAGCAGCTTCTATCTCAGCTTGATTGGGCGGTGGACGAAGTGGATTTATGGGAAATCAACGAAGCTTTTGCTGTGGTGACGCAGATAGCTGTCAAACAGCTCAGCCTCGATAGCGAGAAAGTTAACGTGAAAGGCGGTGCGTGCGCATTAGGCCATCCCATTGGTGCCAGTGGTGCAAGAATTCTTGTCACGCTGATTCATAGCCTTCGTCAGTTGCAGGCTCTGGGCACAGATGGAAACAAGAACAACAAACGCGTGGTGCGAGGTGTTGCATCACTCTGTATTGGTGGCGGTGAAGCAACCGCAATGGGTATTGAGATCCCACTATAAAAGAAAAGGACATCATTATGACTCAGTCAGTTCCCTTATTTATTGGCGGTGAGTTCTGCCAGTCACAGACCAATGAATGGGTTGAGGTGACCAACCCGGCAACCAGTGAAGTCATTGCCAAACTTCCTTGTGCGACTGAACAGGAAATGGAGCAAGCAATTCAAAATGCCGCTGAAGTGTTTAAATCTTGGAAGGAAGTTGCGGTATCGGAGCGAGCTCGCTTGATGTTGCGTTATCAGCACTTACTTAAAGAACACCATGACGAGCTAGCGGAGCTTCTTTCAAAAGAGACCGGAAAAATCACCATCGATGCGAAAGGAGATGTTTGGCGCGGAATCGAGGTCGTTGAACAAGCTGCGAATATCGCTAGCAACATGATGGGCGAAACCGTAGAAAACGTTGCGACAGAAATTGATACTTACTCGATGATTCAACCGCTAGGGGTATGCTGTGGTATCACACCGTTTAACTTCCCAGCCATGATTCCCTTGTGGATGTTCCCACTGGCAATCGCCGCAGGGAACACCTTCGTTCTTAAACCTTCTGAGCAAGTGCCGCTTACTGCGATGCGTTTGGCTGAACTATTTGAACAGGCTGGCGCACCAAAAGGTGTTCTGCAGGTTGTCCATGGCCGTAAGAATCAGGTCGATAAACTGCTCGTTCATCCTTTGATTCGTGCTGTGTCATTCGTAGGCTCTGTGCCTGTTGCTCAATACATCTATCAGACGGGCACCAACTTCAATAAACGTGTTCAGGCGTTCGCCGGTGCGAAAAACCATATGGTTGTGATGCCAGACGCCAATAAAGCGCAGGTGATAAATAACTTGGTTGGAAGCTCAGTTGGCGCGGCTGGGCAACGATGTATGGCGATTTCAGTTGCCGTATTCGTTGGAAGTTCGAAAGAGTGGGTCGATGATCTCAAAACCGAAATGGCGAAGATGACTCCGGGGGCATGGGATGATGGCAATGCGGCGTACGGGCCATTGATCAGCAAAGAAGCTAAGAATCGCGTGGTGAGCTTGATTGAAGAAGGCAAAGCGCAAGGGGCTGTGTGTGAGCTAGACGGTACTCAGTGCCATGTTGAAGGTATGCCAGAAGGTAACTGGCTAGGCCCGACCTTGTTCACAGGTGTAACGACTGATATGTCGGTTTATGAGCAGGAAATCTTTGGTCCTGTTTTAGTTTGCCTGGAAGTCGAGACATTAGAAGAGGCGATTGAACTGATCAACAACAATCCATACGGCAACGGAACGTCTATTTTCACCGCAAATGGCGCGGCTGCACGCAAATACCAACATGAAATTCAGGTTGGTCAGGTGGGCATCAATGTCCCGATTCCAGTGCCTTTGCCGTTCTTCTCGTTCACCGGATGGCGTGGCAGCTTCTATGGCGACCTGCATGCTTATGGCAAGCAAGCGGTTCGATTCTATACCGAAACCAAAACGGTTACGTCGCGCTGGTTTGATGATGATATCCCAACAGGGCCAAACCTAACCATTCAACTGCGATAACGGGAGGACAAATGGATTTTGAACTTAATGAAGACCAACGTGCATTTGCTGAAACCGCTCAGCAGTTTGCGATGGATGAGTTAGCGCCGATGGCTGCAGAGTGGGATGAAAAGCAGCTGTTTCCAAAAGATGTACTTAAAGCTGCAGGTGAATTAGGTTTTCTCAGCCTGTATACGCCAGAAGAACAGGGGGGCTTGCAACTGAGCCGTCTTGATTCCTCAATCATTTTTGAGCAACTGGCGATGGGGTGCACTTCCACCACAGCATTCATGACCATTCACAACATGGTCACCTGGATGATCGCCAGTTTTGCTACTGAAGAAGCCAAAGAAGAGTTTTGTCCAAAACTGATCACTGGCGATTGGCTTGGTTCATATTGTTTGACTGAGCCGAACGCTGGCTCCGATGCCGCTTCATTGACAACCTCTGCGAAAAAGCAGGGCGATGAGTACATCATCAATGGCGGTAAAACCTTTATCTCCGGTGCTGGTGACACGGAAGTGTTAGTCGTGATGGCGCGTACAGGCGATAGATCAGCAAAAGGTATTTCTGCTTTTGTCATTCCTGCGGATGCGGAAGGTATCAGCTACGGGCGTAAAGAGCCCAAAATGGGGTGGAACAGCCAACCGACACGTGCCATCACGTTTGACAACGTTGTGGTACCTGAAAAGTACTTGTTAGGGAAAGAAGGGGAAGGTTTTACTTTCGCTATGAAAGGGCTGGATGGAGGACGCATCAATATCGCGACTTGTTCCATAGGTACTGCGCAGCAGGCATTGAATGAGGCGATGCAATACGTCAAAGAGCGCAAACAGTTTGGTAAAGAACTGGCTCAGTTTCAGGGGCTACAGTTCAGGTTAGCCGACATGGTGACAGAGCTGGTCGCGGCCAGACAAATGGTGCGCCTCGCGGCAAGCAAATTAGACAATCAGGACCTAGAAGCCACGGCATATTGTGCGATGGCGAAACGATTTGCGACGGATGTCGGTTTTAAGATTTGTGACCAGGCACTTCAGTTATACGGTGGCTACGGCTATATCAAAGAGTACCCGATGGAGCGTCATTTCCGCGATGTACGTGTTCACCAGATCCTTGAAGGTACCAATGAAATTATGCGATTGATCATCGCGCGTCGAATGCTGGCTGAAGGCTCTCAACTACTCTAATCGAAAGGATACTCAACGATGAATCATTCAGAAGGAAGTACCATTCAACATACGATTCGCAACCATGTCGCAGTCGTTACCATGAACAACCCTCCGGCGAATACGTGGACAGCGCAAAGTCTGGCTCAATTGAAGCAACTCGTCTTAGATCTTAATGAGAATAAAGACGTTTACGCCTTAGTTATTACCGGGCAGGGTGAGAAGTTCTTCTCTGCCGGTGCTGATTTAAAATTGTTTGCAGATGGTGACAAATCGGTCGCAGTAGATATGTCGCGCTTGTTTGGAGAGGCATTTGAAACCTTATCTGCATTCCGTGGTGTTTCTATTGCCGCCATTAATGGCTACGCGATGGGGGGCGGTCTGGAAGTGGCATTAGCGTGTGACATTCGAATTGCGGAAGAACAGGCGGTTATGGCACTTCCAGAAGCCAAAGTTGGCCTATTGCCTTGTGCTGGTGGTACGCAAAACCTGACGGCGCTTGTCGGTGAAGGGTGGGCGAAACGCGTTATCTTGTGCGGTGAACAGATTGATGCGGCAAAAGCACTCAACATCAAGCTGGTTGAAGAGGTTGTCAGTAAAGGGAATGCCCTTGATGCGGCAATTAGCCTTGCAGAAATGGTGGCAAATCAATCTCCGTCTTCAGTCACTGCTTGTAAATCATTGATACAAAATACAAGGACGAGCCCATTAGCACACGGTTTGATGAAGGAACGTGAACTGTTTATTCAGTTGTTTGACACTCAAGATCAAACTGAAGGTGTCAACGCGTTTCTAGAAAAACGTCAACCTCAATGGAAAAATGGCTAGGAGGCAATATGACAGCAACCGTTCATTTTAAAGAGCTACCTTGCCAAGACGGGAATACCAAGATTGGTGTGGCGACCCTTGACAATGCGCCATCACTGAATGCCTTGACCTATGACATGTTAGCTTTGCTTAAAGAGAAACTCGAACGCTGGCAAGAAGACGACAGTATTGCTTGTGTCTTATTGGAAGGGCAAGGCGAGAAAGCGTTCTGTGCTGGTGGTGACGTACGCACCATGCATGATGTCATGCGAGATCAATCCAGTCAGGAAATCGAAGCGTTTTGTACCACTTTTTTCAAACTTGAGTACGAATGTGATTACCTGATCCACACCTACTGCAAACCAATTATTGCATGGGGTGAAGGCATCATCATGGGCGGTGGAATGGGCCTTTATATGGGCTCTAGCCACAAAGTGGTGACGCCATCAACGCGTTTGGCCATGCCTGAAGTGAGTATCGGCCTGTATCCCGATGTCGGGGCTACGTGGTTCCTTAATCGGCTTGAACCTGGGGTGGGGTTATTCCTCGGTTTAACGGGAGTGATGATCAACGGTAGCGATGCGCTTGATGTAAATCTAGCTGACCACATGGTGCTCTCAGAAGAGAAAGAGTTGCTAGTTGAGCACTTGTTATCTTTACTCTGGGACGAGCAGGAAGACGCTTATGAAGCGGTGACAGATTTGCTCGTTGAATTCGCTGACAAAGTTAACGGCCACAAGCCAGACCCGCAAATGCAGCCCTTTATGCAGGATATCCAACGCGCGTGTAGCGCTAGTGATGTTGTAGAAGTAAGTAAGAACATTCTCGAGCTGGAAGGGCAAAGCAAGTGGCTCGACGTTGCGAAAAGAAATCATGCCTCAGGCAGCCCGATCACATCCCATATTTGCTTCAGGCAGCTGAATCAATACAAAGATCTGTCATTAGCCGATTGTTTTCGTCTTGAATTGAATCTCTCGGTACGTTCTGGGTTGTTAGGAGAGTTTCGAGAGGGCGTCAGATCCAGACTTATTGACAAGGATGGCGAGCCTAAATGGCAGTTCAGCCGTGTCGATAATGTTGATGAAGCCGTTATTGATACCTTGTTTGCATCACTTTGGGATGAAAAGTCGCACCCGCTGGCACAGCTGGGCCATTACTGAGCTCTACGGGCAGGGAAAGAAGGAAATAATTCATGAGTACCATAGCGTTTATAGGTTTAGGTAATATGGGCGGCCCAATGGCCGAAAACTTACTTGCTGCTGGTTTGAAAGTGCAGGTGTTCGACTTAATGCCTGAAGCAGTAAAAAAACTCGAGTCCGCTGGCGCAGTTGCGGCTCCTACTGTTGAAGATGCCGTCAAAGGCGCGGATACGGTGGTAACAATGTTACCTGCCGGCGAGCATGTACGAGCTGTATATCTTGGCGACCATAGCGGTGGTGTTGGCTTACTAAATATGGTTGAAGATGGCACTTTTCTGATTGACTCTTCGACTATTGATCCCCAGTCAGCTCGCATTGTTGCCCAGTGCGCGGCAGAGAAGGGGCTTGATTTTGTTGATGCACCTGTCTCTGGCGGTGTGGCAGGGGCAAAAGCGGGGACGCTGACCTTCATTGTCGGAGGTTCAGACAGTGCCTTTGAAAAAGCAGAGTCTGTGCTTAAACATATGGGCAAAAACATCTTCCATGCTGGTAAAGCAGGCGATGGGCAGATGGGTAAAATCTGCAACAACCTGATGTTGGGTATTCTTATGTCAGGGACTTGTGAAGCACTCAACCTAGGCATTGATAATGGATTGGACCCGAAAGTCCTTTCTAACATCATGCTGCAGAGCTCTGGCCGAAACTGGGCACTGGAACTGTATAACCCTTGCCCAGGTGTGATGGAAACAGCACCTGCTAGCAACGAATTTAAGCCAGGTTTTATGAGTAAACTGATGCTTAAAGACTTGGGGTTAGGGCTGGATGCTGCTGCGCAGAGTCAATCTTCCGTGCCTATGGGTTCTTTAGCCCGAAATCTGTATGCTTTTCACAACGCAAATGGCAATGAAGAGCTAGACTTTTCAAGTTTGTTCGAGTTTTATCAATCTAAAAAGTAACGGAGTTCGCCGATGGATCTAAAACAGAGCGTAATAGCGATTACTGGTGCAGGGCAAGGCTTAGGCCAGATGATGGCTATCACACTAGCGCAAGCTGGCGCGGAACTGGCCCTACTGGATGTTAACGAAGAAGCCCTGATGGATACCAAAGAACAGTGCAACATGCTCGGGGTTAAAGCACTGACTTACAAAGTTAATGTGACGGATGAGCAGGAAGTGGAGCAGGTATTCAGTGACATTGTCACTGATTTTGGACAGTTAGACGGCCTGATCAATAATGCTGGGATTCTTCGCGATGGTTTACTGGTGAAAGTCAAAGATGGTGAGATGACTAAAATGTCGCTTGAGCAATTCAACTCCGTGATTGACGTGAACCTTACCGGAACGTTTTTGTGTGGACGAGAAGCAGCGGTTCAGATGATCAATTCCAAGCGAAAAGGAGTCATCATCAACATTTCTAGCGTTGCTCGTGCTGGAAACATCGGTCAGACAAACTATGCGGCGTCTAAAGCTGCTGTAGCGACTCTGGCGGCGACTTGGGGTAAAGAGTTGGCAAGATATGGTATTCGAGCGGCCGCTATTGCACCTGGTGTGATTGAAACGTCTATGACGGGAGCGATGAAACCAGAAGCGCGTGAGCGTCTGGAAAGAATGGTACCTGTGGGTCGGATGGGCGATCCCAAAGAAATTGCGAATACGGCTAAGTTTATCTTTGAGAATGACTACGTGAATGCGCGTGTATTTGAAGTCGACGGCGGGATATTCATGTAAAGCTTAAGCTTTCAAACGTTAAAAAGGCACGTGAGTTACGTGCCTTTCTTGTTTTAGAAATGAGTTATTTCAACTCGAATTTCCCTTTCATAATTGCCCAGTGGCCAGGGAAAGAACAGAAGAAGGTGTAGTCACCACCTGCTTTCATTTTTTCTGTACTGAATGTCACTGAAGTGCTTTCGCCACCACCAATGATTTTGGTGAACGCGTAAACACGTGCATCATCTGGTTTGACGTAGTTGTTCGCCGCTCCTGCAGACATACCTTCTGTACCCACAGCCTGAACATTTGCTGTATCGGTGATAACCACGTTGTGTCCCATAGAGGTTGCAGCTAGCTTACCTGTATGGTTCAACGTTAGTGTGACTTCTTTACAGCTAGACGGGACGCTAATGCTGTTAGTTGAGAACTGCATCATGTCGTTCGCATCAACAGAAACAGAACATTCTGCGCTTGCTTGAGCTCCGAAGCTGACCGAACCAATGACAACAGCAAGAATTCCAACACTACGTTTAATCATATTTATTCCTCACAGTTTGTAGTTGAGACCTATTCTCATATACGTAAGAAATAGAAACTTTGATCACTTTCACTAAGTGCTGGATTTCTCGTTAAATACAGTTACATATTCTGATAATTGGGACCACCGCCACCTTCTGGCGGTATCCAAGTGATATTTTGCGAAGGATCTTTTATATCACAGGTTTTGCAATGCAAGCAGTTGGCGGCATTGATCTGTAGCTTTGGCTTGTTATCAACCGTGACAATTTCGTACACGCCTGCAGGGCAGTATCGCTGACTAGGCTCATCAAAAAGAGGAAGATGATTTTCGATAGGAATACTTTCACTGGCGATAATCAGATGACAGGGTTGGTCTTCTTCATGTTGTGTGCCTGAGAGGTAAACAGAAGAGGGCTTATCAAAACTCAGTTTGCCATCGGGTTTAGGGTAGTGAATCGGTTTGCACTGGGAAATTTCTTTCATCGACAGATAATCCGCTTGCGGATCGGAAATCGTCCACGGTGCAGCTTTGTTAAATAGATACTGCCAGATGTTTTGTTCGAAGGTTGCTAATGCGCCTCCCATAATCGCACCATATTTGTGGATTGAAGAAGCAAAGTTTCGGCTCTGTTTTAGCTCGTCAAACAGCCAAGATGACTCAAACAGACTTTGATAATCGGCTTCTCTCTGGCCGCCGTCTGCTTGGAGTGCGTCAAATACCGCTTCGGCAGCGAGCATGCCGGATTTCATAGCAGTATGACTGCCTTTGATTTTTCCTGAATTCAGCGTTCCAGCGTCACAGCCAATCAACAGCCCCCCCGGAAATTGCTGTTTAGGTAATGAGTCAAAACCGCCTTTAGCAATCGCTCTTGCACCATACGAAATCCGTTCACCGCCTTCGAGGTATTGTCGAATAACAGGGTGGTGCTTAAAACGTTGAAACTCATCGAATGGGCTGAGGTATGGATTAGAGTAGTTTAAATCAATGATCAACCCGACGACGACCTGATTACCTTCTAGATGATAAAGAAAACTACCACCGCTAGAGTCTGTTTCGTTCAGAGGCCAACCTGCGCCATGAAGTACACTACCTGCCTTATGGAGTTCACTGTCTGGAGGGAGTTGCCAGATTTCTTTTAATCCAAGGGCGTAGTGTTGTGGTTGTCGACCCTCATTGAGGTTGAATTTGCTAATGAGCTGTTTGCCCAAGTGACCGCGTGCACCTTCAGCAAACACAGTGTATTTGGCTTTCAGTTCTATCCCAGCTTCAAAGGTTGGCTTTTGTTCTCCTGATTTATTCAGACCCATATCGGATGTGTTAATGCCCGTTACGGCACCTGATTCATCATAATTCACGCTAGCGGCGGCAAAACCCGGATAGACCTCAATCTCTAGCTCTTCGGCTTTTTGACCAAGCCAGCGGCACAAGTTGGCTAGGCTAATTACGTGGTTGTTGGAACTGTTGTGCATTAGCTTGGGAGTCAAAAATGTAGGCATCTTGATATGGTTGCTTGCTGTCGTCATGTACATGAACTCATCACGGGTGACGGGATTATTGATTGGCGCACCAAGTTCTTTCCAGTCAGGGAAAAGTTCATCCAATGCTTTGGTTTCAAAAATTGCACCTGAAAGTATATGTGCACCGACTTCAGCCCCTTTTTCAACAACACAGATCGATAGAGGTACTTCGTTGATTTTACTGAGTTGGGCGAGTTTGATTGCGGTCGACAACCCCGCAGGTCCGGCTCCAACGACGACGACATCAAACTCCATACATTCTCTTTCCATGGTGTAAACCTACCTTGCCAATTAATTCTTATGGATAAATATAGTGCAGTTGACGTAAACGTAAACTTTACTAAGCTGAGTATAGGTTAAAAAAACCGACATGAGTTGTGTTTAATGTGATATTAAGCCGCAAATTTGCGACATAAAACAACGATAAACACATCATCTATCAACTTGTTATCGTTCTGGAAATGCTTTAGCACCAAGGAGGAGATGTGAAAATACTAGTCGCCATAAAGCGAGTGATTGACCCTTATGTCAAAGTTAGGGTGAAGAGTGATGGCAGTGGTGTTGAAACCAACAACGTCAAAATGTCGATGAACCCATTTTGCGAAATTGCTGTGGAAGAAGCGGTTCGCCTGAAAGAATCCGGTGTTGCAGAAGAGGTGATTGTCGTCTCTATTGGTGATACTGCGTGTCAAGAGAACCTTAGGGGGGCATTGGCGCTAGGTGCTGATAGAGCTATTCATATAGAGGTAAATGAGTCACCAGAACCGCTAGTCGTGGCAAAGTTACTGAAAGGCTTAATCGAGCAAGAGCAACCTGGCATCGTCCTTCTGGGTAAACAATCCATTGACACTGACAACAATCAGGTCGCGCAAATGCTCGCCGCGTTGACTCATAGACCGCAGGGCACATTTGCTTCCAAAGTCCAAATCGACGGAGACTGGGTAAGTGTAACACGCGAAGTAGATGGCGGTTTAGAAACGGTGAAATTGGCTTTACCTGCAATCATTAGTACCGATTTGCGTCTTAACGAACCTCGTTATGCTTCATTACCGAATATCATGAAAGCCAAGAAAAAACCTTTAGATGTTATTTCAGCAGCGGATCTCGGTGTTGATTTGGTACGCAGCCATGAAATCATCGAAGTAATGACTCCAGCTGAGCGTTCTTCTGGAGTGATGGTCTCCAGTGTGGGGGAACTGGTTGATAAACTTAAGAATGAAGCCAAGGTGTTGTGAGGGAAATAAGTATGAATGCGAAAACCTTAGTCATCGTTGAGCACGATAACCAGACCTTGATAGCGGATACATTGAAAACCTTGTCAGCGGCGTCATCACTCAGCACTGAAATCAGCGCACTGGTCGTAGGCAGCGCTTGTCAGCGAGTCGTAGAGCAAGTCGCTAAAGTCGATACAGTCAAAGAAGTGTTGGTCGCAGATTCAGACGCTTATCAAGATCAGCTAGCAGAGAACTGTGCTTCATTAGTACAACAGGTTGCGGCGGACTTTACACATGTGCTTGCTCCTGCGACGACGTTTGGTAAGAACCTAATGCCAAGAGTGGCGGCTTTACTGGATGTTGGACAATTTTCAGATGTTATTAAGATTGAGTCTGAGGATACTGTTATCAGACCTATCTATGCCGGTAATGCGCTCGCAAAAGTAAAATCATCAGACCGGATTAAAATGATGACCATTCGAAGCTCTGCATTCGATATGGTTCCGATAGACGACGATTCTTCCGCAGAGATCAAGCCTGTGGATATTAACGTCGTAAACGATTTATCCCAATTGGTGGAGCGTCAGAGAACAGAAAGTGCACGTCCAGATTTACCTGCTGCGAGAGTGGTTGTGTCTGGCGGCCGAGGTCTTGCTAGTAAAGAGAACTTTGTGATGGTCGAGCAACTTGCTGACAAGTTAGGTGGTGCTATTGGCGCGTCACGTGCTGCTGTAGATGCAGGCTTTGTCTCTAATGATCTGCAAGTGGGGCAAACGGGCAAGATTGTTGCGCCAGATCTATATATTGCCGTCGGTATTTCAGGAGCGATTCAGCACTTAGCAGGAATGAAAGATTCAAAAGTGATTGTCGCTATCAATAGTGATCCTGAGGCTCCCATATTCCAGATTGCCGATTATGGCTTGGTTGGCGACCTGTTTGAAATATTACCAGAATTAACTAACTCAATTTAAAAGTAAAACCCCGCTAAAAATTAGCGGGGTTTTATGTGTAAGCGAGCAATAATTCTCCTAAACTCAATCTATTGGTGTTTGGTGAGGGGATTCGATGAGCATACACTTAGATATAGCCACATTGTCTATTATCTGTGTTTTGTTGGCTTTATGTTATTGCATTGGATTGTTATTGATTCAGCAACTTCAACCTACCGTTAGAGGTATTAGCACAATAGCTTTTGCGCTGCTTTTACTCTCCGTGAGTTTCCTTCTCCTTAGCTTTGGTAATCAAATCACTCATTGGATCTCTAAGATACTCGCCAACTCTTTAATGGCGTTTAGCTACATCATTTTACTCTGGGGAGTTTGTCAATTCAGAGGCTTCCCGAGAAAAACTGCCAACATAGGTTTTTATACTTTTCCAGTATTGATAGTCGGGTTAACCTATTTTACGTTCTTTATGCCTTCGACCAATGCACGTGTCATTCTTATGAGCACGTATGTATCAAGTTTATGCTTCATTACTATTGTTGCTAATCAAAAAGGCAAAAATGCCGACATGACACCCTCTAAGTATCTGCTTTCAATAGGATTAGCAACACAGGGCATCTATAATTTATTCCGTTTTATCTGGACGTTGTTTGAGCAAAGAATTGATGACTTCATGATTTCTGGAACCGCTCATCAACTGGCGTTTGTTAGTACATTACTCATGATCATATTCATCGGTTTTTCAGTGACATGGATGCTAACAGGGCGACTTGTTGCGACTATCTATGATACTTCCATCAAAGATGAATTGACCCAGCTTTATAACCGTCGTGCTTTGGAAGAGCTACTTCCTAGGGAAGTAGCTCGTTCGAGCCGGCACAGGCAACCTCTATCGTTGTTACTTCTTGATATCGATCACTTTAAAAAAATCAACGACACATATGGGCATCAAGCTGGGGACCGAGTGCTAAGGACTATGGGTAAGCTTCTGATACTGCAAACCCGTAAAGACGATTTAAGCTTTCGCTATGGTGGGGAAGAGTTTTTAGTCTTATTACCGAATACTGATACTGAAAATGCGGTTATTGTAGCCGAAAAGCTGAGAGAGGCGATTAAGAAAGCAAAAATGTTACCGAGTAATGTCGATTTTTGTACTGCAAGCTTTGGCGTGACTCAGTTTAACGGAAGTGATGATTGGCAAAGCGCCATAGAGCGCGCAGATCAGGCACTCTATAGCGCGAAGGAAAATGGCCGCAACCAAGTCGCGGCTAAAAAGGCTAGTTAAGCTTCATTTCCAAGTGCTCAACTAATAGTTTGGTAAAGCGAGCGGCTTCGCCTCCGGTGCACGCTCTATGGTCAAAAGTGACTGAGAGTGGCATCGCTTTGACTGCGACCGCTTCATTATTTCGCATTACGACTTTTTCAATAATACGCCCCGCACCGACGATCGCCACCTGAGGAGGGGAGACAACGGGAGTGGCATAAATCCCTGCAATGGCACCAAAATTAGACAATGTGATAGTGGCATGTTGCAACTGCTCACGGCCAATTTTCCGGTCACGGATGCCTGTCACCGTTTCATTTAACCACGAGCGTATATCTTCCGTTTTCACCTCGTTAGCGTTACGCAGAACGGGGACGTATAAACCGTGGCTGCTGTCCACTGCAATACCAATATTCACAGAGCTATGTACGCATCGAGTCATCGTTTCAGCGTCAAACCAAGCATTAAGTGCTGGCTCTTTCTCACAGGCATGAACAATGGCTTGGATCAGCCGGCTCGAGATATCTTCCCCTTTTTTCCAATTTTCTAACAAGGCCTCCTCGGTAATCGTCACTGACGCCACATTGTGATGAGACTCAGCCATGGTGCCAGCCATGGTTCTACGAGCACCTTTTAGCACTTCTGTTCCCGGTTGCTGTTTGCCAGCTTCTTCGTAAATATCAGCGTCGGTAATTATGCCGTCATGGCCGCTGCCCTTTACTCGAAGAAGATCCACCCCGAGCTTTTTCGCAAGTAAGCGCGCAGAAGGCATCGCTGTGATCGGGGAGCCTTCGCTGGTGTTGTGCGAAGCACCGATCCAAAAATCGTCGACATCGACTTGATGAGTTTGGCTTGAGACATTGCCAACAACAGTTGCAGCATCTTTCTGTTTGGATTCTGCCTTCTTTGTCGTCCCTTCTTCTTCGATTTCTAACAGAAGGCTACCGATATTGATGACATCACCTTCCTCTCCATGTCGGCTGACAATTTTACCACTATAGGGTGCTGGTACTTCGACAACAGCTTTTGCTGTTTCGACTGTTAATATAATTTGGTCTACTTCGACCATATCACCGACGTTCACATGCCATTGCACAATCTCTGACTCTGCGAGCCCTTCACCAAGATCTGGCAATAAAAATGATCTCATTTCCATCCCTCCACGAGTTCTTTTGCTGCAATAACAATGTCTTCTTCCTGAATCATAAAGTAATCTTCATTTCGGTAGTAAGGCATAACTGTGTCCATACCTGTTACGCGTTTCGGTGGCGCCTTAAGAGTGCACATAGCATGCTCGGCCGCACGCGCAATGATCTCCGCACCGACACCACAGGTTTTACTGGCTTCGTGCACGACCAGTAAGCGTCCTGTCTTGTCGAGCGATTTCAAAATAGTATCCATATCGATAGGTTTGATGCTCGCGAGATCTATTACCTCAGCTTCAATACCTTGTTCTGACAGCCTTTGTGCTGCTTGTAATGACTCAACCACACAAGCGCCCCATGTGACTAGTGTGACGTCACGGCCTTTGCGAAGCGTAAAGCAACTATCAAGCGGTAGAGCTTCGCCATTATCAATGACATTAGACTTAACTGTGCGGTAAATACGTTTAGGCTCAAAGAACATCACAGGATCATTACTACGAATAGCCGCTAGCAGTAATCCATAAGCACGCTGGGGTGATGATGGAATCACAACTCTGAACCCTGGAATGTGAGCGAACAGAGCTTCGATGCTCTCTGAATGATGCTCTGGTGCATGGATACCACCGCCAAAAGGTGCACGAAAAACCGCCGGGCAGGTTAGGCGGCCTCGTGTTCGATTACGCATTCGAGCAGCGTGACACATCAGGTGCTCCATGGCGGGAAACACAAACCCTTGGAACTGAAACTCTGCCACAGGTCTCAAGCCCTGTGTTGCCATACCGACACTCACACCGCCGATCAAGGCTTCTGCAAGTGGGGTGTCAATGACTCGTTTTAGACCAAACTTTTCTTTTAGCCCAACAGTGGCACGGAATACACCACCATTGTCACCCACATCTTCACCTAAAACGACAACCTTAGAATCCTTGCTCATTTCATGATGCAAGGCGAGGTTAACTGCTTCAACGAGTGTAATCTCAGACATGTTTGCCTCCCTGCATTCGCATCGCTTTATTGATCAGTTCATCTCTCTGGTTATTCAGTTCTGTAACGGGGGATTCGTACAGATAGTCAAACGCAGATTCAGGAGCTTGAGGAGGGAGGTTAAGATAACGTTCAACCGCTTCTTCGACTTCTAGCTTTGCTTTAGAAAGTAAGGCTTGCTCTTCTTCTTCAGACCAGTGCCCGTAATTGAGGAGGTGATTTTTGAGGCGGAGAATGGGTTCGTATTGCCAAGCTTGGTTTAGTTCATCTTTGCTACGGTAACGGCTGGCATCATCTGCGGTCGTATGATCACTGAGACGATAGCTGATTGCCTCAATAAGCGTTGCGCCTTTACCTTTTCTGGCTCTATCTAGAGCGGTAGATACAGCGTCAAACATGGCAACGACATCATTGCCGTCCACGGTAATACCCGGTATTCCCGCCCCTTTAGCTTTCTCTGAGAGAAAATCAGCTGCGCACTGCAGAGCACGAGGGACGGAAATGGCCCATTGGTTATTGTTAACCACAAAGACCAGTGGAATATTCCAAGCACCAGCACAGTTGATGGACTCAAGGAAGTCACCTTTTGATGTTGCACCATCGCCACAGGTGACGAGTGCAGCATTATGGTCGCCTGCTATTTTTAACGCCGCCGCCACACCAACTGCATGAGTACATTGTGTGGCAATAGGAACACAGAATGGTAAGTCTTGGCACGATAGGTGACTACCCTCTGGGCAGAAGTCACTACCGCGTTCATCACCACCCCAGTATTGAAGATTCTTCTCCATACCGATACCGCGAACCCACATTGCAGGCATATCACGATAATAGGGGACGAAAACATCTTGTACTCGCAGTGCGTGGCCGATGGCAATACCAAAGGCTTCAGCTCCCAAGTGAGACGGGTAGGTTCCTAGCTTTCCGGTTCTTTGTAAGGCGACAGCTTTATTGTCGTAGGTGCGTGCGACAACCATGTCGCAATAGAACTTTTTCAGTGTCGCAGCATCAGCCCACTCAGGGAGTGGTTTAACTACTTGACCATGATGATCGATAAATCGATTCATGGGTAAGGCCTGAACGTTCATCTCAAGCTCCTTGTTACGCTGCATTCTTTGGCAGCAATTGATTAACATCCTCCGGGCAAAACCAACTTTCACGTACTGAACTCTGTTATAGCCTGAAATACTATTCTAGAGAATTAGCCATATGCATTCTTTCACACTGCTATATAAACTTAATCCAGTGATGAATCTTGGTTATGCCAGTTAACCTAAGTGTAACCAAAATGTTAAATTGCGCCTGATTTGGGGTGTTACCTCGGAGTAAACTAATTCTTACAAACGTTAAAAAACAGATGAAAGTGCTGGTTTTTTTGAGTGGAAATATCGAAATCTGAAAAGATTCACTATCGATTTGGAGAATTTTACAAGAATATTATCCGGATTTTTTTGCAAAATTTGTCTGAAAACTTCTTTTTGATACTCACAACAGAGCCAAACTCGTTACTAAATGAATAACTCTACGATGTCATTGATTCACACACGACGTATTGGTTTATTAAATGACGCTATTACAGGCAGATATATGTTGATCGAGAATTATTTTTGATGAATTTAACAGGTTAGACCAGTTTGTAATTACTACTTAATGAGTAGGGCGGATTGACTTTTTTTGATTTTATTTCAGATGGTTACTTATTTTTTAACCTCAGGGTTTAATTTTCCATACAACAATAAATCTAACCAAAATCGAAAAAATCGACTTTTATGATTACACTTATATCACTAAATGCATATAAATCGTACGTCAGCTGGCAAGACTCTTCTGAATAAACACAGAGGCGGAGATGGAGTTTCCGCAAAGAGGTTCGGTTATGAAGATTGCCACTAAAATAGTTTTGGCTTCAACCTTGTTATGTAGTATTGCCGTTGTTGCAACAGGGATTTTTGTAGGGTGGAGAGCGTCAGTACTCTCAGAACAAGCACTGTTTCAACGTGCCGTTAGTCAGCTTACTTCCATTCGAGAAAACAAAAGAAGTGAAATAGAAAATTACTTCCAACACATACGTGGGCAAATGTTGACCACAGCCAATTCCATTGGTGTCAGGGATGCGATGGTGGCGTTTAAAGACACATTTGAGCGTTATCCTGTTGAATCTGTTAGTGCCAGTGACTTATCTCGCCTTAGCAATTATTACACATCGAGTTTTGGCACAACCTATCGAACGGCGAATGGCGGAAACTCTGCAAATGAAATGCAGAAGTTGAATAGATTGTCACCGAGAGCAAAAGCACTTCAAGCTCGTTACATTGGTGTCAACCCAAATCCACTAGGCGAAAAGCATCAAATGATGGCAGACTCACTGGGTACGGAATACGATGAAGTGCATCGTAAGTACCACCCAAGCATCAAAGGCTTTTTAGAAGAGTTTGGTTATTACGACATTTTCTTAGTCGATCCTAGCGGCAACGTTATTTACTCGGTGTTCAAAGAACTTGATTATGCGACAAACCTTAACTCTGGCCCATATGCAGGTAGTGGTATCGCCAGAGCGTTTAAAGGGGCGCTAAATTTGGGGTCTTCTCAATATCACCTTGAGGACTTTGCGCCATACTTTCCTTCATATGAAGCGGCAGCCTCCTTTATTGCCACTCCCGTCAGAGTGGATAATCAAACTATTGGTGTACTGATCTTCCAGATGCCCGTCGATAAGATTAACGGCATTATGACCTTTGAGGAAAACTGGAGTTATGCTGGACTCGGTAATTCAGGAGAGACCTATCTTGTGGGGCCCGATCATTTGTTAAGAAGTGAATCTCGCTTTCTTATCGAAGACCCTGCCCAATATATTAAGGAGCTAGAAAGCTCAGGTGTGTCTAGCTCGATAATTGATCAAATACAAGGTAAGTCTTCAGCGATTGGCCGTCAGATGGTGGATACGGATAGCGTTAAAGCAGCATTCCGAGGGCAAAGTGGTTCTAATGTGATTAATGATTACCGTGGTATAGAAGTTTTGTCGGTGTATTCTCCTCTAGATGCTGCGGGATTGCAGTGGGCTATTGTGACTGAAATAGATAAGGCAGAAGCGTTAGCGGATTTGGATGCACTTGTTCAATCCAAATTTACGACTGTGATGACCAGTATTGTTGTAGGTGTAATAGCGGCCGTATTAGTTTCATACTTCCTTGGTAATAGTATTGCGCGACCTATACGCATTGCGAGTGAGAAAATACAAAAAATCAGTCGTGACAATGATTTGACAGAACGGCTCGAGGAAGGTGGTAAAGATGAAATGGCTGAGCTGGCGATGTCCCTCAACTCTCTCTTTACTCACTTACAGGATATTATTCGTAAGTTTGCTGAGGCGACCGAAAACCTCAATAGTAATACTCAAAGTATGACAGGCAATATGAACAGTACTCGAGCAGCCGTTCAGGATCAGAATCACAGATCGGAGTCAGTAGCGACCGCGGTAAACGAAATGAGTGCTTCAATTGCTGAGGTGGCACAGTTTGCGAGTCGAGCGGCTGAGTTTGTTAAGAATGCGAACGATACAGGCAGTGAAGGGGTAACTGTCGGGCGTAATTTGGGCTCAGAAATCTCACGTTTAAACGAAGAAATGCAGACCGCTGTCGAGGCAATTGGTCGTTTACATCATGAAAGTAACTCCATTGCTGAAGTATTGGATGTCATACAAGGTATTGCAGAGCAAACAAATTTACTTGCTCTCAATGCTGCTATTGAAGCGGCAAGGGCGGGGGAACAAGGCCGCGGTTTTGCTGTGGTTGCGGATGAAGTCCGCTCCCTAGCTGGGCGTACTCAATCATCAACAGAAGAAATACGTGAGAAGATTGAATCTTTGCAACGTGAAACTAATGATGTATCGAAGAGTATAGAAAACGCTAATAGCACGGTTTCACAAGGAGTAGATACGTGTGACCAAAACGCAGTCATGCTGGAACAGATCGTGACCATGCTGAACGATCTTAATGAAATGAATGTGCAAATTGCGGCAGCAACCGAAGAGCAAAGAGCAGTGACTGATGAGATCAGTGGCAGTATTACCTCTATCGCAGATGCATCTTCAGCGGTATCGAGCCAAGTTAGTGATGTGGATAATGTTCTTCAGGGCTTGTCTTCACAGGCTGAGCAGTTAAATGCGGAAGTTTCTCAGTTCAAATATTAGCTAGCCATAAGTAAAGCCATCGCTCTTACCTCTGTTAAAGCAGAGTATCCAGCGATGGCTTTTGAGAGTTTAAATTAAGCTCTTAATGACTTAGTAAAAGGCAGGTTTTAAAATTCGTACTTAGCAGTAATGGCCCAGTTGCGACCTGCTTGAGTGTCATCAGCATACAGCGCGCCTTCACCTCTCACATCGCTCCATTTCCAGTACTTTCTATCTGCTACATTGAAAAGGCCGGCTCTCAATGTGAGGTCTTGCATTGGGCGATAATACGCTGTTAGATCGATAATGGTTGCACTTGGTGTTCCCACTTCATCAGGCGTTCTCGTACTATCATCAGGGTCAATGTTAATGTCCGATAGTTTTTTCTCAGCGTAGTAGTTCATTGCAATACTGGTACCCCATGTTTGGCTAGGTGCATCGTAATCCAATGACGCGACAGCATTCCACGGGTTTACTGAATTAAGCGGCTTGTTCTCACCATCTTCACCTTCAGTGTAGCTAGCGGCAAAGTGAGTAGAGATACCCTTAGGTAGTTCGAACACTTCACTGATGGCAATACGGCTTGAGAACTCAATACCTTTAATTGTAGCTTTACCAACATTTTGATGCTGATACTCAGATGAGCCAGAGCCAATGTCTACAACGTCAATGAAGTTTTTGTAGTCGCTATAGAAGACGGCGATTTCTGAACGAGAGAAGTCATTCGTATAACGATAACCGGTTTCGTACGTGATACTTTCTTCAGCTTCCAAATTTGGGTTAGGTACGTTTGTGTAGCTATGTCCAGGCATCGAGTAGTATAACTCTTCAAACGTTGGGGCTCTGTGACCTTGGCTTATTTGAGCAAACACCTTAGATGTATCATCTAAAGAATACACAGTGCCGAGACGTGCAGTAAGCGCTGAACTTGTGTTCGTTTCATAAGTTTGGCCTGAAGGTATACCTTCAGTGGAGCTATCAGGCTTAGTTTCAAATCTATCCCAACGTAGACCTGGGGTTACAATTAACTTATCTTCAAGGAATGAAATCTGATCTTGAACGAACAATCCAATTCTGGTTTCGGTTGCATCAGGTTGATAAAAGTATATCGATGTTTGGTCATTGTTAGAGCGATCAATGATTTTGTTGTAGTTGGTAATGTCCTTATTGGTATAAGCCAGACCGTACGTAAAAAAGTGCTCAGAAGATTCAAGTGATAGGTATTTGTTTACCTGCAAGTCTGCTTGAATACCTTTATCTTCATAAGAATAATCTTTTATTTCATTTACAACACTACCAAAAGAAGTTCCAACACGGTCAGTCACATTATTTTGTTCGTGAGATAGCCACGTAAGCTGCGATGTTACCGAGTCGGCAAGTTTCGTGCTGCCTTCCCAAATATGTTTGAGGCTTATGCGTGAACGTTCGGTAGTATCGTCACTGTTGAAAGTAGGGAATGACGAATGTTGGATATCACCTTTACTATTCTCGTTAATGAACTCACCAGTAAACTCTATTCTGTTTGCGGTATCTATTTGATACTGAACCTTAGCCAAAACATTGTCAGCTTTAGAGTCTAAGTCTTTTGGTGAGTAATCCTGATAGTCGCCATTAGCAAAATTGTCTGTCAAGCCTGCATCGTTTCGAGTATATGCAACGAGTGTTTCTAGATCACCACTGCGATTAGCCAGAACCACATTTTCAGTGAAAGAATCATTACGAGAAGCAAAGCCTAATTTTGCTTGCCCTCCAAACCCATCTCCTTCACCAAGGAAATCACTTGGGTCTTTAGTTTGGAACGCAACAATACCGCCAATACCATCAGAGCCATATAAGCTTGAAGCTGACCCTTTAACCACCTCAACCGCCTTAATCATGTCTGTATCTAAGGCAATTCGACCGGAAGAGATGAATGTGTAGGATTGGTCATACATATAGGGTTGTGCGACACCATCAACCAAGATATTAATACGGTTACCTTCCATACCTCGGATGTTAATTTGTTGGATTCCCATTCGTCCATCTGAAATGACGTCTACACCCGGTGTATATTTCAGTACATCATCAATGTTAGATGCTAATGTTTTATCAATTTGATCATCTGTAACCACAGAGACTGAACCTGCCACATCTTCAAGTTGCTGTTCTGTGCGTGAAGCGGATACCACGACCTCGTCAAATAATGCATACTCTTCAGCGTGCGCGTTCGAGGCAAGAGCGAGTATAATTGAAGCTGATAATAATGATTTTTTATACATTGTTGTAATTACCTTTAAATCCACAATGAGGCTTATGTTTGGGACGGACAGAACTCTATAGGATCTAAATGATAATTACTATCGTTCGTATTATTTAATCGTGTTGCTTATTTTACCGATCTTCGTGTTAATTAATTAAAAGTCTTTTTAATACAGTCGGATAAAAATTTTATTTACAATTGTAAAGATTTATTTAGTACGCTGGAAATGTGATTATTTTCGCTAATCATTAATTTATATTAATAGGAATAACAGCATTGCAAAGTCCAATTACTCTAGAAGCCATGCATATTCTCGATGCAATAGATCGCAGAGGAAGCTTCGCAGCAGCAGCGAATGAGCTCGATAGAGCACCTTCATCGCTGAGTTATCAGATACAGAAACTTGAACAAGATCTAGACATCATGATCTTTGACCGCTCAGGGCACAAAGCGAGTTTCACCAGTGCCGGTAAGCTAATTCTTGAAAGAGGGCGAGCCATTTTAGCCGCGACTGAAAAGCTAGTTAATGATGCCAGTGTGCTTGCTAATGGCTGGGAGTTAGATATCACACTCGCTTTTGATGGGGTGATTCCGGTACAGCACTTTTTCCCTATGGTAGAGGCTTTAAGCAATGTCAGTTCAACACGTATTCGGCTACAAGAAGAGATTCTTGCCGGTTGTTGGGAGTCACTTGATGAAAGTCGATCTGATCTGTTGGTCTGCCCAAAACCAGAAACGTTACCACTTGATGTGAAAGCGGAATCGATTGGTTCATTGAAAATGATTTGGGTCGCAGCACCGAATCATTATGTCCATAAACGGAACGGCCCATTCGATGAAGCAGCAAGAGCTAAGTATCGAGTCATCGCAATTGCTGATACCGCACGAGAACAACCAGCTATAAGCGTTAACATCCTTCAAAGACAACCAAGGCTAACCGTGAGCAATCTACCGGCCAAAGTTAAAGCTCTGCAATCCGGCTTAGGAATCGGAACCCTGCCGCAATCGGTGGCAAAGCCTTTAATAGATGATGGAACGCTAGCTAAGATCTCAGATACGGAAACGTTTGATATAGACATCATACTTGCTTGGAAAAGAAACCAAATGGGTGAAGCAAAATCATGGTGTATTAAGTATCTTAAGAAAAATTGGATGCTTAAAGAGTGATCCAAGCTCGTTGCTGGCTTACTGAAGCGGGAGCACCATGTCAGCGACGCCATCTTCAAACTGAACATCAAGTTTGAACCCGAGTTTCTGTGCCAACATCAACATTCCCCTGTTAGTTGGCATGGTCATACCCGACATTTGCTGAGTTCCTTTGTGGCGACAGTAGTCTATGATTTTGTTCATCAAAATCTTACCTAGCCCTTTTCCTTTGAGGTCAGATCGAATCAAAATCGCAAACTCAGCATCTGTATTTTCAGGGTTTATCAATGCACGAGAGACACCGATGATTTTCGGTTGCGAATCATAGTCAGCTACGGCAACAAACGCCATTTCTCGGTCGTAATCAATTTGCGTCAAGTTAGCTAGAGCCTCGTGGTTAAACTCTCCTACATCACTAAAAAAACGCTTGTACAGATCTTCTTTAGATACATTACGAATAAAATCTGCATGGCCAGGTTCGTCTTCAGGAAGGATAGGGCGTAATAGGATGACTTCACCATCTCTTAACTCAATTTTTTCTTCATACTCAACTGGGTATGGGCGAATAGCTAACCGTTTTTGAGCATCACCTTGATATTGTTTGAGGATTAAATCTGCATCGAGAATGGTAAAGCTATCTCCAACTGCAAGGACTGGATGGATATCCAGCTCGTGAACTTGAGGGCAATCCACGACCATTTGTGATATCCGAACTAGAAGTTCAGACAGCCCTTGGATATTCATTGGTATGGGTAGCTTTTGCAAGCGAATTTTACCGCTCTTTATTGCCCTGACGATCAAATAGCGAGCCAGTGTCATGTTGAGCGGTGGGAGCGCAGACGCCGCATCGATAGACTCATCCCACTCTGAACCGCCTTGCCCAATTAAAATCACAGGGCCAAATGTCTCATCGGTTTTGACTTTGATACGTATCTCTTCGCCACCTGCAAGTTTTGCCATGCCTTGAACCAAAAGGCCATGCACATGAGCAGAAGGATAGGAAAGCTTCGTTCTGTCGAGAATCGCTTGTGAAGCACTGGCGACTTCATGACTATTACGTAAGTTGAGCATAACCCCTTGTACATCAGACTTATGGGCAATATCTGGAGATCGGAGTTTTACCGCGACAGGGTAACCAATTTGTTCGGCAACGTGAACCGCTTCACTGGCATCAGAAGCAATCCAAGTGGGTAAGACATTAAAATCAAAGTGCTTAAGAAATTGCCCAATTTGGTGAGTATCTAGTGATACTGTTTCTTTATCCAGTAATTTGCTGTTTATCCATTTCTTGGCTTCATTTAACTCTCTAATATGCACTGGTTCTGCAGTGGTTGGTGTCTCCATCAATTGTTTTTGATTTCTCCTATACTCAACCAAGTGCATGAATGCAACAACGGCACTTTCGGGCGTTCGGTAGGTTGGAATTCCTGCTTGAGTAAATATTTGACGGGCAGGCCGCGCCGTAAGTTCACCGGACCAGTTAGTGAGTATATTAAATCGTTTATGCCTAGGGTGCGCTTTAATTGCTTCCACGATAGCCATCGCCGTTTTCTCGGAGTGGGCGATAGCAGAAGGGCTATGCATAATCAGAATGGCATCAGCACAGTCGCTATCCATTAAAATATTGAGTGTATCAATATAACGCTGAGGTCCTGCATCACCCACTAAATCAATCGGGTTATTGTAACTCCAACTGGAAGGTAATACGCCACTGAGCTGTTCTATCACTTCGTCTGGAAGAGCAGCTAGTTTCCCGCCACGGACTAGCAGGGTATCAACGGCCATGATTGCGGGACCGCCACCATTAGTGATAATGGCAAGGCGTTCACCACGAAGTGGGACTGAATGAGTCAGTGTTTCTACTGCAGCAAATAGCTCATGTGAGTTGTTTACCCTTAACATACCGGTACGGCGAATTGCTGAGTCATAAATAATATCGAGGGTATTGTCTCCACCAGTGTGGGCTTGAGCGGCTAACCGACCTGCTGACGTTTTACCTCCTTTCAATACCAAAATTCGACGATTTCGAGATGCCGCGCGAGCTGCAGACATAAATCGTCTTGCGTCTTTTATGGTATCGACGTAAAGCAGTATAGCTTCCGTATGAGCATCAGTACTTAGGTGATCGAGCAAATCTGCAAAGTCTATATCGAGGGCATTACCAAGAGAGATAAAAGCAGAAAAGCCAATGTTTTTGTCATTTGCCCAATCGAGTATAGTGGTGCACATCGCTGCTGATTGAGAGATAAAAGCAATTTTCCCTTGCTGCGCAGTGACCGGCGAAAATGATGCGTTAAAATTGATCCAAGGTAGGATCATACCAAGGCTATTAGGACCTAATACTCGCATATTGGACTGTTGAGCGACCGTAAGACAGGCTTCCTGAATACTACAACCATCGTCAGTAGCCAAATGCATATCTGCAGAGAGAACAATAACCGTTTTTACTTTTTTCTCGGCAAGCTGCCTGAAGAGTTCTAAATTCCGGCTCGCGTTTGTACATAAAATAGCGACATCTGGTGTAATGGGAAGTGAATCTATATCTTTATAAGCAAGAACACCACACACTGAGCTATAACGTGGAGTGACGGGCATAATTGCACCTTCGAACCCGCCTTGAAGAAGATTCTTCATAACGATATTGCCTGCTCGCATCGCTCTGGTCGAAGCTCCAACAACAGCGACTGACTTTGGTTTAAGTAAGTAGCTTAGACTATTCATTTATGCACTCCGACATTCAACGTTTAAGCTAATATTAACCAAGCACTTAAACGAATTCAGAGATAATTAGGCGTTGTTTTAATCAGATCACCTGACGTGACTCCGACTTTGTGCCATGTGTCACAGTGTATTGATATATAATTAGAATGTTGGGTTGATTCTAATCCTATCTAACGGCATGATTTACAGTAATTTCTACAAAAGGCATTTGAAGAATTCATGAAAAAAATCGCAATAGTTGGCTTATCAGTGGTGCTTTCAGCGTGTGTATCGAGTGATTACGTAACTGACGTGTCCTCTGAAAGCTATCGTGAGGATTACAAAACAGCGGCAGTAGAGAAGCCGATTGTTTCAGAGCAAGGCGTTACCAACGGCGTCACGGAAGAAGCGGTTAAGACTGTAAGGCCGATGGCTGAGAAGCAAATGACTAACATGCAACCTCAGAAGAAGGCTAAGCCAGCAGTCGCGATTATCCCACCAACTGCAAAACAAAAAGCGATGAACCCACGTTATGGTTTCACGATTCAGGTTGTTGCGGTTGGCAGCCAAACCAAAGTGGACCAGTTTGCACGTAAACTACCACGTGATGGCGAGCCAGTGTGGGAAAACTATAAAGTCGTCAACGGCACAAAGTGGTACACAGTCCTTTACGGAGACTACGCCACTCGCGCTGATGCGAAGAAAGCCATTTCAAAACTTCCTAGTGACCTTCAGGATATGAAACCTTTCGTTAAGAGTATTGATGCGATTAAGAACTCTGAGTTCCCAACGCTGAATAAGCTTAACTAATTTCATAAAAAGGGGCATCAGCCCCTTTTTTAATGGGTATTAATCCATCAAACAAACTGTCAGAACGGTCATAATTCGGTTAAATCAATGAATCCTTGCCGAGTTTTTATTATGATTAACTCTACTAATCCCTCTGTTATTTCATGGAAAGATCCTTAATGGCGAATACAACAATTTTACTACTTTGTGGTGGCGGTTCGGCTGAGCATGAAGTGTCGCTCGTTTCAGCAGATTTCGTACAATCCCAACTTGAGTTAACACCTGAATTTGAGGTGATTCGAGTAGAAATGAAACCTGAAGGTTGGTATCAAGGGGAGCAACTGGTTTATCTCGATACAAACGCTGGAACTTTGAACTCTGAAGTAAATGCAACAAAATTGGATTTTGTTGTGCCATGCATTCATGGTTTTCCGGGCGAAACAGGTGATATCCAATCGATGCTTGAGCTTACAGGTATTCCTTATTTAGGTTGTGGCCCTGAAGCCAGTGCGAATAGCTTTAACAAGATCACGTCGAAACTTTGGTACGACGCTCTTTCCATTCCAAATACGCCATATATCTTTTTGTCTGAGAACAATAAGTTAGCATATGATCAAAGCTTAGCGGCGTTCGAGCAGTGGGGTAGTGTATTCGTTAAAGCAGCAAGACAAGGTTCTTCTGTTGGCTGTTATAAAGTGACAGAAAAAGCTCAACTGCAAAGAGCAATCAATGATGCGTTTGGATACTCAGATCAAGTCTTAGTGGAACAAGCCGTCAAACCCCGCGAGTTAGAAGTTGCAGCGTATGAATACAAAGGTCAATTGCATGTGACTCCGCCGGGAGAAATTAAAGCGCCGGAAGACACATTCTATTCATACGAAGAGAAATACAGTGCAGATAGCCATTCAACAACAGATGTTGAAGCGACGGATCTGACTGACGATCAACGAATCATTATCCAACAGGCTTCTGAAAAAGTGTTTAGACAGATGAAACTTCGTCATTTGTCTCGTATCGACTTTTTCCTTACTCCGGATGGTGATGTGTATTTGAATGAGGTCAATACTTTTCCAGGTATGACACCGATTTCGATGTTTCCTAAAATGGTCGAGCACAGCGGCTTAAAATTCTCCGAGTTCCTTGCAGATTGTGTAAGACGCTCACTTTAGTCCCACGGTTTAAAACGTTTAAATATCATCATTTCTGCTTCTGCGGTGACCTTATTTCCCAAGTATTGATAAGGCATCGCAGGGCTTAACCATCGGCCATAGTGTTGAATATCCACCGTCTTTATCCCTTTGCGTGACATTTCCTTCACGGCTCCAACTCTCAATGACTGACCTGAGAATTTGACGTTTAATTTTAGCTTGTCACTTGCTGATCTCAAAATTCTATAAATAGAAGAATCATTCAATTGGTCAGTACTAATATTTCCATGCTTATCAATGGCACTAAACAAAAATGTATTCTGTATAGGTAGCGTCTTCAACCACTTTGATAAATATTTGTAAGCATTATCTGTAAGTGTGTAGGTTGAGTCTCCAATAAAAACAAGACAATCATTCGTTCCTAGTTTAATGTTGTTTCGAGTTAATTGTTTCAGCTCTGAACGCTTTAGCATGCACTCAAACATTAAGTGATAAATCGCTAGGTCACGTACTACCTTGATTGAAGGTTTCTTGTCGAGCTTTTCTGTCAGCTGATCAAGGTGCTGCCGTTCAAAAGGGATTGCAGGGCTTGCATCACCGGATTTCTCGATTCTTAACTGAGATAATGATTGCTGAACATTAGAATGACTTGTTGGGTCACTCATTGCTAGCGTTTTATGAACAAGTGAAATGGTTACAGTGTAACGTCTAAGGGTTGAGTATTTTCTTTGAGCAGACTCTCTTTCCAAAAAAAGACGTACAGCCGCCGTAGAAGCGGGAAGAGTATTAACCGATTTCCTCCTGCAATAATCAGAAAATAAATTCCAGTCTTTTGTTAATGCTAACAGAGAGTTATGTGCGTATTGACCATCTGTGAGTGAATTCATCATGTCTATGCTCACAGATTGAGTAAACAGTTTAATGAATCGATTTCTTGTATCTAAATCTGTGATTACCCTAATATTTTTCTTCATTCAAGCGCACTATAACAGAATTATCCTTACCCAATATACTTGATTAAGGGCGATATACAATTATTATTAATTTAACTTATTACTAAAATAAAGTGACTATGGCTGCTGCGACATATAGAGGTTTTACCCTCAAAACTGCTGGAAGTTCTACTGACATATGGCAAGTTCAGATCAAAAATCATGTTTTGTCTGGAAGCATGCCAGCAGTAAAAAAGAGTATTGATTGGTTTTGCGATACTGCCACAATAATTGATCCCAAAGAGTTTGGTTCCTTGGGAAATAAAAAACAGGCAGAAGGTAATCCAGCACAAGAGAACTTTCATGGCTACACTATAAAAAACGATACTGGTGAACCTAACGCTTGGTATTGTTTCTTTAACGGCAAGCTCATTAAGGGTGGGAAGCTTGCGATCCAGAAGCATATAGAGGCATACTTGCTGGCTAAACAAAAAGCCGAACAGAAGAAGTAGTACTTATGAGTCTTGTTTATTCCACAGAAGTTGGCCGAATCAAACCTGAAGATGAAAAGGTTCAACGACCCAAAGGTGATGGTATTGTTCGTATCCAGCGACAAACCAAAGGGCGCAAAGGCAAAGGCGTGTGTATTGTATCTGGGTTAGATTTGGATGATGCACCACTTAAACTATTAGCCGCAGAACTGAAGAAAGTGTGTGGATGTGGAGGCTCTGTAAAAGATGGCAATATCGAAATTCAAGGTGATGCGAGAGAGAAAATAAAGGCTCACCTTGAAAAGAAAGGTCATACAGTGAAACTCGCTGGCGGTTAAGGACAACTAATAATGGTTTGTTAATCTCTGATTAAACAAACTGTTTATTAGGTATTTTATGGTAAATCTGATTATGTTTAATTTGAGAAATACCATATAACAGAAGAGAGCGCTTAAACAGGCGCTTTCTATTTTTAGATTTGATTTAACATAACACATATAATGCGCACTAAGGGCTTGTAGGCGCAATTTACTAATGTCCAGTTTGAGCCATTAAAAAATCCGCCTCCACATCTGGTACTTATCATACAGCTCATGCGAAAATGCTATGTGTTCATGTAAAGCTGAAACTGATTAATCAATGAAATTACTCGCTCTCTCTCTTTCTCTTCTTCTTTTATCTGGCTGTTCTACCACTACTAGGGATGGTTTATCATTTATTGAGAACGTTGAGTATGAGCATGTTATTGGCGTACCAAGTACTAACAAAAAGAATGTGATGTTTACCTATAGTCGCGAAGGCAAGAAAGATCGAACTGTGGTTTTAAATATCGATTTTGAACCAGTCGTAATGCGCTTTAAGCTTTGTGAAAACAATGGCCAATATGATGGTTTGAGTGATGCTGATATCAGTGTAATTTCAAAGCTCACCATTAACTGTGACTCGTGGGTTGCAATCCATCCACTCGAAAATGATAAATATCTTCTTTCCTACGAACTGAACCTGTTGTTAGGGTTTCAACCAAAGTATATCGACGGCAAGAAAGTTCTCGAGCCTATTATGAAGAAACTTGCCCAGTATAAGGCTGTTTATCGTCCTGACTCAGTCGCGTATCCATTAAAAAGATACTCTAATGATAAGTTAGTTGAATCTACGTTCGTTGATTTCAATTTATAGCGAGCGTTTGATGTCCGCCCCCACAATGTTTAGATATTAAATTATCTGCCTTTTATCTCGTATTTACCTCTTATGATCACAGCCAATAAGTGACACTGTATCTTTTTATAGTGAAGTCAAACTAGAGCTTCCTGTCATATTACAACTTATCATTTCTACGCCCAGAGATCGGACTCTAACATTTCTTTCTAATCCAAATATTCCAAAAGCTATCTGTGACACCATAACTCATAAGAACAAAATGCTATGGAATAGTGAGCGCTTACAGATAAAAGGTTACTCTTTGTAATTAAATTACAACAAAGGGGTGTACCACTTTGTTGTGGAGATGAATATCTCATTCTAACTCATTGTATTTAAATAGCTTAATGTGAAATTCTCATTGCTTAATCGTGTGATTCATTTTGGCTCAAAGATAATTTCCTATGAAAAATATGTTTGCAGTGTAAATAAAAAGAGAGCAGTTTCCTGCTCTCTCCTATATAAATAAACAGCTCTACTCTTTTGGCTTTGCTTGCTGTCTGATTTCCTCAGCGACAATTTTGATGGCTTCTGCTGTACTTATCCCCTGTGCCATTAGCTCTTGGATTTTTTCAACAGCTTTTTGTTGTTCATGGTGAGATAGAGGTGGGAAATCATCTAGCATAAAAAAAGGCTCCTATTTACTTAGGAGCCGACTATATTATGATTTCTTTATTATCACCAGAACTTCTAATAACTTCCTAAGAAGTTGATATAGGCACCCATTGAGTTTTCGTTGGTGTAACTTGCACCGATATCCATTTGGAACAGGTTCAATGGTGATAGACCTATACCAGCAGTAATAGTATCGTCTAGATTGTCATAGGCGAGATTGCGTCGCCACCCTGCCCTTAGCTTAAGTTGACGCATGATGTCGATTTCACCGCCGACTCTCAGATATTGAGTGTTATCATTAAAATTTGTGTAACGCTCATCTTCATTAATATCGTAATCGACACTTAGTGTAGCGTAGTCGGCAACTAAGCCCACGCCAACTGTGTATTGAGGTTTCATTTGATAAGCGTATGAAGATGCAGGAATAGTTCTCGATTGGCTTCCATCTATGCTTGAAGTTAATGTCTGCTCCGGAAGCTCTTGCGTCATGATATCACGAGATACCAAGTTCATTGCCGAGACGCCAACACGTAATGGACCATGAAACCATAAGAAACCTGCATCCATGTTAAACATGGTCTCACCGGTTCCATTGTCACGCACGTCTTTAATATCGTAATTGTTTAGGTTTGCACTGTACACATAAGTGTAAACGCGCTGAATTTTTGGCGAAACACCGAATGAAATATGCTGACCAAGGAATGTTTGATACTTGGCAAGAGAGAGACCAACTTCTGTCACACCTATAGCGACAGCGTTAACCGCACTTAGCTCTGCGTTAACTGCGGTATCTAAGTCACTATTGCCGGTGTTGGCACCAGAGTATATATCTGTTTGTGCAAATGATTCCGCATAGGCCTTACCGAAAAGATTCGCCGCAATAAAACTATTTGGTATTGCGAAAGCGACTACCCCCCCAATTTCGAGCTTTGCAATATCATTTTCTAAACCATTGAGGGTAGTTTGAAGTCGAGCAGCATCTTCAGAAGTAATACTATTGCTACTGACAGCACTATTAATGATGTCAGCAGCTTGGTCTAATCCATCAACCATCTCGTGCTCATCATTATAGGCTAAACCAAATGAGGGGATGATCATACCAACATCGTCGTTGCGTCTATAGATTGCTGTGATGGCTGGGTTGTAAAAAGGTGCTGTTAAGAAGTTTGCAGAAACAACCCCGACTCCCCCCATTGCATCGCCTCGTGCTTCTACTGCATAGGTGGCTGCATAGGAACTTGTTGAAGCCAAAGCGATAGACAACGATAAGATTTTTATTGAATTTTTCATATCGATATAAACTTTCTATTTCCTTATGTTTATATCGTCCTATTGTGTCTTAACTTTAATTATTCCTCTATAGAAACGTCATATGTTTTACTAATTATTTGGGACTGTTCAACAATTATTGGGCCTTGCCATCTTTGATGAGTCATGGATACGGCTAAGACGTATCGACCGGGTTCAACAATATTCGGTTCTAAAGCGTTTGGATAATCGGACTCATAGGTGTCTCCCCACACTTTATTATATTGTCCATCAACATAGTTATATAGAGCCGTATCTAACTTTGGCAAAGGGCAATGAGAATTCAATAACGCATTTCTTTCGACCCTCCATTGATCTTTGGATTGCCAGCGTACCGTGACTTTTGCCTTCGGTTCGCCGAATACTATCCAAGAGCTCCATGAAGTCTGATCTTTGGCTGTAACATCTAAGCGATATAAGCCCATAGGGATTTTGCTGTTTAGATTGTAACGCTTAACGTATGATTTAATCTGTTCTTCATTTTCAGCTAGCTTAACAAAGGAATTATCTGTAGAAATGCTTTTCTGCACCCAGCGAGAGAGTGAAATATCAGTGACATCTTTTCGAGACGCAATTTCAATTAGCGCACGATATGAATCTCGTCCTGGGCTTTGGGTTTCGATTGCACGAACCGTAACCCCTTTTATCCAGTCAGGGAAGGGTTTTGAATCTAGACCTTTGCCGCAATCAACTTGAAGTGACTGCTGAAACAGCTCATTAAGGTGTGGTGAGATTGCTCTATTCTTCTCCTGTTGCCAAACTTCAACTAACGATGTAAACATCGCTGGGAGATCATTATTCAGCAAATAACGGTGGGCTTGAGTTAGCGGAGAATTACTCTCAAACCATGGGATATTAGCCGCAGAGGTAGGCGTGCTAGCTAGCACGCCTAGAAGTAACGCTTTAAATTTCATCAGGCCTTCATTTTGTAGCCAACCCCACGAAGGGTTTCAATTTCCAATCCAGGCAGCTTCTGTCGTAACTGAAGAACATGAGTATCGACTGTTCGAGTCGTTGGGAAATGATTGTAACCCCAAACGTGATCGAGTAGCTCGTCACGAGTAAATACGCGGCCTAAATTACTTGCTAAGAATAAAAGCAAATCGAATTCAGTTCGGGTTAATGTAATGGACTCATCTTTATAAAAGACTTCACGAGTTGCTTTATCTATCACTAAATGTTGAGTTTTTACTTTACTGTCATCTTGAGCATCAGACTCAGGCGCTCTCAGTTGAGCACGAATACGAGCAAAAAGCTCAGCTTCCGCAAAAGGCTTCGTTAGATAGTCGTTTGCACCCGCATCTAACCCCGTAACTTTGTCTTTTACTGTTACTAGTGCGGTTAACAAAATGACAGGAACATCTTTTATCGCCTTCCAACCAACCAGATGCTCTACGGAATCACCATCCGGCAATTGACGGTCCAATATAACAAGATCCGCCTTATCCCAATATTGCTCTACATCAGCAATGGTTTCAGAGTGAAAACATTCATACCCTGCTTGTTCTAGGCTGACTAACAGGCCATCGGCTAGGTTTTTATCGTCTTCAACAAGAAGCAGTGTCTGTTTCACAAGGTATCTCCAATATAAACGTTGTTGGCGGTCCAATCAGGGTCATTTTACCCCCCATTCTGCCTACCATAGATTCAACGATTGTTAAGCCTAAACCAAGACCAGCTTTACTAACAAATGGCTTACGCAATTGTCGCCAATCTTTTTGAGTTAACTCGCCTTGGTCTATCACTTTAACGGTAATTAAATTATCATCAGTGCTGACATCCAGCACTATCGGCGCAACACCATATTTGGTCGCGTTGCGTATCAGGTTATCAATACAAGTTCCTAGCCAATAAACATTCAGCTTTGCTGCTACATCATGATTGACTGCTAATTGGATCTTGCCATTAAATTCTTCATCAACTTTAAACTCTAACCATTCTTTCACTGATGGCACCCATTCGGTGGCCAGAGGTTTATTGTCTGATTGTAAGTAATCTTTGCTGGCTTCAGCCAGCTGTCTTAAGCGCCGAGAGTCTTCACACAGTCGACGAAACTCATCATAAACTGACTCAGGCAGCTTCTCGAACTCACGCCGAAAACCTTCGACCGTTAGAGATAGACTCGCGATCGGGGTTCTAAGTTCATGTGTTAGTATCTGAAGAATCAACATTCGACTCTTCATTTCTTGGCGTTTAGTGTTCCAACGGTAAACAGACCATCCTAAAACCAACAGAATATTGGCAATAACCAATACGACCATGCTGACTCGAAGTATCTGAGAGTGATCTTCAACATCCCAACAGAGATTCCCCCTTTGGACAAAACAGCTATTCGACTCGCTTTTTAGCTGAACACTTAATCCTGCGTCATCTGCATTTTGTTTCCAAATACTTTCTGGGAAAACTAAGTAGCTATCATTTTGACGTAGCCACATCTCACCCTGCTCAAGAAACATACTCGATCCTGAAAGCAACGCGAGTATTGTTTCTTCGTTCATTCTTTGCAAGCGGCCAAGCAGTGTTTCCCTTGGCGCTAATGGCCTCTCCTTAATATGCATATACTGTTGGAGCTGCTCTTGTCTTTCAGGATGTAACGAAACATAACGTTTGGCATAAGTACCGCCACCCGGGTGAATTAACCCACTGCGTGCAAACCATTTTTCACTCAGCTTTGTCCCTTTACAAACCGCTCGAGTAAATACCAACGGTTCAGTAATCAACGGGCTTAACGGCAGTTTCCCAGTACAGTTTTGTGCCAGTTGATACAAACGTTGAATATCTTTCAATGGATAAGACGAGGTCTGAGGAAGCATTGAATCTGGGGTGATCAAACGGGTTGGGTAATCAGATTGTATGATACGAATATCGTAAGATGCACTGAATTGATCCTGGCTGAAAGAATCGACAAATTGATCGATGCGTTCAGGCAGCGAATCAGCATTAGCACTGAAACTCAATGCTGCTGTACATACTGTTAATATATTGAAAGCCGTTCTAATCAATGCAAAAATTCTATAAATCAGTGGGTTAGATGTAGAGTAAAACATTATGGCAAAAATATAAATTTCAAATGTAATATTGGTGTCAATAATGCTACTCAGAAAACAAAAGAAGCCAGCAGTTGCTGGCTTCTTACTTAGTTAGACTATGTTACAGAGCTTTAGAAATGGCGTCTACACTCTCTTTCGCGTCACCAAATAGCATCTGTGTATTGTCTTTAAAGAACAGCGGGTTTTGCACGCCTGCATAACCTGTGTTCATAGAGCGCTTAAACACAATAACGTTTTTCGCATTCCAAACTTCTAGAACCGGCATGCCAGCAATCGGACTGTTTGGATCTTCTTGCGCTGCTGGATTAACAGTATCGTTTGCACCAATCACGAGAACTGTGTCGGTTTCATCAAAATCGTCGTTAATTTCATCCATTTCCAGAACGATATCGTACGGAACTTTCGCTTCTGCCAAAAGTACGTTCATGTGACCCGGTAACCGGCCAGCAACTGGGTGAATGCCAAAACGTACTTTTATACCCTTAGCTCTCAGCTTCTCAGTAATTTCATGAACTGGGTATTGTGCTTGAGCAACAGCCATTCCGTAACCTGGAGTAATAATCACCGACTTAGAGTTTTTCAGCATTTCAGCGACTTCATCCGCAGTGGATTCACGGTGCTCTCCATGATCAACATCGGTTGAAATAGAAATTTCCTGACCAAAACCGCCTGCGATAACACTGACAAACGAACGATTCATTGCTTTGCACATAATGTACGAAAGGATAGCACCTGAAGAACCAACCAAAGCTCCCGTCACGATGAGAAGATCGTTTGCAAGCATGAAGCCTGCCGCTGCGGCAGCCCAACCAGAGTAAGAGTTAAGCATTGAAACAACGACTGGCATATCAGCACCGCCGATAGAAGCGACAAGATGGTAACCAAACGCGAATGCAATCAATGTCATTACAATAAGTGCGAACATGCTGCCATCAGCGTTCACAAAATGCATCATAAGCAAAGTCGAAACAACAACTGCTGCCAAGTTCATTTTATGTTTGTGCGGAAGGTTCAAAGGAGAAGATGAAACAATACCTCGAAGCTTACCAAATGCGACAACAGAGCCCGTAAAAGTTACCGCACCGATGAACACACCCAAGAAGACTTCAACTAAATGAATCACATGTTCAGCGTGTGTCGCAGCTTCTGGTGCATCTAGGTAGCTGTTGTAGCCCACCAAAACCGCAGCCATACCAACAAAGCTATGAAGAATTGCAACCAACTCCGGCATTTCGGTCATTTCTACTTTCTTAGCGTAATGAATACCAATGGTGCCACCAATTGCCATTGCGATAATGATCCAAACAAAGCCTTGAGATTCAGGACCAAAGATCGTTGCAATCAAGGCGATCGTCATACCGGCAATACCGTAGTAATTACCTGATTTCGCTGATTCTTGTTTGGATAAACCAGCTAGGCTCAAAATAAAGAATAATGCAGCAACAATATAAGCTGCTTGTACTAATCCTGCAGACATTCTCGTTACTCCTTAGTCTTTACGGAACATTTCAAGCATACGTTTAGTGACGGTGAAGCCACCGAAAATGTTGATACTTGCAATTAAAACGGCAATAAATGCCAAGAAAGATACAACCCCATTCCCCTGCCCGATCTGCAATAAAGCACCAACAACAATGATGCCTGAAATTGCATTAGTCACAGACATAAGAGGAGTATGGAGTGCGTGCGTTACGTTCCAGACAACGTAATAACCTACAACACACGCGAGGACGAACACCGTAAAGTGAGAGAGAAATGCTGCAGGCGCGACAGACGCAATCCAAGCAAAAGCACCAACACCAATAGCTAAAGCGGCAAGCTTCTTGACCGGAGAAACTGGCTCTGCGATTTTTTCTTCAACTTTCTCTGGCTCAGCAGGTTTCTGTTGCGGCTGAGCTGATACTTTTATCGGAGGAGCAGGCCATGTCACTTCTCCTTCTTTAACAACCGTAACACCGCGAAGAACAACATCTTCAAAGTCGATATCAATATTACCGTCTTTTTCTTTGCAAAGTAGTTTAAGCAGGTTGACTAAGTTAGTCGCATAAAGTTGAGATGATTGAGTCGGTAATCGGCCAACCATATCGGTGTAACCGACAATTTTAACACCATTGTCAGTCGTAATGACTTTATCTGCTTGAGTGTATTCGCAGTTACCGCCGTTAGCAGCTGCTAGGTCGACAATGACACTTCCCGCTTTCATGCTATCCACCATTTCTTTGGTGATTAGCTTAGGCGCTGGCCGGCCTGGAATGAGTGCAGTTGTAATAATGATATCAACATCTTTAGCCTGTTCAGCATAGAGCTCTTCCGCTTTTTTGTTGAATTCATCTGACATCTCTTTTGCGTAGCCATCGCCCGCACCAGAATCTTCTTTGAAATCGACTTCTAGGAACTCAGCTCCCATCGATTGAACTTGCTCTTTGACTTCCGGACGAACGTCAAACGCTCGAACAATTGCCCCTAAGCTACCAGCAGCCCCAATTGCAGCAAGACCAGCAACACCAGCCCCAGCCACAAGCACTTTGGCGGGTGGAACTTTACCTGCCGCTGTAATTTGGCCTGTGAAGAAGCGACCAAATTCATGGGCAGCTTCAACCACTGCACGGTAGCCGGCAATATTGGCCATTGAAGACAATGCATCTAGCGCTTGTGCCCTTGAAATTCGAGGCACTGAATCCATTGCCATTACGTTAATGTTCTTGCTCGAAAGCTTTTCCATCAACTCTGGGTTTTGAGCTGGCCAAATAAAGCTGATGAGTGTAGCACCCTCTTTAATTAAGGCGATTTCATCGTCGCTTGGTGCGTTAACTTTAAGAATGAGGTCTGACTGCCATACCTCTTCCGTGGTGACAATTTTGGCACCAGATGATTCAAAGGAGGAATCATCAAAACTTGCAAGTTCCCCTGCACTAGATTCGACATTAACATCAAACCCTAACTTCAACAGCTGCTCAACCGACTTGGGCGAGGCAGCCACTCGCGTTTCACCCGCGAATATTTCTTTTGGCACACCAATTTGCATAGCTATTCCTTGACTACTGGCAACAATGATTAACTGTTTTTATCTAACGGTTTCATTAACTTCAAGCACTTTGTAACAAAAATACAAAATATCATTACATATAACCGTTGGTAATGAAGCACTTCGAGTATTACGTGATGATGAAACAACGCTTTCACTAAAATTTGAGAGGTCGTACCAGCTGCATTTAATTATTAATTAAATCAGATAAATAGCGGTAATACACAAAATAAAAGAGCCATCAGCATAACGACTAATGGCTCTTAAATTTATGACATTCATCAAGTTGGAAAGACTAATTAAAAATATTATCGCCCATCTGATCGATAAACATTTGCGCTTTTTTTAACATAAATTCATTAGCATCCGATTCAGAAGACAGAACATCTGAGCGTATAAATCGATGCTCTTTAATTTGCCCTTCAAATTCTTTTGTAATACGACCTGCGATTCGATACTGACCACCTTCAGGCTGAGCTTCTTGGTAAATCAGAAAGCCTTTATATTCTATTGGTTCAACTTCGGCTTTAACTTGCTCTTTACTAGCGCCACCAAACAAACGAGAAAATAGTCCCACCTAGTACTCCTTAGGTATCTTGCTTATGCATAATCAGAGGTTTTTCAAACCATTCAAGTTCCGTATCATCATCGAATCTTGGTTGGCTAAACATGATTGGAACTTCATCTTTACGATTTCTTCTTCTATCGTCAACTATCATTGTCAACGCAGCTTCAACAGCTGTGACTGAATACCTCTTAAGAACAACGAGCCTTTCCTCTGACAGCGCAGATAAGAAGTCGATATCATGACGAATATAAACAGGTCTAAGTTGACTTAGGGCCAAACAAGCCAAATCTGCGAGTTGTTCATGATCAAACTGGTCAGTGTATTTACTGTGAGCTAAAACCTGGCCTACAAGAGTTTCCATGTAGTTGTGAACATCAACACTAATTTGCATAAACCTTAACTCCTTTAAGATTTGGAATTTTCTTATGAGTATCAGTTAACTATAAGGCACAAAGTGGGATTCGGGGTATTTTGCCGTCACTTTTTGACCATTGTTTATACTAACACTCACTTTTCATTCATTAGTTTAGTAAAAAGCTTGGAAAATCATCAAATCAAAGTATTCTAAGGCTTGTATATTAAGAAGTTAATAAATAAGGCTAAGGCTAGGTACATGTCGTTTTCTTTGGTAACAACAAATTGGTTTCGTTTAACGTTTCCGGTGCTGCTGTTAGCGACGATTGGTTTGGGCATGAATAATGTGATTCTTCTCACTCAAGCCAACTTAGGCATTACTGCAAATCTCCCCTATTTTTTATTCTTGAGTGTTATCGGATTAGGTCATGCCTTCAAACAGTGTCGAATTGCTATGGTGGCACTGACCATGCTTGTCGTCTATTGGTACATACAAGAACACCTACAAAGCTCACTCTCTACAGGCTCTACTTTACTTGAGCTCTCTCTATTAGCATTTGTTGTCCCTATTGCTTGTGCGTTGGTGTATCCATACAAAGAAAGAGGCGTACTAAGTCGGTCATTTATAATCTACATTGTTACACTGTCACTTATAGGTTTGTGGTGTTACCTTATCCTCACGCATTTCTATGAAGGTGGCTTCAAAAGCTTTGATAAAACCTTTCTCTACTCTGAGCCAAGTGTCTCTAGGTTACCTCTGATACTGGTTCTGTATTCGATCGGCGCAGTATTATTAAGTGCGATATTCGTTTTAAAAGCCAATCGTATTATTGACGCGGTGGTATACTCAGCTATAACGCTTTCAACTGTTACGTTTACCTTCTTCCACATTCAATATGTGTCCAGCACTATGTTCACCCTATCGGGTTTTCTCTTGCTCATTTACATGTTTTCAGCGAGTTACGAGCTTGCCTTCAAAGATAGATTAACCGATATTCCTGGTCGTCTGGCATTAGAGTCTGATTTGCGTCACCTAGGTAAACGCTACACTATCGCTATGCTTGATATCGATCATTTCAAATCATTTAACGATACTTATGGCCACGAAACCGGAGATGATGTCCTTAAACTTGTCGCCAGTAAAATGAAGCAAGTCGGGGGACGAGCAAAGGTCTATCGTTATGGGGGGGAAGAGTTTACGGTTTTGTTCAAAAATAAAAACGTTGATGAAGCCTTGGATCACTTAGAACTGTTACGAGCTTCCATAGAAGAATATGAAATGGTTGTAAGAAACGAGAAATCCAGACCCAAAAATGACAAGACAGGCGCCAAAAAACGTAAAAGATCGAGCTCTCATGATCACGTTAATGTGACAATTAGTATTGGGGTCGCAGATTATAGTGACGCTGATAATGTCGGTGAAGTGATGAAGAGTGCTGATGCGGCTTTATATAAAGCCAAGCGAGCAGGACGAAACCGTGTCGAAATTGCATAATTTTACATATAAAGGCTCAATTTATTGAGCCTTTAAACTGTTAGAATAAAATCGCTTATTCGATATAACTGAATCGATTACGACCTTCACTTTTTGACTTGTAGAGACCCTCATCTGCCTTTGAATACATCACATCTGGTATTTCGCTACCTTTGGGGGTGAAACTGCACACCCCTTGTGACACCGTCACATAGTCGGAGACTAAACTATATTCATGTTTGATTGCTAAGGTTTCAAGTGTAGATTGAATACGTCTTGCGTGCTGCTGAGCATGTTCGGCGTCCGTATGGCCTAATACAATAACAAACTCCTCCCCACCGTATCTGCCAACAATCTCACCGCTGCGTGAAAATAAGGAGTCCAAGGCTTGAGCAATCTCTATCAAACACTTATCCCCTTCAATATGACCATAGTTATCGTTGTAGAGTTTAAAGTGATCAACGTCGAGCAAAATCAAGCTCAGCGGTAGGCTGTGACGACCATGGACAGCAATCATTTCTTTAAGTTTTTCATCAATGTAGCGACGATTCTTCACTTTAGTCAGGCCATCTTCACTGGCTAATTTTTCCAGCTCTTGGTTCACCTTAGCCAATTCGGCCGTTTTTTGGTTAAGTTCTCGGCGCATAAAGGCAATGCGTTGCATCGCAATTAATTTGGAAGCAAGAACCAATTTATCGACGGGCTTGGTTAGGTAGTCATCCCCACCCGCTTCTATTGCATTAGCGATCATCGTTGGTTCATCGTGACTACTAAGAAAAATGATGGGTATCCACTCTTTGTAGATGGAACGAATACGCTTAGAAACTTCAAAACCATCCATTTCAGGCATTGAAATATCGAGTAAGATGAGTTCTGGTTCAAATGTGGGGTACATTTCTAATGCCTGTTTCCCTGATTCGGCCATTTCGACGGTATGGCCCAGCTGTTTTAGACGAATAGCCAATTGCATGCGCTCCATTTGCACATCATCGACTAAAAGTATTTTCATCGAAGATCCCGATAATTCCACTCGCGCTACCTGTTATTTATAAACTGGCCGAAAAATCAGCTGGTTATAAAAAATAATACTCTAAGGTCACCAATTCCTCCACTATGGTTGACATTTAATGTGGATTTTTTAGGATAACGCCGCTGTATACGTAAAATTTATGAGATAAAAATTAATGTCTGACGCAAATCAAACAGAACAACCTAAAGTTGACCTTTCGACAGTTTCAGCAGAGCTTCGTCAAGTCATCGAATTTGACGATGTACCTGAAGCGATGCACTTCATGGTGACATCCATTCACGAAGTCTCTGAAGAAGCAGTTCGGGAAGCTTGGGATGAGCTACCAAAAAGTGCTCAAAATGTTCTAGATAACTTCGAGCAATTTCATGCTCTAATCTCTGTGAGTCAGGCGTTTGCAGGTGTTAATGTAATGGAAGAGTTCCCAACGTTAAAGCTACCTGAAGATATGACTGATGAGCAGAAAGAAGAGTATCGTGCTCAGCTTCTTGATCAAGTTCTTCATAACTGTGTAAAAGATATGGTTAAACAGATTAAGAAAGCACGTCGTGACCCCATTTTAAAGCGTGATTTCACTGACGTTTTCGCCAAGTAACAACACCAAAAATCGCCGCATGATACAGTGCGGCGTTTTTAATGGCTCAATACAACATCTTTTTGGGTCACACTCACCCCTTTAATTTGTGCAAACACTTCAAGCCCTTCTTCGAGTTCTAGCTCATCTTTGGCCCAAGCGGTAATCGTCGCCCATAAATAACACTCTTTATCCAGTTTTAGCTTAACTGAAACACTTTGACGCTTTGCACCGTTTGAGTGAGTTTGTATTTGATCAATTGTGGCCTTAAGTATGTTTCGTATCGAGCTTTTATCCGGTCTATCCAATGCAATAGACACATCACTAGCTCTTACTTGAAGTCTGACTTTGGCATTGTTCTCCATTTCTAAACGCTGAACCCAGAGGCAAACATTTTCAGCCAGCTTAACTTTAGTCAATGCATAGTCTGAGTTATGGTGAAGGATTTTAGCCTCAAATAGCGAGCTTTGATCAGAGAAAGATTGCCAAGGTCTCATCGCTCTTGAAGACCATACCTCCTCGAGGTTTCCTGAAGTCACCACTTTGCCATCATCAATCACGACAATGTGATTTGCTAGGCGTACAACTTCATTCAAACTATGAGAGACATAAAGGATCGGAATTTCTATTTCGCTCGCCAGCTGTTCCAAAAATGGTAAAACTTCTCGTTTGCGAGGGATATCAAGCGAAGCCAGAGGTTCATCCATAAGAAGTATTTGGGGTTTAGATAATAACGCTCGACCAATGGCAACTCTTTGCTTTTCTCCACCTGAAAGTTGGATTGGGAATCGTTTCAGAAGTGGCTCAAGAGCAAGCAGCTTAATTATTTTATCATAGTGGTTTTGGTCAAAATCTTTCACACCATAAAGAAGATTCCCCTTTACACGATAGTGCGGAAAAAGCCTCGATTCCTGAAACACGTAACCAACCTGACGCTTATACGCAGGAATATTCAGTTTGGCCTGAAAGCTATATAGTGTCTTGTTCGAAACAACAATCTCTCCTTCATCAGGGGCTCTTAAACCCGCTAGAACATCAATAATTGATGTTTTACCTGCCCCAGAGCGGCCGAAAATAGCCGTTATCCCTTTTCCCGGAATAGACACATCAACATCGAATAACTGCTCACCGAGAGTCTGCTTAAATTGGATTAGGATATTACTCATCGTTGTGTTCCTAATCTTTTGGCGCACTGACGATTCAACATTTCCGAGCCGATTAAAGAAGCTAAAGCAATGACTACAGAGATTGCGCACAAGCGCATCGTTTCTAATTCTGCTCCAGGCGTTTCAATGAAAGTAAACATAGCTAAAGGAATCGTCTGGGTTTCTCCGGGAATATTAGATACGAAACTGATCGTTGCGCCAAACTCCCCGAGGCTACGTGCAAATGAAAGCATTGTCCCTGTGATGATTCCGGGAATTGTCAGTGGTAACGTGATGGTAAAGAAGATTTTAAGTGGAGAGGCACCAAGTGTTGCGGCTGCTTGCTCAAGTTTAGGGTCTACACTCTCTAAGCTCAGGCGAATTGAACGAACCATCAGAGGTAGAGCAACGATCACACACGCAAGTACCGCCCCTTTCCAGCTGAAAGAGAAGACCAGCCCGAAATATTCGTACAACCATTGGCCAATAAAACCTTGGCGTCCCATTGAAATCAGGAGTAAATAACCAATAACGACAGGAGGAAGTACCAAAGGAAGGTGAATTAAGCTGTCGAGCCAGCTTTTACCGATAAACTGCTTTTTAGCCAGCAGCCAACCAAATCCAATCCCGATAGGAATCAGCCAACAGATAGTATAAAGCGCAACTTTTAGGCTAAGCATTAGCGCCTGATATTCGTAATCAGAAAGCAATGAAGATAATCCTAGTTAAATCCGTATTGTTTTAGTATCGCTTGCGCTTTTTCACTTTGGAGAAAAGCCTCAAACTCTAAAGTGGCCGGTTTTTCGTTTAATCTAGCCATAGGATACGTAATTAGTGAGTAAGTCGAAGATGGCAAGGTAGCGACAATCTTCACTTTATCACTCACCATCGCATCGGTTATATACACTATCCCTAGAGGCGTTTCTCCTCGCTCAACAAGTGTTAGTGCTACCCTCACATTATTGACTGGCGCTAGATGATCTCTCAAAGATTCCCATACACCTAACGTCTCTAATGACTCTTTGGCATACATTCCTGCTGGAACAGCATTAGTTTGCCCTATCGCAATTCTTTGCCCAGACAGTTTCTTGAACCACTGTTCACTACTTCGCACATCAAAATTGGTAGGATTATTTAACGGAGCAATAACTACTAACTGATTTTCAGCCAAATTAGTGACATTGTCACTCTGCATCATGCCCTTTTGAATAAGGTAGTCACTCCACCTAAGGTTGGCAGAGATAAAGATGTCTGCGGGCGCCCCGTTAAGGATCTGCTTAGCAAGTGACGAAGAGCCTGCAAATACAGGGGTCACTTTCGTACCTGTTTCTGTTTGAAATTCTTCTGCCAGCTTCTTAATCACATTGGTCATTGAAGATGCCGCATAAACATTAACAGACGCATGAACCACAACGGAAGTAAACAGCGTAAAAATAACGACAGTCAGTCGCTTAAAAAAAATCATCATCTATTTCAGTTATAAAGTTCTGGCCAAATTACATCGAGCTTCATATGTTGTTCAACAGCATCGGCAATACGATCTATAGCGAGCTCTTGATTTTTATGATGGTCAATTGCGCGAATATCCGCAGCACCTGCCCACCGGCACACCAGTTCCATTGCTTCTGGGGTATCCAAAATACCATGTAGATAGGTACCGAAGATTTGATTGCAATCACTGATTACGCCATCTGATAAACCATTATCTAAAGAAATCGGGGATAAGCCTTCACCGGATGTCCTACCAACATGAATTTCATACCCGCTCACAGGAACCGATTCGTCACATAGTTCGAGTATTCCTCTCACATTGGTCAGCGCTTTTTCTTTCGTCAATTCAGTTTCAACAGGTAAATAGCCTAAAGCATCTGCGCGCCCCGCTTTACCTTCAACACCGAAAGGATCGTGAATCGCCTGTCCTAGCATTTGGTAACCACCACAAATTCCCATAAGCTTGCCGCCTAGCCTAACATGTCTTGCAATGTCTTTGTCCCAACCTTGGCTGCGTAGATACTCCAGATCCGCTCTCACAGATTTACTCCCCGGTAAAATAATGAGATCGGCTTTATCAAGCTTCTCGCCTTTACCCACATAACGAAAGTGAATATCCGGATTCTGCCTTAGTACATCAAAATCGGTATGATTGCTGATTCTGGTTAACACTGGAACAACCACATTCAACTTTGCCGATTCACTAGAAGACTGCTCATTATTTATCGCATCCTCCGCCTCTAGGTCGAAACCATGCAGATAAGGCAGCACGCCAAGTACTGGCTTATTGGTTCGTTGTTCTAACCAATCTAACCCCGATTGAAGCAAAGATATATCACCTCTAAATCGATTGATTACAAAACCTACAACTCGGTTCTGCTCTGATTCAGAAAGAAGATCTAATGTGCCAACTAAGTGCGCAAACACGCCGCCACGATCAATATCGGCGATGATAATAACAGGTACATCGGCTTCTTCAGCAAACCCCATATTAGCGATATCGTTTTCACGAAGATTAATTTCTGCGGGGCTGCCAGCCCCTTCGATCATAACAGCCTCAAATTGTTCTTGAAGCACTGAAAACGATTTAAGCACAGTCGGCAAGGCTATTTGCTTATAATTCTGATAGCCAATCGCCTCCATATTACTTAGAGCCTTACCTTGTAATATGACCTGTGCGCCTGTGTCTGAGTTAGGCTTGAGAAGAACAGGATTCATGTGCACAGTAGGAGCTACTTTAGCAGCCTTAGCTTGAACCGCTTGAGCTCGACCTATCTCACCGCCATCGGACGTAACAGCACTATTCAGTGCCATATTTTGTGGCTTAAAAGGAGCAACTTTTACCCCCTTTCTTGCCAAAACACGACATAACGCGGCCACGAGTACACTTTTCCCGGCGTCAGATGTGGTGCCTTGAACCATTAGTGCTTGTAATGCTGATTGCATAATCTATTAATTTTAAGAGTCTTTTTTCGGTATTCTTTAATCATAGCCTCTTTGGCTTTGTTGACTCAATAAATGAATCGAATATGAATACTCTCCTCAGAGGTTATTCAAAATAGCTATGGCTTAATAGCACCATCAACAACGAAACTTTTCCAAAAGGAAATCATATGAAAAAAGTTATTTTGGCTACCGCTACTGCTCTAATTCTTTCACCTACTCTGGTACTCGCAAAGGCAGATCATACTTCATCTGGCATTCAATTTAATGGTCCCGTTGATCTGTCAACTGTGGACTCTTTACTCGCAGACAGCAACATGTTTACAGAGAAGAACGTGGTCGTCGATGGAAACATTGTTCGTCAAGTTAAAGGCGATACGTTCGTGTTTTCTGATGGAAAGAGTGAAATTCAAATTGAGATCGATGATGATGTCCGACTTAACCAGACGATAGATGCGACAACAAACCTGCGTATTTTTGGTGAATTTGAAGGTGGAAATACTCCAGAAATTGAAGTCGATCGTATTCAACTGCTTTAAAGATAAAGTAATTCCTCTCCCACTGCGTTAAGATTTGGCTTGCTTATTGCAAGCCTTTTTTATAGTCAAAAACTTGATGCGAGTCGGAGTACTACCCTTGAAAAAGATCATCCTAACCAGTGCGTTCATCTGTGCTGGTTTCGCTGGCGCGGTAAATGCGAACAACTTTAACTATAACTTCTTTGAAGTACGCACAGCGGTGAACCCTGAAATGAGCGGTGTTGAATTCAGCACACTCTTCACTGACAACTCTCATTTTATCCTGAGAGCGGATACACAGTTCGACAACGACTACGATTTGGCTGGCGGTATTGGCTTTAATGGACCAATCAGTCAGTTTGCTGACGTATATGGTCAATTACTTGTACACCAAACTAAATTTACTGAAGAAGCTGGCGGTGACACCGATACTGTTGCAGAAGTCAATATTGGCTTTCGCATGTGGCTTGCTGAGCAAATTGAAGCAACAGGCCGCATTGGGCGCAATGATGACAGTTCTGTATTCCACGCCGGTGTACGTTTTCATTCCACGGAGCAGTTGTCTCTTTCCGCGGAAACTCGCAATAATGGCCTCTACGGACCTCAGATCACTATGTCAGTCCGCTTCCAGTATTAGCACAAAACTAAGCTCGGTCATTTACCGGGCTTACCTATTGTCTCACTATGATTTTTCTCGGCACCAGTTCAATCCCAGGTTGATAACGTTTGGCTGTGGCATTCAATGCCAAAGCAAGAGCACTATCAGCGATCAGTTCAAACTGCTGCGGTAAGGAATTGACTTTGAACGGCAAGAAATCCAATAACCTATTATCACCAAACGTCGATAGTTTCACGTTCGCCATAACGTCAGGTCTTTCCAGAAGAACATCTAACACTCCTTCTAGAAGCGTGTATGAGGTTGTGATGATAGCCTGAGGCACGTTACCTTCGGCAATCCAGCCTTCGAGAACTTTTCGACCATCTTGACGATAAAAATGTTGACCATACCCAACAACGGTATCTATTTGTGCTTTCTGAGCCACGGATTGAAAACCGAGTTCACGCTCTCGAGAAATATTCAGCTCAGGTAGTGCCCCGATCAACCCCACCTTAGTTACACCGTCACTTAAAACCGACGAGGTCAACTCATAAGCTGCACTAAAATCTTCACTAATGACACATGAAAAATGTTCATCATCCAAAGGTCGGTCTATTGCAATCACTGGCGTGCCTTTATTTTGCAATTCGAGATAAAAGTCACTGGCTTCTGGAATTGCACTAGCTACAAAAAGAGCATCTACTTTACGGCTAACCAATGCCTGAACAACGCTTTTTTCCGTCACCGGATCATCGTCCGAACAAGCAATAAGTATTTGGTATCCCGCCGCACGCGAGTTTTGTTCTAATAGCTTAGCCAAGCGGGCATAACTGGTGTTCTCTAAATCAGGAATAATCAAGCCAAATGAGCGACTCTGCCCTGCTCTTAACGTACTTGCAGCGAGATCTGGTCGGTAATTGTGTTCATCGACAACGGCCATGACCTTCTTTTGTGTCTTCTCACTGATTCGATACTTTTGTGCCTTGCCATTAATGACATAACTGGCTGTCGTTTTCGATACCCCAGCCAATTTGGCTATTTCATCAAGTGTCATATTAGCCTACTTATTCTGTGCATTGGATCAAAAATCCTAAATGATGATCCCAACAATATTTGCATTATAAACTGAAACGATTCAGCATAAAAGCTGAAAGGATTCAGCAAAATCGAAAACTTGATAAAGATTTGAGTTTTGAATATCACAGCAAGATAAAGCGACGCTTTTTGATTTGCTGAATTTTTTTACCAATTTGCTGAAACGATTCAGCTTGAAGTTGAAGTTAAGGACAACTGAATCGTATTAACAAACGAATTGAGGCGCATATGCTTAAACTAACAAAACACGATATCGCACTACAGCAATCGTTCTCGGATAAAAAAAGTGCCATTAGTTTCCTGGCTGAGTCACTGACTAATAAGGGTCTAGTCGACAATGGTTACGTTGAAGGAATGCTCAACCGAGAAAACCAGAATTCCACATTTCTCGGTAACGGCATTGCCATCCCCCACGGTACAACTGACACTCGCTCTCTTGTAAAAACAACAGGGGTAACCATTGCACACTTCCCACAAGGTGTTGACTGGGGAGACGGCAATACGGCCTACGTGGCGATTGGCATTGCGGCTAAATCTGATGAACATCTAGGCATCTTAAAACAACTTACCAAGGTGTTATCAGCCGATGGCATAGAGAAAAAGATAAAACATGCTAAGAGTGAAGAAGAAATCGTTGCCCTTCTCAATGGGGAAGCGCAGTTAGACATTGATTTTGATCCTTCATTGATTCAGCTTAACTTCCCAGCGAGCGATATGGTTCAAATGTCTGCGGTTGCAGGTGGACTGCTGAAAAATACCGGTTGTGCCAATAGTGAGTTCGTGGCGAGCTTAGTGACGACTCCCCCTACTCATCTTGGCAATGGCCTTTGGCTAGTCAGCTCAGACCGCGCAGTTCTCCGCACAGGTATGGCTTTTGTTTCTATCGCCAACCACTGCGAGTACGAAGGTAAGAATGTAAAAGCATTAATCGCATTTGCAGCCTGCAACGATAGTCATAAACCTCAATTAAACACCATTAGCCACATCGTGTTTGAAGGTAAGCAAAATACGTTAACAGAAGCGACGGCAGACCAATTACTCGCTTTATTCAAATCGAACGACATAGACTCCCAACCTGTAGCGGATAGTGATAATAGCGCCACCTTTGTGATTAAGAATGCTCACGGATTACACGCAAGGCCAGGCGCTATGCTTGTAGCCGAAGCGAAAAAGTTTGAATCCGCCATTAAGGTTTCAAATCTAGATGGTGATGGTTCAGCCGTGAATGCGAAGAGCCTGATGAAAGTCATTGCGTTAGGAGTAAAGAAAGGCCATCACCTTCAATTCACCGCAGAAGGGAGTGATGCAAAGCAAGCTTTAGCTTCAATCGGTGCAGCCATTGAATCCGGCTTAGGCGAGAGTTAAGGAAACGTCATGACAAATAAAGTTGTTACTATCACTCTCAACCCAGCTCTTGACCTCACTGGCAGCCTTTCGAGCCTTAAGCAAGGTTCAGTAAACCTTGTTCACGAAAGCTCATTCCATGCAGCAGGTAAAGGTGTCAACGTTGCAAGAGTATTGTCAGATTTAGGAGCTGACGTCACGGTCACTGGTTTCCTCGGAAGAGATAACCAAGAGATGTTTTGTCAGTTATTCCAAGATATAGGAGCTGATGATCAATTTATTCGTGTCAACGGTGCAACACGAATTAACGTCAAACTCGTAGAACAAAGCGGTGACGTCAGCGATATCAACTTCCCTGGAATAGCTATCGATGAATTGGCATTGAGTCAATTTGAAGCAAAACTGGAAGAGCTTACAGAACATCACGATTATTTTGTACTAGCGGGCAGCCTACCCAAAGGGGTCACTCCTGAACGTTGTGCTTCTTGGATTTCCTACTTACAAGGAAAAGGCAAAAAAGTCCTATTTGACTCAAGCCGTGAAGCGCTAAAGGCTGGAATAGCGTCCTCTCCATGGTTAATAAAACCTAACGATGAAGAGCTATCTGATTATGTCGGCCGCGTTTTGACCTCCACACAAGAATACCAATCTGTGGCAGAAGAGCTGAACAAGATTGGAATCGAGAATGTCGTCGTGTCGATGGGCGCTGACGGTGTGATGTGGTTAAACCAAGATGAATGGCTCCAAGCGCAACCTCCTCACATGGACGTTGTTAGTACTGTGGGAGCAGGAGACACGCTTGTTGCCGGTTTGTGCTGGGGACATATGACATCGCTAGAGAAAACAGAATTACTGTCTTTTGCTACTGCACTATCCGCCTTGGCTGTGAGCCAAGTCGGTGTTGGTGTGCCAGACATCGAGCAAGTACATACCCTACAAAAACAAATCAAAATCAATCCGCTTTCTAAACCGAAAGCTTAAGGACAAAGGTCGAGATTATGAATATTGCAATCATTACCGCCTGCCCTAGTGGTGTCGCAAACAGCATCATTGCTGCAGGGCTATTAGAGAAAGCCGCTGATAAACTCAAGTGGAATGCGAAAATTGAGTGCCAATCAAATGTTATTGAAACTCAAATGTTAACTTCTGAGGAGATAAACTCCGCTGAAATAATAGTCATTGCGGCCAATACACAGGTTGATACATCACGCTTTGTCGGTAAAAAAGTATACCAAGCGTCAATTAATGACGTGACTGAAGACGCCGTGGCTTTTCTACAATCAGCAACAAATAAAGCCGTGCTCCTCAGCGCTGAGGACATAGTGTCAATCAACACCTCTACGACCAAAGAATCGAAAAAGATTGTCGCCATTACAGCATGCCCTACCGGTGTCGCACACACTTTCATGGCAGCAGAAGCACTTGAAGACGAAGCTAAGCGTCAGGGACACCAGATCAAAGTCGAGACACGCGGTTCAGTAGGTGCCAAAAACCAACTAACCGACGCAGATATATCCGCAGCCGATCTTGTTATTGTCGCAGCCGATATCGAAGTTCCACTTGACCGATTTAACGGCAAGTTGATGTATCGAACGAAGACAGGCCCTGCACTAAAGAAAACCGAACAAGAGATCAACAAAGCATTGGCTGAAGCAACGGTGTACCAGCACACAGGTTCAAGCGATAGTAATCAGATAGAGGAAAAGAAAGGCGTCTATAAGCATTTGATGACCGGTGTTTCTCACATGTTACCTGTTGTAGTGGCTGGAGGCCTGATCATTGCTCTGTCATTTGTCTTTGGTATTGAAGCGTTCAAAGAGGAAGGCACACTGGCTGCAGCCTTGATGACGATAGGCGGTGGCTCAGCCTTTGCGCTTATGATCCCTGTGCTTGCTGGCTTTATTGCCTTTTCCATTGCGGATCGTCCGGGTTTAGCACCTGGTCTAATTGGAGGCATGCTTGCTAGTTCAACGGGTGCAGGGTTCCTTGGTGGGATCGCTGCGGGTTTCATTGCGGGGTACTCAGCAAAATTGATTGCGGATAAAGTACACTTGCCTCAGTCAATGGAAGCCTTGAAACCGATTCTGATCATTCCCTTCATTGCTAGCCTCTTTACTGGCTTGGTAATGATCTACATCGTAGGCGGACCGGTTGCTGGCATTATGGCTGCGATGACTGAATTCTTGAATAACATGGGGTCGGCAAACGCGGTCTTACTCGGTGTTATCCTTGGCGCAATGATGTGTTTTGACCTTGGTGGGCCTATCAACAAAGCGGCTTACACCTTCGGCGTTGGTCTACTGGCTTCCCAAACTTACGCACCTATGGCAGCGATTATGGCAGCTGGTATGGTTCCCGCACTGGGTATGGGGCTGGCCACATTCCTTGCAAGAGATAAGTTTGAAGCTAGTGAACGTGAAGCAGGAAAAGCATCATTTGTCCTTGGGTTATGCTTTATCTCAGAAGGTGCCATTCCATTTGCGGCAAAAGACCCAATGCGCGTTATTCCTGCATGTATGGCCGGTGGCGCATTAACCGGTGCTCTTTCAATGCTGTTTGGAGCAAAACTCATGGCACCACATGGTGGATTATTTGTGCTGCTTATCCCTAACGCTATAAGCCCGGTTCTTATGTACTTACTCGCCATCGCTGCCGGTACTGCGTTAACAGGATTTGGCTACGCATTCTTGAAAAATCGCAATAGCGAAAAGAAAGCCGAAACCGCGACCGCTTAAACAGAAACTGTTTAGCCAGTCCCCCAATATCTGACTTGGCGCTAGCCCTACTCCATGAGTAGGGCTTTTTTAGTTTTGCTTTTTAAGTACTTACAATAACCAAATGCATCATATTGCTCAGCATCAAAGTCGATATCATAGGATATTCCACACGGCTCACAGTAAAATTCATAAAAGCCCATATAATTATTCACAAAATTATTAGATAAATTTGTGACTTCGTTGGGGCGAAATGTTCAAACTAAATTTCCGCATTCTTCTACAATTCGCTCTCGTGTTTATCGCCCTAGCCTTTGTGCCAACACTTTACTTTGCCAGCGAACTATCAAAAGCAGAGGAAGAGGCTCGCCAACAAGTGGATCGTCTAACGCAAGCTAAGCTTGAATACGCTCGATTAGAGTTAAAGTCCCATTCGACCAAAATCTTAAAATCCGTCAAAACACTCTCTAGTAACAGCATCTTCCGCCGCGCTATTCTTGAGCCAACCCCAATAAATACAAGTGCATTACAAGACTTTTGGTTATTAGTTGCCCGCACGCAAGGCTACTTTTCTCAACTGCGCTATTTAGATAACGATGGACAAGAAATTGTACGTATCACCCACAATCAAAGAACCAGCGCTGTCACTTCTCCAAAGCTTCTGCAAAACAAAGTGCATCGAGACTATTTCTCTTTCGCTAGACAGCTTCCTACCAATACTATTGGCACCTTCGGGATTGATTTAAAAAAAGAGAACAATGAAATAGTAAAACCCTTAACGCCAAGTCTGCGTATCATTGTGCCAGTTGATATCAATGCCAAACGTCATGGATATTTTATTGCTAATCTTGACTTTAAATTTCTATACCTACGACTAACTTACGACAAATTTAATAATGAATTGCCTGATGTCTACAATACTCAAGGCTATTATGTGATGTCTAAAAATATGACCAACATAATGGGTCATATCGCGAAGGAAAATTCCCAATACAAACTAAGCAAACTCTACCCTAATTTATGGCGTGATATTCAGTTGAATCAACATGGCACGATTTTCGAGCAAGGAAAATGGCTCTCCTATGTTAAGACGGCTCTCAACACGCTCGACAGACCACTTCACTTCATTCTCGTGGCAGAAGTTTCCCAGCATGACGCAGATCAGTTGTACCTCTCGCGTAAAGATGAACTCGCAATCAAAGCCATATCGGTTTACATCATTATTTTACTCATTACCTTTAGTTTTATAGTTTGGAACTATAACCACACTAAAAACAGTATGGACAGTCAAATTGCTCGAGCGGCCATGAATGGTATGTCTGCCATGTTAATCACCGACCGGCAAAACAGAATCATTAAAACCAATGAAGAATTCACTCGGGTGAGCGGTTATACCTTTGAGGAAGTTAAAGGAAAACAGCCTTCATTTTTTGCGGCCAATAAGCATGAACAAGAGTTCTACATTAATATGTGGAAGATCCTTGAAAAAGATGGCTTATGGGAAGGTGAAGTGGTCAATAAACGTCGTGATGGTTCACATATAACTGAAATATTACGCATCCAGACGGTAACCGATAAAAATGGTGTGATTCAATTCTACGTCGCCTCATTCGTTGACATCTCCCACCGCAAGGAGCTTGAAAATCGTTTGCGAGAAATGAGTGAGAAAGACGCCATGACCGGCTTGTGGAATCGACGTAAATTTGATCAGGAAATGGCGGCGCAATGCCTACGCACTAAACGATATCACGATGCAGAGCCCACTTGTTTTGCGATTGTCGACATTGATCACTTCAAGCGCGTTAACGATCAATTGGGTCATGATGAAGGCGATAGAATAATAAAATCTGTTGGCGTTGTCCTCAGCGCTCACCTTCGAGAAACTGACTTTATTGCTCGTATTGGTGGCGAGGAGTTCGCGATCATCATGCCGCATACACGTCTTCAGGAAGCTGAAATTGTCACCAACCGACTTCGTACTTCAGTATCGCTCGAACACAGCGAGAAAATTACCGTCAGTGTTGGAGTTACCGATATGGATGGCTCCATTGAAAACACTTACAAACGTGCTGATGTCGCACTTTATGAGTCAAAGTCTTTAGGTCGAAATAGCGTCTCGATCCTAGCATCAGACGAAATGGACACGGTTGCCTGATTTTGGTGCAATGCCTTCTCTTGGTGCAATGGCCGTGAGTTAGAATTCTTACATTCCGTATATAATCAACAAGTTGGATATTGGCTCGAAACTTGTAGCTATTCCCTTAGGAAGCCATAAAGCGCACTCATTCAGGGAGAAAGGCATGCAAGATACACTAACGGTAGTCCTCGCCGGTGGTATGGGGTCACGACTAAGTCCTCTAACGGATGATCGAGCCAAACCCGCAGTCCCATTCGGAGGCAAGTATCGAATCATTGATTTCACACTCACGAATTGCTTGCACTCTGGGTTAAGAAAAATTCTTGTATTAACTCAATATAAATCCCACTCCCTGCAAAAACATTTACGTGACGGCTGGTCTATTTTTAACCCAGAACTTGGCGAGTTTATCTCCGTTGTGCCTCCACAAATGCGAGGTGGCGGCAAATGGTATGAAGGCACTGCCGATGCGATTTATCACAATTTATGGTTGTTATCGCGAAGTGATGCTCAGTATGTGGTTGTACTATCAGGTGATCATATCTATCGCATGGACTACGCCGCCATGCTCGAAGAACACAAGCAAAATAATGCTAAGCTCACTATTGCTTGTATGGACGTAAGTCGCGAGGAAGCCACCCAGTTTGGAGTCATGGATATTGACGATACAGGCATGATCACTTCTTTTATCGAAAAACCTCAGGATCCTCCATCTATACCGGGTCGGCCTAATCGCAGTCTTGCCTCGATGGGCATCTATATCTTCGATATGGATGTGCTGCGCAATGCTTTGGATGACGATGCTGATTGTGCAGAGTCGAGCCATGATTTTGGTAAAGACATCATCCCTAATCTTATAGATACACAAGGTGTATATGCTTATGACTTCTGTAACGACAAAGGACGAGTGGCAAAAGATTGTTACTGGCGAGATGTCGGCACATTGGATTCTTTCTATGAAGCGAATATGGATTTACTCGAGCCAGTCCCGCCGATGAACTTATATCAACCCGATTGGGCCATAAGAACCTATGAAGCTCAATGTCCTCCCGCTCGAACAGTCTCATCTGCTACTGGAAATGAAGGGATTTTCATTAACTCTATTATCGCTAATGGCGTGATTAATTCAGGTGGCTCAGTGCAACATTCCGTTGTTTCACCAAATGTGCGTATCAATGACAGCGCAACGGTTGTCGACAGTATTCTTTTTGATGATGTCGAGGTAGGAGAAGGCTGTCAATTAGTCAATTGCATCATTGACAAGCATGTAAAAATCCCACCAAACACACAAATTGGCTTAAATAAAATTGAAGATGCTAAGCGTTTTCATATTTCTGAGAAAGGGATTGTAGTCGTTCCTGAGAGCTATCAGTTTTCATAAAAATAGCCCTCTTAATGTCTTAAGAGGGCTAATCTAAGAGACTGACTAGATCTCCTATAGGGGGATATAAAAAGAGTAAGGTGTTTTGTTCTTTTTACATAGCAAAGTATGCCAACACTAACGCTTTAAAAAAACAGTAATTTTTTAACCTCTGATTTCCTCTTTTCTCACTAGCTGGCCAACTTCAAACCTGTCGGTGTTTCGTTGAAGTGACGTTTATACTCACGAGAAAACTGGGAAGCACTGTTATAACCGACGAGCCTCGCCGCATCATTGACTTTCTTTCCTTCGAGCTGAATTAACTCTTTCGCTTTGTTCAGGCGCACTTTTTTGATGTATTGAATCGGTGACTCTAACGTAATCTGGCGAAATGCGCTGTGAAAAGCAGACATACTCATATTAGCTTCTTCAGCCAAATGTTGCACTGAAAGTGCTTCACTGTAATTCCGGTGAACCTTATCCAGAGCTTTCGCGACTCTGGCATATTGCCCCTCATGATGAGCTAAATCAAACAGCACATGCCCCTCACTACTAGTTAATGCACGGTAGGTAAGCTCCTCTTTAAGCGCATCACCGAGTAGTGCTAACTCTACCGGATTACAAAGTGCTTTCATGATTCGTATGCATACGTCCAACATAGAGGCTTCCATGCTGACCGATCTCAACCCGCAGGTTTGATGCATATTATCTTTTCTCGGAGAAAAGCCCAATTCTTCTAGCTTATTCACCTGGCGGTGGAGCAATTGAGAGTCAATATCTATCGTTAAGCCCATTAACGGTTCACCATCAGTTGGAATGGCTTCACATTCAAGTGGCATAGGAACTCCAACAACAAGGTAATCGTTAGGCCCATACTGAACAGGTTGATTACCAATATGGATATTCTTATGACCTTGGCCTAGAACAATCACCCCTGACTGATAAACAAAAGGCTTACGAGAGTTACCTTTACTGCTGCGATAGAACCATATGCCGTCTAATTCGGTCTTCTTTACCCCCTCAAGGTCATTTAAGTTATGAGTATCAACATACTGTTGCATTAATTGAGCAAGTGTCATCTTACCTCCTACACCTTTTCTCTCAGAATATACAAAAAGTAGGATTAGGCAATAAAAACAGAGGAATCGATATTTTTAAAACCTCTTTTCAACACTAATATGCATAAAACAATGAAGCATCTCGAATCACGGAATGCTAAATCAGTCAGCCTAGCAGGCAATAAACTGAAGCAAGAGGAATGACAATGCAATTTACTTACGCTAACCCTACCCAGATTCTTTTTGGTCAAGGTCAAATCAGTTCTATCCAATCATCTGTTCAGCCAAAAGATAAAGTATTGATCATCTATGGGGGCGGTTCGATAAAACGTAACGGTGTTTACGACCAAGTTATTGACGCTCTAAAAAGCCACCAATGGGTTGAGTTTTCTGGCGTCGAGCCTAACCCAACAAAAGAAACCCTTGATAAAGCCGTGTCTATCGTAAAACAGCAAGGCATCGATTTTATTCTAGCGGTTGGTGGAGGCTCAGTGATTGACGGATCAAAATATGTAGCAGCAGCAGCGAAGTACGATGGTGATGGCTGGGATATTCTCACTGGCAAACATCAAGTTTCTGAAGCAACACCACTAGGAGCAGTGTTGACACTTCCGGCAACAGGCTCTGAATCCAACATGGGCGCGGTGATCACTAAAGCGGAAACACAAGACAAACTCGCATTCATGAGTCCATTCGTTCAACCGAAATTCGCGGTAATGGATCCAGACGTCATGAAGACGCTGCCAGAAAAGCAACTGATCAACGGTATTGTGGATGCTTGGGTACACGTTTGTGAGCAGTACTTAACAACCAACCATGGTGCTATGGTACAGGATGGCTACGCGGAAACTCTACTTCGTACATTAAAATCGCTGGGTGAAGATTTTGACAATCGTGATGACGATGCTTGGCGAGCAAATCTAATGTGGTCTGCAAACCAAGCATTAAACGGTTTGATTGGTAGCGGAGTGCCACAAGACTGGGCAACTCACATGATTGGTCATGAACTGACAGCACTTTGGGGTTTAGATCATGCACGCTCACTCGCTATCGTTCAGCCATCGCTGCTGCGCAACCAAATGGCACATAAACGTGCCAAGCTTGAGCAAATGGGGCTTAACGTGTTTGGTCTAGAGTCAGGGGAGGATTTGGCTGAGCGCACTGTAGACGCGATTGAAAGCTTTTACCAAACCATGAAGGTCTCTACTCAGTTAACTGAGCATGGTAGCAATAAGCAGAGTGCTATCGATTCTGTGATTGACCAACTTGAGCAACACGGCATGAAAGCGCTAGGCGAGAATCAAACGATCACTCTCAAAGAAAGCCGCGAAATACTCACACAAGCGATCGCTTAGCTCCCCCCCTAAATAAAACAAAAAGCAGCAATTTTGCTGCTTTTTTCTTGGGCTATCTATTCGATTGATCAAATCAAACATGAAAGCGATAGATTAAATCGTCATAAAGTTTACCACCAATCTGATAAGCATTTTCTTCGCGCTCTATTAGCTCAAACCCGGCTTTCTCCAGAACCTTACATGAAGCAATATTTCCGTCCGTCACGATCGCATTAATGTTCTTAACCGCTGGCAAGGATTGTTTTACATGATCAATCAATGCTAGCAGTGATTCCGTGCCAATCCCTTTACCGTGAAATTCCGGCAGCAACAGATAACCAATCTCAACAGAATCATCCGATTCATCTTCAATGCATAGCCCCGTCACACCCACCGCCTTGTTATTGGTGTTATCTCGGATCACTAAACATAACCAATGTGCACTTCCCCATTGCCAAGTAGGAAGTCGAGATTCAAAGCGTTGACGAATGTCATTCAGCTCGGGCTGATCAAATGCGTAACGAATGACGTCTTCTTCTTGGTGCAAACGAAGAAACAAGGGCCAGTCGGTTTCTGTAATCTGACGCATTGAGAGTCGAGGAGAAGCAATTTCTATCATAGTGATACCTAGTCAACCAATTTATTGAGCGCTTGTTTTGATTCATCAATGAGTGTTTGAAGCTGAGCTCGGAAAGCCAAATAATCCTTTACTGGCTGCTGAGACTTCTCAATGCTTAAACAAGCGTCGAACAATGCTAGCAGACCCAAGCTTCCTGCTGAACCTTTCAACTTATGCGCGAGTTGTTTTATTTGATTCGGGTCATCTTGCTCAGCGGCTATTTGCATAAAATTCAATGCTTCATTAGCCCCTGCAATAAACAGGTTAATGATTTCTCTCATTTTTTCACTACCTAAAACGAGGGAATCTTCTTCAACTACATTCGGATCAATCAGAACTAGAGGGGAAGTTTTCTCGTGTTCAGTTGAAACCAAACTCAAAACTCGCCCTTCTAAGCTATCTTGGATCACATCACTAAGCGCATCTTTATCCAGTGGCTTCGGGAGATAGCCATCAAAACCAGCAGAGAGGTAACTTTGAACTTCCTCATTATAAACATGAGCAGAAATAGCAATCACAGGTGTGACAGTGTCACCATTTAAACACTTTAGCTCGTTCAATAATTCGACACCATTACAGTCGGGTAAGTTAATATCGAGGAGAGCAATATCAAAATGGTAATCCGAATAAAGCTTTTGAGCCGTTACCCCATTAGTGGCAGTCATGACCTCGTGCCCCAAGCTTTTCAGGAACCCCTCAGCAACCATACAGTTTACAGGGTTATCCTCCACCAGTAGAACGCTTGCTTTAAGTGATGGACGAACGCTCTGTTCTTTTGGCTGAACTTCCGCACCTTGGCTCAGCGGTATACTAAAACTGAACTGACTGCCTTGGTCAAGCTCAGACTCGAGTATCAATGAACCTCCCATGGCTTCAACAATACGCTTACTGATCGCTAACCCGAGGCCTGTACCGCCTTTAGAATGAAGTCCACCAGACGCTTGGGTGAATGCTTCAAATAACGTGCCTTGTTCGTCCTGACTGATCCCAATCCCGGTATCGGACACTTCAAACAATACATTCTCGGGGTTGTCTGGATCGTTGGTCACATAGATATCGACATGGCCTTGCTCAGTGAACTTGACCGCATTGCCTACCAGGTTGGTCAATACTTGATTAATACGAGTTGCGTCTCCAAAGAAAAATTGAGCCACATCGCTTTCTATCAACACATTGAGCTCTATTTGCTTTTCCTTTGCCCGTCCTTCTAGCAGCTGCTTGACATCATCAACCATGTCATAAAGATTAAAATCCACGGCTCGAATTTCAAGGTGCCCTGCTTCGATTTTGGAATAATCAAGGACATCATTAAGTATGGCGAGCAGTGTATTACCACTGCGATTAATGACATCTACGTAGTGTGCTTGCTGTTGATTCAATCCCGTCTCTTGAAGTAATCGAGCAGTCCCAAGAACACCATTCATAGGCGTTCTGATCTCATGACTCATCGTAGCTAGAAACGCGGATTTAGCTCGGTTGGCTTGTTCTGCTTGTCGACGTGCTTTAGCGTGATTTAACACCTCATGATTTAGACGCTTGTTGGTATCTTGTAACTGGTGAGTTCGCTCCGTCACGAGTTCTTCGAGGTGTTCTTTGTGTTCTTGTAGTTCCTGTTTCGCTTTCGTTTCGCTTTCAGCGACTACCTTTAATGCTTGAGCGGTATTCCTAGCCGTGATGATCGCTTGACCCATATGAGCAAGCTCATCGTTCCCTTTTACCGTAATGTCGACCTTAAGTTGACCTTGAGCAATAGAAAGCAAGGCGGATGAATACTCCGCTAAACGCTTAAGCACTGAAACATAAACCACTTTCCAAACGATCATAACCACGATCAACATCCCAAGCACAGTGATCAGTGTCAGGCTAAGTTGAGCATAATCCAGTGTTGTTTTTAACTTCTCGACTGCACGTGTTGTTGCTTGGTTAGAATCATCAACCAGCTTATTTACTGTGGTGTTCAAAGCCGTAAACTGTGTCAACGTATCTTGCATCAACTGTTGGGCTGCTTTCTCGTTTTGATAACGTTGTAGAAGAACGTCAAAAACCCTTTCACCATGCTTAAGCTGAATAAGCAATTCTTCCATTTGGATAGAACGGGTAGGATCTTCTACACCACGAACTCGGCGCTTCATGATGTCAAGATTATCCATGAACTCTTCTCGAACCGTTCGAATTCGTTCAATATCAGAAATCGTTCGCGTCTCTTCAATATGGTTGAGCATCTTAAACGCGAGAAGGTGTAATTCATGCAGTCGCTCAGCGAGGTCCAAATCGACCTCAACTAAGGTATCCAAGGCTTGATAGGCTTGCTCTGTTCGCTTCTCTTCTAGCAAATCATAGATGTGAGTCACATTGGCAACAGCGATAGTACTGGTATTCGCCACCTGAGTGCGTGTCAACTGTTCGAGCTCTGATGCCAACTCCCGCAATTCTGTGGTTGTCACAGCCAGTTGGTGATTAAGCTGGAGTCTTTTCTCTACCACAATACCTAGCTCCACTAAAGTATTGATCACTGTCTGGACATCCGCTTCCAATCGAGTCAGAAGTTCAGAGTCAAATGAGTCAGAGCCAAGCTGCTTAATATGTGTGAGCAAACTTTCCAATTGCGAAAACAATTCTTTGCCTGATTTCTGGCGTTGCACTTCAGTTTTGGCATTCGATAAGGTTTGTACGGAGGAAATAATTTTTGCACTCAGCTCAGAGACTTGACGCGCTTCGATCATGGAAGGAATGGCGGAATTTACAACGTTTCTTTCCGTTTTAGCGACAGAAGAAAAACCAAACACGCCAATTAATGCAGAAATACATACCAGCAGAGCCATGGCAAGAAACGCAAACAGCAACTTTCGACCGATACTGGCTTTGGCAAGTAACATTAAGTAACGACACTTCTTTACACTGAGAGAATACGCTATATTTTGCAGTGTTTACGTAACGATTACCAACATATACCTCATGCTTTCAGCTTTATCAGCAAAACGATTATTGATCTCAGCCATTTTAATTCGCGCCTTTTCACCAATTTATGCATACGCGGAACAGGCTCCCTACCGACTGTGTGCTTTATACCCGCACCTTAAAGATTCGTATTGGTTGTCCGTTAACTACGGTATGGTTGATGAAGCCAAAAACCTTGGCGTCAATTTACAGGTCTTTGAAGCTGGTGGGTATCCGAATCAATTTAAGCAAAAAGAACAGCTAGGTAAATGTCTAAGCTGGAACGCTGATGCCATTATTCTCGGTACTGTAGCACCAGATTTATACATGAATAGCCTGCGTCAATACGCAGGAGTAACCCCTGTCTTCGCCAGTGTCAATCAGATGATCCTCGGTAGCCAATCACAAAAACTGCTTAAAGGAGAAGTCGGGGTAGATTGGTATTGGATGGGGTTCTACACCGGCCAATACCTTAAAAATAAACACCCGAAAGGCTCTGGTGAGATAAAAATCGTTTTACTACCCGGCCCTAATTCCAGTGGTGGGACAAAACCTGTGATTCGTGGCTTTCTTAGCGCTATCGAAGATAGTGACATTCAAATTGTCGAAACCTACTGGGCCGATAATGATAAAGAGCTTCAGCGTAATCTAGTACAAAAAGCGATTGAAATAGAAGACATCTCTTACCTAGTCGGCAGTGCAGTGGCCATTGAAGCCGCGATTAGTGAGCTAAGAAACGCAGGGAAAACAGAGAATATCGGTTTGGTCTCTACTTATTTGAGCCATGGTGTCTATCGAGGGCTGCTAAGAAATCGCGTAGAATTTGCGCCTACTGACAAAATGGTTAAACAAGGTCGCTTATCTGTCAGACAAGCGGTAAGCTATCTGAAAGGTCAATCGTATGAAACTATTGAAGCTCCGATTATCGAAGCACTGACACCCAAAAACTTAAAACCAAAAGTTATAGCTGAATCCTTGTCACCATCGGAATACAGACCTACGTTTTACGTAACTAATTAAAAATATTAGGGAAAAATCAATAATGCAGAAAACAACTCGCACATTGCCTGCACACAAACATGTTGCTCTGGTTGCCCATGATAACTGTAAACCAGAACTCCTACGCTGGGTCACTGAGCATAAGGAAAAACTTCAACGTCACTTTCTTTATGCAACAGGAACCACAGGCTCAATGCTGAGTAAACAAACCGGACTCGCGATTAAGAGTATGATTTCAGGCCCTATGGGTGGTGACCAACAAATCGGTGCTCTCATTTCAGAAAAGAAAATTGATATGCTGATCTTCTTCTGGGATCCGCTCAATGCCGTGCCGCATGATCCTGATGTGAAAGCCCTACTCCGAATTGCAAGTGTCTGGAACATCCCTGTTGCAACCAACCGTGCTACGGCTAATTTCTTAATTGAGTCTGATTTAATCGAGTCTGAAGTAGACATAGAAATCCCAGATTACGAAGCTTATCTCGCTGATCGTACCTAAACCTTTATTGAGGGCTGATTCAAAGCCCTCTGTTTACTCTTTATCATTTTATATCTACTAAAATTGGAACTATTCTAAACTCCTCAGTTTATTGACATTAAATCTAACCAGTTCCAAGTCGATATGATTTATATCAGTGGAGTAGTCTTGCGATATTATCTGACGAAGATAGAGCCAACTTACTGACTCTGCTAAAATCCCTGCGAAGCAATTTTCGTCCTGCTTTATGGTCACAAGACGATAATCACTCAATACAAGCTGCGTATGAAGATAAGGTAAATCGATGTCACTTATTAACGAACAACTACAAAAACTAAAAGTCATCCCTGTTATTGCGATTGACGATGCAAAGGACATTGTCCCTCTTGGTAAAGTTCTCGTAGAAAACGGATTACCGGCGGCCGAAATTACGTTCCGATCTGAAGCTGCCGTGGAAGCCATTCGCCTACTAAGAGAATCCCAGCCAGATATGTTAATCGGTGCTGGCACAGTCTTGAATAAAGAACAAGCAATAGCAGCCAAAGAAGCTGGCGCGACGTTCATCGTTTCACCAGGGTTTAATCCAAACACAGTTAAAGCTTGTCAGGAAATTGGTATTGACATTATCCCCGGAGTTAATAATCCAAGCACGATTGAAGCCGCTTTAGAACTTGGCTTAACCACTCTTAAATTTTTCCCAGCAGAAGCGTCTGGTGGTGTGCAAATGGTCAAATCACTCTTAGCACCTTACTCAGATGTTCACCTTATGCCAACGGGTGGAATTAACCCTAAAAACATTAAAGACTATCTTTCTATTCCTCGAGTTTTGGCGTGTGGCGGAACATGGATGGTTGAGAAACGCCTTGTTGAAGAACAGAATTGGCCAGAACTGGCAAAACTCACTCGTGAAGCGGTCAAGTTAGTAAGCTAAACTGAAAAGCTCCTCATATACATAGAGCAGCGTTTCACTTATAGCTTTTCTTCTAGATCTGTTTGTTTATAAAACAAGCCATAAATTTATGAATTCACTCTCATAGTTAACGAAAACCATCCCAAAAAAGCATATTTGAAAGAGTATTCAACTAGAATGTCATCGTATACAGATATTCTAGCTATTTTCATTATTAAACAATAATAAAAAACCTTAGCTATAGAACATACCTAGTTACTTTTGCTGCTGGAGCTTTCATGGAATCAAATCAAGACGACAAAGTATTGTGTTGCCTGCTGTGCGGCAGTGAAGAGTATTTGCTATCAGAAGCAGATAGTATGTTGTGCGCTCAATGCGGGGCTTTTTTTGAGGATATTAAACAAGTGGTTGTGACACAACCAATCGTACCGTCGAAGCTAGACAGCTACGCCATTACAAAGTTAGTTATATAAGAGTTTTCTAGTAGAAGAGGTCGAATGGAGGCGCGTCCCGGAGTCGAACCGAGGTCCACGGATTTGCAATCCGCTGCATAGCCACTCTGCCAACGCGCCTTTATTCTCGCGCTTTAGCTACCCACCGCCACGCTCAACGCACACTTTACGGATTGCAGAGAGAGAGTCAAATCAAAATATCCATTTTCTATTTGACTGCTGGCATTTGCACCAAGTGGTTGCTTATTTGATCGATTAACTAGTCTTAAGATTCAATCGTAACCTAGTTGGACTCTTTGCCCTTTAGGCAATTTACTCACGACCAATTCATAGGAGCGCTCACAGAGATCCTGAATCAAGCCATCTTCAACGTCGCCAGGATAGTAAACCGTTACCCAGTGCTTTTTATTGGTATAGTAACCAGGTGTAATATCATTAAATTGACCAGTCAGAACCTCACCATCTTCCGGTTTTACCTTGACAGTGACATATTCACGCCCTTCTCTCTCGGATAAGATTGCAAACATTTTTCCTTTCACTTTATACACTAGAGCTTCAGGGCCAAACGGATGGCCCGATTCAACACTCATGAAAGTATCAAGATATTCAATAAGCTGTTTGTTGTTCATAGTTCTTTACCCATGAAAAAAGGAGCAATGCTGCTCCTCATTAATCATCGACGAATAAGCGCTTCTGACTCAAATTTGATGCCTTGCCAGCCCGAATTCATGAAGTTGCGAATGTTAGCATGATCATGACCATCAGGGTTTTGCAGCACATCTTCCCTATAAAAACGGCCAAAGCAGGCTAAGGTGGCTTGTTCTGACAACTGGTTAAGTTTCGCGAAAGCAAATATCTTGCATGAGCCGTTATTCTGATTAGCTTCATTCTCACTCTCACCATTTGTAAAAGCCGTTGGCGTAAAAACATAATGTGCGTCTATAACTGCCATCGTGTGCTCAAATTCAATCGACTCAGGGGCACGGCTTAATTGTTCAATGAATGTATTCAGATCCATTTGCTTAGTCTCAACAGTAAATATAGAGGTAGTCTATGGTATTGATTAATAATTACAATGATCTTTGCTCTGTTTGCAAAGTTCGCAAAGCAATCCATCAGTTAATTGCAACTGGTCTTTCAACACTTGATCGGAAGGAATATCAAAAGGAAAATTTAAAAGTTTTAAAATAACAGGCCGACCCTTTGCGAGTCGACCCATGTTTGGATGTCATTTGATAAAGTCATTCACTATTTGATCGACTTCACCACTCTCTTTCATTTCAGACAAAATCTTATGATATTGTGCTTTAAAATCCTCTTTATAGGGGAACTTGGCACCATCAGTCACGAAGCCTAAGAACCCTTGCTCCGAGCTGATAGTCGCGCCTTCAACAATACTTTGACCATCATACTTGCCTTCATTCTGCAGTTTTTTGAGTTCCCACTGGATTGAAAGAGCATCATTCATATAGCAATCGACACGGCCAGCAATAAGCTTAAGAAGGTTTTTAGGCGTGCCTTTGGTTTCGTTGAGTTTGATCTTGCCTGCTTTTACCGCTGCTCTAAATTCATCGCCACCCGCGGAAAACCCAGCGTTATTACCTATCGTAAGGCCCATATAGTCACCCGGCCAATTTGGTCTAGGGTTACTCAATACAGACTTCTGACACACAACGACAAGCTTTTCATCAAGTATTGGCATATCGTATTCCATGTATGGCCGCTGCTCCGGACGTTTGTACGGAGGATAAAGAGCGAAGATTTTTCCACCTTCAGCTTCAGATAACCCACGCTTCCAAGGCACACCTTTTATAGTCACGTTATAGTCCGGCATCTTAGAAAAAATTCGTTCAAGAATAACTGTATAAATACCTGTAACCCTGCCACTTTCGACATAAGAATAAGGAGGGTATGAATCGTCACCATAAACAGTGACATCGTTTTTTGCAAAGACCGAGGCAGAAGCCATAACCGCACAGAGCAAAGTTAAGGTTTTTTTCATAATGATAACTCCAAACACTGTTCCATCAGTATTAAGTTGCTGTTATCGGTAAGTAATAGTGCAAGACACTATTAAGTCAAGCTACTGCTATGAGTGTTCGATTCCTTTATCTTGAACAAATTAAACTTAACTTATTAAAATTAAAGTAATTTTCAAACCAGTAATCAAACATATAAAAAGGAATCCTATGATGGGAAAAGGCGATATAGGCACTCGCTTAGTGTGGAAATATCCCTGTCATCGAAGAAAGTTTTCAAAAAATCAGATCTCATGCAATTTTTTCCTCAACTGGCCTTTCTTATTAATCAAAGACAAAACAATCGAAGAGGTTGATATGAAAATGAAGTCGAAGATAATTTTTTCAGCCATCATTCTGGCTGCTGCATTAGCGTCATTTTTTGGTACAGCAGGCAGCGACATGACGAAAAGCTCGACTCATGGAGAGTATCAGGTAGCAACGCTGGCAGGTGGTTGTTTCTGGTGTACTGAATCTGATCTAGAGAAACTGCCTGGCGTCCTTGATGTTGTGTCGGGTTATTCTGGCGGTAAATTAGAGAATCCCACCTACAAGCAGGTTGCATCAGGTAAAACGGGCCACATTGAAGCCATCGAAGTGAAGTTTGATCCACAGGCCGTTAGCTACGAGCAGGTTCTTGATCAATTCTTCCGTCATATTGATCCTACTGATAACAAAGGATCATTTGTGGACCGTGGTCCGCAATACCGCCCTGCCATTTTCTATCATAACGATGAGCAAAAGCGCATCGCAGAAAGCTTTATGACTGAAATCGAAGAATTAGGGATCTTTAAAAAGCCGCTCAAGACCGAACTCATTAAGTTCACTAAATTCTGGCCAGCAGAGAACTATCATCAGGACTACTACAAGAGGAATAAAATCCGTTATAACTACTATCGCTACGCATCTGGCCGTGATCAATATTTGGATGACATCTTCGGTAATGATAGAGAAGAAAACCCGAAGACACTGCGTCAATTGATTGATGCACATAAGGCAGTAGCCAACGTAAAGCCATATAAGAAACCTTCTGAGCAAGAAATCAAAGCAAAACTAACAGACCTACAGTATTACGTCACGCAAGAAGAAGGGACAGAACGCGCGTTTAACAACGAGTACTGGGATAACAAGCAGCGTGGTATCTATGTGGATGTAGTATCAGGTGAGCCTTTATTCTCTTCTACTGATAAATACAAATCAGGCACAGGCTGGCCAAGCTTCACCAAACCCATTAATGAAGCCTACATTATCACGAAAACCGACTATCACTTGGTGTACCCAAGAACCGAGGTCAGAAGTCGATTTGCGGATTCTCACTTAGGTCATGTTTTCAAAGATGGACCGGCACCAACAGGTCTACGCTACTGCATGAATTCAGCCGCGATGAAGTTCATTCCCATCGATGAGCTTGAAGAAAAAGGCTATGGAGAATATCTGTATTTATTCGACAGTTAATCCATCCAACATGTCGAGATAAAGCCAGCCAAGTCAATGGCTGGCTTTTCTTTATTTCATAACTCGAGCTTTAAAGTTTCGTCCTTTCATTTTACCCGTTTGAAGCTGCTTTAAAGCGGGCTTGACAATGTCATGTTCCACCGCGACGTAAGAAACCATTGGCAGAATATTTATCTTACCAATCTTGTTTCCGTCCAGACCCGCCTGTTTAGTGAGAGCACCCAAGATATCACCTGCGCGTACTTTCTGCTTCTTACCACCAAGGATCTGAATAGTTTGCATTTTAGGATAGAAAGGTTTCTCGATTGGCTTTTCAGGCAGCATCGCAGGAGAGATGGCAATGTCCATGTACTCATCAATTCGTGCGACGCGGTATTCCTCTTTCTCACTATAGAAACTGTATGCCACCCCTTTCGACCCGGCACGGCCAGTACGACCAATACGATGAACATGAACTTCTGGGTCACGAGATAACTCAAAGTTAAACACAGCATCAAGGTTATCAACATCAAGGCCACGCGCCGCTACATCGGTGGCCACTAAAATCGACACACTTTTGTTAGCAAACATAGTCAATGCCTGCTCACGTTCACGTTGCTCCATATCACCATGAAGTTCAACAACGCTAAACCCACGGTGGCTTAGCTCATCGGTCACCTTCTGGACTTCTTTCTTCGTGTTACAGAACACAACTGACGACTCAGGTTTGTGTGTCAGCAGTAAAGCTTCCAGAGCATCATCACGCTCTTCTGTTGTGTTTAACTTGTAGAATCGCTGCTCGATGGTCGTTGTCTGATGCGTTGATTCCACTTTGATCATTTGAGGATCACGCATCACTTTAGATGCTAATGACTCAATGTTTTTCGGGAACGTTGCACTAAACAACAAGGTTTGTCTGTCTTGAGGTGCTTCGTCAATGATGGCGTCAATAGCCTCTTCAAAGCCCATTTCAAGCATTCGATCAGCTTCATCCAGAACCAAAGTGTTCATCTCAGCTAGATTGATACGACCTTTAGAAAGGTGATCTAGAATACGCCCAGGCGTACCCACCAAGATATGCGCGCCATGCTCTAGTGAGCCAATTTGAGGCCCCATCGGCATGCCACCACACAGCGTGAGAACTTTGATGTTGTGAATACCACGTGCCAGTGTACGAACCTCTTTCGCTACCTGATCGGCGAGCTCGCGAGTTGGACACAGTACCAAGGTCTGAACACGGAAGCGTTTAACGTTCAGATTGCTTAGTAACCCAAGTGTAAACGCCGCTGTTTTACCCGATCCTGTCTTGCCCTGCCCAATCACGTCTTTACCTTCAAGAACGATCGGCAACGCCTGTTGTTGTATAGGCGTCATTTCCGTGTAGTTAAGGCTGTTCAGCGTCTCTATCAATTCGCTTCTAAGATTCAGACTCTTAAATGAGGTTGTCACAAGTGTATCCTTCAAGGATGGCTAACGACCAAGGACCGTCAGCAGTTAAAAAAGTAAAAACCGCTTCAACAAGGAAGCGGTTTTGAATAATTCGTAAATCGACTGACTGTCTAGCGAATTCCGTGAAGGAACTCGTGGCGCGTAGCCGAGTTGCTCTTAAAAATACCACCTAACGCAGTGGTGGTGGTTTCGCTTGTTGCATCCATCACTCCACGAGATTTCACGCAATAGTGCGTGGCATCAATAGTCACAGCAACATCATCAGACTCTAAGAGAGTTTGTAGTGCGACTAGAATTTGTTGAGTCATGCGCTCTTGCACCTGAGGGCGCTGCGCAAAGAAACGGACGATGCGGTTAATCTTAGACAAGCCAATGATTTTTCCGCGAGGAATATACGCTACAGTCGCACGGCCATCAATCGTTACTAGGTGATGCTCACAAGTGCTTGTGAGTGTGATGTCTTTAACACGCACCATTTCACTCACATTCATCTTGTTCTCAATCACTGTAATTTTAGGGAAGTTCGCGTAATCAAGCCCCGAGAAGATTTCGTCAACGTACATCTTAGCAATGCGATGCGGTGTTTCTTCGAGACTGTCATCAGTAAGGTCAAGCTCGAGTAGAGAAAGAATTTCACGCATATGGTGCTGAATCTTTTCCTTTTTCTCTTCGCGACTGATTTGGTTCGGTGACATCGGCGTCTCCAAACCACGGCTTTCTAGCGCATCTTTTACCAACTTCGCGGATTCGCTAAGACCTGACATTCCACTTCCTCTTACATCAACTTGCCGTACATACTTCAATCGATTGAATTTGACTGAAGCCTCGACAAACTCTGGCTCAGTACTGAACAACTCAAAACACCCAGAAATCGAGGGATTTACCTCTTTCGGATGGCTGACAAGGATACTCGGATTTTTGAATAATTACACCCATATTTTATCCGTGGTCATTATTGCGACTATGATTTCTGTGATAAAGTGATGTTCATTAAACGCTAATATAATAATGATTTAGGACTGTATTATGGGTTGCTGTGACGCTCCTGGCCTGATGCCAATCGAAGATGCGATGGAACAAATGCTGTCGCCAATTAAACCAATCCAAACCACCTTACAACTGCCTCTTGCCGAAGCCATTGGCTATGTTCTTGCTGAAGATATACTTTCCCCTATTTTCGTTCCGCCTTTTGATAACTCAGCCATGGACGGATACGCAATTCGTATTGCCGACTTAAACAACAATAATGTTCTGCCTTTAGCGGGTAAATCTTTTGCAGGCCAACCTTTTGAGGGTGAATGGCCAAAAGGCACATGCGTTCGCATTATGACTGGCGCTCAAATTCCTGAAGGCTGCGATGCCGTCATCATGCAGGAAAACACTGAGCAGACAGAACAAGGCGTGCAGTTCAATCAGACCGATGTGAAGCCGCAGAACAACATTCGCCCTACAGGTGATGACATTCGCAAAGATGACGTCGTACTACCAAAAGGGGCACGCCTTACCGCTCGAGATATCCCGATGATTGCCACTTTGGGTATCAGCCATGTCACTGTCGTTCGTAAGCCTCGCGTTGCCTTCTTCTCAACAGGTGATGAGCTAAAGCCTCTTGGAGAACCACTCAAAGCTGGCCAAATATACGACAGCAATCGTTATGGCATAAAACCACTGATCGAGAACTTTGGTTGTGAACCTATTGATCTTGGCATTATCCCTGACTGTCCTGAAGAGTTAAAAGCCACCTTTGAAAAGGCGCAAACTTTAGCTGACGTCGTCGTTACTTCGGGCGGTGTGAGTGTCGGGGAAGCTGATTATACGAAAGATATTCTTGAAGAACTGGGCCAAATTGGGTTTTGGAAGCTTGCTATTAAGCCGGGCAAACCATTTGCCTTTGGCAAATTATCGACCGCGTGGTTCTGCGGCCTTCCGGGTAACCCCGTTTCAGCGGTATTAACCATGTACGTTCTGGTTCAACCTATGCTAGCCAAGCTTGCCGGACATACTGAATGGACAGCGCCTGAGTCTATACCGGCAACAACCCGCACTGCGTTTAAGAAATCACCGGGGCGTACAGATTACCAGCGTGGTGTTTACACCATCGAAGATGGCAAGTTTGTAGTAGAAACGACAGGCAACCAGAGTTCTGGCGCGTTTCGCTCGATGAGTTTAGCCAATTGTTTTGTTGTTTTGGAGCGTGAGCGAGGCCGTGTTGAAGTCGGTGAAACCGTGAATATCCAGTTGTTCAATTCAACCCTTTACTAGGAGTGAACACATTGGAGATCCTTTCCGATCAAGAAATGCTGCGCTATAACCGTCAGATTATACTCAAGCAATTTGATTTTGACGGTCAAGAAGCATTGAAACGAAGCTCCGTGCTGATTCTCGGGGCTGGTGGCCTTGGTTGTGCATCAAGTCAATACTTAGCGACCGCTGGGGTTGGCTCGCTGACCTTAATTGATGATGACGTTGTCGAACTGTCTAACCTACAACGCCAAGTACTTCATCATGATGTCGACGTTGGCAAAAAGAAAGTCCTGTCAGCTGCTGAATCTCTTCAGCAGCTGAACCCTCACCTGCAAGTGCGTACCATAGATCAACGCTTGAGTGATGAGGATTTAAAAAAGGAAATTGAGCAGCATACGCTAGTGCTCGATGCATCGGATAATGTAGAGACTCGCAATCAACTTAATCGCCTCTGCTATGCGTTAAAAATACCGCTGGTTTCCGGTGCAGCAATACGAATGGAAGGACAAGTCAGTGTCTTCACTTATCAGGATAAAGCACAACCTTGCTACCAATGCTTAAGTGCCCTTTTCGGCTCTGCAGCATTAAGTTGTGTGGAGGCTGGAGTCATGGCGCCAGTTGTTGGCATCATCGGTGCGGTACAAGCAATGGAAGCGATTAAAGTTATCGCCAATTACGGACAGGCAAAAGAAGGTAAGATTCTTATTCTTGATGCGATGACCATGTCATGGCGAGAAATGAATCTCATGAAAATGCCTGATTGCGCCGTGTGTAGTTAGAGGCAAACTGAGCCGATTAAATCTATAAATCACATAGACTTATAAGGAAATATCATGTCACCGCTTATCTCTCCAGCAGAACTTATTGAACTGGAAAAATCCGGCAAGTTGGTAGTTTTAGACACCAGTATTGAATTTCAGATCCCATCCGAAACAGAAAAAGATCAGCATAACTTGATCCCCAATACCATCCGCTTCGATTATGACAAGTTTTTTTGTGACCCAGACACTTCACTGCCACATATGATGCCTTCACAAGACCGCTTCAATCAGTTAGCAAGAAGCATAGGTCTTAATCAAGACTCTATTATCGTGGTTTACGATAACAGCGGTACCTTTGCCTCTCCGAGAGCGTGGTGGATGTTAAAAGCGATGGGTCATAAAGAGGTGTACATTCTAAATGGTGGCCTCACTGAGTGGAAACACGCTGGCTTCAAAACAGTAACATCTTACAAAGAGTCGATATCTGAAGGCAATTTCGACGGTCAGCTCAACCCATCTTACTTTGTTGATTCTCAATATGTTCTAGAACAAATAGACAATCTCTCTAACCAGACGGTTGATGCTCGCTCTCATGCTCGATTTAATGCGCAAGTGCCTGAGCCAAGACCGGGCATACGTGCTGGACATATCCCCAGCTCTGTTTGCCAACCATTTACAGAGCTAATGGAGGGTCACAAACTCAAGTCAACCGACGAGTTAACATCTATCTTATCAAGATCATTAAGCCGCGATAAATCTCAATACATATTTAGTTGCGGCTCAGGGGTTACTGCAGCGATTGTACTGTTAGCCGCGCAGCTTACAGGATACAAAAACCTCTCTATCTATGATGGTTCATGGACAGAATGGGGGGCGAGTGACCATTTGCCCATTAGCTAAATCGCAAACAAGGCAGCGATAAACAGCTGCCTTTGTTGACTTTGTTTTCAGAAATTTCCAAGTACTTCACTTATCTGAAAACGTTTTGCAGCCTCTGCTTCAATTTCTACTTTCCAGTTTTCATCAAATAATCCATTTACAAACAGTAAAGTAGTCGGCAATCCACCTACTTCAAAAGGAATACGCGTTTTAGCTCGTTGATATTCCGATAAATCTTGTCGATTTACCATGTAAATTCGAACGCTAATCAGGTCTTGTATATCCATTCGATTCGCCTGTAGAACTCCTCGCAGATTCTGCCATGCCAAAACCATTTGTTCTTCTGTACTAGTCGGCACTTTACCATGCTCATCGATGCCAAGCTGCCCTGCTATATGTAACCGAGTCGAGCCAGGAGGTATCATTGCACATTGATGGTAATTAGCAGCTGGTGGTGGAACCGTCGCTGGACTCCAAATAATATTCGTTACACTTCCTTGGAAAGCATGCTAATAGTTGGTGTATCCGTAAGCATAGTGCCAAGCTGGTCAAAGTCACCGATCTCTTTACGCCACGAAATGTACTTATCAAAATGTTGAGGCGTCTGCCATTCTTCAAGTAACACCAATTCATGCTGCCCCTGAACCTTTTCATACAAGTGTGCCGACAAATTCCCTGCAAATGTTCTCGTATCGGGCAAGATTGCTGTAAAGAAGTCTTTGATAGACTGGGTGTTTTTCAACGAATGGTTAAGTTTAAATTGAACTAGAATGCTCATCATTCTCTCCTTTTATTCCTTTTTTAAATTCATAGGAGAGTTTAATTATTTAGATTTAATGATAAATTAAGTAAAACCCAACAAATAATCTCATTAAATAGAACAATAACGCTTATGAAATCTGACCTTCACCGTATGCAGGTTTTTGCTCAAATCGTCGAATCAGGATCCATTACCAAAGCAGCAGATGAGCTCGATGTTTCTAAGTCTGTACTAAGTCACCATTTGCAGAGCTTAGAAAAACATTTAGGTGTAAAGCTACTGACTCGAACGACACGCCGACAATCTCTCACCGAAGCAGGACAACGTTATTACCAACGATGCTTGGAGATGAAAAAACTGATGTCTCTGGCAGAAGAAGAGGTGCGCGAATCGAATACCGACCTCGCAGGTACTGTGACGGTTACCTCTCCTCATACACTGATGACACACCTTATCGGCCCATCTATGTGCCGGTTTGTGAAGAATCATCCTCGTATAGAGCCTAGACTCCTTGCCAATGACATGCGCCTCAACTTGATCGATAAATACATCGATCTTTCCATAACAGTGGGGGAGCTGCCAGACTCCAGCTCCCGAGCGACCAAAATTGGCGAATTGGAACAAGTGTTGTGCTGTTCACCGGAATACATGAAAAGTCGCGACATTACACTGCCTGTTACCTCAACCGAGCTACTCGAATATGACTATATTGCGAATCAATGGGAGGGCATAAATGTTGAGCGAAAGTTCTCGGTGGGAAAACAAAGTATCAGTTATCGATTCCATTCCACTCGCATGGGAGACAGTATTCCGACCATTCGCCTGATGACCTTGTCAGGACTGGGGCTTGCTTGTTTGCCTATCCTGGCTATTAAAGAAGAGCTTGAGCGAGGTGATTTAGTGAGATTAACGGCTGACGAAATGGCATTGAAAGCGCCTGTATGGGCAGTGCATAACTATGGCTTACAGATGCCAGCCAGAATACGCGCCTTTATTGATTTCATAAAAGAGAACGCTGAAAACACTCTTTAAGAGCAAGCACGAGCAATCTCTCGTGCCTGCAGATGACCATTTTTTCGTTATTTCATTTGTTCATCCAAGTTTAAAACGGTTAGCGCATTGCTCACACTAGTTGCAATAACATCAATGACGCCTGTTCTTAATGCACCAAGCATGGCTAATGGTTTGCTATTTTCTGCGGCAATCGCAATTACCTCCGAAATAGGGCGAAACTCTTCAATACTGAGACCAATAACACGATCACTCATGACCGTCTTAGCCGATTTTCCCTGAATATCAAAGAAGTCATAACCTGCAAAGTCCCCGACTACACCTTGATTCATACGAGATTGCACCACTTCATCCGCAGTAAACCAGCCTAAGTCAACCATATAGCTGTTTTCACTCATGTCTCCGATACCGACGAGCGCCACATCAGCTTTACGGGCAAGATCCAACGTTTGCTTCACGGTTGCATTCTGCATAAATGCATGTTTTTGTTCAGGATTTTCTGCATAGGCTGGTGCATAAAGAGTTTCAGAGGTACCACCATAGCTTTTCGCAAACTGGCGACATATATGATCGGCATTAAACATCCCCCCTCTCGGGTGGATACCACCGATACCACAGACGAATTTGACATCACGCTGAGGTATCACTCCTACGTGATGAGCTACAGCAGATACGTTACGCCCCTGACCAACCGTCACAACCGAGCCATTTTGAATAGAGCTAGCCATGTATTTAGAAACCAAACCCGCCACTTGCAGGCGCTGTTGCTCTTCATTCGGTTGATCAAGTGCGACCAAGGCTCTCTTGACCCCAAATCGCTCTATTAACCTTTGCTCGATCTTCGCACTAAATACAGGGTGATATTTAACGGTGATCTCGACAATGCCTTCATCACGTGCCTGCTTAAGCATTCGGCCTACTTTCGCACGGGAAACAGAAAACTTCTTCGAGATTTCTTCTTGAGTTGCCCCTTCCTGATAATACGCAACGGAAATTTCAGTAAGGAGATCAGCGCTGTCATCAGACATATCTTGTTGCGATTTGTTCATTTTGCTACAGCTCCTGTATAGGAATATACATATAACATCTGCTCAATGCCGTAGCATATGTTATCACTATAGATAAATGCAACATTTGCTCACTACCGGGACAAATTCTCAGGCTATTTCTTGACCCTATTAGAGTATTACAAACCCTTCTCATTACTGGGCAAACGTTTAATTCGAATAACCCATCAAGGCAACTGGAGAAATACTTGATGAACATCACTATAACCTTAAATTAGCAATTGACATTCTGTGTAGATGAGATAAATATGGACCCATCATTTACTCATCGTAAGAGCAAATGTTCACAACAAATGCTCTCACGCTGAAAATAATTCCGGTTAGTTGATTTGATGGACTCGGAAAGGGTTGAAAGACAATTAGCTAACTCGATTGCAATTGCACCACTCACATTAACTGTTTTGATGTGAAGGCCCATTAAATAGGATGATCGAAATGAGCAACAAATTAGAGCAACTTCGTAAACTAACGACCGTCGTAGCAGACACTGGTGAAATCGATGCGATTAAAAAGTACCAACCAGAAGACGCAACGACTAACCCTTCTCTGATTCTTAAAGCCGCTCAAATCGAAGAGTATGCACCTCTAATCGATGCCTCTATTGAATACGCTAAAGCGCAAAGCTCTGATAAAGCACAGCAAGTTCAAGATACTTGTGACATGCTTGCAGTCAACATCGGTAAAGAAATTCTAAAAACCATCCCGGGACGTATCTCTACTGAAGTTGACGCACGTCTTTCTTACGACATGGAAGGCAGCGTAGCTAAAGCGCGTCAGCTAGTGAAAATGTACAACGATGCCGGCATCACAAATGATCGCATCCTAATCAAACTGGCTTCAACTTGGGAAGGCATCCGCGCAGCAGAAATCCTAGAGAAAGAAGGCATCAACTGTAACCTGACTCTACTATTCTCTTTTGCCCAAGCTCGTGCTTGTGCTGAAGCCGGCGTATTCCTAATCTCTCCATTCGTTGGTCGTATCATGGACTGGTACAAGGCAAAAGAAGGTCGTGACTTCGAAGCTCAGGAAGATCCAGGTGTGCTATCTGTAACTAAGATCTACAACTACTACAAAGAGTACGGCTACAACACAGTTGTAATGGGCGCAAGCTTCCGTAACATTGGTGAAATCCTTGAGCTAGCTGGCTGTGACCGCTTAACGATCGCTCCTGCTCTTCTTGCTGAGCTCGAAGCAGCGGAAGGTGAAGTGGTAGAAAAGCTAGTTGACTCTAAAGGCGCAGCAGAGCGTCCAGCACCAATGACTCATGCTGAGTTCCTGTGGGATCATAACCAAGATCCAATGGCAGTTGAGAAACTTGCTGAAGGTATCCGCAACTTCGCAGTAGACCAAAGCAAACTTGAAGCAATGATTGAAGCTAAGCTTTAATCCATCGAATTTCTAGAGGGGAACGTTTGCGTTCCCCTCTTCACATCCTTTCTAAGAAACAATCTAATAATCGGTATTTATTATGGATCGCAAACATCTAGCAAATGCAATTCGTGCTCTTAGCATGGACGGCGTACAACAAGCCAACTCTGGCCACCCAGGCGCACCTATGGGGATGGCGGATATCGCTGAAGTTCTTTGGCGTGACCACCTAAACCACAACCCAGCTAACCCAGAGTGGGCTGACCGCGACCGCTTTGTGCTTTCAAACGGCCACGGCTCTATGCTGATTTACTCTCTGCTTCACCTAGCAGGCTACGAGCTATCAATCGACGATCTGAAAAACTTCCGTCAGCTGCACTCTAAGACTCCAGGTCACCCAGAGTACGGTTACGCACCAGGTATCGAGACAACAACAGGTCCTCTAGGTCAAGGTATCACTAACGCTGTAGGTATGGCGCTAGCTGAGAAGACTCTAGCAGCACAGTTCAACAAAGAAGGCCACGACATCGTTGACCACTTCACTTATGCCTTCATGGGTGACGGCTGTTTGATGGAAGGTATCTCTCACGAAGCATGTTCGCTAGCAGGTACACTAGGCCTGGGTAAGCTAATCGCGTTCTGGGATGACAACGGCATCTCTATCGATGGTCACGTTGAAGGTTGGTTCTCTGACGACACACCTAAGCGTTTTGAAGCTTACGGCTGGCACGTAATCCCAGCAGTAGACGGTCACAACGCTGAAGCGATCAACGCAGCGATTGAAGCAGCAAAAGCAGACCCGCGCCCTACTCTAATCTGTACTAAGACCATCATCGGTTTTGGTTCACCTAACAAGTCTGGTTCTCATGACTGTCACGGTGCACCTTTAGGTGCTGAAGAAATTGCAGCGACACGTAAAGAGTTAGGTTGGGAGCACGGTCCTTTTGAAATTCCGCAAGATGTCTACGCGCAATGGGATGCGAAAGAAGCAGGCGAAGCTAAGGAAGCAGCGTGGAACGAGAAATTTGCATCTTATGAAGCAACATATCCAGAACTTGCAGCAGAATTCAAACGCCGCGTAAACGGTGAACTACCAGCACAGTGGGAAGAGAAAGCAAACGCAATCATTGCTGACCTTCAAGCAAACCCTGCAAACATTGCATCACGTAAAGCATCTCAAAATGCACTAGAAGCGTTCGGTGCTATGCTACCTGAATTCCTAGGCGGCTCTGCTGACCTTGCACCTTCTAACCTAACCATGTGGTCTGGTTCGAAGTCGGTATCAGCTGAAGACGCGTCTGGTAACTACATCCACTACGGTGTTCGTGAATTCGGTATGACGGCTATCATGAACGGTATTGCTCTACACGGTGGTTTCGTACCATACGGTGCAACGTTCCTAATGTTCATGGAATACGCGCGTAACGCAATGCGTATGGCAGCTCTGATGAAAGTTCAGAACATCCAAGTATACACGCATGACTCTATCGGTCTTGGCGAAGATGGCCCAACTCACCAACCAGTTGAGCAAATGGCCTCTCTACGTCTAACGCCAAACATGAGCACATGGCGTCCATGTGACCAAGTGGANTACACGCATGACTCTATCGGTCTTGGCGAAGATGGCCCAACTCACCAACCAGTTGAGCAAATGGCCTCTCTACGTCTAACGCCAAACATGAGCACATGGCGTCCATGTGACCAAGTGGAATCGGCAGTTGCTTGGAAACTGGCAATCGAGCGTAAAGACGGTCCAACATCGCTAATCTTCTCTCGTCAAAACCTTGCACAGCAAGAGCGTAACGAAGAGCAAGTGGCAAACATCGCTCGCGGTGGTTACATCCTGAAAGATTGTGAAGGTAAGCCAGAGCTTATCCTTATCGCAACGGGTTCTGAAGTTGAGCTAGCGGTGAACGCTGCGGCTGAACTAACTGCTGAAGGTAAGAAGGTACGCGTAGTATCTATGCCTGCAACAGACGCGTTCGACAAGCAAGACGCAGAATACCGTGAATCTGTACTTCCATCTGACGTAACAGCACGTATCGCTGTAGAAGCGGGCATCGCTGACTTCTGGTACAAGTACGTTGGCTTCGGCGGCAAGATCATCGGTATGACAACCTTCGGTGAATCTGCTCCAGCAGGCGAACTATTCAAGATGTTCGGTTTCACTACTGAAAACGTAGTAAACACAGCGAAAGAGCTTTTAGCTTAATCACTGAACCTTGATATGAAAACGCCCCGCTACACTAGCGGGGCGTTTTTTTATACACGAATTGGAGCAAAAAACTTAAAGAAAGTGAGCAACCAAGACGGCTTAATAAATTTACACCGTGATAAACTTCACACAGCCCCATCTATCAACTCTCTAATTCCTTTCCAAAAAGACCAGTAACAAATCACAAATAAACACCAGTCAACTAACAAAACAAGAGGATAATCACAATTCACAAACTTAAAAACAAAGACTAAATTGAGATAAATCCCACAAAATACATATTGACTTGTAATAAAAACAAAATATGAAAGAAAAAATCAGCAGTAAATTGTGAGAGTCAGCAAAATAAAATACTTGACGCAAGATTTAATGTCGATCTGATCACAAAAAAGCTTCTATTCCCAAATAACCGGCCTCTAAAGATAATGTATCTATCAATAACGCAATACATGGGAAGCTAACATGCTGTATGACCTAATCGACCACGACCTTATCGATGTCATCGATCATCAAGATTACCAATGGGAGGACGCTGTTCACGTTACTACTCGATATCTTGAAAGAAAAGGTTATGTCACCGCAGATTACTCAAAAGCAATCATTCAATCAACGGTTGATAATGGCCCATACTACGTACTTTGTCCAGGTATTGCCATGCCTCACGCTCGCCCTGAGGCCGGAGTGCTAAAGACAGGGTTAGGGATTCATGTATTTACTCAACCCGTAGATTTTGGATCTGAAATGGGGCCGGCCAACGTGCTATTAACACTAGCCGCTAAAGATTCAGACACCCACATCGAAGTTATTCAAGCACTTAGCGAAATGCTCGTTGACGAAGCAAATATCGCTAAACTTGCTGCTGCATCTTCTAAACAAGATGTACTAAATATTATAAAAAACTACTAACCCGAAGGAACATAACGTGACAACAAATGTAAGAGCTAAAGTGCAAGCTTTTGGAGGTCATTTGACCGCCATGGTGTTGCCAAATATTGGAGCCTTCATTGCTTGGGGCTTTATAACGGCACTATTTATTCCGACCGGTTGGGTACCAAATGCTTATTTTGGTGAACTTGTCGGCCCAATGATCACTTATCTACTGCCTTTACTCATTGGCTACACGGGTGGTCAGATTGTAGGAGACAAACGTGGGGCCGTTGCTGGCGCTATTGGTACTATGGGTGTCATTGCTGGTGCAGAGATTCCTATGTTCGTTGGTGCAATGATCATGGGTCCCCTAAGTGGCTGGGTAATTGTCCAGATAGACAAAAAACTGGAAAATAAGATTCCATCCGGTTTTGAAATGGTCGTAAACAACTTCTCATTAGGTATTTTTGGCATGGTCATGTGCCTCTTTGCCTATGCGATCGTGGGACCTGCGGTAACTGCTGCTAACCTTTTTGTAAAATCTGGCATCGAAGCACTTGTTGCAACGGGTTTCCTTCCTTTACTGGCTGTTATTAATGAACCAGCTAAAGTGTTGTTTCTCAACAATGCTATTGACCAAGGCATCTACTATCCATTAGGCCTGCAAGCTGCTGCGGAAACAGGTAAGTCAATCTTCTTTATGGTGGCATCTAACCCAGGTCCAGGCCTTGGTATGCTGCTTGCGTATGCGAAATTTGGCCAAGGACTAAGTAAGCGCTCTGCTCCAAGTGCGATTATCATCCATTTCTTTGGGGGTATCCATGAGCTTTACTTCCCATATGTGTTAATGAAGCCAATTATGATCGTTGCCATGATTGCCGGCGCAGCAACGGGTATCGCCACCTTTAACCTTCTTGATGGAGGTTTGGTTGCAGGTCCAAGTCCTGGCTCTATCTTCTCTTATCTAGCATTGACGCCAAAAGGCAGCTTCATCGCTACCATTGCCGGTGTGACCACAGCAACGATAGTATCTTTCCTTGTTGCCAGTGCCATTCTAAAAATGAGCAAGAACGAGGAATCAGAGAAAGAATTTGAACAGTCAGTGACCGACATGAAAGAAATGAAAGCGGAAGGTAGTGTCACTACGGCTAACGCTCAAACAACTGTCGAAACGAAGAAAATCAAATTTGTTGCCTTCGCTTGTGATGCGGGTATGGGTTCAAGTGCCATGGGAGCATCCACCTTCAGGAAAAAACTGAGCGATGCTGGTTATGACATTGAAGTGAAGAACTTTTCGATTGAAAAAGTCCCAGCACATGCTGACATAGTGGTGACCCACGAAAGCCTTGAAAGTCGAGCCGTAACTGCAACTGGATTGCCAGTCATCACTATCAAGAACTTCCTTCATGATCCAGCGCTCGATGACCTAATCAACACCATCAGTCAACAAGCTTAATTTTTCAAATTTGCTGGGGCCCCTGGCCCCAATATCCGGGAGAAAACCATGGTTCAAACTACCGCAGCTGTTATTTGTGGCGAGAAAGATGTTCGTTTAAGAACATTTGATCTTCCAAAGATTAAAGATGACGAGTTACTGGTCAAAAATATTTCGAATAGTATCTGTCTCTCGACATACAAAGCCGCTCTTCTTGGCAGCAAACACAAACGCGTACCAGATAATATTGAACAAGTTCCAGTCATGACTGGGCACGAATACGCGGGTATCATTATCGAGGTCGGCGCAAATCTACGCGACCAATACCAACCGGGCCAACCCTTCGTATTACAACCAGCCATGGGGCTACCAACAGGTTACTCTGCCGGTTACAGTTATGAAACGTTTGGTGGTAATGCAACTTATTCAATCATCCCTAAGGTTGCTATCGAACTCGGCTGCGTATTACCGTACCAAGGTAGCTATTTTGCCAATGCCTCACTCGCCGAGCCTATGTCCTGTATCATAGGGGCTTACCATGCTAGTTATCACACCACCCCTTATGTCTATGAACACCAAATGGGTATTAAGCCTAATGGCTCACTAGCCTTACTTGCATGTGCAGGACCGATGGGGATAGGCGCTATTGATTATGCTATCAACGGCCCAGTAAAACCTCGCCTGATTGTGGTCACAGACATTGATGAGCAGCGCTTGGCACGGGCTGAGAGTCTCATTCCCGTCGATACCGCCAAAGAAAATGGCATTGAACTTCATTACATTAACACCGCCAAACTTGACGATCCCGTTGAGTATTTAAGGCAACTTAACCAAGGTGAAGGTTATGATGATGTGATGGTTTACGCAGCAGTCACACAAGTCCTTGAGCAGGCAGACGAATTGCTTGGCAATGATGGCTGCCTAAACTTTTTTGCAGGGCCGACTGATAAGCAATTCAAGGTGCCATTTAATTTCTACAACGTGCACTATGAGTCAACCCACATCGTCGGGACATCAGGAGGCTCTACGGGCGATATGATCGAGTCGATTGAGCTATCAGAGCAAAACAGAATCAACCCATCGTTCATGATCACTCATGTCGGTGGTCTAGAATCGGCTCCGCATACTATTTTAAACCAGTTAGATATCCCAGGAGGGAAAAAGCTGATTTACCCCCATATTGATATGCCGCTAACAGCGATCGATAACTTCCGTTCACTGGCTGACGTGGACCCATTCTTTGTTGAACTCGATGCCATTTTGGCCGAGAGCAACTACGTTTGGAATGAGCACGCAGAAAAAGCGTTACTTGAGTTTTATGATGTCAGTCTTACCGTTTAGGCAAGACGTAGCGTGTGGTAGCCTTGAGCTGCCACATTCTAAAAAGGTTAATCAACGTTTGTCCCGAGAAGAAGAATTGCTTGATGCTATGGAGCAGTGTGAAACCGCTACCTGCTTTCTTCAAGTATCAAATAAGATTATTAACTTAAAGCTGAAGAGTTTACTGCCTAACGTCTTCGTTCAAGATGAGTTTGTCATGCAGTATGCTGTCGCACCGCTAATCAAAGAAGACGGTCCACTGGTTACTACCGATGTGGTTTCTAAACTCGTATTTGCGATGGGGAAAATATCCCTCGAAACATACGCCGATATTGGCTTGTATGACCAAATGCTCGACTATGCGCTCCAACAGCCAACTAAACTTCGATTTGACGATGACATGGTATACGACTTCATCACCAATCAATCGACCCTAACTAAAGGTGAAGACAGTTTTTATCTGGACTCCATCAATCAGCTTAAGTTTTCTTCATTCGAGTCTTTCTCACAAATGCGTTATGAGTCTCTAATAAAAACGGTACTCAAACTCTCTTGTGAGATGCTACTCGAAAGAGTCGAGAAAGAGATTTTAGAATAAGGCTCCCGCTATGAAAGTCACATTGAATGTGAGTGGCTTCGACACTCACGCCGTTTTTCCTGACAGTGATGTCTCACTCGTTCACAAGCCATTAGTTGAAAAGTTCACGCGCTTATATCAACAAAAGCAGGAACGCGTGGTCGTGTTTTTAGCTGCCCCTCCCGGTAGCGGAAAATCAACTCTAGCTGCATTTTGGGAGTACCTTTCATACCAAGATTCGCAACTTGAACCTATTCAGGTATTACCATTTGATGGCTTCCACTACCCCAATGATATTCTGGATAACAATATGACTGAACGTGATGGTGAGTTAATCCCATTACGTAAAATCAAAGGATCCTATGAAACGTTCAACCTAACGGAACTGATCGGTAAATTAAAACAGCTCAAAACAGGTGACCCGCTTTGGCCCTATTATGATCGTAACTTACATGATCCAGTCGATGATTCTATCCACGTCAAAAACAACGTCATTATCGTTGAAGGTAACTGGTTATTGCTTGATGAGCCGGTATGGAATGGACTACACGATTTAGCTGACTTTACCATTGCTATAGATACCGACCCAGTCTTTCTTGAACAGCGACTCATTGACCGTAAGGTCCGTGGTGGCCGTAGTCTTGAAGAGGCAAAAGCCTTCTATCAAAGCTCTGATTCCATCAATGTGAATAAAGTTCTCTCATGTTCGGTACCGGCCGATCTGACTTTATACATGAACCAAGACGGTTCGTTTGAAATCAATTAACTCCTTAAGGAGGCAGTATGAACATCGTTGTTGATAGCCACACTCATACTATCGCAAGTGGTCATGCTTACAGCACAATCATCGAAAATGCCCTTGAGTCCAAAAACAAGGGGCTAAAACTTCTTTGCACCACGGATCATGCTCCTGAAATGCCAGGTGCCCCCCACTACTGGTATTTTAATAATCAAAGAATTTTGCCCCGCTTTCTTCATCAAGTCGGTATCTTGCGTGGCGTCGAGGCGAATACACTTAATATTGAAGGCGATCTCGATCTCCCCCCTAGTTCATATCAACATTTAGATTGGGTAATCGCGAGCTTTCACGAGCCTGTCTACAAACCGGCAACCACCCGTCAGCATACTCAAACTCTGATCAATGTTATTGAGAGTGGTAAAGTCGACGCGCTCGGCCACCTTGGTAATCCTAATTACCCATTTGAACTCAGAACAGTCCTTGAATGCGCTAAGCAACATAACGTTGCAATTGAAGTAAACAACACTTCCCTAACAGGCAAAAGCCGTAAAGGCAGTGACGTACGTTGCAGTGAAATTGTTGAGTTAGGTTCACAAGTAGGTGTCTACTTTACAACGGGCTCTGATGCTCACTTTTGCCATGAAATCGCAAGGCTAGATTTAGCAAAGAAGTTACTTCAACAACACAAGGTTGCTGAAGATAAAATCATTACAACCTCAACTGCAAGGTTCTTAAACTTTCTCCTTTTACGTGGCAAACCACGTATCGAAGAGTTTAGTTCACTTTATTAAAAACCAGACATATAACACAACCTACATTCTCAAAGCCCAGCTCAGTAAATGGACTGGGCGTTATTCAATCTCTTCGACATTCACTTCGGTACTAAATTTGACGGTGCGAGTGGAGACAGACGTCTGAAACTTTCGAATATTTTTATCTTGATGTAACACGCGTTCAATGAACTTCTCATAAGCACTAATGTTTGGCACACTCACAACCAACATAAAGTCGTATCCACCCGTAATCTGATAACATTGAGTCACTTCGGGGGCTTTCATTACTGACTGTCTAAAAACACTGTATATATCAGGTCTATCCCGCTCCATTTCGACGGAAACAATCAAGTTCATCTTATTTCCAGCCAATTCAGGGTTGATGATCGACACATCACCAATAATCACCTTTTCCTCTCGCAGCCTCTTTACTCTTTTCAAACAAGCGGGTGGAGACAAGCCAACTTCCTCTGCCAACTCGACATTCGCGATGCGATTATTCTTCTGTAAAATCGCTAAAATCTTCCTGTCTAAACGATCAATTTCCATAATTTCCTAAAAAGCCATTTTTGGAAAACTTTAACACGAAAGTTAAATAATAAAGAAATTTTAAATTACATCTACCTAGAAAATTGAACTCCAAATTTCTTTTAAGTCTATTAGCATTTGAGTTATCTAATTATTCTAAGCGGAACTTATCATGGAAAGTGCACGCAAATTCTTTCGCGATCTCCTTAAAGAAATATTCGATGTCACTTGGACACTTTACAAAGTGATGATTCCTATCATCATCATCATTAAAGGAATAGAGGAGCTCGGCGGTATTGCTCTGCTAAGCGAATGGCTTAGCCCTTTGATGAACCTTATCGGTTTACCCGATGAAATGGGGCTGGTTTGGGCAACAACTTTACTGACCAATATGTACGCCGGATTGTTGATTTTTATGGGCACTAATAGTGAGCTGACCGTTGCTCAGGTATCGATTCTCGGTTCTTTAATGCTCATAGCCCATTCGATACCAATTGAAGCTGCAATAGCCAAACGAGCAGGAGTAAGCCTAACGATCACAACACTTTTCAGAGTGGGTGGTGGTTTGCTCTTTGCTTGGCTTCTTCATCAGCTTTACCAGTTTGGAGATCTACTTAACACACCTGCACAAATCGTTTGGAACCCCGAGATTCCACCAGAACAAAGTCATCTAGAATGGGCATGGTCTCAAGTGGAAAATTTACTCGCCATCTTCGTTATCATTGCCGTATTACTCTTCTCTTTGAGAGTTTTGAAGCTACTAGGCGTTGAAAAGTTAATGGCAGTCGCGCTGAAACCGATACTTTCAGCACTTGGCATCAGTAGAGAAGCCACCAACATGACCATTATTGGCATTACTCTGGGCATTTCTTTCGGGGGAGGCCTGTTGATTAACGAAGCGAAACGCGGGCATATACCCGCGAGAGATGTCTTTACCGCTGTCATGCTACTCAATCTCGCCCATAGCATGATTGAAGACACCATCCTTGTGCTCCTAATTGGCGCAGATTTTATCACTATATTCTGGGGAAGACTGGCCTTTGCATTGATCGTAGTCGCCATCATTTCACAGCTCCTTAAGCGAGTCAGTGAGGCAACGTGTCAACGATATTTGTATAAAAGCGTTCAGCCATGACTATCGCCCTGCTGATTAGCAGGGCGCTTTTATTTCTCTTCAAAACGCTGGGCCAACTGATAAAACTCTCTAACTTGATTCCGCAATTCTTGTGAGTGCTGATTTACAGAGTGTGTTGCTGCTAAGTTCTGCTCAGCGGCGGAGGCAATTGACTGAATGTGTAGATTGACATCCCCAGACAGCTGGCGTTGTTTATTCGCTGCATCTTCAACTGTGCTCATTAAGTGATTCATTGACTGCATCATGGTTTCCACTTGAGATAAACGCTTAGCGCTTTCTTTTGCAACTGCACCACAAGCTTGCGTTTGTTCACGGTTAGTGATGATATCACGTTGCCAATTCTCTATAGTGGTCAGCATAGTTTCAATGCTGTCTTTAATTTGAACTGTCGCATTTGAAGTTCTGCCAGACAGTGCTCTCACTTCGTCTGCAACAACAGCAAAACCTCTCCCCTGCTCACCAGCCCGAGCCGCTTCAATCGCTGCATTAAGAGCCAATAAGTTCGTTTGTTCCGCAATTCCACCAATTTCTTGCATCATCTGGCTAACATTTTGAGCCTGCTCACTCAGTTGATAAGTGGTATTCGTCGCTTTTTCTGCTTGCACGCTTAGTTGCTCGAGGTTGTCATGTGTTTTATCGATCGTATCTTTTGCCAATAAGCAGGTTTTTAGTGTCACATCAATAAGGTCATGTGCCTCATGTGTGCTGGTTGACACCTCATTGGCCGACGCTTCCACTTCTTCAGTTGCCTCACGTACTTGACGAATGTCTTTAGTCTGCTGCTCCAACGCTTGGGTGACTTGTAATGTTGTTGCACTCAAACCGTCCGACAAATCCTGAAGAGGCTTAGCTGAGTCCGTCATACGACCTAACACAGTACGAATACGTGCAGACAGTAATTTAATATGGAAGTCCGCGATAGAAAATTTGCTGCTCCCGGAGTAAATCAAACGACTAACACTGTCGTACTTAGACTGGAGTTCTTTCAGTCGCTTTGGCGTGTCAATTAACTCCTGTCTAAAGAGCAAAGCAACGACAGAAAGCGGTAGGAAGCTAGACAACCAGCTTGCGCCACCTTCCAGTGACAGTAAATTCGCTATAACAGGTGCTGAAAGAGAACCTAGTAAAATGGCATAACGAAGTGAGTCGCCGATTTGCAATGACCAATTTCTTCCTGAACGTTCTGCCTTTAGCAATGATTGATAGGCTTTGTCTGCGACCATAACCCACTCTCGCTTAGGCTTAACGCGCACAGATTGGTAACCGGTCATTTCTCCGTTTTCGTAAATCGGGGTAACATAGGCATCCACCCAGTAGTAGCCACCGGATTTAGTACGATTTTTTACAATTCCGCGCCAAGCTTTGCCTTGCTTAAGATTTGCCCACATGTCGGCAAATGCCGCCTTTGGCATCGTATCATGGCGTACAATATTGTGATTTTGACCCAGCAGCTCATCCTGAGTGAATTCGGCTATACGACAAAAGGCTTCATTACTGTAGGTAATAACGCCGTTAAGATCGGTTGTTGAGACAAGTTGTTCGTTGGTATCAAGAAGAGTTTCACAGTCTGACGAAGTTTGGTTAGCACTCATGAAGGTAAACTTTTGTTGTAGTTATATGGCACGGAAATATAAACAATAATTCAAATCATGACAAAATATTAAAGTGATCTCATGTAACACTTTTGGATTATTTGATGAGTTTTTTTGTTTAAACACAATCACTTCCTCTCTATTTCAACTAACTAATCTGTTAACTACTGGCTCAAATAGAAAATGATCTCTACAATAACGGTGCAATTTTGCTCAGTTTCTCAGGTAACCCTTTATTAGTGTATAAATTAAAACACTTCAGTCTCAAACAGCTTACCATTCTGGTTTCGATCTCTGTCGTTCTCTTATTTCTAATGTTTTACTTTTCTTTTAAGGCATTATGGAGTCACGAGCTTGCGATAGAGGCATCACAGAAACGGCAACGCCTCGAAATTGAACGCGTACAAACTGTTCTAAAAATGGAAGAACTTGAACTGAGGGCTTCCTTAGAAGATTACGCTGCCTGGACAACATTAGCGCAATTCGTTCAAAATCCGAATGACTCATTTATCCAAGATAGTATTGGGCCCCACGCTTTTGAATCTAAGCTGCTTAACGGCATCATCATTTTTAATGATCAGCTAGACGTCACATGGAGCGCTTTGTACGAAGATGGTCGCATCCGTTCAGAGCAGTTTATTGCTCTCAATGACCCTGAAGTTGTGCATAAACTGCTTGAGCAATCGATTAATGCCTCAAGCGCTAAGATTGCCTCACATATCCAGTATGCGGTATATAAAAATTCACCTTATATCCTCGCCTCAGCTCGAATTTGCTTGAGCGATGGCAAGTCATGCAATTTTGGCTATATCGTCTTTATTCGTAAAATTCGTGATGATTTTATCTCTGAAATAGAAGCTGCCACGGGTGTAAAGATTACTGTTCATCCACTTAGCGAGCATGAATCTGTCCACAGTACCCTGCCAAATAACGTATCCATTATATATCGCGATGACTTTCTTGATGGTGATAATATCGCTATCGAAATCACTCACAGTGAGAAGCATCCCGCTTTTCTCACTTTCTCAGAAGCCAGCGTACTCGCTTGCTTTGCACTGGTCATGTTTGCGTTTAACCTAACCGTAGTTTCTAAATTGATCAAACCACTTGGAAATGCACAAAAAGCGCTGCGTCAATTTCAAAAATCCGGTGACATGCTGCCCAACGAAGCAACTTTTATTTCTAAGGAGATGAGAGGCTTCGCTCGTGACATCAACAACTTAATTACAGAGCTCGATGAAAAACGGGAATTGCTCAGAAAACAATCTATCATCGATCCATTAACAGGGATTGCAAACCGTCGTCATCTGTACGAGATGGCCAAGCACTTCATTGAAGAATTAGGCTATAACCAAATCGGTGTCATACTTGTCGATGTTGATCATTTCAAACAATACAATGATAACTACGGCCACATGGCAGGTGATCATGCGTTATGTCATATTGCCGCAGCACTAAATACCGTCGAATCACCCTATGAGCATTTAGTCAGCCGATACGGTGGTGAGGAGTTCTGTGTGATTCTTGCTAGTGACATAGAGCTGGATCTTAATGGATACCTTAATCAACTAGTTCAAGCAATCAGCAGTTTGGCTATTGAGCACGCATACTCACCGACAAGTCCATTTATTACTGTAAGCGCGGGGGCGACCTCAAAGCAGATAACGTCATATGAACACTTAACAAGTTTATTCCAGTTTGCGGATCAAGCCCTTTATATGGTCAAGCAGGAAGGAAGAAACGGCTATCGTATCATGGCGGCAAGCTAAGCCTTCTTCTGACTCAAGTTAAAAGTAAACACATATTGGAGTGCCCTTCATTTAACTTCCATTCTAAATGGACTATATAAGTGGTATACCCATAAGAAGCGATCTCGATAATGCTTACCAAGTTTTTCTCTTATTGTTGGTTAACCTTCCTCCTGCTTTTTATGCGCCCGGTTTACTCAGAACCTGTCGTTATCGCCATTGGTGAAGTTTACCAAAGTAAGACGCTGAATGAGGTCGTGGGCTTCACTCTAGTGGATGACTTAAAGCAGATTTACAACAAATTGGGAATCAATGTCGAGTTTGCTTACTTACCCAATGAAAGAGCCATACGAGCAGTCAGTGAAGGACGATATCAAGGGTTAGACTTACGAATTTCAAATCTCGCCAATGATGCAAATATGCTCAAGGTAGACGTTCCTCTCTACTACATCAGCATTTACGTGTACGGTTTCGAAGGGCAGTTTTATAACCGCCTAGAAGAAGTATCCGGTAAAATATTGGTCTCTCAACTAGGAATGAGATTTGTTGACAAGGTCAAAGACTACAAACGTCTATTCCTAGTCGAAAATGCCGAGCAAGCCGCTCTAATGGTGAGCAAAGGTCGCGCTGATTTGTGGCTAGCACCTGAAGCTGTTTACGATGTCGTGAAATCAAAATATCCCGATATAAAACCGGTAAGCAGCGCGGTACTCTATGAGCCTCTCTACCACTATATTCATATCTCCAACAAGCATTTACTCCCCCAACTGGAACAAGCGGTAAGAGAATTAGTCGCAGACAGGCAGAAGAAGCAACTGCCATTATGAAGTAACTAAACCAGTATCTGATGCATTGGCCGTCATAATAATAAACCGACTAGTTTGCCAGACTAAGCCTTCTTCCTCCGTTGAGCGGAAACAAGCGCTCAGAAATACAAGTTGGTTTATCTAGGCCTTTGTTATGAGAAAACTCCGGTCAGTGATAAGATTGCGACCAAGTCAATCTGCTAGGCGTAAAGTTTGGCCTCTTAAACTTGTGATGTGCCAATGCTTTGTTATTTTTAAAATCACACAGCAGATTAAACCATTAAATAAAAAGGCAATATTTTCAAATGGTTAACAATACAATTCAATGGTTTCCTGGGCATATGCACAAAGCCCGCAAAGAAATTGAAGAAGCGATCCCTCAAGTGGATGTCATTATCGAAGTGCTGGATGCCCGCATCCCATTCAGTAGTGAGAACCCAATGATTTCTGAAATCCGTGGTGAAAAGCCTGTCGTAAAAGTACTAAACAAACGCGACCTTGCTGACCCAGAGCTAACACAATTATGGATTGATCACTTCGAAAAAGAACACAACGTCAAAGCGATGGCCATTACCACTTCTAACACACAAGAAGTGCATAAAATCCTCGAGCTTTGTCGTAAGTTAGCCCCACACCGTGAAGAGATTGGTAAAAACATTCGCACCATGATCATGGGCATACCGAATGTAGGCAAATCGACCATTATCAATACTCTAGCGGGTCGTACGATTGCCGTGACAGGCAATCAGCCAGCGGTAACTCGCCGCCAACAGCGTATTAATCTTCAAAATGGTATCGTCTTGTCTGACACACCAGGAATCTTATGGCCTAAAGTTGAAAACCCACACAGTGGATTTCGCTTGGCGGCAACCGGAGCGGTTAAGGACACGGCGATGGAATATGAAGAGGTCGCCTTTTACACTGTCGAATACCTAGCAAAAGCCTACCCTGAACGTTTGAAGGAACGCTATCAGATCGAAGAAATGCCTGAAAGCGACATAGAGCTGATGGAAGAGATTGGTCGCCGTAGAGGAGCTTTACGTTCGGGTGGGCGAGTTGATCTACACAAGTGTTCAGAAATTTTACTTCACGAGCTACGTAATGGCACATTAGGACAAGTGACGCTTGAGCTGCCTGAAATGATCACTAAAGAGCTTGTTGAAGTCGAAATCGAAGCGGCGAGAAAAGCCGAAGAAAAAGCCAAGAAAAAAGAAGAACGTAGAAAACGTTATCTCAAAAACAAAAGATAGACAGAACAACGGCGGTATCTACCGCCGTTTTTTATGCTCGTTTCCATACATCTTTTGATATAGTCAATGCAGTTTTATCCAAGAGTGTTGCATGATGAAAATTCCAACCAATATCATTACTGGTTTTCTAGGTACCGGAAAAACCACCGCTATTCTAAACCTTCTAAAAGAGAAGCCAGCCGATGAGAACTGGGCTGTACTGGTTAACGAGTTCGGTGAAATCGGTATTGATGGGGCGATGTTGACCGAGCAAGGAGCGATGATCAAAGAAGTGCCCGGGGGCTGCATGTGTTGTGCCGCTGGAGTTCCTACCTCTGTCGCAATCACCGCTCTACTTCGCACGCAACCAGATCGACTTATTGTGGAACCCACAGGTTTAGGCCATGCACATAAGATACTTGCAACTCTGACATCTGTTCAGTTCAGAGATTACATTGATCTCAGAGCGACAATTGGACTCGTCGATCCTCGTAACCTTTCACGCCCTAAATATCTTGAAAATCAGAATTTCATTGACCAGCTCAGTATTGCAGATATCGTCATCGGCAATAAAGTCGATGAGTGCCATGTCAGCGATGTGGATGCGTTTAACGATTGGGTGGCGGATCAAAATCCACCCAAAATATACAGCCAGTTAGTCAAACAGGGGCGCTTCCCTATCGAACTTCTCGATAACCCAAGACGAAACCCAACGACGTCCGACAATATCGAGGCTCACCATCATCAACATGCAGAAGCTGAGCCTCAGTTTGCGCTCGCTCCTGATCAAACCATGATGCGTAAAGAAAACAAAGGGCAAGGTTACTTTAGCTGTGGCTGGCTGTTCGGAGCAGAAGTTACGTTTGATTTTGATGAACTGTTTTCAATGCTTTCTGATTTGACAGCAGAGCGAGTAAAAGGCGTTATGAATACCGATAAAGGTTGTTACTCATTTAATGTCAGTAATGGTGTCGTATCGGTGAACCAAATGTCACTGGAAGGTTTTGAAAGTCGACTGGAAGTTATTGATACCGAGCTTTTGCCATGGGATCAATTAGAAACCGAACTCAAACATATCGCAAAGCTAGGCTAAGCCCTAGACGACAAAAGGCGCACTATTAAGTGCGCCCTATCCCTCGTTACTCAATCGTGAGTCTGCGAATCAAGGCCATCTGTGGCTGCACCCTGATAATAAAACGAGGATCACAAAAAGATTTGTTGAATCCATCCAAATTGTAGGTAAGGCTGCAAATCCTCCATGCGGGTCGGTTCAGATTGCCTTACCCCTTAACTATGGTTCAAAACCACCAAAGTGCAAGGTAAGAAACGTGATCTCATGCCAATTCTTATCTATTTCTCGATCTTGGTATTCCCTCCATATTTGAAAATCAAATTTTCATTCTTGTCGCTATAGTTAAGCCTGCACAAGCGTATAATTCTTGCTGAAAACATTATTATTTCTAATGGCGAAATAAATCGTACAAGGGTGCAACCTATATGACTAAAAGAGAGAAAATTAAGCAGTCCCTGTTAGCCAGCATGCCAAAAGACGCTATCAACCAGTTTCTCTCAAAAGATAAAACGCCACTCTCCGTTCTTTTCCTTTCTTTGATCGTGGGTTTCTTAGCTGGAACCGTAGGCACCTTCTTCGAAATAGCGGTGCACTTTGTCTCCGAAACTCGAACTGACTGGCTAAAGCAAGCCATTGGTCGTGCACTGCCACTCTGGCTCTCTGCCTTCCTAATAAGCGCCGCGCTTGCTTTTATTGGTTACTATTTGGTTCATCGTTTTGCTCCTGAAGCCGCAGGTTCAGGCATCCCCGAAATTGAGGGCGCGATGGACGGAATCCGCCCTGTCCGGTGGTGGCGTGTTCTACCGGTTAAATTTTTCGGAGGAATGGGCGCACTTGGCTCAGGTATGGTGCTTGGCCGAGAAGGACCTACAGTACAAATGGGCGGGGCCATTGGCCGTATGGTGACAGATATTTTTCAGGTTAAGAATGACGACACTAAGCACTCCCTACTGGCTTCCGGTGCAGCTGGAGGTTTAGCCGCCGCTTTTAATGCTCCTCTCGCGGGAATCATGTTTGTCGTCGAGGAAATGAGGCCTCAATTTCGTTATTCGCTCATCTCAATACGAGCAGTCATCATTTCAGCCATTACAGCCAACATTGTATTTCGTGCCATCAACGGACAAGGCGCTGTTATCACAATGCCTCAATACCAACCACCAGAACTTGCAGCCCTTTGGCTATTCCTACTTTTAGGCGCAATGTTTGGCATGTTCGGGGTTGTATTCAATCGTCTTGTCACATTATCCCAAGATCTCTTTGTGAAGCTACATAGGAACGATCGGAAGCGTTATCTCATTACAGGTAGCTGTATTGGTGGCTTCTTTGGCATCATGTTGCTCTATTTGCCAGAAGTGACAGGTGGAGGTATTGATCTTATCCCAACCATCACTAATGGTGGCTATGGAGCGACAGTTCTCTTAATGCTGTTTGTCGCACGTATTGTAACCACTCTGATCTGTTTTGGATCTGGGGCACCAGGCGGTATCTTCGCCCCTATGCTCGCGCTAGGCACTTTATTTGGCTATGCTTTCGGGCTGATCGCTAAAGGGCTAATGCCTGAGCTGATGATCTCGCCAGGGATGTTTGCCATAGCTGGAATGGGTGCACTGTTTGCCGCAACCGTTCGTGCTCCGATTACCGGAATCCTTTTGGTTATCGAAATGACCAACAATTACTATCTTATTTTACCCCTGATCATCACCTGTTTAGGGGCGGTGATTTTCGCTCAATTATTGGGGGGACAGCCAATATATAGCCAACTGTTACATCGAACATTAAAAAATGAGAAGTTGAGACAGGAAGACCTTCCCTGCGACACCAAATGATAATTGCGCAGTCACCAACTGCCTTGATATGATCCTGAGCCTTAAGACATTTGTAGCATAGAGTATTACTCTCACTCATCGCCTCATCATCAATTTCAAGCTAATCAGGAATAAGCAGTTGAACTGGAGACGCTTCATACAATTTCAAAGTGTGCCGCCATCACAAGCCGCACTGGCATTAGGGATGATTGGCCTCGGACATGCATGGGCATTATACCTTCCTGAAATTGGTGTGTTTATACGTCCCTACTTAGCCGCAGGTGGCGCTGTCTTGTTGTTTCCTGTATTGATAAAGTATTTCAGTAACTACAGAACCTTTATCCATGACATACGCAACCCTCTCAGCGGTAGCTTGATGGCTCCAATGAGTATGGCATTACTTATCTTATGTGACTATCTGGCAGTGATATCCCCTTTGATTGCTTACCCATTATGGTTTGCCGCTTTATTGCTGCACATCACCATGATGGTTCTTTTCTTCTTTTTCCAGATAACTCGATTCAAAGTGTCCAACATTGTTCCCAGTTGGTTTCTCTATCCCGTTGGGCTAATCAGTAGCTCACTGGCAGGAACCAAGTTTGGACATACTGTTTTTTCAGAAACTCTCGTCAGTATTTGTATCACCATCTACTTCTTTATGCTGCCACTGGTGTTATATCGATTGATGTTTGAAGGAATGTTGCCACGTCGAGCAAGGCCAACTTTGGCCATCATGGCTGCACCAATAAACCTCTCCTTAGCGACTTATTTGGTTAATTTCCAGAAGCCCGATCCTATATTGACAGGAGCATTAGCTGGAATTGCAATAACAATGACACTGACCATTTACCTCTGCTACTTCCGGCTGATGAGATTAAAATTTCAGCCTTCTATTGCTGCAGTGACTTTCCCCTCCGTGATTAGTGCGATTGCCATGCATAGACTCACCAGCTTTTTCGAGCAATATCATCCACATTGGCACTGGCTTCACAAATTTGGATTTTTCGAGCTCAGTGTTGCCACAGGACTGGTAGCTTGGGTCTTAGTTGGCTATATCAAAATGTATTGGCCAGAAATTTTTGTCACACGCAAAAAAGAAGATTTATAAAAATAGCATTTCGTACTGAATAAATAGCAAAAAATACAATTAAAAACAAAGAGTAAGCTGGATCAGCGTATAGATAGATTTCATCAGTTATTATAGTTGATGATTTTATTTGCAACAGACTCCAAACTAATAAATATTGGGTGTCGAAATTATATCCATTTTGGTTCATATATCCCATTGTCAGCTGGCACTGGTTTATACAAAAAGGATATTTATTATGAATACGCTTAACCATTACCCACCCTTGCCAGATTTTATAAGTAAAAAAATAGAACACTATCTGGATGATCTTGTCCGTAAAAACAAAAACGGAAAACACTTAGTTTTAGGTGCTAGGCCAAGTAACAATGACCTCGTGTTACAGAGTAATGATTATCTCGATTTATCCAATAACGCTGAAATCATTGATCATCATGTAAATTCAATTTTGGCGCGTAAAAACAGCCCCTTCATGTCAGGGATATTTCTCAGAGACGAAGCGTCTCAACCCAAAGTAGAGAAAAAATTGGCCGAGTATGTGGGGTTTAAGTCTTGCTTGCTCTCTCAGTCTGGTTGGGCTGCCAATACAGCACTACTACAAACTGTTTGTGATAGCGAGACCAATGTCTATATTGATTTCTTTGCACATATGTCATTGTGGGAAGGAGCAAGAATTGCGGGAGCAAATATCCACCCTTTTATGCACAATAACGTTAAGCATCTGGATAAGCTGATTAATAGACACGGACCTGGTATCGTTCTAGTTGACTCTGTATACAGTACAATTGGAACCATGGCACCCCTTGTTGACATTGTCTTATTGTCCAAAGAGTATGGCTGCGCAATCGTCGTTGACGAATCACACTCTTTAGGCACCCATGGCAAGCAAGGGGCTGGGCTGCTTAAATCGCTTAAGCTAAGCCACCAAGTCGATTTCATGACCGCGAGTCTCGCAAAAACATTCGCTTATCGAGCTGGGGCGATTTGGTGTAATAATCAGGCTAATGATTGTATTCCCTTTGTCGCTTATCCTGCTATTTTCAGTTCAACGATGTTGCCACATGAACTGGACAGATTAGATAAAACGTTGGACGTCATAAAGAAATATGACAATGAGCGGGATTACCTTCAAGAAATAAGTCGTTATTTAAAAACGAACTTATCAAGTATAGGTTTAACAATTCGTAGCGATACACAAATAATTGCTCTTGAAACCGGTGACGAAAAAAATACAGAGCGAGTACGCGATTTTCTCGAGTCTCATGGTATTTTTGGCGCTGTATTTTGTCGACCAGCCACAACAGCAAATAAAAATATAATTCGATTATCTTTAAATAGCTCCACCACTAAATCGGATGCAGATCAGATAATAAATACTTGTAAGCTGGTTAATGAACAGCCAGATATGTATTTTATTTAGACAACGTAAAGGCTAACCTCAGCCCTTGAGCTTAGCCTTAAATCCAATTAGAGATTTTATCTAGCAACACCTCAGTTCCCGCTGGCTTAATAATATAATCATTCATCCCCGACTCATGGATTTTATCAATAGCGCCAGATGTTGAATCCCCGGTGTGCCCTAAAATAGGAACATTGGCATATTCACGATCAGAAGAGCGAATCGCATTGGCCGCATCTAGCCCATTGAGTTGTGGCATTTCAATGTCCATAAGAACTAAATCAACCAAATTGTTCTGTAGTTTATCCAACACCTCTTGACCATTTTGCGCCTGTATCACTTCAAATCCTTGCTGCTCAAGCAGGATTGATGTGTAAGTACGTAAAGAGTGATTATCATCGGCAATAACAATAGTTTTACCAACACGTACCTCTTTACGAGGGAGCAGATTTCTATCCGGTTCTGGTGACTCAAAGAAGAGTTCATCCAAGACACGACCAGGCTCAAGCAACATACGATGTTTTTCTACTGGGTAAATAGTTAAATGCCTTTCAATATCATTGTGGTAACGGTTGTTTTCATCATATAGGAATACAATCCGTGCTTCGGTAAAGTGAAGTTTATTTTCTAAAGCTGCCAACTGATTTGGAGACGTAATCACAGCATCTAAATCAATAAAGATGAGATCATATTCAAACTCGTATTCTTCCCGGCTATTGGCGAGCTCAATATCAACAGTATTGAGTGTGAAGCCTTTATAGAATGATTGCTCATTAAGAAGACGAGAAATCACGCTGGTATCACCAACATAGAGTGCTGATTTAGATTTCATCAGATCCAATTTTATATGGTCAACTTTTGCTGATTGGTACTTTGGAAAGGTCAAAGTAAACTCCGTCCATTCATTCAGCACCGACTGACAGCTGATTTTACCGCCAACTGCTTGCATCACTTTGCGACAGAATGGCAAACCTAATCCATAGCTCCCAGATTTACCAAAGGTATAGAAGTCCTTAAAAATATTCTCTAGCACATCAGGAGCAATACCAACACCATTATCCCGAAAGGTCATGACATTGTATTTTTCATAACACCTTAATTCGATATTGATTCTAAAATCTTCACCACTTTGATAGTAAAAAGCATTTTTCAGCAAGTTGTATAATGCGTATTTAATGAGGGTATCACTGCCGAAAAAAGCGGCGTCCTCTTCACAGTGAAACTGGACAGATTGCTTATCTTTAGAGCTTTTATAGGCAAAGCTAGCGAGAGAATCTTCTATTACCCTCTTGAGTGATTGCTTTTTGAACGTCGAGGTAGAAACGCGATTTTCATCAATTGAAGTCAGCAATAAGTCTATCGTTTCGTTACCGTACTGTATGACCTCATCAGCATCACTCAACACTTCTCTAGCGATAGTCAGCTCCTGATGAGACATTGGGTAAAAGTCTGAGTACTTTGACTTATCATCAGGAAGAAGAGAGCTGAGAACATCAAAAGAAGCCTTTAGAGCGCTGAGAGGGTTTCGCATCTCGTGCGCGATGCCAGCACCAAAAGATTTCGCGATTGATACTTTACTCTCATGCTCTACTTGGTTTCTGAAATAGAACAAATTACCAAAGACATAAGTAAACAAAAAAATGGGTATGTAAGGCCAAACAATCTGTTCGATGGCGTAAGAAAAATCGAACCCATAAACAGCAAAAAACGCAATCAACAGTGAAAATACGGCTTGCAGTAACATCAAACGTGTCTGGTGAACCAATAAGATATGGAGAAATATAGACGCCATAAAGGACATCGCCCATATCGTAGACCACTGATTCATAAACATCATGAAACTAAAGAAACAAGGCAAACAAAACGCGATAGATACTAAATAGTATTGAGGCATGTACTTTTGCAGATACTTAGGCAACGAGTGCCTAAACGCGATCACCGCAAACAATGCGGAGCAAAGTAATCTTAAAGCAAGGTTTTCATAGGGTTGTGGAAATAGATACGACCAGACATAGTAATAGGTCGGAAAGCCAAGCAGCCCCATCCATCCCACTAGCGTTAAGTTGGGCTCCGCATACTGGTATACCTTACGTACTGATTCCAGAACTGCTGTCATGAGTGTTCCTGGTGCCAATCAAAATGCACTGAGTTAAGTTGAGTCCTACTTTTTAGCTTTTAACTAATAACTAGCACACTTAATGATAAGCCACCAGAATATCAACAGTAAATGCTAACTCATGCAGCATTTACTGTTATCGTACTTCCCGCTCGGTCTGACTGAACATCTACACGCAGTGACATCTGCTCTTTTAGCTCACTGACATGAGAAATCAGCCCTATCGTTCTTCCAGTCTGTTGCAGATCAATTAACGTTTGAATGGCAAGATCTAATGACTCTGGGTCTAAGCTCCCGAAACCTTCATCAATAAACAACGTATCTAAGCGAATACCACCACTGTATGACTGAACAACGTCAGAAAGACCGAGTGCTAAAGATAAGGCGGCCATGAAGGACTCTCCCCCTGATAACGTGGCTACATCTCTACTTTTGCCTGTGTAACTGTCTTCCACAACCAGATCAAGCCCACGGCCAGCTGAACCTTTGAATCCATCCTTTTTGCGGGAGAGAATATAACGTCCCTTACTCATTATGCTGAGTCTTTGAGAGGCCTGTATTAATACATCGTCCAGTAGCACGCCTAAAACAAATCGGTGCAGACTCACACGGCTACCAGTTTTACCGCTCGCAACATCATAGAGCGTTCCGTACACTTGGTATTTAGCTTCCAGCTCGGTGTTCTTCTCATGCAGTTTAGCGATATCTCTACACACCTTTTGATAGCGTTCAAACTTGGAGCGAATCGTATCTAGCTGATTCCTCGCCTCCACATATGCTTGGCTATGTAGGGCGACTTGTTTATCTAACTTCTCTAAATCAGGCAATGACTGATTTTCGAGCGAGTGTTTCAAGTCCTCAATGGTTTGCTTAAGCTTCACCTCAGTGCGTGCATAGGCATCCACTGACGTTTCCCAGTGCTCGATTTGCTCTTCTGTGGCTTTACTGTCTAAATAATGCTGTTCGTTTGTAAACGGCGTATTCTCTATTGAGATATGCCATTCAGTCTGAGCTTTATCTAATTGTCGATGTGCTTCTTCCAACGATTCAATATTACTTTGCCTTTGACCCTCAAGTGCCGATTGCTGTTTAGCGAGTGTTTGCTGAGTCTCACTGGCCTTCTCAAGCTGTTTTTGAACTGACTCGATGGATGTTTTGATCTGCGTATGCTCTGCTTCAACAAGCTCAATAGATTGGTATTTTTCACCTATAGATTGAGCCAGCATATCTAACCTTTGTCGGAGGGTGTTCTCTGTGGCAACATGTGCTGATATTTCTTCCTTGAGCTTGTTAATCTCGCTTTCACCATTGTCACAACGTTGATTGAACGCTGTCACCGTCGCTTGCATTTGTTCGAGGTTGATGGCCACCAGCCTCTCGAGTTTAAGTTTTAACTCTGCATGCTGTGTTGTAACTACATGGAGTGACAGAGCTGAGTGCTCTCCTAACTCGGCTTGAAGCTCATTGAGTTGACTCTTTTGGCGCTCAATCAATAACTTTTGCTGTTCCACCAATTGAGTTTGCTCATTCAAAGCTTGCAAAGATTGGCGTTCTTGATGACGCCATTGCTCAACCTGCTCTTTAGTGACTTCTTCCCCTTCAAATGAAGTCGGATTTGGATGTTCTTTGCTGCCACATACTGGGCATGGCTGATCTTGTTGTAGCCTTTGTGCAAGAACGGCTGCTTGAGCATTATGCCAACGTATTTCACCTCTATCAGCTTCATTGCGCAACTTTTCCCATCTGGTCTTAAGCTCAGATTGACGAGAAAGCATTGGCTTGAGTTCAGCATCAAACACCTCTAGATCTTTCGAAATATTCTGCTTCTTAGTTAAATCCTTGATTAAATGGGATAAACGCATCAGTTCAGATTCAAGGGCTGATTTGTCCGTCATAGCCAACCTTGCTGCTTCAAACTCTTGTTGCGCTTTAGTGGCTTCTAATAAAAGCTTTTCTTTGTGTGCCTGATACTTAGACAAAGTCTCATCATAGCTTTTCTTTTTTGCTGTAGAGTCTTTTATTTTTAGCTCAAGCTCGCGCTTTTCCAATAACTTGGCTTTGATATCATCCAAGAAGTAAAGCTTATCCGTTTGCTCAGGGAGTGCCTGAGCTTGTTGATTTACGCTGTCCAGGATCTGTTTATGTTCTTCAAGCGCAAGATTTGAAGCTCGAAGCTCTTTTTCAAGCGCATTACCTTTTTCCGTGGTATCACGAACTAGCTTTAAAGCCGATGACCAATTCGCATAAGGAAGGTCTAACTTGCTTGCCTGTCGCGCAATCGTTAGGTTGTGCTTTATCTGCTCATTAGCCTCTCTTTGTTGAACATGCTCAGACAACGTACGTTCAGCGATGGCTAACCTTTCAAACTCAGTTTTGAGCTGAATTGCCTTCTGTTGATTCAGTTTCGATTGGTTCAGCTTCTCTAACTGCCCCTTTTCACTTAAAGTAAGCTCTTCAAACTGTTTAGAAAGCAAGTCGATATGCTCGGTAAGTTCCGCTTCACTATTCACTCCCGCAACCTGAAGCGCACCGCGAATTTGATTATCAAATTCATCTTTCGATTTGATGATGGTGCTTGCCTTTTCCTTGAGTGCAAACTCAATTTTCTTGTAAATATCGGTTTGAAATAGCTGACCAAATATTTCTTCTCGTTCTTTAGAGCTCGCGAGTAAAAGGTCACGGAATTTTCCTTGCGGTAGCACCATTACCTGCCGAAATTGCGTTTCATTCAAACCAATCAAATCCGTGACTTCCGTCTTTACTTGAGCCGTTTTGCTTGTAATCAGTCGTTCTTCATTCGTAATTTCATACAAAGAGGCGGTGTGCTTTCGTGTTGTTGTTCCTTCGCCTCGTGCTTTAGGCGCAAGTTGATCAGGTGATCTCGTGACTCTGTAGTTCTTACCCTTAAGTGCGAATTCGAACACCACTTCGGTCGGTAACGAAAGCGTAGCCATATCGCAGCGCATCTGCGTCCCTTCTCTTTCATTGCCCGTTGTCTGGCCGTACAAAGCAAAACAAATGGCATCTAAAATTGAAGTCTTACCTGAACCTGTTGGGCCGTTAATCAAAAACAGCGGATTGGAACCAAGCAATGTAAAGTCGATAGTTTCAGTGTTAGCAAAAGGACCAAATGCCTGCATTGTTAGTAAGAGTGGTTTCATCACTTATTCCTATTGCTTCGTTAACTGATTAATGATGTCATTGATGGCATCAGTTTGCGCTTCGGTAAGTTCACTGTTTTGTGCTTCGAGGAAGAAATCTTTGAACATATCCACTTCACTTCGTGCCAGTTTGGCCTGAGCCATTTCTTGCTCGACACCCATTAACATACCGGGCTTTTCAATATGTAGAACATTGGGGTAAACGGTACGAAGCTTTTCCATAGGGTTGAGAATGGCGTGTTTATCCAGCAAACGGACCAACAAGTAATCGTACTGGTTAGGATCAGTCTTTCCCTTTGCAATGATTTCATCTAGCTCACCTTCAATAATTCGCATTTGGTGAGGCGCGCTTAAATCAATATGAGTAGCAGATTGAAAGCCTTGCTTAGTGATTTCAACCAGCGTTATACCTTTCTTTTGGAACTGCTCTGAGAAGCTGTACTTCATTAAAGAACCTGAATAACGGATATACTCCTGCCCTTTTTTTTGTGGCTGGTGCAGATGCCCCAAAGCGACATAGTCAAAATCGACAAAGTGTTCATGGCTAACCCTATCTGAGCCACCAATGGATAAAGGTCGCTCTGAATCTGATTCAATAGCCCCATCTACAAAGCAGTGACTTATCAACACATTCTTTTGGTTAGGTTTAAATTTGGACTTAATTTCTTCACTTAGCAGTTGATGAGCATCATCATGGGTCGAAACTGGCTGACTAAAATGATGCCGCACCAATTCAGGGTCATTGTATGGCATCCCATAGAAGGCGACTTCCCCAGCGTCAGTATTCAGAACAACCGGTTCCAACATCTCTTCAAAATTTGCAATGATGTGCAATCCCGCGTTTCTCATCTGTGAAGCGCCAAAGCCAAGCCGTTGCGCGCCATCATGATTACCGGGAATAAGAATAACTGGCAACTTCAGTTCACCACACACTTGGCTAACGAATTCATTCATTACTTCAATCGCAGCGGTTGGAGGAACAGAGCGATCATAAATATCGCCAGCGATCACTAGAGCATCGACAGGGTGTATTTGTATATATTCGATCAATTGGGTAAGTACCGCTTTTTGATCATCAAGGAGAGAAACGTTGTGAAACTGGCGTCCGAGATGCCAATCAGAGGTGTGAAGAAACTTCATTTAAGCCCTGCGTTATTCTTATCGTCTAGGGCTAGATAATACCATTCTGGACAGCCTCCTATCCAGAATGGCGTTAAGATTCGCTAATTAGGAGCGTGCTGCTTACAGAATCTGATCGCTTCGTCGAGTAATTCGAGAGCAGACTTATCATTTTCAGGCAATGCTGCATCGCTTTGACCCAAAGGTGTTACGCGGTCACCCCACTTGATATGACCAGCTCCCCATGTCAAACCTGCACCAAACGCTGCAAGAAGCAGGTTATCGCCAGGCTTAACAAAACCTTGCTCCATAGCTTCACACAAGGCTAATGGCACAGTCGCAGCAGAGGTATTTCCATACTTCTGGATATTAACAAACGCTTTATCTTGGCTAATACCTGACAAATCACAAAGCGTTTGAATGATACGGATGTTCGCCTGATGAGGAATAACGACATCAACGTCATCCGTCGAAAGTTGACTGCGAGATAGTACAGTTTGTGCTGCAGAACCCATGCCTTTGACTGCACGTTTGAAAATTTCTTTACCTACAAAATTAAAATCCCAGTAACCGTTATCTGCAGCAAAACGATCCATAGACGTACCAAATTTTGGTACAGATAGAATATCGCGCCCTTTTGAGTCACAGCCGAGCTGAGCATGTTGTAAGCCCACAGGTTTATCTGTTTTGCTCAGTACTACGGCACCGGCACCATCACCAAATAACACAGCCGTATCGCGCATTGTCCAGTCGATAAAGAAAGAGAGACGCTCTGCACCTATAACCAAGGCATTTTGGTAGCTGCCCGCCTGAATCATACGAGTCGCTGTCTCTAGGCTGTAGAGAAAACCTGTACACGCAGCATTTAGGTCAAACGCTGTAGTGCCAATCATGCCGAGGTTTTGCGATACTTTGGAGGCAATATTTGGGATGAGGGAATCTGGTGAACACGTTGCAACTATCAGTAGGTCGATATCGCACGCTTCAAGGCCTGAACATGCCAGTGCGTGCTTAGCAGCCACTGTGGCTAAGTCAGACGTGTTCACATGGCTAATACGGCGATTTTCAATCCCCGTGCGCGTGCAAATCCATTCATCTGAAGTCTCAAGAAAGGTGCTTAAATCATTGTTAGAGAGCGTTGTTGGTGGTACACATTTACCCCAACCTGTAATTTCTGCATAGAATGTGGTCATTCGAAGCCTTTTATTTTTATTTGAGTTAGCGGCCCATTCGATCTGTTCAGTCCGACTGAGAGAACTCTTGGGAAAATACTATTTTCAGAGTATAACTAGCGAATATCTGTGGTGTCACCTAATTGGTTAAATGGACGTCACACTTGCGTAGAAAAACACAAACAAGAGAAAAGTCATGTCTACATTCAATACACGTTGTCCTTCTTGCTCAGGTGTCAATCGTGTCCCTAATGAAAGAGTGTCTGAAAGCCCGAAATGCGGCAAATGCCAGTCGCCTTTACTGGATGGCGCACCCGTTGAAGGAACCGAACTCAACTTTGATGCAATTTTAAACAGCCCCCATCCTGTCGTCGTCGATTTTTGGGCACCTTGGTGCAACCCTTGCGTTGGCTTTGCACCTGTTTTTTCAGATGCCGCCAAAGAGCGAGCAAATAATGTTCGATTTGTAAAAATTAACACCGAAAGCCAGCAAAACCTTGCAGCTAGATACCAAATTAGAAGTATTCCGACGATTATGGTGTTTAAAAGCGGTGAAAGAATCGATGTAATCAATGGCGCCTTACCTAAAGGTCAATTTGATCAATGGCTTAATGAAGCATTACTGAAATAAAAATATCGAACATTTCAAATTAACAGACCGCTTTTATGGATTATGAGCGGTCTTTTTTTACTCATAATAAACAATCGTATCGAAAAATGATTTTTATCGACACGACCAAAATTATTCGTTTTACCCTGCCTTAAAACCACCTCATAGTCGCGCCCAAAATACGTTCCACTTTATTAATGAACTCAAGAGGCTACGACGTTGGAAAACATTCTTGCTCCTGCACCAAAAGCTCGCATCACTGTCCCTGTGATTGCGCTGGCTCTTTATGCGGTTGCGTCAGGCTACCTAATGAGCCTGATACCACTGATGCTATCGGATTACGGGCTAGACAATTCGTTGGCCAGTTGGTTAGCCAGTGTATTCTATGCAGGTCTTTTAGTCGGTGCGATTGCGATTGAACCTTTAGTCACTAGGCTAGGCCACAAAAATGCGTTTGTTCTTTGTTTGGGCCTATTCATCGCGACTATTTGTACATTACCTATATTCCCTAGTTCAACCTCTTGGCTGTTAGCACGCTTTTTTGCTGGTATCGCTGTCGCTGGTGTGTTCGTTATTGTGGAATCTTGGTTATTACATGGCGATGAAACAGCCAGAGCAAAGCGACTTGGCCTGTACATGGCTGCATTATATGGTGGAAGTGCGCTTGGTCAGTTGGGCATTGGTATATTAGGTATACATGGCGGCGTACCTTTTATTGCAATTTCGACCTTGTTACTTCTCGCAATCGTGGTGCTGTGGTTTGGAGAAAGCGACCAGCCAGAGTCTGCACATACAACCAATCTATCACTTAAACAGATCACCAGATTGAGCCATGCAGCCATTATTGGCTGTATTGTTTCTGGCCTGATCCTTGGCGCGATTTACGGCTTAATGCCGCTAGAGTTAGCTAAGCAAGGGATTGCCCATGACGACATAGGTGGGTTAATGGCTTTAATTATACTTGGTGGTATGGCAGTTCAGCCATTGGTTCCATTGATGTCAAAGTACTTTGGCCGCACTTTATTAATGGCCTTCTTTTGCTTACTTGGTGCTGCTTCTAGCAGCATGATTCTGCTAGACGATACTATTCGAGTATTAGCCGTCGGGGTATTTCTGCTTGGCGTTGCGGCTTTTGCTTTATACCCAATTGCGATAAACCTTGGCTGCGATCAATTGGAACAGCACTATATTGTCTCAGCGACCCAAGTCATGCTTTTCAGTTATAGCGTAGGTTCTGTATTCGGGCCTATCGTTGCTGGCTGGTATATGGCGAGTGACCATGGACTGATGGGATACCTGTTCGCAATTCTACTCGCTACTTGCTTATATATGCTCGTTGCGAGTATTAAAGCAAAACACCAAGCTGTCGCTGGAGAATAACCTCCCATCACTTCTGCTTCCTTCTATGCCGGTTAGACGCTCCACTAACCGGCCTATCTGGCGCAGCTCTTCGCTCATGAATCAAATGCCGAACCGCAAGAATTGGATGAGGTAGCAACATTTTTGGTCCGGAGTAACGCATGACTTGCCGCATTTTTTCTTTGGGTTCAGGCTTATAGCAGTGGATCGGACATTTATTGCAGGTCGGCTTGCCTTGACCATACGGGCAGCGATCAAGCTTCGCCTCAGCATACTCTTTCAGCTCTAGGCACGAATGACACAAACAACCGTCTGGCAATCCATGATGATCGCGGCAATAAATCGCAATCATTGCACTGACCGTTTTGAGCTCCGTCAGCAAATTACCTTGTAAAATATTCGAATGAGTAAATTTCATTAGTCTGTGAATGACAATTGATACAGAAGTAAGTCTACTTTATCGCTTATCTGATTTTGAACTTTGACGTAGGTAAAACCGAGTCGATTTAATAAGGCCTTACTGCCTTCATTATCCGAAGATGTGATCGCAACTAATTCATCAATATCACGACGCTGTTGTGCATATTTAACAATGGCTTGCCCTGCTTCTAACCCATAGCCCTGCCCATGTGAATCCGGCATAAAACCATAACCAATATCATAAGCCTCTAAATCGTCTCTCTTTATCAGGCCGCAAACACCAAGCGGCTCGCTATCTGATTTATTTTCTACGATTAACAAGCAGACACTTTTTTCCCTTCTCATCGCAAGGATATTGTTGCGAATATACTCAGTGGCATCACTTCGGTTTCTAATCTGTTTGTCACCAACAAAGCGTAGAAAACCGTCGGTGTTATAGAGTGACTGAATAAAAGCGGCATCATCCTCTGTTGGTAAACGCAGTATCAAACGATGAGTTTCTAGATTTTCCATATCAAGTGCTTACACATTACTTAGGTTAGAGGTGAGCTTACCACCTACACTTAACGTAGAAAGTGATTGAGGTTTGAAAGCCCAATTTTCCACGGAGGCCAAACATGCGTAGCTTTATTCTCGTATTATTGCTTGTTCAGAGTATAGGCTTGGCGTGGAGTTATCCTGCCCACTCACACAAATGGTCTCATAGAAGTGTCATTTATTTCGCTCCAACCAATGATGAACATGTGAAGCAATTCTTGCTCGAAACCTTGATCAATGAGTGTGAACTCTCCGATCGTGACATTATTACTCTGGTTATAACCCAAGACGGCTTTACCATTCCATCTTGGGTTAAAAACGAATTTAATCTACTGAGCATGTTCAGAGCCTACGGTATCGAACCGGGTACACACACGGCAATACTAATAGGCAAGGATGGTTCCGAAAAACTTCGTTGGGGTAAAGAAACAGATTGGGAAAATATTAAGCAAACCATTGATTTGATGCCAATGCGTCAACATGAAATAAAGCGGAGGCCAAGCCCATGCTCTGCATAGAGCCAGAACTAAATCCCCATTGACATTCCTTCATCAATTAGAGTAATTAATCAACAAACAGGGCCAGATATAAATATCTAATAGATCCTTGCCATTGCACATTATCAAATAATCACTTACATTCCCCAACCCAATAGTTAATAACTATAATAATCATTATCATTTAAGTGCAATCTAGTATGTTTATCTCTTTTTCTAGAAGCAAAATGGCTATCGCTTTGTCAGTCGTTTTCGCCTCGCTCACTACCGGTTGTTTAGACGACGGACTCAACACCACTCCTGATTCAACCACAAGCCTCCCAACAGCAACAATGCGTGACATCTCAGTGAATGCTCAAGTTGACAGCACAGATGCTGCAGGCAGCTTATACACTATTCGACAACTCACCACGAACTTGTTAATTCAAGGCACGGTAGCTGATGATGGAAGTATTCACGAAACTATTCCTGCTGGAGCTAATCTCAACGAGCCATTGCAGATCAGTGTCGACATGACCAATGACACATACAAATCGTTAACTGACAATGTAGCCACACTTGAGGCAATCAATACTAACCAAGCCTCGTCACAATCCACACGAACTCTAACGACTCGTGAAGATGAGGACACTAGATCGACAACACCTCCTATCAGTATTTCACTGCGCACCACAGCAGAATTTGCCTATGCAGATAAAGACCAGAATGGCTTACTATCGGATGACGAAATCAAACAAAAAAACTTGGATTCCATAAGCGCAGATTACCTGGAAGAAGTACAGGATTTAATGATTGCTGCCGATGTCATTCAGCAAAATCCAGGGAAGCTGTACTACAAATCGACATACGAGATGATGACTGATTTTCATAATGACGAATCAGCCAAGAATGCTTTTTTCGCCAGCAACAGTGATTCAGTACGTGACGCGCGTGCCAACCTGTTTAACGAAATCGAACCAACTAACCCAGAAGTCGTGGACTTTCTTCGTCTAGACACTAATGGATGGCCGCTGAAACATCAGTCTCGATCGTATGAACAAACGCCTTGGGCTTGTGCCGATGATATTCGCCGAGTTTCTCTCCGCAACTACGGAACAAGGCTGTGGCACTTTGATCGCACCAAGACAGGCAATATAGACAACACAACCGTGAAGAGGCTTATTGCATCCGCTAATCAAGCCCAACTGTGTAAGAAAGCGGGGTGGCGATTGCCATCTGTAGCTGAACTAACCACCCTACTTGATGGTGGCGATAGTAAGTTTCCTAATACTTTTCCATTTCTATCACCAGATTCCAGCTTCTGGGCCACTGATGATGAAGAAAACACAACACTGGTGTCCTTCTCTACAGGTAGCGCAGTGCTAACAGCCCCGAATGAACGTTCATCCGCTGTAGCAATATTACATAATTTTGAGCCTTATGATGTTTGGTTTAACATATCGCCAACAGAAACTCCCGTCGATCTCGCAGTACTAAGAAGCCAATACTCTCAAGCGCCTGAAAACTGGCCGCAACCAACAGTGGATGACGGAGTGGAGTGGAAAGAACTAGGCCTGAAACCTGCTGTCCCTTTTCCAAGCGATAACCCATATTCGAAACAAAAAGTGGCATTAGGTAAGGCATTATTTTTCGATAAGCGCTTGTCAAAAGACGATACCATCTCTTGTGCAAGTTGCCATGATCCGAGCAAAGGTTGGGCTGATGGGCTCAGAACCGCGGTAGGTATCAATGGGCAAACCGGAAAAAGAAATACGCCAACCATTCTTAACACAGCTTACTATGAGACCCTATTCCTAGATGGACGTGTTTCTTCTCTCGAAGAACAATCATTACACCCTATTTCAAACCCGATTGAAATGGGCCTCCTCCATGATGAGATGTTAAATAAGCTGGATAACATTAACGAATACAAGCCATTATTTACCGCCGCGTTTGGCGATAACCAGATCACTCTAGATCGAATTGCTAAATCAATCGCAACGTTTGAACGAACCATCATCAGCCAGGAAAGTGCCTTTGACCAGTTCCTTGAAGGCGACCGCACTGCCATGACCGATCAACAAATTCATGGCCTTCATTTATACAGAACCAAAGCTCGCTGCATGAATTGCCATAGTGGTCCATTAATGACCAACAACCAATTTGAAAATATCGGGCTGACTTATTATGATCGAAGTCTCGAAGATCGAGGACGCTACAACGTAACAGGAAATCCATCTGACATGGGTAAGTTCCGAGTGCCTATGCTTCGAGATATAAAATCTACCGATCCGGTAACGCACCTTGGTTTATTTGATTTAAGTATCGTTACGGGTAGCGGACGCATTTTCGGCCTTCTTGCTATGTACAACAACGGTATGACACGAAATCGTAGCGGTAATTTCCCCCAATATGCCAACAAATATGACAAGAAGTTCCCTGAGGTTTCACCACTGATTGAAAGGCTTGGGATGACTACGGAGGAATTACTCGCTCTTGACTCATTTATGTCAGCGATTTCAACACAAGTGCGAGATGACAGCGCAAGTGAAGCCGAACTCGGCCTAACATTCCAATAATAATGAGGGCTGATATCCTTCAGTATCAGCCCTCTTTTCCATATTTAGATTAATACTAGATATGGAGTTTCTTCTTCCACCGGCCAACATTTAATCTTTACGTCTGGTTGTTCAATACATTGACCTGTTTTTAGGCTGAAATGCTGCTTATAAAGGGGAGAAGCGACACACAGCTCTCCTTTAACATCACCAACGATGCCTCGATTCATCACGTAAGCCTTACCTATCGGGTCCCAGTTTTGTATCGCAAAAACCCCTTTATCAGGAATTCGGAAAAGCGCCACTTGTTCACCGTCAATTAATGCAGCCCTACCTTCGTAGGGTACTAAGTCATCCAATCGGCATATTTTTAGTTTCTGGTCGGTAATCATAGCTCCTCCTTAACTGGAATTCGCTGCCCTCTGATTCGCTGGTAAGGGAGCGCTTGGCTCGTAGAGTCATCATTGATGAACGGACGGAATTTGCTGAGCTTATCCGGATTTTCCAGTGTACTCTTCCACTCACATTGGTAGGTTTCGACAATATGCTGCATTTGGCTTTCGAGTGAGTCACACAAGCCCAATGAATCCTCGATCACCACTTGTTTCAGATACTCAAGGCCGCCTTCAAGGTTTTCCATCCACACTGAGGTTCGTTGCAAACGGTCAGCAGTACTGACATAGAACATCAGCACCCGATCAATGAGTTGTACTAACTGCTCTTTAGTCAGGTCTGAAGCCAATATATCAGCATGTCTTGGGCGCATCCCCCCATTACCACACACATAAAGGTTCCAACCTTTTTCTGTAGCGATAACGCCAATGTCTTTGCTTTGCGCCTCTGCACATTCTCGCGTACAGCCTGAAACCGCGAACTTGATCTTATGTGGCGCTCGCAAGCCTTTGTATCGGTTCTCCAATTCGATAGCTAACCCTACAGAGTCATCAACGCCATAACGACACCATGTTGAACCTACACAAGATTTTACTGTGCGAAGTGACTTCCCATAGGCGTGACCCGTTTCAAAGCCTGCATCGATCAGTGTTTGCCAGATCTCCGGTAACTGCTCCACTTGTGCACCAAAAAGGTCGACTCGTTGACCGCCAGTGATCTTGGTGTACAAATCGAACTTCTGCGCAACTTCACCAAGTACAATGAGCTTCTCCGGTGTAATCTCACCACCCGCAACCCGAGGGACGACCGAATATGAGCCGTCTTTCTGTAGGTTTGCCATAAATGCATCATTTGAATCTTGGAGCGCACTGTGTTGAGGCTCCATGATGTGTTCGTTCCAAAGCGAGGCAAAGACTGATGCTGCGGTTGGTTTGCACAGATCACATCCTAAGCCTTTGCCATGCTTGCTCAATAAAGTGTCAAAGTCTTTGATTTGCTCGACCTGACAAATATGAAACATCTCCTGTCGAGACATTTCAAAGTGTTCGCAGACATGATTATTGACTTCAACACCCATCGCCCTTAGCTCAGCATCCAGCACTGTCTTAACCATATTGCTACAGCCACCACAGCCTGTCCCAGCCTTGGTTTGAGTTTTCAGGGTATCTAAATCATGTGCACCAGCCTGAATGGCCGACACTAAATCGCCTTTGGACACGTTGTGGCAGGAACATATGATCGCTATATCGTTCATTTCTCCTTGCAGCATACTGGTATCAAACAGGAGATTGGCGGCGTGATCAGGAAGTTCAGTTTGATTAAGATAACATTGCAGTAGCGCATCGTAGTCTGAGTTGTCACCCACCAAGATAGCCCCAAGTAAAAATTTACCCGTTTCATCGACAACTAGCTTTTTGTAAACACCGGACACCGTATCTTGCAGGGTCATCTCCTGTGCGCCTTCCGTCGTCTTATGAGCATCACCAATCGACGCCACATCGACACCAAGCAGTTTGAGCTTGGTGCTCATGTCAGCGCCCGTAAATCCTGTCGTTTCTCGTGCTTTGAGCTTGTCTGCCACTACCCGCGCCATGGCATATCCGGGGGCAACCAGCCCAAAAATCTTTTGTTGCCACAACGCGCACTCACCAATGGCGTAGATGTTTGCGTCGCTTGTCTGGCATTCATCATCAATCACAATGCCACCTCGCTCCCCAAGTGCGAGCCCGGCTTCCCGACCAAGTGCGTCTTGTGGCCGTATACCTGCGGAAAACACAATGACATCCACTTCCAATGGCTCAGCATCTTTGAACACCAAACGATGCTGAGCGGTTTCGCCATCGCAGATCTTTTCTGTGATCATTGAGTTGTGAACGCTCAGCCCCATGGCTTCGATTTTTTCTTTTAGCACAGTGCCCGCTCCGTCATCGAGCTGGACTGGCATCAAACGCGGTGCAAATTCTACAACGTGGGTCTTAACTCCAAGCAGTTTTAACGCATTTGCGGCTTCAAGACCTAGCAATCCACCGCCAATAACCGCACCTGTTTTCGCCCCTTGGCACGCTTGTTTGATCTGAGAAAGATCTTCCAAAGTACGATAAACAAAGATGTCTTCTCTGTCTTTGCCTTCAATCGGCGGAACAAAAGGATACGAACCTGTCGCAAGCACCAACTGGTCATAGCCAAGAATATCTTCGCCATCCAGTACAATACGTTTAGCCTGCTTATCGATAGAAGTGACCTGACTACCCAAAACCAACTCAATCCCGTGTCTCTGATACCATTCCTCACTACTTAGCATTAGATCCTGATGAGACTTTCCCGAAAACAAAGACGACAATTGAACTCGGTCGTAGGCAATAAACCTTTCTTCACCAATCACGGTGATCTTCTTTTCCAAATGCGCCCCACGCTCGACGAGCTGTGCGACAAGGTGGTGGCCGACCATGCCATTTCCGACAATCACTACATGTTCCATAATCACTTCCTTATGCTGTCTTCGCAGGTACAGGTTTACTGTTTACTTTTTTCTTATCTGCTGGCGACTCTTGTTTCGATTGTTTTTCGTACAGGAATTTCAAAACAGATTGACGATAGCGCTGATACACAGGGTTTTCAGCGAGTTCCACGCGATTTCGTGGGCGAGGAAGTTCAATTTCCAGAACTTCACCAATGGTTGCCGCGGGCCCGTTGGTCATCATGACTATCTTGTCTGAAAGCAGCACAGCTTCATCAACATCGTGAGTTATCATAATCACGGTATTGTTTAGCTCCGCCTGAATGTTCATTAATGAGTCCTGAAGGCGTGCGCGTGTTAGTGCATCCAACGCGCCAAACGGCTCATCCATAAGCAAGACTTTTGGCTTGAGTGCCAGCGCTCTAGCGATCCCAACACGTTGTTTCATCCCTCCAGAGATTTCATCCGGTTTTTTATCTGCAGCTTGAGTCATCTGAATCAGGTCAAGGTAGTGCTCAACTTGCTCGCGAATCCAGTGCTTACCTTTACCACCCGCCACCTGCTTTACCGCCAGCTCAACGTTTTGATATACCGTTAACCAAGGGAGTAAGGAATGATTCTGGAACACAACAGCCCTATCAGGCCCTGGCCCGCTCACTTCACGGCTATCGACAATCACGCCACCATCAGTGGGTAGATGTAGCCCTGCGACAAGGTTGAGGACCGTTGATTTACCACAGCCAGAGTGGCCAATCAGCGACACAAATTCGCCTTTATTAATTTGGAGGTTGACGTTTTTCAGCGCGATAAATTCACCATTGGGTGTCGGGAATCGCATTCCGAGTTGCGTCAAATCTAATAGTGGTTTTGACATCATTAATTCCTTTTATCGCAATGCTTGCTGTTTGTTCCATGAAAGCCATTTCTGAAGCTGCAACATTCCTCTGTCGAGCATTAGTCCAATAAAACCAATCGTAATAACGGCGACCATAATCCGCCCTAGTGATGCTGAACTGCCGTTTTGAAATTCATCCCAGACAAATTTCCCTAGCCCTGGGTTTTGCGCCAACATCTCGGCCGCAATGAGTACCATCCATGCAATACCTAGGGATAACCTAAGGCCGGTGAAGATCATAGGAATAGCTGAAGGCAGAACAATGGTTCGGATATGCTGCCACCAAGAGAGCTGCAGTACCTTGCTGACGTTAATCAGATCTTTGTCGACACTCGTAACACCGACAGCAGTATTAATTAAAGTCGGCCATAAGCTACACAAAGCCACCGTCAGTAGTGAGTTAATAAAAGACTTCGCAAACAAAGGATCGTCACTCACATAGGTCGCGCTCACTACCATGGTAACAATAGGTAACCAAGCCAATGGCGACACTGGTTTTAGTAATTGAATGATTGGGTTAAATGCTTGATAAAGCCCTTGGTTGAGCCCCAGCATTATCCCGAGTGGGATGGCAATCAGTGTCGCCAACAAAAATCCGGCTGCCACCGTAATTAGGCTGGTGATGATCTGGTCAAAGAATGTCGGCTTTCCTGTATAAGGCCTTATCTTCACTTTTGCTTCAGGATTCTTTGCCAACTTTGCTGCGTTGCGCTTTTCCTGACGTTCAATAAAAGCTTGTTCTTTGTCTCTCTCTTGCCAATGTTCGTTAACCAGATTACTAAACTGTTGATATGTCTGAACTGGCCCCGGCAATGTGCCGAGTGATGTCTCGACCTGACGGGCGCTTAAATGCCAAAACATGAGAAACATCAGAATGCCAATCAGAGGGAACAGAATCAGTTTACTTTTATTAGCCACCAGCTTAGGGCTGGAAACTAACGATATGACATTGCTAGGCATACTTACTCCTTTACTTCTTAATTCCTTTTTAAAGGAGAGCAGATTGCTCCCCTTCACTGCCTCTAAACCTTGTCTTTACCTTTCAAACCAATGCTGAATTTCTTGAGGTAGGCATTAGGCTCGCGACCGTCGTAAACAATGTTGTCGATGAAATGGGTTTGAGGAGCTCGAAAGCCATCTTCCTTAGCGAAATCCGGGAAATCTTTCGCAGTCAGAACACCGTCCTCTATTAATGCATCGGCTGCTTGCTGGTAGATATCTGGTCGGTAGACTTTTTTCGCGATGTCCATGTACCAGTCATCCGATTGTTCCTGAGAAATTTGGCCCCAGCGGCGCATTTGCGTCAGATACCAAATAGCGTCGCTGTAGTAAGGATACGTTGCGTTGTAACGGAAAAAGACGTTGAAATCCGGCACAGCTCGCTTGTCGCCTTTTTCGTATTCAAACGTTCCCGTCATTGAATTCGCGATCACTTCTACATCTGCACCAACGTAATCGCTTTTCGCCAGCAGTTTGACTGCTTCGTCTCGGTTGGTGTTGTTATTTTCATCCAACCAATGTGCTGATCGAATTAAGGCTTTCACAACCCGTATGTGGGTATTTGGGTATTTCTCTGCCCATGACTTCGACACGCCGAATACTTTCTCCGGATTGTTTTTCCAGATTTCATAGTCCGTAACCACTGGTGCGCCAATCCCTTTAAACACCGCCTGTTGATTCCAAGGTTCACCTACGCAGTAACCTTTGATGGTACCCGCCTCCATGGTAGCTGGCATCTGTGGTGGTGGTGTTACGCTCAGCAATACATCTGCATTGACTTGTCCGCTGTTATCACCCGTTTCAGGTGCGTAGTAGCCTGGGTGTATGCCGCCTGCAGCTAACCAGTAACGTAGTTCGTAGTTATGTGTCGAGACTGGAAACACCATCCCCATGTTGAAGGGCTTACCTTCATCAAGGTAGCTTTCGACAACTGGTTTGAGTGCATCCGCTTTGATCGGATGAACAGGTTTTCCATCAGCCTGTTTGGGGATGTGTGGCTTCATCTCTTCCCAAGTATCATTAGATACCGTGATCGCATTACCATTTAGGTCCATGCTAAACGCAGTGATCACTTCAGCCTGTGTACCAATACCGATGGTTGCACCCAAAGGTTGACCAGATAACATGTGCGCGCCGTCAAGCTCACCGTCAATGACACGGTCAAGCAGAACCTTCCAGTTAGCTTGCGCTTCCAACGTGACATACAGACCTTCATCTTCAAAAAAGCCTTTCTCGTAAGCAACCGCAAGCGGCGCCATATCAGTGAGCTTAATAAAGCCAAACTTCAGATCTTCCAGTTCAGGCTCGCCGAGTTCAGCCCAAGCAGACGGTACAGAGACCGATAATGCTAGGGGAAGAGCCAATAGTGATTGTTTAAAAGTTGACGTCCATTTCATTCGCTTTCTCCAAATAAAAAGCGCTACTGCTCTTTCGAGCAGTAGCGCCGTTGCATTCCTTCATTACCGCCGTTGGTAACGTTGAATCGCGTGTGAACCAAATTTCTAAAATATGTATTCCAAGTTACGTGCCAATACTATTTTTCTTTTTATTTCATAACCTTAAAAACCTGAAGCATTTAGTCAAAATGATTGATGCTATTAAGTTGTGCATACTGCACCATTACGGAAATTTATACCTAACCCAAAAGAGGTAGTTCGCTATTTCAAGGTTTCTAAAGTGATCAATATGTTTTTCGCCACTTGAGCCAAAGTCTGGCTCGACTGCATTGCAGATTTTCGCATCGCTTTATAGGCAGACTCTTCATCCACATTATGCATTTTCATCAGCAACCCTTTGGCTTTTTCTATCATTTTTCGCTCTTCCAGTTTCCCTGCTAAGGATTCAATTTCAGACTCCATCGCCAGCAATGATGTCCTCGCAATAGCGGCATGTTCGAGCCAAGGTTTAAGGCTAAGATCAGAATCGGCAGGTAACAAAACGTAATCCATACGCTCTGGTAAACGATTAATATCATTGGATAAAAACTGCTTAATCACGACGAGTAATGGCCGCTGTTTCTCGCGACAAACATCAATGATTAAACGGAGTTCTGCACTGGGCTGTTTCCAACCCGCGACAACATTGGCACACGGCTCACGTTGCAACAAGGCTTCAAATTGGCTTAGCTGACATCCTATGACATCGTCATAATCCTGAGCCAATAAGGTGGTCAGCCTTGCTTGTTCTTCCAGCGAATCGCAGCAAACAATGGTGGGAGTTTTAGAGATTTTCTTTTGCATAACATTCCTTGTTTTATCTCTTTGCTTGTAAGAGACATAACAAGGAATGTGCCAGAGTGATTAAGTCAACTTAGGTAGGGACTCAAAAAATGCTTATGAGCGAGACTCACAATGTTTTGACCATAGCTGATACGCTTGTTCAAAGGATTTGTCTTTATCGCCCGTTTCAGCAAACAGAATGCTAGCCATTGTGGTAACAACGGTGTTCGCCATCATATTCAGCTCTTCCTCTGGCGTACCTAACGGACACTCATCAGGCAATGGAATGTCTGTGAGCATTTGTTCCGTCCAATAGTGCGATTCCACACCGGAAGGCCTACTCATCCAAACCGTTTGGCTGACCTTAGGATTATACTCGGACTCCCCAGATTGGCCTTTGAAGGACACAACCGCATGGCGAGTCAGCCCGATTTCACTCTCTACCTCGGCATGCAACTGCTGGAATCCGGGGTGAAAGCTGCCACGAATGCCAATCTTGGCACCACCTGGGTTTAGCGCTCTCACAACAGTGTTAATTGGGGTACGTAAACCATAGCGATTTTTCCAACCAATCATGGTTTCAGCTTGAGGCGCGAAATGCTTGAGTGGTAAGTATGCAATGTTACTTTCATGGAGCACATTCTTGGCGTGCTCAGCGGACTCGACCTTTTTGACATCCAGCACACTCAGGTAATCTTCTGCATGCTCTCGCCCTGCAGGCCTATCATGATATCCGTGCAAGAGCACTTTTCTGCCGCTATCAGCCAGTATTTTCGCTGCCAACAGATGCCATGGTTTACCTGCGGCTTTTCTTTTACCTGCATAACATGGCCAGTCAATATCAGCGCCAATGTTAGGTACTCGAGATTGAAATGCTTTCACGAAGCCGGCGATTTCCTGACGAGTTTCATTTTGCACACGAATCAGCATCAGCAGCATAGCCATCTGATCATCGTCGCATCGCCCATCAAGGTAATCATCCATGACGTGAAAAGCTTGATCAAACGTCAGCGGCTTACGGCCTCGTTCACCTCGACCCACCGTTCGAATACATTCCTGAATTATGCTCATATTACCTCTTGAGAAATCACTGACTCTACGGTCGCGTTAAGTTGTTCACGAAGTGTGACGACTTCCCCTAAGATAATCAATGCCGGACTCACACCTTTCAGCGCTTCTGACAGACTTGTTAGGCGGCTTAAGCTTGATACATAGACTTTCTGCTGAGAGCTACACCCGTGTGTTACTACCGCTAAAGGAAAGTCATCTCTCATACCGTGACAGAGCAATCCATCTTGTATCTCACTGGCCTTTTCCAATCCCATATAAAACACCAACGTTTGCCCAGACGATACGAGTTGAGCCCAAGCAGGTAGCGCGCCTGATACGACTTGCCCCGTCACAAACGTCACGCTTCGGGCCAACGCTCTGTGCGTCAATGGAATGTAGGACGCCGCTGCACAACCAATTGCGGCGGTGATGCCGGGTACTACTTCATAATCAATGTTGTTTTGCGCCAGCAGTAGCCCTTCTTCACCTCCACGACCAAAAATAAAAGGGTCTCCTCCTTTAAGCCTCACGATCATGTAGCCAGACTCTGCTAAATCCACCAAAATCTGACTGATTTCTTCCTGTTTTAAACTAGGCTGACCACAGCGTTTACCTACATAGATCAGTTTCTCGGCCTTTTCTGCTAGATCTAAGATCTCTCGATTGACTAAGCGGTCGTAAACCACCACATCAGCCTGCTTAATTAGTTTTAACGCTTTGACGGTCAGTAAGTCAGGGTCATTTGGACCAGCGCCAACTAGATAGACTTTTCCTTTTGTTCGATAGCGGTCAAGTTTGTGTAGCTTACAAGAATCGTTATACAGTCGACGGTGTTCGCTGAAGCTTGCACCATTCAAGTCTGAATATGAACCTTCCCTTAGATTGATATCGTATTTCATCTTATGCCCCTTTATTTCATCACTGCTGTCTTAGCACTATGCTCATTCACTAACGCTTCAACCTGAGGAATACACGAGCCGCAATTAGTGCCGCATTTGAGCTGATTTTGTAATTGGGAAACATTGTGACAACGACCGCTCTCCAAAGCAGAAGTAATCTGTTTGTCGCTAACTCGAAAACAGCTACATACCAGTTGGCTGGACTTCTCACTTGAAGCAACCGTAATTAGCTCAGCAAATGACAGTGGTTTACCAATCAAATCAATCAGTTTGGTGTAGTCAATTTCAACAGGCTTGGGGGAGACAACAAGGATAGAAGTGACAATTCGGCAACTTGAGGTCTCTTCATAATCAAAAGCCAGCCAGCCTACTGGCAGATCAAGCATGATCCTCTGTTGGTTAGATTTCTGACCATAAGACTTGGATACGCGTTTTGTATTAGCAAATCGCCAAATGCCAGACTGCTTTTCCGCCTGAAATGCACAGTAAGCAAAAGACTCTTTAGAGAACTGAGCACCAATGTACAAACCGTAGCTAGCAATCTTCTCTGGCAATACTTCAACACGACTGGACTTAAAAGCTGGCTGCCCAGAATGAGGGTCGACTAAGCGGCTTACCACCGCATTAACTTGACTATTTCCAGCATAATCTCCAGCCCAATGCATCGACATATACAGCTGTTTTATCGGCAGGCTGTCTTCAATCGTGGCTTTAGCCAGTATGCTGTTGGCACCGTTCACGACTCTAACCAACTCACCCTTTTTAGCACCTAACAGATCAGCGGATAATTGGCTCATATGAACCGTAGGCTCCAACTCACTAGCGGCCAGATGGGCAATGTGCCCTGTCCGTGTCATCGTATGCCACTGGTCTCGCTGCCTACCTGTATTGAGCCACCAGTGGGGGGCTTGAGCTTCTGGCATCTGGTCACTGACAACAAATTTTGCCTTACCATCAGGAAAACTAAACTTCCCATCTGAAAATGGCTTGTCTTTACCCCACTGCTGAGGTTTCCAATTGTCATATTCTTGTTCGGAAATATCCGCGTGCTCAGAGAGATCAAGCATCAACGATGAGTCTTGATTCAATCCTGTCATGGCGGCGAACTCTCTAAATACTTCCACCTCATTGGAGAAACCAAATCCGTTTGCTATTTCCATTCGCTCACAAAGCTTCTTGCCCACTTCACAAATCGCTTGCCAGTCTGGCTTAGCACACCCAGGTGGTTGAATAAATCGACGTTGCCGAGTTATGCGTCTTTCTGAATTGGTGACCATGCCCTGCTTTTCTCCCCAGCCAGCGGCCGGTAAAAGGAGATTGGCGTATTTCGCAACATCCGAATCAGGCGTGATGTCAGAAACAATGACCATTGGACAGCGTTCCAATGCTCGACGGACGTAGTCATGATCCGGCATGGATACCACGGGATTCGTCGCCATGAGCCAGATAACCTTGATATCACCACGTTCAACCGCTTCAAACATCTCTACCGCTTTCAATCCCGGTTTGGTCGCAATATCAGGTGAGCGCCAAAACGCTTTGATAGCATCAATCGATTCTTGGTCGAAGCCGCGATGAATCGCTAGCTGATTGGCCAGCCCGCCAACTTCACGCCCACCCATGGCATTGGGCTGACCAGTAATCGAAAACGGTCCTGCGCCTTCTATACCAATAGAGCCAGTGGCTAAATGCGCATTAATGATCGCATTACCTTTGTCTGAACCAGTTTGTGACTGGTTTACACCCTGACAAAATACCGTAACCACTTTCCGTGTTTCGCTAAACCAGCGATAAAATGTCAACAGCGATTGTTTATCAATACCAAGTGTATCGCTCAGTTGAGCGAGAGTGAATTTGGAACTTTTGAGCTTGTCCGCTAACTGGTTGAAGCCTGAGGTGTTCCGCTCAATAAATTCAGTATCCAAGCAGCCAGTGTCAATACAGTGCCTTATAAGCCCATCGAAAAGCGCGATATCAGCATCGTTGGGGATAGAAAGATGCAGATCCGCTTGTTGAGCCGTTACCGTTTTTCGAGGATCAATCACAACGAGTTTCAGCTTTGGATTTTTTTCTCTTGCTTGCTGGATACGCCTGAAGATCACTGGGTGTGTCCATGCGGTATTCGCGCCGCATATAACAATGAGTTCAGCTTTATCTAGGTCGCTATAGTTGACTGGTACCACATCTTCCCCAAACGCACGATTATGTGCCACTACAGCAGAAGACATGCAAAGCCGTGAATTGGTATCAATGTTTGCACTGCCAACGAAGCCTTTCATCAGCTTGTTTGCGACATAATAATCTTCAGTCAGAAGCTGGCCCGATACATACATCGCAACAGAATCAGGACCTTCCGTTTTTATTGAGTTGTTCATGGCTCCTGCAATCACATCTGTCGCTTCATCCCAACTGATTTCTTTGCCATTGAACTTAGGGTAAAGCAAACGAGACGGCATATTGAGGCTCTCAGCTAACGCTGAACCTTTCACACAAAGCGCCCCTTTGTTCGCAGGATGCGCATCGTCACCTACAATCTTCCCTTTATCGACTTTCACCCCACAGCCGACTCCGCAATAAGGACAGGCTGTATTTATACATTCCGTTGTCATCACTCACTCCTTGAAATAAAAAAGCCTCCTCCACTGCTTTAGTGAAGGAGGCTTCTTTGCCCGTGACGTTGTTGTTTTCCAATCAGCTCTACAGCAAATGTAATGCCATCGAATAACATCATAATTTTCAGGTAGTTAATTAGGTTACCATACTAAGTCTGCACCAATGCCGTGCAGTTTATGACCATTGTGGTTCGATTTTTCAATCAGTCACCGTAAAAGGTAACTTTTATATTACGAAGAGGCGGATAGGTTGGAACTACCAACTATAAGTAATGAGCCAAAGAGACAAAGCTAATAGGAAAACAATCATCCGATAGTAATATCGCTACTCTCTAAAATGAGCTTTTCGATACGCAGATACAAAAAAACCAGCCTAAGCTGGTTACTGTATTCTCAAAGATAATGGAGGCGCGTCCCGGAGTCGAACCGAGGTCCACGGATTTGCAATCCGCTGCATAGCCACTCTGCCAACGCGCCTCATTTTTTAGATGGTGCCCCGGGCCGGACTTGAACCGGTACAGCGCGAACGCCGAGGGATTTTAAATCCCTTGTGTCTACCAATTCCACCACCAGGGCAACGCAATCATGCGATGGTAACACCATCTCTCACCGGCCTGTGCCGTGAGAACGAGGCGTACTTTAACGGATTGAGATTTGAGATCAATAAAAATTTTGTCTTTTTGATTCAAACGGTTAAAAACCAGACTTTGCGGGATAATTGACGAGCACTTTGAGCAAAAGGCGTTCGTTATACTCGTTGTTCAAGTCACACTGGAAGTTAGGTACTCGGTATTTAAAAAGCCGTTAGCAAAAGAGACGAGAAGACGAACAAAACATATTTATGCCTAACTGCGTGGCTCCACTAGAGCAAAGCTTCTAACTCTTTTAGAGTCTTAATTCTCACAATATTTTCTGAATGAACCTTATTGTTAAGGCCGACTAGGTGGATTGTCTTAACTCCTGCTCGTATCCCTGCTTCCAACCCTTTTGGCGTATCATCGACATAGATGCATTCGTTGAGACTAAATCCCATATTCATCGCACTATAATGGACTAAGTCAGGTTCAGGCTTCCAACTATTGGTATCAAACGCTGAAAAGATCTTGCCCTTGAAATAGGGCAACAGACCCGTGATTTGCAGTGTTTTTTCAATTTTTGTTTTTGGACCATTTGAAGCGACACAATACTCAATGCCTTTTGCTTCTAAGTATTGAATAACATCAAATACTCCTTCCATTGGCTTTAAGTCGGCCTCAAACCGCTTTTCCAGAGACTTTCTATATATTGGCTCGAGTTCGTCCAATGAAACATTCAGGTCTAACCGATCTCGCATATCGGTAAGAATATCGGCCAGTTTACCTCCCTCAAAATGCTCTATTGCCGTCTCTAAAGACAAGTGAACGTCGTATCGATTGAACACATCGCAAAGTGCCTGACAACAAAGCCTTTCACTATCCACTAAGGTTCCATCACAATCGAAGATCACACATTGAGTCTGAGGTTTACCCATTCCAGTTTCCTTTCTATAAGGTACTCGTCAAATACTATGCGAGGTAACTGAGATTGGAATGATGGGGTTAACACTTCAATCAAATACCACTTAGTTGATGATAAAAATACCGGACGTGTCACTAATTGATATGCTAATTGCATGAATTCAATACTAATAACACCAAGTGGACTAAAAAGAAGCGTTAATTGGTATGCGGATAACCGTGTCTATACTATCGTTATAGGCTTTATGATTCGATGTATATATTCGAGAATAGTGATGCTTCTACGCTGGGGTGACCCAGTAAAGAGGCAATAAATGCAGTAGGCTCGCTAGCACATGACACCACATCAGAAATCAATAATGTGTTGTCTAGTTTGGTTACAATAGCTGCAGCAGTGGGCTCTCCATTTTGAAAACCTACATAAAGATCGCATGGCTCTGAGAAGATAATTTGGCTCAAAAACTCAACTATCAGCTCTTGATCCCGCAGCTGTTCCCACCTTTTCGACTGAAGTAAAGAGAACATCACCGTCAGACGATGAAAGTCCACCTTATATATATCTTGCGTAACGAAATCAGTACCAGCATCAAGCTTATCATCCAGTTTTTTGAACTGACTATCTGCGCTTTTTTCTAGAAACAGAGCTCTCCCCGCAAGGCTTTCTTGAGTCGGAAACTCTACATCGACGTGCTGACTTAGCCATTGGTTCTTGACCTCAACAATTGGATTCACACTTTCGGTCATACTGGGTGACTACTGTATTTTATGTGTCATTACCGTGAAGCTTAGCGATAACGATCTGATGTCTCAAGTATTTTAAGGATATCTGCTGTCATCTGTGTCAAACTAGGCAAGTTCACAAACGGAATTCAATCATTAGGACAACTCACATCATGTTCAAAAAAATCGCGACCGTATCATTGCTGGCCTTAGGTTTAACAGCCTGTGACAATAGCGAAGTTGGCGATGTCAGCCTAGGCTTGTTCACACTAAAAGACATCAAACTGAATCACCTCAAGGATCCGGTGGTTACAGGTGTTACCTGCCATATTGCCTCTATTGAAGCCGACCTGAGCCTCGCAGATCCAAGTGATAGTTCAATTTCTTGTCGTCAAACAGGGGAAATTACCCCTGAAATGTTAGCGGCCATTGATAAATCAAAAAGTGGCGAAGTGGTATTTAAGAAGTCGAAAAGTATTTTCTTTAAAAGCATGAAGGTACGTCGAATTTTTGATGCCGAAAACCAAACACTGATGTACTTGTCATATTCGACGAAAGAGACATCTGGCAGCTTCAAGCATAGCCTTTCAACCGTGCCATTGTGGGGTACAAAGGCATACGGTATCCACACTACGAAAAAGTAGACGAAAAAGAGCCAAACGTTTCAGTTTGGCTCTTTTTTGTGTAACAAAAATGAAAGCAATCTTATTTTGATGTGATATGATGCGCGAAAATTTCTAACCGCACTCTTAAAATGAAGTTTCCCGGACAGCGCAAATCTAAGCACTATTTCCCGACTCACGCTCGTGATCCTCTTGTCAACCAAATGAAGCAAACACCTAAGCTTTACCGACCAATCATCGTTGGTGTTGGTCAGACAATCGTTGATATAGAAGCTCGTGTGGACGACGATTTCCTCGCTAAATACGACTTGAGTAAAGGGCACTCTCTCGTGTTAGAAGAGAGCAAAGCGGATGCTTTATATGATGAACTGGTACAGCGTGAACTAATTACACACCAGTACCCTGGCGATACTATTGGTAATACATTACACAACTACTCAGTACTTGCCGACAGCAAGTCTGTACTCTTGGGTGTGATGTCAAAGAAGATCGAAGTCGGCTCTTTTGCCTATCGTTACCTATGCCGTACTTCTTCACGTATGAACCTTAATCACCTGCAAATGGTAGAAGGCTCTATTGGTCGCTGCTATACGCTCATTTCAGAAAATGGCGAGCGCACTTTCGCCATTAACGAAGGCCACATGAATAAGCTTCGTCCGGACAGCATTCCGGAAGATGTCTTCGACAAAGCCTCCGCTTTGGTCGTTTCGTCATACCTAATGCGCGGAAACCCTGAAGATCCAATGCCTCAAGCTGTGGCTCGAGCAATCGAAATTGCTAAATCTAAAAATGTCCCTGTCGTATTGACTCTGGGTACAAAATGGGTGATCGAAGGCAATGCGAAATGGTGGCAGGACTACATTAAAGAAAACATTTCCATCGTTGCAATGAACGAGGAAGAAGGCGAAGCATTAACTGGTGAGAAAGATCCGCTTCTAGCCGCAGACAAAGCGTTAGAATGGGTTGACTTGGTACTGTGTACTTCTGGCCCTGTTGGATTATATATGGCAGGTTACACTGAAGATTCAGTAAAGCGCACAACAGAATTGCCATTACTACCGGGTAACATTCCTGAATTCAACAAATATGAGTTTAGCCGTGCTATGCGCAAAAAAGATTGTGCTACACCGGTGAAAGTCTATTCTCATATTGGCCCTTACCTTGGTGGTCCTCTAGAGATTAAGAATACCAATGGCGCAGGAGACGCGGCACTGTCGGCACTTTTACATGATATGGCGGCAAACAGCCATCACCAAGTCAACGTACCGAACTCATCCAAGCATGATCAGCCATATTTGACGTATTCATCGCTATCTCAAATTTGCAAATACGCTAACCGAGTCAGTTATGAAGTGTTAACTCAGCATTCCCCTCGTTTGGCTCGTGCTCTTCCTGAGCGTGAAGATAGCTTGGAAGAAGCGTACTGGGACAGATAAGTTCTCATACTGAAAGAGCCTCTATGCGGCTCTTTTCACTCTGCTGAGCAAGGATAAAAAACCAACTCAGCCCCTTCCACCATCACACAGTCCATGTTTGCTGCATGGGCAGCTTTTTTGCCCAATTCAGTATCTTCAAATACTATACATTGATTAGGTGTGAGTTGAAGTTGTTCAGCCGCTTTTAAGAAAGTGTCAGGGTTTGGTTTGTGATTGACGACGTCAGTTGCCGTAACCAAGGTATCTAGCTTATCAAGGATTTGGCTTTCTTTAAGCAACCTTAAAGCACTCTCTCGCTGACTGCCTGTGCCTACCGCGATTTTTTTTCTACCATGGAAATGGTTTAAAATGTGGTTGGTTGAATCAATTGGTAGACCAAAGTCATTAAGCCCTGCAAATGCCTTCATTTTGAATTTCGATACCTCCATAGGATCTAACGACAATCCATGCTTTTTATTTACTTCAGTCGCGATTTTATAGCTTGGCATACCTCCTAAGCTATGTAGCCAGTCTTGCGTAAATGGAAAGCCAAATTCACGTGCAGTCACCGCCCATGCCTTAAGGTGTGCTGGCATGGTATCGATTAAGGTTCCATCCATATCAAAGATTAAACCTTGATATTGCTCCAATTGTTTTAACATTTTGATATTCACCGCTCTAAGCATTGATAGCATCAATCATTATTCATCAAGATTATATCAATTGATATATATATGAATAGCAACTACTCTTCAAAAAGAAGTCAACAAACTAACCGCTCAATTAACTCAGGTAGTCCCATGAATATCAAGAATAAACTGTATTCATTAGGTGCAGTCGCCATTTTAGGGGTTGTTTCATTACTTTTAGCAACTTCTCAACTTGCCCAAACCACCAATCAACTTAATAAAGCGAATTTACTCGTGGCAAAGCTGGAAATTCGCCTTCTCAATCTAAGGAGAAATGAAAAAGACTTTCTTCTTAGGAAAGATATGAAATACCTCGATAAGTTTAATAAGAATATGGATATCTTTCTTGATCTCGAATCTGAGTTAGCTCCTATTCTTGACGATAACGATTTACCTTCAAGCTCACAAGTAAGACAAGATATTTTGAAATATCAAAATGGGTTTACCCGCCTTGTTAATGCTTTTGATGCTCTTGGGCTCAAGCCAGAAGAAAAGCTTATAGGACGCTACAATGCCGAGCTTAAAACATTAAGGCGTTCATTATCGAGTGATCAGTTAGTCGATCTGTTTGAATTTGATGCGCTCGTGGCAAAAGGTGAAGTTAATCCCCAGTTACTACCAAGTAATGCTAGTCAGCTAGCTAACGCTGCCAATCAAGTGATAGCCCAAAAGAAAACCATTGGCCTAAAATACAACGAAGGCTTACTCGGTGAAGCTCGAGGTTTATCCCATGCTGTAGAAACACAGTTCAAGACTTTCTCAGGAGCACTGGATGAACAAAGTGAGATCACTAGAAAAGAACTCAACCTGATCAAACAAGGGGTCAGTATTGCCGTTGTACTCTTCATCCTTGGCTTTATCTTCCAAATCTCTCGCTCTATCAACGTGCAAGTTGCCGCTCTACTTTCAATCATCCAAGAAATTGCCCGAACGAACAATGTCGCCCTGCGCTCCCAGCTTTCTGGTAATAACGAACTCGTTTCAATCGGCAACTATTTCAACCGCTTGCTAGATAAGCTGGAAGAGCTGATCTCAGGGACACAATCAAAATCTTCAGAATTATCCCAAAGTACGCAAAGTATGCACAACGAGCTTCAGAGCGTTATAGAGCAATTCCATGTTCAAGCGGACCACACATCAACTATGGCAACATCTGTACAAGAGATGGTTTCGACGATTAACGAAATCTCAGAAAGTACCGCTGTAGCTGTCGAAGGCGTTCAACAAGCTTCAGTCAATGCTCAACATGGCCGAGAAGTTGTGGAAGAGACGGTTAAGAATATTAGCCAACTGTCGCAAATTTTGTCGGACAGCCAGGGGTCAATCAGTTCTCTAAACGATCATGTTGATAAGATAGGGGATGCCGTCAACATCATTCAAGGTATCGCCGAACAAACGAACTTGTTAGCACTAAACGCAGCAATAGAAGCAGCACGTGCTGGTGAACAAGGACGCGGTTTTGCAGTCGTCGCTGATGAAGTTCGAGCCCTTGCAAGTCGCACTCATCAATCAACCGAAGAGATAACCAAAGTGGTCACGGCTATTCAAACTCAAATGGCCACTGTGGTTACTAATATCGATCAATGTAACGATCAAGGACAACAAACACTAGGTGCATCTGAAACATTGGATGAAAGTTTAGGTCAGATTATCACCGACATGACAAACATTCAGGCCAACTCTGAACGTATTGCCTCTGCGATTGAAGAGCAGGGTATCGTAATGAACCAAGTCAGTGAGTCAATTACTGAGCTCAACACTATTTCAGAGGGTAACATGCACTCAGCGCAAAATTGCCTCTCTGAGGTTGATAGAGTCTCGCTACAAGCCAGTGAAATGGATAAAGCCGTTGCTGAATTCCAGACCTCTAAATAAAAGTGAGTTTCTGATATAACAGCGAACAAGCGCTTCATAACGAAGCGCTTTTTTATTCGAGCTTATTTCTTCTTGCCACGATGCGCGTGGATCTTCAGCTTTGCTTTCATTTTTCTCTTTTCTGAGGAACGGCTTTGTCGCCTTCCACCTCGCTCTCTTTCAGATTCCACTGGCTCATTCAAGCTAGGCTCAAAACCTTCTAACCACTCTTGGGGCAAACGTGAATCCAACAGCCGCTCTATTGCTTCTAATAAATACTCTTCATCTTTGCTCATAAGAGAGACAGCAAGTCCCTCTTTACCCGCGCGACCTGTTCTCCCAATGCGATGGACATAATCTTCAGCTTTATAGGGCATATCAAAGTTAACCACTTGTTCCAACTGACTAATATCTAATCCTCGCGCAGCTACATCTGTGGCGATCAGAGCTCTGATGGCTCCAGATTTAAAATCATCCAACGCTTTTTGACGAGCACCTTGGCTTTTATCTCCGTTGATTGATGCTGCTTTAATACCATCCAACTTGAGCTCTTTTGCCAGCGCGTCACTACCCTGTTTAGTCTTCGTAAAGACCAAAACCTGTTGCCAATTTCGTGAACCAATGAGATACGCCAGCAGCTCGGCCTTTCGCTTCTTGTCGACAGGATAAACCATTTGTTTAACGGTCTCGGCAGTACTATTTGAAGGTGTGACTTGGATTTCAACAGGGTCGTTCATCAGCTTGTAGGCAATGGTTTTAATACGCTGATCAAAAGTGGCGGAAAAGAATAAAGTCTGACGTTCAGGCTTAAGCTTTTTCAATATTCGTTGAATATCAGGCATGAACCCCATATCCAACATTCGGTCTGCTTCATCCAATACCAAGTAGTCTGTTTTTCTGAGATTGATATTTTTACAGTAAAGGTGATCCAATAAACGTCCAGGCGTTGCAATCAAAACATCGCAGCCTTGTCTTAAGTTTTGCGTCTGAACATTCATACTAGTCCCCCCATAGGCGGTCACAATATTAAGCTCAGTTGTACTCGCATAAGCCGTTAAGCTGTCAAATACTTGCTGCGCCAGTTCACGTGTCGGCACCACGACTAGGGCCAAAACGTCATTCGATTGTGGATCACGAACCGTTTGTTCATTCAGTAATTTGCTTAACAGCGGCAATCCAAACGCGGCTGTTTTCCCCGTTCCGGTTTGTGCTCCGGCAAGGATGTCTTTCCCCTCAAGTACATGAGGAATCGCTTGCTCCTGAATAGGTGTAGGTGTGTTAAAACCTAATCTCTCTACGGAAGAAATAAGTGTTTGAGGCAGGCCAAGCTGTTTAAATGAGGACATGGTGACTTTCCAAGTGAAACTGGGCTGCCGATTCTATCAGAATCTTTTTGCATCGTTTAGTATCTCTGGGTACAAGCTATGGAAAATTTCTTTCAATGGTTGATAACGCTGATCTAACGTAGCAAAACAACGTGATAGCTCCCCCATTCTTGGTGAACGAGTCGACATTCTTTGCAGAGCGTACTCGATGTTCTCAAGTTCCTGATAGGATTCAAGCCACCGGCCTTGCCACATCGCTTGGCTGACTATGACAAAACGCTCAGGCAGTACTTCTGGGGACTCTATTCGCACCACACGCTCTGCATCATCACAGAAATCTTTCAATCTGTGCTTATGGTATCGCGGCCACTCTGAAGCAAGGCAATGATCCCAAAACATATCCAGTGCAATGCCTGAAAATCGTCGGCTTTTGCCGCCAAAGTATTGCCTTGCTTGTCGCATAAGAGCGTGGCTGTCTGTCGTACTGTCAACAAATCAATGAAGCTTGATGCCCTGAACTATGCGTGGTGAATACCGATGTGTAGGGTTCCCCTTGACAAAGTCTCCAAGCAAATTCCCTAATAAACTCGACTGGCAATGCTGAGCAATATGCAGGTGGGCAAGATAATTCATGACTCTGCTTTGTTGGATGCGTTAACTCCATAAAAGCACAAAGCCAGCGCATTTGCACTGGCTCTTTCTGTAATCAACTTGAGTGTTGATTTAAACGAACGATTATTTATTGAAGATTTCTTCAGCTAGCTCTTCGATTGACTGCTCATAATCTGACAGTTCAAAACCAATCTCCATAGCATCCAGCAATTCAAGGCATTCTTCGTTCAATGTTTGGTCACTCATTCTGACCTCCTTAATAACAAACAATTTTATAGACCTGTTTTCAAGTCTCAACATGAATATAGGGCCTATTGCTCCTTTTTAAACCACTTATATGACAGTTTTTTGAAAGAACAAAGTAAATAATCATAGTGATATGAGTTTTATCGCAAGTAATCGTTTGCATCTTTATTACGCAGATTCAACCACCAATAACGTATAAAAAAATTTACATCACTGGATATATATATGTACAAAGCACTTGAAATGCTCTCTTAAATTCTACAAAATGGCGAAATACTAGTTTTTCAATAATGAAATTGGTGCTTAACATAGTTTTTAGCACTAAGTTACTTCAAAAACGTAAAGATTAACGTACATGACTAATTCAAAAGTTCTGGGTAGCACTTTGATCATCGCAGGCACTACAATCGGTGCTGGAATGCTCGCTCTACCACTTGCTTCAGCTGGAATCGGCTTTGCTACCTCTCTAATCATTATGGTCGCGCTTTGGGCATTAATGGCTTATACCGCTCTCTTGATGGTGGAACTCCACCAGCACGCTGATTCAAGTGCGACTTTACACACTCTTGCAAAGCAGTTCCTTGGGCAAAAAGGTAAGTGGGTTGCCAGCTTTTCTATGCTGTTTCTGTTTTACTCACTTTGTGCTGCGTACATTGCAGGTGGCGGGGCTCAATTTGGCGAGCGTCTTGCGCAGTTCACTGGCCTTGAAATCACAGGGACAGCATCAACGGTGATCTTCACCATTGTGGTCGCTTCAGTCGTTACCATAGGTACGAGTACCGTCGATAAAGTGAATCGTGTTTTATTCACAATCAAGCTTGTCGCGATGGCTATGGTGCTGACATTTCTTGCACCAAACGTAACAGAATCATACCTGCTTAATATGCCTATTGAGCAAGGACTTATCGTCGCATCTATCCCTGTTATTTTTACATCATTCGGTTTTCATGGAAGCATTCCCGCTATCGTCAACTACCTAGATGGCAATACACCTTCGCTGCGTAAAGCCATTATAGTGGGCTCTTCTATTCCTTTGATCATTTACGTTTTCTGGCAAATTGTAACCCTTGGTGTGGTAAGCCAAGATGCGTTGGTCGATAACCAAGGCCTAAGTGGACTGATTTCAACGTTGTCGACCAAAGTCCACCAATCAGGTCTTGGTCAGACTATCGGTGTATTTGCGGATTTAGCGCTGTTAACTTCTTTCCTCGGTGTCAGCTTAGGGTTATTTGAGTTCTTGGGAGACAGCTTCAAGAAGAAAAACGCTTCTTCTAACAGAGCTATTGTCGGTGCCATCACCTTTGTTCCTCCAATGGGCTTCGCCTTGTTCTATCCTCAGGGGTTTATCATGGCACTTGGTTATGCTGCGATTGCACTGGCAGTTTTAGCCATATTCTTACCCATCATGATGGTGAAAAGGGCACGCATTGCAGAGAACACGCAAGACAGTTACCAAGTTTTTGGTGGTAACGCAGGCCTTATGATTAGCGGCACCATTGGCTTTGTTATTGTGGCAGCCCAACTGCTCATTACCATGGGCGTTCTGCCGTCACTTGGTTAAACGCTCTGTCAATTTCTAAAGGAAATTTTAGCTTTCTCTTCACATAAAATCCCCAAGCATTGGCTTGGGGATTTTTAGCTCACTGAGCTCTGTGACTTCACATTCAGCATCTGAATTCGTTCATAGATAAGAAAGCAGGTAAATGAGCACAGCTTCGGAATTAAGGCTGCTTATCAAAACATGCAACGCCCTTGGGAATGTACACCCAATCTTGCTTTTCACTTAGCCAAACATGCATTTCTGGCTCAAAGATAGCGTTATATTCGGCACCTACAGGTTTCAGCTTGAGTTTAATGGTCGCCATATCATCTGGGTTGTAGTGGTAAACACGATTGCCACATCCCTGACAAAATTTGGCAAAGTTTTTGTTGCCACTCTCAGCGATGCGATGCCATTCACTCAACTCCCCCTTGAACTTGATATCTTGGGTTCTAACCATTGCCGTCACACTGTATGGGCTAGTCGATAACTTTTGACATTCTTGGCAATGACAGGCAATGACCTTTAAAGGCGCAGCGCTAAGCTGGTAAGAAACCTGCCCACACTGACAAGATGCATTGATTGGAAAGTTCATGATAGTTCCTCATTTTATGTTATCGATCAGCCGGATGATTAACCCCATCGTGAGTGACAATCTCACCTAATTCAAAGGGGTTCACACCTTCTAAGCACCCTACATTGAACCCATATTCAGATGGGTCTGAGCGACGCTGATGGTGGGTGTAAATTCCGCACTCAGAGCAAAAGTAGTGTTTTGCCGTCCCCGTATTAAACTGATAAAGCTTTAGCAGCTCTTGCCCTTTCACTATTCGTATCCCATTGAGCTTCACCGACGCAACAATCGCCCCTTTTCTTCTGCAAATCGAACAGTCGCAGCGCCGAGGTTTATCGATACCCAAGGGAAGGTGTAGCTCCATTTCAACCTTGCCACAATGGCAAGTCGCTTTATGATACTCTTTGATCGTGGTTTGACCTACTTGCTTAATCATTCATTGTTCCTCAAGCGATACGTAACTGAAATTCAATACAGTCTATAGGCTCTCCATTCATCTCTGCGTAATGATTTACTACCTTATTCTGCTTGAACCCATTAGCTATCAATACCTTCTGAGACGCTACGTTCTCAGTCGACGCATAGGCGATCAACGTCTTCACTCCGATTTCTTCAACAGCTTGAATAATGTTGGACACTGCGAATTTTGCTACACCACGGTTCGTAAAAGATTTACCCACACGATAGCCAAGATGTGCAACCTTTTTTCGGCGGTTAATATTGGATACATTCACGCGTCCGAGAATTTCACCATCCTCAACAATCAGCATCGGAATCAGTGTCTTCGCAGTAAATTCAAGCAGGAACATCTGGATGTGTTCTTGAACACCTTTCTGTGAGTAAAAATCTATCTCGCGAGGAGGGATGTTGGCTTCAAACCATTCTCTGTTTTGAAGCTCGAACTCAAGAAGTTTCTCCCTGTGACCTTCTTTAAGTAATTCAAGCTGCATATCAAGTCCTTTATGGTTAATGCCTGCAACCAATATATCGCTCGATATTAGTTAATCCCATGTTTATATTAGTATTTTGTTAATCATGTACAAAAAAGTTTGCCAATCCTATTTCGACAGCATCATTCACACTTAGTGAAAAAGTATTATTTGCCAGCCAAAGAGTTCAAGCGTTACATTGAGTTATGATTTCTTACCTGTTGATTGCTCTATGGATGACCTCTTAGTTCAGTACCCTCTCATTAACCGTTTAACTCAATATGAAGAAACGAGCTGGTTTAACCCCAATATAACCAGCACAAAAGAAGCCCTCCCCTTTGTGGGTTTAACACAATCAGATTCACTGGATGCTTCACAGCGATTACAACGCTTTGCCACTTATTTAGCGAAAGTCTTTCCTGAAACAGCAAAGACTAATGGCATTATCGAATCCCCCATTTATGAAATCCCTGCCATGAAGTCTCAGTTGGAAGCGACTTATCAAACCCAGATTGCTGGTCAACTTTTGATGAAAATGGATAGCCATTTGCCCATTTCAGGCTCGGTCAAAGCAAGGGGTGGTATCTATGAAGTCTTGACCCATGCCGAGCAACTCGCCATGAGTCATGGTTTACTCCGTAAAGATGAAAATTACCAAATACTCGATACTCAACCATTACGCGACTTCTTCTCTCGTTTTAGTATTGCCGTTGGCTCGACAGGGAACCTGGGACTGTCCATCGGTATCATGAGTGCTCGCCTAGGCTTTCAAGTCACTGTGCACATGTCATCGGATGCAAGAGAATGGAAGAAGACAAAGCTTCGAGAACATGGTGTGACTGTACGAGAATATGATAGCGACTACGGCGTTGCCATCGAACAAGGACGCTTGGAAGCCGAGCAAGATCCCAATTGCTTTTTCATTGATGACGAAAACTCCAAAACACTGTTTCTTGGCTACTCGGTAGCGGGTGAAAGAGTCAAAAAGCAATTTGAAAATATGAATATTCACGTCGATGAACAGCACCCTTTATTTGTCTACTTGCCTTGCGGTGTCGGTGGAGGCCCAGGAGGGGTGGCTTTTGGTCTTAAGTTGGCATTTGGCGATCATGTGCACTGCATTTTTGCAGAGCCAACACACTCGCCATGTATGTTACTCGGAGTACATACTGGGCTACACGATCAAATTTCCGTTCAAGACATCGGTCTAGACAATATAACCGCAGCGGATGGTTTGGCAGTTGGCAGAGCATCTGGGTTCGTCGGTAGAGCAATGGAGCGCATGATCGATGGCTACTACACTGTTGCGGACGATACACTTTTCGCACAGTTAAAGCTGCTAAAGAAAACAGAGGGCATTGAACTTGAACCTTCTGCGCTCGCTGGCATGAAAGGCCCAATCATTGCTTGCAAGGATCGCGAGTATTTGGCTCGATTGAGCTTATCTGAATCCGCTTTGGAAAACGCGACTCATCTCGTCTGGGCAACAGGTGGCGGTATGGTTCCACAACATGAGATGGACAAATACCTCACAGAGTAAATACCTGTAACGACACTGGAATTTTAAGACTAATATCAAAAATCCCCTTAGCTTCTGCTAAGGGGATTTTGCATTATTTCGTTGGCTTACTCATCATCTAAGGGAAGCCGTTTAGTATTACCACCATGGACTTTTTCACGTTGACGCTGAACAAGCGCGTAAAAGCCTGGGATCAAGAAGGTTCCCGCAAGCAAAACACACAGCAGACCGCCAATGAGAGAGATACCCAATGAGTTTTGACTTACATGCCCTGCTCCCACAGCAAAAATTAACGGGAAGATACCCAGAATAAACGACCAAGATGTCATATTCACTGCCCTAAATCGCAGTTTTCCCCCCTTCACGGCAGCCTCGGCAATTGGCGCATCTTTATCTTCTCGTTCAACTTTTGCAAATTCAACAATCAAAATTGCGTTCTTAGCTGCGAGAGCGATCAAGAGAACCAAACCTATCTGAGCATAGAGGTTAAGTGGTGTTCCAGTCAGGTTCAGAGCTAAGAACGATCCTAAAGTGGCGATTGGCACCACCAGAATGATAGCTAGAGGAATACTCCAACTTTCATACTGCGCTACCATAAACAGGTAAATAAAAATCAAAGCCAGAGCAAAGGCAAATATTGCTTGGTTGCCTGCAAGCACTTCCTGATAAGCCATCCCCGTCCATTCGTACTGATAGCCTTGAGGCAATATCTCAGCCGCGACACGTTCCATGGCTTCAATTGCATCACCGCTTGAGTACCCCGGTGCAGGTTGCCCCTGAATAATCGCACTTCGATACATATTATAACGCCATGCCACATCCGGCTCGAATATCTGCTCATAGCTTACTAATGTACTGAGTGGAATCATCTCTCCAGCTGACGAGCGCACGTGAAAGCGCTCTAAATCTTCCATTCCTGTGCGGTACTCTGCATCCGCCTGCATCGTCACGCGGAAGTTCTTACCAAACATCGTAAAGTCATTGACATATAGCGACCCTAAGTTGCCCTGTAGCGTTTGAAAAATGCTCGATAGTGGAATCCCAAGTTGCTGAGCCTTCTCTCGATCAATATCAACGTAGTAATGTGGAACGTTAGCTCGGAATGTACTAAAGCTACGTGCAATTTCCGGTTGTTTATTCGCTTCAGCAATGACTTGATCCATCACAACAGCAAGATCACTGCGACTTCTGCCAAGCGTATCTTCTAAGACGAATTCAAATCCAGATGCAGCTCCCATCCCCGGCACTGCAGGCGGGCCCATAGCAAAAACTACCGCTTGCGGAAGCTCAACTACAGCTCGACCATTGATTCTGTTGGCGATGGCAGCCGCTGAGTGTTCTCCATCCAGCCCATTTCGAGTCTCCCAATCATGAAGTTTGATAAAGAGCGACGCCCCATTGGAAGCGGCGGCTCCCGTCATGAATGAGTACCCATTCGCGACTGTGATACCGTCAATGCCCGGCTCCTGTTCAATCATCTTAGCCAATTGAGCCGTTGTAGACTCAGTGCGGGATAATGATGCAGAATCAGGAAGTTGAACGTTAACAAGCAAAATACCTTTATCTTCCTGAGGTACAAAAGCTGTAGACGTTGTTTTGGCGAAGAAACTCACAGCTGCTACCGCAACAACGAAAAACACCACCAGCAATAGTGACTTCTTGACCAGATAGCCGGCAATTTGACCGTAGCGTGTGGTTATTCGCTCAAGGCCACTATTAAATGCCTTAAACCAGCGTGCCGTATTGCCACCACCTTGTTTTAGTACTAAAGAGCAAAGTGCAGGAGATAATGTCAAAGCATTGATCGATGAAATAACCACAGAGATACAAATCGTGAGTGCAAACTGGCGATACATGATGCCAGTTATTCCCGGAAGCATCGCCACAGGAAGGAAAACAGCGAGAAGCACGAGTGTTGAGGTAATGATAGGCCCCGTCACCTCTTTCATCGCTATCAATGTTGCTTTACGTGTACTAATGGACGGATCTTTCGCCATTGTTGTATCAACGTTTTCAATCACCAGAATAGCGTCATCAACCACAATACCAATTGCCAATATTAATCCAAACAGCGTTACTGTATTTATCGTGAAACCCGTTAACTGCATGATGGCAAAAGTGCCTATCAGAGAGACCGGGATAGCAATAACCGGTATTAACGTGGCGCGAGCACTACCAAGGAACAAATAGGTGACGGCAATAACCAGCAAAATCGCTTCGACTAAGGTTTTGACTACGCCTTTAATCGACTCCGCAACGAACACTGTAGTGTCATAGCTCGTCTCGTAAGCCATTTCTTCTGGGAAGTTAGCGCTGAGACTATCAAGTAGCTCCATCACCGCCCTTCCACTTTCTAGGGCATTCGCATCAGACTGGAGTGACAGTGTCACTATTGACGCATCCTGTCCGCGGAATTTTCCAGTCCCGTCATAGAATTTTTTGCCTAGCTCTACCCGTGCAATGTCTTTAAGGTAGACCGTTGAGCCATCACTATTGGCTCGTAATACAACGTTCTCAAATTCATCAACACTTTCCAATCGACCTTTAGTCACAAGGTTAAACTGCACTTCTTGCGCACTGCTGTAAGGCGCTGAACCAACTCGTCCTGCTGCAACCTGAACATTTTGCTCTGCCAAAGCAGAGTGAACATCACTGGTGGTTAAATTCAGATTTGCCATTTTCTCTGGGTCAAGCCAGACACGCATAGCAAACTCACCACCACCTAATACGTTAACTTCACTGATCCCTTTAACACGCGCTAGCTGGTCTTTCAGATTCAAGTTTACATAGTTGATTAAAAACTGATCATTGTACTTACCATTTGGTGAGTAAAAGTTCAGAACCATCAAAAGGTCCGGTGAACGCTTTTTGACAGTCACCCCAACCATACGCACTTCCTGAGGCAGCTTCGACTCGATCTGTGCGACTCGGTTCTGAACATTGACTTGCGCCATATCTGGATCAGTACCAACATCGAATGTGACATTGAGGCTATACGAACCGTCATTGGCACTTTTCGAAGACATATAAATCATGTTTTCAATGCCATTGACGGATGTTTCTATTGGGTCAGCGATCGCCTGTTCAACCGCTTCCGCACTCGCACCGGTGTAGAAAGCGCTAACACTCACTGACGGCGGGCTAATCTTTGGGTATTCAGCAATAGGTAAAACGGCGAGTGATATTGCTCCAGCCAGAGTCAATATAATTGAGATGACCAGCGCAAATTTTGGACGCTGGATAAAGAAACGACTTAACATTTAAGCTCCTCTACTCAACGTCTGTGTTTTCATTTATGCGCACAGGAGCACCATTACGAACTCGCTGTAAGCCCTGAGTGATCACTTGATCCCCTATATTCACCCCACTGGTCACGATAATACCCTCTTCTAGTTGGCGACCCAGCTCAACATTACGGCGCTCAGCAATATTGCCTTCAGCTACTACCATAACAAAGTTTCCTTCCAAGTCGGTTTGCACCGCTCGGCGTGGAACCACAACCACATCTGTCGGTTGCTTTTCTCTAAGCTCAACACGGATATGCTGGCCAGGTAAGAGACGATAATCTGGGTTAGGGACTTGAGCACGCATAGCGATAGTGCCCGTGTTTAAATCAATGCGATTGCCAAGGAAATCTAGCTGACCCAAATGTTCAAAATGCTGACCATTCTCTAATACAACTTGCACTTCAACCACATCAGCAGAACCGTCACCTTTCATACGGTCTATACCCATTTCTAAACGCTCTCGCTCACTGATGCTAAAACGAGTATGCACTGGGTCTAAACTGACTAGTGTGGTTAGAATACCTGACTGAGGCGAAACCAAATCGCCCGTACTGACCTTGCTTTGACTGATACGACCAGAAAATGGCGCACGGATCTGCGTGTAAGACAAATTAACCTTGGCTAAATTTAACTGAGCATTACCCGCTTCAACTTGGGCTTTTGCGCCTAATAGCGCAGCATTGAGATTGTCGAATTCAGATTGAGAGATGCTGCCTTTGGGTAAAAGATTTTTTCCTCGTTGAAAGTCTAACTCAGCTTTTTTAAGTTCAGCATTAGCTTGTGCTAATGCTGCTTTTGCGCTGGCGACCTGAGCTTCAAACGAAGAAGGTTCAATAGTGAAGAGTAGCTGGCCTTTTTCAACCATCTGACCTTCTTCAAAATGACGGGATTTAAGATAACCGGTAACTTGTGCAGTAATATTTGTGTCTTCTATCGCTTCGACTCGCCCGATATAAGATTTGCTTTGCTGATAAGGAATAACCGATGCTTGCTCCGTGACGACAAGCGATGCTGGCATGTGTTTCTGTCCCTGATTTTGCTCCCCACATCCTGAAAGAAGTATCGCACTGGATAGTGCCGTAACTAGTAACGTTTTTTTCATTGAATAGACCGCTAGGTAAATTGAGAAAACAGGCTGCCGCCAAAGTACCTAACGATCTTGTGGGTATTGTCCGAGAATTATCAGGAGAACAGGCTTATGTGTTTCAACCTGTTACGACTTCTGTCGGAGTGTAACTTTGAATACTTTCAAGCAAATCAGCGCCAGATTTCCAAGCATAAACTAGCTCAGGGGTCTGGCTACCACATGGAGCATTCCATAAACGCTCCTCAACCAACTGACCACCAATACGCTCATAGAAGTCTACCGCTTGTTGATTGCCTTTGATGACTTCAAGATAAACACCATTATCCGGAAAGTGTTGAGTAATCCACTTTGCCATCTCTACGATAAGCTTCACGCCTAGCCCACGGCCACGATAATTATCATCAATATGTAACGCATCGATGATAGTGCCTTTTTCAAAGTCATGATTGCCAAAAGCACAGATAAAGCCACAGAGTAGTCCCCCTTCTTCCAACAAAAGAACGTGTTGGTTGAACGGAGGGTTGATCAATCTCGTCTGCCAAATAGCCATTCGTTCATCCTGAACTTCATTTTTGAGATAATCATCAGCAAGAAGCCCTTGGTAGAATGTCTTCCAACTTTGCGTATGCAGAGTGGCTATTCGCTCGTAGTCACTATATTCAGCTACTTTTAATTCCATTTGTAGTTCCTTATTACTTCCTGTAAGGATTGCTTATCTCTTCATACTATAAAACATTTAACTAAAAGCCAATCGTACTACGAGGATTCTAAGAATAATCCCCGCTAATCAGCTCAATTCCCCTTAAACTTATTTATTGATGATATTGTTATAAATTCTGACAATTAACCCTTCACTGAACTCACACGACATCTAACTTTCATTTGACTTACACATGTACGCTGATATTCTGGCGCACATCTGTTAGCTGAATGGAAATTTGAAATGTCTTTAAAGGAAAAGCCACCGCTGATATGGCTTAATGTCATGCTTTTTCTCTCTAGTTTTATTGTGGCTACCGTTGTTGCACCTTGGTATGGCTTCAAATACGGATATGATGTGGAGCACTGGCTTTGGCTGTTGATAACTTTTTCCTTTTGTAACCTTTCAATCACCGCGGGCTATCACCGCTTGTGGTCCCACAAAACCTATGACGCTCATTGGTCGCTAAGACTGATCTTCGCTTTAGGTGGCGCGTTCGCTTTACAAAATAGTGCTCTACATTGGAGCTCAGACCATAGAGTCCACCATAAGCATGTCGACAACAATGATAAAGATCCATACTCCGCCAAACGTGGCTTCTGGTTCTCGCATATTGGGTGGATGCTAAGACACTACAATCCAGCGACCTATTCTGATTACAGTAACTGTCGAGACTTACAAAAAGACAAAATTGTAATGTGGCAGCACAAACACTACCTGTTGCTTGCCATTGTTATGAATATCGGAGTACCACTGTTACTAGGTGTTCTCTATCAGGATATCTGGGGCATGTTACTAATGGTTTGTGTGGTACGTCTGGTGTTAAGCCATCACTCCACATTCTTTATCAACTCTCTGGCACACATTTGGGGATCGCAACCCTACACTGATAAGAACACGGCACGAGATAATGCAGTACTCGCAGTGTTCACATTTGGCGAGGGTTACCACAACTATCACCATATTTTTGAAAATGATTATCGCAATGGCATTCACTGGTGGCAGTACGATCCAACAAAGTGGCTTATCAAGTCTTGTTCATGGCTTGGGCTAACCAAGAAGCTTCGTGTCACGCCCAAACTCAAAATAGAGAAAGCAATGGCAAAGCAAGACTTAGCCAAAGCATCTAAAAACGTCAGCAAACTTCCTAACGCCTCACTGCTTAATGAGGCGTTAAATAAAGAGTTTGATGCCCTAATGAACAAAATGTCCGACTACTACGAGCTGAAAAAAGAAATGCTTGAAAGTAAAAAGTGTGATTTAGCCAAAAAGTATGAACACTCCGTACTTAAAGTTCGCTATCAGCAAATGAAGCAAGAGCTTGAATCTCAGCGCAAAAGCTGGGAAATGTTAGTCGCACGTTACGCATAGACCCTTTCACAACCTCTAAGACACAATCCCTAAGATATCATTCTCGGGGATTGTCTATTCTCGCTCCACTCAATTCAATTGGCCCTCGTTTCAATCTCTTCGGAAGATTATATCCACCATTAACTCGCTATTTTGTCGCATATAGGCGGATTTCCATGTTCACTACTCTCATGTATTCAAAGTCAATAACGTCATCTTTATCAAACAAAGCCAACGGTTATTTGAAGCAGCAAACCATACTAAGCTTGCATCATTATAGTAATAACAACTTTGCATACTCCAATTAGAAAAGGCCTAGCTCGAAAGCTAGGCCTTTGTTAAATCATCGAAAGGGATGAAGTATCATCCCTTGCAATTAACGATCGTATTGTTCAGTGCGCATCCCCATCAGTAGGCTCACACACATCATTAATAGAACAAACGTGAAAGGTAATGCGGTTGAAATAGCCCCTGCCTGCAACGCTTGTACTGCTTCCGTACCACCAACCCATAGAAGTGCTACAGCAATAGCTCCTTCCATAAAGGCCCAGAATACACGCTGAAGAACAGGTGCATCCACTTTACCACCAGCAGTGATGCTATCAATAACAAGTGAACCAGAATCTGAAGAAGTGATGAAGAATACCAACACCAAAATAATAGCAATGATAGACAAAACAGTGCCAAATGGCAGTACATCAAACATCTGGAACATAGCCAATGAAACATCAGTCAGGCCGTTAGCACCAAGCTCACCAATATTGTTTACAACTTGGTCAATCGCAATGCCACCAAATACCGACATCCAAAGTAGCGTAACCACTGTTGGCACCAATAGTACCGCTGTCATGAATTCACGGACCGTACGGCCTTTAGAAACACGAGCAATGAACATACCAACGAATGGTGACCATGAAATCCACCAAGCCCAGTAGAATACTGTCCAACCTTGGAACCAAGCTTCATCTTCGCGACCATGAGGATTACTCAGAGGAATGATGTTCTCGACGTAAGCCATCAAGGTCGTTCCAATATTACCAAATGCTACGGCATAACCTATCAGAGCAACTAAGATCAATAGCAGGAAAGCAACGATCATGTTGATGTTACTAATGACCTTGACGCCTCCATCAATACCGCGAACGACTGAAACTACCGCGAGCAAGGTTACAACCGTGATCACAATAATTTGTAGTCCCATGCCTGCGTCTAGACCAAAGACATGATGGATACCGCTTGCAGCTTGTTGAGCCCCTAGCCCTAGTGATGTTGCAAGACCAAACAATGTCGCCAATACTGCTAGAATATCAACCACATGCCCAGCCCAGCCCCAGGCACGGTCACCGAGGATTGGGTAGAAAATAGAACGGATAGAAAGTGGCAAACCTTTGTTGTAAGCAAAAAATGCCAGAGACAGAGCAACCACACCGTAAATAGCCCAAGGATGCAAACCCCAGTGGTACATCGTCGCGCCCATCGCCAGCTTAGCCGCTTCCGCAGTATTTGCTTCAACACCAAGAGGAGTTTCATACCAACCTGTAAAATACGCTACGGGCTCCGCAACACTCCAAAACATCAATCCGATACCCATACCGGCCGCAAACAGCATCGACAACCACGAGATAAACGAATAATCAGCAGTCGCATCTTGTCCGCCTAGGCGAATTTTACCTAGAGGGCTAACAATTAATGCCAAACAGAAAATAACAAAAATATTTCCTGACCAAATGAACAACCAGTCAAAGCTTCCGATGATTTGAAACTTTAAACCATCCAACATCGATTTTGCAGATTGAGCGTCCATCACAAGAACTGCAAATAGGAATAAACCAATAAATCCGGCACTTACTCCAAATACAGGGTTATGAACGTCAAACCCCCACTTCTGTACATTATCTTGACCGACAGTGTAATCGGTACTATCGATACTGTACTTATCAATACCTTTAGTCATCTTTCCTCTCTATGGATAAATACTCTTCCCTAATCCAGTCTTCAGATAGAAAATCGTTAGTGATAAAAACAATTTAGTCTATATCAAGACTTGATCAAATCACCACTATTGTACGCTGAGATACAAAACATTCCAGTAAATCACTCTCACTCGGCTACTTTTTCGGCAAACTAAGATTAAGTCGTCTATCATTTATACAACAATCAACAATCCATTAACAGGCACTAAATTCGACTTCTAAACATTTGAGAACATCACATTTACACTAGAAAATTTCTCGTCAACTCTCATAACTATCAATATCCTCATCAATATGAGAGTTAAGTATGAAATTTATGACTTTTCAGACTTCATTTTGCGAGAGTTTTCATGTATTTTTTCGCCTCCAAACGCTTCGCTCACTAAGGATTTACATTGGAAAAGCACGAAGAAGTTCTTATCTCTATTCGACAGATTATCCGCGCCATCGATCTGCACTCGAAAAGGCTAAGTAAAGAATCAGGCTTAACGGGCCCTCAACTGATTCTGATGCGCTCAATAAGAGAGCTGGGTGAAGTCACTATTCGCGAGCTTTCTAACCATACCAACATGAGTCAAGCAACAGCGACCACTATTCTAGACCGTTTAGAACGTCAAGAATTGGTTACACGCGTTCGCAGTGTGCAAGACAAACGAAAAGTGCATGCACACTTAACTGAAAAAGGTTCTGCGGTGCTTGCTCAAGCTCCAATGCCTCTACAGCAAAACTTCATTAACAAATTCCAGCACCTTGAAGAGTGGGAACAGTCCTTGTTACTTTCTTCTGTACAACGCATTTCATCTATGATGAATGCCGAAGATATTGATGTAGCACCGGTATTAGAGATCGGCAGTATCACCAAAGCCGAGTAACTTTCTATCGTAAAATTGATTTAGCAACACTTTAGACTTACTTTTTAGTAAAGGCGTAAAAACAGTCAAGGGTGTTGCATGATAAAAGAAAAAACGCTTCCGACTCGTCATAGGAATACCCTACTTGATACCAAACAGCAGAAGCACGTTTTAAAGCTTATCATTGCAATTACGCTTATTTTCTTTGTGCCACTCGGTATAAAAAACCTTCTGACAGGTGAGCTGATGCTTGGTGCCGTACTACTGGCATTTGAGATCACTTTGCTGCTCGAAATCACGGCGATCATCTACAATAAGTCAGGCTTCTTTGGGCATATAGTGCCGCTCTCTTTGTTGGTCATATCAAATATTATGGCGGTGAATATTTTTGGAACACTTGCAAGTTACTGGGTGTTCCCAATTGTAATCAGCATTGCTTTTTTACTTCCAACCAGAACAGCTTTAATGGCTAATGTCCTAATGTGTCTCGGTTGTGTTATTGCTCTCTTTCCACATCAAGAACTATCAGAAACTTCTCGATACGCCTTTTCTTTGCTTGCTACAGCAATTATTGTGCATGTTGTGGTTAAAGCCATCAAAAAGCTCCAGGCCGAGTTACGTTTTCTCTCAGTGAGAGATCCTATGACAGGAGCTTATAACCGACATCAATTACAAAGTTCACTAGAGAACATCCGCCAGTTATATACGACGTCTTCAATCGCATTGATTGATATCGATAAGTTTAAAACCATTAATGATCTCTATGGGCATGATGTGGGAGATCAAGTCATCAGCAAAGCAGTTGAAATAATAACTCAACATACTGAACGTACGGACATGTTATTTCGCTTGGGTGGCGATGAGTTCCTGCTGCTCTTCCCTCAAGTCGACCAATACACGGCAAAATCCGCGATGGAGCTCATTAATCAATCAATAAAAGAAGGCGATTACCCCATAAAAGTAAAAATCACCCTCAGCTCAGGTATTGCAGAGTCCCAACCCCTTGAAGCCATCGAAGACTGGGTAAAACGCGCAGATATCGCTCTCTATCAAGCCAAAAGACTAGGCCGAGATCGTGTCTCTCTCTTTTCTAAGCCAGACTATTTAAGCGAAGGCAGCCAAAGTACATATCAGCAGACAACCCGCTAACTACTTAAATATAGGTAGATGGCTCGCTTCTTTAACTTGTCTGATAGCAAGGTGGGTGTGGATATCTTTCACATTTTCTAACCTTTGAATTTTTCGTGTGAAAGACTCATAACCTGCTAAGTCATGACTCACAACTTCTAGTAGGTAATCATAAGCTCCGGAAACCACGTGGCAACTGACAACCTCCTCCATGTCTTGCACCGCTTGCTCAAAATCCTCTATCGACGATGCCTGATGGTTACTCAGGCTAACTTCAACAAAGACCGTCATCCCTACTCCGATTTTAGCCTTACTCAAACTGGCTCGATAACTAGCGATCACCCCTTCTTCTTCCAATCTTTTAATTCTCCTGGCACAGGGAGAAGGCGAAAGCCCGACTTTATCGGCTATATCTGCGGTCGATTGACGCGCATCCTTTTGTAACAGCATTAAAATATGTTGATCGATTCTGTCCATGAAGCACGCTTCTTTATCGCTTAAAACAATGAAATATTAGCGTTTTCAGCCAACCTATAATCTATTAATAGTTAACTTTGCCATATTTGGTCGCAAGAAACGACCCATAATTATCATCACCGAATTCAATTATTATTAACGTTATGATCTCAGGTTACTTGGCCATGGCCGCCACACTACTACTCTGGTCCGGCTTTTTCTTATCACTTCGTGACGGAGCACATTCAGACCTAACCACAGCGGATATCGCCTTAGTTCGATTCCTAATCCCCGCTATCGTGCTACTGCCTTTGGTTATCAAATCGAAATCCGTAATCAAAAGAGTACCAAAGCGCTACATAATGGGCATGTTTTTGGGTTGTGGCTTGCCCTACTTGCTTATCGCAGGCGCAGGAATGCAGCTTGCTCCCGTATCTGATGGTAGTGCACTGATTCCAGGAACGCTGCCATTGTTTGTTTCCGGAATTGCTGTCGTTTTATTTAAACAACCTTTGAGCTCACACCGCATTTTAGGGTTAACACTGGTAGTAAGCGGAATAGCGGCCTTTCTTTATCAAGGCTTTGGCCAACCAGATAGTCACCTGCTCAAGGGGTACTTATTGTTTTTAATTGGAAGTTTGATGTGGGCAACATTTACTATCTGCGCCCGTGTTTCGAGCCTTAATCCACTTATCACCGCAGGGTTCATTTCGTTGTTATCAACGTTAGCTCTGCCCGCACTGATTTTCAGCGGCAACATAGACAGCTACTTATTCAAGACTAACGTTGCAGAGTGGCCTTGGAAGGAGCTGGCTGGTCATATTACTTTACAAGGTATAGGTGCTGGTATAGTCGCTGCCTATACCTACTTACACGCGATCTCAGTACTAGGTGCAGAACGTACCGCCGCTTTTGGTGCAGTAACACCAGCCATTGCGACTTTGCTAGCAATAGTTGTATTTAACGAGCAGCCAACCGTGCTTGGATGGTTCGCTCTTGGGTTAATCTGTGTCGGGAGCCTAATAGCCAGCAATGTTTTCATGAAACAGGATACCTCTTTGCTCTATCAACCGCCTAAGTTTAAATAAGCTTAGAGATGAGTGTGATGCTTGGAACAATGACACATAGAATGTAGATTTGCCGAGCCAATGGCTTATTGTCCATTTTAATTAAAAATGGCGATGCAATGAACATCGATACCAATACATTCAAGGCCAGGTTATGAACAAACTGTGCTAGCCCTAATGTAAATAGCAACCAAAAGACAATTTGCAGGTGAGAAACATAAATTTTAATTCCAAGCCCGACGATAAAGACTGAAACAGCAAGCAAAGCTATCATGAATAAATTACTTTTTGATATTGATTATCATTTACATTAAATGTTAGTGGGAATCAATATTAATGACAACTGATTTTTGTTGTTACCGGCAGACTCCGGTATAGTCTGTGTCAGTTTTTTCGCTTGGATATCTATTTTGAAAACGCCCTGCATTGCTGCATGCAAAAATAATGGTGGGATCTGTAACGGCTGCCATCGAACTATAGACGAAATCATCAGTTGGAGACATCTATCAGATAATGAAAGAGAGACTGTAATACAAGCTCTTCAGGGAAGCGTTACAAGTCACTTATGCCCTTCATGTGGGCAACCCGCTCAATGCGATATCAGTGCAGAGAAAAGCACGTGCTGGTGCTTTTCTGTCGAACAGCGTGACACCTCTTCCTTAACATCTAATGACACTTGTCTGTGTAGAAAATGTCTGAATGCGTTGCCGATTGTTTAAATATTGGATGAAGGTTACCACTTCTTCATTATCCTACCGACTAGGTTGGGATGATAAGCCCAACTATGATCAAACATAGACATAAGCTCAGGGTTACCGTATTTTGACAAACTGATCGCGTGAAATCGGTTCTTACTCTTTTTAAGCTGCGTAACTTTATCTTGGATTTCCGGAGATTGTTGGGGGGCGATAAAATCAGAAATCACCACCATATCGGCATTTTTGTATTTATCACCACACATCAAGTCAATAGACTTGATCAAAACGGGTTCTAAGTCCGTTCCACCATGGAAACTGTATGTAAGAAAGTCACTCGCTTCCCTCAAACCATCTTGCCTCGTCAGCTCATACGTAATTTGTTCGGTGGAAAACAAAATAACAAAACAATCACGATCTTCGGCCAAAGCGATCTGCATGAGCGCATAAGCCATTGCTTTTGCACATTGCTCTGGGAACCCGCTCATAGAGCCTGATGCATCAACACAAACGATGAACGGGCCTTTTTCGACATCAACTTGCTTGTGCTCCGGCTTCTGCGCTTTCACTTTACGCAGAGTACGAGATTTACCTTGCATACGATAATTCATAAGCCGCTTGTCGACTAAGTGCTTATAAAAAACCACCTCTAACTCTGGGTAAGCCAAAAACATGGTCTCGTTCGGAAGCAACTTATTGAGGTCATCACTTTCGTGGATACCAACAATATCATCTGTTGCTTCATCCGATTTTTCTTCGACCATTTGCAATTCTTCAGTTGGAGCGCGATTTAAATCCGGATCGTCAACCTGACCAGCCATACGCCCTAATTTTTCAGCAATTTCCTGTAAGCCCTGATTCTTTTTCAGAAACTCAGCATGACGTTTCATTACTGATAAATCCGTTTTACTCAATTTCGCAGAAGCCATATCCCACAGACGCCCAACACTGTTTTCATCGCCTTCCTCAGTGACTTTATCCATGTTCTTCATGGTTTCCATACGCTGATAGAGATCTTTCAGAGCTTTTTCTTTGCTTGCTTCCAGCTCACTCACCTGAGCCTGATGGATGGCATCTGACAGACTTTGATACCACTGGTCACAGAAGTAATGAGGAAACATTGGGTTGTTTACCCCTTTATTCTTCTCTATAAGTCGACGAGCTTGAAGATAAAAAGCAGAATGCCATTCCAGTTTCTTAATGACGTCAGGAACCTTTTCAAAAAACGTGGCTTCATCCCAATGAATCACCTCTTGATAGAGTCCCAACTCTTGCTGAAATCGCTCCGTTTCACACACTCGAGTAATTCGTTTCTTAACGCTCCCTCGCCACTTCAACAGATGGTTTTTAACTTTGGTTTTCACCCCTCTGTTTTCGGTGAGCGCCATCACTTGAGATCGCGCCATTAAATCATTCACTGCAGAGTCGATAATCCCTGAGTCTGCTATCATTAATGCGAGATTGAGTCCGTCGGCTCCTAACATTCATTGTTCCTTTAAGAGAAGAACTGGTTTAGGTTTCTAAAACGTAAAACCGTACGTTCACATTCAGTTTTGGTGGACTCAAGCACTTGTTGAATATGCTGGAGGCTTGCTTCCATCGCCCTAGGCAAGTCTTGATCAATAAAGCTGTGCGGTAATGCGCCGTGGAAATTAGAGCGTACTTTCAATAAGTGGTGCTCGGCATGTTCAAGCTGAGCAAGTGCTTGTTCTGATTTTGTCAGCCAACTTTGATATAAGCCTTCATCTAACCCTTTATTCGTCACGACCGACACCAGCACAGCCCTGTTGGCTATATCTTTAATGACCAGATTGTTCGCAGCATCAATATCAAATCGAAGTCGGCACATATTGGTGTTCTGGTTCACGTAGCCATAGACATCACCGTTCCCTTCTTTAATGATTCGCTCCAACTCATTCTTAGGCACATAAACCCAGCGGCTGTCGCCTTTCTCGGATTCAGATACCGACATATTACTCTGCAGTAGCACCAACTTAACCAAGTCTAAAGCACTGCCTACTTTGTAAGTTTTTGCATCCGAAATATCGTAACTATGAATTTGTTTTTTGAGTAACCCGGTTGTCGATTCCATCGATAACATAATGCCAAACTCAGACTCTAACTCTTCCTGAACTTCAGCCAATTCTTCTCGACATAGACTGATCTGCTGTTCAACCTCTTGTTGATCAAAAGCTTGTTTAAGAGCAAATTCTTTGACTACTCTTTGAACTACCTCTCGAGACTCAGGGCTGTTCCATAAACAATCCTGTAGAAGCAGTAAATCGAGCGGATTGACCGCATCTCTACCGTTAAAATATGCGCTAGCTTTGAGTAACTTAACCGCCTTTTTCCAACGACGATCCGATACGTACATGTCGGTATCTGCGATGTCAGATCCAGTATTTTCCATGGCGGCTTGTTCTAACATCTGTTTCAGTTCGTAGAGCTTTTCGAACACTTCATCACTAAGCTGTAACTTTTCAAGCTCCGACTGCCACAGATGGTATTCTTCATCGGTAATAGCTAAACCTTCTGGGATCTGCGCTTCTTGAGGCGTCCCTACCGTTAACATCGACTTAAAGTTTTGCTTGTTTTGAATTCGATTAACAAAAATACGCACTAACATTCGGTCATAGAGGGCTTCTAGGCCACTGTCTTCATCCGGCAATTCATTGGAAGCCGAAACCAAAAGGCGCATAGGTACACGCTCTACGTCACTGCCATTTTTGAACGTTTTCTCATTTACTACCGTCAACAATGTGTTGAGAATGGCAGGCCCCGCCTTCCAAATTTCATCCAAAAATACCACTTGAGCTGTTGGCAGGTACCCTTCAGTCAAACGAAGGTAGCGGCCATTATCTTTCAGTTCTTGAATGCTCAGAGGCCCGAACACCTCTTCAGGCGTTGAAAAGCGAGTCATCAAGTATTCAAAATAAGAAGAATTGTCGAAGGCTTGAATAAGCCGTTTGGCAATAAGACTTTTCGCAATACCTGGTGGACCTAAGAGAAATACGCTTTCACCTGCCAGCGCTGCAAGCAAACACATTTTGATGGTATCTTCACGCTCGTAGACCCCATCAGATAAGGCATGCGCTAATTTGTTAATTCGTTCAGAGAGTAACGCTTTTTGCGAGTGGGAGACTCTGGTAGGGCTAATCATTCTGCGCTCCTCTGACTTCGTTCAGAATTTACTGTATGTATATTTTTATACATTTGTTATCACTTTGTTACAAGTGCATTTTTTAGTTTTGACTCGTCTTTATAGCAGAAGCAATTTTGACGTAACTTGTTGAAATCAATGTTTGCAAATTTGGGAGACAAGTCACTGGGAGAGTGTCTCAAATTTGAGCCAAGCTCTTTATTAACCTTTTATTCACTATATGTTGGCTGTAATGTAATCCGCATTAAAAATGAGTCACTTTAAGACGACATGGATACACCTTTGAATATTTTACACACATGGAAAGGCATTTCCCTTCAGGAAGAGCAAACAACCCTACCTAATGGTAAAACCATCACTCACACTACGATTTCTCATCCTGGCGCTGCCGTTATTTTGCCAATTGAAAACAATGGGAATATCGTTCTTATTAATCAATATCGTCCCTCTCTCAAGAAATGGCTACTCGAGCTACCAGCCGGAACACTCGAATCTAATGAACCCATTGAGCTTTGTGCAGTAAGAGAACTGGCAGAAGAAACTGGTTACAGCGCTGAAACCATGATATCTCTAGGACAAGTCACACCTTTGGCAGGCTTCTGCGATGAGATTCAATACCTATTTGTCGCGAAAGGCCTCTCAGAGGTAACAAAATTTGCGTGCGATGAAGATGAAGTCATTGAAGTGGTGTCTCTATCAGTAAAAGAAATCGAACAAAAGATTATCGATGGAGAGCTCACCGATGCCAAAACGATCGCATGTTTGAGTAAAGCAAAGTTATGCGGATACATATAGGAGAAAAGCGCATGGATTTCCGTTCGGATACCGTCACCAAACCAACCCAAGCAATGAGACAAGCAATGGCCGACGCGTTAGTCGGAGATGACGTATACGGTGACGACCCGACCGTTAATTCGCTAGAAGCATGGGTAGCAGAGCGCCACGGCTTCGAAGCTGCGCTTTTCACCACCTCCGGCACACAAGCCAACCTGCTTGGTTTAATGGCGCATTGCGAACGAGGCGATGAGTATTTGTGTGGCCAACAAGCGCATAACTACAAATACGAAGCTGGCGGTGCTGCAGTGCTTGGGTCCATTCAGCCTCAGCCAATCGAAAACAACCCAGATGGCACACTGGATTTCGATAAACTAAAAGCCGCAATCAAACCCGATGATAGCCATTTTGCTCGTACTAAATTACTAAGCCTAGAAAACACCATCAATGGCAAAGTGCTCCCACTTTCTTACCTAGCACAAGCCCGTGAGTTTGTTGATCAACACGGCCTTTTACTCCACCTTGATGGAGCGAGAGCTTACAACGCGGCGGTTGCTCTCAATGTGGATATAAAAGAGATCGCCAAACACTTTGACTCAATGACAATCTGCCTGTCAAAAGGGCTCTCAGCGCCTATCGGCTCATTGCTTCTTGGCAGCAAGGCTTATATCGCTAAAGCTCGCCGATTACGTAAAATGGTCGGCGGTGGTATGCGTCAGGCTGGTATTCTTGCTGCGGCAGGCAAACTGGCATTGACAGAGCAAGTAGAGCAACTCAAAGTTGACCACGCTAACGCGAAGCTACTGGCGACAGAATTAAGTCAGCTTCAAGGCTTCCACGTCAACCCTGATTTCGTTCAGACTAATATTGTCTTAGCTAAGCTAGACGACAACGTCGATATCCACGCCATTGCAAGTAAATTGAGTGAAGATGGCATTACCGTTTCACCAGGAAACCCAATACGCTTTGTAACTCATAAAGACGTTTCTGAGTCTGACATTAAGTTGCTTATTGATAAGTTAAAAACATATTTATAGTTTTCACCATAACTCTCTCTAAAAGCCAGTTACGAATGATGTGACTGGCTTTTTTATTAAGCATACGGCACTGCTCAACCAAGAGTTTTGCATTTCCATCTCTCCAAGAGTCCATTCTCAGCCACTTCCCTATCAGTATGACATGCAGTAAATGCTCGTACCATTTATGATGTTTTACAGTTAATGACTCTTCAATAAAGGTTTCTATGGATAAAATATATTCTCCTAGATAAAGAAACTTATCCAACCACTCCCTATTAATAATTTAATTCTTTAATAAGCATAAATTTTTGACATGTTTAAAACAAAAGAACACAGACGATAAAAACGTTAATTTTAAGCATGCGATTTTTAACGTTTTTGCCGAGGATTTTTAGAATAAAAACAATAAGTTAACCTTCCATTTAAGCTTTATGAAGTCCAGCAATTATTTATGAAATAATATTAATTACTGCTTCTAGTTCCATCTTGAAAAGTTGCCTTTTTTCTCCTCTAAAAAAACCTTCTAAATTGAAAATGGATAGCCTGAAAAATAAGTTCCTTATTGAATTTACTTTCAGGTTTTAACATAGGGTTGAATAAAAAGGAAATGTGCAATGAGCATAAAATACAATTGTCAGTTGGGTAAAAAAGGCATTTTAAAACCATTGTCTGCAGTTATCGCACTCAGTTTAGGAACAGTTAGCATGGATGTATACGCTGCACCATCGGCTGCAACTTTGGACTGGAATATGACTAGCGTGAAGAGCCAGTCATTTGTTGAGATTAACGGAGAAGCAGGTCAGCAATCTTACAAAAAGACCGTGGTAAGAAATGACCAAGTAACTTTCCCAGTAGAATGGGATGTTTGGTACAACAGCGGAACACCAGCAACAGAATGGCAAGTTCGCATAAATGATGAGGTCATCTTTTCTGAAGCGATCAATGGCCCTACAGGCTCTGATTTTTCAGGCGAAACGCAAGTACAGATAGATAAAGCAGGCCAATACGACATGACCGTTAATATTTGTGACGCTAACGGGGAGTGCTCAACTTCACCTGTCCACGCTGTTTCGGTGACAGATACTGATGGCAAAGGCATGGCGCCACTGGAAATGAACGTCGACGGCAATAACCAATCTTTTCCCCCACAGCCAGATGGTACAGTTGTAGGGACCTATTTTGTCGAATGGAGCCAATATGACCGCAAGTTCACGGTGGATAACATCCCAGCGGACAATCTAACGCATATCATATATGGATTTGTTCCAATATGTGGCCCTAATGATTCGTTAACCGACCCGAACTCGCAAAGAGCCCTGCAACTGGCTTGTGGTGATTCTCAGGATTATGAAGTTGTGGTTCATGACCAATGGGGCGCATTTGGTTCAAACTTGCCGGGTACTGCGGATTCATCTATCAAAGGAACTTACGGTCAGATGATGGCATTAAAGCAGCGTTACCCAGACCTAAAAATTCTTCCTTCGATTGGTGGCTGGACATTGTCCGACCCGTTCTTTGGCTTCACCGATAAAAAGAATCGCGATACCTTCGTCGCCTCAGTGAAAGAATTTCTTCTGACATGGAAATTTTACGATGGCGTTGACATTGACTGGGAGTACCCAGGCGGAACCGGTGCGAACCCAGATCTAGGTGACCCAGAAAAAGACGGTCCTGCCTACGTTGCACTGATGAGAGAGCTTCGTCAAATGTTGGATGAGCTGTCTGCAGAGACAGGTCGAACCTATGAGCTAACTTCTGCTATTGGCGCTGGCTGGGATAAAATAGAAGACGTTGATTACCCTGATGCCACCCAATACATGGATTACCTCTTCGTTATGACGTATGACTTCTATGGAGCATGGGACAATAACCTCGGTCATCAGGCCGCACTATATTGTGGTTCTCACGTCTCTTCAGCCCAGTGTGAAGGAACGTTAACGCCGGACGACGGCCCTGAATACACAACCGATAACGCAGCTAAAGAGCTACTTAAACAAGGCGTATCGCCAAGTAAGTTAGTGCTGGGGGCAGCCATGTACGGTCGAGGCTGGAAAGGGGTTACTCGCGATAGTATGTCCGATCCTGCAAACCCTATCACTGGTGTCGGTAATGGCCCTATTGCTGGCAGCTGGGAACCAGGTGTCATTGACTATAAAGATCTTGCCAGTAATTACTTTGGCCAACCGGGCGTTGAAGAATTTTACGACGAGCCTGCAAAAGCCCCATACCTCTACAAAGAAGCGACTGGTGAAGTGATCACTTATGATGACGAACGTTCTGTTAAAGCCAAAGCTGCCTACGTACGATCTCAAGGTTTTGCAGGCTTGTTCTCTTGGGAAATCGATGCTGACAATGGCGATATCCTTAATGCCATGCAGCAAGGACTCCTTGATGGTGGAGAGCCAGGTAATCAGCCTCCGGTTGCCGATGCTGGTAATGACATCGTCATTGACACGGCTCAAACCGTTCAACTCGATGGGTCTGGTTCACGTGACAACGACGGGAGTATTACCTCCTATCAATGGGAACAGGTTTCCGGCCCTAACTTGAGCATAACCGACCCAAATAAAGCGATCGCTACAGTGACAGTGCCAGATACAGGAACGAATGAGACTTACAGCTTCAAGCTAACCGTTATGGATGATGAAAACGCAACGTCCTATGACACCATGAGTATTAAAGCTGAGTTTGGCAGTGAACCAGAAAACACACCGCCGGTTGCTGACATTAGCGGCCCAGAACAAGCTGAAGCTGGTAACAACGTTGTATTAGATGCTTCTGGCAGCAACGATGCTGATGGCGACAACCTGACTTATCAGTGGAGTTCATCTGATGTCACGCTCACTGAAAATGGTGACAACGCAAGCTTTATCGCTCCTGAGTTTACGCAAGATACCCATGTCACTGTCTCTGTCACTGTTTCAGATGGCAAGGCTTCTGATACGGCCAGCTTATCTATTCTGGTAAAAGCGAGTGATGACGGTAACCCTGGCGAGTACCCACAATATGTTGAAGGAACTCCGTACGAAGCTGGAGACCGCGTGACTAATGTAGGAGAAAACTACGAGTGTAAACCTTACCCATACTCAGGTTGGTGTTCAGGCGCGGCTTGGGCATATGCCCCAGGAACGGGCTCGGCTTGGAGTGACGCTTGGATTAAGCTCTAACTCGGCTAGAAAAACACCCCGCAAGTGCGGGGTGTTTTTATGTTCGATAAAGAACCTTAACTACGTGCCATCCGAATTTGGTTTTTACTAAATGAGGAACGAGCGTTTCACCTTGAAAACACACTTTATCGAATTGCGGAACCATTTGCCCTCGGCGAAACTCTCCCAAATCCCCACCTTTTTTGCCTGATGGACAAGTGGAATACTTCTTCGCCAATGTCTGAAACTTAGCGCCTTTCTTCAGCTGTTTGATAATGTCTTCAGCCTGTTCTTTATGCTTGACCAAAATGTGTAAAGCAGCTGCTGTATTTGCCATGTAAACTCTTAACCTATTGGGCTTAACTATAAGGGCATATTTTAACGATTTACGGCAAGATCACCATCTCTCAGGAAAATATCCATAAAAATTATCAAAGAGTCTGGGTTAATTGACCTATCTTAATTGAATAGCTCCACAGATCAGTTAACATCACATTTATAAAGTATCATATTTGAGAAACGTCCGTTATGGCAAAAACAATCAGTAAAGCAAATCAGTCTCAAGGCATGTTGATGTTCACTCTGACTAAAAGTGAACAACTTTTTGCTATTGGCACACTAAAGGTTCGTGAGATTGTCCCGTATCAACCGACAACTCAAATTCCCTACTCGCACCACCATGTGATTGGTACTGTTACGATTCGAGATAAAACCATTCCAGTGATTAACATGCCTGCGGCTATTGGCTTCAGACCTATACAACCGGAAGAGTATGACTCTTGTTATTTGATTGTGACAGATTGCCTAAGGACTATCGTTGCCTTTATGGTGCGTTCAATTGAAAAAATCATTGAATGTGATTGGCGCTCCATCGAACCATCTCCCCAATCCGCAGGCCGAAATGTCTTTGTAACAGGTATCACTCGTTTTGAAGATCAGATCGTTCAGATGCTCGATGTCGAACTGCTTCTGTCGAAAATCTACCCACAGTACGAATCCACAAAGATTCCAATGTTGACGGATATTGAACGTGAACGACTCAAAGCATTAAATATTTTGCTTGTCGATGACTCCTCTATTGCAAGAAAACAACTCGCTGATGCTCTTGATAGCATTAATATCTCCTATCAAATACGAAACAATGGCATTGAAGCACTTGAACTGATGAAAGAGGAAGCAGAACGTGGTCAGCCTATTCAGCTATTAGTGAGCGATATTGAAATGCCGGGACTAGACGGTTACGAGTTGGCCTTTGAAACCCAAAGTGAGCAGCAACTGAGTAACGCTTACATCATTCTTCACACCTCACTATCGAGCGAGATCTGTGTGGACAGAGCACGCCAAGTCGGCGCACATGAAGCCCTTGAAAAGTTTAATGCTGGGGATTTAATCAAAGCTATGCTGAGAGGTGCTGCCAAGCTTGAATCCGGAAACCCAACAGAGCGAATCGAAGTAGAAGTTTAACCTACTGGAAGTTTAGGTTTGATGAGTTTCACTGAACTCGACTTATCAAACCTATTAAATATTCGAATTTTATTGCCATTAACTCAAGCATCTCAGAAACAAATCCGCTAATCTTAAGTTAATTGGTAGTTAACGCAGAATGCTAATAAACAGATGACCGACGACTTTAAAAAATCAACCGCTAATTTAAAAAAAGCTGTCCCACTCATGATGCAAAATCACGTAGCCGCAACACCTGCTAACTACGCGCTATGGTACACCTACGTCGAAAATGCCATTCCTCAGATGAACCGTGAGCTTGAAACCATCATCGAGAATTACGGTGTATGCCCCCCCGCAGCTGGTGAAATGCTCTACAACAATTATGTTGCGAGTAGAGCGGAAACAGACATAAACGACTTGCGTGCGAACATTGAAGTGCTGGTGGGTCAAGTCGCATCCTCCATGACGGATACTCTCGCGGATACCTCTCACTTTTCTCAGGTAATCGATAAAAGCTTTGAGAACCTAGAAAAAGTCGATGACGAAGCGATGTCCATTGATGAAGTGATGAAAGTAATTCGTCAACTGGTTGCGGAATCTAAAGATATTCGCCATTCGACAAACTTTCTTAACAACCAACTTGAAACAGCAAGCAAAGAAATAAAGAACCTAAAAACTCAGCTAGCCGAAGTCCAACAGGATGCTCTGTTTGATGGATTAACCAGTTTGTACAATCGGCGTGCCTTCGATAATGATTTAGATACCCTCTGTCGCTCAGAGCAAAAAATTTGTTTAATTCTGACTGATATCGACCACTTCAAAAATTACAACGATACTTACGGCCATCTTTTTGGCGATGCGGTTATCAAAGGCATCGCCAAACGCCTTCAGATCAGCAGTCGGGATGGTATTCATGCTTACCGATTTGGCGGTGAAGAATTTGCTTTGATTATGCCAAATAAACAACTAAGAATTGCTCGCCAATTTGCAGAGAGTTTACGGCGCTCAATCGAAAAATTATCAGTGAAAGACCGTCGTTCTGGCAAGCAGGTTGGAAATATCACCGCATCCTTTGGGGTTGCTGAACTACAGCCCGGTGAAATGCCACACTCAATCATCGAGCGAGCGGACAAACTTCTTTATGAAGCGAAGCAGCTCGGCCGCAACCGAGTAATGCCAATTTAACTTTCTGAACCACATAAAAAAGGAGCCCCATTAAATCAAGGGCTCCTTTTGGGTTGGGATGAATTTATCCATCGGAAGTGATCGCTTGAATCAACTCTTTTTGCACAGCATCCGCTTTGTCATTATCAATCTGGCAAGTTCCAGCGGCCTTATGTCCACCCCCGCCATACTTAAGCATTAGCTCACCCACATTCGTTTTTGAGCTTCGGTCAAATATCGATTTACCTGTAGCAAATACAATATTCTGTTTTTGAAATCCCCACATTTTATGAATTGAGATATTACACTGAGGGTATAAGGCATATATCATGAATCGATTACCAGCGAAGATTGTTTCTTCTCCAGTAAGATCGAGAAACACTAAATTGTCATACACTGTGGCACAACGCTGGATCTGCTCTTTGAATAAGTTCTCGTGCTCTTTATAAAGATCAATACGTTCTTTGACATCAGGATGCTCAAGGATTTCTTCTATTGAGTGAGAAGTACAATACTCAATCAAATCCATCATCAGGTTGTAGTTTGAAATTCTGAAATTTCTAAAGCGCCCTAAACCTGTTCTAGCATCCATCAAAAAGTTAAGTAGATTCCAACCTGTTGAGTCGAGGACTTCATCTCGGCTAAACTGCGCCGAATCACCTTTATCAACCGCCTCCATCATTGCTAGCCAGTCAGAGGGAAAAGTCTCTTCTCCACCATAGTACTCCCATACAACACGAGCCGCGGAGGGGGCATCTGGGTCAATAATATGATTTGATCGCTCTCCTTGATTGCGAATCATTTCCGACAGGTGATGGTCAAACACAAGGTGAGCCTGCTCAACATAGGGGAGATTCGTGACAATATCTTGAGGTGTAATATCTATAATGCCATCTTGCATGTCTTTTGGATGAACAAACTTAATATCATCAATAAGGTCAAGTTGCTTAAGAAGTACGGCACACACTAGTCCGTCAAAATCACTTCGTGTCACTAAACGATGTTTCTGTTTCGACATCTTAATATCCTTATCTTTTAACAGCACAAAGTACTTCATCTGAATAACTGGTACTGTTACTTCATCAGTCGTTTCATAGATAGGCGCTATGAGTACATTTTTAATTTTAGACACCTTCGATCTTTTAACAAACTTAAGGCAATGTTTTTTATCTACTCTTCTAAACTAAATGCGCCACTAATTGATTATGATGGGAAAATAAAATGAAGGAAGTCACTTGGGGTCTGATATTAACCGCTATCATCACACTTGCAGGTTGTGCTGCTGAACCGGACAAATATGAGGTAAAAAGTTACACCTCTGTCGCTAACCCTGCGTCAGTCTACTGCGTTCAGCAAGGTGGAAAGCTGGAAACAGTGAGCGAAAACGAGCAACGTATCACGTATTGTGTCCTTAGCTCAGAGAAACGAGTCGAGGAATGGGAATACTATCGCCAGAACCATCATTCACCTGCATCTTGATTCTCTAAGTTGACTGCATGGCGGCCATTTCTGGGTCCAAATGCCTATTTAACCAAGTAAGGTTATGATGAAAGCGAGCCAATGATGAACGTAATGTTGCTCCATCCACGTCGGAGGTTGTACTGAGTACAATCTCTTTCAAGATAGTTAACTTTTCCTGCACCTCGTCTGAAAGTTTAAGTGCATCTAACTGCGAAAGTGAGTGAAGCGCTAACTCCGCCGGTACACATCGAACTCTTTCTAGAGGTCTTTGAAAAGCATTGTTGGTCGCCCCCTCTAAATACACTCGATAGGTCGTCAGTTCATCGACCAGTAGAAATGCTTCAGCATTACCTTCTCGGTGCGGGTACTCGACACTACAATGGTGACGAATATCCATATCTATCTTTATGTCCAATCCCGCACTATTGCAGCGCTGTTTAAGTGCGCGAAGTAGCCCTTGCTCATTCATCAATTGCTGAACTTCAAAGATACGCTTCAAATGATAATCGTTAGATACCAAGGTAATGTTGATTGGCTGACGATTCAGCCCCATTTGCTGTAGTTTCAGCGCGACATTGTGAATATTTTGTACTGTGTTTTGCGATTCACTTTCCAAAATAACATGGCTTTCTTTCAGACGAATCTGAGATGCGCTTTGGTTAAAATACTCTCTCATTGCCACAGCTTCAGAAACGGTTTGTCCTGGGGTTACACCACCACAAAATACTAAGGCAGTTTCGTCATCGTTAAGAGAACTGAGTAATGCGGGCAATGCTTCAACACGAGAGCGGCCTTCTTTTGTTAGTGTGTCGTCCACCAGCCGCTTACCAAGAACAATAACCACATTACGAATGTTCATTATTTACTCACTTCTCAATTATTAATACTAACTTGCCGAAGTCCTGTACAAACATCTTCTTTATAGATAGCGTTAGCAAGGTTAATGTTTTGTTAACTATATTTAAGTAGAGTCTGACCAACAGGCCATATCACAGGAAGTTAGTTTATGCTGTCGATTTTCGATATTTTCAAAGTCGGAGTTGGGCCATCCAGTTCCCACACCAACGGGCCAATGCTGGCCGGTTATCATTTCACGCGCTTGCTCAGTGATTCCTTATCCAAAGTGGATCGGATACAGGTTGATTTGTATGGTTCGCTATCCTTAACCGGCATAGGTCACCATACGGATCGTGCTGTGATCTTAGGACTTATGGGTAATAGGCCTGACACAATAAAAATTACCAGTGCCAAGCAAGCTTTACAACAGACACTGGATAATGAATCGTTGCTGCTGGCAGGCGCCCATACCTTAGCATTCCGCTATGAGAGTGACATTATATTTCACAGCGACAATCTACCGTTACATGAAAATGGCATGACAATTACCGCCTATGATAGCTTTGGGGCACAGCTCGCATTTGAAACTTACTATTCTATCGGAGGTGGGTTTATTGCCACAGCCGCCGAGTTGGAAAATGGCAGCAGTGAGCAGCCCGTCGATGTGCCCTATCCATTTACTTCTGCTGACGAAATGCTAAACATGGCAGAAGAGAATGGCTTCAGCCTTGGCGGCATGATTTTACAAAACGAGGTCTGCTTCTTTGACAGTGATGAAATCGATCGTAAAGCAGAACAGATCTGGAAAGTAATGACCCTTTGTATGCAACGTGGCTTTGACACTGAAGGCATTTTGGAAGGTGGACTCAATGTCACACGACGTGCGCCTAACTTATTGAAAAAGCTTGAAGCTAACGAAGCGATTGAAAATGATCCTATGGAAATCATGGACTGGATTAACCTCTTCGCCTTCGCTGTCAGTGAAGAGAATGCGGCAGGTGGCCAAGTAGTTACCTCTCCAACGAATGGCGCGGCAGGGGTTATTCCCGCTGTACTCATGTATTACCATCGCTTTATTAAAGAACTCGACCTTAAACAAATCAAAGACTTTTTAGCTGTCGCTGGCGCAATTGGTATTTTGTACAAAACAAATGCGTCGATATCTGGCGCTGAAGTAGGCTGTCAGGGCGAAGTCGGTGTTTCATCATCAATGGCCGCAGCTGGCTTAACCGCACTCAGAGGTGGCAGTAACGAACAGATCTGTATCGCAGCTGAGATTGCAATGGAGCATTCGTTAGGCATGACTTGTGATCCCATTGGTGGGCTTGTTCAAGTGCCATGTATCGAACGTAATGCAATGGGGGCGATGAAGGCCATCAATGCCTCACGAATGGCACTAAAAAGAACCAGCAAATGTCTTATTTCTCTAGATAAAGTTATCGCAACTATGTATCAAACAGGTAAAGACATGAATAAAAAATACCGTGAAACATCTCTTGGCGGGCTGGCGGTCATTCACATGGCTCCACCCTGTGAATAATCCATGCTGCTTGTTATCCAATTGGAAAATTGGGTAGCAAGCGGATTACTCGGGTCGTGTTGAAGCAAATAGTGCCCATCTCGACTGGGCACTATTTTATCACTGATTCTCACTAAACTGCCCTGAATAAGATGCTCCTCTACTAATAGCTCTTTGACCAGCAAAATACCTAGCCCTGATACTGCCGCTTCAATTGAGAGAAGCGAATGATCAAATTGCATTGCAGGCTCCACAATACGACCTGTGAAATGATGATAATCAAACCAGTACTGCCAGTTTTCCTGATAACCCGTAGTGGCTATTTTCTCACTATTCGCTATCTCATCTAGTGTCTGTATGGAGTTGGATGCCATCAATCTTGGTGCTGCAACCAGTACCCAGTTTTCTTCTGTTAAAGCAATGACATTTCCCTCACCCATGGGCTTCGGGCCATTAATGATTTCAATATCCGCAACTTTACTGCCATTGGGATAAGCATTTGACGAAGTAGATATCTTTAGTTCGATATTCGGGTGGTCACGGCGAAAGTCTTCAAGGCGGGGGATTAACCACTGAAAGCAAAAACTTTGCGCAATACTCAAGTTCAACCTATGACGCTTTTTCCGTTGAAACAGCTGCTCTGTTCCAACAGAGAGTGACTCAAACATTTGAGTCAGCAAAGGTAAGTAATACTGCGCGTCTTCAGTCAGTTGGAGCTTCGACCCTCTACGTTCAAATAAAGTAGCCTCTAGATAGCTTTCAAGCTGTTTAACGTGTTGACTCACTGCGGCACGAGTGACATTGAGTTCATCCGCCGCCTTGGTCAAACTTTGTAATCGGGCAGCGGATTCAAAAGCTTTTAAAGCATTAAGAGGAGGTATAAAACGCATAGATTGGCAAGTTAATGTCAAAGCGACAAGCATGGCAATTCTGTGTGACAGAGATATTACTTCACCTTGTCTGCTTTACCGGCGGCACCAGCAAGCTTTGATAGCCATTTATCCCAGAACATTGGCGATTGCTCGTTATCTTCCGCTTCTTCTTTTCCTCTCACTGCATTTCTGACTAACATTGCACCTATCCAACGAATAGGTTCCGAAGGGAACAGACCGAGTGGTCCTTGCGCTAAACCACTTCGTGTCCAATCATTGTTTTCTCCAAGTACAAGCGAAGATAAAATTTTTCCTCCTATCCGAGTTTGAGCAACACCGTTACCGGAATAGCCAAAACCGTAGAAGATGTTTGCTTGACCTTCTAATCGACCAAAGAAAGGTAAACCTGTCACAGACCGATCAGATCCCCCCGTCCAGTTATACGCGAACTTAACCCCTTTGAACTGAGGAAATAACCGAGCGAATGATCGTGTCAATAAAGGCAAATATCGAGTTGGTTGATTGAACATCTTATCCACTTGATTGGCATAAGAAAAACGATTTCCCCCCTTGCCTAGCATCAACCTCCCTTCTTGGGTATCACGATAGTAATGGACGAAAATACGTGAATCGACCACCGCAGCCCCTCTGTCAATTCCACATTCATTAAGTTGCGATTCGATAGGGTCCGTAATGACCATGTCAGAGGAAACCACGACAATACTGCGTTTCAACTGTTTAAAGTGCTTAACCATCCAAGCATTAAGCCCTAATACCACTTTATCTGCTGTGATAGTCCCATTAGGCGTCTCTATCAGGGCTGGATGACCAAAATTAAGTACTTTCATGGGTGTATTTTCAAAGACTTGGACCCCCTTTTCTATCGCGACTCGCCTTAGCCCCCTTACCAATAAAGCTGGTTGCACACTGCCAGCAGCAGGTGAATAGAAGCCTTCCAAGTGTCGATGTGAGCCCGCTAATCTCGCAATATCTTCAGGACAACATGACTGCCAGCTATTGATATTTAATCGCCTCAACTCTTCCACTATGGGACTCATCGAGTCTTTTTGAGCAGTATTGGTTGCCGTGTAGTAAGCACCATGACGACGAAGCTCGGCATCAATATGATGTTGATGGCAAAACGCTTCAATCTCATATATCGCTGCTTCGGATTCTTTGACTAGCCTTTTAGCTTCATCCTCCCCAAACAACCGCTTCATCGTTGGGAATTTCGTTGACCAAGTCAACATACAGCCGCCATTCGCGCCTGAAGCTCCACTACCGCACAGACCTTTATCAATCACTGCAATAGATAATTTAGGCTGCTGCTCTTTAAGCATGATGGCCGTCCAAAGGCCTGTATAACCACCGCCAACAATAGCAACATCCACTTGAATATCATCCATTAAAGTAGTGGTATTCAGCGGCTGTTCTCGCTCCAAAGCTTGCTTAAACCAAAATGAGGGATGTTGTGACATGATTGAATACCTGTTGTTTTCGATATTCAAAATGTAACCGGATTAGTTTGATGTACATAGCGAGGATATCTGACGCTTAGCGTCAACATAACTAACGCAATGAAAAAAGCGCAGACTATTCTGCGCTTCTTGTACTTGGGCTCACTCTGGTTATATTTTATCTGACACCGCCAGAATAGCGGACAAGGTGTCCTCACCGAATTTCACACTTCTTTCCGGCGACCAGCCATAAAGTGGATCTGGATAATCATTGTTGTCCTTAAACGGCATTTCAACAGTGTAAGACAAGCACTTAAATTGCTCCGCTACCCAGTTAGAGCCGACTGTTAGATTAGCCTTGCCTGGTTCATCTTTGTCATAACCAAACTCATCTTGGAACTCAGGTGTCACTGTGTGTAGCGCCTGTTTAAATGCAACTTCCAGTGAAGCCAGTCGCTCGTCATAAGAAGGAATGCCCTCTGAACCAGCAACAAAGTTGTAAGGAATAGCTTCATCACCGTGTATATCAAGGAACATATCCACGCCAATTTCAAGCATCTTATCTCTTACAAGAAAGACTTCAGGGCTCTTCTCCATACTTGGAGATTGCCATTCACGATTCAGGTTTACACCCACCGCATTGCAGCGTAAATGCCCGCGAATACTACCATCAGGGTTCATATTTGGCACAACGTACAGCACCGCTTTTTCCAGCAAAGCACGCGCTGCCGTATCTTCGTCATCAATAAGGCGTTGGATCATACCCTCCATAAACCATTCAGCCATGGTTTCACCTGGGTGCTGCCTCGCAATCACCCATATCTTTTTCTTACCATCACTAGGCTCACCAAAAGTCAGCAAACTCATATCATTACCATCAAGACTATGACCTAATGTTTCTAATTTGCAGTGATGGGCACTTTGGGCAGCATGTAGTAAATCTTGATGGCGATCGTAGCTATAAGGTGCAAAGTAGGCAAAATAGACAGATCCGTGCTCTGGAATCAGCGTAAAGCTCAGCGTATCACCATCAAATTCTGCTGGAATACGAAACCACTCTTCTCGGTCATACGACGCAACAACATCATAGTCTTTCCAACCTTCTGGATAAGCGGAGTTTTTCAGGTCAACAATCTGAATCGAGTGTGACTGCTCTGCTTCGGTTTCCAAACGAAAATGGAACCACTGATAAAACTCAGACTGATTATCATTAGGAATCTTAAGCTGAATTGCGTCTTTATTATCCGCGTTGACGACTTCAATACTACCACTTTCGAAATTGCTGAAGATCTTCATTGAGTTACTTTCCTTATCAACAAAAACAACTTTATAAACAGGCTAACACAAAGGTTAGTACGCAAAAATAAAATTGCAGACTCCTGACAAAAGGCTTGCAAATCGTGCTTATCCAACGCAAACGTTTTAGATCAATTTCATTATAAAAAGTTATGCGAAATTTAGAAAAAATCGTGCATAGATTATGTTTTCTGCGATAATTGTTTCAATTTATAACAAACCACAAATGATATAATTATCAGACATTAATTCTATATCACACAATTATGCGAGACTATTATGTGGAATAAACTCAATAAATCAATGATGTTCTGCCAAGCAATGTTTGGCTTATCATTCTACGGTGTGATGGTTATCCTGACCCGATTCTTCTTAGAAGATTTAGGGTACAGTGAAGCCGACACCATGATGGTTGTCGGGGCTTTCTCTTCTATTGGTCCACTTTTCGCCATTGCGGGTGGGTTCATAGCGGATAAATTCCTCGGCGCCTATCGTTCGTTGACCATTGCTTACGGTACATTCGCAATAGGATACACCTTGCTCGTTTTAGGTGCTTCCACCACCAATGTTCCGATGAGCTTAATCGGTATTGCCTTGGCTAGCTATGCCCGTGGGTTGATGTCTCCTTCTTATCCCAGTCTTTACAAGCGCACTTTTTCAACAGAAGAAGACTTCGAAAACGGCTACCCAGTCAACTACTCTGTTAACAATGTAGGCGCTCTGCTCGGTCAATATCTATTCCCTATGTTTGTGTTAGCGATAGGTTTCCACGGTAGCTTTATGCTCTCAGCAGTAATGGCTGGCTTTGCTTTTATCATCTTAGTTATCTTCAACAAACAATTAGTTGGCGTGGGTGCCGATATTGACCAGACCCCTGTCAGCATAAAAAATTGGCTCTCTTTCTTTGCGTTATCTGCCGCGATGGTTGGCTTGGTGTTTTTCATGTTCTCGAACATGGCTGTCGGTAAAAACATCGTTTACGCCATTGGCGCAGCCGCGATTCTGTACTTCATTACTCTCATGATTAAGTCTGGCAAGTCGGACGCACTGAAAATGGGCACGATTCTGATCATGACAGTGCTGACAACCTGCTTCTTTGTTTACTATGGCCAGATGATGACATCGATGACGATGGTCACCATCAATACGATGCGTGGTGATTTGTTCAATATCATCCCTATTGCCCCTGAAGCCTCAATGGCAATGAACCCGCTTTGGTGTATCGTCGCAGGCCCGGTGATTGCCATGACATTCTCTTCACTCGAGAAAAAAGGGGTTAACTTCTCTACCGCGACAAAGATTGGTTTTGCCTTTATCTTCACTGCTATTGCCTTTGGTATCTTAACGATGGCGGTAATGAATGTCGGTGAAGACGTAGTGATCCGCCCTGAAATCTTCCTGGCAATTCACTTCTTCCAAGCGTTTGCAGAAGTTATCGTCGGTAGCTTAGTCGTTGCCTTTATTCTATCGGTGGCTCCTAAGCATATTGAAGGCTTCTCGGTGTCTTTGTTTTCCGTCGCAATGGCACTGAGTGGAATTGTTGGTGCGGTTTTCTCTACTTCTATAGCGCTCGAAAAAGGCCAAGAACTGACCCAAGAGATTGTTCAAACGGTTTACGGTGATTACTTCCAACTACTGACTGTATTAGCTGTCTTAATGGTCGTCATCGCACTAGTCTCTTCATTCATTATTCGCAAGATGCTCGATGCGGCGCATGCTGACGAGCAACCCACAATGGTGGAAGTGGAAAGCTAATAACCCAGAAATACATATAAAAAGCCCCAGCGAGGAAATCATTGGGGCTTTTACTCGCTGCAGGCTAGAGGTTTAACTCTCATCGATTTTCGTCGTAAAGAGAATAATACAAAGCATGTTGGTTAGCGCAATTAGGCTACCGTCAAAACCAATCCAACTAAAATCAATGTTGTTCCTATCAGTCGGGTCATTAAGAATTTTTCTGATAGCCAAATGATCCCAAAAACCATACCGAACACAATACTCAGTTGACGCAAGGCAACCACATAACTGACGTTTTCTGTCATTGTCATGGCATATAGCACTAACCCATAAGTTGTTGACATCATTGTGCCAGCTAATGCTGAAGGCTTTTTAATCGCCCAGGCCTGTTTAAAATCGTCACCCCTTCGTGCAATAAGCAAATAGAGGGCAATGCAAAGCGCAATAGACCAAAACTGTATACCAAGATAGAAAATAGCAGAACTTCTGTCACTAACCACGTTTTGAAATGTACTGGCTAAAAGCAGCAAGGCTTCTTTATCAAGAATGGAATAACCTGTAGTTCCAAAAGCGGCAATCAATGCCCATAGAACCCCCACGTTGAGATAATCTCTAATATTGAACTGACTAAATGACTCTAAAGGCACAAATAAACAGCCAAGAGTGATCAACGTAAAGCCAATCCAGCTGTTGATGCTCAGCTCATAGCCCAATACAACGGTTACTAATCCAACCATCAAAACAGGCAGTGCTCGTGCGATAGGATAAATCACGCCGATATCCGCCTGCTTGTAAGCAAAACCAAGTCCCAGCAGATAAATCATCTGCGCAATACCGCTGACAATCAGGATTAGCCAAAACGTCGTCGGAAAGAAAGTCATATCAACTTGGTTAAGATACCAAATCACATAAGGAGTCAGTAGTATTGCGGCGGCTGAACTACTGGCGAGAAAAAATGCGGGCCCTGAAGCCTTGTTGCTTTTACTAAGCAGATTCCAACCAGCGTGAAGGAAAGCGGAGATCACGACCAGTGTGATGGCCCAAAGTGACATAGAAAATCCTTGTGAAAAAAGGCTTCCTGTCGGAAGCCCATCCATAGTAAAGAGCAGGTTAACGGTTTAGTTCAGCAAGGGATTCAATACTGATAGCATCATGACGCCAGTATTCAATGTCACAATCAATAAGCTCTCCATGCTGGTTGTAGTTAATACGCTCAACCACCATTGCAGGCGTACCTGAGGTCGCTCTCAATGCTTGTGCGGTATCGCCAAGCAAACTGCTGGTACTGATTCGGTATCTGATCTTTTGATACACCATGCCAAAGTGATCACGATAAATATCCGTGAGTGACTGAGACAAGTCAAAATCGAGTAGGTTCGGAAACCATTCAGGGCGAATGTAGTTAGTCACAAACACGACTGGGCGACCTTCTAAGTAACGCACTCTATCTACCTTGTATACATCGGAAAAAGGCTGAAGCCCAAGTAAACTCGCTGCCTGCTTATTAGCCAATATGCCTTTGGCGGCAACCAGCTCCGTCAGAGGTGTTCGCTTCTGTGATAAGGCCATATTAGTAAAGTTCAGTGTTTGCGTCGGATCGTATCTAAGTGGCTCTGGAGATATAAACCAACCTCGACGATCTTCTCGGTAAATACGACCTTCTGATTCCAGTAGTGACAGCGCCTCGCGTAAAGTCACACGGGTTGTATCAAAGGATTCTGCTAACTTGCGCTCTGCGGGTAATTTTTGTCTAGGTGACAAAAGACCTGATTCTATTTGTTCAACAATGGAATCTTTAATTTTTACGTACTGCACTCGTTGTCCTTACCTTCTGCGCCACGCTTGCGTTCTATTTTCCAACCATTTCCCTAACGTCATATGCACCAATTTTGCCACCGCAGCAGAAATCATAATCATGACTGCCATCGCAGCAGCTGCGCCTGTTTGCCCAGCATCATCCATATTTAGTACAGATACTGAAGCAGGAATGGTTTCAGTTGAATAAATGAATACTACCGCAGAAGTGGTCGTTAATGCATTAATAAACAGATAGGTAGCGATATCCAACGTTGCAGGAACACACACTGGCAAAGTCACTTTGAAGAACAATTTGTACTGAGGCAGCTTCACCGAGGCCGCCGTGGCTTCAATCTCTGCAGGGATTTGCTTTAGTGCCGTCAAGGCAGTCATATGCCCGACCGTGTAGTAATGCACAACTGTATTAATCACCAAAAATGCCATCGTACCGTAAAGGAAACTCAAAGGATTGTTGGCGTCATTAAAATAGAAGATGTAACCCAAGCCGAGTACCATACCAGGAACCGCCATAGGCACCACACTTAACATTTGCATTGCCTGCCGAATAGGTGCAAACGCTCGCCCTTTTTCTATGCAGTAAGCTCCGACAAAAATCAGTGCACTACCAATAATCGCAGCCCATGTAGCCAAAGATAATGAATTAAAATAAGGTTGCCAGCCGTAAGTACTCATCTCGGCAAAATTATAGTTATTTAACGTCAATGCTTTATTCCATGGCCAGAAGGTAACCAATGATCCATACACCGCCATACCAAGCACGGCAAGCACAGCTAATGAAATGACTGAGCAATAAACAAAACAAGCGCCATCGCGCAGAGTGTTTGGCTCCGGCTGATAAGGCACAGAGCGAGTATCAAACAAACTCTTTTGCTTCTTCTGTACCCAACGGTCAGCAACAAACGCTAATAAAGCAGGGATCAACAACAAGATGCTGGTCACCGCCCCCATCGAAAAGTTCTGCTGTCCTACCACTTGCTTAAAAATATCAGTCGCAAGGACGTTGTAACTCCCTCCAATGACTTTCGGCACACCGAAATCGCAAACCACCAAAGTAAATACAACGATAAGCGTGCTTATCAAACCATATTTGGCAGCAGGTAATGTCACCACAAAAAAAGTTTTCAGTGGCGATGTTTTAAGCGCCCGCGCGGCTTCATAAAGACGCGCGTCAGACGTTCTGAGTGAGGTGGTTAATATCATCAGCGCATGAGGAAACGTCCAGAAGATCAAGCCTAGAGAGATACCAATCAAACCATAAACCGAGTGCCCACCGAGGATTTCTTTGGCAATACCTTGATTACCAAACAAGAAGATCAAACTAATTGCAGGTAATAACGACGGAGCAAGAATCGGCGCCGCCCCCAACACATGAAACATGGCTTTAAATGGCATACAGGAGCGTGTCAACGCATAGGCATAGCCAAATGCCAATACCCCGACAACGCCAGTCACCAGAATGCCGACTGTGAACGTATTACCCAAAGACTGCCACAAACTTGCTTGGGAAAAATAATTAGCAAAATTGGCTAAACCAACAAACTCCCCTTCCGCACCTTGAACGCTTTTTTCCAGCATTGCCCACAAGGGCATGACGATAAAGAGCACCAATAGTGTGAAAAGAAAAGCAAGTAAACCAAATAAGACGATATTGTCGCGGCTTACTCGTTTTAACAGGCCAGTGGGCCGAGCTTTAAGGGCATTCATCGTCGGGCTATTCATTGTGTTACTTTCCATTAATCTACCCCTAAGCCGCAATCGCTTTATCACCCGTAGGGCTCATCACTGGGTAGGCTCTTGCCCCATGCTCAGCAAATTGAATGTAGCGAATATCACCAATTCGAAGTTTCATGTTTTGCGCTTGCTCCCCAGACACATCAATAAAGATGGGCTGTGCATGTTTGTCATGCTGCAACTCACACTCATATCGCCAGAAAGCCCCTAGAAATTCATAGGTACGAATACGCACCGGCAACGCATTTTTAACCTCATCAGAGAAGCGAATATTCTCTGGACGGATAGCTAAATCAAAGTGATCACCACGAACCAAATCGCGATTTTCCAATATCGGCGCTTCAATCAATGACTCTGCAATTCTAAGCTGGCTGTCAGTTGCAACGGAAGCGTTGATAAAGTTCATGCTACCAACAAACTCCGCGACAAATCTGGTGGCTGGCTGTTGATAGATCTCTTGTGGCGTTCCAACTTGTTCAATAACACCATGATTCATAACAACAATACGATCAGCCATGGTTAGCGCCTCATCCTGATCATGGGTCACCATAATCGTGGTAATACCCAGCTTACGTTGGAGCTTGCAAATCTCATCGCGAAGGTGCACTCGAACTTTCGCATCCAAAGCTGATAAAGGTTCATCAAGAAGCAGCAATCCTGGAGATAAAGCCAATGCACGAGCAAGCGCAACACGCTGCTGCTGCCCTCCAGAAAGTTGGTTTGGGTACTTCTGTCCTGATGTTGCTAGCCCTATCATATCAAGCCAGCAATCCACTTTTTCTAAGGCTTCCTGATTCGTCATCCCCTGGTTCTTCAAACCAATGGCAATATTTTCTTGGACGGTTAAATTGGGGAATAAGGCATAGGATTGGAAAACGATACCAAAGTCGCGCTTCTCTGGGGGGAGAAAAGTCGTCTCCTCACCATGTTGAGATATGGAACCAGAAGTCGGTAAATCGAGACCAGCAATGGCTCTTAGTAAGGTCGTTTTTCCACAACCGGATGGCCCAAGGAAACAAACAAACTCACCTTTTTCAATGGATAGCGAAATTTGTTTTAGTGCTGTGAACTGTCCGAATTGCTTCACAACATTTTCAATCTGTAGATAAGGTTGGTTAGTTGGCATAACACACACTCCAAATGGTATATACCAACTGTAAATCTGGTTTATTTCAGGAACATTACAAATTTATAGAGCAAAGATGACAAAAAAATGAATAAGAGATTCATATATCCAACACCGCTAGTGCTATTGGATACCAGCCTCTTGTGTAACTTTTTATCTGCTCACACCAATATTGATAAAAATACCTTTAGCTGATTAGAAAACAAAAGGGAGAACCTAAGTTCTCCCTATGGATTAACCAAATTGTGTATCACTAATTACGATTTTGGCTCAGACTTTGCGTCAAATTTCGCAGACCAAGTAGCCAAGATATCAGCTCGCTTGCTACCCATTTGCGCAAAATCCATCTCCGCCATATTTTCTTGTACATTCGGGAAGTTGGACACTGTTGCTTTCACTTCTTTATGACCAACCACTGGGTACATTTCTACGTACAGTTCATTAGCACTCTTAGAAATGGACCAGTCAACCACACGTTTCGCTGCGTCAGACTCTTTTACCAAACCAACCGCTTCTGATTCCCAACCAATACCTTTAGGCGTAATCACCGCAAGTGGCGCACCTTGAGTTTTCAGCTTAGCGCCGCGACTTGCCATTGAGATACCAATCGCCACTTCTCCCATACCTGCTTGAACACAAGGTTTAGAGCCTGAATGCGTGTAATGAGCAATATTTTTATCCAGTGCTTTCATGTAATTCCAGCCCTGGTCCTCACCCATGCTTTGAAGCCACGCTGACACCTGCATATATCCAGTACCAGATGACGCTGGGTTTGGCATTGCAATATGGCCTTTGTAAACCGGATCCGTCAGATCTTCCCATGACGATGGTTTAGGTAGGTTCAACTGTTTTGCCACAGCTTCATTGAAACAAACCGCATTGAAATATGCGTCATTACCGAACCAAGCTTGATTCGACTGCGGGTCGTTGAGGTTGGCATGTAGAGACTCAGCACCTTTTGGTGTATATGGCTTAAGCAAGCCTTGCTCTTTCAGCAATGCCATTGAAGAGCCCGCAAGGCCCCATACGACTTCCGCACGCGGGTTGTTTTTTTCAGCAAGGAGTTTTGCTGTCATTATACCCGTAGAGTCACGGACCCACTTAATTGTGATGTCTGGGTTTTCTTTTTCAAATGCCGATTTATATTTTGCAAGAATGTCAGTTTCAAAAGCGGTATAAACCGTCACTTCCTCAGCGGCCATCACATTAGTCGCTAGAACAGAGACAAGCGCAGCCAGCGATCCTTTCATCAAACGGTTCTTCATCATTTTCTCCAGTTAAGACTCTATCGTTTGAGACCAATTCACTTCCCTTTGGGCAAAATACATTGGTCTGTACCAGTTAATGACATACACCCTAAATTGGCTTTGTGACGATTCTATGAATAAAAAATGGCACTTTTTATAAACCTGTTCAAAAAATCCTCCTTCATCACGGACCTAATATTTTCGATATGAAAGTTTTATGAATTTCAGTTTTTGTCTATTTACTCATCGTTTCCTCGCTTGCTAGAGTAAGCTTAAACTCTGGTGTATACCAAAAAAACAAAATGGATATTAGGATGAATAACGAATACCTACTGCTTACTCCTGGACCTCTATCAACTTCTGCTACTGTTCGTCAAGCCATGCTCAAAGACTGGTGTACTTGGGATGATGATTACAACAGAGATATCGTCGAAGTGATTCGAGCGCAACTGGTGAAGTTAGCCACTCATCACAGCGGCTATACAAGCGTATTGATGCAAGGCAGTGGCACGGCGTCTGTCGAAGCAACAATAGGCAGCGTTATTAGCAAAAAAGGCAAGTTGCTGGTCATCGATAATGGCGCATATGGTGCTCGAATCGCACAAATCGCACAATATTTGGACATCCATTGCCATGTCGTTTCCCCTGGCGAAACATCACAGCCAAACTTGAACGAGGTGGAAACGGCATTGGCAACGGATCCCGATATCACACACGTTGCTGTCGTTCATTGTGAAACGACAACCGGCATGCTTAACCCAATTCAACCCCTGGCTAAACTCGCGAAACAATATGGCAAAGTCGTCATCCTAGATGCAATGTCGAGTTTCGGGGGTATCCCAATGGATATTGGTGACATGGGTATCGACTTCATGATCAGCTCAGCCAATAAATGCATTCAAGGCGTACCTGGTTTTGGCTTTGTCATCGCTAAGAAGGAAGAGTTGGAAAAATGTCAGGGTCGTGCACGTTCTCTTAGCTTAGACCTCTATGACCAGTGGCACTGCATGGAAAAGAATCACGGTAAATGGCGTTTCACGTCACCAACTCATACTGTGCGTGCTTTCTACCAAGCTCTGCTAGAGCTGGAACAAGAAGGCGGTATCGAAGCGAGGCACCTGCGCTACCACACCAATCAGACCACGCTGGTCGCTGGTATGCGCTCTCTTGGTTTTGAGCCTTTGCTCAACGACGAGCTTCACTCTCCAATCATTACTTCCTTCTATTCACCCACCCACGAAGATTATCAGTTTAAGACCTTTTATGAACGCCTTAAAGAACAAGGGTTTGTGATCTATCCAGGTAAAGTATCGGATGCAGATTGTTTCCGAATTGGCAACATCGGCGAAGTCTACCCACAAGACATTGAACGCCTGATTGGGGCGATAAAAAACGCCATGTACTGGCAAGAAACAGCAACGGTAGCTTAATGCCATGAGTCAATCAGTCAAGCCCACTCACTTTCGTAGCGAAGGGGACGTGAACACCACCTCTGCACGACAAGCTTGGAGCGCTTCTTTGAAAGATGAGCAAACGCAAAGCTTACTTCAACGCGATAGTGATGTGTTCGTGCATCAGGCAATGTCGACCCCTTGTTTAGATGCGCTTGAAAGTGCTGAAGGCATTTATTTGCAAGACGCAGCGGGCAAGAAATACATGGATTTCCATGGTAACAATGTCCACCAGTTAGGTTACGGCCACCCTCATATCATTAAAAAAGTCACGGAGCAAATGGCAAACTTGCCATTTGCTCCTCGTCGATTCACCAATGAAACGGCCATCAAATGTGCAGAAAAGCTCACTCAAATCTGTGGCGGAGAGCTAAATCGAGTGCTCTTTGCCCCCGGTGGCACTTCAGCCATAGGAATGGCACTCAAATTAGCTCGCCATGTCACGGGAAACTTCAAGGTGGTATCACTTTGGGACTCGTTTCATGGAGCCTCGCTTGATGCCATTTCCGTTGGAGGCGAAGCTTGCTTCCGAGAAGGTATGGGGCCTTTAATGGCTGGTGTAGAACGCATTCCACCTGCTGTTTCTTATCGGGGGGCATTTCCCAATACCTCTGATGATGTTCACTACGCCGATTATCTAGAGTATGTCATCGAGAAAGAAGGCGGTATTGGTGCATTTATTGCCGAGGCAGTACGAAACACCGATGTTCAAGTCCCGAGCAAAGCCTATTGGAAACGTGTACGTGAGATTTGTGACAAACACAATGTCATGTTGATCATCGACGATATTCCTAACGGTATGGGGCGTAGCGGTGAATGGTTTACTTATCAAGCTTACGATATAGAACCGGACATTTTATGTATTGGTAAAGGCTTTGGCGGAGGCCTGGTTCCAATTGCAGCTATGGTCACCAAAGACAAATACAACACCGCTGAGCAGATCTCTATGGGTCATTACACCCATGAGAAGAGTCCAATAGGTTGCGCCGCCGCTCTCGCGACCATGGAAGCTATTGAGCAAGAAGGTTTGCTGGAAAAAGTAAAAGACGATAGCAAATTTGTACGTAAAAAATTGCTGGAAATGAAAGAGAAATACCCAGTAATTGGAGACATTCGTGGCATTGGCCTGCTCTGGGGAATAGAGCTCGTTACCGATAAACAAACAAAACAGCGAGCGTACGATGAAGCAGAGTCAGTACTTTACCAATGCCTCAACAATGGGCTGAGCTTTAAAGTCTCCCAAGGTAATGTGATTCAGTTGAGTCCTCCACTGATCATTTTACGCCAACAACTGACCGAAGCACTAGCGATCTTTGAAGAAGCAATCGCTAATGTGTGTAATGAATACAACTATTGATAACAAGGTATCAATTATGACTAATTCACCAATCCAAGCCGTTATCTTTGACTGGGCTGGGACCATAGTAGATTTTGGTTCATTTGCTCCAACCAGTATTTTCGTTGAAGCCTTCAAACAAGGTTTCGATTTCGACATAAACCTTGCAGAAGCCCGAGAGCCGATGGGACTGGGTAAATGGGATCACATCCAAGCGGTAGGCCAGCTGCCATCTGTCGATAAACGCTGGAACGAACAATTTGGTCGTTCAATGAACAGTGACGATATTGACCGTATTTACGCAGCCTTTATGCCGCTGCAAAAAGCCAAAGTGGCCGACCACGCAGAACCAATTCTCAATGCCATTGAAGTGGTCAATAATCTAAAAGCTCAAGGTATCAAAATTGGATCCTGTTCAGGTTATCCTCGTGAAGTCATGGATGTGCTTATTCCTGTCGCAGCCGACTATGGCTACAAACCAGACTATGTCGTAGCAACGGATGACCTTCCTCAAGGTGGTCGCCCTGCCCCCTACATGGCACTAAAAAATGTTATCGAACTCAGTGTGACGGATGTTAAGGCATGCATCAAAGTTGATGACGCTGCCCCAGGAATTGACGAAGGGCACAATGCGGGTATGTGGACTGTTGGATTGCTACTATCCGGTAATGAAGCCGGGTTAACTTTCGAAGAATATCAATCTGCAGATGAAGACACGTTGAATAAAGCACGTGAGAAGGCCAAAGCAAAACTCATCAAAAGCGCCCCTCATTACCTCATCGATACGATTTCTGAGCTACCAGACGTGATTAAAGATGTCGAACGCCGATTAGCAGCCGGAGAGCGCCCATAAACGGTGACAGCTACAGCGAGTATCAGCCAGCTACCACAAAGTAGCTGGCTGCTTTTTAAAACAAAAGCATCACTTGCAACTGAGACAAAAACTCTAAGGTTGTCATCATTCCCTCTTCTGTTAGCGTCCAGCAAAACAGAGTAAAGTTTGCTAGTAGTGTCACCCAAAATAGACTTTTAAAGCCTATATCACTGTATTTATGATGCAGAACAGACTGAGCCAACAACGCTCCGGGCCAGCCACCAAAAACATTGATGATATGAAAAGTGACCGATGGTACTCGCCAACCACCAGTATGAAGCGCATGTTTATCTAGTGCGTACACCATATATGCAATGGTACTTAGCGTAATGTAGAGAACAAAAGAAAGCGGTGGATAATCAAGCAGAAAAACACTCGCCACAAGTGTGCTGAAAAACCAAATGGCTATTGAAAGCGTAAAATTGAAGACTACCTGACGCTCTATATTAACAGCACGTATCCCTCCATGCGCATCCTTAGCTAAGCGAAATTGCACTCGTTCACTGATGCGAGGAGGATGACCATACGCTTCCAAATCACATAGATGGAACTTAATCTGTGCTTCCTGATCATCAACCGAAATATATCCGTAGCCTTTACTATCATGCCACTCACTAATGGTGCCTTGAATAGCCATAATGATCCCTCACTCCCTTGAGCGTCCTACTCAAGGATACCTAGCCCAACCAATCTATTATTTATTTGCACTGCTACGAGTAGTTTAGCTCATAAACAACAAGTTGCTTAATAACATTATAATAATGCTTCAAGTAACCCCAGTTTGGACTCAACATCATTACTGACAGTTTCTGACACTCCACTGCCATACACTCACTTTGAACTTAAACAAAGTCAAAAGGAGTAACACAATGGAAAACGTTATTGAAATGGTTAGCTTTAAACTATTATCAGGTACAACACCGGATGAATTGGTAGAAGCGGCCAATCAAAGCCAGAAGTTCGTCGCCAATTTAAAAGGCTTTCAATATCGTTCCTTGAGCCATAACGAGGAGAACAACACATGGACAGATGTCGTGTATTGGGACTCAATGGAAGATGCTAAAGCCGCTGGTGAGCAGTTTGTTAACTGTGCTGACTGTCAACCTCTAATGGCACTGATTGACTCCGAATCGGTGAACATGCAACATCAGATTCTCCGAATGAGCGATCTAGCAGCTAAGTACCAGTAATATTGATTTAACGCCTCGCTAAGGAGAACATTTCAATGTTCTCCTTTTAATCAACAAGGAAAGAAATGAGTAAATCGGAAAGATTGTTTGAGCTACTAACCTTGCTGCGTTCAAAGCGCTATGCGGTGACAGCAGCAGAGTTAGCTCAGTCAATGGAAGTCAGTGAACGAACCATTTATCGTGACATTCAGTCGCTGATGAACTCCGGTGTCCCGATTCAGGGGGAAGCTGGTGTGGGCTATGTCCTACAAGCTGGTTCGCATTTACCTCCCTTAATGTTTTCTGAACGGGAAATGATGGCTCTCGAGCTAGGTATGAGGATGGTACGCGCTTGGTCCGACAGCGAACTCGCTGATGCTTCCACAACAGCGTCTACAAAAATTCTTTCCGTATTACCAGACAAACGAAAGCAACAAGTTGAAAGTTTCCCCATTCTAGTCCCAGATTTTTACACGCAAACAGAGTCTGCCCGACATGGACAAATGCTGCGCCATGCGATTGATGCAAAACTGAAAATAGATATTGATTACACCGCAGAAAGTGGCGCTAGAACGCAACGAAGGCTGCAACCACTTGGACAAATGTTCTGGGGAAAAGTGTGGACGCTGGTCGCGTGGTGTGAACTCAGAAATGCCTATCGACATTTCCGGTTAGATAGAATAGAAACACTGAGCATATTGGATCAACAGTTTGAAACTACAGCAGATAAATGCCTAGAGCATTACATCACGATATATGCTCCGAAGGACTAATCGACAGTTAAAAATGTCGGACAGATGTTGGTTGCCATTTTGCATCCACTCATGTCACACAGCACATCAAACTCCACATGTTCAGTCACAAAAGGAGGTCCTTCATCACGGCTCATATCTCTAATATGAAAGAAAATGTGCTGAGTGGGTGAATTTTGTGACGATATCAAACCATAGCCATGTTTTGCATTCCACTTTACGATGACTCCTAACATGCGCTAACCCTCATTCATAATCTTGAAGATTGTACTGACAGGTAGCGCAATAAGATCACCTTCAAGCCAATAATATTTCTTTCAATTCAAATAAAGAACTGACAGTGTGATTCGGGACAATGCCTTCCACGTCATCCTGTTTGGCACAATTCAACCAACAGGTTTCAATACCAAAGTTGATACCGCCTAAAATATCGGAATGTGGATTATCGCCCACCATCAGGATTTTACTTTTACATGGGCTGCCCATTTTCTCCAACGCATGAGTGAAAATACCCACATCTGGTTTAGCAATGCCTACTTCTTCTGAAATGATCACATGCTCAAAATAATTGGTCATTCCGGTACGCTCTAAGCGGATTGCCTGTAGCTCAGTAAAACCATTAGTGATAATCCCCAGCTTCGCTTTTCCCTGTAACGCGTCCATTAGCTCTTTTGCCCCCGGCAGCAAGGTACAAATATCTGCCATTGCATCAAGAAATGCGCTGTTTAGCTCTGAGGTCGTCGTTTCAAGCTTTGCTGCCCACTCTTCAAAACGAGTGTGCTTCAATTCATGGGCGGAGATGGCACCGTTCTGATAATCAACCCACAGTGGCTTGTTCACTTTTTGGTAGTGGTTGTAGTCATCCTGTGTAAACTCAACCCCTTTACGAGAGAACATCAACTGCATCCCTTGAAAGGCATCGAAGTGGAACAGGGTTTCGTCAGCATCAAATAAGATCCAATCGTACTTCATTTTTCTCTCCTCAAAATTCGCTGCCAGTGTAGATTGTTTTCCTTAAGATGATAATCTACCAATCAAGAAACTTATTGTTTACTATTACTCAACCAATGCAAGCATACTCGTCCATACCTATTTTTGTTGCCGTCGTAGAGAGCGGAAGCTTCTCAACAGCGGCAGAGAAGCTCCATATAACAAAATCAGCCGTCAGCAAGCGAATTAACCAGCTAGAAGATGAACTGGGGATTCGATTGTTGAACCGCACGACTCGAAAGCTCAGCCTCACGGAAGCCGGACAACGCTACTATGATTACGTAGCTCAATCACTTAGCTTGGCCCAACAAGGGATTGATGCTGTAACAGAACTGCAAGGAAAGCCAACTGGGAAGCTAAAGATCACTGCTCCAATGTCTTTTGGTGTTCTGCATATTGCCCCTCTGGTGGCTGAGTTTTTGAATCTATATCCTGATCTAGAAATTGACTTGCAGCTTGAAGATCAGATGGTTGATCTCGTCCAAGGTGGTTTTGACTTGGGAATCAGAATCGGTCACTTACCTCTTTCCAACTTAGTTGCGAAAAGACTCGCAACATGTCGCAGCATCTTATGTGCCTCTCAGCAGTATCTCGATGCATTTGGAGAGCCCGAAAAACCCAGCGATCTTAGTCATCATAATTGTTTACGCTATGCCTATTTTCGTGGTGGAAGTGAATGGACATTTGAAAGTGCTGCAGGATCTTTCAGTGTGGTACCAAAAGGAAAATTAGTCGTCAATAACAGCGAAGCCATTCGACGCGCTTTACTTGAAGGGCTTGGCATCGGCCAACTGCCGACTTTCATTGTCGCTAAAGATATTGCCGCAGGTAACCTCAAACCTGTACTGTCAAACTATGACCTACCTATTCATGCCGTATATGCCGTATTCCCAGAAAGAAAACATCTACCACTGAAAGTTCGAGCTTTTGTTGACTTTATCGCCGAAAAATTTGGCTCCGATATCCCCTACTGGGACTCGATTTAAACAAGTGAACGTCATCACCATAAAAACGTGACTGTGTCCTCACTACCAAACTATCGGACAATTTCGAGGTCAATTTCATGATGTAAGACAAAAGTTAATCAACTTATCAAGACCACAATTAGACCAATCCCAACGCGATGAATCTAGAGGTTTTATGAAACGATTTTTCCCCTCGAGTGTGATGCTCACTCCTTTTGTCGTCAAATATTATTCTGAGCCAGGACAAGATGATAGTGACATTGATACTGATGATGACTCGAACGCCGTGTCTCAAACTGATGAGAAAGAATGCGACTCACTTCCGGTCTAAAGTATTTATTTTCATCTACCCTATGCAACGTCAGTTTGATAAGGAAATAAGTAATGAAGAAAATCGCAGTTATCCTCAGTGGCTCAGGTGTATTTGATGGCGCAGAAATTCATGAATCAGTTCTCGCCTTGCACGCGATTGAAAAGCAAGGAGCCAGTTGGCACTGCTTCGCTCCAGATATTGATCAGCTCCATGTGATTAATCACATCACCGGAGAAGAGATGCCGGAAAATCGAAATGTCTTGATCGAAGCGGCTCGTATCGCACGCGGTAATATTGAAGATGTGGCGAAACTAAATGCTGAGGAATTTGACGCACTCGTTCTGCCTGGTGGTTTTGGTGCCGCAAAAAACCTGACGGACTTTGCTATTAATGGCGCAGAATGCAGTATCAATACACATGTCGCTTCAGCGTGTCGAGCTTTCGCCCAAGCAAGAAAACCAGCCGGCTATCTGTGCATTGCACCAGCCATCATTCCGATGATTTACGGCAATGGCGTCAAGGGTACAATCGGCAATGATGAAGCCACTGCTTCTGCATTCAGTGCATTGGGAGGTGAACATATCAATTGTGAGGTGGGCGACATCGTCTTCGACGAAGAGCACAAAGTACTTTCAACACCTGCATATATGTTAGCGGGCAGTATTTCTCAGGCAGCCAGCGGCATCGATAAACTAGTGAGAAAACTAGTAGAAATTGCTTAATTTCCCGATTCGACACCACAGCTCTCTGCTCAATCAGAGGGCTTTTTTCATTTTCACACAAAACCATCGCTGAACAATATTACGACAATCACGGTTCCTGTTGAATAAACGGTTGCGGTAACCCACTAATATTTAACATTATTATCAGGCAAACTCGACCTCTCTGACCAAGATCACAAATCTAGAGCACATATACCACTTTTGGGTAGGCAAATTGTTTGAGATCAAAATTACAAGGCCTCTGTATGTGCCAATCTATTTGTAGTTTTTATTCTAAATATATTCGGAGCAAGTCGATGACAAGTGCATTTTTTATCCCTACTGTAAACTTAATGGGTGCTGGCTGTTTAAAGGATGCAGCAGACAGTGTGCAGTCTCAGGGCTTCAAAAAAGGTCTTATCGTTACAGACAAGATTCTTAACCAAATCGGTGTAGTAAAGCAGGTTCAAGATCTGCTAACAGAACGCGACGTCCAAACTGTAGTGTTTGACGGCACTCAACCTAATCCAACAATAGGAAACGTAAACGACGGCCTGGCTCTACTCGCCGACAACGAATGTGATTTTGTTATTTCTCTAGGCGGCGGGTCTCCACATGATTGCGCAAAAGGAATTGCGCTTGTCGCTTCAAACGGTGGCAAGATCGGCGATTACGAAGGCGTTGATCAATCAGCCAAACCCATGTTACCTCTGATTGCAATCAACACTACTGCTGGAACGGCATCTGAAATGACCCGATTCTGCATCATTACTGATGAAGAACGCCACATTAAGATGGCTATTGTTGACAAGCACACCACTCCGCTAATTTCAGTCAATGATCCAGAACTGATGCTAGCAAAACCTGCATCATTGACAGCCGCAACAGGTATGGATGCCCTTACACACGCTATTGAAGCGTATGTTTCTATCGCTGCAACTCCTATCACCGACGCCGTCGCCATCAAAGCTATTGAGCTTATTCAGGCTCATCTGCGCACCGCTGTCGAAAACGGTGAAGATATCGAAGCTCGCGAACAAATGGCTTACGCGCAATTTATGGCCGGTATGGCGTTTAATAACGCTTCTCTGGGTTATGTCCACGCCATGGCTCATCAGCTGGGCGGCTTCTATGACCTACCACACGGGGTGTGTAACGCCATTCTGCTTCCACATGTACAACGATACAACGCGCAGGTGTGCCCTGAACGTTTACGTGATGTTGCGAAAGCGATGGGAGTAGATATTGAAGGTATGACAGCGGAGCAAGGCGCAGAAGCAGCAATCGATGCCATCGTGACACTGGCGAAAGATGTGGGCATTCCTGCGGGCATCAAAGAACTAGGTGCTAAATCAGAAGACATTCCGACACTCGCAGATAACGCACTGAAAGATGCGTGTGGCTTTACCAACCCGAAACAAGCGACTCACGAGGAAATTTCTTCCATCTTCGAAGCCGCTATGTAATTCCGTTTTTCTTTTCCTAACTCAAGCCTCTTTCGGGAGGCTTTTTTCATAGCAGTAATCTAGTAAGAACGAGTGATCAAGCCTAGTATCGAAGCATCGGTTTCGCCAAAATATAACGTCACTGACTTGGTTTTACCTTGAGCAAAGCTGCCGTCTTGCTCAATTTTAGTAGGGGTTAACGTACTTTCATTAATGAGTGAGGATTTCATTAAGAAGTTTACAAGGTGGGCTTCGCCCTAGACGCATTGTTTCAGGAATTCAGAAATGAAAATGCCAGTAACCTTAGTTACTGGCATTGTGCTCAATCAATTAATACAAGTGATTTAGTTTACTGTGATGAAGCGCTATCAGTCACAACGAAAGGCTCAAACTGATGCACGTTGATCAATTCATTCACACCTGCCATCTTAACCTCAGTGATCGTTAACTCTGCTGATTGTTCTGCACCTTGTGGAAGTTTCAAGCTGATCGAGCCTAATTTAAGCTCTCCTTCTTCTGTCACACCATGGAAGAGCTCACCAGGGTTATCACTTTTGGCGTAGAGCAATACGTACCCTTCATTCTCACCAGTCCAAACGATACCATTCTGGCTACCTTCGCTATCTAAAGGTTCAAACTTCCCGAGCCCATCTACGTATGAGCCAGCTTCATCTATGGTCCCTTCAACTTTGAATGCAATTTTAGCATTGAGTAGACCACTATGATGAGGCATGGTAAAAGCGAACGTAGCAAAACTGTCTACATTCCCTGATGCATCTGCTGATGTTGTTATACCTTCAGAGGTAATGGCAAAGACTTGCTCAGTGAGCCCTTCAACCACCAGTGTTGATTCAGCTGTGTGGCCACTGTCACTACTCGCTACAACTTTTGCTGTACCGTAATCCAGCGCTTTTAACTTGATAGAAGACCCGTCTTGACTTACTGAAGAAATCTCTAAGATTGACTCATTACTTACCGACCAAGTGATTGGTCCTTCTTCGCCCGTGTTAACTGCTGAAATGTCGTACGTCATGTTTTTCTCAGCATCCCATACCTCTTCAACATTTAAAGAAAGGTTTCCTTGTGACGCATCATCTGATGAACCAAGGTTACAGCCAACTAAACTCAAACAAACGGTGACTAGTGCGGCTTTGAACAAAGTGTTGTTATTTAGCATATTCATATTCTCGTATTGTGTTACTTATGCATATCGAGCTTGTTGTAAACAGACATAAAGTCTTTCATATCAATAACCTGAGCACCGCTATCATTAGGTATATCAACGAGATTGGCACTCCCTGCGTCCCAACGCATATGATGCCAATATGGATCGCTAGGTGCGTTTGTGGAGTGCATATAACGCTGCACCATTGCCAAGTCAGCTAAATCAATTTTAGTGTCACCGATAAACTCACCACCGGTTGGGTGGCCCGCAATATCCCCTTCTGGGTAGACCGCCTTAAACGCGATACGATCTTTAGTCATCATTGCGTGCGTCGAAGTTTGACCAGAGCTAGTGACGTCTAAACGGGTGATTTCAAATTCCGTGTAAGCGTCGTCTTTGCTTGCTTTACCTGTTGAAACTTCTGCATTAGTTGCAAACTTAACATTCACCACTTGCTCTGTTTCGCCTGTATCTGAAGAACAGCCACCTTTCATGACACACTCTAGTACTACGGTCACCTCGACTTGAGCACCGGGCATAGGCTCTCCATTTTCATCGAACAGAGGTTCATACGTATACTGGGCCCCATCTTGTTCTACAACCTTGAAGCCTCCCTTGCCTTCGATAATCCCAGTATCGATATACACGCTATCGGTCACTTCAACCTTATCGTCTTCGATGGTCTGGGTATGCATGGTAAATTTAAGTTCGATCTGTTCAACGTCATCCAACGCCGACATATCAACTCCAAACTCGACCATTTCCCCTTCTTCAGCAAACGCAACATTGTCTTCATTAACAATATCCAACGCGTATACATTATTCACCGCTTCCGTCACTTCTACAGTAATGGGGTTAGACCACTGTCCACCAGAGCGTACGTGGATCTCGGTTTCACCCGGAGCAATTGCGGTCAAAACGGCTTTACGTGTGGTAGAGTCAACATCAAGCTTTGCTACACTGTCATCAGCAACGACCCATTCCAAGTCTTTTCGATTGTTGCTTTTAACTTCCGGTGATGCCTTAGCATAAATGGTTTCATAAGTGCCCGCTGGGAGTGACGTTTCTGTCTTGGTCAGCCATTCATTACCGCCATAATTGTCTGGATCGTCGTACTCTATTCTTATGTCGATCTTCTCAATAGTTTGGGGGATTTCTTGGGCGAATCTGGTGCTAAAGTTAATGTAATCATCATAGTGATTCCATTTATCAGTGAAGTAACCTTCAGTGCCAACGGTATAGTCCCCATCCCCCTCTAGCTCATCAATATGCGGTGAATATGAACGGTGGGAAATCTTGTTGTTGTCAAAATCAATATCAAGAATTCTCAGGTAACCTTTACCACTCTTTTCACCACAGTTTTCTGGGTACACATCACTACAGGTTTCATCGTCTTCATAAAGATTTTGATAATCGACAAGCACCTGATTTACTGGCAATCCACTGTCATTAGTTCGGACAATGTTATAAGCGCCATTAGTAGGCGCAGGAGAAGAGTGACCATTGATCGTCATAAATATTTGGTCTTCTTTGCTAATAAACTCCTCCCACATTTGAATCGGGTCATGAGTCAAGAAGCCTGAGAAAACATTGTTCGTATAACCAAGCTCACCGTCTTGGCCCACCAATCGATGAGTGACAAGAATCGTAGGGACATTCGGATGATCATCCAATACCTTACGTCCCCAGTCCAAATCTTCATCCGTCGGGTCAATCACCATGTTGAGCACGATGATTTCCTGCTCATTTAGCTGATATTTGAACGCTGTAGACAGACCGTTTGGGGAACTTGCGATAAAGTTTGGCATGTTCTCAAAACGCTCAGGTCCATAATGTTTGAGATAATTTACTGCATTGACCAGTTCCCATGATGATGCCGATTTATCTACATCATGGTTACCTAACGTAGTGCTGTAGGGGATATTTACGTCATCAAGAATCGCCATTGCCTTATTAGCATTATCCCATTCCCAGTCGTTTTGACCTTTTTGGACAATATCCCCTACATGGATGACAAACTGAATGTTTTCATTGTCCGCATTCTCAGCAAGCCAGCGAGTTTGCTTCTCGTAAATTTCTGGGTAATTCAATGACAAATATTGTGTATCAGGTAATATCGCTATTTTGATGTTCTCGCCAAGATCGATATTTCCATCATCTCCCGTGGCAAAAGCTGTTTGCACAGACAAGCCTAAAAGAGATAAGACCAGCCCCTGCTTAGCCGTGTTTCTTGCGCCCATTATTTACATTACTCCTAGTTTTTATGGTATTTCCATTGAGGCGCTAGGTTATAAAATGACTTTATTACATTTTTAAAAAGGTAACATTTCAGTCGTATTTCATTTTTATTTAAAACCTTAAACTTGATCAATAAAACAACCAAGCTATTGATAATAAAGCAAAAAAAAGTAACAACTAAATAAAGAGCGAACTATAATAATAAATAATCACATAAAAAATAGATAATTAACAAAGATAAACAACCAATAATAATGATTTTAATTCAGATATAAAAAACCAAAAGAAACATAACCCACTTAAATTAAACTGCATTTGCAATAATTTAATTATGAATTATTTATAAGTATCTATCACTATAGTTAATTTTAAGGAATATAATATATTTACATTATGACAGAAGAATAGATATCAAAGAAAAATATAAGATAGAATACCTTTTCGGTATTTAAATTAAAGACTCAATATTGGTAATCCATCTTGGTAAATGTAGGTTGAACCAGTCGATATACTTGCTGAGTTGGGGCTTTTTACGCTTATAAAGAAGGTTGGTTACTTCAATGACCAGCCATGCTTTCGCAATAATAAGCTGTTTCAGCAACGCTTCTCGCGACATAGGCTGATGCACACTCAGATATGTATCAACAATACGTAACATATCGCTTTTATCCCCTAGCCCTTTAACCAAAGGTGCTAAGTCAATTGCTGGGCTACCCGTGCTAAAGCGTTCCCAATCGAATAATACCCATTCACCGTTTTCTCTTCTGCCCCAATTGCCGTCATTAGTATCACCAGACAGTAGAGTGGGGTTTTCAAATATCACGTCACTCTGTAAGTGTAACTTGCCAAGAAACTGTTTATGCTCCGCAGTAAGAGAGAGCATAGCCAGTGATGTCTCCATTGCATTATCACTCCAACAGTGCGACTTAAGCTGCCAATCAGGACAGACTGGCGTTTGATGTATAGCGGCTATCTGCTTAAATGGTTCACTCGCATTAACCAACTCTTCCAGCGTTACCGAATGAGGCACATATTCGATGACAATCGAGTCCTCGTCAGCTGTGATAAGACGTGGTGACTTAACACCTTGTTGACTTAGAACCTCAGCGGCGCTTAGGTAGAAGCTTCTCTCAATAGCGTTTACCCCTTGTTTTCGAATGTATTGTTGTCCTTGCTTTTCAATCAAATGCACCTTAGCGGCGCCCATTTGCGCCATTTCTTGCTCTGTTTTCATGCATCCTCCACCATAGCCAATCTCAGTCAACACCATAAGCTAGCGGAGTTTTGGTGTGAAGAGAACAAAAAATGCCCTATAAATTGGTTACAGGGCATAAGCTAAGGTTATGATGCGGAGTTATGGCGCAGAGTCAACTTCAACAGGTAAGTAATGCTTAGGCTCCAGCTTTAGCCACTCCGGCAATACCGTCCCTATCGATATCGAAGACCAAGTACCAGAAAGAATGCCGATAAACATTGCAATCGCAAATCCTTCAAGCGCATTGCCCCCCATGATCCATAGTGCTGATACTGTGAGTAGCGTGGTGCCGGACGTAACCATGGTTCTGGAGAATGTTGCAATAACTGCTTGATCGTTTATCTCATCAGTAGGTGTAGTCTGTTTGGCCACTAGCAGTTCACGAATGCGGTCTGCAATAATGATAGAATCATTTAACGAGTAACCTAATATTGCCAGAATAGCGGCGAATACAGTTAAATTGAACTCCATCTGAGTAGCAGCAAAGAAACCCAGTACCAAGACGACATCATGAATAAGGGCCAGCAATGAACCACTTGCCAATCGCCACTCAAAACGGAAGCACAGATAGCCCAGAATGCACATCATCGAGATCAGCAACGCCAATCCACCTTGGTCAACCAAATCCTGTCCGACCTGAGACCCTACCATGCTGTTACTCACTATATCTACTTGGTGTGATAGCCCAGACAATACTGATGAAATATCAGGTGTGCTTGCCCCCTCATCTGGGATTGGGTAACGAATTATCCAACGCCCCTCTTGATCAGAATGCGTCACAGACGTGAACTCTCCCAGCGAAGGCTGTAGAGCTTTGAGCAAATCGCTGTTGTTCAGGGTTTTATCTACCTGAACTTCTGTCACCATACCACCAGTGAAGTCTAGGCCCATATTTAAGCCTTTTACACCGAAGGCAATCAGTGAGATGGCCATCAATCCAACCGAAACAAAACTTGTGATATATCGGATTCGACGGATATTTTGTTTTAGATACTCAACCATAATTAAACCCTTACATCACGACGGCTATCGCGTCCCCAAACTAAATTAATAATTGCGCGTGAAGCGAAAACGCCACTGAACATACTAGTTAACAACCCGAGGCCTAACGTCAGAGCAAAACCTTGGATCGGACCGTTACCGATCGAGTAAAGGACCACTGCCGTGATCATAGTGGTAATATTGGCATCCAGAATGGTACTCAATGCACTGCCAAAGCCTAAATCAATTGACTGAGCAAAAGTTCGCCCCTCTGCCAACTTATCTTTTATTCTTTCAAATATCAGAACATTCGTATCCACCGCCATACCGACAGTCAATACAAGCCCTGCAATGCCCGGCAGTGTTAAAACCGCCCCCGGTAATAACGCGATTAGGCCCAGCAAGCTAATCATGTTGACGACAAGTGCTACATTGGCAACCCATCCTAAGCGTCGATACCAAAGCGCCATAAAAATCAACGTCATCGCCATACCAAGCGCTAGTGCCGCAAAACCATTTTCAATGTTTTCGGCTCCGAGTGAGGCACCAATGGTACGTTCTTCAACGATAGTGACGGGCGCAGTTAGTGAACCAGCACGAAGCAGTAACGCTAAATTTTGAGCTTCATCCAGAGAGCCTGCTCCAGTAATGCGGAACTGACTACCAAGTTGCGACTGAATAGTGGCAACACTGATGACCTTCTCACTGCGCTCGGTTTCGCCGTTAGCATTGGTCGTGTACTCACGGTATACCGTCGCCATTGGCTTACCAATGTGTTTGCCGGAAAAATCACTCATTGTTTTACCACCAGAGTGATCCAGTGAAATATTCACCTCGGAAAAGCCCATTTTGTCGACACCAGCGCGAGCATTAACGATGTGCTCCCCCGTTAAGACCGGACGTTTTGACAGCACTACATCACGGCCATCATTGTCCTTCAGAACAATGTCACCATAGGAAACTCCTTCAGATGGCGCTTTTGCTTCATGAAACGCAAGTGTGGCTGTTGCACCTATGACATTCTTTGCTTGTGAAGGATCTTGCACCCCAGGTAGCTCGATCCGAATGCTGTGCTCTCCCTGTCGTTGTACCAGCGCCTCTGTAATCCCAAGCTCTTCGATACGATCGCGCATGATCTTAAGGTTTTGCTTTATCGTGACGGTTTGGAAATCTGATTTGTTCTGCGCTGTTGGTTTCACTGCTAAATAGTCAGAATGACGCTTAATCTCCCAACCCGAATAATTTTGACGGATATAGTTCGCAGACTGAGTTAACGCTTCTCCTGAGTTACTTTTCAGATCAAAACCATCCACGCCAACTTGGGCAAATTTAACCCCGCGAATATGCTCCCGACGCAACATATCTCGCATTTCATCCACAATAGTATTTCTTTGTTCTTCAAATGCTTTGTCTACATCTACATTAAGCAAGAATTGCACACCGCCTCGAAGATCCAGCCCAAGTTTAATTGGGCTAAAGCCCATGTCACTCAACCACTTGGGTGCAACAGACACGTACGAAAAAGTAATCGAGTCTTGTTTACCTAACAAATCATTCAGCACTTCACGCGCTTGGGTTTGAGCGGTTTCGTTATCAAACACCAAAATGGTGGTGTTATCTTCCTGAGCAATCTCATTCGCGTGGATATTTCGTTGTTCCAAGTAGCGATTCAGTTGCAAGGGATTATCAAGAATTTCATTTTTTTGTGACGTTGTCACTTGAATGGAAGGCAGCTCCCCATACCAAGTTGGGATGGCACTGAGTGCAAGAACGACCACTGTTACAAGCAGCACAACATATTGCCATGCTGAGTAACGGTTCATCACTCTCGCATGTTTTTTATTAGGTGTATTTTTCTTCATATATTTATCTTTTACATGCAATACCTAGTCACGGCTGTAGCCTGATAGGTATAGAAAGTCGCCTGATCCTCAAAGAGGTCAGTCTTAAACTTATTGATAGAATCTGAAGTGGGACAACAGTGACGTATCGTCTATTTATGCGGCGAATTTACGCTGCATTAAGCGCCATCAACAGATTACAGGAAGGCGTTCAAGCGAACTGGCTATTGAGTGCAACGTACAGTGCATTGGACTCTTTCCAGCCCGAGATACGGTGGTTTGAGGAAAACGAATGTGTAACCCAATAGCCTTGACTGGCTAAGGGGTAAAGATAAAGCGAATGAAGAGGAAGCTGTGCTTGACCGGAATAATGGCCATCACTGGCCCCAGGCGCTTCTCCTTCCTCAGTGTGGCGATCAGATAAGCTCCAACGACTGAGTGGGACAATCGCCACCACATCAACACCAACTTCAGACTGAGATATGGGTTGTTGGGGCTTATCTTCCTGCTGGGACTCTTCAAACAGAGTCTGATAGCCCGCTTGGGACTGAGGTAAGATCTGGGTCGTATGGCGGCTTAAGCGTGCGCTTGCATCATTTTCTGCTTGCGTGAAATACGCCATTGCCTGCGTTGGAAGAACCATCGCAAGCAATAAAAACCAGAAAAAGTGGATAAAACGTTGAGCCATTCACAACACCAATACAAAAAGACAGCTGGATGTTAAGTCCAAGCCTATCTATAAACAACTAAAATTATCTAAAAGCTAATATTCCACATTTGAACAGTAAACAATGTCAGATAAAACCAGTAAAAACCTGAGTCTTCACTGGCTATCGATAGAAGATCTCTCCCGTCTGCACATCTAGGTAAACTTTGTTGGCTTGCTTAATTCCTCCACAATAGACAAAGTACACGTCCCTTTGCTCAAACGTCAGTGACCGAATCCAACCACTGGTTTCTTCAAAATCTTCAGGCACACAGGTCTTCTCCTTGAGTAGTTGATCGGTTTTCTGTACAAACATCTCAAAGTGAAGTTTAAAGTCATCAGATTCTTCTATGTAACTACTGACTGTTTCTACACGTTCTTCTTTAGTAATGGTTGGCGCTACTTCTAGTAAGGCTTCCATTGGCACCCATTCGGCCACTTCTTCCCCTCCCTCCTCGTAAACATAATAAGGAGAGATACGCCCCCACCCATTTTTCTTCTCCAGAATATGCAGTTTGTCGCCACGGTAAACAACGCTTTCCACGAACGCTTCATATTGGGGATATTCTCTAACGCCGAGTTTCGCGGGGCTAACGTAAAAATCTGTCACTTCTGGCTTAGGCGGTGGTGCTTTCTCTTCTTTCACTGGCGGGGGCGGCGGCTCCTTATTCGCCTCCATCATCGCCGCTGCTGCTTCTGCATCTTGCTGCGGCTTTAAGTAGAAGATGTAGTAGCCACCACCAGCACAAGCTATACCGAGTAACAGCAAAACAACCATGATTATCTTTTTCATATTGAGTCAGCTTCTTTTCTATACTTAAGCCATCTTTCATGAACAATATAGCTAATATGAAATGGCACGGGCTATATGTCACTGTAACGGCATTTATATTGATCACTTTACCAATTAAAGGTTTTGGTGAGCATTGCCGTGCAGATACGTGGAATAAAGCCCTCAAATCTCAGCAAAAAGTTGAAGACTGGTATAATACCAAAGCCGAACGTTTCAATCAGTTACTCAAGCTACACCACCAACAGACATTTCTACACAAAGCCTTCTCTGAACAAGAGATCACCAGTTTTTGGAAACCGGAAAAGCACGCTTTACATTACGAGATGAATCAGCAGATACGTGCTGCCAACACGGTGGTCCAATCACTCAATCAAGAAGTGGATGCACTCACTAGTGAATCTGCCATCATTGATAACGCAATCTCAATGTGGGAAGGTATTCACCGCCACTGTAAAGTTGCCCAGTACAAGCTTAATAGCTTTTCTAGCCTGACATACATACAGCTTAATCAGACGTTAAGAAATGACACTCAAATCTTGCTTAGAAAAATAGAGCGGGTCCGACGTATTTATCAGCAAGAAATCGAGGCCCTGGAAAAGAACAAACCATAAACCCCAATCTCCACATTTTGCTAGCGATGCAGTTGCTGTTCGACGGCAACAGCTAAAGCGACAGTCGCTCCCACCATCGGATTATTACCCATTCCAATAAAACCCATCATCGCAACGTGAGCTGGCACAGAAGAGCTGCCTGCAAACTGAGCATCGGCATGCATTCTTCCCATGGTATCTGTCATCCCATAGGACGCAGGGCCGGCGGCAACATTGTCAGGATGCAAGGTTCGCCCAGTACCACCTCCTGACGCCACTGAAAAATAGTGTTTACCTAATGCGTTACATTCTGACTTATAGATGCCTGCGACCGGATGCTGAAATCGCGTTGGATTTGTTGAATTCCCTGTAATACTGACATCGACTGATTCTTTATGCATGATAGCAACGCCTTCACGTACCTCATCGGCACCGTAACACAAGATATCGCCTCGTGCGCCTCCAGAGAACCGCTTGCGTTCGACCTCGATCAGTTGATTGGTCTGGTAATCAAATTCTGTTCGAATATAGGTAAAACCATTAATGCGCGAAATAATATATGCCGCATCTTTACCCAGGCCATTTAAAATGACCTTAAGAGGTATTTGACGAGACTTGTTGGCATTAAGCGCTATTTTAATCGCCCCTTCAGCAGCAGCGAACGACTCATGACCGGCCAGAAATGCAAAGCATTGGGTTTCTTCACTAAGTAAACGAGCTGCAAGAGCCCCGTGCCCTAAACCGACTTCTCGCTGCGCGGCCACACTGCCCGGTTTACAATATGCCTGCAAGCCTTCACCGATGATATTCGCCGCATCTACCGCAGTCTGAGCTTTTCGATTTATGGCAAGTGCAGAACCCAACGTATAAGCATCACAGGCATTGTCAAAGGCTATGGGCTGAGTCTCCAGTACTACTTTTTTAGGATCAATACCGAAACTCATACAGTATTCATGAGCTTGCTCGATAGAGGATAAGTTCATCTCTTGGAGTAATTGAGTCATTGATTCATTCATAACGGCAGCCTCCTACGCATTACGGGGGTTGATGACTGTACTGGCTTCGTCAAATCGGCCATAGCAGCCCGTTGCGCGCACCATTGCTTCATTCGCATCCATACCTTGATCAAGGTCCGCCATCATCTTGCCCAAGTTCAAATATTGATACCCTATCACTTCGCTGAATTCATCTAAGGCAAGCTTGGTCACATAGCCTTCTGTTAGCTCCATATAACGTACGCCTTTTGCTATGGTTGAATAACTTGTCCCTACCTGGCTGCGTTGTGATTTCCCTAAGTCTTCGAGTGCTGCACCAATTTCTAACCCTCCTTCAGAGAAAGCCGACTGTGTCCTCCCGTAAACAAACTGTAGAAAGATTTCGCGCATTGCTACATTAATAGCATCGCAGACTAAATCAGTATTCAGTGCCTCCAAAATGGTTTTACCTGTGAGGATTTCCGCCGCCATTGAGGCAGAGTGAGTCATGCTCGAGCATCCAATAGTCTCAATCAAGGCTTCTTCGATAACACCTTGCTTCACATTGAGCGTAAGCTTTGCTGCACCTTGTTGTGGAGCACAAGTCCCAACTCCGTGGCTCAAGCCCGAAATAGCGATGACTTCTTTTGGACGTATCATTTGGCCTTCGACAGGGATAGGTGAAGAAGGGTGTAATTCTCCACGCTGAATCGGACACATGGATTCAATTTCACAAGAGTATTGCATGATGTTTTCCTCTTAATCGGAAAACAAGTGGAAGTGGGTCGTGGATTTTCACTACTACAGAACCAACAACCTGATTTGATCAGATTACCTTTCGACGAATCACTTGTTTTCGTATTCTGTAGGAGTCATCAGCCACAGTGGCGGTTAAATAGGTGGAACCCCATCACCTGCGTAATTAGAGTAGATCCAAGTAGCACATAATAACAAGACCTCTTTTAGAACGATTATGTATTAAAAGAAACTACGTTAGATCAACTCAAACCATCATAAAAAGAAAGACTGCATTAAATGCAGCCTTTAGAATTATACACATCGCTTACTTGAAACCGTCACAGGCGCGTCTTTAATCCCTGCATAAAATACAATGATTTCAGCGGGCTCATTACCTTCGTTACGACCATAATGACAAGTGTTAACCACTTCAACTAGTGAATCTCCCGCCTTCATTTCTAACACCTTTTTGCCCTTTACCTCATCTTGAGTAATGACTGTTAACTGACCTTTAGTCAAAACACCAGCGTTGATTGCAGGGTGCTCATGCAAAGGAAGCTGTGCCTTAGGTGGAATAGTAATTTTCAGGACGGTGATTTCCGGTATGCCTTGGCCGTAGTTTGGGAGTTCAGAACCTTCCCAGCTTCGAGAAGATTTCGCTAACTGTTCCACTTTAGGTGTCATTTTATCACCTAAACTTTGCTCTTCATTAGCAAACAACTGACCTGATAAAGAAACGGTAAGGCATGCCGCTATAAATAGTCTGTTCATCATATATCCTGTAGTTCTGTTATTTGAATGGTTGTGAATTTAAAGTGATATTAAATTTAAAAAATAAAYATATTTCCAACCACTATACCTGTCAAACCTCTAAGATAAATCTTACTAATATTTAATTTAAATTAACTTAGATTTTCAGTGAAAGTAAAATAATAATTAATACTTACTCATCGTAACGGAGAGTTGAAAATCATATAAATGACAACACCTTCAAAAAAACATTAATATCACTAATAGAAATTATTCAGCATTACTACTCTCAGTTTATTTAAATAAATCAAATTATGATTTAGGATTAATTAACCACTTACTGATGGAAAATCCATTAAATGATAATGGTAAATCGATATAGGATAAGGGCGACAATAAAGGTGGGATATGTTCAGTGAGATAAAACGGCCTGAAGCAAAACAGAGGCAAGCTTCAGGCCTTTGTGGTTAATCTTTCAATTTATCGCATTTCGCTGCACAGATGAAATCGTTACGGTGCAGGCCTTGTATTGAGTGGCTCCACCATGTAATAGTTACTTTACCCCATTCCAATAGTATCGAAGGGTGGTGAAACTCATCTTCAGCCAATTCGGCAATCTTATTAGCAAATGCCCACGCTAACTTAAAGTTCTTAAATTTGTATTCCTTCTCAAGCTGAGGAATACCATCTCGCTCTATTAGCATCCAATCGTTAAGCTCTGTAAGCAGCAATCTTTGCTCTTCTTTGTTCAGTGCAATCGCATCACTGCTGCAGGCTTCACATCGTAATTCATTAAGCATGGGTGATTTCCTTTGGTTCAAATAGCGGAGGTAGCAATCCCGCGTTCATTGCCTGATGTACATGAGACATCAGATCCGTTTTACTTAGCTTGTATAACTGCCTAATATCTTCGAGCAGAAAATATATTGGTTGCATAATATCAATGCGATATGGCGTCCTCAGTACAGTATGAAGATCAAACCCTTCTCTCAACGGGCGCTCGTCATCTAAGGCATACAGTGTTTCTCCAGGAGACGATAAAATCCCTCCCCCATAAATTTTGCATTCTTGACCTTCTTTCACCAAACCAAACTCTACAGTAAACCAGTAAAGCCTAGCTAAATACACCCGTTCTTTACTTGTCGCGTCTTTACCAAGTTGACCGTAAATATGCGTGAACTCAGCAAATTCCGGATTAGTGAGCATTGCACAATGGCCAAAAATTTCATGAAAGAAATCGGGTTCTTGTAAGTAGTCAAACTCTTCACGTGAGCGTAAGAAGGTGGCCACCGGAAATTTCTTATTTGCCAGTAGAGCGAAAAAACGATCAAAGTTTATCAATGCAGGAACAGGCTCGACTTGCCACCCGGTTTCTCTTTGTAAGACTTGATTAATTTCAGGCAGTTGAGGAACTCTATCGAGCGGTAGACTGAGCAACTCAAGACCACGAAGATATTCCTTACAAGCACGCTGATTAACTAAATCTAACTGACGTGAGACAAGATCATGCCAGATCTGATCTTCTTCGCCGCTCCAGTCGACAAATCCTTGTTTATTAACAGGTTTAGATACGTACTGAGTCATCACATTTCCTTTTAACAACTCTTTTACATTAAGCCTATCCCCTCACGAAATCGGTGACAATTCGTCCACTTACATCACCGCCACGACCACTGTAACATTTATTTTACATTTTCATTTTTTTTGCTTATTTATCAGCGATATGTTTATTGGCGGATTGTTTGACATTGGCTATTTTTGCAACAAAACTTAGCCATAGTTATGGAAAAGTGTGTAAGACGAGGAAGTCATGTCCACTCAAAAGTCAGTTGAGCCACTCCCACTTTGGGAGCCTAGCCAAGAAAGAATGGCCGCATCCAATCTGTATCAATTTATCCAGCATATCAACATGCAGGGAGAGGCCATTGAAAATTATAGTGATTTACACCGATGGTCTGTAGAAAATAAAAAACATTTCTGGATGGAGATTTGGCACTTTTGCGATGTAATCGGATTCAAAGGTGATTGCATTCATGGCGAAGGAATAGCGCGTTGGGAAAAGTTCTTATCCAATCGCGACACTATCTGGTTCCCACAGTCTCAGCTAAACTACGCTGAAAACCTGCTCTCCTATGCATTTCAAGAGCCTGAAGGCGTGGCTATCTGGTTTAAAAATGAGCGCGGCCAAAGCCGTAAGCTCACTTGGCAACAACTGTGCGATCAGGTGTCTATTGTTCAGCAATGGTTAAAACAAAACGGTGTAGAAAAAGGTGACGTGGTCGCCGGATACCTACCCCATATGCCAGAAACGGTCGTCGCTATGCTTGCGACAACCAGTTTAGGCGCCATATGGACATCCACTTCCCCTGATTTTGGGGTGGAGAGTGTCAAAGAAAGATTTGGACAGGTTCAACCTAAGATTTTGTTTTGCTGCAACGGTTATAGCTTCAACGGTAAAACATTCAACATGGATGAAAAAAACAACCAAATTGTGAAGGCTATATCCAGCATTCAAAACACCTGTCACATTGATTATTTGCAGATTGGGCAAGAAGGACCTCACAGCAATGAAAAGTTTTCTGACTGGGAGTCGATTTTAGCCAGCTACATCCCTCGTGGAGTGCGATACCAACGCGTCGGATTCAATGACCCACTGTTTGTCCTCTACTCCTCCGGCACGACCGGCAAGCCTAAATGTATCGTCCATTCCGTCGGTGGCACGATACTTAACCATTTGAAAGAGCATCAACTGCATTGTGATATTCAGCCAAGTGATCGCGTGTTTTATTACACTACCTGTGGTTGGATGATGTGGAACTGGCACGTTTCAGCCCTCGCCAGTGGTGCGACTCTCGTCATTTTCGACGGCAGCCCTATGTATCCAATGCCAAGTGTTTTATGGGAATTGGCTGAAGAAGCACAAGTCAGTTTATTTGGCACATCAGCTAAGTATCTCGAAGCACTGCAAAAAGCAGAGTTCAACCCGAGTCATTACTACCGCCTAGAAAGCCTTAAAACTCTTTGTTCAACTGGTTCCGTACTCTACCCACAGCAGTATGACTACGTCTATAGCTGCATCAAGGCAGATGTTCACTTGGCTTCTATCTCCGGTGGCACTGATATTTGTGGCTGTTTTGTTCTCGGTAACCCAATTTCTCCGGTATATCGCGGTGAATGTCAGGCGGCGGGACTGGGGTTAGATGTCCGAGTATTCAATGAGCAAGGACAGCCCGTCGAGAATCAGCGCGGTGAGCTCGTTTGTCTTAACAGCTTCCCGAATCAACCCGTCGGCTTTTGGCATGACAATGGTGAACGCTACCACAACGCTTATTGGGATAAGTACCACAACACATGGCACCATGGGGATGATGTAGAAATAACAGACAACGGGGGAATGATTTTCTATGGCCGTAGTGATGCCACCCTTAACCCCGGGGGCGTTCGGATAGGCACAGCGGAGATCTACCAGCAGGTTAACCAGCTTGAAGAAGTCAAGGATTCTATTGCTGTTGGTCGGGTCACAGACGGTGATGAGAAAGTGGTGCTGTTCGTTCAGTTAAATGACAACCGTACACTTAACGATGAACTCATTTCAACCATCAAGTTACAGCTCAAAACTCAATGCTCACCTAGGCATGTACCCGCCGAAATCTACCCCATTAGCGAAGTACCAAAAACCAAATCTGGTAAGTTAGTGGAGCTGGCCGTCAAACAGGCCTTACATGGTAAAGAAGTCCTGAACAAAGGGGCAATAGCTAACCCTCACGTATTGGATGAAATTGCTCAATACGCGACTCAAGCGGTGTCTTAAACAAAAAGCCCGAACAACAATCGTTCGGGCTTACAAAATTTTGAAGTTGGCGTTATTTCTTTGCTATCGCCATCAGTACTGTCAACTTACCTTGCGGCGTGTCTATACTGAACGGCGTTGTGACTTCGACCTCATCAAACCCAACACTGCTCAATACCTGCAAAACATGTGTTGGGGTCATTCCACCTTCTTCGTCTTTCTCAGATAACCAGTCCCAGTGAACAAAGTGGTTTCCTTTATTAAGCAAGCTATAGACAATATCGACAATATCAGAGTAGTTAGGTAGAAAACTGCAAACAGACGATGCGACAACGAGATCAAACTGATTGCGAAACGCTGGATGCATTGCGACCAAACCACGAGACAAGTAGTCAACAACAGGTTCAACATTATTCAGCTCTTTCATGTCCAGTTGCTCAATCATGGCTTCTGAACTGTCTAGCGCGACAATATCTTTCGCGAGAGGAGAAAGTTTCTGGCTTAGTAATCCTGTACCACAACCAAAATCGAGAATACGCTTCCCTTGGACATCGACAATTTCTTGCAGAGAGTCGAATGCTTTCTGTGCATACAAGACTGCTGAAGGTTCGCTTTCCCACTCTGCTGCGTAATCATCCCAATTTGTAGCCATCATGATCTCCCTGTTACCTCATTCATTTGGCGTCCAGTAAGAGTATCAAAACTGCATAAAATTCATAGCTTTTGCCACCAGAAAACAGACAAGCGTAATGTATTCTTATAACATTAGCTTATATAAACACCAATGACGTGAATTACTCAGATGAACCTATCGCAGATTGAAGCCTTTTGTACTGTTGCTGATACTGGGTCAGTATCCGAGGCCGCCAGGCAACTCGAATGCAATCGCACCAAGCTGAGCATGTCCATTAAAGCACTTGAAAAAGACCTTAATATTGAACTATTTGTGCGTACAGGTAATCATGTATCTCTATCTGAGGCTGGCAAAGCCATCTATAAAGATTGCCAGAATTTACTGGTAACGGTTTCCCGTATTCGTCAGACCTGCGCGCAAGTTTCAGGCGAATTCAACGCCGAAGTCTGGATAGCACGTGATGACTCACTACCAGACGACATGTGGCAAGAACTTTCTCACCGATTGAACAATAAGTTTCCAGCGACCTCATTCAACATTGTGCTGGCATCCAGTGGAGATTTAGCCAATTTAGTCACGACACAGCAAGTCGACTTTGCCTTTGGTATCGACTACGAGCGTATTGACGATCCACACATCAGCTATCACCCTTTAGGTAAAATAAGGCTGATGTCTGTCTGTAAGGCCGATCATCGTCTTAGCCAACTTCGACGTGTTTCAGACGAAGAGCTTCGCAACTCAAATCAAGCGGTGATGGTGTATTTGAATGAAAAAGATAATCCGGAATTGCAACCTTTTTCTCTGCGCCATATTGGCTTTTCCAGCTTTGATTACATACTCAAAACCATTCTTACAGAAGACGCCTGGGGAGTGCTCCCTGAACCCCTCATACGCCATCACTTGCGCAAGCAAGAACTGGCGGTCATTAAACATACCTATGGCCTGACTCAAGAGGACTACTGTATGTTTACCGCCGCAGGTATGGCAGAACACCCTGGCATGTCCTGGTTAGCTGACAAACTTAACGAATATCTGTTTGATTTTTAACTGCCGCCTCGATTTAAAAACCAAGCCCAAGCTTTAAAATGATGATTCCGTTTACAACACGACAGTCAGTGCCAATTTAACTGACACCAAAAATAACAACTAATCCATTGATTTAAAAGTACTTTAATTTAAAGCAAAGAACATTGTCTATTTTAAAGTCAGATCGAGTTTGTCAAATTCTCTCAGTATGAGAAGAATAAAGGTATGTATAGCGAAGAGAAAACTCTATGTGTGCCAGGACAAGCTTAAATGAAAAACGAATACTGACTTTCTCAGCCCTTTTAGCTTCAGGCTTTGCAGTAGGCGGATTGGTACTCGGGCTGCTTGTTGGTTCATTAGTCATTGTCTTTGATGGGGTTTATTCTTCAGTTAGTCTGCTGCTAACTTTATTGTCGCTCGCTGTATCTAAGTACATTCAAAGCCCATCCCGGAGTCACTTCCCCTTTGGTAAAGCAGTCTTAGAGCCTGTTGTTATCGCAACTAAAGGCAGTGTCATCCTTCTTGTTGTTGCGTACTCACTTTATTCTGCCATTATCGCAGTGTTCAATGGTGGACGTGAAGTCGATGCCTCTATCGCTACCTTGTTTGGTGTAGTCAATGTTCTAGGCTGTGGTTACGCGTGGTGGCACATTGCTCAAAAGTCCAAGCGTTTTTCATCTGGTTTAATCGAAGCGGAAGTCAAACAATGGCAAATGGACACATTATTAAGTGTTGCCGTCACTTTAGGCTTTATAGCTGCATGGGTAGTTGCCTTATCTCCACTTGCTGAATATTCGGTTTACGCTGATCCTATGATGATGATTCTGATGTCTTTTTACTTCATAAAAGTACCCTATGAGATGCTTAAAGAAGCGGTTCGTGAACTCCTGATGATGCCTCCTAGTGATGAGATCTGTGACGCAGTTGATCAAGGTGTATCGGCACTGGTTAAAGAAGTAAAACAACAAATTGAGTTAACGGCTGTCACTAAAGTGGGTCGTGAGCTTAGAGTGAACCTTGATGTTCATTCAACAGAGAAACAGGTGGCTATCGCAGATATTGAGAAAACACGTCGCATTTTGAAAGATAAACTCTCTAAGCTACCGCTCGACCTCAGACTTAATTTGCATATTGCGGGTTAATTAACCCATTGTTAAAACATTAGAAATCTCCCTCTGAAGAGGGAGATTTTGTTATTAATCCTACCAAATGCGCCAGCTCGTTCTATTATTATGTATATGATTTCATAAAAGACATCTCCAATCTCAAAATGGAGAGGCAGTAACACGAGCACATCAAGGTTGGCGCCTATGAAGAACCCGTTTACGTCATTACTGGCAGACAAACAGCCAAAGAAAGCATTACCACAACGTGATGACAGCATTAAAACCAGCATTTTAGATCTGCTATCTGATGGTATGGTGATATTTGATGGCCAAGTAGGCTCCAATGCCATTTTCTATGCCAACCCTGCTTTTCTCAAATACTACCAACTCCCTTCTAACCAAGTCATTGGCCGTAATATCATTGAATTTTTCTCACATTTTCTCAGTGACGATCATATCGCTAGTCTTCATAGCGCAGTCCATGCAGCCACATCCCACACCAGTGAAATTTGTATCAATCAAGAAAAAAAGCAAGGTTGGCTACGTATCAACTTGGAAGCAATGAGAAAAAAAGGAGGCGGTAACCACTACCTCATTCTCAGCCAAACTGACATCAGCCAAATGAAACAAGTTCGTCAAGAGCTCAAAAAGTCTAATCGTAAACTTCAACAGTTGGTCTCTAACCAAAATCAACGCATCAATGAGCAAGAAATCCAAATGGGGGTCATGTTCGAACAGGCCGTCGACAATATGCTGCTGCTCAACTCTGAATTGAGAATACTCGACGTCAATGACTCGGCACTCTCTCTTTTTGAGCATGACAAAACCGCTCTGCTTGGCTTGAACCTCACCTCGCTCCTTTATGAGTTTTCAGAAAACAGCATCGAAAGTAAGCTTTCCAGTGTGGAAATGTACCAAGAAGTGCCACTAGATGACGTCATAAAAGTCAATCGAACTAATGACGTTCTCAGCATGCTCGGTTCTGTTCGATACATAACAATGAAATCGCAAAAGTACATCGTTTTGGTTTTACGTGATATCAGTAAAGAGCAAATAGCTCAGAATGAACTCAGAAAAAGCCAAAGTGAGCTTGAGGAGGTAGTAAGGAGCCTAAATTTAGCCACTCAAGCTGGGGGGATCGGAATATGGAGCTGGGACTTTAAAAGCAATGAGCTCTCATGGGATGAACGTATGTACGAGATATATGGCGTAGACCCTGACAACTGTAAGAACAACTACGCTATGTGGCAAGAACGAGTATTAGAAGAAGATGTATACAGCGCGGAGGAAGCCCTTAACAAAGCCCGAGAAAACCTCACTCAATTTAACTCTGAATTCAGAATACAATTACCAGACGGGAATATACGCTGGGTTAAAGCCGCTGCAGATGTTCTCTTTGATCAGGATGGAACCACCCCTATTGGTATGGGTGGTGTTAACATTGACATCACGAAAGAAAAAAAGGCACAAGCTAACCTCAGGCAAGAAAGTGAAATCGCATTAGCCGCCAGTGAAGCAAAATCTATGTTCCTAGCGAACATGAGTCATGAAATACGAACTCCGATGAACGGTGTCGTCGGAATGTTGAGCCTTTTGAGTGAGTCAGAGCTTAACGGTGAGCAAAAAAGTATGGTCACCACCATCAAAGATTCCGCTCTTACCCTACTTCATATTATTAACGACATTCTAGATTTTTCTAAGATAGAAGCTGGTCAAATGTCTTTGGAAAGTGTCCCTGTTGAGCTGCAAAAACTCATCGAAAGGACACTAGATGTTCTCTGCTTACAGGCAAACAACAAGGGAATTGAGCTTTATCTCACCTATGATGCCAGCCTACCGAAAGTCATCATGAGTGATAGTGTTAGGCTCAGTCAGGTGTTACTCAACCTAGTTGGTAATGCCGTCAAATTCACCGATAGCACGGATGAAATGAAAGGTAAGGTGTGGGTGTCTGCAACTCTTAACCAGCATGAAATCGCGCCCTACGTCGAAATCATCATTGAAGACAATGGAATTGGTATGACTGAGGAGCAGGTTGAAAAACTATTCAAAGCCTTTAGTCAGGCAGACACCAGTACTACTCGACTCTATGGTGGAACGGGGTTAGGCCTCTCTATCACCCGCTCCCTATTAGAAATGATGGGAGGCGATATCAAGGTAGACAGCCGGTTTGGTGTGGGTAGCCGGTTCTCTGTTGAACTCCCTTTCATAGAAGTAGAAGAAAGCCCTCAAGACCCAACGCCAAACTATGTTAATGGCTCCAGAATCCTTTTCGTCACCAATGATCAAAACATTTCTACCTTCTGTGATATCAATCTTGCAAACTTTCGTTGTAAAACCAATTGCGTTGCCACCATTCAAAGAGCAATTTCCGTACTCGACTACGCAAGTAATGCCGGTGCGACCATCGATCTCATTATCATTGGCCCTGATCTCTATCATTATTATGAAGAAAAACCACTGTCTGAGTTCAGATCTCCTCTGCTGGATAAACAAAAATTCATCTTTCTAACTCGTAATCCAACCGCAGAATCTGGCTTAACCAAACCTAACAGCTATGTAATGCCATGTACGCCTTTTAAGCCAAGCGAGCTCACTACCGCTATCGGTGTCATGCGAGGCCTTATCAGTTGCGAAAAAAACATCAAACAACTTGAGAATGACACCAATAAAGGCATTCCCAAAAGCAAAACAGGCGTCATTTTAGTTGTCGATGATCAACCCACCAACCGAGATGTTATTCAAAGACAGCTCAGTCACCTCGGTTACCAATGTGAAATGGCCATACATGGACAAGAAGCCCTCCACAAGTGGAAGCATGGACAATTTGATTTGATATTGACGGATTGCCACATGCCGGTAATGGATGGTTATGAACTGGCGAATCAAATCAGGAACATAGAACGTCAAGACAAGAATCGAGGCCATACGCCAATCGTCGCCATTACCGCCAACGCGATGGTTGAGGCTTCGGAGCAATGTATCGCATCGGGGATGGATGATTATTTGACCAAACCAGTTGAGCTAAAAACTCTCGATCAAGCAATAGAGAACTGGATGAAGCTCTCCCCTATCCCACTAGGGGATAAATCTGCCAATCAACCTGAGAATGCGCCAGAAAATACCGAAATCCCCGTAGAAAAATCAGAGCAAGCCCCTATCAGTATGTCTACTTTGGAGCAGCTTTTAGGCACTAAAGAGATATCGGTTGTTGGCCCTTTACTAGAAGGCTACTGGGAGTCCGTTAATGAAGATATAGAAAAAGTAGAGCTTGCAGTGACTGAGCAAAGCGATAAAGAACTTCAACAAATTGCCCATGCTGCAAAGGGAGCCGCCCGCTCTGCGGGAGCTGATGAACTCGCCAATACATTTGAGATCTTACAAAAAACAGCACATCAAAAAAACTGGTTAGAACTATCGAACACTTTAAACGACGCCAAAGCAGAACTGATACGCTTAAAGAACTACCTAATTGAGCATTCAATCATCGAAGATACGGAAGTGATTTATGAGTAACTATGACCCAGCCGATTTTACGATTCTTATCGTTGAAGATCACAAGTTCTCTCGCCAAGCGCTCGTAGGGATGCTAGTGAGAGGTGGTTATGAAAACTTACTCTGCGCTAAAGACGGCATGCAAGCCATGAAAAAATGCGCAGAGAACAAAATTGATTTAATTATCACAGACATCAACATGCCCAATATTAATGGACTGGAGTTGATTAAAACCATAAGAACCAACCAAGCCCAAATCGCCTGTGACACACGAATTATCGCTGTCACAACCCTGTCTGATACCTCCACTATTTCAGCTTGTATGGCGATGGAAGTCGATGCTTTTCTAGTCAAACCCATCAATATAAAGTCGGCACAAGAAAAAATTCAAAGTGCAATATCAGAGCCTAAGCGTTTATATCAACAACACTTTTACCAAGAGGTCGATACCCACATTGACTTAACTCCTCAAGAAAATCCGCAAGAAACAACACAGCGTATCCGGTCTATAGACAGTCGTGTACGCGAACTGTCACAGCTTTCGGAACTCAAAGAAGGTATGACCCTAGTTTATGATATTAATGCCGTCTCGGGTGGTTGCTTGCTTCGGGCTGGCACTGTGCTTAACAAAAAGCTCATTTTACGCTTATTTGAGCTCAGTAAAATTGTTGATACAAATAGCATCGTAGTTAGAGAAGACAAAACACAGATGGCTGTCTAAGCCACTTTCTCAGATTAAGAATCAAACTGAGAACACCTCAAACTTTCCAATATTGAGAGACAAATTAGGGTTCAATTCTAGCATCCAACATATTCAATCAGTAAACATATCATTGATTTAAAACAAAAATAATCAGATGAACTGGAATAGCCAGTTATTGGTTCGATATTTGCAGAACTCGTATAATTCGAGCAACGCTACTCTCACATAGTTACAAGGAGAGGTTTATGACAACATTCGAACCTAGAATATTTACCATTCTTGTTGTAGAAGACAATAACTTGTCTCGCAAATCACTCATAGGCATGCTGTTTAAAAGTGGTTACGAAAACATTCTGAGCGCAGCAGACGGCCAAAGTGCAATAGAAAAAATAGCACAAAGCCATATTGATTTGGTCATCACAGATATCAATATGCCTCATATTAACGGATTAGAATTGATTAAAGCTATTCGTATGGGGAATACTAAAGCTCCGCCAGAAACCAGTATTATCGCTGTTACAGCGCTCTCAGACACCAAAACAATCTCAACCTGCATGCGTTTCGAAATCGACGCATTTCTGTCAAAACCGATTAAAGTCAAAGACACCCGAGAGCAAATCGAGCAAGCGATCACCGCACACTCAGAATTGTACCAACAGCATCAATACCATGATGTCGTAACCGACATTAATCGAGAGTCCTCGAATGCGACAACACCTCATGCTACAACGAATTCCAACCAATTTATTACACTCGCGAGCCTGGCTGAGCTACAAGCAGGAATGACGTTAGCAGGCGATATATTTGCAAATAATGGCGGGTGTTTATTGAAAGCGGGAACATTACTCGATAGCCGCCTAGTGAATCGGCTCAAAGAGCTCAGCTTAATCATTGACAAGCACCCAATTCGAGTTCAATTAGAAGATATGCAACCGGAAGGTGTCTGAATCTAGCAGACATCTATCCACTCGCAAAACCCTACTAACAGGACTGCTTTTTTTGTTGCACCAGAAAAAAACCATCAGTATATTCAATCGCGATTTGACGATTATCAATTAGTATCACTCATATGACTAACCAATGTAACTTAGCAAACCAGCGAGCATTCTCAACAACAGATACTGAAATCGCACTAGAAAGTGCATTTGCTCTCCAAGCAAAAGCACTTTCTCACCCTGCCCGCGTTAGAATTCTTAAGATTTTAGTAACATTGGATAACCTTGGAGGCTGCCTAAACTGTGATCTGGTATCGCAGTTAGAACTGGCACAATCAACCGTATCTGAGCATTTACGTATTCTAAAACAAGCTGAGTTTATTATTGCAGAGCCGAATCCCCCTAAAGTGTGTTATAGAATCAATCGCCATGCCATCGCAGATTTTGAGCATGTATTTAATCATCTCTTTAATTGAATGCCTTAGCGATTAAGCGCTCAGCTCATGCAAACTTTTCATACTGATCTCATCAATATCGGGCGCTACCGACTTCTTTTCTTTCTGCGTACTGCACAACGTACTAGCACAGCGCGTTTTTCCTCATCCGTATAAGAGCGCCACTCCAATATCTCATTGAGCGTTCGAAAACACCCTAAGCAAATGTCATCACCATCAAGGCAGCAATTTCTCACACAAGGGATGGGCACCTTTTCAACGACAGTCTTCATCTTCACCCTCTCATGTTAACACTAGCGGTTGAAGATAGAGCTGTCGAATAGAAGCGTTTTAGGCACAAAAAAGAGAGCCTCAGCTCTCTTTCTCCTCGTCTTTCTTTGGCGGGAACCTCTCTTCATAGAGTTCCATAAAGTCTTTTCTGATTTCCTGCTCTAGATGAGTCGCCTTATCAGTCGGGCAAAAAATCATGAAATGAACCACTTGCTCCCCTGTCGCGCCGCTATTGATATGGATATGAGGTTCTGCCCCCGGCAAATCAACACCAGCGTGCTTCTCGATCATGGCGTTATAACGTGTTGCAACATCGCTGAAATAATGGCAATGCTCTTCGATTTTCTCGATCATTATCGGCACTAGTGGATACAAATTGACAAACTCAGCCAAAACAATCGAAAAATTATGATAAACATAGCGCTTCATGAAGTTGAGGTTTTTCACCGGATAAGTAAAAAACATACTATTGGGGAGGGTCGCGGTTTTCCCCGTGTAGTGGTACTGGCCATGGTGAAGATCGATTTCCTGAATGACAGTAGCCATCATGTTGTGCTCAATCACTTCACCACAGAGCTTACCAACTTCAATCCAATCACCAACTCGAAATGAACGAGAACTGGCTCTTTGAATCGATCCGGTAAAACATAAAATAATTTCTTTGGATGCCACAACTATCGCCACGGCAATCGCCGTTACCGAAAGAGCGAATTCATTGATCTCAGACTTCCACAGAATGAAAAGTAGCAGAACGGTCACGGCAAATGCACCATTCTTGGTGCGTGACATCCAGTTACGTTGTTTCTCAGACACAAAGGCAACATCGCCACGTATCTTCGATAAAATGATGCGGCGGATTACGACTACACATACCATAATCAGCGCTGTGAAAATGAATTTATGAGTCAGAAGAAAATCGATGACAACTTGCACTTTCTCCATTCTCGGCTCCTGTTTTTGTTATATAAGAAAGGGGCAAACGCCCCTCATAGAAATCTATACATGCTCAATAATAACTTCCCATACTTGTTGAGAAGGATCCAGTTTACATTGCTATAAATACAGGCTATGTGCTGTGAGACACTATTTAAAACGCGCAGAGGTGATAAATTCACCAAAGGTTTCACACCAAACTATCACCGTATTATATTCTGCTAAACTCACATCACTCGGTAAATCGAGAGTAAAACGGTCAAACGTCTTCACGTCACCGACTTTCACCATGGTCTGTTTTTGTTGATTAAAGTCAGCTTCGGTTTCGACAAACTGTGGCGATAAATAAAGCTTATAATCCGGCCCCGGAGCTAATTCACCAACAAAAGCGATTTTGTCCTGACTGATAGACACTGATCCTTCGCCCCAATGCAAAAAATCACTGTCTTTCCTATCACGCTGGAAGGTCGCCGTATAAACGGCATTGTTAGTGACATTCTCTACTGAGCTCATCGAAGGCGAATCAGGCTGGATGAGTATAGGTAAGGCATAGATGCCAATTGCAAAACCAACACCACCACACATAAGATGTGTAAACAGTAAAAAAATCCTTTTCATCCCTGAAACCTCTGTTTATCGAGCATACTCTAATAAATGTACACGATAATCAATGAGATAACAGGAATATATCAAGATTTTATCTATAGCTCAGTGCGGTTCTTTCTGACAAGGTCATAATGACTTTAACGGCCTGCTCCATAGCCTCAATACTGATAAACTCATGAATTCCATGAAAATTATAGCCACCAGTGAAGAGATTAGGACAAGGTAACCCCATGAATGATAACCTTGCACCGTCGGTACCACCGCGAATTGGCTTAACGTTTGGTTCGATATCACAGGCGATCATCGCTTGTTTTGCTAGCTCTATGATATGAGGGTGCGGCTCAACCATCTCCTTCATATTGAAGTAGCTGTCTGTCAGTTTAAGCTCTACTCGACCTTTGGTTAGCGTTTCATTGAGCTCGTTCACTTTGCTCTGCATAAACGCCTTGCGTTGCTCAAGTCCATCACGTTCAAAATCCCGAATGATATAACCTAACTCGCAACGTGCAACGGTCATTTCCGCAGATTTCAAATGGTAGAAGCCCTGATACCCTTCCGTTGCCTCTGGCGTTTCATCAGTAGGCATCAACAACTGGAACTGAGCTGCAATGTTCATGGCATTCACCATTTTATTTTTTGCCGTTCCTGGGTGTACGTTGACACCATGGCAAATGACATCGGCACTGGCTGCGTTAAAGTTCTCATACTCCAGTTCACCAGCAGGACCACCATCAATCGTATATGCCCATTGCGCGCCGAATTTCTTCACATCAAACAAGTCCGCTCCACGACCAATTTCTTCATCTGGTGTAAACCCAATACAAATATCACCATGTGGAATACTCGGGTTCGCTTGCAATTCAGCGATAGCGGAAATAATTTCAGCGATGCCCGCTTTGTTATCCGCACCGAGAAGCGTTGTACCATCTGTGGTGATAAGGTTATGCCCATGAAGTCGGTGCAGCTCGGGGTACTGAATAGGAGAAAGCACTTCATCCCCCTTACCAAGTGCAATATCCCCCCCCTGATAATCCTCAACAATCTGAGGCTTGACATTTTTTCCTGACGCATCAGGTGCGGTATCCATATGAGCGACAAAACCTATCGCAGGGACATCATAATCGACATTACTTGGCAGTTTCGCCATCAAATACCCATTTTCATCAAGCGAAACATCACTTAACCCCAGTTCTATTAACTCTTGTTGCAAAAACTGGGCGAACGTTCTCTGTCCTTCACTACTTGGACATTTGGAACTTGAAGGATTGGATTGTGTGTTAAAAGTTACGTAGCGCAAAAAACGTTGAATCAGTTCATTCATAGCGGTATCTCTTATTATTGTTGGAAATTTCCCAGACGGGATGCTTCCATCCTACGCCTACAACAAATCGAAACGTTGCTATAAATCAGTTTTGACTCAAATAGATAAGTAAAGCCCAGCTTCATAAACTGGGCTTTGTACTTCTTTTATAGATTTTAGAATCTAGCGATGGGTTAAAGTAGAATGAAAATCCCCGCTAGGCATGCACTCATTAGATTCGCCAGTGTACCAGCAAGTACTGCTTTTATGCCTAAATTAGCCACTTCAGAGCGGCGCTCTGGCGCAATCACACCAATAGAGCCAAGCTGAATAGCAATCGAGCCTATGTTGGCAAAGCCACACAGTGCAAATGTGACGATCACTTGGGTGTGTTCAGAGAGTAGCGCTTTGTACTCGACAAAGTCGATGAAAGCCACAAACTCATTCATGACAATTTTTTGGCCAATGTAAGAGCCCGCCATCAGCATTTCATTTGCCGGCACGCCAATCACCCATGCCAGAGGAGAAAACAGGTAACCAAACAGCGTTTGCAGCGTCAATCCGCTAAAGCCCGCCACGTCACCCAAACTTTCCAGGCCCGTGTTGACCATGGCAATCACGCTCACGAACGCAATCAACATGGTACCGACAGCAACGGCGACCTTCATACCATTCATTGCACCACTTGCTAGGGCATCAATCACATTGCTGTCTTGCGCTTTGTCCATCTCAATATCAGATTGGTCGATTGGTGTTTCACGCTCAGGCACAATGATCTTTGCCATCATCAAACTGCCCGGCGCAGCCATAAAGCTCGCGGCAATTAAGTACTTCAGCTCAACGCCCAACCCAGCATATCCACCCAGCACACTACCGGCTACAGAAGCCATACCACCGGCCATCACAGCGAACAGTTCAGAGCGAGTCATACGCGAAAGGAAAGGTCGAACAAGAAGTGGAGACTCACCTTGAGATAGGAAGATGTTACCGGTAGCAACCAAAGACTCAGCTTTACTCGTCCCTAGGAACTTTTGGATACCACCACCGATAAACTCGATAACCTTTTGCATAATACCAAGGTAATAAAGTGCAGAAATTAGCGCGCTAAAGAAAATAATGATAGGAAGAACACGAACCGCAAAGATAAATCCTGTATTGGCTAAATCACCAAATAAGAACCCAATGCCTTCATCAGCAAAGCCTAATAGGCTAGAAACACCATTACTTAAACTGGTGAGTGCAGTTTGTCCCCAAGGGAAGTACAAGACTAAAGCGGCAAAACCGACCTGAAGTAACAAAGCGCGAAAGACTGTTTTCCAGTTGATTGCTTTGCGACTCTCTGACAACAACACAGCACACAATAATAGTGTCGCAACACCGATTAATCCGAATAGGACATTCATTAAAGATAACCTCTACAAGCATTGAAAAATAGCTGGTCCGGTCCGTGGGGTCATTCACCATTCCATGTGACGGCTTGTATTGGTAGAGCTGTCGCTCTTAACCGGGCGGAAAGTATAGCGAACATAATGAGATATTCATCACATATTTTCACGCAAACGTTCAAGTGCTCAATCTATAAGCAATGCTTTCACCCCTGATAAGATTGACTAGGGAAACTAGCAGAAAGTGTACAAATTGTGCATTTTGTTGCTATGAAATAATGAACAAAGATCACAATAACTAATATGTAACCAAATTCATTTGCGTAAAAAGTTTGGCAATTCACGATTTGCCATCTAGGTTTATAAAAGTATCAACTAACGTACTAGTGGCAAAAGAATTCTCTAACAACGTCAGCAAGCTAATAACGCAAACACAACTGCATATTGCCCCACCGTTTGGTGGGGCTATTTTATTTGGAGCAATTTAGAGCGCTGATTGGGAGCTTCATGTTAAGCAGTAACTCAATTAGAGCTAGATTTATGCCACTAGCGGTATAGAATAATCGCCCCTTTAACAGATGCCAGAGATCACCATGCAACGCGATTACACCCTCTCATCCCTAAAAGCTACCCCAAGAGAAGAGCTGGAAGAACTGAGTCTACGAATGATCCACCGCCTGATCGCAGAAGAATCGATGACGGAGCTGTTTACGTTCGATGCCGATGAGACGGAATCCGAAGACAAACTGCAAGAGGCGCAGTTTGATGCCATGTTGAGGATGAGTGCGATCGCTCTGAGTGAACTGCCAGCCCTTTTCAGCGAATCAGACAATCAACAGCAAAATACGCTACGCATGCAACGCTTACTGCTTTGGCATTTCTATTCGGTTTCTTTTCACCTTGAACAGGCAATACCTCTTGAAATCCATTGTCAGCATGTGGAAGTACTACTTAAACAAGCCCCAACCAACGCATTAGAGTGGGTCACAACGTTAACCGACTTACTGCGCCAATACGCGGCCATTAGCCAAAGTCGCTAGTTCGAACTCGGTATTGCTGCGATCACCCAACCTCATAACATTGCGAGAATCGCCACTAGGATACTGAGTGTGAAAGGGAAGCAAAAGCCAGACTAAGGTATGTCAGTGCTGCTTCACAGCCGCTGAAAAGGCCGGGATGTCCCGGCCTGATTATTTTAATCGTTAGTGAGAACGACACGAGCATTCTGTTTTTGAATTGGGCGGTTGTTGTTACCCATCACCATCTGCATTTGCTTTGCCTGTTCCGTCGTTAAGGTTTGCGCAGATTTAAGCACAAACCAGCGTACGCCTTCAGAACAAGGTGGCGTCGTCAGAGAGCCATTAAAGCGGTAGTACTCTCCCGTTGCAGGCAACATATCTTTTACCGCAAACGGCGTTTGTAGCCTCACGGTTTGACCGGGTTCAGGCATGGTAGCCGTCAACTGTGTGATCTGGTTGTTTTCCCCTGGTGCTGCGTTATACATCACAGCAACAACCGCTAGGTTGCCATCTTTATCCGCATTGACAAAATGCGCTTCCAAGGGAAAGTGTTGACCACGAATATGGTTTTCTGAAGGCGTATGGAAGTGGAACTGCGCCAGATTAAACTCAACTCCATCTACTGTCACGGCGTTATTCCCCTCAACAACCGCTTGAAGTGTATGTCCGTTATTCGTCAGCCCAGTCACCATACCCTGATATTCAATGTTGAGTGGCATCAGCTCCGCGTCAACCACATCCTTGATATCAATCGGGCTTTGGTTTTTGCCAGTGGCACACTCTTTGGCAACGTCTCCCCAATGTTCAGGTCCTTTATCCCCTTTGTAACCCCATTCAGCGGCCTGAACCGTTCCCGCCATCGCAATCATCAAACTTGCGGCAATCAATGTGTTTTTCATGTTATTTCCTTATTATCGTCACCAACGGAAGATCGGCCACCATCATAAGTCGATGACCAAATCCATGAGTAGTAGGAAAACTTTGATTACCTGCGAATTTTGGAACCGGATACAAAAAAGTGAAAGTTACTTTTTTGTCAATTTCACTGGAAGATGCCTTTGTCTTTCTAACATTGCCAGTTTGATCTTGCCCTAAAACAAAAAGCCAGTGTTGTATCACCAACACTGGTTTTCGGACAATACTAGGTATCAGAGATCAATCAACGAAGTAAGGCAGTTGCTCTTGAGTTAAGGCACTGTCAACAGCAAACTCAGCGTGCTCTGTCACATTGCTCACATTCCAATTAGTCAGGTCTTGGGAAAATGCCTTAGATGACATAAACATACGGCTCATATTTGTCACGCTTGATGTATCCCAATGACCAATGTCTTGATTAAATGCGTTCGCCTCTTTAAACATATACGACATATCAGTAACGCTTGTGGTATCCCAACCACTAATATTCTGGTTGAAACTTTCTGCACCAGTAAACATGATACTCATATTAGTCACTTTAGATGTGTTCCAGAGGCTGATATTCTGGTCAAAGACTTTTGCAAATCCGAACATATGCGCCATATTAGTTACATTTGATGTATCCCACCGACCAATATCCTGATTGAAGCTTTCTGCTTCGCGAAACATCAATTCCATATTGGTCACTTTGGACGTATCCCAATTACCGATATCCTGATTGAAACTTTCTGCACTATAAAACATATGGGACATATCTATTACATTTGATGTATCCCAGCCAGCAAGGTTCTGGTTAAACATGATTGCATTTGCGAACATCCAAGACATATCTGTTACTTGGGAAGTATCCCACCGACCAATATCCTGATTGAAGCTTTCTGCTTCGCGAAACATCAATTCCATATTGGTCACTTTGGACGTATCCCAATTACCGATATCCTGATTGAAACTTTCTGCACTATAAAACATATAGGACATATCGATTACATTTGACGTATCCCAATCGGCTATACTTTGATTAAACAGGAGTGCCCTTGAAAACATCCAAGACATATCTGTTACTTGGGAGGTATCCCACCGAGAAATATCATGATTAAAAGCTTTTGCCGTATCAAACATACCGCGCATATCACGTACCTTCGACGTGTCCCACCGACCAATATCTTGGTTAAACATATAGGCCTCTTTAAACATCCCACGCATACTGCGCACATTAGATGTATTCCAGTGGCCAATATATTGATCAAAAGCATAGGCGCGATGGAACACCAGCGACATATTCGTGACATTTGAGACATCCCAATAACCAATATTTTGGTTAAATTTACTTGCTCCCCAAAACATGCCTGACATATCCGTTACATTGGACACATCCCAATAGCCAACATCTTGATTGAACTCTTCCGCTAAGTTAAACATGTGGTGTATATTTGTTAAATTAGAAGTATTCCAATAGCCAATATCTTGGTTAAATTTTTTTGCGCGGAAAAACATTAAGTTCATATCCGTTACATTCGATACATCCCAATCACTGATATCGGCATTAAAGGATTCTCGATCATAAAAAACCCTACTCATGTCCGTGACTTGCGTGGTACAAAAGCGGATCTGGCCACGCTCAAGATAATCCAACATGGTCTTGTCTCTGATAAGTGTGTTGTCGACCACAACATAAACCTGCCCGTTCTCAAGTATCACAGAGTTGACAGCTTGGTCTGGGCATTTTACTGAGATATCAGCGGCAAAAGCGGAATTACCAGCGAGCGCTAACGCGCCGACGAAAAGTGACGTAAGTGTACGTTTCATTGTATTTTCCTAGAATTGAATAGACGTTATTGAGGAAACTGTGGAAGGTCGTCTTGAGACAGACCGCTGTTTTTAGAAAAGTCCGTATGTCGTTTGACTTTACTAACATCCCAAACGGTTAAATCTTGGTCAAAGCGCTTAGCACCTAAAAACATGCCGTCCATATTGATGACGCGGCGAGTATCCCATCGGCTGATGTCTTGGTTAAAGAACTCGTCTTTAGCAAATAAATGGCTCATATCCGTGACATGGCTAGTGCAGAGTTGGATATTGCCAGCAAGGAAGTTTTGCCAGTAATCAGAGTTGCGGATAAGTTGGTCATTCACAACCACAAACAACTCTTCTTCTTCAATCAGCACAGTTCCCGGGGTGTTCGATTCACAGGTGATACTTTGTGTAGCAAAGGAAGAGGCGCAGCTAAGTAACGCACACGCAAGCACGATAAGTTTTAATTGCATTTGAGATATTTTTCTTACCAATGAATAGTGCGTGCGATTATATTTATAAATTAATTATTATATAAGTCAGGATTGTTTTATTACTTAAACCAATGATTTTAATTGAGACATTCAATATAATATTCTTCAATATTATTGATTTAAATAATTATTAGTGACAACTATTGTTTTTATTATCATTTATTTAATTTAAAACCTTCCCGCTATATGTTCATTACCTAACCAGACAGTTCACTGATATAGCTTGAACATTGACTAAGAAGTAGTAGGCGGCCCAAAACAAAAAAGGCGACAGTTTCCCTGTCGCCTTTGATTATTCAGCATCTCGCTTCGATTATTCCCAGTCGAGAATCACTTTACCTGATTGGCCGCTACGCATCGCATCAAAGCCTTTCTGGAAGTCATCAACCTTAAAGTGGTGAGTGATGATTGGCGTCAAGTCTAAGCCCGACTGAATCAGCGATGCCATCTTGTACCAAGTTTCGAACATCTCACGGCCGTAGATACCTTTAATCACCAGACCTTTGAAGATCACTTGGTTCCAGTCGATGCCCATGTCTGATGGCGGAATACCTAGCAATGCAATTCGGCCGCCGTGGTTCATTGTCTTCAGCATGGTGCTGAATGCCGCCTGAACACCCGACATTTCAAGGCCCACATCAAAGCCTTCCGTCATGCCCAGCTCTTCCATTACGTCTTCAAGCTTCTGTTCCGCAACGTTAACTGCACGGGTCACACCCATTTTACGTGCAAGCTCAAGACGGTATTCGTTCACATCTGTAATCACCACGTGACGAGCACCGACGTGCTTAGCCACTGCTGCAGCCATGATACCGATTGGGCCAGCACCTGTGATCAGTACGTCTTCACCCACAAGGTCGAAAGATAGTGCCGTGTGTACAGCATTGCCGAACGGGTCAAAGATTGATGCTAGATCGTCTGAGATGCCTTCAGGGATTTTAAATGCATTAAATGCTGGAATCACTAGGTATTCAGCGAATGCCCCTTCACGATTTACACCCACACCAATAGTATTGCGACATAGGTGAGTGCGGCCGCCACGACAGTTACGACAATGACCACAAGTGATGTGGCCTTCACCAGAGACACGGTCACCGATTTCGAATCCACGAACTTCCTGGCCAATAGCCACCACTTCACCCACGTATTCATGACCAACGACCATAGGAACAGGAATCGTGTTCTGAGACCACTCGTCCCAGTTGTAGATATGAACATCTGTACCACAAATCGCGGTTTTCTTAATTTTGATCAGAATGTCATTATGACCAACTTTCGGTTTTTCAACCTCAGTCATCCAGATGCCTTCTTCAGGCTTTAGCTTAGATAGCGCTTTAATTTTCATTACTTAATGATCTCCATGTCACGACCCACTTCGATGAAGGCATCGATGGCGCGATCAAGTTGCTCGCGCGAGTGTGCCGCAGACATTTGTGTACGAATACGTGCTTGACCTTTCGGTACGACTGGGAAAGAGAAGCCAATCACGTAAATACCTTTTTCTAGTGCGCGTTCTGCAAACTCAGCCGCCACTTTCGCATCGCCAAGCATGATTGGAATGATCGCGTGGTCAGCGCCACCCATAGTGAAACCCGCGGCTTCCATACGAGTGCGGAAATGTGCTGCGTTTTCCCATAGACGGTCACGTAGGTCACCACTTTGCTCTAGAAGATCAAGAACTCGGATAGAAGCATTAACGATGGCTGGTGCTACCGAGTTTGAGAACAGATATGGACGAGAACGCTGACGTAGCCAGTCAATCACTTCTGCTTTACCCGAAGTATAGCCGCCTGATGCGCCGCCCATGGCTTTACCTAGCGTGCCTGTGATGATGTCGATACGCTCAACCACATCGTGGTATTCGTGGGTACCTGCGCCTGTTTTGCCCATGAAACCCACCGCGTGAGAGTCATCGACCATTGTCAGTGCGCCGTACTTATCAGCAAGGTCACAAATTGCTGGCAGGTTAGCGACTACACCATCCATTGAGAATACGCCGTCTGTGACGATAAGGATGTTACGAGCGCCCGCTTCTTTAGCCGCGATTAGCTGCTGCTCAAGCTCTTCCATGTTGTTATTTGCGTAACGGAAGCGCATTGCTTTACACAGACGGACACCATCGATGATTGAAGCGTGGTTAAGCGCATCAGAGATGATCGCGTCTTCTTTGCCCAGAATCGTTTCGAACAAACCAGCGTTAGCATCAAAACAAGAGGTGTATAGGATTGTGTCTTCTTTACCAAGGAACGTAGAAAGCTTTTGCTCCAGTTCTTTGTGAATATCTTGAGTACCACAAATGAAACGAACAGACGCCATACCAAAGCCGTGCTTATCCATGCCTGCTTTACCCGCTTCAATTAGCTCAGGGTGGTTAGCAAGACCAAGGTAGTTGTTAGCACAGAAGTTAAGCACTTCTTCGCCTGTAGAAATTTTTACAGCCGCTTGCTGTTGAGAAGTGATAACGCGCTCTGACTTGTAAAGACCTTCAGCCTTTACTTCTTCAATCTGTTGTTTGATCTGTTCGTAGAATGCAGAAGACATTTCAAATTCCTTCCTAGTTATTATGTTAAGCACATTGCTTATTCATCACCTTCGTTTTTTCGAAGGCGTAAAAAGTTGCCTTAAGTGTAATTCAAGCACGTCACTTTCATTATCCCATCAGGTGGAAAAACATTCGTGAATCATAGGCACAAATAAGGATTTTTTATGATAAAAGTCACAGTCCATCTTTCCGATTAGATATAAAATTGCTGTCTAACAGTAATCAAGATTAGACACTTATGGATGTATAGGTGGATAAATATAGTGTGCTGTGTAGCTATGGGAATGCATTAAAGACTGTAAGAAACAAAAACAGGCGTTGGTTACTTTGACCTACCCGCCTGTTTTGGTGACATAAATGAACACGCGTGTTACTTTTCTAACACTAAGGTGACTATGGTGAGCAATACGACTGCGAATGCGGCCAGCAAGATATCTTGCATCATTGATCCCAAGTCAAGAAGAAAACCTGGTTCTTGCACTTTGAGTACCTCTTGCTGTTTAACATTTGACCACCTTATCGATACAACAAATTATTAACAACCGATTTAATTCTCAATTTAAAGACATATCACGGTTTCAACTTGGTTAATTCAAAACTTATCGCTTTGCTCCCAGATCTTGCATCCTTCATTTTGATCGTTGATGAAGGTAGCTTTACAGCCGCTGCTAAAAAGCTCGAAGTGACCCCTTCAGCACTGAGTAAATTGATCACTCGGCTTGAGTTTGCACTATCTGCAAAGTTGTTCGAGCGTACCACCCGAAAACTGGTGATCACGCCGACAGGACAGCAGGTATACGATCAAGCGATCGTGATGGTAAACGCCGCCCAGCAAGCTTGGGAGCTCTCAACCACTGATCACAAACAAGCAACAGGCTCTCTTACCATTGCAGCGCCAGAGGCCTTTCTCAACTCTGTTTTGCAGCCTTTTGTCGTGCCTTTCTTAAAACAGTACCCAGACATTCAGCTCAAATTGCGTGTGGCTGATGGTGAGATCGATCTACTCAGGGACGGGATCGATGTCGCCTTCAAACTCACCGATAGACCCGATGAAAACTTGGTGCTTAAAGAAATTGGTAAAACGAATCTGGTGCTTTGTGCAAGTCCCGCATACATCGAACGGCGCGGGATGCCCTTACACCCTACCGACCTACAACAGCATGATTGCCTATATCTAGCTGAAACAGAACGAGATAACATCTGGGACTTCTTCAAAGACGACGAATTCCATTCAATGACGGTGTCAGGTCGCTATGCAGTAAACCACTCTCAAATGAGACTCACTGGAGTAAAAAACGCACTAGGGATCGGCATATTTCACGACTTTGTTATTGCAGAAGCCATTGAAAAACAACAGGTTGTGCCTGTACTCCCTGATTGGACCATCAAAAGTAATTACCATGGTGCCATCGCCATGCAGTACCCGCAAACCAAATACATGCCCGCTCGTCTGCGTGTTTTTATCGACTACATTAGCCAAGCGTTAGGCGATAAACTCGCCAGCCATTAACGAGAACTCCTATGTTTAATACAATTCATCACGTAGCGATTATTTGCTCTGATTACTCAGTGTCTAAGCGGTTTTATACTGAGGTATTGGGGCTGAGGGTCTTGGCAGAAAACTATCGAAAGGAGAGAGCTTCTTACAAGCTCGATTTAGAGCTCCCAGACGGTTCGCAAATTGAGTTGTTCAGCTTTCCCAGTGCACCGAAAAGGCCGAGTTTCCCAGAAGCACAAGGCCTACGTCATTTAGCTTTTGCGGTAGATAGCGTTGAAGAAGTCAAAACATACCTAGAAGGTAGAGGGGTCGCCGTCGAAGCCGTACGTATTGATGAGTTCACCGGCAAGGCCTTTACCTTCTTTCAGGATCCAGATGGTTTACCACTGGAAATTTATCAGACTGAGTAAATCCTTGTTATCGCCGAGTGGTCATGATGAATCCACGGAACCTTTGCTCAAGAGACCAGATAAACACTTTCTCAAGCAAACTGCGTCGTACTCGTTTTTTAATCATGCGATGCGGGTTAGTATCACTCATTCTGCGCTTCTCCTCTAGCTTGTGGTGGCTGTACAACTTTTTTACTGCGTTGATACCAATCGACTTTTCTGGTCATAACCATAACGAAAGCTAGGATCACAAAGCACAATGCTGTCCCCATCAGGAGTGCGTAACTTTCTGCCTCAAGTAACCCGAAGAGTAATCCGTATAGACACAATAAACTCGCTCCAAATACTGCCCCCTGCCTGGTGTTGTCTAGCATACCGCTGACGTAGACACTCAAGAGGCTGGTCGAAGCCAAAACAGAAATGACGTAAGCCCAGTTAAAACCAGTATGTTCACTGAGTGAGATCAGTAATAGATAGAACAACGCCAAAGCAAGGCCAACAAAACCATATTGAACAGGGTGAACAGGGCGAGCCTGAAACAATTCAAGCAAGAAGAAGCTGGCAAATACTAAGGTGATGACAAGAAGAGAGTAATTAATAGCACGGTGTGATTTAAGGTAATGATCAACCGGGTCAATGAGGTCAACCCCCATTTGACGTTGCTCTAACTCATCACAAGACGAGGCTTCTTCCATGCAGTTCTTAAACAGTTGCGTAATATTGGATGAAAAGTTGCTGCTAGCCCATTTTGCACTAAAGCCTGATTCAGACACATCCGACGCTACTGGCAGATAATCACCGATAAAACTCGGGTGTGGCCATTTTGATGACAGCGTTACTGAGGTGGTATTCCCAATTGGTGTGACTTGAAGTTTCCCCATCCCCTGTAATAAAAAACTCAGATTAAAATCAAGAGATTGGTTAGGATCTAAATGAACCAAATCAAGTGAAATATGAAAACCTTGAGCCAGTTGTTTAATACCTGTACCCGGCACTACATTAAGTGTCTTACTGCCCAGCTTCATTGCATCTAACTTAACTAAGCCGCGGCTATCTTTAATACCAACCACCATAGTTACTTTTTTGATCTGATATTGCTTAAGCTTATTTAGCAACGAAAGATCGAACGATCCTTTGAGCGCACTTTGCGCTTTGTATAAGCGAGCTTTGTAGATGCCTCTATATTTCTCGAAGCTGTCTAAATGAGCTGTCATATCAAAAGTATCTGGCAAAATGTAAGCCTGACGCTCAACCGTATAAGTCCGTTCTTCACTGCTAACCGTTTCGGTGAAGTCTACCGCGATGAATGGACCGATAATACGTTGCTCACCACTGCTACTGCGTGCGATTTCCTCTCTCACTTCTTGCTGACGGTAAGCGCGCTCGGAAACAAGGCCACTCACCATAGAAACCGGGATTTGTAATAAGACAAACAAAAGCAGCACAAAGCCAAACTTCATGCCAAGCTGATTATTAAAGATTTTTTTCATCTGTTTTCTCCTTAACTGATGTGGCTAATGTAAAACAGCCACTTGGAGAAGAGATGGAGCGTTTATGGAGTTTTTATGGAGAAGGAAAGCTCAAAGTGGCTTTAACACCTTGGTCGACATTCTCAATCAGCAATGAACCCTTATGCAGTTTGGCAACTTGCTCAACAAAATTCAGCCCAAGCCCAGTACTTTTCACGCCATTTTGGCGAGCAAGAGAATAAAATCGCTCTGTAAGCCTTGGCATCGCGTAATCTGGAATACGTGGCCCGTCATTAGATATCGACAAAGCAACTCGATCACCTGATTGTGAGTAACACCAACGAATCGCGCCATTACAATCCACAAAATCCAGTGCATTATCCATAAGGTTGAACAGGGCCTGCTGGAACATAAAGCGATCACCAACGATCTCAAAATCAGACTTTATAACGACTTCGCATGTAACTCCTTTAGCATTGAGTCGAGCATCGGAGGCCGCTAAAATATCATTAAGCATAGTGTTGATGTTGATCGGTTCCTGCTTATCCAAATGTGGTTGCTTCTCTAGTCGAGCCAACTCCAATAGTTTGTCTACCAAAGACTGCATCCTATCGCTCTCGCGCTCGATGTTTGTCGCAAAACGCGCTACTTTTTCATCGGATAACGGCATCTGTAATATTTCGCTTGCTCCCTTAATCGCTGAAAGCGGACTTTTGAGTTCATGCGTCAATGTTTGCACATACTCTTCGACATACTGCTTACCATCGAGTTGATTACGCATGTTTTCTAATGCGTTACTCAAAGTCCCATATTCATAAAACACGCGAAAGCTTGGTTTAGTGACCTTCTCTCCTTGGCCCATTTTTACCGCATAATTTTCCAACTTATTCAGCGCCGAGTGAATACGCCATGCGAACAAAGCCCCAGCCAGCAATACTAACCCGCTCATCCACACCATCCAAAACAAGACATTTCGCTTCGACAGGTCAATAAATGGCTGAACCGAACGGTTGGATTTAGCCACCGTCACGCTGCCAATGATTTCACCCTTATGATAAATAGGGGCTGCGACATGCATCACTGTTGACAGAGGATCATCTGGATCTTCAGCAGTACTTCTCGCTCCGTATTGACCACGTAACGTGAGATAGACATCGTTCCATCTCGAATAATCTTCTCCGACATCCTGTTGCCACGAGTCCGCAATCACAACCCCATTTTTGTCTGTAATGTAAATGCGATGATTGATCGCTTTCTTACCGATTTCCCAGATACGAGCTTTGGGCTCTCTTAAGCCATATGCAGTAAGAAGTGTTGAGAATCGACTCTCTGAAATTTGGCCATTCGCCACGTCTTCTTCCGCAAGCACAGCCAAGAGGTTGGCCATATCCACCAGCGTTTCTTCGGTCGTTTGTCGAACCGTCGGTTTAAGCTCCTGAATCACCGTAGTGCTCACGGTATAGGCCGTCAGACCGACAAGAACAAAATACAAAAAGAACAGTCTTAATCCGAGTGGGATCTTAGGCCATTGCATCGTTACTCATCCGTTTGTTCGTAGTAGTAACCGAAACCACGCTTAGTGCAAATACGATCATTCATGGCAAAGGGCTTGAGCTTGTTGCGTATCGCTTTAATGTGGGAATCGATATTACGCTCATAAGACGTATACGGTGTCATATCAGCCGCTTGCATCAATTGCTCACGGCTTAAAACACGACTGGATACAGCGATAAGTTTGCTTAAGATCTTAAACTCAACGGCAGTCAAACCTAATGATTGGTCACCAACGCTGTAATCAAAGTTGTCCGCTTTTAACTCATTCTCATGTTCTTTCGGCGGTTGGTCTAAAGTGAGGCGTGATTTGATACGCAGCTTGATTCGTGCCAGCATTTCTCTTGGGCTAAAAGGTTTAGTGACGTAGTCATCGGCACCAATCTCCAACCCCACCACACGATCGATTTCCTCATGTCTCGCAGTCAGAAAAATAATCGGCACATCAGAAAACTCTCGAATGGATTTACAAAGTTCGAACCCATTCCCATCCGGTAAGCCAACATCAAGCACCACTAACGCTGGTTCGCTCTGCTTGATGAAGGCCAACCCTTCTCTCGCGGTTGAAAACCATGCAGTCTGATAGCCATCCATTTCGATAACATGAATTAAGTTTTCGGCAATGGCTGGTTCATCCTCAATAATGACGATCGTTGTTTTATCGCTCAATGTGCTAACTCCGTACAACCGTATTTCTGTTATATGACGAATATATAATTACAGACAATCATTGATGTGAATAGCTTAAAGGCCAAAGAAGCGCATAGGCCAAGTCACTTGGCCCATTTCAATCAAGTCATAAATGGTGAAAAACACAGCACAGATAACCGCCAACTTCAAAAGACGATAAACGATGAACATAAACACTTCCTCAAGCGTGAAAAAAGCCGCCAATGCGGCTTACAAAGCAACTAGAAACAAGGCTACGTTATACCTTTTACTTATTGAGATTTCGAGCATTAAGCTCAAAACCTTTTCTACTCGAGTTAGATTACATTTCACCACTAACCTTGATATGCATCAAGATTAGTAAACTTACTCCATCCAAGACAATTTGATTTCGTCCGCTTTAACCGTTTTTTAACCCTCGCCTTCCTAGTATCCCATCTATTACTGCACACAAGGAAGAAAGCGATGAAAAAGCAAGCGTGTTTATTCGCCCTGACGTTGGGGCTAGCATCCCAAACAATGGCGATCCCTATCCCCGATGATCTGGATACAGAACTACGTAAACTGATTGAGCAACACAGCCTGACTGGGGAGCCCAACAAAGGTTTTGAGATACCCAGTGTGGATTCAGAAGAAGTAAAACTAGGCAAACTGTTATTTTTCTCCAAAGCACTGAGTGGCAATAAAGACGTCGCTTGTGCCAGCTGTCATCACCCCTACCTTGGTGGTGGAGACGGGTTATCACTTCCAGTCGGTACACTGGCTGAGAATGAAGATGTACTGGGTCCAGGCCGAAAAACGACGACTGGCCAATTCTACGTAGCACGCAACACTCCAACGATCTTCAATGCAGGTTTATACAAACGCAGTCTGTTTCGCGATGCACGCGTAGAGTTTGTTGATTGGCTTGATCCCTCAAAAGGGATCAGCACCCCCGATGTGGCGTTTGGTGAAGCTGACCCAAACGCAGGTGATACCTTGTTAGCAGCTCAAGCTCGCTTTCCACCGGTCACAGCCTCAGAAATGCGCGGTTTTGATTTCATGCAGGATGCCTCTAATCAAGCTGTAAGAGCACATCTCGCGGCAAGAATTGGCGACTATGGTGACGCGAAAGGCGAATTGTTTCGCAATCACTGGGTAGAAAAATTTTCATCCGTTTACGGGGAAGACAAATCACCTCAAGAGCTTGTGACGTTTGCCAACATTACCCGAGCACTCTCTGCGTACCAACAATCAATGAATTTTACCGACAATGCTTGGAACCGATACGTAAAAGGGGATTTGTCTGCGCTCACCCTTTCACAAAAGCGCGGTGCTTACCTATACCTCTACATGCCGCCCCCTCCGTCTGATGGTGGTAATGAGCCAGACTTCTTACCCACCCAATGTATTGGTTGCCATAACACGGACTCCTTTAGCCAAACAAAAGATTCAAACTATCATCGCCTTGCCTTCCCACAAATTGGCCCCGGAACTGGAGAACCAGGAATGGAAACCAATGACTTAGGCCGTGCCCATCGCAATGAAAGTGAAGACGACATTTATAGTTTTCGCTCTGGTACGCTATTAAACATCGAAGTCACCGGACCATTCGGCCATGCTGGAAGTTACGATACACTCGAACAAGTAATTGATCATTATGATGATTATCATCAGATACTCGATCAGTACATCGATGAGCTAGGCTGGTGTGAACAACCGCAGTTTAAAGACATTGAACATTGCAATAGTCTGTTCCCAGAGACAAGAGAGAATACAGATAAAGCCGCCAAGATCATTGATGATGAAATTGCCGATGGTGCCCCTGTGCTACAAAAACTCAACTTGTCAGATCAATCGAAAACCGATTTGGTTAACTTTATGAAAGCACTCACCGACCCTTGTGTGAAAAGCGCAGAGTGCCTGCAAGCTTGGCTTCCTCAGTCGGAGGAGTCAGATCCTGATGGGCTTCAACTGCAAGCAATCAACTATCAGGGGGTACCTCTTTACCTGCCTTCCAAGTGTTCGGAGGGTGAAACCCTACAATCCGGTGAAAAGCTAACAAGAGATCAAGGCGAGTGTATCACTGGTTTAACTGAGCACTTTTATTTTGATGTTCAGAGAAATAACACCACTGTCTACCTGAGCAGTCGCGATGGTCAGGGTGATCTTAAACTCTACTATCACCCAACAACTTGGGCATCTGAGGAAAATGCGTTAGCTGAATCAGTGGGAGAAGGCACAGAACAAGTCCTGATCATCACCCTAAATCGGGGACGCCACTACCTAAGTGCCATCTCACAACAGGGGTACCAAGGGGTATCTATCGCATTGGGTGAACACCAAGCAAATAAAGAACCTGGAGAGCAGCCTAAAGTCATCTCAGACCAGTGTGCTGTTTCTGCTCCTATCTCCTTTAGCGAATTGCAGAGTGGTTCTCCCGTCTGTACTGCACAAGGTGACAACTATTATTTCATCAAGGTCACCCAACACAACAGTACTCTGGAAGTTAGAACACAACACGGTAGCGGTAATACGGATTTGTATGTCAGTCCTTATTGGCCAAGTATCAACCAATTTGAGTTTTCCTCTCAAAACCTTGGTAGTAGTGAGTACATCAGAATTGACTCTCCACCTCCCGGTTGGTACTTCATCCTAGCGGCTGGCGATGGAATCAATCATGGTACATCGATACAACTTGATGTCTCCAAACAAAGATAACTCGCTTTCTCAAGAAAAGGGAACATTGTTGCCAAGCCATCACTGGCTTGGCTTTACTTCTATTGGATTTCACTAAGGTGCCCATGATCCACACAATATTGGTTGAAGACGATACTCGGCTAGCAGGCAATATCATAGATTTTCTTGAACTGGAAAACATTACATGTGATTTCGCCAGTAATGGTATTACAGCCCTCAACCTGATAGAAAATAATGATTATCAGGTTATTATTCTGGATATAAATCTCCCACGACTTGATGGCTTTAGCGTTTGCGAACAGCTTCGCTCTCAAGGAATCGGGGTTCCAATTATTATGTTAACTGCCCGAAGTCAACTTGAAGACAAGCTGACAGGATTTAAGGTTGGCACTGATGACTATCTCGTAAAGCCCTTTGCAATGGCAGAATTAGTGGCAAGAACGAAAGCACTGGTGAATAGAAAAAGCGGTCAACTCACTCAGTTCAAGGCGGGAAACATAATGTTTAACTCGCAAGAAAAACAAGCGTATGTTGATAATCAACCGCTCAAGCTCCCGCCGACAAGCTTGACTATCTTAGAGCAATTAATGCGTGCTTACCCGCACTCAGTCACTCGTCAATCTCTTAATTTGGCGATCTGGGATGACCGATTGCCCAACAGTGACTCCCTTAAAGTCCACATACATCACCTGCGTAAGGCATTAGCTTGTCATAACAGTTCGGCCTCCATCATTTCTATCAATCGACAAGGCTTCAAGTTACAAATTACAGAGTTGGAGACCCCATGATCAGCGAGATACCAAGCTTAAAACGTTATACTCTGATCGTGCTTCTCACCTCCGCTGTTATATTGGTAACACTGATGTCCGCTCTCTGGATGCTTCATTTTTTTAGCAGTCAAGACAACATGATTAAGGGCGCTCTACTCGAAGTAGCCCATAGGAGCGAATCAGACCATCTTGAGGCAAATCATCGATTCTTAAAAGCCAGAAATTGGCATGACCTACCTATCGAGATTCGCCGTCATTTCACTCGTGAACAACTCATCCCAGATCGACTCTATCAAAAGTCAGATCGAGACAGCCTGTTCTCTAGGCCGACCGAGTCCGTGTTTTTGCTCTCCCTAGCAAGGCCCAATGGAGAAATCCATTATGCTGCTCATCGTTTCAAAGAGCCTCCAAACATCCCCGCCCCACACTGGTTCACATCACCTGAAGTTCAAGCAGTTTTTCTTGGACTTTGCGCATTGAGTTTCTTTTTCATGATATTGCTAATGTTTATGAACTCAGTCACTAAACCAATTAAAGAACTGTATGGCTGGGCCAGAGAGCTGGATGCCCAAAATTTAAGTGCCGCACCGCCAGGGTTCCGATACAAAGAGCTGAATACACTCGCTCAAATTATCCTCGATAGCGTACGTAAAACGAATGCCTCATTTGAACGAGAACAGGAGTTTGTTCAGTATGCCAGCCATGAACTACGTACACCGATTGCCGTTATTCGTAGTAGTGTGGAACTAATGGAAAAAGTCGAACAGCAATGGGAGGTCAAGAGTCATCGCGCAATGCAGAGAATTAAGGATGCCAGCCATTGCATGGCTGAACTCTGCAATACGTTGTTATGGCTAAATAAAGCCGAAGATTCTCAGCTATCCACTCAACCCGTGGATCTATCATCGCTACTGCATTCAGAAATGGAGAACCTGAGCTATCTGACACAAGGAAAAAGCATTGAAGTGCAAATCCGTACTGACAGTTATGAGGTCAACCTACCCTACGCGGCTGTGCAAATGATAATCGCTAACCTATTGCGTAATGCCGTGCAACACACACATGAGGGTATGATTACTATTGATCAGCGTCAGGGAGCCGTTCAGATCATTAACCGAGAACGGCAGGAAGATCATGAATATTATGCGGAGCACTCAGGTTTTGGGCTAGGTCTCATACTGGTGAGGCGTTTATGTCAGCAACTGGGATGGAGTTTCAGTTTTGAAAAGAGGCACGATCAATGCTGTGCCTCTTTGTTTATCGAAAAACCGAACTTTAGACTAGCTAACAGATAAGCAATTAGAGCGCCTGAAGGCTAAACAAGGCCGGTACACTGATAAAAGTCCCCTCATGCGTTCACACCCTTCATGCCTTCAGGGGTGTAACGCTCACCAACTGGCTTAAAACCATCAATGGCTTTTTCCAGGATAGCCTCGTCCTGAGGTGTTAGCCTCACGTTCACCGAACCAAGATTATCTTCCAAGTATTTCAGTTGCTTAGTCCCTGGAATAGGCACAATATCGTCCCCTTGCGCGAGTAACCAAGCTAAGGCGATCTGTGCGGGCGAACACGCCTTCTCCATCGCTAAGTACTTCACCGCATCGGATAAAGGTTGATTAGCCTTTAAGTTTTCAGACGTGAAGCGTGGCAGCGCTTTACGAGCATCGTTGTGGGAGAAATCCCTTTCTGACTGGATACGTCCAGTCAGAAAACCACGCCCTAACGGCGAATATGGTACAAATCCAATACCGAGTTCACGACAAGTAGGTAGTACCTCAGCTTCAACATCTCGAGTCCAAAGTGAATATTCCGTCTGAACTGCCGTAACTGGATGAATTGCATTAGCTCTTCTCAGGGTATTTGCACTTACCTCGGAAAGCCCAATATGTGCAATTTTTCCTGCTGAAACCAACTCACTTAGCGTCTCCATTGTCGTTTCAATAGAAGCCTTGGGATCCAAGCGGTGAATGTAATAGAGATCAATACACTCGACACCGAGTCGACGCAGTGACCCTTCACACGCTTGGCGAATATACTCGGGGCTATTATCAATACGTCGTTTGTATTCTCCTGGCTCCCTTACGATGCCGCACTTGGTGGCAACTTTGATATTTTTGTCTTTAGTCCGTAAGAATCGGCCAATCAATTCCTCGTTGTGATGGTCCCCATAAGTATCCGCTGTGTCCAAGAATGTACACCCGAGATCGATTGCCTTATTAAGTACTTGCAATGATTCTTGATCATTTCTTGGCCCATAAAATTCGCTCATTCCCATGCACCCTAGCCCGATCGCTGATACTTCTAAGCCATTTCCCAAGATACGTTTTTCCATCATCTAATTTCCTTGGTTTGTTGTATTGTTCACAGTATGATTTCCCAAAAGGGAAAGTTATATGCCAAAAAACCGCAATCCATCTTCCGATATCGGAAAAGGGGAATTCAACAAAATCCACTGGGATGATGCACGAGTCTTCTTAGCCATAGCTAGAGCAGGGACATTAAGTGGTGCCTCCAAGGCATTAGGTGTCGGCATAGCAACGGCAACTCGTCGTATTGAGCGCTTAGAAAGTGCACTCAATTTAAGGCTGTTTGTAAGAGATCAACTGGGTTATAAACTCACTGACGAAGGGTTATCGCTTATTCCTCAAGCAGAAGCTCTAGAACAAGCCGGATATGCGTTTGGCTCTGCCGCGCAAGGCCATGATGATGGGGTTTCAGGACACGTTCGTATAGCCACAGCCCAAGGGCTTGCCGACCACTTGATCATTCCGGCCCTACCAAATCTACTACGCAAGCATGCCGAGCTCAGCGTAGAAGTTGTGACCAGTATTTCAACCGTTAATTTGCACCGAAGGGATGCAGATCTAGCCATACGTATGGTGAGACCAGATAGAGGAAATGTGACTATCCGACGTTTAGGGAAGCTGGGCTTTGGCCTTTACGGCTCTGAGAGTTATATCAATCGCAGAACAGATTCAGCGCAGACCCATCCCTATGACAACGATGACTTCATCGGCTGGGCAGAAACTCAGCACCACCTCCCCGCAGCTCAGTGGATACAGAAAACACTCAGAGGAAGAAATTGCAAGATCTCCACAACCAATTTATCCGCACAGTTCAGTGCCGCTCATGCAGGCCTTGGGCTCGCAGTACTCCCGCATTTCATTGCCCAGCAGCAAGGACTCGTCTGCATTCAACACGAAGTAGACTGCAATCAGCCTATCTGGTTGGCTATACACTCAGATTTAGCGCACTCAAGACGAATAAGAGTAGTCACTGAATTCTTGAGCGAGTTAGTCTCTGAGAATCGTCAGCAATTAGAGTTTGGGGATGAAAATAGGCGACCGAAAAATAAATGATTATCGGTTGTAGATAAAAACAAAAGCCGCTTAAAGCGGCTTTTGTTAGAGCGAATTCTAATACTAATGCACTGGCTTATCGGTTTTAGAATAAAACTTACCGAAGTACTGCTCTAGGATCTCAGGTGTTAGCTCACCAGCTTCTTCGAGTTTTTTTAGCTCTGCTGCGATAGCTTTTTGCTCTTCAAGTGATGGAAGCGCTACTTCAGGCTCATCACTCATTTCCTGAGACATTTGCTCTAGCTCTTTTTCAAAATCACTCATGCTATTTACTTACCTAATCAATATAAAAACTGGGGCTAAGTTTACCTACTTAGCCCCAGTTATTCTAGCTTACGGACAGTTTTATAGCTTAAAGCTACCTACCATACGATCTAGACGTTCCGACAGCTCTTTTAGATCAGAGCTGGCGGCCGCCAGTTCCTCGGCAGTACTGGTTGTCACTTCATTAATGGCGTTAATTTCTTCGATATTTTGGTTAATAGTATGCACAACCGTTGACTGCTCTTCCGTCGCCGTTGCCACCTGAGTGTTACGGTCAGAAATGTCGTGGATGCGTTCGGAGATGTTCACCAACACTTCTACCGCTTCATCTGACGATGACACACCTTCATGCGTTACAGACTTACCAGCTTCCATCGCCGTTACAGCATCTTTTGCATCACTTTGAAGCTGGTTGATCATTTTCTGGATCTCTTCCGTCGAATCAGCCGTTCGACTGGCCAAGTTTCTTACTTCATCTGCGACCACAGCGAAGCCACGTCCCTGTTCACCCGCACGTGCAGCCTCAATTGCTGCGTTCAATGCAAGTAAGTTGGTTTGCTCGGAGATATCACGTATAACATCCAGAATAGAGCCAATTTCTTGCGTTGTAGATGCCAGTTGCTCAACCACTTGACCTGTGTTTTCTATGTCCATCGCCAAACGACTGATCGCGTCCTTAGCTTTGTTGACGACGCTCTGGCCGACCTGAGTGTTGTCTGAAGCTTGGTTCGCGGTTTCCGCTGCGGTGGCCGCATTCGAAGCAATTTCGCTGATCGTCGCGCCCATCTCGTTAATCGCGGTCACCACTTGAATGGTTTGGTCACGCTGAATCTGACTATTGTCATGAGTCGTGTTAGCTTTGTGAGACACACTGTCAGCGGCCGTTTGCAACGCACCACTGGTTGACGCTACTTCTTTCATTGACTCGTGTATTTTCTCAATAAAGCCGTTAAAACCTTCAGAAAGCTGGCCAATCTCATCACTACTCTGAACTTCAATACGTTGTGAAAGGTCGCCATCGCCTCGGCCAAGGTCGGTAAAGCGAGCAGCAATCGACTTAATAGGACGTGTGATGCTATTAGCTAAGAATAGACCCATGAAGATAAACAGAGCAGCAACCACAATCGTCGTAAAGGTCATTTGCTTGGCAACATGGTTAAGGTCAGCAAACACTTCATCAACCGGGGCTACACCAATAACAAACCAATCCATAGAAGGAATATACAGGCTTGAAACAAACACCTGTTCACCTTCATAGTTTGCTTCTATCAAATTAAAACCCGATTTATTCAGAAGTTGAGAGGCTTCCCCACCATAGAGCTGTGATAATGTCGAACGTGCTTTGTCTTTCTGACGGTGAATTTGTACTTGACCTTGTGCATCGGTCAGAAATACAAAGCCGGTGTCTTCGATTTGAAAGCCATTCAACAACCTAACCATATCATCCATTGATTTAGACAGGCCAGACATACTTAGCCCATTAACAAACTGGAAGTTGGCGAACATTTTTACTTCACCCGTCGACTCTTGGAACATGCTTACCATGGTCGGCTGACCAGATTGGGTAAAGCCAAAGAACCAGCCATCTTGTTGTTGGTTCAACTGGCGCAAAAAGCCATTTTGGTTCCAATAGTAAGCCGTTTCACGGTTAGCAACAGAAGCATCATTCAAACTGTATTGGTTACGAACGTTGTTAAGCTCTTTAACCAGCTTAGCTTCAACCTGAGGGTCAATATTGGTCGTGCTAATCGCATCTTTAATAAATTCATTATTTGCTATCTGCTCTGCTGCTCGCAGTAGCTGAGTCACATCGTAGTCAATTTGTCCCTTGATCTGGTCTAGCATGGAAGGCAGTTCAATATCTACCAGTCTATGCTCCAGAACTTCGCGTGCCTGACGCTGTGCCATGACTCCAACAATAATTGTTGAAGCGAGAACAGCAAAGGTAATACCCGCAACAACCTTTTGCTTAATACTGATCGCGTTTAGTTTCATCATTCGAGTTGCCTTTTAGCGCTTTGTCATTATGAAAATTCATCATCACCACTGATTTACTAGCTCCAGAAAGGGGCGAGCCAAGCTAAATTGTGACGCATCTTTTTATATCGGATGTAAATTACATTTCTTTACTGAATAAGTCATCAATTTAACCCTGATTTGCAAACCAATTTTTCGATATTGAACACTTGCATGAGGAACGAAAATCCCCATATTGTAAACAACTGAAATAATAGCACTTATGTTGTACTGCTGCGTTGAGTAGTAAATAAGCAGCCGAACGACAATAAAGTCAAAATGGATGAACTTTTTCATAGCTCAAACCACTAAGTGAAAAAGTGAGGAGATAGACACTGATGAACTCTCAGTCATTGCACCACCTACAGCAATATTTAGAAGGTCAGGTTATTGGCCAACAAGAACTCGTCAAGCAGCTTTTAGTTGCCTTACTGGCCGACGGACATATTTTGGTTGAAGGCCCTCCGGGGTTGGCCAAAACACGAGCTGTGAAATCATTGGCTGACTGTATTGAAGGCGATTTCCACCGCATTCAGTTCACTCCTGACCTACTGCCTGCAGACTTAACTGGCACCGATATTTTTCGTCCAGAAACAGGCGAATTTACTTTCCAACCGGGGCCGATTTTTAACTCACTGATTCTGGCCGATGAAATCAACCGTGCTCCTGCTAAAGTGCAAGCAGCAATGCTTGAAGCGATGGCAGAAAAGCAAATTACCGCCGGTCGACAAACCTACCCATTGCCCGATTTGTTTTTGGTCATGGCAACACAGAACCCCATTGAGCAGGAAGGCACCTACCCACTGCCTGAAGCTCAGTTAGATCGCTTTCTACTGCATCTCAATGTTGACTACCCAAATGCGGAAAGTGAACTGGAAATTTTGCGTCTTAACCGCGGCGAAGCCAAAGGGGTAGAAAAAATCACACCACCAGTTCTCTCTCAACAAGATATTTTTTCTGCTCGTCAGGAAGTGTTGAACATTCATATGGCCGAAGGGGTTGAGAATTATATTATTCGTCTCGTCATGGCAACGCGTCAGCCCGCTCAATACGATGATACATTGAGTAGTTGGATAGAAATGGGAGTAAGTCCACGTGCCACAATCGCTTTGGATCGCTGTGCTCGAGCACACGCTTGGCTGTCTGGTCGCGATTATGTTTCTCCAGAAGATGTACAAGCCATGGCCTTCCCCGTTCTCAGACACCGCATTCTGCTTAGTTATCAGGCGCAAGCCGAAGGCATCTGTGCTAATCAGGTAGTGAACCGTCTTCTGTCTCTGGTGGGCAGCGCGTAAGGGTTACAGATGGATAAACAATTATCCCCATACTCAGACGGTGTAAACCTGTGTCTTGATGAACTGCTTTACTATAAGCAACAAGCGATAAAGTGGTTACCTCCTGCTAAGAGTTTGTGGTCTCAAACGCTGGGACAGCATCAGAGTAAGCAACTAGGGCGTGGTATGGACTTTGCTGAAGTCCGCCAATATCAAGCTGGAGATGATGTTCGCAGCATCGATTGGCGTGTAACCGCTCGAACCGGCAAACCTCATACCAAACTTTTCACTGAAGAACGAGAAAAGCCCATCATAGTGTACGTGGATTTCAGTGCCAGCATGATGTTTGGTTCTCAGCTGATGTTTAAATCGGTCTTAGCCGCACACATAGCAAGCCTGATTGCTTGGCTATCTGTCGCGCAGCGCGATCGCATCGGTGCAATTATCGATACTGGCGATCAGCTGACCGAGTTAAAGCCGACTAGCCGTAATCAAGGACCGTTAGCATTCATTCAGCATATGGTGAAGCTTCATCAGGACAAACTGCGTTCTGCACCCACGCCAGCATCACCTGATATGATGAACGGGTTACAAGCTCTTAATCGACTTTGTCCCAAAGGCAGTGAAGTTGTTATTATCAGTGACTTCCTGCGCTTTTCAGAGTCCAACCAGTCATTACTCACTAGGTTGCGTTCCCACAACCGAGTTAGGCTGGTGCATATTTCCGATCCTTTGGAAGCCGGTATCACCAATTATCGTGGCGTCGAGCAAGTTTCCGACAAACGTCAAACTTTGTGGATGGACTTTTCTTCACGAAAAGCGCGCGATCAGATCAAGTCGGTTTTTGAACAAAAACAGCAAGATCTGAAAGACTTATCTATTAAACACGGCTTGAGTTTTACCCGTCTCTCCACCCAAGAGTCACTACTACAACAATTATCTGGACGTACTCAATGAGCACCAATAATAAGGATTCATTACTCCCACTCAACCCTATGCATTTACCGGAAGTACCTTCGTGGTTTCCATTAGCATGGGGCTGGTGGGCCACCGCAGGAGCAATGGTGTTCGGCGCATTGGTCATTTGGTTCGTCTATCGCTGGAACAAAAAGCGCTTGGCCCCCAAGAAAACCGCGTTGAAACTCATTCAAGCAGGTGAAAAGCCTGCGGAAGCCATTGAATTACTTCGTCAAGCTGCCCTGTGCTACTACCCAAGAGAAGAAGTTGCACAGCTTACAGGTAAAGAGTGGTACGCCTTTCTTGATACTCAGGTTAAATCCCCTGTATTTCTAGACAATTACGAACTCTGGCAAGAAGCTTTGTATTCGAAAGAGCCTATCGGAAACGCAGCCGAATTGGTGACACATTGCTCACGATGGGTAGACGAAGCACTTCCGCCAAAAAGAAGGAGAGCCAAAGTTGGCTAACATCGAATTTGTATGGTGGTGGGCATTTTTGCTGCTGCCGCTACCCATACTGATTTATTTTTTACTGCCGCCAGTTAAGCAGTCATCTCCTGTTTATATGCCTTACCTGCCTGACTCTGCGGCAGGTAGCGCACCAAGGAATTTATTGGCTAAAATTCTGGCTGGTCTGATTTGGGTTTGTCTGGTTACCGCAGTCGCAAGACCTGTTTGGTATGGCGACCCGGTCACGACACAACCGAAGCACAGAGACATGATGCTGGTTGTCGACTTGTCTTACTCGATGAGTAAAGAAGACATGCAATTTAACGGTGACTATATCGACCGTTTAAGTGCAGTAAAACAGGTCTTATCGGACTTTATTGCCAAACGTCAGGGAGACCGACTCGGCCTAGTGCTGTTTGCCGATCACGCTTATCTGCAAACACCATTAACGCTTGATAGGAATACTGTTGCCGAGCAACTCAATCAAACAGTGCTGAGATTGATTGGTACCAAAACCGCCATAGGTGAAGGTATAGGACTGGCGACGAAGACCTTTGTCGATAGTGATGCTCCACAGCGTGTCATGATTTTACTCAGTGACGGCAGCAATACTGCTGGTGTACTTGACCCGATAGAAGCCGCCAAAATTGCTAAAAAGTACAATGCGACCATATACACAGTCGGTGTTGGTGCGGGTGAGATGATGGTCAAAGAGTTTTTCATGACGCGCAAAGTCAATACGGCACAGGATCTGGATGAGAAGTCACTGATGGAAATTGCCAAGCTGACAGGAGGACAATACTTCCGTGCCCGTGACAGTAAAGAACTGGCGACCATCTATGACACCATAAATAGCCTAGAGCCTGTGAGTCAAGCGACTCAAACTTGGCGACCACAGCAAGAGTGGTTCGGGTTTCCGCTGGCAATATCACTAGTAGGCTTCTTTGCCCTTATCATCATTAGGAGGAATCATGTCTGATTTTCGCTTCCTCTACCCAGAGTGGTTATGGGTGCTTATTCCACTCTTAGGGATGGTTTTCTGGCTCTCGAAACGTATTCGTAGCCAAACATTGATCGCACCTCATTTAGCAAAAGCAATGGGCATTAAGCATCAATCAGCACGAACCGCGATAACCAGTATCATCGCCTTGAGTGGCTTTATTGCTATTATCGCCCTTTCCGGGCCGAGCTTCACCAGTTCTGAACGACCGAGCTTTAGCAATGACAATGCGCGAGTGCTTATCATGGATATGTCGATGTCAATGTACGCCACCGACATCAAACCGAATCGGCTCACTCAAGCTAAGTACAAAGCCACTGATCTGCTCAAGAAATGGAGTGAAGGGACGACCGCCCTACTCGCATACTCTGGCGATGCATATACCGTGAGCCCGATGACTTCTGATACGCGGACTATTCAAAACCTGATACCAAACCTCTCACCTGAGTTGATGCCCTACCCCGGTGCCGATGCAGTTAAAGCGGTTAAGTTGGCCATCGAGATGATGAAAAATAGCGGGTTATCCCGCGGTGACATCGTTCTTTTCATTGATGACTTAGATGATGAAGAAAGCCAAGGCATTCAGGATCTTATTGCTAACACACAATGGCGTTTATCCATTCTTGGGATCGGAACTCGATCTGGTGCACCAATCCGGCTCAGTGACGGGACCCTACTCAAAGATGCAGGGCAAACCGTCGTTGCGAAATCGAACTTCAGAAATATGAATCGCCTTTCCAACTCTGTTGGTGGCTTCTTCACGCCTATTCAACTTAATAACAGCGATATCGACGCGATTGCCAATCGCACTAGCCAAATTGAGCACACAGGAAAACTCAATCAATCACAACAAATCAGTGATCGTGTCAACAGTGGTATTTGGTTATTACCACTTTTAATTATTCCTGCACTTTTAATGTTCCGTCGCGGCTTTTTGTTTGCTTTAGTAGTCTTAACTTACCCGCTACTTTTCCCCGAACCCGCATTGGCCTCCGCTTTTCTAAACAGTGATCAACAAGCCAAACAACTCTACGACGCGGGGCAGTATAAAGCCGCCGCTGAGCTGTTTGAGAATAGAGAATGGCAAGGTATTGCGCACTATCAAGCGGGCAACTTCCCTGCCGCCATCAATGCGCTTAAAGGTTCGCAGACGCCAAACGGAAAATACAACCTCGCTAACGCCTACGCTCAAAACCGAGAATTTGATCAAGCCATTAGCCTTTATGAAGACGTGCTCAAACAAGATCCGGGCAACGAAGATGCAAAGAAAAATCTGGAGATAGTCAGACAGCAACAGCAACAGCAACAGCAACAGCAACAGCAACAGCAACAGCAACAGCAACAGCAACAGCAACAGCAACAGCAACAGCAACAGCAACAAAAGTCTGAACAGGATTCGTCATCAGAGCAAGAGCGCTCCTCTCAATCTGAACAAAACTCTGGTTCAGACAAACAGCCCTCTGACAAGCAACCAGAGTCTCAGCAGTCTCAGCAGTCTCAGCAGTCTCAGCAGTCTCAGCAGTCTCAGCAGTCTCAGCAGTCTCAGCAGTCTCAGCAAAATGAGAGTGAAAGCAAGCAGCCAAATCAACAAGCTTCCCACTCCCAAGCTGAGCAAAAAGACCAGCAAGAGGAGCCATCGCAAAGCACTTCAAAAGCAGAGCAAGTGCCTCAGCAGGAGAACCAAATTTCAGAACAGCCACAAGGTGAAGCACAACAGGAGCAAAACCTAGAACAGATAGATCCTGCGCTTCGCAAGCTAGAACAAGTTGAGAGTGCACGCGATCCTAGCCGTTTACTCAAAGCTCAGATGATGTTGCAAGCTCAGCAAAAACAACCACCGCAGAATACAGGTAAGAAGTGGTAACTATGAACCGACAAATAATAAAACTGATTAGCTTACTGGCGCTGGCTTTTACTTTTGTTAGCCCAGCGGCATTGGCAGCCAATGTTTGGGCTACCGTTAGCAAAAATAAAGTCGTTAAGAATGAAGTATTTCAGCTTCGCGTTGTGGTTGACGAAAAAGTCTCTTCCGATGCTATAGATTTCAGTGCACTGGAAAAGGATTTCTATGTGGGAAGGCCTAGCTTTGGCTCTTCAATTAACATCGTCAATGGTGATCGCAGCACACGCAGCGAGTGGAACTTAACACTCGCTGCTCAAACCCTAGGGGTTGCCAAGATCCCCGCATTTACTATCAATGGCGCCAGTTCAAAACCCATTGCTATTCAAGTCACAACTGATAATGATGAACCTCAAATCTCTGATCTCGTTGAGCTGCAAAGCTCACTCGATAAAACAACGCTTTACCCAAATGAAAGTGCCTCACTACGAACTCGCCTGATCATTAAAGCGGATCCAAGGCGCCTGCAGAGCCCTAACGTTATTCCGCCTCGCGTTGAAGGGCTAACATTAGCTCAGATTGGTGAACCAAATCAGTACCAAAGTGTACTTGATGGGGTAGAGGTAACAGTGCTTGATCAAAGCTATCGCGTTACCGCCAATCAGCCCGGTGACTACACACTGACTGGCGCTGCGTTTAAAGGTTCTGTTGTCTATGGCAACGATCGTACGGGCACCACTAAACTCATTTCCGTTGACACCCCAGCTAAAACTTTTGAGATTAAAGTAGAAGATAAGCCCGAAGGCTACACCGGCGTCTGGTTGCCAACTTCCCAACTTAAATTAACTCAAACTTGGACAGCAGCCAACGGTGAGAAGATAACCTCTTCTTCAGTTCATGACACCAAAGTCGGAGACTCAATTACACGAGAAATTACTCTTGATATTGAGGGGCTTTCTTCCGATCGCTTCCCTAATATCAAGATCACCTACCCTCAAGGCATTCGTGTCTATGCAGAAAAGCCTCAGTTCACGCAACTGAACAATGGCTTGACCCGCATGACATTGAAACAGGTGCTCATTCCCCAACAAACCGGTGATGTTGAGCTATCAGAAGTGAATCTAAATTGGTGGGATAGCCAGAATAAACAGCAGAAAGCCGCTCATCTTGATGGTTTAGCACTGAATGTTAGCCCCGGTGAGAGCTTGAATATTCCGGTTCCAGCCTCTCAATATACAGCCCCCGTAGAAGTCGAAACGATCACCGTCAACGACCCAGGGTTCTGGCCTTATTTAACTGGACTCTTTGCATGTCTTTGGATCGCCACAACCATTTTGTGGCTAAAGAAACGCACTCCGATTGAAGCGCCAAATCACCATGATGCCAAAACACCAATAAAATCAAGTGACAGTTTGATCGCTGCGCTAAAGGCTGGCGATCATTTTAAAGCGCAGCACTGTGCTTCAAAATGGCTTCAGGAGGCACAAATCAGTGATAAATCTCTTCTCTCTGACATCCAAAATGAACTGGATGATATGCAAAAGTCACGTTTTTCTCAGCAAGAAACTAGCTGGAACGCATCAAAATTGCTTAAACTGATTAAAAAGGTGGACAAGATGCCTCGGACAAAAGATAAGCCGAATGAAACTTTAGCGAAGCTTTAATACATAGAGGCATTGGTCGCGTCCACGTTGGTGTACCAATGAATAACTGGAGGAATGATGTCGGCAATAGAAAAGCCAGATCCCAGTACTCATTATGTGATCCTCTATTTTGACGGCTCTCAAATGGCTTCATTTGAAGTCGATGCAAAAAGTCGTTATGAGGCGATAGAGGCGTTTAAAGATCTGGGTTTTGCGGAGTGTGATATTTTCTCTATTTCTCCCTGATGAAACCGCCTAAACTCGAAAGGTAGCTTTGCAGCTACCTTTCTGTTTTTTAAGCGAGCTGAAAGCAATGATTGAGATTGCAATTCGAGTAACCCTCATACTAAGCACAATAATTTTCGTCTGTAGCACCAATGCATCCGTCGACTTAGTCACCGTCGACAAGTCCAAACGTCGTATGTACCTCATCGACGATGGTGAAGTGGTTAGAGAATTTCGCATTGCACTTGGCAAACACCCACGAGGGCATAAAACTCAAGAGGGTGATAACCGCACACCAGAAGGCCGTTACTTCCTAGACTTTGTCATCGACGATTCAGAGTTCTACCGTTCGATTCATATCAGCTACCCAAACCCTCAAGATATTGCATACGCAGCAAAGCTTCGGGTTAATCCTGGAGGAAATATTAAGATTCATGGCTTAAGGAATGGGGAAAAGCGCCCTGCAAATTTCGTACAGAGCTTTGACTGGACCAATGGATGCATTGCCATCACTAATGAAGAAATGGATGAGCTGCTCACTCTAGTGAAATCTGGTACACCCATTGATATACGCTGGTAATGATTAATCATTACATGTTTGAGGCTCCGCTGGCTCAGCCTTTTTCTCTCTTGTTACCCACCAGCACAGTAATGAACCGACTGTCACTAGCGCAACACCTTGTAAAAAGGTATCGGTGAGCACAAGGCCCAGGATCACGGAAGAGATAATCGTTGAAAGAACGGGAGTAAAGTAAGACAAAGTGGCTAAAAGCACCATATTCCCGCCTATGATCGCGTAGTTCCAAAGCGCATAACCACTGCCCATTGCAATCCCCGTAATGAGTAACAATCCACCAGATTCAAGATTTAAGCTCAAACCTGTTTCATTGCTGATGGCATACTTCATCCATAGAGTTACCGCCGTCATGATGAAGAACAGCGTGATCGGGTTTTGCCCTTTAGATATTCGCTTAGTCAGATTGCAATATATTGCCCACAGGAAGGCGCCGACAAAAGCCATAGTGTACGTCAGCGGGTTCGTTGCGACATTCGCAGCAATCTGAGAGAAAGAAAGCCCTTGTTCTCCGGTAATACTCCACGCGACACCAAAGAATGCTATCGCTATCGCAGGGTAAACGAGAATATTGGTTTTCTTCGGGCTGAACATTACAGCCAACAAGACGGTTAGAGCGGGCCATAAATAGTTAATCACCAACATTTCTACAGCTTGCTGACGAGAGTTTGCCATCGCTAATGCCAGAGCCAAACAGATTTCGTAAGCGACGAATAGCCCACCCCCGAACAGCACATAAGTCATTGAATAACTTCGAACCTTAGGCAGCCCCATGACCATAACTAAAAACAGAGAAGCAACGCTATAGATTGATGCTGCACCGCCAATAGGGCCTAAAAACTCGGTGACCGTACGAGCTAACCCCATAACACTACTCCAAAGCAGGATGGCTAGTACACCGCACAAAGTAAATTTATGTTGGCTCACACTATTCTCTCAAATTGACAATAAAAGAGGTTAAGCTAGCGTTAACTGTCATTCTCTGTCAAATGTCTTATCAAAGTCGCTGGGGTGCCACCATATAGGCTGTCAGGCGGTACATCTCGCGTCACCACTGAGTTAGCCGCAATCACACTGCGTGCACCTATGGTCACACCTTGATTGATGACCACATTACCACCAATCCAAACATCATCCTCAACCGTGATTGGCAAGCAAGTCGTTTCCCAACCTCGTCGACAACGGTAATCCAAAGCATGGCCTGCAGTGTAGAATTGAGTGTTAGGGCCGATAAGCACATGATTGCCTATCTTAATCTCAGCTCCATCCAACATGGTCACGTTCATGTTAATGAATGTGTTATCCCCTATCGATATGGTTTGACCAAATTCACAGAGAAATGGTGAACGAATCATGCTTGACTCACCAACATGATTAAGCAATTGGCGGCAGATGTCTACACGCTGCCCATCGCTGGTATTGTGATTCAATTCTTGCAAGAGGCGAGTGGCTTGCTCACGAATACGATTGATGCTGCCATCTGACCCATCAAACAACTGGCCAGCGATCATTTTTTCAAACTCTGTCATAACGCCCTCCCATTAACGGCTTGAATAAAAAAGATAAAGTAGCGCGAATAGAGGATTGTAAAAAGGGAAAGCTGACAGAGGATCATTTCCGTAATTGACAAAAAAGCCGAGTTGTAAACCCGGCTTTCCACGTTTTATAGTAAGCTATACTATGTCCCAACTGTGGGTCATTTCTACGCCTTCACCTAGCATCAGGCACACGGAACAATACTTTTCTAGAGAGTCTGCTGTTACTTTTGCAACAACCTCGGCATCCAAATTTTCACCAGACACCTCAAAATGAATATTTACTTTGGTGAAAATTCTAGGCGCGGTTTCACGACGCTCAGTCGACAGTTTTGCCGTGCAACTTGTTACCTTTTGCGCCGCTTCTTTTAGCCCGTCAACAACATCGACTGAGCTGCAGCCACCCGCCGCCATCAGAACCATCTCCATTGGGCTTGGTGCAGTTGCACCGCCATTACCATCCATGACCACAGAGTGACCAGATTGAGAGTGACCAAGAAACTTAAATTCTTCAACCCACTTAACTTCAGCTTGCATATCTTTCTCTCTTATACGTCTGCCGGGAATATTACGCCCGTTTGTTTACGAATTTCTGTCAGCAATTTAGCCACAATCAGCGAGCGCTTCATACAGTCTTCGTCCATTTTGTGCGTTTCAAATTGCTTAGCAAAAACCAAGGCTTCGTAATACATTGGGTTCGGATCTTGTTTCACACTCAAATCTACTCCAACACTGCCTTTTGTAATCTTGGTCAGCTTTTTACCCGTAGAAATCATCTCCATCAAAAGCGCGCCCTCTTCGCCTTGAATTTCGCTTGGTAAATAGGAGTCACTGGTTTTAGAGTGCTGAAGCACGACTTCAAAGCCATCATAACCCAAAATCACACTTCCACTGCCATCCACACCACTGTCCAGCAGCTGGGCGTGAGCTTTCACACTGAGTGGTTCGCCAAATAACTCTACCGCAGCACCTACACAATAGTAGCCAATATCCATAATTGAGCCGTTTGCAAAAGCAGGATTAAACGTATTTGGGTTTTCACCCGCCAGATACTTAGGATAACGCGATGAATACTGACAGTAAGTAATCAATGCTTTACGAATTTTACCGATGTGGCGGCTATGCTCTTTCAATAATTTAAAGTTGGGAGTATGTGGTGACATAAATGCTTCAAACAGCACAACATCATTTGCTAATGCCGTCTGATACATCTGTTGCGCTAACGTCTCATTGGCAGCCAGCGGCTTTTCACAGATCACATGTTTCCCTGCTTCTAGTAGCTTTATCGCTTGTGGGGCATGCAGTGAATTCGGGCTGGCAATGTAAACCACATCAATCTCTGTTGAAGTGGCCAATTCGTCAAAATCATCGAACAGAGCTGGTGAATCATATTTCTCGGCAAACGCTTTCGCTTTTTCAATAGAACGGGAATACACGCCAGCTAAAAGATACAGATCGGTTTTTAATGCGGCCTCAATGAATTGGTCTGTGATCCAGTTTGTTCCGATAACAGCAAGTCTAATCATCCTTTCTTCTCCAATCATGACAAAAGGAGCCAAGGGCTCCTTTGTTATCTATTCTCATATGTATTGAGTATCTTACACTGTCATGACGACTCGCACCGCTAAAAAAATCAACACGGCACCTGACAAACGATCAATCAATTGTGCTCTGGAGCGAATTTTGTCTAAAAGGCGTGGGCTCGATAGCAAGAAAGTAATCAAGGTATACCACAGACCATCGACAACGAAAGGGGTTAATACAATCAGAGTTTTGGCTGCCAAGCTATCTCCAACGGCCACAAATTGGCTGAACAACGCGATAAAAAACAAGGCAATTTTCGGACTCAAGATTGAGATAAGAAAGCCCTCTTTTGCCGACTGCCAAGCCGTTGTGTGCTCTCCTGATTCTAACTTCGCTGCCACGCCACCTTTTGAGCGCAGAGCGTTGTAGCCAAGATAAGCCAAATACGCCGCCCCCGAATAACTGATTGCTTTGAATAGCAGTGGGGACTGTTGCAGGACAACGGCAAGACCAATCAGGGTAATAAAAGCATATATACCGATACCAAATGCATGCGCCCATGCCGTTGCCAAACCATTTCTACGACCACCAGCCAAACTATGCTTGGCCACCATCGCTAGGCTTGGTCCGGGTGACATCGCCCCTAAAATGCAGATCGTGAAAAGTGATAGCCAGATTGTGAGTGTCATTATTTTTTCCTGAAACTAGAGTCATACCATTAAGTTATCGCAGCGAAATAATGATTTGAAATCAAAGTTTATTATATTAGCTATGACTTCAAATCATACTAATAGAATACCTTGAGGTGCGGATCGCATGAAGCACCCTCTCACGCATCCACTGATGGGCTTTATCTTGATCATACTTAGGGTGCCACATAAGCCAATACTGATGCGCTTCCGTGTCAAACGGTAGCGGGCGATATTCCAGATCGTGATTGGCGGATAAGTTCAACGCAATGTGTTCAGGCACTACCATTAAATAATCACTAGAAACTAGCGCATTCACGGCAGCAAAGAAGAAAGGCACTTTCAGCGCTACCCGCCTTTCATAACCTAAATTTTTCAATACCATGTCAGTGCTGGAATCTTTGTCTCCCCCTCCGGTCACTTTCAAGTGCGGATAAGCGATTAAATCTTCTACAGTCAGTGTGCGTTTAGACGATAATGGATGAGAGAGATGCATAAGGCAAACCGACTTGTCTTCCCCAAGCTTCACACTGGTTACATTAGCAGGTTTCTCTGGCTGCATGGTTGAGGCTAAGTGGATACCCGTTTCGCCAAACTGCTGAAGATAATCAGGCTGCCAAAGTCGATAAGCCAAGTTGACGTTAGGGGCTTGCTCCACCATTACCGCAACAACATCTGGCACTATGTACTGAGCAACATAATCACTGGAAGACAAAACGAACTCCTGCTTCCAAGTTTTAGGATCGAATGGTTTGTCATGCAGCAGCTGTTCAAACTCGCCCAAAAGCAAATTGAGTTTTGTCTGCATTGCGAGCGCTCTTGGGGTCGGAACCAAAGCATTACCGTCACGCACCAATAACGGGTCACCACATAAGTCTCTTAATTGGGCGAGCTGGCGACTCGCTGCAGATTGGGTGATGTTAAGTCGTTCTGCAGCCTTACTGACATGACATTCCTCTAGCAGTACCTGCAACGAGCGCAATAAATTGAGATTGATATGATTAAGAGACATGACGGGTATTAAAAAACTCCGTGAGTACAGTGTGGGTCATTAGGTGACGTAACTCCGGAATCGTTTGTAATTCATCGCGAACTGCATTAAGCCTAGCCATGCTAGGCACTTCAACAAACAACATCATGTCCGTCTCCCCTGTAATGGCGTGACACCACTTCACTCCCTCGATCTTATAGATCTCCGCAGCGTACGACTCACAATAATGTGACGACGCAGACATATCGAATTTTAAGGCAATGTAGGCCTGTATCGACTCCGGCTCGCCTTGGGCAATATTGGCGTGATAACCAAGAATCACTTTCTCTTGTTCCAGTTTTTGAATTCTTGCAGTAACAGCTGAACGTGACAAATTGACTTGACGAGCAATATCACTGACCGATGCTCTGGCGTGGTGTCTTAAAATATCGAGAATTTGATTATCGAACTTATCCATATTACTTCCTGTCATACCTCAACTTATCCTGTTGATTTCAGGTAATGTGACACAAAAATCAGTTGGGCGAAAGAGTGCAATCTGCCTATTAACCTCCCTCAGTTCCGCCAAAGTGACATATAAATCCGACAAATTGTTTGCTGTGTTTCTCTTAATGTTTGAGTAAGCTATCAAAAAAAATTACGGGAAAGGAACCATGGGGCAGCTAAAACAAGAAATCACATTATTATCAGGCGTTGGGCAACTCTCAACGACCTTGCTGGGTACTGGCCTTTTTATGGTCCCCGCGATTGCAGCTGGCATCGCTGGTTCACTTTCTCTTTGGGCGTGGCTCATTCTATTTATTGCGATATGTCCGATTGCGCTGACCTTTGCTCAGTTAGGTAAGCGTTACCCGAACGCAGGTGGAACCGCGTATTTTGTACGTCAAGCATTTGATAAGCGCCTTGAAAAAAGCGTGGCTTGGTTATTTGTCAGTGTAATTCCCGTCGGTGTACCTGCCGCGGTGGCACTCGCCGCCGGATTCTTACAGCAGTTACTACCTAAAGCGCTGGACTCATCTATTTTCGCTCAACTGCTAACTGTGTTTCTTCTTATAATTGTCAATTTGGCAGGAACGAAATCATCCGGACGGCTACAGACATTTATCGCGCTAAGTATTTTCACCCTGGTTGCTGCCTTCTGGTGGAAAGGCGATATTGGCGGGCAAGATCTGACGATGCCGGCACTCACCTCCGAATCAACCTGGAGTATTGGGGCTGCACTAGCCGTTATGTTTTGGTGTTTTGTCGGGATAGAGGCTTTCGCACACATGGGAGAAGAGTTTAAAAATCCGCAAAGAGATTTCCCCATTGCGATCATTATCGGTTGTTTTGTCGCTGGAGCCGCTTACTGGGCCTGCTCCGTCGTTATTTTAAAGTTTGGTGCCTATGGCAGCAGCGAATTCGACAGCGCTTCCATACCTTGGTTATCAGAAATGCTGTTTGGTGAACAGTTTAAACTGCTCATCAGCGCCCTTGGATTTGCTGCCTGTTTTGCTAGCGTCAATCTATACACACAGAGTCTCTCAAGAATGGTCTGGGCTCAGGCACGCGAATACAAACCTAAAAGCGCCTTAGCCAGAGTCTCAATTCGCGGCGTTCCGGCCAACGCAACTTTGGTAGTCGGCGTGGTGCTAGTGCTTTCATGTTTGGTCGGGGAAATTTCAGGCCTAGATCTTGAGTTTTTTCTAAAGCTGGCCAATGGCATTTTCGTTCTGGTTTACCTTTTGGCCATGCTTTCAGCCTATAAGCTCCTGACAGGTACCAGTAAATGGATGGCTGGCGTGTCATTGTTTATATGTACTGGCGTATTCATCTGCTTAGGTTGGTCAATGCTATATGCCGTCACTATTTTCGCCGTTCTTTCTCTCCCATGGAGAAAGCGACGCTCTCTCAATCAAAGTCGGGCTAAATAGCATGATAGGTTACGGCGTCACCCTTTATAGACAAAATACTTTGCGCAGAGACTTTTCTCCAATCAGCGCTTTTTTCCAACGGCTCTGATGCCAGAGCAATGTTTGCGCCATCTTGTCGAATGAAGACGGTTGGCGCATCATTCGCTGAGCTATAACGCACGACCCAAAATTGCTCACCATCCGAAATACAAATCGATGCTTTCAATGGTTCTTCTATTCCTCTCGATGTCGCAAGCTGGCCTATATCCTTGAGAGTTGTACGAATCGCTTCAACAGGCTGCTCACGTAGGCCATTTTGTAACATTAAAAGAAAGATAAGCTCGCTATCCGTTGTGCCCATGCGCTGGAGGAACAACGGCTCCGATAACTTCTTATGTAACTCATATTTTATTTGTTCAAAGCCCCCAATCTGGCCATTATGCAAAAACATCCAATTATCGATGATAAACGGATGACAATTAGAACGAGAAACCTGAGTCCCTGTGGAAGAGCGAACATGAGCCATAAATCGATGGGAACGAATGTGGTGAGTTAATGAGCGCAGGTTTTCATCTCCCCAAGCCGGTAAGACTTCGTGGAACTGCCCTGGAGTATCTCGCTCGGTATACCAGCCGAGCCCAAAACCGTCGGCATTCACGCGCGTGACTGCTTTTCTTGCATCAAGACTTTGGTGCACCAAGGAGTGCTCAGGCTCATAGACTAATTTGTCTAAATAAATGGACTCTCCTTGATAGGCTAACCAGCGGCACATAAGCTTCCCTCAATTGAAGATATTTAATTCAATACAATCACGATTCAAACAATCGGGCAAGCACTCGTATTCTCGGTTCTAGCTCTGACAAGGGCGTATTACCAAAACCAAGCACAACAGATCGCCAAGAGCGGTGACTTGCCGCGGTATGCTCGTAGTAGCTCAACGGGCGCAGTACGATGCCTTGCTTTTCGGCCCTTGCCACCCACTCTTGCTCATCTATTCCGCCGTCCCATTTGAGCGTGACATGCAATCCTGCCGCTTGGCTGATGATTTCCACCCTTCCATGAAAATAGTCGACAATGGCTTGGCTGACTATTTCATGTTTCTGTTTATACAATCGGCGCATTTTCCGAATATGACGAATGAGATGACCTTCAGCAATAAAGTCAGCCAAAGCCTCTTGTGTATGAGAAGGAGAATCCCCGCTCATGGCATCTTTGATTTCAAGACAGCGCTGAATTAAATTATCCGGCACCACCATATAACCTAACCTTAAGCCGTTAAACATCACTTTACTCAGTGAGCCAATGTAGATCACATGCTCATCTAGCCCCATTTGTCCTGCTAATCCCTGTAGACTGGTATAAGGCCGGTGCGCAAACTGAAACTCACTGTCATAATCATCTTCAATGATCCATCCTTGATTACTCGCCGCCCATTCAATCAACTTCAGGCGATTTTCAGTGTTGATGGTCGTTCCCATCGGATATTGGTTACTCGGGGTGATGTATAACGCTCGTGCCGTACTTTTCAGGACATCACTCAACTCAAAGCCTGTTTCTTGATACACCGTCAAAGGTTCCAGTAGATATTGGTTGAATTCAAGCACCTTGGTCATTTGGGCGTACCCGGGCTGCTCCATCAAGACTTTTTCACCTTGTGCCAGAGTCGCTGCCATCGCAATGGTCAAAGCCTGCTGCGCGCCAGAAGTCACGATAATTCTTTGTGCTGAGCAGTGAACGGAGCGGCTGGAAGACAAGTAATCAGACAGTGCCGCTCTAAGCGCTTCACTACCCTGAATATTTTGATTTCCCAGTAGCACTGGGCGTAGAACATGCCTTTGCAACAGTCGTTGCCATTTACCAAGCGGAAACTGTGAAAGATCTGGAACGCCAGGTGCAAATGACGAATTGATATCAAAGCAGTTGGACTCGACCGAAGACGTACCCTGAGTCACGGTCGCTGGCACATATTTGTCCGGTAGCTCCACCGCAACGTAGAACCCCGAACCTTGCTTACTTTCTATGTAGCCTTCCGCCAACAGCTGCTCATAAGCAGCCGTCACTGTATTACGACTTACATTGAGTTCACTGGCGAGCTTGCGCGTCGAAGGCAACTTACCCTGCAATGGCCACAAACTTTTCACTATTTTTGCTCGAATCGCATGAAATAACTGCTGTTGTAAGGTGCTCGCCCCACCTGAGAGAGTCAGATCTCCAATATCAATCAACGCCATTAACTGGACCTATAAGTTTGTCAAAACTGGCTCTCAATAACATACCAGTTAAACATTAGATTGGAACCATAAATTACAAGCCAATGGAGAAACGCAATGCTATCAAACACAGAAAGGACCCAAATAAAAAAAGGCGCACACAAAGCCGTGTTCGAGGACAAACATCTTGAACAAATAATTGATGAATCATTAATCGCCCATATCTCGATTAATGACGCTAACGGCCCTATTGTGATTCCTATATTGGCATGGCGTGTCGATCAACATGTGTATATCCATGGGGCAAACAACAGCCGACTGCTGCGCTCGTTAAAACAAGGCCACCAGACCTGCCTGACATTCACACTTTTCGATGGCTGGGTTTTAGCAAGATCGGCTTTTCACCACAGCGCCCACTATCGCTCAGCTGTCGTTTTCGGCCAATTTGAAATAGTTGAAGAGAAGCAGGAAAAAGATCGTCTACTCAATCATTTTATAGAGCAGATTGCCCCCGGAAGAACGGAGCAGGTCAGATTAAGTAATGATAGAGAACTCGCCGCGACAATGGTGCTGAAGATGCCTTTAAGCGAAGCGTCAGTCAAAATCAGTCGTTTTGGTGTCAACGATGATGAATCCGATTTGGATCTTCCTGTGTGGGCTGGCGTCTTACCCTATCGGACGACAGTTGGCCCACTTGAGCCAGTAGAAGCATCCACACATTTGGAAGAACCCGATTACAGCAGTGCTTATGGTGAACGCTGGTACAGTTCAGTGAACTAACACTCGATAAAAAACCTTAAAACGAGCCCCAGCCAATTCGCTCTCATCTATTGAAATGCACCAGATGAGTCGTTTGGCGGATTCTGAAACAATAGTCAGCCCTAACCCCAAGCCGTCGCTATGGCGGCTTTTATCCAGCGTTCAGGGAGAAGGCTTTATGTAGATAGGACTCAGACAACACCTATCGAGATAGTCTCTAAGCCCACGGTAACCGCTAAAGCCAATAATTTTATTCATTTTGCATTCTTGCGCTTTAAATATAATAAGCGTAAATATATTTCAAGTTAAAACAACACTAAAATGTATATTTAAAAATAAAAAACAATAATAATCCACATATTTAAGAGATGAATAAAATAGAAGTGGACCCCGATGGTTGGACACATAAGCTAATTTCTTAAGTGGTTGATCTTGCTCATGCAGCGTATCTCTGCCTGCCGAAGTAGGCTTCATCAGGAGTGAGGTCATTGAGTCCTTGATGATTACGCTCTTCATTATAAAACACCATGTAGTGACCGATTTCAAGTTCTGCCTCTCGGGGCGTGGTGTAAGCTTTTAAATAAACCTCCTCATATTTTAGGCTTCGCCACAGTCGTTCGATAAAGACATTATCAACCCAGCGACCTTTTCCATCCATGCTGATCCGTATTCCGTGGTCAAGTAACTTCTCCGTGAAGTCAGAACTGGTGAACTGGCTATCCTGATCGGAGTTAAAGATATCAGGTGGCCCGTAGTGTTGAAGCGCGTCTTCGAGAGCCTCAATGCAAAAGCTTGTTCGATAAGCGCCAAGACAACACTTTACGGCTATACCAGTCGATAATAGCGACCAGGTACAGGAACCCTTTAGCCATTGGGATGTAAGTGATATCAATAGCCCAAGCTTGGTTCGGGTAAGTGACTTCGATATCACGCAACAGGTAGGGGGTAAACCTTGTGTGCTTTGTTCGCCAGTGTTGTTTTTGGCTTGGGATAAATCGCTCCAATGCCCATATCTCGCATGATCCGAACAATACGCTTGCGATTAACGTTGTGGCCCTTTTTAGCCAGCTCGGTTCGAACACGCTTACTGCCCATGAACGGATATTGAAGGTGGATTTCGTCAATCATACGACGTAATTCAATCTCTTCAACAGAAAGTCCGACAGGCTGATAATAAGCTGTAGAGCGAGCAACATTGAGAAGCTCGCACTGACGCTTTATCGGTAATTGGGTGGATTTATCCAGCGAACTCTTTCGCTGTGCTCGGTCTAGCGACCGAGCACTTTGGCCAAAAAAATCATTTTCCATGGTCAATTGACCGATCTTGGCGTGGAGTTTGTCCACTTCTTCAGAGCTGTCCTTACCCGACTGACTTTCAGAGGCAAAAATCATGGCTGCATTTTCAAGCAGCTCTTTTTTCCATGTTGAGATTTGGTTAGGGTGCAGGTTGTACTTCTGCGCTAACTCAGCGACAGTTTTATCACCTTTGGCGGCAGAAAGTGCCACTTTAGCTTTGAATTCAGGAGAGTGGTTTCTACGTTTTCTAGTCATAATCTGTTCCAGTATTCTTGGGTACTATCAAAACAGATCAATCACTTAAAGTCATGTCCGAAAATTGGGGGCCACTTCTGTTTTCAGTATTAAGTACTATTTTTTCACGCTGATTGTTATTCCTGTTTACCCAATCATCACTTCATCTGAGTATAGTCAACAAAGTCAGGTAGCCAGTTTTGCCTTCCCCATACCACGTCTGAAACGGTTTAGTTTGCTTGATATGCAAATGCCGAAAGAAAAAAGCTCATCGGTTTTAGTCAATAGCTAGTGAGGTTGTGTAGATAAGTTAAAACGTTTTTGTCCAAGAGCTTCTCAGGTTGAATTTATACCCTTGGCGATTTTTAGCTCGAAAGTGCCCCAACAAAAGTCGTGAACAAAATAAGAGTGTATGGTCGACATTAGATTTTGAAATATAAGTTAAATTTTGACAAATGGACATGATTCTAAACCCTATCGATTTTGTTTTATCTGCTGAAAATATAATGGCAACGTGCGGTGAATTTACTTCTAGTTGCGTTTCATGTTTACGGTGCATTGTTTAAGCTTTATTGTAATGTTGACAGTTACTTAGCAGGGCACTCAATGACGACTAAAGCCATTCTCCAAAGAAGAAAAATGAAAACGATTTTTGAGCATACTCAATCTAACGTGTTGGTGATCCCACAGGCTCTGTATGCCATGAAAGATGTGGTAGTGCTTAGCCATCACCGAAACTCGGCTATTATGTATAAGAACTTAGAACAGGACTTAGTGGACATTGAGTTTTATACCAACACACCTTGTTTTATATTTGTCCAAAATGGGCGTGAGGTGCTCACAAATAGCTACAACGATACGGTCACGTTGAGTCCGGGGTCTTCTATATTTCTCCCTCAAGGACTAAATCTTCAATCTGACTTTGTTAAAGAAACAGAATCTCTTAAGGCTTATCTAGTGTTTTTTGACGACGATGTTATCAATGCTTATTTGAGCAAAGTCAAACAGCCTTTAGCTTGTCATGAAAGTAAGGAACCCTTTTTCTTATTTGAGGAGGGTGATGAATTTACGACTTTCTTTGACTCACTTCGAGTTGATATAAAAACGCCCACCTACCTAAATATTAAACTCCAAGAGCTGCTTCACCTTATTGCTTGGAAAGACCATCAGCGTATTTTGGGCTCATTGCTGGCTACAAAGAAAAGAGTTCCACCTAAACGAAATCTTGATCGCATGCTGGAAACGTTGGATGTACTTCATCTCACCGTTAGCGATCTCGCTCATCTTTCAGGAAGAAGTCTTTCAAGTTTTAATCGTGATTTCAAAGAAAGCTACAAGATGCCCCCTAAAAAGTGGCTGCAAGAGAAAAAATTATGCAAGGCGAAAGCACTCCTGTTAGGTAAAGAGCTTTCTGTTACGGAAGTAGCTATGACTATGGGGTATGAAAATGTATCGGCCTTTATCAAGGCGTTCAAACTGAAGTATGGTGTAACGCCAAAACAGATTAAACAGCGCGAATGACTGGAAATCGTTATTTTTGACAGTCTATGAGTAGTTTACCTTTAGTAAACAAGCTAATCTGAACTTCGATTGTTATCTAAGAGGAGTAAGAAATGAGTGTCAAAGTCACCCTAAACTGCCAAGTAAAGCCAGAACGATTTCAAGTCTTGCTGCCATTTCTGGAAGACAACTTACCCAATGTAAGAGGGTTTCAAGGAAATATGCGGGTTAAAGTTTTATTTGATCAAAAGAACAATGAAATACTCTTGGACGAAGAGTGGTTAACGATAGAAAGCCATCAGGAGTATTTGAGTTTCATTAATGATAATGGTGTCTTGGAAGAGCTAAGCTCTTTTCTCATTGCACCGCCAATTATCAAATATTTTGACAAGATCGAAATTTAACTATTGTTGAAAATACGAATGTGGCCTTTAACAAAGCTCTACACTCGGAAAAATTAATCGCTGCGCTCTCAATTTACTGGTGAGCGCGGCTTATGTTCACTAGGCTTTTGTATGAACTTATGGATTTTCATTTCAGGACTAATGTGTTTGTTTACCTCATGTGTGCATGTTATTGCAGGGCAGTTGGATCCTGTTAGACCTTTTCTTGAGTCAGATCTGCCAGATATCCCTAAAGCAACATTATTAGCCTGTTGGCACATGGTCTCAGCTACTCTCATCATTTGTGGATTGATATTAACATATGCTGGTTGGCTTAACTTAGATTCATTTGAAAACGTTGTTATTGGAATATCTACTATCTTTATTGTTTTCTCTTTAGTATTTATTAGTGTCGGTTGGTATTTTTTTAAGCTAAAAACGTTTATGAAATTACCTCAGTGGGCATTACTTCTCCCTATAGGAGTTTTCGGGCTAGTCGGTACAATATAAATATAACAAGCAGTTAAGTTGTCAAAATACCGTTTCCGATGAAGTAAAACAGTGGAAGATTGTTAATGAATGGTCGGTGACAAATCAAAGAGCTCTACCAGTTGCCTATCGTGGTCAAAGTCATGCCTACCGTATTCAACACTATTGCGCTTGTCTACGTGGGTATCGGGATGTTTACGTTTTTTTCGACCCCTCTGAGTAATTGTTCTTGACTAACTCTCCAAACACAGTGGCTGTCGCTACAAAACAACACTAGCGTTAGTACTCAAATCTTTCGCCATATATGACCTCTATACTCAGATAAGTCTCGTTTGTCGTTTATTCAAGAACAATAAGGCTGCCTGCTGTTTCATCGACTAAAAAACTGATTATTATGTATAGATATACAGATCTAATTAAAAAAAGAATGATCTTATGATTAGGAATAGATACATTGTTTGGAATAAATCCCTTTTGGGATAGGTTCTAAAGGTAGTAACGCTGAACGTACTGGTTAGGCGTTAGACCCCGATGTTTTTTAAACATGCGATTAAAGCTAGCGATATTCTGATATCCAAGGCGTTGAGCAATATCGTCAATCTCGATACCATGACGCATCATCTCTACCGCAATGTTACTCAGAACATAACCACTCACAGTGGTGAAGTTCATTCCTAGATTACGCAACCGACGTTGAAATTGCTGCACTGAGAGCCCGAGTAAGCTAGAAACATTTTCTACCGTTGGCAGCCCATAATGGCGGCTGTAGTTTAGAATTTCATAAATCACTTTCACTTCATCTTCTGGGTCAGGCATATTAAGCAATTCGTCCAAGTCAGCAAAATTCATCGCCAGTCGCCCTTTCTGCAGCCTCGCTTGCTGCTTGGTAGCTAAACGCAGCTCCGAATGAAACCATATCTCCGTGGACGAGTGACTCCATTCCACCTCACAGCCAAAATATGCTTCATATTTAGCTGTATTCTTGCGAGAACCAGACAGTTGTACTCTGAGTGGAGAAAAATCCTGACCAAGATAAGTACGTAAAACCTTAGTGAGTGCCATCGCCATACGAATACTGTCGTGAACTTTACATTCAGGTTCGATCATCGGGTTCCGATACGCCCATTTGATCAATGAGCCACTCAGGGAAGCAGACAGAAACGCCCCACTTTGCAGACTGCTAAATCCATAATTCACACGTCGAATGGTCGATGCGAGATCACTACCAGAAAGAAGCCAGTGAGAAATAACACCTATCTGCCCAACATCAACATCACGGTTGATATCAAGAATCACATCGGGATTATCAGTAACGTCCTCTAATTTTTCAAACCAGCGATTCACTTCAACCATTGGGATCAGCGTCATCGGATTGCGAAACGCGGATTCTGGAATCACCAGTTCGCCATCGTCAATTTGGTAGCGCGACCTCGCTTCCTGATGAATATGTCGAATTCCCAACACACGCATAAAGCGCACTTTATCCATATACAGATAACATCAATTGGCTATTTAATATGAATCAATCTGTCACATACTAAGCTAATTTTCAAATCCGAAACACAATACAGATCCTTATTAATAAAGGAGCCTTGAATGAGTTTATTAAGTGTCCCGTTCGTTGGAACCGGTGCAGACACCGCATTACATGTCGTCGCAACTATTGTCTTGATTGCGACTGTCGGCGCTGCTCTGTTTGGATTCTGGAAGTTTCACGAACTACCAATCAACAAAGCCCATAGTAAAGACCATCATCAAATAGGACTAATAACGGCGTTGACATGGATTGGTTTCATCTGGCACTGGGTTTGGGTTGTCGCAGTCATTGTCGCTTTTGTCGATATGGACAAAGCCATTGTCAACCTACGCGACACTTGGCGTCACGCACCCAACACAAAAGATAAACAGGAGGAGGCTTAATGTTAGAAGGTTTAGCTGTCTGGGCGCTTTTTATTTATCTGCTAAGACTGGTGGGTATGCCCTGGAATACCGCGACCAAGTCATTCGCCTATTTAGGTGGCGTTTCTTGGCTGATGTTTGTTTGGGTCGGTTTGATCAACTATACGCCAATGGATCTATCTGGCGGTTCGGTGGTGCAATCCCCTCATATCCAGTTACGCCCCGATTCTCCTAACGTAACAGGTAAAGTCGACAAGATTTACATTGAACCCAACCAAAAGGTAAAGAAAGGCCAACTAATTTACGAGATCGACCCGACTCAATACCAAATCGCCTATAACCAAGCGAAAGTAGAAGAAGAGTCCGCGATGGTGGAGCTTGAAGTGGCATTTGAGGATGTTTCAATTTCACAAGCAACGTACGAGTCAATGGTTCAGGATTTGGAGACTACAGAAAGCCAACTTGCTGCAGCCAAAGCCGATTACAGTTTGCAGAACAAAATGTTAAAGCGTTACAGAGAGCAAAACCGTGTCGTGAATAACACCATCACCGCGAGTGATATTGATAAGCAAGAAACAGCTGTCACTAAAGCACGGCACAACGTCTCAACCATAGAATCAAAGCTAAAAACAAAACAGGTAGACACTGAAAAAGCCAAACTCGCGATCGCGAAATCGGAACTAGCGGTTAAATCTAAACATGCTGATTGGAAAAAGTCACAAGAGAAACTAGCAAAAGCAAAATGGGAGCTGGACAGCACCAAAGTTTATGCACCTGCAGATGGCTTTGTGACCAACTTCATCTTGCGCGAGGGGCAGCGTGTCTCAATGTTACCTAGGCTGCAAATGTACACAGATGAGAAATACGTGCTAATGCGTGTCAATCATCAGGCGATTCGCAATGTTAAACTAGGACACAGTGCTGAATTTTCTTCTTCAGTCTACCCAGGTAAGATCTTTTCTGCTCAAGTTGAGGGGATAGTTGAAGCCACGGGAGAATCACAAAGCAACTTATTGGGCTTGGACGAATCGGTAAGAGTAACGACAGGAAAAAATGTACAAAATAAGCATCACTTCGTGCGCTTGAAAATAGAAGAAGCCGAGGGCTATGACATCCCCGTCGGTTCTGTTGGGCTAGCTTGGGTTAGCGGAGACAAACCAATCAGCTTTATGGCCTTCCTCGATGTTATCCGTGGCATCATCATTCGTATGAAGTCCCAGCTCTACTACTTCTATTCTATTTAACCCATAATACCTACAGCCCGGTGAATCCGGGTTTTTGCTTTTCACTAACATAACCATAAAACGATCGCATTAGCTGTCAATTTCTATAGCTTTGCCATACATGTCACTCAGCACACCTATTTCAGCCAATATATTGAAATAGTAAACATAAAAAAGCCAACATTCTCATCGTGCTAGCACTTTTCGTTTCTTTGTTATCTCCAGTACGAATGAAACAGAAACTCAATCTCAAACACAGTGGTACTCTGAGCTTAGCAAGGTTTTCTAAACAAGAATGATAGGAAAGTGATGTAATGAAAGTCTTAAAGTGTGTGAAATATCATTAGCAATAACGTTTTAATTCGCAAAATGCAAATGCATATTGCAATTTAAAGTCGAAAAAATGCTATATTGCGCCCAAATGCTAGGCAATTACGCTCTATAAAAGTTGGCACATATACTGCATTTATTAAGGTGACCCTTCTTAAGCCGAGGGTCACCTAGCCAACTGACGTTGTTAGTGAACCAAATTTGTTCACACTTATTTAAGCCAATCTTACTTATTGAGGTTGGCTTTTTTTCTGTCTACTGCCAACACATCTATCATGGTTCGTCATTGCTACAATGGTGTGGCATTTCCATGATCCTAGTGTTTCACATCCGTCTATATTTGAGCAAAGACTGAACTTTTAGCACACTAATACATCCAAAATAACCGCGATTTTCTTATTAAAAATAGCGTTTGATACACCATATCATCCTAAAACCACAAAATTTTCAGCCAGCCATTCATCCTCACTCTGCCCCCACCAGACACGACATGCGCCACCACTCAATAATCATATTATTAAGAAGGTATTGCATGATACAAACATCAGCATAAGCTGAGAAAAATGCCTATCATTAACCAAATACCGACAAGTGAAGTTAACTACTTCAGTCGCGTTTTTATAAAATTAATTTAAGATAACAATTTGTTTTAATTTAACTTTTTTAATAAAGAATACCAAAAGACGTTAACATCAAAAAACGATTGACCAAGCCACTTTCACCACAGTACAAGCTGTCAATTATTCACATTCAACTCAGCATAGTGATTTAAAGCCTATTTGTGGAGGTAGAACCTAGGATGACAAAGTTATTGATCAAAAATGCAAAGCTACAACATCAAAATGAATATAAACAAATTTTGATTGAAAATGGTCAGTTTCAAAAGATTGTCGATAACAACGTTTCACTCTCTTACTCCGGCGATACTTTGGATGCCGAAGGGGGGATAGTGGTCGCGCCATTTTGCGAGCCTCACATCCACTTGGACACAACTCAGACAGCGGGAGAGCCGAGCTGGAATATTTCCGGGACACTGTTCGAAGGAATAGAACGTTGGGCTGAACGTAAAGAAATACTTTCTATAGAAGATGTTAAAGCTCGTGCAAAACAGACTCTTAAATGGCAAATTGCCAACGGTGTTCAACACGTTCGTACTCACATTGACGTATCGGACCCGACGCTTGTCGCTTTGAAGGCGATGGTTGAAGTGCGTGAAGAGATGAAGGAATGGGTCGAGATTCAGATCGTCGCGTTCCCACAGGAAGGTATTCTCTCCTACCCTAATGGTAAAGAATTACTCGAAGAAGCGGTAAGGCTTGGCGCTGATGTTATTGGTGCGATTCCACATTTCGAATTTACACGAGAATATGGTGTTGAATCTCTACACTATGTTTTCGAACTGGCAAGAAAATATAACCGCTTGATTGATGTGCACTGTGACGAAATTGACGACGAACAATCTCGCTTTGTCGAGACCCTCGCCGCCCTCGCGCACAAATATGAAATGGGAGATAAAGTAACAGCTAGTCACACAACAGCGATGGGGTCCTACAACGGCGCTTATGCGTCGAGGCTTTTCCGCTTGCTAAGAATGTCAGGCATTAACTTCGTCGCTAACCCACTCGTCAATATCCACTTACAAGGACGCTTCGATGAGTATCCAAAACGGCGCGGAGTCACTCGAGTTAAAGAAATGCTCAACGCTAATATCAACGTGTGTTTCGGCCATGATGATGTGTTTGATCCTTGGTATCCATTAGGCACCGCAAATATGCTTCAAGTGCTTCATATGGGACTGCACGTATGCCAAGTAATGGGCTATGATCAAATCAACAACTCCCTTGATTTGATCAGTACCAACTCAGCTCGTACTTTGAATATCCAAGATAGATACGGTGTCGAAGAAGGTAAGCCAGGAAACTTATTAATTCTACCCGCTGAAAACGGCTTTGATGCCGTTCGCCGTCAAGTTCCAGTCCGTTACTCAGTACGTCACGGAAAAGTCATCGCACAAACTCAACCTGCGGTTACGTCGATCCATTTGGAGAGTGAAGAAAGCATAACTTTCCGTCGTTAGCATCAACTGAATGAATAAAGGGAAGCACTGCTTCCCTTTCTATTTATGACCTAACGGTTTCTGCTTTGAGCTTAAATGGCCGGATCCGTTTTATTCGAACCGATTGCTTTTTCTTGAGTCGGATATGACACAGTTCTAATACTAAGCCAAACGCCATTGCAAAATAGACGTAACCCTTATTCACGTGGATAGCAAAACCTTCTGCCATCAACAATCCGCCAAGCAGCACTAAAAATAATAATGCCAATGTTTTAAACCCAGGGTATCGGCTCACAAGGTGATTTATCTTCTCTGCTGTTAACACCATAATCACCGCCGAAGATAAAATAGCCGCTACCATAATTGGGACTTCACTCGTCAAACCAACCGCCGTGATGACAGAGTCCATAGAGAACACCGCGTCAACAGCAACAATCTGCAATAGTACGACTGCTAACCCCGTTCGAACGTGGGTAGAATGCGTTGCCTCGCTATGTACAAGCCAAGACCACAGCTCTTTTGCACTTTTCAATAATAGGAAGGCGCCGCCAGCAATCATAATGATGTCACGTCCAGTAAAGCTCGTAGACATTATTTCCAAGACTGGATGTGTCAACGACATAACCCACGATATAGAGAAGACCAGCACGATTCTCGCGGCCACTGCGAGGGTTATACCTAGGTTGCGAGCAAGCTTTCTCTGATGTGCAGGAAGTCGTTCACAAAGCACGGAAATAAACACAACATTATCGACGCCAAGTACCACCTCTAGTGCGAATAACGTTGCGAAAATAACCCAGGTTTCGGGTTGCATGAAAAGTTCTAACATAAAAAAGCCTCCTCGGATGAAGAAGCCGGAGAATGAATCAGTCGACTAAAGGGGTCGTCCATTTTAAGTTATTTACCTCTGTTACTTAGAAGCGGCCAGTTAATCATTCAATGAAATCATGCGCAAAGCTCTATTTGTAACAATTAGTAAAAAGAAAACCCCACCAAGCTCTCACTTAGTGGGGTTTATTCTTACTCGCAGCAATCCGGCTACTATAGGTGCTCCCTGCATCTATTCCATGATAGTTCGCTGATTCCTTCAGCTCTGTCCTTATCATCGCCTTCCTAGCGGTGTCCTCGGCAATCCAGCCCGTTAGCTATCCTCGCTAACTCTCATCACTTTATCCTTAAGCGGTGTCCCTGAATCTATCATCCTGATAGAAATTGCCTTAGTCCTTTAAGCGTCCATTAACCTTCCTTGATGTAACCATCCTAGTTACTAGCGTCCAGCTAATGTCCTTCGCTTTCCTTGCCGACTGTTCATCCTGAGCAATCGAATCTTCGTCCTGAAGATGACCTGTCCATGGGTCTTTCCTGTTCCGTGTCCGCATCCTGCTGACCACTTAAGATTATGCCCCTCAGGTATTTTAACAATGGTTAATTTCTCACATTGAAAGCGAAGCTGACGGGCAAAATCCAAAAAAAGCTTAAGATACAGTCACTTAAAATAAAAACTCTACAATTATCGCACCGCTTATAGTCATTAAACTTACGCATTTGTAAGAGATCTCGCACAGAACCCCGAGCCATTAGTACCAAAGCCACCCCTAATTCGACTGATAATATGTGATGCGAATCACTATAAAAAGCCAAAGGACACGCCTACCGAGGTTAACGCTCAGAATTTTACTGGACTATCTATACCGAAATTAGGATATTATTACCTGATCTCTATCACACTACTTTTTCCCCTATACAGGGTTTGCTTCCTAGAGGAATGACTGAATGATTTCTAAATGGGCACAACGCTTTTACCAAATGGCTGTTCTTGTCGGCTCATGGAGTAAAGATCCTTCCACTCAGGTCGGTGCTGTCATCACAAAACAAAATCGTATCGTTTCCGTTGGATTTAATGGCTATCCACATGGCATTTCTGATAGTGCCATGACCGATGACAGAGAGATGAAATACCTCAAAACGCTACACGCAGAAGAAAATGCGATCCTATTCGCTAAACGCGACTTAGACGGCTGTGAAATTTGGGTGACACACTTCCCTTGCCCTAATTGCGCTGCCAAAATTATCCAGACTGGCATCTCCGCGGTGCATTGCCCAGAGCAAACAGATGATTTCCTATCTCGCTGGGGTGACAAGATCAAAATCAGCCAAGAAATGTTTCTCCAAGCCGGTGTGAAAGTAAACTGGTTACCGCTGGAAGACTTAAAGGACAACCTGTAGTCGTTCAAACGTATCGAATAGCTGCTGAGACTTATAAGGTTTAGGTAAGTAAGCATCCATCCCGGCGGCAAAGCAGCTATCTATTTCTTCAGGTAGGACACTGGCCGTTAAAGCAATGATCGGTGTTCTGCTTCTTCCCTGCTCTATCTCCCACGCACGAATATTCCGTGTTGCTGTCAGTCCATCCATAACTGGCATCATGCAATCCATCAAGATTGCGGTGTACTGTTGCCCAGACTGAAACATATTGACTGCCTCTGCACCATTACTGGCAATCTGGTAGTTCATTCCAATCTTACTAAGGAAGAAACTCGCTATTTTTTGGTTCATCAAATTATCTTCTACAATCAACACACAACGGCTTTCATTTGAGCAAAGCGCTTGATTTTGTATTGGTTCAGCATGATTGCTATTCAGTTGAATAGAGTTGAGAGCTTTCGTAACCGCAGTTTCAAATCTGCTGCCGAGGAAGGGAAGCGTCAAATTAGATGATACCAGTGCTTCAGAATCTGGCAGCATAAACAGATGGTGCTGTAAACCAATGATTTCCGAGAAATTAAACCGTGCTCTAAGTGAGGCCAGATCTCTACGCGAACTGTGATGCGCATGATAACAATAAAAAATCAAATCGAATTGCTCATCTAGCTTTATACCTTCATTGGCATTTTCTAAAGTCGTTACCACCAAACCAAAGCGTTGTGATTCGCTCTCGATCAACGAGGTGTATCGACTGTTATTGGTGATAAGCAACGCTTTGCCTTTTACTTTGTCCCTGCTTGACTCAACGACAGAGTTCGCAGGAATAGAAACGCGAAAACAACTTCCTAACCCCAGAGTAGAGCTGGCCGTGATACGTCCTCCCATCAATTCTGTAATCTGACGACAAATTGCTAGTCCTAACCCAGTCCCACCATATCTTCGAGTAATACTGCCATCTTCCTGAGTAAATGGCTGGAAAATCTCCTCCAGTTTTTCTTCATTAATGCCCACGCCGGTATCCGTGACACAGCAATCTAAATATGCTTGCTGTCCTTCATTGAGCATGGTGATCGTGACTGAGACTGTGCCATCTTGAGTAAATTTCACCGCATTGCTGAGTAAATTCATCAAAATTTGTTTAAATCGAAACTCATCAATATACAAACTATCTGGAATATTGTCAGAAAGCGTTGCTATGAGTTCTACCTGCTGTTTAAGTGCTTTAGTGCTGACCATATTCATTGCTTCAAAAGCAGATTCACGAATATCAGAATGACTTGGCGATAGGGTTAGATTTCCAGATTCAATCTTCGATAAATCGAGAATATCGTTGATAAGAATAAGCAGTGCATGTGAAGACACATCGATATCGCTAAGAATATCTTTTTGCGAAGAAGTTAGATGGCTGTCGGACAAGATCTCCGTCATACCTATGATACCGTTTAATGGCGTGCGGATTTCATGAGACATATTAGCTAAGAATAAGCTTTTTGCCTGATTCGCCGCTTCTGCATTTTCTTTCGCAATGACGAGCTCTTGCTCATACTGTTTTTGCGTCTTAATCACGTAATTCACACTGTGAGCAAACTTAGAGAATTCATCTTTACCATCTACGGGGATCAGTTCTACACTGCCACTATTTCGCATACTCCCCATCACAGAAAGTATGTGCGCCAATTTAGAATTAATTCTGTATAAGGTACTAGTCCCCCAAAAGAACATTCCCGCAAAGAGCATGACCCCCCCGATGGCTATCGCCAATAATATATGTTCACTTCTCTTAATACTTATTTGAAGTTCTGCATGAAGTTTGTCTGAAAACACACCTAGCTGTTTTTCTACTAGAACATTACGTTGCTCAATAGCAGAGGCAAAGCCTTCTAACTTATCTCGCTGACTGTCACTAAACAGCATGTGTTGCTTGTAGTAGCTCCCGCGTTGAAAATCTCGACTAGCAAAAACATTCAGTAACGTAGTGACTTGCTCAGAATCCGCTCCTAAATTGACAAATTGGTCTAGGTAGAACTGCTGCCTCTCACTGATCTTAAAGTACTCACTGGCGTATTCCGCATATGAAAGACCCATAGCTTTGATTTCCTGCGCAATCCAAGCTTCTTGTTCCATCCAAAAATACAACCAACTCAAATCACTTAATACAAGATCCAGTTTATGTACTTTTAGCTCTGCACTATGACTCTCTATCGATTGAACGTCACTATAGAGATCGTACAAAACTGTGTAGATAAGGCGACCTAATTCTAAGCTTCCATCGGAACTGACTGTAGAGAGCTCGGGGATAAGCTCATTAAGCTCCTCAATGTAGCTTAATGTATGATTAGAATCTCTAATGCCGTGATGTACATGCTCTTCGGTATGCGCTACCTCCGCGGCTAAATTCAATGATTGCTGGGCCATACCCAGTACCAAAGCCGCATTCTGTCCTTCCATGCGATGGTTAAGCGCTTGATACACATACTTAGAAAATGCAGACAAATGCCTGAGTGTTTGGTTTTTTTCGCTAATGACAGCGTAGCTGTGAAGTCTGTCCTGAATGCGAGTGACCGCATTGGCGCTAAACAGAATTATGACTAATGTAGGTATAAGGCATAAAATCAGCAACCGACTTTTTATAGATATATTAGTGAGTAGCATTGAGACTCGTTCCTTCGAATCATTTTTTAACCACTAGACCTATAATATTAGTTCATATTAACTTTGCTTCTTATTAACAAGGCTAAAATTAAGGTAATTTTTTGGGCTTCAAGGGGTATTCTTGCTTAAGCATCTGACAACCTTAACATTGCAACTTTTCTGTTTTCAGTCACTGGCATGCAACTTTGCTATCGTGACCCTAAATACAGATATTCAAGCACTGCGATCAAACCAAGTAAAAATGCTCTATCGAGGCCGAATATCGAGTATCGAAGGGTACCCAATCAGGTTAATGGACCTGCCAAAACACTCAGAATATCGCCAAGACTTTTACCATTCCCTATTGAACAAAAGCCCAACTCAAATGAACGCAATCTGGGCACGTCAAACCTTCTCAGGAAAAGCGCCTGCACCGAGTGAAATTACTCAAGTATCAATAAAAGATATTACTTGGTGGCTAGATAATCACCCAAATGGCATAGCTTATGTTCCGATCAACTTAATTCCAGAACAAGCTCATGTCCTCTTTAAACTCTGTAATAAAGGCTAGGATTATGGAGATTCAACAAAGATCCTTACTGATAATCGCACTGATAAGCCCCCCTACCATAGCCCAAGTGCAACTCACTAATGAGTTAAGCCTGAGCGGCTTTGGTACCTTTTCTGCCGCCAAGAGTGACAACAATACTCCCGTGTTTTATGGCCGAGATATTACGCATGACTGGTGTTTTGACTGCGATAGCACACTAGGTTTACAGTTAGATTGGCAACTGCTTCCAAACCTACGAACCGTACTACAAGGCCTCAAACGTCCCCAAGATGCTTTCTCTTCGCCAACACTCGAAAGGGCCTTTCTCGAGTACTCCGCGGCAGATCATCGAATCAAGGTAGGTCGACTCCGTTCCCCCATGTTTATCATGTCTGAGTATTACTATGTTTCAAGCACTTACCCTTGGTTACGTCTTCCCGTAGATGTGTATGGTGGGCAGCTTGGCATTACCCATTTTGAAGGCACGTCTGTTGAACTAAATTACGAGTTTCTTAATCAATTTTATCTCAGCCTGACACCATTCTATGCATTAGCTAACGAGGAGGAATATGAACTATATGGGCAGTCTTTCACCTTGGATGTTAAAAGTGCTTATGGCCTTGGTGCCGACTTCTACTTTGAAGACAGCCAACTTCATCTGTCCTATACCGATGTCGAAGCACAACAAACATTTACTAACCAACATGAAATTTTCTTCAACATACACCTCTTTAGTTTAGGGGTTAGCCATACAATCAATGCTTGGCATTTTCAGGCTGAAACCCTGCTGTCTAATGAGCTCTATTCAAACTGGTATGCAGGTGTCGATTACCGCCTCTCAAAGTGGACACCCTATGTCCAATACGGGCAGTCCCGAAAATCCAAAATGAGCAACAGCTATCTATTCGGTGTTAGGTATGATTTCACGCCCCAAATTAATACATCTTTGGAATGGCAAAGGATAGAGGGTCAAAAAAACGTGATCAGTGGACAATTCACTCAACCACAAAACTCGAGTGAAACGTTTGCTTCTAAGGTTGACCTGATTTCCATAGGTTTATCGTTTACTTTTTAAGTAGTAATAGTGATAAGAATTACATTACAAAGCAAAACATCAACATTAATTACACTAATTTTGTGTTGTAAGTATTTTTTGTCGAAAAAAAAGTTAGGTAAATAAAAAATGTCAATAGGTCATATTGACAGAATATTTCCCATTTTAGTGGGCCATATCAGCGAGTTACTCTACAATTATTTTTTCTAGCAGAATAAGATATTAAGCATTACAATCCTGCCGCATAAAAATTACATAATTAAAACACTTTATTATCTCTACTCGCTCCCCCTACACAGTGAAGTAGAGTCAGTCCTCAAAACGTGAAAGGTCCAAACAAACAATGAGTCCAGAGAAACACCTTCTTGACTGGCAAACTAGCCAAACGATTGCGGAAACTATCTCTCCCCTACTAGGTCAACTTTATCGCGAAAAAGGCGTAGAAGTTCTACTGTTCGGTAAAACTCTGGTTAATGCAGCGACCATTGATATCATAAAGACTCACCGTCTTGCTCGCCGCTACACTGGAACACCTCTTTCAGCGGAACAAACATTACCACTCATCAAAGCGCTGTCTGAAATGGAGCTATCGCCATGCCGTATTGATGTAGGCCAATTGGCGCACCAATTCTGGAAAGGTCGCGATGACGATCACGGTGTGAAAGACTTCCTGCATTCTTCTCTCATGGGCGCAATGAATGGTGAAACGGTCACTGAACCTCGTGATGTCGTACTTTACGGTTTTGGCCGAATTGGCCGCTTGCTCACTCGCTTATTAGTCGAGAAAAGTGGCCCAGGCTACCCACTGCGCCTTCGGGCTGTTGTAGTACGTGGTGGTAAAAAAGGTGACCTAGAAAAACGTGCTAGCTTACTTCGTCGTGACTCAGTACACGGCCAGTTCAATGGAAGCATAATCGTAGATGAAGAACGTAAGGCTATCATTGCAAACGGTAATTACATTCAGTTTATCTACGCTAATAAACCTGAAGAAGTGGATTACACTAGCTACGGTATTAACAACGCGCTTGTTGTCGATAATACCGGTGTATGGCGTGATGCTGAAGGGCTGAGCCAGCACTTAGAATGTAGCGGTGCCGAAAAAGTCCTCCTAACCGCTCCGGGCAAAGGCGATATCAAGAACGTTGTATTTGGTGTCAATGACAATGTGATTGATGCAGAAGACACCATTATTTCTGCGGCAAGTTGTACAACTAATGCCATAACGCCAATTCTGAAAGCAATGAACGACAAGTATGGCGTTGTTTCTGGTCATATTGAGACCGTGCATTCGTTTACTAATGACCAAAATCTGATCGATAACTTCCACTCTGGTGAACGCCGTGGTCGTAGCGCTTCCCTCAACATGGTTCTCACTGAAACGGGTGCAGCGAAAGCAGTTGCAAAAGCGCTTCCTGAACTTGCTGGTAAGCTTACAGGTAACGCAATCCGAGTTCCTACTCCAAATGTCTCAATGGCGATTGCTAACCTCAACCTAGAAAAAGGGACAGACAAAGATGAGCTAAACGCTTACTTACGTGAAATGGCGTTGGCGTCTGAACTATCGGCACAAATTGACTATACAGAGTCAACAGAAGTGGTTTCTACGGACCTAGTCGGTTCACGTTTTGCTGGTGTAGTCGATGGGGCCGCAACCATCGCTCAAGATAACCGCTGTGTTCTATACATTTGGTATGACAACGAATTCGGCTACAGCTGCCAAGTCGTCCATTGTATGGAACAAATGATGGGTGTTCGTTACAAAACTTACCCGTCAAAGTAACCAAATATCGCCCCTGAAAACGCTCAGGGGTAAACCTCCACAACACAACTATAAAGATACACCCCCGTACTTGCCGTTTTCATTCGAAAGCGGCTTTTTTGTTGATACAGGTTTTATTCATCTTTGATTCATTTCCTTTCGCTTAATATTCGTATTAAAAGAGAGGTATGAGTTATGAATAGAATGATTTCGAGCGCACTTGCGCTGTTTATTGGATTCTTTACCATTGTTTTTGGCCTGATCCTCGCGATTCCCCTAACAATCGTGGCTCTGATTACCGGCAAAAAAATTGAGAAAGCGATAAAGAAAAACGCTACTGCGTATCAACAACCATCAAAAGGCTCTGTGTTGGAGGGAGAGTATGAAGACGTGTCAAAATCAAAGTAAAAGAGAAAAACTTGAATACATGATGCGTAAAAAAACAGCTTTGGTCTTTTATTTTGCAGCCGCTGTGACGGCAGGTCTAGTTGGCTGCAGTACTCCTTCTAAAGACCCCGCCTATGACAAAGCTGACACACTACCAAACTATCAACAAAGTAGTTTTGAAAGCTACCTAGAAGAGACCAAAGCTTGGTTAGCGGACAACCGTTTGTTCATGACCGATGACCAACAACAGGAGTTGGACCAAGTCCTGCCGCATGAATATATTCCAAATCAGCCAAACGGGCAGGGAGTACTCTTAGTTCATGGTTTGGGTGACTCTCCCTACTCTTTCATTGATGTCGCCACCCACCTCGCAGAACAAGGCTATTTGGTAAGAACGGTCCTACTTCCTGGCCATGCTAGCAAAGTGGGCGATCTGCAGTTATCCACCCTTGCTGATTGGCAAGGCGTTGTAAAATACCATATCGAACAGCTTAAGAAAGACACGGATTCTATTTGGGTTGGGGGCTACTCGACCGGTGCTAATTTAGTCACGTCTGAAGCGTTGAGCGACAAAAGCATCAATGGTGTGCTTCTTTTCTCTCCAGCATTTGAACCGGGCTCTTCCGCTGTCAAATTTGCTGAGTTAGCAAGCTACTTCATTACCTGGGCAGATCAGGATCCTGAAGATAACCCCCTACGTTACAATTCTTTGCCGATGAACGCCGCAGCGATCTACTATCAGACTTCTTCCGATGTCAGAAAAAAACTCGCGTCAGCAAACTATGACAAGCCCGTATTCATGCTTATGAGTGAGGGGGATAGTGTTATCAATACTCAGTATTCTATCGATATGTTCTCGCACCGAATGACAAACCCTAACAATCGTTTAGTTTGGCAAGGGGAACACGATCTGAATGACCCTCGTTCGACACGTTTTAGTATGATATTGCCAGAACAGCGAATTTCAAATGGCTCTCATATGGGGTTACTCTTCTCTCCGGATAATCCCAACTACGGAGTCAATGGCGCTCATCTTATCTGCTCCAATGGTCAAGAGGATACAGATGCAGCAAAATGCGCTGAGGGTGAAGAAGTATGGTTCTCCGCATGGGGCTATACCGAACCCGGTAAGATTCACGCTCGTTTAACGTACAACCCCTATTTTGAGCAAAGCATGAAAATCATGGACTCGGTCATGACGCCACGTACCTGATCCTATCTGCTTCTTCCGCCTCTGTTCTGGCTGCTTCTGTTTCTGGGGCTAAAGCCATTTTTCGACTAAGCTGGAATTATTGATTGCAGTTTATTGAAGTGTTTGTTAATAGTTTTAACAAACACATAAAAACGAAGGATTGACAGATGAGTAATGGCCAACGCGATATAACACTACGCTTTCTAGCTGAGCCCGGAGATGTCAATTTTGGTGGCAAAGTCCATGGTGGCGCTGTCATGAAATGGATTGACTTAGCAGCGTATGCCAATGCTGCTGCATGGAGTGGCCAATACTGTATCACAGCTTACGCTGGTGGCATCCGATTTGTAGCGCCGATACACGTTGGCAACCTCGTTGAGGTAAGTGCAAAAGTGATATACACGGGAAAAACGTCCATGCACATTGCCATTGACGTTCAAGCCAGTGACCCGAAAGAGCTAAAAAACCGCCTAACAACGCATTGTATTGTCATTATGGTTGCGGTAGATGGAGAAGGTAAGCCTTCTCCAGTCCCTGAATGGATTCCAGAAACCAAAGAAGATATTGAGTTAAGAGACTCAGCGATTCGTTTGATGAACATGCGTAAACAAATAGGCGAAGAAATGGAAGCACATGTAAAGTATTTGAAATAGTCACTCTGTCCTGCAAAGAGGCTGAAAAGCCTCTTTTTTCAACTTTATTAGTCAGTTTTGAGCAAACGCAACCTCTCTGTCATTTTTCCTTCATCTTAATTTGATTAAATCCGCAATCGATTAGTTAGAAGGAAGGACACGGTTTGAACCTTAGCCACACCACACTCAGCGAAACCACACTGGCCAACCCCAAAGCCGTAGAGTACCAATGGGTTCGTACGATGTATGTGGAGGGCTATGCCGATGATGAGATTAATCATTACATTCAGACCTGTTTTGGCGGTGATGATACCTTCGCCGATCTATTTCGTAAGGTTGCTCTTTCTCAGGAAAGTATTTACGTTCTGCTCCAGTATTTAGGCTGCGCGCCTTCTAATCGCGAATTTTAACCCAAACGACACTGACTATTTAGAAATCCAGAGTTTGTAAAAATCGCTATACCCTGTTGGCCTAATTTGCACACCACGAACTTGCTGCACTTTCGTTACTTCCTCTTTCCCACAAAAAAGCGCTACACAACGTTTACTCTCATATAGCTCTTGCTCTATTTTCTGTAACTCGACAAGAGGCACGTGTGCACTCACTGCTTGACGAATTCTCTGTTGATGAGTTTCCATGTCCCGTTCATTTAATGCAAAACGTAGTCCCGTCGAGATAGATAGCCATTCAAACAGACCGTATTCAAGAGGCGCCTCGACTATCTCTTCAATCAACATCAGATCAGCATGTGCAGTGGCTGCCTCAGGGTGACTAATGTCTTCGACAATATGAACGTCAAGTTCTAGCCCCGTTGAACGGATCAGTCTATGTAACCATTTTGCATTACGAATTAAACTAGGAATGGTCCAAATAGGCTCTGCAATCACCACTCGACCTTTAAGTTTTGGAGGTTCAACCGGCAACATATTTTCCGATAATTGTTGGAGGTCTACCCCCTCAACAGCGTTATCTTCATCATAATCGTATTTACTTTGGGCAATGTAGTTAGCTAACGCATCCCAAGTAGCTGGGCTTATCTCACTGTCGGCGCGCTCATGATAGGTGAGATAAGAGAAGGCATTGATTGATTCTACTTCAACTTCGCCCACTTCCTGATTAAAGCTAAGCGCATTTTCAATGATCTCTGTGTTGTGAGACAGCGTCACCTTTTCTATCAAAGCCCGTGCAGCGTAATAATCATTGTGAGCTTTGAGAGAAAGGCTTTCTTCATTCCATCTATCAACCTTATACGGACCGGTTCCGACATGACAGGTATAACCATTACCGAAACATAGTTGATCTCGACAAATAATAGACGCGTAGGGCATTGCCAAAGCGTAAATAAATAATTTATTGGGAAAGTTCAGTGTAATCTCGACTTTATCGGAGGCAGTAATATCTATTGTTTCAATACCACTCACCAGATCTCGAACCGGGCCAGAGTAATCACGTAGGCGCTCCAAGCTCCAAACCACATCCTCTATTGCAAGCAACTCACCATCATGTCGGTAAATCAATGGTCTAAGCCACAAACTGATCACATTGTCATTCTGTTCCCAATGATGGGCTAACCCAGGCATTAGGCTGCCGTCTTGGTCTTGCCTTATCAAAACATCGTAAACACTCTTTATGACTTGCAACTCTGAGGCGCGATAAGTTTGGGCTGGGTCAATGGTATTGACCCAAGGATAGGAGGAAATAAATACTGAGTTAACTTGCTCGTTTCTCTCGTTAAACTCTTCAGCAGCGACACTGAGTGCTCGAATCGCAACTAATCCATAACTTTCAAGCAATTTCGTAATGACTTTAGACTGCGCTTGTTCGAGTTCATAAAGAAAAACAATGGAGAGAACTTGTTGGAGAGATTTTTTTACCTTAAGTTTACTGCTCTTGCCACGCCCTACTGCAGGCTGCCAATACACCCAGCCAATATTCGCTAACTTACCCATTACGGTTGAAACATTGCGTCTTGAGGTACAAAGCACAGTCTCAAGTTCACCAAGACCAACTGAGTAAACCTGATTAAGCTGGTACTTTTTAAGTAGCAACTCAAGGTATCTTATATTCACATCGTTCACGAATACTCCAGAATTCATCGCCCCTGTTTAAGAAGACATAAGGAGCTCTAAAAATAGAGCTCCTTCGTTTCATGGCTAGAAGTGATAACTTAAACCTAGTGACAGAGTGGTAATATCTGACTCTACACTCAAGGTTTCGTTACCAATTTTAACTACCTCAAGCTCAGGCCTAATGTAATCAAGCTCAGCACTCAGCTTGATATTTTTAGAGATTGCAAACTCAGCGCCTGCACCATACATTCCTGTGATAGCCTCATCAGAAACTGTAGCATAGCTCGTTTTGAACTCAGCACCAAAGTAAGCGATCCCCCCTTTCACAAATAGATTGAATCGATCACCAATTGGCAGAATACCTTTAGCTTGTGTTGCCAAAAACGTCATATCACCAATAGACACATAAGAGCCATCGATAGCATCATAGCCACCAAGTGAGCCTTCTATCGCGAAATAATCATTGAACTGATAACCAACAAATAGCTTGGCTGCCGTGCTGTCATCATCTTCCAAATCTAACTTGTATGAGCCGTTTCCAAATAGAGTGGTGTTGTAAGAAGAGTAAGTGTCTTTAAACTTAGCTTGACCTACTGCCACACCAAGATAAGGGTTTGCGTTTGCAACCGAACATATTCCCGCAAGTGCGATCACTAAAATTGATTTTTTTAACATTGTATCTACTGCCTATCTTATTGAACTTTCAGATTGACACTTCCCTATGTAGCCAATGTTTTCCCTACCATTGGGTTTCGAAACAGAACTGATAATAGAGCTTTGCTTATCAATAAAACACGCAGAATATTTTCGTAAATTTTCTACTTTTTTATTCACTACTCAAAATAAAGGTCACTTTTTATTTCATTTCTGTATGTAATTAAGCAGAGAATGGGCCCCGTTTTCCCTTTAAGAACCAGTGGCACGCCACTGACATACTATTTCTGTAAGTAACTACATTTCATTGAAATTAAACGATAAGTAAGACTGTTGCCGAATGAATACGTAGTGAAAAGATATAAAAAAACCCGAGTAAACTCGGGTCTTGGTTACAAAAACTGTTAGTAGTGAAATAGTAAGGAATCTAAGCTAACAGCCAGCTATGCGTAACGCCAGTTTTGCTCCCTTCTTAACTGATCGGCGGCCAAACCAAAAGTGTTAAGTCGAGAAACAAAATGGGCGACCTCGCAGTCGCCCTTATCGTTCTTATTAGCCTTTCACACCACCGGCGGTTAATCCTCCGACCAGCCAGCGCTGCGCAAGTAAGAATACGACAGTAATTGGTAGTGCAGATAATACTGCTGCTGCTGCGAAATCTCCCCACAAATAGTTCTGAGGGTACAGATACTGCTGCATACCAACCGCTAATGTGTATGAGTCTACATCAGAAAGTAGCAAAGATGCCACTGGAACTTCACCCACTACCATAATGAATGACAAAATAAACACTACTGCAAGAATCGGCACCGACAAGGGTAATAGTACCAATCGGAACGCTTGCCATGGGGTTGCACCATCCAATGCTGCCGCTTCTTCTAGAGAGTTATCAATGGTTTCGAAGTAACCTTTTATCGTCCATACGTGCAGTGCGATACCACCTAAGTAAGAGAAAATTAAGCCGCCGTGCGTATTGAGTCCTAAGAATGGAATATACTGACCTAGCTTGTCGAATAGAGCATAAATCGCTACTAGGGCTAGTACGGCTGGGAACATCTGAAAAATCATCATCGCTTTAAGGATGGTGTTTTTACCCTTGAACTTCATACGTGCAAACGCATAAGCAGAAGTTGTCGAAAGCGACACGATAAGAATCGAGCTGATGCCAGCCACTTTAACTGAGTTCCATAACCATGTCAGAACCGGGAATGGAGGCGGGGTCACCGAACCATCCGCATTCGTCACAGAGAAACCTAATGCTAACTTCCAGTGCTCCAGCGATGGATTCTCAGGAATAATACTGCCGGTTGCGAAGTTACCTTCACGGAAGGAAATCGCGATGATCATCAACAATGGGAAGATGATCAGTGCTAGAAACGCCCACATTGCAATATGAGTAGCCCAAACACGGTATTTTAATGACTTGCCTTGTACCATTGCCATTATATTTCTCCTTAATCCTGAGCCACTTTTGTTACACGTAGGTTCAATAGCGCTAGTGCGCCAACCAAAAAGAAGATAAGCGTTGCGATTGCACTCGCTAAACCAAAGTCCTGACCGCCTGCACCTTCAAATGCGATGCGGTAAGTGTAGTTAACCAATAGATCGGTATAGCCAGCAGGCTCCGACGTACCAATCATGTTCGGCCCGCCTTGAGTCAGAAGCTGAATCAATACAAAGTTATTGAAGTTAAACGCAAAGCTAGCAATAAGTAGTGGCGTCAATGGTTTAATCATCAGTGGTAGCGTGATGCGACGGAAGTTGTCGATAAAGTTCGCACCATCGATAGCAGACGCCTCATAAAGGTCATCAGGAATCGCTTTCAAGAGACCCATACAAAGAATCATCATGTAAGGGAAGCCTAACCAAGTGTTCACGATGATGATCATCAGTTTTGCCAAGAACGGGTCAGAGAACCACGTTGGGCTGATGCCAAACATCGCCTCCAAAACCATGTTCACTTCACCAAAGCTTTGGTTAAACAAACCTTTGAAAATAAGAATAGAGATAAAGGCAGGAACAGCATAAGGCAGAATCAGCAGTACTCGATAAATTGCTCGCCCTTTCAGCTCTTCCCATTGAACTACGCTTGCCAGAACCAAACCAATCAGAACCGTTAGAGCAACACTGACCGCTGAAAACACAATCGTCCAGATGAAGATGCTAATGAAAGGCTCTTTAATGCCATCGTCTTTCCAGACGCGCTCAAAATTATCAGTACCAATCGTTACAATAAAACCTGGTGAGACAGTTGAGCCTACAAATTGACCATTTTCATCAACGGGTTGGTAAAAGCCAACTTCATTGTTAGGACGTAGGTTCTCTTGCGTTTCATTGTTGTAGAGCGTTTCTCCATCTTCCTGCAACGTGTAGAGCGGGACAACTGCCGCAAACTTGCGCAGACCGCTCATGCGGATGTCTTCGCCTGACGGCATGTGTAGGTCTACAGCGCCAAGAACAGATTTGTTCTTGATGATGGCTTTAATTTTCTCTTTTTCACCCTCTACCTGCTCAACAGGAGATAACGACAGATCACCCGATAAAGTAGCGAGGTTAAATTCTTCCGTTGCCAGCAGTTGGTCGCCTTTCTTCACAGAGATGCGGTGGCCATTCTCGGTCTTGATCAGAGAAAATGGGTAGCTATCACCACTTTGATAAGTACGATCAAGCAAAACAGACTGAGCACGTTCAAAAGAAAGCTGATTTTTCGCACTGTAGTTCGTGAAAGCAAGACCAACCGTATACGCCAATGGGAACAGAATGAATAAGATCATGCCTGCGATACCTGGATAGATATAGCGATGCGCGTAAGTCTTTTTACTACCAAAAATATAAAGAGCGAGTGCGGTTACGATAAGGGTAAGAAGTGCGAACGCAATCTCACCGCGTGAATACATTAGAATCGTCGCGTAGCCATTAAGAATACCGACTGAGCCAAGAAGCGCCCACTTTATGAATACATTTTTACTTGAAGGCAAGCTCGTTGTTGGTGATGTCATAGCATCTGTACCTTGAACTGACTGCATAAAAGAACCTGCTAGCGATAATAAAACAAAGAAATGAAGGAGGGGTTACCCCCTCCTTAAAAAGGTCGACAATTATTTTGTCATTTGTTTTTCTGCGTCAGCCAGTGCTGCATCTACAGACTGACGACCATCAACGATGTTGATGATAGCGTTCTTAGCACTGCCCCAGAACGCGTTCATTTGTGGGATGTTTGGCATGATTTCGCCATTCATCGCGTTGTCCATTGTCGCTGCAATACGCTTGTCTGCGTCTAGCTCACGCTGGAAAGAGTTTAGAGCAACAGCACCAAGCGGCTTGTCATTGTTCACTTTACGCAGACCATCGTTTGTCAGCAGGTAGTTTTCAATGAATTCAACCGCTAGGTCTTTGTTTGGCGACGCAGTGCTGATACCTGCAGTCAAAACACCAACGAATGGTTTAGAAGATTGGCCATTAAATTTAGGCAGAGTGGTTACACCGTAGTTGATACCAGATTTCTCGATGTTGCCCCAAGCCCATGGGCCGTTGATGGTCATCGCTGTTTTGCCTTGGTTGAACGAAGATTCAGAAACAGAGTAATCCATATCAGAAGAGATCACACCCTTGTCTACCAGACCTTTTACGAAACTCATAGCATCTTTTACGCCATCGTTCGCGATACCCGCATCTTTGATGTCGTAACCTTCAGCACCGTATTTGAACGCGTAACCACCGTCAGCCGCCATTAGTGGCCATGTGAAGTACGGTTCTTTCAGGTTCCACATGATGGCAGACTTGCCTTCTTTCTTCAGCTTGGTGTCGAGTGCTTCAACTTCTTCCCAGCTCTTAGGTGGGTTTGGCACTAGGTCTTTGTTGTAGATAAGGGACAGAGATTCAACCGCGACTGGGTAACCGATGATTTTGCCATTGTATTTAACCGCATCCCATGCAAAGTCTACGATACCTTCTTTGATTTCTTTAGACGGTTTGATTTCACTTAGAAGACCTGCTTCAGCGTAACCACCAAAACGGTCGTGAGCCCAGAACACAATATCAGGACCATCACCGGTCGCTGCAGTTTGAGGGAACTTATCTTGAAGTGCATCAGGGTGAGCAACGGTGACTTTGATACCCGTATCTTCTTCAAACTGTTTACCTACTTCAGCAAGTCCGTTGTAACCTTTATCGCCGTTGATCCAGATAGTTAATTGACCTTCTTCGATAGCAGCATTTGCACCAAATGAGCCAAGAGCAACTAGAGTACCTAGTGCCACTGTGCTTAGGGCGTTTTTCATGTTCATATCCTTTTTATATTTGTGTTGTAGGGCTCCACCGTTCAGAGGTTTCACCGTATTTCGACATACATTTTTAGCTAAACTGTCAATTAGCTCATCCTCCTACTCCCTACGCCCTCGGTATTATGGACTATTTTCGTGATCATCATCCGTCGGCTAGGCGACCAGAATCACAAAATTGACCCTTAACGTGACCAAGTTCACCATCAAACCCCATATTTCTTTGAACTCGATCTAATTCCGTGCAATCAGCCCTACTCTCCCTACTCCCTGCCTACTACCCCTTTAAAAAAGTTCATCGGGAGGATGTAGCAACAGTGCAATAAAGCCAAACTACAGTCATCCAAGAGTGGATGGTAAGAACCCTTTCCAGTACGTTTTGAATTGCTTGGCAATCGAACGAAAAGCTGGTTTGCAATGCCGCAAGGTTCGCTGTAATGAAGTAAATGTTCGTAGTAATTCTGGTGTCATTACCAGTTTGGATTCAACGGGGGAGACAGTTACTTTCATACGGGGGAAGCGAACTTTCATTTGGCTTTGACGGGTGATGCGATTGAATCCATCACCCTTATTTTCTTACACTTCGATTCACCTTACCGAATTCCTACACTTACTGCTCGCGCGATAATTCATATAATGATGGGCAGTAAAACAAAAATATTGATCGAGGACGAGCTAGATGGCGAGTGTCACGTTAAAAAATGTATGTAAAGCTTATGGCGACGTTTTAATTTCAAAGAACGTTGATCTGGACATTCAAGAAGGCGAGTTTGTCGTCTTCGTTGGTCCGTCAGGCTGTGGTAAATCAACTCTGCTACGTTGTATTGCTGGTTTAGAAGACATTACTTCTGGTGATCTTTACATTGGTGAAGAACGCATGAACGAAGTGGAACCTTCTCAGCGCGGTGTAGGTATGGTCTTCCAATCTTACGCGCTATACCCACACTTAAATCTCTATGACAACATGTCATTTGGTCTCAAGTTAGCAAAAGCCGATAAAGGTGAAATCGATAAACGCGTTGAACACGCAGCTGATATTCTCCAACTTAGTCACTTGCTGGATCGCCAACCCAAAGCCCTATCTGGTGGTCAACGTCAGCGTGTGGCGATTGGTCGTACTCTGGTTTCTCAACCTAATGTTTTCCTTCTTGATGAACCTCTATCAAACCTAGACGCAGCGTTACGTGTTCAGATGCGTTCTGAGATCACTAAGCTTCAGCGTAAACTAGGTTGTACCATGATTTACGTGACTCACGATCAGGTAGAAGCCATGACCATGGCAGATAAGATCGTGGTATTGGACGCAGGCTATGTTGCTCAGGTAGGTAAACCACTTGAGCTATACCATTACCCTCAAAACCGCTTTGTGGCTGGTTTCATCGGCTCACCTAAGATGAACTTTATGAGTGTCTTCATTGAAGCTGTAGAAGACGACCGCGTCATGGTACAGCTAGCAAATGGCACAACTTTCTGGATTCCGGTTGATGGACGTACTGTAACCCGTGGCGAGCGTATGTCGCTGGGTGTGCGCCCAGAGCACTTGCTTCCTGCCGATCAAGGTGACGCTGCTATTGAAGGTGAAATCAACATCGTAGAGAAGTTGGGTAACGAAACGCAGGTATACATGCACATTGACGCGGCTGACGCGGATATGATCTACCGCCAGCCAGACACGCTAGCGGTCGAAGCCGGCGACAAACTGATGGTAGGTATTCCAGCGCACCGCTGTCACTTATTCCACAGTGACGGTAAAGCTTGTCGCCGCCTATACAAAGAAGCAGGCGTCGATTTCGAAGAGTAATCGACAATCGATTAAAACAGCGCCCGGCTCAATGCCGGGCGTTTTCATTGCCGTTAACTGATGCTATTTTGGCATTGGATAGCTTTTACTGACAAACTCAGTTTCAACGACCTGGTGAATCTGGTTAGTATAAGAAGCCAGTGTATACATGACGTTCGCTAACAAATTAGCATATCGAAACAAAATTGGATCCGGTGATTTTTTACCTGCATGCTCAACGGCCACGAGTGCACGTACAACTTTCTTTGCTTGCGTGCGGCACAGATGCAATTCAGCCGAAATAGGATGCCCTCCGGGCAGTACAAAGCCTTTAAAGCCTCCATCTAGCTTTTCACGCAGCGTATTATAATCGCTATAGAGCTCTTGCAGGTTTTCCTCAAAGATTGCCAGTTTCCCTCGTACCGAACCATTCAAATGATAAACATAAGGCTGGATTCGTTGCAGCACATCCCGACTATAATCATCCAGAGCCATCGTCAGAACAAGACCGATCCGTGTACATAACTCATCCGCTGCTATCTCAAAGTCACACACAGGACTATCTTCATAAATAAAGGGATAACAAATTTCCCCATGCTCCTTGCTTACAGGTTTCACGCTTTTCCCTTTCAGATACAACAAAGGGAGCCAGTATAGCTCCCTTATCAGACAGTTTTCGACCTTAATTGAGCAACTTAAGCGCTTTCTACCTGCTTATGCCCTTCTTCAAGGTGGACAAAATCAACCAGATCATCACCCGATACCTGATAAGCCTGACCAAAGCCTTTTACAAACAGACCTTTCTCAGCTTTCAGGTTGAATAGAACAAAGTCTTGCAGTTGGCTAAGACCATCAATGATTTCACCGAAGCGTTCTTTCATCTGACCCACAATTTGTTGCCATTGTTCAGACTCACGATCAACGACACTTGCTACTGCATCAAATGTCAGACGCTTACGCGCAAACAGCTGCTTTGACGTATCTTCGTCTTCGATCATCATGATGGAAACATTTGGGTTAACCTGAAGGTTACGAGCGTGACGCGCAATTTCCGAGATCAGGATGAAATAACCTTCCTGGTTTTGAACAAATGGCGCATAACTCACATTCGGTTGACCATCAGCATCAACGGTGGCTAGTTGAAGCGTGCGACGCTCTTGGCGAAACTCTTTGATTTCCGGACCAAGACGACCTTGAAGACGCTCTTGTTTTACTTGTGGATCCATTTTGAACTCCTGACTTTTCAATACTTTTTATTTCTAATAATCTTGGCTTCCGGCATAACCTGTCATGCCGGAGCTCCTATTTATTTACGTAGCTCTTGCTGCCACTGCTTGAATGTTTCTACCTGTTCAGCGATCAGCTCACGCTTTTCGTTGCGTCCTAGATAGACTTTAAAAATGTTATTACCTTGTTCACAAAAAAAGCCAAAGTAGTGACTCTCACGTCCCATGAACGGTTTGCTAACTAACGCAATATTTTTCACGTTGTCTAACTTAAGGTGACCATGAAGCTCGCCTTCTTTACCCATCAGGTTGTAGTAGCCTCTAGCAGCTTTGCCTTTCGGAAATGGAGCCTTCACTTCAAAGATTGAACCGAACGAATGAACAATGGTTGTCACTGGGCCAAAACCGACCAAGTTTTCCAAGACAGACTGAGCCTGCTCTCCCGGAGTCAAAGCAATCATCTCTTCTGGTAGAGCTGCTACTGCTTCGAATTCAGACACCTCTAAACGCTCTGCAATTGCAGCAGGTAGAAGTGTCGGTTCTTGCTCTATCAGTTGAGCGACTTGTTGTTTTAGTGCTTCCATAATAATTCCACTTAGAGTGCCACTTTGTGTGACGCGGTTACTTCACAATGTGCTTTTTGCAATACTTGAATGCAGGCTTGTGCCAGACTGACTGCCCAGAAGCTGCCAGCTAAAGTCAACACTAGATAATCCCCTTCAATACGGGCTAAGCCTTTGTTCTGCCATACTTCAAACAGCGGCATAAAGAACTCAAACGTATCTTCACCTGCTAATAAAGGTAGTTGATGACGGCTAACGACACCTTTGTCGAAACCAGACTTAATCGCAGCAAACAAAGGCTCCAGCGCATGTTGCTTGGTCATCATCGCGACGACTGAACCACCAGACTTCATCGCGTTCATGTAAGTGTCTAATGTGCGGTGATTCATCATTCCATAACCACCGATGTTGCCACCAGCGCCACAACCGATAGGTAATACTTCAGCGTATGTTTTTGCTAGGCTGTTGTACTGACTGCGCTCTCGATTGTCTCTTGCCCAGTGATTAACACTTAGCTGACGCATATGATGTTTGTCCATAAACGCGACGCCAAGTTCATACATTGATGCTTTATCTGGTGTCGTTGCTGGGGGTGATATCTTGCCTTTTTCAACCAAATTCAGCATCGGCGCGGTTCCACCGACCACAAGCTGATAGAGATCTAACCCGTGAGCGCCTGTCGACATGAAATCATTCAAGTCCTGCTCAAATACATCTAGCGTCTGATACGGAAGACCGTATAGAAGGTCAAGAATGATTGGCGCCTCTTCGGTGGCGGCGAGCTGCGCGACACGCTCCAGTACAACTTCACGATCGTCCAGACGTTTTGCACTACGGCGGACTTTGGTATCGAAACTCTGAATACCAAAGGAGAAACGGTTAAAACCGCCTTCCAGAGCCCTTTCAAACATTTCGTCGCTGAATCGATTGATTCGCCCTTCTAAGGTGATCTCACAATCTGTAGCAAGCGGGAAGTAATGACGTATGGCTTTACCCAAACGCTCAACCTGCTCCGCCGAGAGATCGGTCGGTGTTCCACCACCAATATAAACCGCATGAAAAACACCGGTCTGTGTCCAAGGCAAAGCGCTCTTCAGTTTGATTTCATTAATCAGTGCTTCGAAGTAGTCATCAACCAGTTTTCGGCTCGCAGCATTTTGGAAGAAATTGCAGAAAGTACATCGGACCCGGCAGAAAGGAATATGAATGTATAGGCAACGCTTTTTGTTACGTTGACCTTGTTGTTCATACAAGGTGTTGAGAAGTGGCACTTTTTGCTCAGGCATGATGGGAGATGCCATACCGCCCGCATGAGCAGAATACTTTTTGGGGAACGCAAATCGCAACGGATCAGGCGTATCCTCTCCCAAAACAGATTCATCAAATTTATCAATATCTAACATCACATAACATCTCTTAACGCTTATTCCACAAGGGCTCGCGCTAAATCTTTCAAAACTGCCAACGATCATAAAATGGCACAAATGATAATGCAATTGATAATTGATCTTATTTCGATTGTAAGTAATAATCTCATTCCATGTTGTAAAAAATGATTCATTCGTGAGGCTGGTAGTGAACCTAAAAAGATATGCGATAGCAGGAGGCGTTTCCCTTGCTCTTCATACCGCAATTCTCTTTGTCGCTGATGAGCCAAAGCTTCATGCGATGCCTGCTGGTGCGCAATCTTCCACGGTCTCTATCAATTTCAAAGCCGTACCCACTCCACAACCACCAGCTGAACCGGAACCTGTCGCTGAACAACCCGTAGAAGCACCTGAACCTCCTAAAGCAGTTGAACCGGCGAAAGTCGAACCGCCAGTAAAAAAGCCGATGGTAAAAGAGAAGCCGGTAGTAAAGAAAGAGACACCTAAACAACAGAAAAAGGTGGTTGAGAAAAAGACTGACCACCCCTTTAAGAAAACAACGCAGAAGAAACCACAAGAACAGTCTGTTGCTAAAAAACCTGCAGAGAAGCCAGAAAAGAAAAAAGAGGTTGTGGAACAAACGAAACCTCAACCTGCTGAAGTAAACCAAGGCGTTAGCCAAGAACCGGTACTGGTAAACAGACCTAGCTTCTTATCGAAACCGACTCGACCTGTCTATCCAAGACTCGCACAGAAAAGAAAAATTGAAGGCGTAGCTATGTATGAAGTCTGGCTGGATGAGAACGGTGATCAGGTCAGACAAATCTTAATTTCTTCTTCCGGAGCAACCATCTTGGATAACTCTGCTCTGAAAGCCATCAAAAAGTGGAAATTTTCCCCGCACATCGTTAACGGACAAAAAATGGCCCACCGCGTCAGATTACCCGTTCGCTTTAAATTGGATTAACAATGGAACAACTACATCAATTACAAGAACAGCTTGGCCTGATGACATGGCCACTGATCATTTGTTCAACATTAACTGTAATGATCATCACCGAACGTTTATTTCAAGTCATGATCAGTCTGGGAGTGGGTAAGCGCGCTATCCGTAACGAGCTCAACCAAATCTCCCCTTCAGACAAACAGCAACTAGAAGCACTGGCTGAGAAACTCTCTCCGCGCCGCCCGCTGCTATATAAGGGTGTGGCTATGCTACTAGCTCACCATTCGTTTTCCAAAGTTTTGCGTGAAGATGCTGCGGGTATGTGGCTTCAAGAAAAGCGTCATCAACTTAATTCTGGCCTTCGCTTGCTGACTCTCATCGGTGTGATCAGCCCTCTTATCGGTCTCTTGGGGACCGTACTTGGCCTTATTGAAATGTTCAAAGGTGTTGCCACATCAACGGGCAGTATTACACCCAACGATCTTGCAGATGGCCTTGGTTTAGCGATGCGCACAACCGCTGCCGGTCTGCTGATCGCACTCCCTGCCATTGCTGGTGCTCAATTGCTTGGCCTATGGGCCGATAAAGTCATGGCAAAACTAGAACACACACTCAACTACGTTAACTTGTGGTTGGAAGGCATCAGTCTCCAACACGTTTCGCCTCAAGTATCAGCGAAAGCCCCAATACCATTAGCCGAGGCGTCATCATGATTAAAGTATCACAAGAGAAGAGTCACTTCGGTCTAACGCCTGATCTTACTCCTCTACTGGATATTATTTTTATTGTCATGGTGTTCCTGATGCTCACCGCCGCCGTCAAGCTCGATTCGCTGGAAGTCGATCTTCCAACAACTGACTCGCAAGCAGTCGCGGAAGTGGATACTAAATCTATTACCGTCAACCTTCTTGCAAATGAGCCTTACTGGGCAATCAATGGCAAAGAATATATTGATTGGGAAAACTTCAAACTTGCTCTTCTGGAGGAGCATAAATCAAACCATCATCCGATAGTGATTGGTGCAGAAAAAACCGCCGACGTGCAGTACCTCGTCAAGCTACTCGCCTTCTTACAAGAAAACGGTATTCAGGCGACACAACTGCTTACGGAAGAATTAAAACAATAGAGTCTATTATGCTTAAGAAAACATTGATCAAAGGAATTGCCGCCCTATCCCTTTCTACGGTTGCTGCAACAGCGATAGCAAATGAACGTATCATCAGTGCGGGTAGCGCGGTGACCGAACTTATCCTCGCCTTAGAGCAGCAAAACCAGCTGGTTGCCGTCGATGTCACCAGCGAACTGCCGCAAAACTTAACCCTCCCGAAGATCGGTTACCATCGTAATTTATCCTCTGAAGGCTTGATGGCACTTAACCCAACACGATTGATTGGTTCCGATGAAATGGGGCCAGAAACGAGCCTGAGTCAACTCAAAACTGCTGGTGTTGAGGTCAATATCGTCAATACCTTACCTACTCCTGAAGGCTTGCTGGAACGTATTGATGAAATCGCAGCGCTAACCGATAGCCAGAAAAATGCTGAAGTGCTCAAAGCGGAAGTAAACCAACAGATTTCGAGCCTTGAGAAAAACAAAGCGAAAACCAAAGAAGCCCCAAAAGTCCTGTTTCTGCTGATTCATGAAGGACGCCCTGCCAACGTTGCTGGCGCTAACACAACACCTAACGCAATCATTGAGTTAGCGGGAGGCATCAATCCCGCAGCAAGTAAGCTGGATTCATACAAGCCATTATCCACCGAAGCTATGCTCGAGATGCAACCTGATGTCATTCTGGTAAGCGGCCGTAGTTATGAAAAAATGGGAGGAGCCGATGCCATTTTAGCCAAAATGCCACTGCTGGCCGCAACGCCTGCGGGTCAGTCAAAAAACATCATCACAGTGGATGGACACGCTCTTGTCGGTGGCTTGGGCCTAAAAAGTCTCTCTGAAGCTGAACGTTTGAGCTTACTGCTGACTACCATGGAATAAATTTCGCTCATGTCGTTACGTCGTATCCCTTTATCTGCTGCTCTAATACTGTTTAGCTCCGTTTTAGCGCTGACCGCGTTAGCATCAGTGACCGTAGGTCCAATGAACATCAGTTTTATGGACAGCTTTTATAGTCTCGTTATCCGCTCAAATGAGCTAGCACCTCACATCAATATGGTTATCCATGAGATCCGCTTTCCTCGCACTATCTTATCTATGCTGGTTGGTGCCATCTTAGCGATGTGTGGCACCGTTATGCAAGGCTTGTTTCGCAACCCACTGGCCGAACCCGGTATTATTGGTGTTTCTGCCGGTGCCTCTTTGGGTGCTGCTTTTGCGATGGTGATGTTTGCAACATTCAGCATCGACTACCCACAGTTGATGAATTTCGCCGCCGTGCCTTTATTCGCCTTTTTCGGTGGGGCATTGACAACCGTGATGGTCTATAAACTCGGTACTAATAAAATGGGGACGTCAGTCACCATCATGCTACTGGCAGGTGTCGCGTTCAGTGCTTTATCTGTCGCAGGCATCGGTTTTATGAATTTCATCGCCAATGACCAAATGCTTCGTGATTTATCATTATGGCAAATGGGCTCCCTAGCTGGTGCCAACTGGACCAGTATTACCCTATGTGCTGTGACCTTACTCCTTCTAATGATTATTTTTATGCGTAAGGCTATGCCTCTCAACGCATTGTTGCTCGGAGAAGCCGAAGCAAACCATCTTGGGATTCCCGTTCAAAAACTTAAGCGCCAGCTCATCCTCCTAACCGCAGTTGGTGTTGGTGTGACTGTTAGTGTGTCAGGCATGATAGGCTTCATTGGTTTGATTATTCCTCATTTGGGGAGAATGCTGTCTGGACCTGATCATCGTAGCCTGCTGCCGATGTCAGCATTGATGGGTGCTCTGCTCCTCACCATTGCTGACATGTTCTCTCGAGTCGCTTTCGCTCCAGCAGAGCTCCCTGTAGGTATCGTCACTGCTATTATTGGCGCGCCATTCTTTATCTATTTGCTGTTCAAACAAAAAGGGAAGATTCTGTAATGGGTAACGTTGTACTATCCGGAAAGAACATCTCAATGGACTTTGGCGAGCGCAAGGTTCTGGACAAGATCGACATCGAAATAAAGTCAGGGGAAGTGACCGCCCTACTTGGGCCTAACGGCGCAGGCAAGAGCACATTACTTAAATTGCTATGTGGTGAAATCCCATCCAACAATAACATTCAGTACTTTGGTAAGCATCGAAAAGAGTGGCAAGCAGGCACACTGGCCAAGCATCTTGGAATGCTGCCTCAACACAGCACTTTGAACTTCCCATTTTTGGCGCATGAAGTTGTTGAGCTTGGTGCGATTCCACTTAACTTGCCCAACAAACAGACTCAAACGTTAGCAAAACAATACATGGAGAGGACGGATGTTGCGCACCTTGCCGAGCGCCTCTACCCTTCTCTATCTGGTGGTGAAAAACAGCGTCTGCATCTTGCACGCGTGCTAGTTCAATTGTCTCACTCAGGTGATAATAAGATTTTGATGCTCGATGAGCCGACATCCGCACTCGATCTTGCGCATCAACACAATACGTTGAAGATTGCCCGCCAACTTGCAGACGAGCAAAACACCGCCGTAGTTGTGGTCTTGCATGACCTCAATTTGGCTGCTCAATATTCTGGTCGCCTTGTTGTACTGCATGATGGAAGGCTGGTGTGTGACGCCACACCTTGGGAAGCTCTGACATCTGAAATGATTGAATCCGTCTACGGCTATAAGTCTTTGGTAGACAAACATCCATCTCTGGATTTCCCCATGGTTTACCCAGCGGCATAGCCGAAAAGGAGCGCAACCAGCGCTCCTTGCTCATTACCCACCCAACGTGTTCTCCGCAACGAGCCGACGATCTTGCATTCTTTTAGTACTATACGAAAACAACACAAGCAGTAATAAAGCAGACACCACAGCCGATAAACAGACATAGAACGCACTGTAATAACTATACATTTCACCAACCAGTCCAACCGCTAAGCTAGCCACTAACATGCTCACATTGAGCAAATTGGAAAAAAGCGTCGATGCCGTTCCCAATCTATCGCGCATCATATCTTGTAAGACGACCATACCTAATGTCGCACAACTACCAATAAAGATACCATTGAATATCTGAGCTAAGATCAACGTGGTTTTATCCACCGCCATCAACATCGTCAGAAAAAACACACATCCACTAAAAAGCCCTACACACATGATACGTACCGCGCTATATCTGGCGGCCAACCTACCAGCATAGAACATGACTGGTATTTCACATAAGGCAGCAACTCCAAATAGTACGCCCAACCAGTTCGCTTCGACCTTGACCTCTTGAGATAAGTACAAAGGCATACTAACGATGTATAGGTTGTTGGCTGTAAAAGCGAACACCACGACAAAAGCGTATAACACCGTCAGAACATTCACTGACGAGCCGAGTAATCTGCTATTTCTTTCATTCCCAGAAGCCTTTGTAACACCACTAGGCAGGTAGCGTATAATGACAACAATCGCAACGCTCACTATGATCGCGGACACAGCAAATGAAGCACTAAATCCAAACTGAGCTTTAAGAACAAAAGCAATAGGAGGCCCGAATACCCATGCGATGGCAATCCCGGCTCTCATGATAGAAAGAAAGCTAGTGCTATCTTCGAGTTTACTATCACCGTATTCTCTTCCCAGGGCAAAGAGTTGACCAAATGCAGCACCACTCACACTACCAAACAAGGTGACAACAAGGATGGCCAACCAGTACTCTCTGATAAAAATAAAACTGACGACCGTAATGAAATAGCAGCTCAGTGAGGTCACCAGAATTCTTTTTCTTTGCCAGCCTTGGTCAGAATATCGAGCGATGATCTGTGACACAATCACTGAACTTGTCACGGCTGTCACCATGTAAGCTGATAACATCATAGGTGAGGCGCCTAATGCTTCAACAATAAACAAACTTGAAAGTGGATAAAAAAAGGCACCGCATAAGCCTGAAACAAAGGCAGTAATAATAAATAATATCGCAGTTTGATCTTTATACATTTATCTACTCTTTATACCTAATGGACGAATTGTGCTCATCTGTGAGATCCGCTCTAGTCTAATCAATCAATGGCGGCTAAATTAATGGTATTCGACCTAACTCTGATACTTTTCCATCAATAATGACATTTTCACTGACAGCTTTTAGCTAGTTTCCTGAGTTTAGGATTACTTTAGTAAGGACTTTTCCCTTGAAGCCATTTATCGAAAATATTCGTCATACATCCAATTTCAATTGGCTGGTAAAACACTTTCGCAGCCCAGTGCCTAAGCTCGAATACGCCTGTGCTTGGCACTATCATGCAGAGTACGAACTGGTGTTATACCTTGATCCACAACGGGTATTCGAGGGCAATTATTTCGCAGGTGACAGCATTGGTAAAATCAACCATCAATCAATGTTTTTGTATGGCCCAGGGCTACCTCACATGCTCGCAGGGCGTTTATCGGGAGTAGAGGAAAGCGCGCACCACACCGTAGTAATATGGCTAAAACATCAGTGGCTTGAAAAGATACAAGAGCTGATCCCAGAAGCTCGCGAATTAAAACGATTGTTAAACAACTCAGCCTACGGGATCGAATTCAGTAAGGAAGTGGCTGAGAAAGTCAGTGTGCTTGTGGATCACTTTGATGATTTACCTCCACAGCGCCAAGTATTAAAGGTAATAGATATAATCATGCTGTTACTTGAAGATGACAACAAGCGTAGGTTGTCGGCGTCTCCTTATTATTTACACCAATTTAAAGATGACAAAGAGTCTTACCTGAGAATAGAAGAAGCTCGTAAATACATCGAAACCCATTACCATCAGCCCATCAAAGTGTCTGACTTGTGTCAGCTTCTTCACATGAGCGAAAGTTCTATTTACCGTATGTACGAAAAACACTATGGCGTCAGCTTTTCAGAACACTTAAAGCAATATCGCATCGGCAAAGCATGCGAGTTATTAGCAAGCTCGACCAAGCCAGTTTCACTGGTTGCCGAACTAACAGGTTTTCAAAACCTTTCAAACTTTAACCGCCAATTTAGGGCAATGAAAAGCACAACGCCTTCTGCGTTTCGTAGGCAATTTAAGCCAGTCTAAGCCCGTCTCCTCCTTAAGATGAACACTACAAAATACAAAAATGATATGTTATAACATAACCATTTAAATCACAGCTGAATTTGCCATGCCAGTTAATCGTCTAGCCCTGATCCTGATTGCTATCACCTGCTTTACCACCGCCGCACTCATCCAAATTGAACACACCGAAACAATGCCCTCCACCACTCAACAAATAACGAAAGTCATGTATCAGTCACTTCCAGGTGCAATCACTCCAGATATCCAGCCAATGAAAGTACATTACATCGCAAAAGTTGGGGATACATTAAGCTCTATCTTCTCTGAATGGGGGTTGCCTTATCAGACATTACAGGAGGTACTGGAAGCGGATTTAACTTCACTTAAGCTAGATACGATAAAACCAGGTGACCACTTAGAATTCGTGATTGATAGGGATAAGCGGAAATTGCTATCTCTGATTTTTCACGAGAGTCTAGTAGAGCAAGCCATTTATGAACAAGACAGTAGTGGCCAGTTCACCTATCGCTTCGATGAACAACCCAGCCAATGGCGCTCAACGCTTTATTCCGGTGAAATCAACGGCAGCTTCTCTATCGCAGCGCATCAACTCGGTTTAACAACTACACAGATTGCAAATATCACGCGTATATTGAGAGATAAAGTCAACTTCGCCCGGGATTTACGTACCGGCGATAGTTTTAACATTCTGGTCAATGAACAGTTTTTGGACACACATAAAACTGGAAATGCGGAAATCGAAGGCATAGCGTTGTCGCTAAGAGGAAGAGAGGTCGCTGCTTTTCTCGCGGAGGATGGGCGCTTCTATGACCGTGAGGGAAATAGCCTAGAGCAAGCATTTGATCGTTTTCCAATAGCACGAGCCTACAGAAGAATTACCTCCCCCTTTAACCCCAAAAGGAAACACCCCGTAACAGGCAGAGTTTCACCTCATAATGGAACAGATTTCGCCACACCTGTCGGAACGCCTATCTATTCAACGGGAGATGGTAAAGTGATTGCGATAAGAAACCACCCATATGCTGGTAAGTACCTAGTAATAGAGCACAACAGTGTTTATAAAACACGATATCTACACCTAAGTCGCTTTTTAGTAAAGAAAGGGCAGCAGGTTAAGCGCGGCCAGAAGATAGCTCTATCTGGCGCAACTGGTCGCCTCACTGGACCGCATCTTCATTTTGAAGTACTCGTGCGAAATCGAGCCGTCGACCCAATGAAAGCGAACTTACCTCTAGCCACATCCATTCCTAAGAACCTATCAAAAGCATTTGCAGGTAAGGTGGCCAGTTTTGATGAAAAAGTTGCCGCTCGGCAAAACAGTACAGAGAGAGAGGTATAAAGCAACCTTTGGTAAACCGCGCCGTTTTATCAAAATGAAAAACGAAAAAACCGCTGTAAAAACAGCGGTTTAATCTTTAAAAATGGCGGAGAGATAGGGATTTGAACCCTATCGCTCCCTAAAAACCTTTCGTAAACCCTTGATTATAAGAGAGTTTTCGACACCTAGTTATGCAAATCGATTACAAGTGCCTAAGTAGATTGGACTAAAGAATGCACAATGTAGAGAATAAGTCAATCGACTATCGATTAGAAGATAGCTTGTACAGATAAATTTTTCCAATCCCTATAGTCCTACCACTTGTTTTTTCAGGGAAATCGTACACCGCACTAACATAGGATCTTCGAGTATTAGATGAAAAATTGTTAACAATATACAATGCTATAGCAACAGTTGACGGCTTGGTACCTAAAGGCGCAAGCAATAACTGAGGGAAGGCATTAGATATATCACAAATCTGCTTATAAATTTGATAGGGATTTGCACTTGGATACAGCAACAGCTCTGGCGATAAAGTATTAGAGAAATGCCTTAGGTTTGACTTAATAGAACGATTTTCCCAACCTGGTTTGTAGGCTGGTATAGCAACCATTCCACTAATTGATTCATACATTTTTCCTTCATCGCTGTTAATTAACTGACCTAACCTCATAGGCTCAAAACCTAGTGGTGCAACTAAAGATACACTATGATTACCAGTATGCACTGAAAACTCGGGCAAGCCTGTAAAATTTTGCTGCTTGCTAGTTAAATCAAAATTGTACTCGCCAATGTCTGAGTGCTTCTTCAAATAGTCTCTAGGTTCCAAATATAAGACATCAATACTTACAGGCTTCTCTTTGAATAATTGAAAAATATAGACTAATTCGGGGAAGTCTAACGAAGTAGAGTCAAGCATAACATCACATACTTCCAGTGACTCAAACTTTTTACGGAACTCAGATAGTGTCAAATACTGTTCATTGACACGCATTTGTTTTTTTTGATTATCCCACTTAATTTGACAACGTGTATCATTTCCTAGAGAGCGTATTGAGTCGAAAACTGCTCTAGTTCTTTCATCTACTACATTTCCGTGGAAAATCACTTGGTACTTGAAAAGCTCTAGACCTTCCATTGTTTCAGAAGTTTTTATTTTTTGGATATCAATCATATAAGCTTAACTGCTCCCAAATTTCACTATCCTGAAGTTTATCGTTCGTCAAATTCCATTTTTTCTCAAATTTTTGTAGTACCTTCTGGAAGTCATCATCATCTCCTATAAATAGAGCCTCTATATCAGTTATAGATAAGCTCAACTTACGTCTTTTACTCGGGCTGATGTTAAAATGAGCAGATAATACAGGATGAAGAACATAATCATACTCTTCGATAACTATTTCTGTTTTATTTTTTGTACTTTCTTCTTCAAAAAGAACGGACCACATTAGGCATTCATTAAGTAACTGGGATACTTCTGGTTTCAGTGAACTTTTATCTGACATTGGAATACTAAAGTGGTTAACTTCAGGTTCGCTTTGAGATCTTCTTGACTGGCTATAGGCAAATAACCTACCTAAACGTCTAGCTATTCTCTTGAGGTATTTCCCATCTCTCCCTAAGTCTGCAATTTTGTCTAACTCTAGTTTACTTGTGTATTTTGTAGAATTAAGCTGAATATCGATAGGAACAATATCAACAAATTCTTCATGCTCGTGTATATCTTCTAACTTTGAAAATGACTGGTGGCATAACTCTAGAAAGTGTCTCAAGTTTCCTTTTGACATCAAAGTAAACTGGTCAAATCCAGAATAAATAGGGCATATTTTATTGTTTGTTGTACTATATAAGTAAAGTAAAACGCCCTTTAGATTATTTGGAATCCAGTTTCTATACTTTGAATTCTCACCAGATTTGTATTTTTCAAACTCAATCAAAACCAATTCAGGATTTATATTGCTAGACTTTCTATTAACAAGCGCAGCGTTAACTACACTAGCTTGAAAATATCGAGAGTCTATAAATGATGATGCCGAAAGTTTAGAGTTATTGTCTTTTAATCCTTGTGTGATTGTATTTGCGAGTTTGTTTTTCAATACAGAATCAATAAACACCTGCTCCGATATTTCCTTTAAAGTCATACCTGGCAAGACATGTTTAACAAATTTTTTAATACTAGAAACATATGATTCATCTCTACGCTGATCTACAAACTTGGGATCTGAAACTGTATCTAATAGCTTTTTAGAATCAGGCAAATCGTTATATTGTGACCACTTTAATAAAAAAACTTCAGCAGCTAAATTTTCGAAATCATCTGCATAGCCTGCATCTATATCAAGAACTCTAAAATCATTTCGAATGAGTATTTTTTCCTGACTTTTAGTCTGTCTTGTTATATTTGCGTACTTTTTGTATGCAATACTTACTATGGAGTTATTCCGGCTGTGTTTGACCCACGTATTTACAACTTTTTGCTGATCGAAGGTTAAATTTTCAAACTCATCGATAAAAAGATTAAATGTGGTATTTGAAAACTGATTAAATTGTCTAGACAGTCGAGATATCACTAAATTCATAGATGACGTTAAATCTAGTACAAATGGAGCGTCTTCACCGTTGTTAGAATTAATCCACTGACTTAAAAAATATTGTTGATCTTCTAGCTCTTCTAGGCATTCTACAAGTGGTTTAGGTTTGATATTTAAAGTCTCAAGTATAGGATTGGGTAGTTGAAATCCGCTGATTTCAGATTTGAATTTTTCATCATCATATTTAGAATTAATAACGTTATTTATTAACTTTGAAAATTCGATAAGGACGGAAATAGAAATATAACTAACAAAAGATGATTCCCACCGATTTCCTAGCAAATGCTCAGTAATATTCTGAACGAAAAAAGTATCAGGCCTCCAGTGAAAGCCGATAAATTCAAAATCTTCTAACTGAATGATATCCTTGTTCTTACTAAAAATAGTAGGGTGACAATGATACTTAATGAACATTGTTTTTCCCGAGCCTCTTCCACCCTCTACTACTGTCGATTTAGTCCATTTTTTTAAGTCGAACTTACTGTCATTCCTTGGATATACAAACATTTTCCAAACATCATCAGGAAGTTCTTCAGCTCTGTTTTTAGCGAATATATCCGCAATGCTTTTATTTCTTTCCATAATTACCTAGTAAATAGTTTATTCCATTGTTCATTTTGATAACTAAGAATTCCTAAATTATTGTTAGGTGTAGAGTTACTAAAAACATATGTCAATGCGTGTTCACCATATCCATAAGGCTCATCCATGACAAGTTTATTTTCTTCTATAATAGAGTTATATAAATCTTTTAGACCTTCAAGCATAGTAGGCTCACAAAAGTTAAAGACTTCATTATTAATTGAAAAAAATGAATGGTCAGAATTCAATGTTTCCACAGGGAATACAAATATATTATTATGTTTTCCATTTATGAAATTTAATGATTTTTCGAAAGCAGCAAGAGGTATGTAAATATAATTAAAAGGGGAATTTGATAAATCATACTTTTTAATGAAGCTATTAAACTGTCCACCTGTAACCTGTACATCATCTAGTATTATAACTGTGTTAAAGGCCTTAGACTTATTTACTCTAGAAATAAATTTTTGGTCTACAAGTGTATCAACAGATAATATAAGCTCTTTGTCGAAATGTAGCCTTTGAATGTCTCTCAATAGGGCCTGACCACTTTTACCTGTTTTCCTATCAATACCTTCTATAGTCGTAAATCTAAAGGGTAATAAGTTTCTTGCATTTGTTGAAATAAGTCTTTGTTCCCATTTAGAAAGGCTATCAACCTCATAGATACCTAAATTTTCGAGGATATTTGGTAGCATAACGTGGAAAATATGAGAAGAAAAAGCCTGAATAGCAGCATTATTTCTAAAAATTATAGACTCCAAGATACATGCAGCCAAGAATTTTTCCTCATCGCTCTTAAAGTTATTAAACCAAGCCATTAACTTTACAGTATTAATATTATCCCAATATTTTAGCTGAACTAATCGCTTACATTTTAATATGGATTGCTCTGTTAATTCTTTATGGTTGTTTGGTATGTTCATATTAATAAATTGGCATTTCCATAATATCTTTAATAGTAATATGCTTTGCTCCAACCCCTTTTTTTATGGAACTAAGCCATACTTTACTAATGTCCATTTTTAAGCTGTTAATAATTCTATCTCTAGTGGTTTCATCTTTAGATCTTATAATGATTATACAATCAGATACTGCCACATTACTATTAGCAACTACGCAAAATTTCCCGACAACTCTACTTCCTACTCTAGCAATAGCAATATCTCCTTTTTCTGTTAGTGTTAGTCCATTATTGTTATTAGTATGTGTCTCTTCAACTTTACCACACGACATATTACTAGTGTGTATATATGGAATACTCAAATCAGAAAGGTAGCGTGTACTTTTATTCCCTCTAAAGACATCAACATTAAGTTCTTTTAATTTGGTAAAGTTTATTGGCCTAGGTCTATCTAAAAATGAATAGTCACATCGTTCGACAAACTGATCTTTATTGATTTTAATCACTTTACATAAATTTAATTTTGATATTTCAACCGAACTTGAAGATAATCCTTTTCTAGCAACAAGTAAATGCGTTTTTGCTTCAGTTGCTATAAATGATTTTTCAGGTATCTCTACAATCTTCTCTACTTTATAATTATCAAATAGATACTCCCTAAGTTCAGAATAAATAATATTATTGGTAAATCCATCTGGGAGTATATATATTAGAATACCGTTATCGCTTAACAATAGTAAACCGTGAATTAAAAATACAATGTCAGAGCCAATCTTTGATAATCCATGGTTTTCAAAAATTTTCAAAATTTCAAATGACTGTCTTATCTCACTCGTTATAGCTGTACGATTATATGGCGGGTTACCAACGACTACATCGAATGTTCCATGTTTATAAATTAGCTCTTCTATGTTTGTTTTAACCGTACTATCAAAGCAATATAAGAAATCTACAGCACCACTATTACTTAAGTGTTCAATATTTTTTCTATCAATGTCAACACCGACTGACTTTACTGATTCGTACTTCGCTTTGATACTTTTCAGTAAAGAGCCTTCACCAACTCCTAAGTCTACTACGCTATTTATGTCCTTCTTTGTCGTAATTAACTCACATACATAGTTGGATATCTCCTTATTTGTGTAGAATTGGGAGAAAGTTCCTCTTTTTGTTGAAGTTTTCATTTGCTGTCTCATCGCAATGGATCAGTGCCTTCTTTTATCTAACGGGTTGATGTTGATAGTATATCTTACATAATTCCTTTGTCATCGCTATTCAATGAATATCAGAGGTTGGTTTAACTCACAAACTGTGGCGTACTGCTTTTTATTCTGTCATTCAAAACAGTTGTGATGACTTTGCTATTATGCGAAAAATGGTATGTTGTATAGCTTGGTACGTCTAACGTAATCCAATGAGAATGTCCAAGTTCACACTTTACTGATGACGTTAACTCTTGTATGCCACGATCTGAAGTATTTCTAAGTACTTTTAGCCTATTACCGTTCTTGTAGAGACAAAGCAGGTCGTAATGAGATGTTCTGAACACTCGGAGAGTTAGCTTTGAGGTCTCACTTTCTGAAATTGTTAAAAGGCTTAAGGCGAATCGATTGTTCCTTACTCGTATCCACTGAACTATAAGAGCATCATGCCAATCTGGCGTTCAGGAGTTGTCGTTTCATGTAGCTTACTGCGAAGAATACTCAGTGCAGGGATGGAATCTGTATCATCAAATGTAAGGTAGTCTGAGGAAATAAAGCTTCTGAGACAGATTCTTGCTTTTTCTTTCATCACGAAGATGTATTACTAACAGCTTCGACGATGTTATCAACATAACAATTCCTCATGTTACCCTCGATTAAGGGTAGTTTACCCCTGATAGGGGGGTAAAACACAACAAGCTATGATCTTCAATTGACGCTGATGATATCTCCTCCTTACTAGCACATTATTGGGTGTGGTATCTGAACTAGGCAACTAGAAGAGATTCTGCTGTCATTATTTCAATTCCACTTAATGACCCAATCCATAGTACTCATACGATTGTGGCTCCATTAGTTTTTTAAGAAACCACCGCAAACCGTCTTCTTTCATAAGTGATGTTTTATGTGCTTCATTTCTAACCAAGCGCGATTTCAGCTCCTCTTTTAGTTGCGGTTTGGAAGCTAACTAACTTTTATATCAAATGATTAACCAGACTCCCGTAGAGTCTTAGGGATGCAAATGCGAGTCTGATATACGCCGTTGGGCGCTTTTTGTAAGTACATTGTCTCACCTCATTGTCATGAAAGTGATTTGCAGTACTGTAGATACGAAAAAACCGCTGTAAAAACAGCGGCTTAATCTTTGAATGTGGCGGAGAGATAGGGATTTGAACCCTAGATACGCTATTAACGTATGCCGGTTTTCAAGACCGGTGCTTTCAACCACTCAGCCATCTCTCCAATGCGCAAGCAGTTTAGATTTTGGCATGAATTTTGTAAAGAACTAATTTGTAGTCACTGAGTTAAATGACGATAAATCAACCACCTGATTTTGTGTTTTTATCGCTGAAAACGCCAAAAACCAACGCATTTTGAAGTGTAAATACTCTAAAGTGCATTTTCTAATAAAATAATGTTTTATTAGAAAGATACTGATTTTTAAAAGAAATAGCACTTTGAGATAACATATGTACGCCCGAAAATCATTGCGCATAATTGTGAAGTGTTTCAAAATTAGTGGGTTGACCTATATCAATGAGAGATTTCTGAGGTTGTTATGAAAGTCGCAGACCTATTTAAACATCGTGGTGATAAACAGCATTCTGAATTCATGCAGTGGATGTCCCCTGCAGTACGTGAATATTGGGATGAGCTTTTGCACAAAGCCAATAACCGCCACTTGTTTACTCGCCTCAGAGATCTGCAACGTCCTGCTGTAAACGATGAAGCTCAACCACATGTAGAGCCTACGGTAACAGAGCCAAAGTCTATTGAACTCAAGCCAGAAGCGCAAAAACTGTTTGACGAGCTTCAGGAAAAGTTAGGCGAAGTCATCCACACTGGTGATTGGTTGGATATTTCTCAGGAGCGCATCAATCAGTTTGGGCAGGTTACAGAAGACATGCAATGGATCCATACCGATCCAGAGCGTGCTGAAAGTGAATCACCATTTAAAACAACCATAGCACATGGCTTTCTAACACTAGCTCTACTACCTAAGTTGACTGACAGCGTGGATCCCGATCATTCGTTGTTCCCTACAGCCAAAATGGTTGTCAACATTGGTCTTAACCAAGTCCGCTTTCCATATCCAGTCAAAGCTAACAGCCGAGTTCGAGCGGTAAGTAAGCTTTCTAAGGTGACTCCGATTAAGAAAGGATTGGAGATCGAGCGTGAAATTAAAGTTGAAATTGAAGGTGTTCGTCGACCTGGTGCCATTGTTGTTTCGGTTATTCAATTGCATTTCTAGTAGTACATTTATTATCAAGGAGAGCTACTTGAGCTCTCCTTTTTTGTTTCTTCTACTGACTGATTGGCGTATAACCGTATTCGCGGATTAAAGTTTGAGCCTCTTTACCTTGCAGGTATTGAATGAATGACTGGGCATCTTTATCAAGTTCCGCTTTCTTATAAAGTACAAGGAATGGGCGAGACAGTTCATATTTACGTTCAGCAATGGTTTTGCTATTTGCATCTACTCCCTCAAATGTGATGGCTTTAATTGAGCTATCAACAGATCCTGTAGAAATAAATCCAATCGCTTGTTTGTTATGGTTGACGATGGTTTTCACCATGCTGTTACTATTAACCACTAAGTTATCTGGATTGATATCTGAAACCTGACGTCCATTTACAATTTTCGTAAGGCCCAGCAGGCTTTCGAAGCTATAACGTGAGCCGGATGACGCTTCACGTGTCACTACAGCAATTTTTTGATCGGCTCCCCCCAACTCTTTCCAGTTGGTAATTTTACCTTTATAGATATCGAATAGCTGCTCACGACTGACATTTTGGACCGGATTAGATTTATTGACGACAACAGCCAAGCCATCAAATGCCAAAGGGGTGACCGTTAACGTTTCATCCTGCTCACTTTCTGTCAGGTATCGTGAGCTCATACCAATATCTGCTACGCCTTTCTTTAAAAGGGTAATACCTGCAGTTGAACCGATACCTTGTACTGCAATGTAGGTTTCAGGGTGGGCCGTATTAAAGTTTTCAGCCAATACATCCATAACACGTGCCACCGATGTAGAACCGGACACATTAACTTCACTCGCCAGCGCAGGAAAAGTAAGTAAAGAAGAGGACAACATTGCCACCAGCGCAACACGAATCATAATAATCTCCAATCTGATGCGGATAAGTAAACTCGCGCTATCATATTTCGATTACATGACATTTTTGTGAAAACCTATGCAGACTCCTCATATTCTTGTACATACTATGGGTAGGTTAGCGTTAATGATGGAGCCGGTATGGGACTGGTCAGTTTGCTGCAAAAACAAGTAGAAAGCCGCGCGCAGGTAATCTGTGAACAGCGTAATAAAAGCTTACCTGCAGAATTAGGTAAAGCGAGCTATGACGTAACGGATAATGGAGTGATATTCATCAAGCAACATTTTCTGCTTGATTCAGCGCATTGCGATTACATGATGCCTGTTGCCAAGGTGCAATGGAACCAAGAGCGCCGCTCTTGGCTGCTATTTATGCCTGACGAACTCAATGAAGAAAATTGGCTGCCCTATCCTTACCTTGCGCAAAGTCATGATCTTACGGCGATTATGCGCGAAGTAGACAAAGATCCTAAATCCGTATTTTGGCAAGACTAACCGAAAAACAACGCAAATCAGCCTAAATTTCAAGCACAAACTGAGCATTAAACATACTGAAGCTTGTGCTTAGAGATTTATACCTAAGCGATAGTTTTACCCTTAGGGAGTCTTAGCGGTTTGATTCTTAACCGGGTTGGCATAGCTTGCCACTAAATAAGGTTGCGCACCCTCGGGTAACTGGCTCAGCTTGTCGGCCATGATGTCTTTGACTGTTTGATCGACCTGTTCGTTACCTGCAGCCAGCTCATTTATAGGGAACACTTTGTAATTGTCATGGATCTGGCGATCAATCTCTTCTGCTAACGCTTCTGGTGTTTCTAAATCATCATAAATGACATCACCAAATGCCACATGTATACGACCTTTATCACCTACAATGCCTTGAATGATGCTTTCAATATCTTCAAATTCACCTTTTTCGTAAGAACCACTGGTGGCTTTTTCAAATAACTCACGGGCTTTAGCGATATCACATGGATCATTTTCATAGGAAATAGAAACCGGGACGATACGCAATGATTTAATGTACTCTGAAAACTCTATTTTCTGCTTACGCCCTTCCACATGGAACATTTTGAGGATCGCCGGATCGGTAAAATCATTACCATCTTTCGCTCGCCCTTCTTTCTGCGCGATCCAGATAGAGTTACCCGTATCGAGCGAATGTTTGATGTAGCTAGACAAAGTGCCTAGCGCTTTCATCATTTCACGTGGGCCTTTCGCCGAACGTTTTACGATGAAACTCTTGTTAAGCTTCATCAGTTCCGTCGCACAAGGCTTTTTCAAGAGGTTATCGCCAATGGCAATACGAACCGTTTTATGATCACTCTGATGAAGGCCGTAGTTCACCAGTGCTGGGTCCATCGCAATGTCACGGTGATTGGACACAAATAAATAAGAGGTTTCTTTATCTAGCTTATCCAGTCCCGAATAAGTCACACCCTTTGTTGTTGTGCTCAAAGTTTGCTCAAGGTATTTTTTTACTTCCATCTGAATGGTTTCGACAGAGTTAAGCTTTGACCACTTCATTTTGAGGTACACTTTGACAATCGGTGACATCAGCGTTTTAAACCAACTGGCATGGTTAGCAAATCGATGCTGTAGAATTGCACTGATAAACTCTTCATCGTTAATCAGGCGGTCGATAGCCGCTGGAATTTCTTCGTCATTATAAGGACGGATTTCAACAAAAGGGTCGTTTTTAGAAGTCATTTCTTATTACATCTGATAAAAAGCTGGCCTATTCTACGCAGAGATTAGGGGATTGACAGCTATACTTCTCTCATAATCAACAAGGTCAGACCAGAATAAAATCACCGATTAAGTGGAAAGTCGGAGTTAAGTTGGTTTTTTCTGCAAGAAACGTTAACCTTATCGCCCCTTGAGTACCCAAGAACATGAGCAATTCAATGCACTACGCTATTTCGCATGACTATCGCAACTTTCAATATCTGACTATGACACCACGTAAAAAGAGCATCAAGCATATGCTGCTTAAAGTCGAGCAAGGTCTGACGCTGTTGAAACTCGGTAAAACAGAATATGCGATTGAAGCGGGCCAGGCAGTTTGGATCCCATTTGATGCCCTGTGCGCACTCACCTTCTTCCCGCAAACGCAAGTTCAACAAATTGAGGTATCTTCACGTGTTACTTCATTCCTCCCCAAACAAGGTGGCTTTGTAACTCTCAATGAGCTAACAAACGCTTTATTGAATAGGTTAAAGGTGATGGAAGATCGACACGATGCGAAAAAAAATCTCCTTACTGTTTTACAAGAAGAGCTTTCAAGCTTCAAACCTCAGCTGAAGGAAAGCGAACTGACTCAACAAATAAACCAATGGGCCCCTAACATCGACAGCAAACTATTGGTAGAGCAACAACTCGTTTTGAATGTGCGAGAAGCCTACAAACGAATGCAATCTGGACAATCACGCCGACAGGTTGTTGCCGAGCTGTTCGAAGGCAATGAAGCAATGTATTCACAAATTGAAAAAACAATTCGAGGTGAAAAGCAGAAAACTTGATTAAGTTACTGGCTGATTGTTCATTTCATAACTATAAATCTATAAATATCCTCTATATTTGTAGATAAAATAGGAAGGCGAATATGAAATTCAGCCATAAAATTGTGGCAGCATCCTCTCTCCTTTTACTGGCCACAGTAACATTGCTTACCCTACAGCAGTACTACACCGTTCAAACAGAAATTAAATCTCAAGTCACTTCCAGTGTCGCCGAGATTGTGGATGGCGTTAGAGATACAACCGCTGCTGAGATAAACAGTAGAAAAGCGATTGCTACCTATGCCACCAGTATGCTTGAGTCAAACCTAGATCTGGATGCGATGGAAACCGTCATTACACGTCCCATCGTTAAAGAAACTTTCCTATTAGCCGGATTAGGGTTTGAGAAAGATGGTTCAAACATCAATAACGATCCGTCTTGGAATCCCGGACCAACATGGGATCCACGTGCCCGCCCATGGTATATCGACGCTAAAAACGCAGGCAAACTCATTATTACGGCTCCCTATGCTGATTCTGCGACAGGTGAAATTCTGGTTTCCATAGCCACCCCAGTCAAAGACAGCGGCAAGTTTATCGGTGCTATCTTCTACGATGTTAGCCTGGCAGGTCTTGCCGACCTTGTTAACAAGGTGCAATTGTTTGATGCAGGTTACGTGTTTATCGTCGCAGGTGACGGCACAACCATTGCTCACCCTCAAACAGACTTCAATGGTAAACCGATGAAAGATTTCTTGGGTAATACAAATATCCAAGATGACCCTCAACAAGTCTCTATTGACGGTAAAGATTACACTCTCGACTTTTCTAAAGTGCCTGGTGAAGATTGGTATATCGGTGTTGTCCTCGATGAAGAAATTGCTTATCAGTCACTAGCAGACCTACGTAACAGTTCCATCATCTACACTGTCGTGGCCCTAATCATCAGTATTGTTATTCTTCTTGTCTTGATGACGGCTCTAATGAGGCCACTTGTCGCCCTCAACAGTGCCATTCAGGACGTCGCTTCAGGTGAAGGCGACCTTACCCAACGCCTCGACACCAATACCGACCAAGAGTTTTCATCATTGGCAGAAGGATTCAACTCCTTCACCAGTGCGCTTCAACAGCAAATCACTCAATCAAAAGCGATTGGCGAAGAGATTCTACGTGGGTCTGAAATGACTTCGATGGGCTTACAAGAATCAGCGGCGGCCATGCAAGATCAGCTGAGAGAGTTAGAACAGCTCGCTACAGCCATGCACGAAATGGCTACAACCTCCGGTGATGTTGCCAATAATGCGCAAGGCGCTGCTTCGGCAGCAAAAGAGGCTGATGAAGCAACTGAAGTCGGTACACGGGTTGTTGGCGATACAACTGGTGCCATCACTGAACTGTCACAACGTATCGATGAAGCAGTTGAAGAAGTGAAAACATTAGAATCTGCTACTGACAACATTGAAACCATTTTGAAAGTTATCAATGACATTGCGGATCAAACCAACCTACTCGCATTGAATGCCGCCATTGAAGCAGCTCGTGCTGGTGAGTCCGGCCGTGGTTTTGCTGTGGTCGCCGATGAGGTGCGCACACTGGCGCAAAGAACTCAGGAGTCTACCACTGAAATTCGAAACATGATTGAGCAATTGCAATCAGGAGCAACCGCAGTCGCCAATGCAATGAATATGAGTAAAGAAACCGCCAGTGGCGCGGTATTAAGAGCAGAAGAAGCGAACGCCGCTCTTAACAGTATTCGTGATGCAATCCAAGCCATCAGTGATATGAACATTCAAATCGCATCTGCAGCAGAAGAACAAAGTTTAGTGGCAGAAGAGATTAACAACAACACAGTGAAAATTAAGGATCTTTCTGTTCAAGTGGCGGATGCCGCAGAAAATGCCAACATAGCCATGCAAGCACAAACTGAAAACATCCGCGAACAAGATGCAATACTCAACAAGTTCAAAGTGTAATATTTTCGGCCCTCCCTCTGGGAGGGCTCTTAACTCTTAACTAACATTAAACTCTCTTCACCAGCCACGGAGATACTCATAGTACCTCGTTGACTAAGGTAATGCTCTTCAGACAGTAAATCCAACCACTTACCACTCACCGCAATCTGTACTCTCTGTGTTCGCTTGGATTTATTGATGATCACGATACCTTCATCACCACGAGCAAATATTAAGAGATCGTCAGATGCTTCCATCACCTGCATAGTTTTACCATGCATGAGATTATAAAAACGAATACGCGATGTCATCCGCTTATCATTCCAAGCATTCAGCCATCGAGGTCGACCATCAGAGCCTTTCAGCCCACAAGTATCAAGGTCCGTGTAGATCAATGGCACACCACCATCTCTACCGAGAATATAGCTGTATGCTAACCACTCTGTTTTTTCTGGCATGACCAAATTAGCAAACACATTATTGTTTGGAATGTCATGGGTTATGGCAAACGTAATCGCCCTGCTTTGTGAGAGCGCTTGCCCGAAGCAATATGGGTTAACCAAACTCTTTAAGCTACCTTTAGCTTCTAATGCATCAAACATAGTTTGAAACAACGGGAAGTCATAAGCACCCAAGCGAGTTTCCGCCAAGAACGGCTCAAGGAATAAATCATATTCAAGCTTTGTAGCGCCACCATCGGTGATGATCTCACCAAAGATATGGACGTCTTCACAGATCTCTTTACTCCACACTTTTTGCAAATGTTCTAGTGACATGTGCTTAGCTGCATCAATTCGGAACCCTTTCACTCCAAGAGATTTCAGCGAACGCAAATATGCCTGCTGCTGCTTGATAACATGCTCATGAACACGCAAGGTCGGCAAGCCCGGATCGGCAGGACCACCAGTAATTCGTCCATTTTGGACTTGCCATTTATCCTGCCAGTCTTCAATCCCAAATGCTTCGACGAAATCGTTTTCAGCAAACAGTGGCTCTGACAGGTCTCCGAACAATTTGATATTTTCATAATAGTCAGTATCTAACTGATAGGACTCTAGGACGCTTTGATCGGGATACTGAAGGTCTAATCTACTCTGTGATTCATTCGCCATGTGGTTAAAAACCACATCTGCATAAACATAAATTGAACGTTGGTTCAGCGCTCCAACCATGTCTTTAAAGCTTCGTGTATCACCGAGCTGGTTATCAATCACACGATAATCCTGTGGTTGGTAGCGTTGCCACCATTTTGTACCCTGTGCGTGTTTTAAAGACTTCATTGGAGGAGAAACCAGCACAGATTTATAACCCACCGCTGCAATTTCATCAGCGCGTTGAGCAACCAATGCGTACGGCCAGTCGAAGGCATGAAGAATGACGTTGGCTGTTTTAAAAACGTTCATCTCTTGTTCCTTTATTTCAAATTCCATAATCACCTGACTGATTGCAGGTGAAGGCTGCCTGCCATTATAGACACAAGCCAATCTTTTTCTTCCCCCCTAGAAAGCGGAATGGGTGTAGTAGATCTAAGGCGTAGAATTTGAACTATTTATAAAATTAATTATTCTCACTCACTATAATGAAGTAGTAAGTAAAGAAAGGCGTCAATCATGAAAAATGTTCGGATAGACATAGTGTCAGATGTGGTTTGCCCGTGGTGCATCATCGGGTACAAAAGGCTGGAGCAAGCTTTAATGACACTATCAGACACTATTGAGGCAGAGATTCACTGGCACCCATTCGAGCTTAACCCTGCAATGAAGCCGGAAGGGCAAAACCTACGAGAACACTTGGCGGATAAATACGGCACGTCTTTAGAAGCGAGTATTGCCGCTCGTCAAACCATCACTGATTTAGGCCAAGAATTGGGGTTTGAGTTTAATTTCACAGATGAAATGAGAGTTTATAATACTCGGAAAGCGCATCAGCTCTTACTTTGGTCACAATCGCAAGGATTACAACTCGACCTAGAAATCGCCATGTTCCACGCCTACTTTACGGATGGTAAAGATGTGAGTGACATAGAGACTTTGTTAGATATTGCTGAATCCCTTGGACTAAATAGAGACACCTGTCAGGCTGTACTTTCAGACACGAGTTGGAAAGAGACCGTATCCTCAACAGAACAGCAATGGCTTGAAGCTGGGATAAACGCAGTACCAGCGATCATCATTGATCGCAAACACTTAATTTCAGGTGCTCAAAGCAGTGAAATGCTGGTTGAAGCACTGCTAGAAATCACTCACCAGCAACACGATGTAGAATAAATGGCTAACTACGTCGAAGAAGCTTTCCAATGACACCCCATAAAAGTACAAGCACAATGCCCGCTAGGACACCAATCAGGCCGTTGAGAATAGAAGGGAAAAGTGCTTTCGCTAAGGTTAAACTTGGCAAATTGAGTAATACTGGCTCAATCCAATGGTGAACGACAGGCACGTTGTGAACAACAATCCCACCTCCCACTAAAAACATCGCGGCAGTACCCACTACCGTTAAGAACTTCATTAACTTTGGCGCAAAGATAATTAAACCTCTACCAATCCATGCCATGAAACCTGTCCCTTTTGAAATACGGTTAAGATAAAAGCCAAGATCATCCAATTTCACAATACCTGCCACAAGGCCATAAACACCAATAGTCATTAAAACCGCAATTAAGCTGACCACCATTATTTGGGTCAACATGGAATGTCCTTGAACCGTTCCAAGGGCAATAACGATAATTTCCGCAGATAAGATAAAATCGGTTCTAATTGCGCCTGCCACTTTATGCTTTTCATACTCTGCAACAGAACCCGTCGGTAATTCATCACCTGTATCACCTTCTTCATTTGAATGAAAAAGCTTCTCAGCCAGCTTTTCCGCGCCTTCAAAACAGAGAAACAAACCACCCAAAAGAAGCAATGGCATAATAAGCCAAGGAGCAATAGAGCTCATCAAGAGTGCTGCTGGAACTAAAATCAATTTATTTCTAAACGAGCCTTTAGCAACGCTCCATACGATAGGAATTTCACGCTCTGCAGCAACACCAGATACTTGTTGTGCGTTCAACGCCAGATCGTCCCCTAGTACACCAGCAGTTTTTTTCGCTGCTACTTTGGACATCAAAGCGACATCATCCAACACCGTAGCGATGTCATCTAACAGGGTTAACAGACTCGCACCCGCCATTTGTTTTCTCTTAGAAATAAGACATGTAACTAAATGTAACACTGACCACATCGAACTTAAACCGAATTCTCGTCAGTAATGCGTCAATAACAACACCCCGGTTATTGGCTGAACTTATATTGATTGCTTCCCCAAAATGGGCGTTTTATGCTGTCGCCCACATCCCATAACAAACATAGGCAAAGTAATGCATAGTTCTTACTCTTACCCTATCGGAACACCAGGCCAAAAATGGCAAGAATCAGAGCGTCAAGCTTGGCGTGAAAAAACCAGTATCAAACGAGAATACCAACAAGGAGTGGTTCCAAAGATTCAAGCCCTACAAGAAAGGTTCGATATCGAACAGTATGGTGCGCTCTCCTACGACCCAAGCCGCTACCCACTTTTTTGCATTAAAAGTAAAAATTGGGACAGTACAAAACCCGTTGTTCTGGTGACAGGTGGGGTTCATGGCTACGAGACTAGCGGCGTTCATGGTGCACTCAAATTTGCTGACACTCAGATGGAAAAATACGCTGAGCACTTCAACATCATCGTCGCACCATGTGTCAGCCCATGGGGTTACGAGACCATCAATCGCTGGAACCCATTAGCGATTGATCCAAACCGCTCTTTCTATGAAAACAGCCCGGCAGAAGAATCCGCCAATCTAAGAGCGCTAGTAGCCTCAATAGGACAAGATGTATTAGTTCATATTGATTTGCATGAAACGACAGACACGGATGAAACCGAGTTCAGACCTGCCCTGGCCGCACGTGATGGCATTGAGTATATCGAAGGTATGATTCCTGATGGCTTCTACACAGTAGGTGATACTGAAAACCCTCAACCTGAGTTTCAGGCAGCGGTGATTGAGTCAGTTAGAAAAGTGACTCATATTGCTCCCGCTGATGAAAAAGGCGAAATCATCGGCTCAGCCATTGTACAGGATGGCGTCATCAACTACCCGATGGTAAAACTTGGCCTGTGTGGTGGCATGACTAACTGCACTTACGGCACGACTACTGAAGTCTATCCTGATAGCCCGAAAGTGACCGATGAAGAGTGTAACGACGCTCAAGTTGCGGCCATCGTAGGAGGATTGGATTTCGTAATCAAAAAGCTATAACAGCTTACTCTTATACTGCTCCGGGGTTTGCCCGGAGTATTTTTTAAACATTGCGATAAACGGGCTGGCTTGATTGTAGCCCAAGGTTAATGCCACTTCTTTTACTGAATGCCCTTTGCGCAACAAGTCCATCGAATACAGATAACGTACTCTCAGCCTCCACTCTGTAAAGCTCATTCCCAGTTCAGACTGACAATGGCGTGCTAATGTGCGCTCAGTGGTATGAACCTTCTCTGCCCATTCAGAGAGGCTGGTATTATCAATTGGGTTCTCTTCTACTGCCGCCAATATTCTCGCCAGATATTTGTTGTCTGAAGAAGGCAAAAAGTGATGCTGAGTATCACGAGTTGCCAATTGATCTAAAAGAACTTGCACAAGACGCTTATCTTGATCCGTTTGGGCAACATTAATGTCTCGTTGACGAAAGTCATCGACAATCGATGACACAATCGGCGTAATTTTGATCAAGCTAGTACAGTCTGGAAAATGCGTAGTAAGTTCCTGAGCGATATTCAAGGAACAGTAGGATAGTGGCTTTCTGTTGTAACTAGTGTGCATCACACCTGCTGGAACCCAGATGGCTAAATGGGGGGGAGCAAGAAAACGAGTTCCTTCGGCCTCCATTTCAAGAATACCACCACTGATCAGTTGCACCTGCCCCCATGGGTGGCTATGCATTCGCGTCTCTGTATTGGATAAGAAAGCTTCAAAATTCATAAATACATCTGATGGAGCTTTATCTATTGATAGAGATGGGTGAAGGTGTTTGGCCGATTTTCTCAAATTTGTCTTCCTGTCGCGTCCGATGTCTTTTAAGAGATATCTACAATCATACAGACCTGTCAAACTCACTTCTACTGTTCACTTTGAGATGAGGCTCACATGATCTACTTACTTCCACTACTTACCGTTTTCATCTGGGGAGGGAATTCGATCATCAACAAGATGGCAGCTTCCGTTATCGAGCCTAGTGCGATGAGCTTCTTTCGTTGGTTTTTTGCCATGCTTGTGCTCACGCCTTTTTGCTTACCGAAAGTGATTAAACAATGGCCTATCATCAAACCGTATTTAAGCAAACTCGCATTTCTAGCCATGCTAGGCATGGTGTTAAACCAATCGCTGGGTTATTACGCAGGCCTTACTACGACTGCATCTAATATGGCTTTGATCACCTCATTAGTACCACTTCTCAGTGTATTTATGAGCGTGCCGTTACTCGATAAAAAAGTCTCTCTTCTAAACATCATTGGTGGTGTCATTTCACTTGCAGGTTTATCTTTTATGCTCGGACAAGGGGACATAGCCTTCTTTTTACATCAAAATGTGACTCAAGGTGATGCATTGATGGTTTTAGCGGCTTGTTGCTACGCAGCTTACTGTGTACTGATAAAACGCTGGAAGATGCCTTTGTCTAACTGGACACTCATCTATATGCAAGGGATCTTTGCAGTCATCATGCTAGCACCTCTTTGGCTTTCTAGTAATCATCTCACTCCTACAAAGGGAGCCTTCTCCCTTATCGCCTACGCCTCCATTGCCGCATCGATTCTCGCGCCTTGGATGTGGGTCAAAGCGATTAATGCTATAGGTGCGGATTCGAGTGCGATGTTCATGAATTTACTGCCTGTCGTCGCCGTATCATTAGCGGCTACTTTACTAGGAGAAAATATTCAGAGTTACCACCTGATGGGCGGTATTATGGTGATCTCTGGTGTCATCCTGTCACAAGTAAAACGAAAGCCGAAGGTAGAACAAAGTCTGCAAAAAGTTAAGCCAGTATGAATGTGCGCCAAAAGCCACAATCGCAACCGAAGCACCCAACTCAAAAATGGATCATTTTTATGTTCGTTTATGTGAACATTTTCTTAAAACGAACCTTAATCAGCCAGTTCCGCTCATAAATCATTGCTTTGCGTTCCTCAAACCGTAGAATTGCTTTATTCCAACAGACAAGGATATTGTTAGTGAAAGCCATCAAGCGTCACCAAGAAATCATCGAGCTGGTGCAAACTCAAGGTTTTGTGAGCACTGATGAGTTAGTCGAGCGTTTTGACGTGAGTCCGCAAACCATTCGTCGTGATCTCAACGAACTCGCTGATGAAAACAAAATTCGCCGAAATCATGGCGGGGCGACGATCGCCTCCAGTTCCGAGAACTCCTCTTATCAAACTCGCCAAATTTCCTATCAGAAGGAAAAAGGCCAAATTGCGCTGGAACTGGTCAAGCACATCCCTGATGGCGCAACCTTATTCATTGATATTGGTACGACCCCGGAAGCAGTCGCCCGTGCCCTGCTAGGAAAACATCATAACCTACGCATCGTAACCAACAATATCAATGTAGCAACAATTCTAATGTCTAAACCTGATTTCAAGGTTATTCTAGCCGGCGGTGAAGTTCGCGGTAAAGACGGAGGTGTCACAGGTGAAGCAACCCTCGATTTCATCTCTCAGTTCCGCCTAGATTTTGGCATTCTAGGTATTTCAGGCATTGACTATGACGGCTCATTACTCGACTTCGACTATCACGAAGTTCGTGTCAAACGTGCAATTATTGAAAACAGCCGCTCAGTATTTCTAGGCGTAGACCACAGTAAATTTGGCCGTAATGCTATGGTGAAGCTAGGCACTATCGCTGATGTTGATCTCATTATTACCGATAGAAAACCACCAAAAGAAATAGAGTCCTACGCCAAAGAAAACGACACTGTTCTTCAAGTTGTAAAATAAAGAAAAGGCGCATATCGCGCCTTTTTCTATTCTTGTCACTAATATGCTTAAAAATTCCCCACTCTCACTTTTAACGTGAGAAAAATATTACATAACTCGAATGTAATTTGTTATAAGTAATAAAAAGCGGCGTTAATAGCACTAAATGAAAGAAATTTTACGTCTGATAGATAACTACCAAACCATTGATTCTATTGACTCAATGGTCAAATTGCTGGATCAGTTAAACACGATTGTAAACAGCGAGTATTTTGTACTTGGTGTATCGTTTGACCCACATATTAAAAATGGTCGATTTATCGTTGTAGATAACTTTCCGGATGAATGTCGTAAAGATTCATGCAATCTTGAATTAATGTATGTTGATCCTATTTGCAATTTTGGCGCATCAAACTGTATGCCTAGCGTTTGGGAATCAGCCAAACAAATAGATGTTCACAGCCAGGCGCTTTATTCCTTATCGCATATTCAAGGAATAGAGCAAGGTATCAGTATCCCCATTCATGGATTAAATGGTGAAGTGGGTATTCTTAGTTTCGCCACATCAGACGTTATTGCTCACCCCGCTAATCCTGATGCATTACTGTTTACTCAGTTGATTATCCCGCTCATTGTACAGAACTTACCGCACTTGCCTTTGACTTCACAAACTAAGCACTCTCAAGCGATGTTAACTAACAGGGAAATTGAATGCCTGACTTGGGCCGCCGATGGAAAAAGTGCTTTAGAAATTGCAGAGCTCGTTGATTGCACTGAACGAACCGTTAAGTTTCACCTGAGTAATGCGTGTAAGAAACTCGGAGCGACCAATCGCTGCCAAGCGGTGACAAGAGCCCTACTCGGTGGGCATATTAAACCACATCAATAAGGGAAAGTAGTCTCCTCTACTTTCGTTCTAAATAATCAGAGCCGATTTGATTGGCTATGTCTATATTTTTCGCTCTAATCCACCATTTAGTATCAAGTTTAATACAAAACCTGTCCGATCGGACAGTTACACTATCCTATTGTTTTTAATATCATTATATCACTGAGTTACGACACGTCAGTTGGCTCAGACTGATGAATACGATCCAAATACAAATGAAACAAAGTATTCACACTAAAAAAAGCCCCGAATCATTGATTCGGGGCTTTTACCTTTTATAGAGCTAGGTTTAGTTCACCACTTCAATATCCGTTTCAGGGATACAACAACATGCTAAAGCAACACCCATGTTTTTTTCGTGATCTTGTAGTCCTGGAACATCAGGTTGGTGAACTTTGCCTGACTCAACCGTCACCTTACATGCACCACACAAACCAGCGCGGCAGCTATGAGCAATAGCTATCCCGGCATCTTCCGCTTGCTCTAACAACGGCTTTTGGTTATTGCCGGTAAAGATGTTGCCATTAACACTTAACTGAAGCTCTTTAAGTGGTTGCAGATTGGTTTGAGAAACACCGAACGCTTCTTGGTGATAGCACTCCTCCGGTAACCCTTTCTTCAGCAAGAGAGTTTTCGCCTGTTCCATAAAGCCATCAGGTCCGCATACAAAGATCTGTCTTTGCTCAACATTTTCGATCTGCTTTAAGTGCGCGCTAGTCAAACGCCCTTTTAAGCCGAACCAATCCACTGGCGGCTGAGACAATGCGATCAAGACTCTCAATCCAGGGTGTTGACGTTTGTAGCTATCCAACTCTTCTTTGCATGGGATATCTTCAATGCTACGACACTGGTGATAAAAGGTGACATCATCAGCCTGATCGTGATCAGAGAGGTACCTCAACATGGACAGCATAGGGGTCACACCACTCCCCGCAGACAAGAGCAAAATGGGTTGATCGTGTTTGTCTCCAAGGTGGAAGCTGCCATCAGGGTTTTCACACGCTAACGTATCACCGACTTTCAGATTGTCGTTCAGCCAGTTGGAAACTCGCCCACCATCAATACGTTTGACAGAAATAGCCAACCGCCCAGGCCTTGAAGGACTGGAAGAGAGCGTATAGCGACGCGCGACTTTTTCACCATCGATATCAACTGAAATCGGTAAGTGCTGACCGGGTTGGTAGACAGGAGCCGTGCCGTGTTCTGGCTCTAGCCAAAATGTCACAAAGTCACGAGCAATCTCTTCACGTTCAACACACGTCATCACCAATTTTTCCGGAGTGTTGTCTGGATAGAACTCTTTCTCTTTGTACTCAAGGACTTCCACCACATCTCCCTGGCGAATCATACCTTCATTCTTAGCGACTAAGTTTTGACCGAAGAAAACGCCACCTCGCTCGTTCGCTCGAAACTGAGACAGTGTGTTGAGTGGCTCTTTGCTTGGTCTGAATTCACCTTTGTCAACGTCGACCGTTGTCAGGATGCAGCGTTCACACGCTTTAACCGCTTCAAACTCCACTTCTCCAATACGGATTCGCTTCCAGCTATCTTCCTCAAACGCCTCAGTCGTAGAAACAATCAGGTTGGCACGGAATTGGTCCATAGAATGTTGTTCAGGGCTGCGGCGGTTTAGTTCGTCCAAAGAACCCTGACCAATCACAAGCATTGGATAACCGTCGGCAAAGCTGACATTACCCCCAACTTTCTCTCGTACTCGCTTTGATTGCTCGCCTGAAAACAGCAGCTCTACTCTCTGTTGCAAGACATCGCTAAACCAGTCGTCCGCTTCGTCCGTTGTGGTATACGCGGTGAAATTATCTTTCCATACCTGAGCAGGGGCTTCCTGCATTTTAAAATCGGCGTACTTTAAGCGAAGCGGCGGTTTGCCTTCAGCAACAAAGATTAAACCATCTGGCGTCAAGCTCGACTGAACTTTAACCATATGCGGATATTTACGTGCCGTCACCATGGAGCCATCGGACAAAGCAAGCATAAAGCGACGGTCAAACATCAGGCCTTGCTTTTCTACCCAAGCAGAAGATTGGCTGATACCGCCTAAGGATTTAACTGGGAAAATGTTGAGTTGAGACAGAGTTGGAGCTGACATTGCTATTCCTGAGCGTTGTTATTTGCTGCAATTATACCCGACTATCTAACAAGATGTTTCACCAAGATGCGCGTACCGATCAGAAAATCGACTCAGCATTTTATCAACTATGCAATGAAGGCTAAAGCGACGCAATGAAGATGTCGAAATATGTTTTGTCTTGAAAACTGTTAACACCCCACTCCCTTATGTAAGAATCCATTAAATTAACTTGTTCTAATATACCACCTCGCTAGTATGGATTTACCGCACTATCCCATATGCGGTACTCCAAACATTGTTGTGTTGTATAACGGAATATGAAAATCCGATATTTCAGGGTTAACGGATTAGCCCTTTTCTTTCATCCAACCCACTTCAAAAGTAAAAAACAGATGCATTAAAAGGCACTTTGCACTATCATCCTGTCGCCTAAGCGTAAGCGTTTGCCTTCACAGTTTTCGTTGATGCTTAGGCTCCAATCAGACAACTTATTATTATGGTGGGAGCAATAATGACAACACTTACGATCACTCGTCCTGACGACTGGCATGTTCACTTACGCGATGGTGATGTTCTAACAGATACCGTCCGCGACATCAGCCGCTACAATGGTCGAGCGCTAATCATGCCAAACACAGTCCCACCAGTTACCGACACTGAAATGGCACTCGCTTATCGTGAGCGCATCATGGCAGAAAAACCAAGCGAACAATTTGAGCCCTTGATGGCGTTGTATCTGACGGATAACACTTCACCCGATGAAATTCGCAAAGCAAAAGCTTCAGGTAAAGTGGTGGCGGCCAAGCTCTACCCTGCTGGTGCAACAACCAACTCTGATTCTGGTGTGACTTCTGCTAAAAACATCTACCATGTGCTTGAAGCAATGCAGGAAGTTGGCATGCTACTTCTGGTCCACGGTGAAGTGACGACTCATGATGTCGATATTTTTGACCGTGAAAAAGAGTTTCTAGATACGGTTTTGGCGCCCATCGTCAATGATTTCCCAGAATTGAAGATCGTACTTGAGCACATCACAACGGCAGATGCGGCCACTTTTGTTAAAAACGCCAACGATAATGTTGCAGCAACCATCACAGCTCACCACCTGCTATACAACCGCAACCACATGTTGGTTGGTGGAATTAAACCTCACTTCTATTGTCTGCCGATTCTTAAGCGCAACACCCACCAAAAAGCGCTGATTGAAGCTGCAACTAGCGGTAGTAAGAAGTTTTTCTTAGGTACAGATTCCGCTCCTCATGCGAAAGGTATGAAGGAAGCAGCATGTGGCTGCGCTGGTTCATATACTGCTCACGCAGCGTTAGAGCTTTATGCAGAAGTGTTTGAGCTTGAGGGTAAGTTAGAGAACCTTGAAGCATTTGCGAGCCACAATGGCCCAGACTTCTATGGTCTACCTCGAAACTCAGATACCGTAACGCTCACTAAAGAAGAATGGGCAGTGGCAGAATCAATGCCATTTGGTCAGGACATTGTCGTACCAATTCGCGCGGGTGAGACTATCGACTGGTCAGTAAAGTAACCGAGCCATACGTGAATCAGGCCACCAATAGGTGGCCTTTTTTGTTGTGGTACTAGGATGCTGACGTTTCCATTTTCTGCCGGAAAACAAACCAATCAATCACACCAAAGAGCACGATAGTCACCGCTGCTAGCGGGAAAAAGACTGCAACCATAGCGAGTGTAATGGCTCCTACCTTCCAGATACCATCACTTTCAAAGCGAGGCGGAATACCGACTCGAGTCTTGCCTGATGGCCTTCTGATCCACCACATCACAATACCAGTGATGGAAATAGAGATGAACGCCACACAAAACAAAACATTGAGTATCTTGTTCACCACGCTGACATCCCCTTGGTGCAAAGACACGCCTGCTGCCATAAATTTAGCGAACAAACTGTAGTCTTCCCATGTCACATCCACCAACACTTCACCTGTGTACTGGTCTATGTGAGTGGTTTTGTCTTTTCTCGGATCGCTAATGTCGCCCGCCATAGAATTCGCTGCTAGCGTATACACACCCGTTTCAGACTGAGGTAAAAAGAGATTGAACTGAGTAAAACCAAGGCGTTGTGCTTGCTCGACTATCGAATCGATGCTGATACTCTGACTGATATCATACGAGCTATGTTCATGATGAGCATGATCTTCGCTACCATGAGCATGCCCCTTAGATTCAGGTAACGGAGCCTGTTCTAAGCTCCATGGCATTTCTTCCTCACTACCGTGGTTGAGGTCAGCGTGAGTCAGCAGTGACTCTGGCTTATCGCCCCAAGTGTAGTAAGTAGGAAACGTATTCCACGCCTGAACCAGCTTGCTGCCCCAAACGCCCGCCCAAGCCAAACCTGAGATGACAAAAAACAGCAACACAACCGACAACACACCACCCAAGTTCGCGTGCAGATCGCGCATCAAGATGCGTGTACCCGATGTAAAACGCACTTTCAGAAATCCCGCTTTACTTGCCTTGTCCCGTGGTAACCATAAATAGATGCCCGTTACCAAAAGTAAGATACTCAAGCTAGCAGAGACTTCGATTAAGTAATCACCCCATTGACCAATCAACAAGGTTCCGTGGATTTCATTCGCAAGCTGATACCAGCTGTCACTGCGATCTATTTCACCTAATACCTGACCACTATAGGGATTCACGGTGGCAAACACCGAGGTGCCATCTTCCAGACGTACACTGAACTTATTGACCAGGTTGGTTTCAGCAGCAGGGATATACTGAGTAACCTGCCCAGATGGATAACTAGCTTGAACACTCTCTAGTTGCTGAGACACAGGAACTTTTGAAGATTCAGGCATAACAACCAACTCATCCTGATATCGAGCTTGTTCGATTTCATCATCAAACAGCATGACAAGCCCTGTCAGGCTGAGCATAAGCATAAATGGGATGACATAAAGGCCTGCATAAAAGTGCCAGCGCCATGTCATAAAGTAGCGTGATTTGATTCGAGCCTTCTCTGAAGATAGGCGTGAAGATTCCTTAGGTGAAGTCTGAGTTTGACTACCCAACATTACAATTTCCTTTTTATTGCGCGCAGCAAAACCATTCGGGTTCAATCCGAATGGATCATTCAATAGTGTTTGCTGAACGTAGACTTTACAGTGAGGCGCTATGCCTTATTTAATAATTTTATTTTTATATCAAGCAATAAACAAAGGCGGCGCACGTGGGAGTGCAAGCTGATAGCGAACGCTTAGAGCCAAAAAAGCATACGCTTCATCACGCACATACGTCTGTCGTGTAAAGTAAGGTGGTGTTGGAAGTGAATCCTGATGGAAAGAGGAAAAGTGACTGAATGGACAAGGCTTACCGTGCTGAGTTTCCGGTTTACCTTCTTCGACCTGAACCAGCTCGAAACCGTTGATGGTACATAACGTTGCCCAAACTCCAGCGTTTGAGCCATGCGCATTTATGACCGGCATCAGAGAAACGAGCAGCCAACTCAGGGCACTCGCCAATAACATCGTCCGGTTAAAATTCGTTGCGCGTAACATGATCACTCTCGATTTGTTCGCTGTAACTATATAACGTGAAATTAACAAACTCAGCCAGTTGTGCTGCAAAACATAAGCTTAGTCATAACTTTTCTACAAAAAGAACAATAACTAACCGAAACGAGTCCAATCAATCATGTGACACTATTCACGAAACACTCACTAACCAACTCGATCTAGGAAATTTTCCTAATCCGCCTAGGAGCATCTCTCAAGCCACAACGCACCACGATGAATACACTTAGCGCCATCGATTTACTCCTGACTGCCTGTCAGCTAAATCAACCGAATTTTTTATTTGCTTTGCCCAACGGGCTAAGCTGGGCTCTAAGGATTCACTATGTTGAAATTTCTAGAACAAGTGCGCAAACCAACGCTGGACCTGCCAGTCGAAGTTCGCCGAAAAATGTGGTTTAAACCCTTTTTACAATCTTACTTAGTTGTATTCATTGGCTACATGACCATGTACCTGATCCGTAAGAACTTCAATATCGCTCAGAACGATATGATCTCCACTTACGGCCTATCAATGACCGAGTTAGGTATGATTGGCCTTGGCTTTTCGATTACTTACGGCATTGGTAAAACTGTGGTGTCTTATTACGCCGATGGCAAAAACACCAAGCAGTTCCTACCCTTCATGTTGATCCTTTCGGGGCTTGCCATGCTGGGTTTCAGTATGAGCATGGGAGGCGGTAGCATCAGCCTATTCCTCATGATCGCATTTTATGCGTTAAGTGGTTTCTTCCAGAGTACTGGCGGCCCTTCTAGCTACTCAACCATCACCAAGTGGACACCACGTAACAAGCGCGGCTCATACCTTGGTCTGTGGAATATGTCGCATAACGTTGGTGGTGCGGGCGCGGCAGGTGTCGCTTTATTTGGCGCGAATTACCTATTCGATGGTCACGTGATTGGTATGTTCATCTTCCCATCTATCATCGCTTTGATTGTAGGTTTTATTGGCATGCGTTTTGGTAGCGACTCTCCAGAAGCCTATGGTTTGGGTAAAGTGGAAGAGCTATTCGATGAAGCTGTCAGCGAAGAAGACAATGCCGCGGAAGAGCAGCAAATGTCTAAGCGAGAAATCTTTGTTGAATATGTACTGAAAAACAAAGTGATCTGGCTACTGTGTTTCGCCAACATTTTCCTTTATATCGTGCGTATTGGTATCGACCAATGGTCAACGGTTTATGCCTACCAAGAGCTTGGTCTATCTAAAGAAGCGGCAATTTCTGGTTTCACCTTATTCGAAGTGGGTGCACTGGTCGGTACATTAATGTGGGGCTACTTGTCAGACTTAGCTAACGGTCGCCGTGCGCTTGTTGCTTGTGTATCACTTGGCTTGATTATTGTGTCACTCGAGTTCTACCAACATGCCACCAGCGAGTTCATGTATCTAGCGTCACTGTTCGTATTAGGCTTCCTTGTATTTGGTCCTCAGTTGCTGATTGGCGTTGCAGCCGTTGGCTTTGTACCGAAGAAAGCCATCAGTGTTGCTGACGGTGTGAAAGGCACATTTGCGTACCTGATTGGTGATAGCTTCGCGAAACTTGGTCTGGGTATGATTGCAGACGGCACGCCTATTTTTGGCCTGACGGGTTGGCAAGGTACTTTTGCTGCACTGGATACTTCTGCGGCTATCTGTATCGGCTTACTTGCTTTTGTCGCCATCGCTGAAGAGAAGAAGATTCGTAAAGCTAAGAAACAGCTCGCTCAAGTAAACGCTTAATACCCCCAGTTAGCGCTATCTAATACTCGCTGTTTAGCCTGAATCAGTGAGATATAGATGGCGCTTTCTTTAGTTCCAAACGCTATTTGCCTATTAGTACACTTAACGGTACCTTACCCCGCATTCTACCTTGCTTTGGATAATTGCCATGATTAATGTTGCTCTCGTTGATGATCACGTCATCGTTCGATCCGGTTTTGCCCAGCTTCTAAGTCTGGAAAGTGACATTAACGTCGTTGGTGAATTCAACTCAGTGTCCGATGCCAAACAAGGCTTGCCAGGCAGCGGTGCTAATGTGTGCATTACCGATATATCAATGCCTGATGAAAGTGGACTGAGTTTACTTGAGTCGCTCCCCTCTGGCATCGCCTGCGTCATGCTGAGTGTCCATGACTCGCTAGCGATGGTAGAAAAAGCCCTTGAAGCAGGGGCTCTTGGGTATTTGACTAAACGATGTAGCCCGGAAGAGCTGGTTCAAGCTGTGCGAACCGCATCCACTGGCGGCTGCTATTTAACCCCAGAAATCGCCTTGAAGTTGGCCTCTCCTAAAGCAGCAACCGCTTCATTAAGCCAGCTAACTAAGCGGGAGAAACAAGTCTGTGAACTGCTCGCGACGGGGATGGATGTAAAGTTAGTGGCCAACCAGCTCGGCCTGAGCCATAAGACGGTTCACGTTCATCGCGCTAATGCGATGGACAAACTCGCGGTCAAAAACAACGTTGAGCTGGCTAAGCTGTTCAGTCAGGAAATCCCGCTCTAATGCGCAACTACCTGATCACTTCTGCCTGTGCTTGGTTCATTACCCTGTGTAGTTGGTTTTGCTTATGGGTCATTTCTTATTACTTCGTTAATGATGCTGAGCTGGCAATTCTCTTTTTCCCCTTCGCCTTGCGACTAGGCGTGACATTACATACTGCCAAGAAGCATTGGCCTGCAATTTATGCAGCAGAATGGCTGCTAACGATATCTCTTGCGTTATTGTTAGACCAGCCTCAATGGCTTACCGTTTTAGCGGCCAGTGCCGCCAGTATTCCAGTCACCGCGATGGCGATGCGATTTAACTATGGTGCGCAATCTCAGCGATTGCTGGTTCAAGCGGCTGTGATTATTGTGTCGTCACTGATCAATGTTGCTGCTGTGAATAGTCACGTTGAGTCAACCAGCTTAGTTTGGCTGGTTAGTGTCACTGGTGGACTCATGCTGGTCCCGACCTGCTATCTGGTCTGGAACTACCTGTTTCAAAGTACTTGGTTACCTCTAACCTCCAATTTGATCAGTCAGCCGATTCAATTCAATATAAAGCCGATTATCCTATTTATCGCCCTTTTCTCTGTCAGTATTGCCCTGCAAATAGGACTACCCGATGAATTGCGACGTTTTGCCCCGTTTTGTTTGGCAATCCCCATTATCCTGCTGGCTTTTCGTTATGGCTGGCAAGGCGCTATGCTGGGTACCTTACTCAACAGTATTGCTTTGATCGCAGCACGTAGTGGGGTTTCTCAACTTGAAATCACCGACCTTCTGCTATCAATTACAGCACAAACACTAACGGGGATCTTGCTAGGCGTCGCTGTACAGCGCCAGCGAGATTTAAACCAAAAATTACGCCATGAATTAAGCCGCAACCAGAATTTATCGCGCCAGCTCGTCAAAGCGGAAGAGTCCGTACGTCAGGAGGTCGCACGCGAATTACATGATGAAATAGGCCAGAATATTACTGCTATCCGCACCCAAGCCAGCATCATTAAACGAGTCGAAAATCCACAGATGAGTGCCAATTGCGCCACCACCATCGAATCTTTATCACTGAATGTTTATGACACCACTAAAGGGCTGTTGACTCGCCTCAGACCCAAGGCACTGGATGATCTTGATCTGGTCGAAGCTCTGCAACAGTTAGTTCGCGAAATGGAGTTTGAGCAGCAAGGCGTTGAAGTCTCGTTCAAGCTAGAAGGTGGGCATGTATCTACATTAAGCGATGCGACCAGTGCGACCTTGTATCGGATATGTCAGGAAGCTCTTAACAATGCACAGAAATACGCTCAGGCAAGCCGTTTAGAGATTGATATCAAACTGGGAGACGAAGTCGAACTCAAGATTCAAGACAACGGCATTGGATTCAAACTACAGGACAGCCAAAAAGGCTTTGGCTTAAAAGGTATGCAAGAGCGTGTGCAAGCACTCGGTGGGCGATTCAATATTCGCAGCCATAGCCAGCATGAATCAGAGCAGCATGGTACTTCTATTCGTGTCGAACTACCGGGGATTTGAGGTGTAGCTTATGTCCGACTCTATCGCTCAACCTAATCACACTACCCACGAGGTGAAATCGACTTACCAGTACTGGCGACTGCATATCATGGTCGGTATGTATCTCGGCTATGCTGGCTTTTATTTCACCCGCAAGACTTTTAACTATGCGACCCCTGCTTTGATCGCAGACCTAGGTTTAGACAAAAGTGACATAGGTTTGATGGGTACGTTCTTTTATCTGACCTACGGCTTGTCTAAGTTCATTTCCGGCATCGTTTCCGATCGGTCTAATCCACGCTATTTCATGGGGCTTGGATTAATTGCGACAGGCATCATTAACATTCTGTTTGGCTTATCCAGCTCACTCTACGCGCTGTTTACGCTTTGGGTACTCAATGCCTGGTTTCAGGGCTGGGGTTGGCCTTCCTGTTCAAAACTTCTCACAACATGGTATTCACGCTCTGAACGCGGTTTCTTCTGGGCTATCTGGAATACGGCTCACAACGTGGGCGGAGCCTTAATCCCTCTTGTCGTCGGTTATATGGTGCTGCATTACAGCTGGCGAGAAGGCTTTGTTATTCCGGGGATTATTGGTGTCATCATCGGGCTGTTCCTCTGTTGGAGACTGAGAGACAAACCGATCACCATGGGGTTACCCACCATTGGCCGATGGAAAAACGACAAGCTTGAGCTGGCACAAGAGAACGATGGTATTGGTCTGAAACCCCACCAAATTCTACGTACCTATGTCCTAAACAACAAATATATTTGGTTGCTGGCGTTTAGCTACGTGCTGGTGTACATCGTTCGAACAGCAGTCAATGACTGGGGTAATCTCTACCTTACCGAACAGCACGGTTTCGACTTGATCAACGCAAATGCCGCTTTATCCTTGTTTGAAATCGGCGGCTTTATCGGTTCTTTGGTTGCAGGTTGGGGGTCAGATAAATTGTTCGGTGGTAATCGTGGCCCAATGAACCTGATTTTTGCGATGGGAGTCTTCTTGTCAGTGGCCGCTTTGTGGCTAATGCCAGTGACGAATTTTGCTTTTCAGGCCGCTGGATTTTTTGCCATTGGATTCTTTGTGTTTGGACCACAAATGCTGATTGGTATGGCCGCTGCAGAGTGTTCGCACAAAGACTCAGCGGGTGCAGCAACGGGCTTTGTCGGTCTATTTGCTTATATGGGAGCAGCATTGGCAGGCTACCCTATGGCTATCATTATGGAGCATTTCCACTGGACTGGTTTTTTCGTCACCATTTCGATCTGCTCAGCGGTTATTGGACTGTTACTTCTGCCCTTCTTGCAGGCACAATTCAGCAACAGTCCAAATCAAACATCAATTTAGCCGAATAGCTTACTCCAGATGCTTGGGTTACGTTTGTCGTGATATTCAATGCGAAGCTCATCGACCTGACGTAAAGACTCTTTTGCCGACGCCATATCGCCAGCGTCCAATTGCTCTTCTACCTTATCCAACGCACCTGATAGCTTATTGAAACCTTCAAAGTAGATATCAAACTTTTCTGGTGGGTAGTCACCACGCTTTGATTGCTCTACCAGTTCAGACAGGTTTGTCACCGCTGTCTTCATTTCGGTAATTTCAGTTGCTTCAGCAGCGTGTTTAAATTCAACTTTCATTTGCTTCATTGTTGCTTTCAGGTCGAAGTCCGACGCAAAAGCCTGTACCGATACCATCAGTACCAGAGCTGGAATTAACTTTCTCATTGTATTGTTCTTATCTTGGAATAGGAGGGGAAAGTGTACTGAATTCAGTCAGCACACTTGAGATGAAAATTGTATCAACTTATAAATTGACGTAATCCTCGATAGGTGCTCGGCCTCTCAGCTCAAGGAAATTGAGAAATTGTCGAGTAGAATGAGTGATCACTTTCTCTTGATCTATACCAATCGTATCAATCAGTTGCGACACTAGATCTAAATTACCAACATCCTCGCAGAAATGAGCATCACTACCCGTGGTAAAATACACTCCAAGTTTTTTACCAATCTGGGCGATTTCGTAGCAACGTTCAACACTTCCCAGTCTGCTGTTGCCTTTCAATGTGGTATTGTTGATTTCGATTGCTACGTTGTGCTCTCTAGCACACGCTAGAACCGATTCAAAATCAAAGTCGAAGTTCGGATTGCCTAGATGCCCCAGAGCATCAACTCGACCGCTGCGAATAGTATGGATGAGGGCTTCAGTGTGCACTTCTTTACTAGAGGGACGAAATACAGGCTCATGGAAGCTGGCGATAGCCCAATCAAGATTGGCCTCTGTAGAAGGATGAATATCGACTTCACCTTGAATGTTGAGGATATTGGATTCAACACCACGAATAACCGCAACGCCTTCAATGAATCGAGGCAGCACCCGTTGATTTGAGAAGAACCAGTAATGGGGAGCTCCCGGCATAGATTCAGCGTGATCAGTGGTACAAAACATGTGTAGGCCATTTTTCTTCGCCAATCGAGCATTCTCAATCAAGGTGCTATAAGCATGACCACTGGCATACGTATGAGTATGAGTATCAACAACAAGCTTCATAAAGACAATTTACCTAAGTCTCGTAAAAATTTGCTCTACTTTACCAGCCTACGGCTTCTGTTGCTCACATATTACTTTTATCAATGGTAACGCTTTTTGCCAGCCACTATTGAACATGCTGACAAAATCAGGATGAGTTTCAATTGTCACTTTCAGTAATACTGAGTTTTCCAGAGGTGTAATCTGATAGCTTTCTTTACTACCAATCCACTTTTTGGCCGAGTCACTGTCTATATCTTGAATATGCTCCGGGTTAAAGATTGCAATATGATGATATTCAATTACTTTGTGCTCTTCGATCCGATCTATCACCGCTCTTGTCCCACCTAATTGAGGGTCAAAAAACGAGACATGACTCCCTTCTAACCACTCACCTTCAAATTGAGATTGGGGTGAAAATGCTCTTGCCCATTGTGAATACAGCTCCACCTCTGTGAGCACTTTCCAGATAACGCTTGGCGTTGCCGCCACTTCTATCTGATAGTTTAATGTTAACATCCCGTTTCTTCCCTCAATTACACCTCTAATAGTTATAGTCGATTCAGTGATATATTACCTTTATAAATCATAAAACTAACGACTGCCCTATCACTAAATTAACGACAATTTTTGCATGATTCGCATATTGACCAATACTTAATAAGTGATTTGTTATTGGGTGATACATGAAGAAACGTCGCTATTCGTTAAGTATCCATATTACGAGCTTATTTTTAGTCCTGACGACTTTAGTCGGTACTGTGCTCATTGCCATAAGCTATCGCCACTCTCAAGAGCTACTCACCGTCAGCGCCAAAGAGCTGAGTAGCGAAAATAGCCGTAAGCTAGAGTCAACTTTCAAGGTACGCGTAGGGCCAATCCTTACTACTCTAGACTTTATGGCTCTCAGCGCAGCCATTGATCAACGACAAGCCCCGATTAAAGCTAAACGATTCCTTTCATCGTTAGATTTAATATTCAAAAGAAATCAAGGTGTTGTTGCGCTTTTCTATGCTAACGAACAAGGTGAATTCACCATGCTTCGTTCGCTTCGTGATGATAAAACACGAGAACGATTTGGGGCGCCACCGACAACCAGCATGATGATTAACTTTACTAAGCCAAGTGGTTTAAATGAGCTTCACTTTTTAGATAGTAAGCATAGGAAGGTCGGCTATAAAAAGACCCATGATAATGAATTTGATCCTAGAGTGAGACCGTGGTTCGTAAATGCAGACCCAGATGGCGATATTCGCCTCACTGAGCCATATTTTTTTTACTTTCTCAAAACCAACGGCGTAACTTTATCGCGCCGCTCTGCGGATGGAGGAAAAGTCGTAGCGGCGGATTTCACGCTTTCTTCTCTATCACAACAACTTAGTGAGATAGGCTTTTCCGACAAAACGAAACTGATCCTGTTTGACAACCAGTTCCGAGTGCTCGCCCAGCACCAGACGAATGTCGATCTAACTCAAGAGAAGGACCAAATACAGACACAGCTTGAAGACAGCTTGTTTGCCCCTATCTTGGACCGCCATAGTAGTCAAACACTCTACGAACCCGTCGTCTATGACGGTAAAAACTGGTCAGTGACACTCACTCCTGTTGTGCTCAACGAACACGTGCGTCTTTTACTGGCAGAAGCTACACCACAGGAAGATTTACTAATGAATCTTCTTTCCATGCGCGACAGGCAAATCACGGTCGCAATGGCGATGCTCGCACTGAGTTTTATTGTGGTCTGGATTGTTGCCAACAGATTGGCGACACCATTACAAAACTTGGTGCTGCTGACAGATAACATTGCACGCTTCGATTTCAAAAAAACTCGCTATCCTAAGAGTGTTATCAATGAGGTCGCAAATCTTACGGAATCCATCGAACTGATGGAGCATACTCTGCATGATCTGCTGAGATTACTCAGAGAGACAGCAAGTAATCAGGATTTCTCTCTCTTAGCAAAAACCATTACTCACCAAAGTTACCTTGTCACACGAGCCGAAACCATCATTCTGTACACGCACTCTGATAAGAAAAATACCTTCGACATGGCCGCAAACCACGCCATTATTCCTTTTAAAATTGAGCTGAATGAGTTTCTGACTGAAACCGCTTGGTTAGAAACAGATTTACGCCGAGGTGAAATCGTGCACCTCAACCGAAGTGATAACGCTCTCAGCCCACATAAGGATATTTTCTACAACTCTGATATTTACTTCTTCCCGCTACTTAATCGGGACAAACAACTAGTGGGTATTCTGCTACTCGGTTACGAAAGAGCCATCACCAAGGAACAGAGTGATAAACACGCTTTCCTCAAAGAGCTGTTAAGCTTTGCAGAAATCGCCAAGGAAAACATTGATCAAATGCAACAGCAAAAAGATATGCTGAATGCGTTTATCGAGCTGATTGCCTCATCAATAGATACCAAGTCTCCATATACAGGTAGCCACTGTCAGCGCGTCCCAGAGCTGACTAAAATGCTCACTCAGGTTGCTCAGGATGATGACCATTATTTCCCCCAGTTTGAAATGGATAAAAAGCAATGGGAAGAGCTACATTTAGCCGCATGGCTGCATGACTGTGGCAAAGTGACAACACCAGAATATGTCATCGATAAAGCGACCAAGCTAGAAACCATTTATGACCGTATCCATGAAATTCGAATGCGCTTTGAGCTCCTTAAAACACAAGCTGAAGTTGACTACTGGCAAGGGCTGTATAATGGCGGCAGTGCGACCGAACTAAAGCATACGTTGAAGGAAACACATAGAACCTTAGACGAAGAGTTTCAGTTTATCGCTAACTGCAATGTCGGCAGTGAGCAGATGGAAGAATCGGCCATTGAGCGTCTTAAGACTATCGCTCAAAGACAATGGAAACGCACCTTAGACGATCAAGCCGGTGTTTCTTGGGTCGAAAAACAACGAGCTGGCGAACCCGCTGTATTACCCGTTATGGAGCCCTTATTAGGTGATAAGCCAGTTCATCAAATCCCATGGACTCAGGGCGAAAGCCCGCAAGATGTTTGGAAAGAGAACTTTGTCCTTCAACCAGGAAAACTTAAATACAACCGCGGTGAGCTATATAACCTTTCTATTCGCTATGGCACTCTAAACGATGAAGAACGATTTATCGTCAACGATCACATCATTCAAACCATTACCATGCTTGGCCGTCTGCCTTACCCAGAACACCTCAAAAACATCCCAGAAATTGCAGGCGGACACCATGAACGTATGGATGGCAAAGGCTACCCCAGAGGTCTCAGTGAAGAACAACTCTCTATCCCCGCTCGAGTTATGGCTATTGCCGATGTTTTTGAGGCCCTCACATCCAGCGATAGACCTTACAAAAAAGCCAAAAGCCTCGCTGAGTCACTCAATATCATGACGCACATGGCAACCTCAGGCCATATTGATCCTAAGCTCTATTTATTATTCTTAGAGCATGAAATCGATCAAAGTTACGCTGAGAAGTTCTTAGCGCCAGAGCAGATCGTTCCCGTTGAGCGTGAAGAACACATCCAAACCGTCAAAGCGCATCTGAAAACCTTGTTCTAACGCAGCAAGAAACCTTGCAATAACGTCTTAAAATTAGAGTTTTAACTCCATACAGGAGTTCTTCTCACCATTCCCAATAAGTTATATATAATCAATGACCTAGCATTATTATTAATCAATATTTAATCGATTGCCTTCACAAAGGTTGATGTATATCAAAGACTCATAGACAATACGCTGCCGAATTGAGATTTATCTCTATAGCTCAAGAAGGTTAAGGTTTTGGCTATCAAACTAATAGACATCACCAATTATCAATTTTGAAGTCCCGTTGATAGGGTTGGCTCTTCGAGTCGCCAGCATTGACGGCACATGATAACTACCTCGTTTCTAAGGGAAAGATGATGGTAATACCAGAAAACAGCAGCATCGTTATTTTTGGTGCTTCGGGCGACTTAACCTATCGTAAGTTGATCCCTGCTTTATACCACCTTTACGCGAGTAAGCAGCTTCCAGAAAACTTCGCTATTCTAGGCGTTAGCCGCACCGAATACAGCGATGAGTCTTACCGCGAAAAACTGAAGCACTCACTTCAGGAAATGGAAAAAACTGAGCCTGCAACGCTAGATGCATTCATTAACCACCTGCACTACCAAGCGATCAACACCTCTGAAACCGCAGACTACAGCAAACTGGTTACCCGTCTTGACCAATTGTCGGAGCAATACAACTTCGAACAGCGCAACACTCTATTCTATTTAGCAACACCACCGAGTTTATATAGTGTGATTCCAGCCAGTCTCGCAGCCCATGGTTTAAATAATGAAGATGAAGGTTGGAAACGTCTAATCATCGAAAAACCATTTGGCTATGATCTTGAATCAGCACAAAAGCTCGATAAAGAAATTCACGAACACTTCCAAGAGCATCAAATCTACCGTATCGACCACTACTTAGGTAAAGAAACGGTTCAAAATTTATTAGTTTTCCGCTTTTCTAACGCTATGTTCGAGCCGCTCTGGAACCGCAACTTCATTGATTACGTAGAAATCACAGGGGCAGAATTCTTAGGCGTTGAAGAACGTGGCGGCTACTACGATGGCTCTGGTGCGGTGCGTGATATGTTCCAGAATCACTTACTGCAAGTCCTCGCCATGGTAGGGATGGAGCCACCAGCACAGATCAATGCTGACTCTATGCGTGATGAAGTCGTCAAAGTACTGCAATGTCTTAAGCCCTTAGATGAAGAAGCACTGCGTAATGACCTAGTGCTTGGTCAATACACTGCTTCTGACGTTCGTGGGGAGCATCTTATTGGTTACCGTGAAGAGAATGGCGTCGCTGATGATTCACGTACTGAAACCTACATCGGCTTGAAAGCGTACATTAACAATTGGCGCTGGAACGGCGTACCATTCTATGTACGTACTGGTAAACGATTGCCAACACGCGTAACAGAAGTGGTTATCCACTTTAAGAACACACCGCATCCAGTGTTTGGTCAAAATGCACCTGAAAACAAGCTCATCATTCGTATCCAACCGGACGAAGGCATCCAGATGAGCTTTGGCCTTAAGGAGCCAGGCGCTGGCTTTAAAGCCAAAGAAGTGAAAATGAACTTCTCTTACAATGATTTGGAAGAGACTCAGATGCTAACCGCGTATGAGCGTTTACTACTTGATGCTTTGAATGGCGATGCTACCCTATTTGCACGTACTGATGCGGTTGAAGCCTGCTGGCAATACGTTCAGCCAATTCTCGACTTTAAACAAGATCCACAGGCACTATTTGGCTATGCCTGTGGTACATGGGGCCCTAAAGAAGCGGATGATCTACTTCAGCGCGCTAACCGAGCTTGGCGTTTCCCATGTAAGAACCTAACAGATACGGACTACTGCGAACTATGATCAACCATAAGATCTTCCCAACAGCAGAACAGGTGGTAGAGAGCTTAGCGAACGACATGAAAGCGTTCAGCGAACTAGGTCGCCCTGTTCATATTTCACTGTCTGGCGGCAGCACACCTAAGATGCTGTTCAAGCTACTAGCGACAGAAACATACGCAACCTCAATCGAGTGGAACAACCTACACTTCTGGTGGGGTGACGAGCGCTGTGTCGCACCTGACGACGCTGAAAGTAACTTCGGTGAAGCAAATACTTTGCTTTTCAGCAAAGTCGAACTGCCAGCAGACAACATTCACCGCATCCGTGGTGAAGAAGAGCCAAAAGCAGAAGCAGAGCGCTTCGCGAAAGAAATGGCAGATGTGATTCCAACTGAGAACGGCACACCTGTTTTCGATTGGATTCTGCTAGGCGTCGGTGCAGATGGACACACAGCATCACTGTTCCCAGGTCAAACTGATTATCAAGACGAGAACCTAGCGGTATTGGCTTCTCATCCTGAATCAGGCCAGATTCGTGTTTCTAAGACGGCAAGAGTTTTAGAAGCCGCTAAACGTATCAGCTATCTTGTACTTGGTGCAGGCAAAGTTGACATCGTAAACGAAATTCATACTACTCCGGCAAGCGAGCTGCCATATCCAGCTGCGAAAATCCAGTCTAAAGCTGGTGAGACCGAGTGGTACTTAGATTCAGACGCAGCAGCAAAAATCGCGTAATGCGAGCGTCCATTTTTAGAGAAATTGGAGAGAAATAATGAAAGGTGATATCGGTGTAATTGGCCTAGCGGTAATGGGTCAAAACCTTATCCTGAACATGAACGATCACGGCTTTAAAGTGGTTGCTCACAACCGTACTGCTGCGAAAGTAGACGAATTCCTAGAAGGCCCAGCAAAAGGCACTAACATCGTTGGTGCTTACTCTCTGGAAGAGCTAGTTGAGAAGCTAGAAGCGCCACGTAAAGTGATGCTAATGGTTCGCGCGGGCGACGTCGTTGACAAGTTCATCGAAGCACTTGTCCCTCTGCTAGACAAAGGCGACATCATCATTGATGGTGGTAACACTAACTACCCAGACACAAACCGTCGTGTTGCTGCTCTTCGTGAGAAAGGCATCCACTTCATCGGTACGGGTGTTTCTGGTGGTGAAGAAGGTGCTCGTTTTGGTCCTTCAATCATGCCTGGCGGCGCAGCGGAAGCTTGGGAAGCGGTTAAGCCTATCTTCCAAGGTATCTCAGCAAAAACCGACGCTGGTGAGCCATGTTGTGACTGGGTTGGTAACGACGGTGCGGGTCACTTCGTTAAGATGGTACACAACGGCATCGAATACGGCGACATGCAGCTTATCACTGAAGCATACCAGTTCATGAAAGACGGTCTTGGTATGTCTGCAGACGAGATGCAAGCAGTATTCGCTGACTGGAACAAGACTGAGCTAGACAGCTACCTTGTTGAAATCACAGCGGACATCCTTGGCTACAAAGATGAAGACGGTGAGCCGCTAGTAGAAAAGATCCTAGACACTGCAGGCCAAAAAGGTACTGGTAAATGGACGGGTATCAACGCACTAGACCTAGGTATTCCACTAACGCTTATCTCTGAGTCTGTATTCTCTCGTTGTCTATCTGCACTGAAAGACCAACGTGTTGAAGCTGAGTCTCTATTCGGTAAAACAATCACACCAGTTGAAGGCGATAAGCAAGAGTGGGTTGATGCACTGCGTCAAGCGCTACTAGCTTCTAAGATCATCTCTTACGCTCAAGGCTTCATGCTAATGCGCGAAGCATCTAACGAGAATGGTTGGGACCTAAACTACGGTAACGTAGCTCTAATGTGGCGTGGTGGTTGTATTATCCGTTCTGCGTTCCTAGGCAACATCCGTGATGCGTACGAAGCGAACCCAGATATCGCATTCCTAGGTTCAGATGACTACTTCAAAAACATTCTGCAAAGCAGCCTAGCAGCATGGCGTAAAGTCGCAGCGAAATCTCTAGAGTCTGGTATCCCAATGCCATGTACGATTTCTGCGCTATCTTTCCTAGACGGTTACACAACTGCTCGTCTACCTGCGAACCTGCTTCAAGCTCAACGTGACTACTTCGGTGCTCACACTTACGAGCGTACTGACCGTCCACGTGGTGAATTCTTCCACACAAACTGGACTGGTACAGGCGGCGACACAGCGTCTACTACTTACGACGTATAAATCTGCTTAAAGGGGCTTAGTACGGTATTTTGTAATACCCGAAACTCCTACTACAATTAAGACGTTATGGAGGATGTTAGCCTAGCTCGCATCCTCTATTTTTTGAAACCTACAACAAGGAGTCGTGTGAGTTCTCACAACGGCATTGGTGAATAGCTTAACCTGGATGGTTTATAACAATCTAAATTGAGGTTCTTGAAATGACTATTAATAAGTACTTTGTCTTTGTTCTTTCTATTGAAGAAGCTAAAGCGAAAAAGGAAAGTGAAGTGGTAAAAACTAAGGAAGCTCAACGTCAGGCATTAGTAAAACAGGCGCAGCAACAGGGCGGACTGTAAAGGCTAGGTTTCAGTAAAAAGAGCGCCCGTTTTGGCGCTCTTTTTTTAATTCTGACTCGTAACGTATTTTAGGATCTCAACGACATGCTCTGGTGATTCCGCCCACGCCATTGCCGCAGCATCGACCTCTTTAAGCGGGTGAATCAAAGACTCATCGTGAAGCGTAATATACGGCTTATCAAGTGCCGCTAACATGCCTGCATCAAATGCGGCATTCCACTGACGATATTTGTCACCAAAGCGCACCACGCCAATATCACACTGTTTGATAAGAGTAGACGTTCGAATGGCGTTGACTTTGGACGATTGGTGGTCACGCCAAAAGCCTGATTCACTCTCTCTGAGTACGTCACCTGCTGCATCGCTGGAGTCGTGATCGGTATTCGCAGAATAGAACTCAATATTCAGATCCAACTTCTGAGCACCTTCCACAATACGCTCGCGCCAATCGGTATGAATTTCACCGCTAAGATAGACTTTCCAAATCATCACATTGTTTCCTTTTGATTGTTATTTTGAATTTGTTGCTACGACATCCGCACGAATGACTGACTGTTCAATCACTATATCAGCTAACTGAACTCGACTTGTCAGATAGTGCTCAGTTTGTTTGTGCACAGCCAAAGCTTCTTGGCTTTGATAAATCTCGTACAGATGGAAGAGCTGCGGGTCGTTAAGATCTCTGATTACGTCAAATTGTACACAACCCAATTCATTCTGACAGGAGGCTTTGGCGTTTTCATTCATGATAGTGATGTAGTCTTCTTCCCTACCTTTTTTTACTCGATTGGAGACGATTATGCAGTACATAATTAGTTACCTTCCTTGATAATGTTCATCATCATTGCAAAACAATTACTTTATTGTATACAATTTAATTCAAAATAAAATACAAGGAAGTGTAATTATGGACAGACCTGCTCCATTTAATGGCATGAGACATATTGCTTTAGTGGTTCAGAAATTCGAAGAGTGCGAGGCTTTTTATACTGATATCATGGGCATGTCAGTGTTGAGACGAGCAAGTGATAATCTGGTTTACCTGACTAACGGCTGCGATAACCTCTCACTTGGTCGCGCCCAGTCACAACGGGTATGCTCGCCCATCAGCGTCGATCACTTTGGTTTTATTGTTAGAAGTAAAGATGAGCTCCATCATTGGTATGAGTTCATGCAAGAGAAAGGAGTCACACTGCTCGACGCGCCTCATGATCACAGCGATGGTGCGAGAAGCTTCCATTGCCGCGACCCGGAAGGTCACGTCATCCAGCCTCTTTATCATCCCGAGATTTCACACCAGACCATCATTTAGTTTTGTTCAACCCCAATGCTTTGAGCTTTCGATAGACGGTGTTCCGGCTGATTCCCAGCACTCGGGACACCTTGCTGACATTACCATTGTGCGCATGGTAGGTATCGATCAATGTGCTATTAAGCGTTGATTTCAAATCCTGCTCTACCACTTCACTTTGCACCGGAGTGTTTTCTAACAATGGCTGGGCAAAGTGAGTAGGCACATGCTCAATACTAATTTCTTCTACATCGCTAGCAATCAAACTGGTGACTTTGAGAAGGTTATCCAACTCTCTTAGATTGCCTGGCCATCGATAACTGAGTAATAACTGCATTAGCGACGCCGAGATTTGCTGAGAGTTTTGTTGGTGTTTTGCGTGAATTGCCCGAATCAAGGCGGCTTTGTCTTCGCGCTGATACAGCGAAGGTAAAGTAATCACTAAGCCATTCAATCGATAATAGAGATCCTGCCTAAAGCGCCCCTGAGCGACCAGTTGGTTTAAATCCTGATGCGTTGCGGCAATCACCTGAATGTCCACTTGATAAGATTGAGCCGAACCCACAGGCATAACCACTTTGTCTTGCAGGACAGATAGCAAACGGCACTGCGCATCAAGCGGCATTTCCCCGATTTCATCCAGAAATAAGATGCCTTTATCCGCCTGTCTCACCCGCCCTGAATAGCCGTGCTTACTCGCCCCGGTGAACGCTCCAGACGCATGACCAAATAGCTCAGATTCAATCAAATCTTTAGGTAGTGCCCCACAATTAACGGTGACAAGCGGCTGTTTACATCGAGCACTGTGTTTGTGTAGCGCTTTGACGAATTCGCCTTTACCTACCCCTGTTTCTCCGAGAATTAACAAACTAATATCACAACCCAGTACTTTATTTGCCTGTTGCCACGCCTGTTCAACTTGGTGATCACCATAGTGAAGCTCACTCGATACGCTGAGCCATTTTTTCTGGACCGGCTTCTGGCCTAAGGTCCGTTTTTCAAAGACGAACTGCGCGCTCCGCTCTGGCTGCTTGAGAAGGCTCTCGACATGCTCTCCGACAAGTGCTGCCTTAGGGATAAGTTGAGTGGCGACCTGATTGTGTGCCACCACCTGACCATTTTCATCAGCAATCACTATGCCTTGCCAACCACTCTTCAAAACTGATTCATTGTGCGCAAGGTTGATTTGCAAAACCCCTTCAGGGATTTGCGTCAGCAGGTAGTTTTCAATCAGCTGCACCATGTTCTGGACCAACAGCTGCGTAGTCACATCATGTTTGCTTTGCTCACTGGTTATATCGAGAATGCCAACCAGCTCACCACGATGGTTAAATAACGGGCTCGCCGAGCAACTAATGAAACGATGCTGTTTGATAAAGTGCTGCTCACCAATAATAGACACTGCTTTCTTTTCGAACAGTGCCGTTCCAATCGCATTCGTCCCTTTCAGCCTTTCCTGCCAGCAACTGCCTGAATCCAGCGCTATCGACATCAACTTTTCTCGGAATCTTTCCTGACCCCAACTCGCAAGAATGACCCCTTCATCATCCGTCAAAATCAACCGGCTATCTGTTCGAGAAAGAACTTGATTAAACAAAGGCAAAGCGCACTGATCCACAGCCTCAATCACGCCTTGAGCCTTATAACGTCGCTCTTTGAGCAATGCGTTGGACACGTTAATGTCTTCAGGTTTCTTTATCTGTTTGAGGCCCGCATTCGTACTTCTCTGCCATGAGGACATGAGCCAGCTGTCTGGTTGATGGGTTTGTAGTTCCATACCTGTTTCACTCTTGAGCATTTGGGGTGTGCCATTTTGGAACAGGTGAACATTTTGTTAACACCCAATTCCATCGCCATGCGTTTAAAACAACACAGTCTAAGCCATGAACACTCTAGCGCCAGAACAAAGTCGCAACAAGTTTTTAACAATTGGTCTGTGATTTGCGTTAGTTAGATGAATGGTAACTGAAGTGTTCACCTGTTGGTGACAACTTCAAACATAACTTGAACGAGAAAATAATAAGGATATTTCTATGATTTACGCACAACCAGGCAGTCAGGATTCTGTGGTTAACTTCAAAACCCATTACGACAACTACATTGGTGGAGAATGGGTGAAACCCGTATCTGGCGAATACTTTGACAACACTTCACCAGTCAATGGGCAAGCTTACTGTAAGGTGGCTCGTTCAGGTGAGGCAGACATCAACCTGGCACTTGATGCGGCTCATAATGTCAGAGCGAGCTGGGCAGCCACGAGCGTCACAGAGCGTTCCAATATTCTCCTCAAGATTGCCGATCGCATTGAGCAGCACCTTGAAGAGCTTGCCGTGGCAGAAACATGGGAAAATGGCAAACCAGTGCGTGAAACTCTTGCGGCAGATCTTCCTCTTGTTGTCGACCATTTCCGCTATTTTGCGGGCTGTATCCGCGCTCAAGAAGGCAGCGCAGCCGAGCTTGATGTGAATACTGCGAGCTACCATTTCCCTGAACCTATTGGTGTTGTCGGCCAGATCATTCCATGGAACTTTCCTATGTTGATGGCAGCTTGGAAACTGGCTCCAGCGCTCGCGGCAGGTTGTTGTGTGATTTTGAAACCGGCTGAGCAGACCCCAACTTCTATCTTGCTTTTGATGGAAAAGATCGGCGATCTGATTCCAGCAGGCGTGGTAAACGTCGTCAACGGATTTGGTAGTGAAGCAGGCCAAGCGCTTGCCACCAGTAACCGTATTGCCAAGATCGCTTTCACAGGCTCGACTCAAGTCGGTAACCACATTCTTAAATGTGCAGCCGATAGCCTAATTCCTTCGACTGTGGAACTGGGAGGTAAGTCACCTAACATCTATTTCCCGGACATCTTTGACCATGAAGACGAATACTTGGAGAAGTGTATCGAAGGTACTCTATTGGCCTTCTTCAACCAAGGCGAAGTCTGTACCTGCCCTTCACGTGTATTGGTGCACGAATCTGTGTACGACAAGTTCATCGCCAAAGTGGCCGAACGTGCGAAGAGCATCCAGCAAGGTAACCCGCTCGATACTGACACTCAGGTAGGTGCACAAGCTTCTCAGGAGCAATTTGACAAGATCCTGAGCTACCTAGAGATAGGCCGCCAAGAAGGTGCGAAAGTTGTGTTCGGTGGTGAAGTCGCTCAGCAAAAAGACGACATCGAATCGGGTTACTACATTCAGCCAACGCTTCTTGAAGGCAACAATAAGATGCGTGTCTTCCAGGAAGAGATCTTTGGCCCAGTCATCGCCATTACTAAGTTTAAGGATGAAGCCGAAGCACTGGCCATTGCGAACGATACCGAATATGGCTTAGGCGCGGGTGTTTGGACGCGAGATGCCAATCTAGCCTACCGCATGGGTCGCAACATCGAAGCGGGTCGTATTTGGGTGAACTGTTACCATGCCTACCCAGCACACGCTGCCTTCGGTGGTTATAAGAAGTCAGGTATTGGCCGCGAAACGCATAAGATGATGCTGGATCACTACCAGAACACCAAAAACTTACTTATTAGCTACGACGTTAACCCACTCGGTTTCTTCTAAACATAAAGAGCGCCCTAGGGCGCTCTTTTACTGTCAGGCTTCTTCGTGTTTGTCGCTTTCTTTACGCTTGTCATTCCAATACAACATGCCACTGGCGATCAACGCTACCACTGAAACGGTGAACAAAGCTGGCATCTTCAAAATCCAGGCAAAGGTTGCCGCCAGAAAAGCAATAAATGTTACCATTCTGCTGCCTGACATCACACGACCTAGTTTTCTGTCCATAACTCCTCCTACCAAGAGAAAGGGAAGGGAAAAGGTGAGGTAGGTAGAGCGCGCTTTTTCTACACAGTCATTGTGGCATTAACGGACAAAAATTAACCTAAATAGTTATCAAAGACTCTCACTATGTGATTTACAACATCCTCATTTAGGGCAACATACATAAACGGGAATCTGCACAAATATAAGCTGAACATTACTCATATTAGGTAAACGTCACAGAAGAAATACACGGTCATCACGATACTCGATAACGCTACGAAACCTTTAATGTAGTGTTGAGGTACATTACGCGATACCCGAGCCGCAATATATCCACCTAAAAGCGTCCCGAGCATAACGGTACCCCCACGCGACCAGTCAATGGAATCATCAATAACAAAAACTAAAATGGCGGTCAGAGACACGCAGGAAGAGATAAGAAGCTTAAGGCCGTTCATCTGATTGATGTCTTTGTATCCCGCTAAAACCAGATAACTCAACACGATCACCCCTAAACCAGCATTAAAAAATCCACCATAAGCTGAGACCAAGATTAGGCATGCCGCCAGCGCCACAATTGACCACATTGGATGCAAACAAACACCTTGAGCGATTTTTCCTGACCACTCACTAACCTTATAACCAAATAGAAAGAGCAATGTGGCAACCAATAATAACCAAGGAATGGCTTCAAGAAACAAAGACTCCGAAATGCTCAATAGAAGATAAGCGCCTAACGCTCCACCAATTAGACTCAGGATCACTGTAAAGGATATGATTTTAGGGTCTTTACCTATGTCCTGCCTAAACCCATAAGCCCCACTCACATACCCGGCACAAACAGCGAATGTGTTCGTTGCATTGGCGACAATAGGGGAAACGCCCACAAACAACAAACTCGGAAAAGTGATGAAACTCCCTCCGCCCGCGACACTGTTTAGAATGCCGCCAAGCACCCCGGCAACAAACAATAGAATCCATTCCATCTTTTTGATTAAGTTGAGAATTATTAATCCAATGTAGCGATATTCAGCATCAAGGTAAACTTAAAGGGGCAAATATTTTGCCCCTTTGATGCCCTTAAAAACAAACTTTCTACTACTGAATATCCATTGCGATATTTCGCCAATCACGTAATTCTTGACGGTAATGCGCGGTTTGCCTGTTGGTGACAGAGTTAATGATTTTAACCAAATACTTATCCGCTATTGCTTTGTTGTAGTCTATTTTTTCTTCTAACTCGGCTGAATAAAAGCTGGCAGGATTAAACATCAATTGCTGGAAGTGTGGTTGAAAATATCCCGTCTGCATACGATTAGTCAGCAGCGTATTCATTTCTATACGCATTTTCGTTTGGTGATCAATCCAATCATAAGAAGTAACCACAAGCTGATCTGCCCATTCTTCAATCATATGTTCTTGTTCAGATGTCAGCGAGCCTAACCAATCATCAAAGTTCTCCGTGATCTTGTCTTGATAGTTTGCTCGGATTTCATCTTCAGATAGCGTCTGATATTTCTTTTTATAACGGGTATGACGAACACGTATATTATCCATTAACTCCTCAGCCTGTTCATCTGATAGCTCTCGAGCTAAAGCAAATACTTCCGGAGCGATTTGGCCAACGAGTCTTTTCGTGTGCTCTTGAAATAGCTTCTCTTGGGTTTTGAGGTCTTCCTCTGTAAAGGATTTAGGATCAAGCGCGATCAACTGGTCGAGATGCTCTATATAATTCGGGATTTCCTCTCTTCTGTGCCAATCACTGAGCAACTCGATTTTCTCACTCACCAATTCTTCCTGCTCGTCATTGAGCTCTACGAAGTCTTCCAGATACTCAACCAATAACCAATCCATGTTGTTATAAACAAACTTGGTACTACAACCCGTTAAGGCAAAACAGATTGCTATCAGTAATCCCCATTGTTTCATTGTCCATTCCTCTGCCCTACACTGCTGAGAACATTATAATTGTAGCTCTCACGTGAACAGAGTGTGAGCTGGTTACATTACCAGCAAATTAAATACCAGAATTTGTATTTGAACAATAGAGCCCTGAAATTCCTTTAAATAACAAAAGTTAAATGCTCATGAAGCGTCAATGGCTCATCACGTAGGTATGGTCAAAAGCGGCAACAACATGCCATATCTATAAAGAAAGACTCGCTAGAAAATTGGATCAGATGAAACAGTATTGTGTGACCCGAAAGCTTTTCAAAGACTCACATTAAGGCTTCACAGCAGAAGTCATTCAAATTTTTCTTCTATCTTCTTACAGATGTATTCTCCAATAGGAATCGCTGAGGTCGCTGCTGGGCTAGGAGCATTACACACATGAAGGCTTCGAGCACTCTCAGAAAACAAGAAGTCATGAACAAGCGTACCATCCTCTAGCACAGCTTGGGCACGTACACCCGCAGGATAGGGCTGTAAATCTTCCAATGCCACTACAGGGCAGTATTTATTGACTAATTTGAGATAGCCCGGCTTCCACCATGAGTTTTTTAACTCTTCCAGCCCAGTTTTTAAATGCTTCGCTGAGACACGCCAAAAGCCTTTAAACAGCAGCATTTGTAATGTATCACGTAAGCTGAAGTTAAACCTCGAATACCCTTCTCTCTTCCAGCCTTGAACCGCATTGGGACCAACTGTCACGCTACCATCGATCATTCGAGTAAGATGTACGCCGAGAAACGGTAACTCAGGATCAGGGACTGGGTAAATCAGATGATTCACGATTTGATTGTGCTTCTCAGGCAATTGATAGTACTCGCCCCGATAAGGAATGATTTGAAAATCAGTTTTAATCCCCAACATTCTCGTCATTCTATCTGCCATTAAACCACTGCAAGTGATCAAATGTCGGGTATTAAGCTGCATTGTTTGCCCATCTGCGACGCAAGTAAGCTGAATCTCTTCTTCAAGCTCTTGCGCAGCTACGACTCTCGTTCTCAACCCAATCAAACCACCAGAGGCCGTGAATTCTTCAACCATGCATTTAGCAACTTTTTTGTAATCGACAATGCTTGTCTGTTTAACGTAGATAGCTCCTAAGCCCGTAATGTTCGGCTCTGCCAATTTCAGTTGAGCTTGGTCAAGCAATTCAACGTCAATTTCGTTTTGCAGGCAACGTTCGAAAAGCGCCTGCATCCGCTCTAATTCAGCGTCTGTCGTTGCGACAATGAACTTCCCGCAGTTTTCTACGTCGATACCATGACGCCGACAGAAATCGATGGTGGCCTGCACGCCACGCTTACAAAAGTCCGCTTTGAGACTTCCGGGCTGATAGTAAACACCAGCATGAATCACACCGCTATTGTGACCCGTCTGATGCTGCGCAAAATCGGCTTCTTTCTCTAACAGAAGTATTCGCTTAGCTGGGTATTTTTGTTTTAGTTGCCATGCAGTAGACGCCCCCACTATGCCCCCACCAACAATAATATAATCGTGCACGACGTCCCTTGCTCTTAACCCATATCTAGAGTGTATTTTAATCTCAATTATGCTCGATTACGCATAGGTGGAGCACAGTCACAGCAATGTCTAATCGTTAAGTCAGATTAATCGTGCGATTTGTGACTTGCTATCCAATATATTGGCAGCAGAAAAGTACTGAACGGAATGAAACATTTGACCAATACCGAAGGAGTTGGTCGTCTTGAATGAAATGTGGGAGTGGCAGAAACAAAAAAGGAGAGCCGAAGCTCTCCTTTTCTTAATCCTAATAACTAACTCTAATTAAAGAGCAGCTTTCGCTTTTTCAACTAAAACTGCGAATGCAGATTTGTCGAATACCGCGATATCAGCAAGGATCTTACGGTCGATCTCGATAGATGCTTTCTTAAGACCGTTGATGAAACGGCTGTAAGATAGACCATTCTGACGAGATGCCGCGTTGATACGTGCAATCCATAGTTGACGGAATTGACGTTTCTTGTTGCGACGGTCACGGTAAGCGTATTGACCAGCTTTAGTAACTGCTTGGAAAGCTACGCGGTAAACACGTGAACGTGCACCGTAGTAACCTTTAGCTTGTTTTAGAACTTTCTTATGACGTGCACGAGCTTGTACACCACGTTTTACGCGAGGCATTATGCTTCTCCTAAACTAAACGATAAATAAACTAAAAAGAATTAAGCGTATGGCATCATACGAACAACTGCAGCCACTTCACACTTAGGAAGGATTGCGTTTGGACGTAGTTGACGCTTGTTCTTAGTAGTACGCTTAGTCAGGATGTGACGTTTAGTAGCGTGCTTGAACTTAATACCACCAGCAGTTTTCTTGAAACGCTTAGCAGCACCTTTGTTGGTTTTCATCTTAGGCATGATGAATAACTCCGCATTGTAGTAGTTTAATAAACATGTAATTAGGGCGAATAAAACCCCGCCGTTTAAAAACGGCAGGGTTTAATTACTTGTAAGCCGTTAATTACTTCTTTTTAGGGGCAAGAACCATGATCATCTGACGACCTTCGATCTTCTTAGGGAAAGATTCCACTACTGCTAAATCAACAGTGTCTTCCTTAAGACGATTTAGAACGTCAACACCGATCTCTTGGTGTGCCATTTCTCGGCCACGGAAGCGAATTGTTACCTTCACTTTGTTGCCTTCTTCAAGGAAACGCGTCAGGTTGCGTAGTTTTACCTGATAGTCTCCAATATCAGTTCCAGGACGGAATTTTACTTCCTTAATCTGAACCTGTTTTTGCTTCTTCTTCTGCTCTTTAGCAGACTTGCTCTTCTCAAAGAGGAATTTACCGTAGTCCATTACACGACATACTGGTGGCTCAGCGTTTGGACTGATTTCTACCAGATCCATACCCGCTTCTTCAGCTGCTGCAACTGCTTCTTGAATTGAAACAACGCCAACTGATTCACCATCAGCGCCAGTTAAACGAACTTCACGAACGCCACGAATTTCACCGTTTAAACGATGAGCATTTTGTTTGGCCGGTACTTGGCCGCGTCTTCCGCCTTTAATAGTTTATTCCTCCAGATTGAGCTTACGGCTTGAAATCTCGTCTTGGATGTATGAGATAAAGTCATCCACTTTAAACTTACCGAGATCCTTGCCTTTACGAGTACGTACTGCAATCTCTCCAGCTTCCATTTCTTGGTCGCCACAAACCAGCATATACGGCACACGCTTCAAAGTATGTTCGCGGATTTTAAAGCCAATCTTCTCATTTCTCAAGTCTGCTTTAGCTCTAATTCCACATTTTTGTAGTTTTTGGGCCACTTCCTGAGCATAATCCGATTGCTTATCAGTAATATTCATAATTACTGCTTGCTCCGGAGATAGCCAAGTCGGGAAGAAACCGAAGTATTCTTCAATCAGAATACCGATGAATCGTTCTAGTGAACCTAGGATCGCACGGTGAATCATAACAGGAACTTGACGTTCGTTGTTTTCATCCACGTAAGTCGCACCTAAACGGCCTGGTAGGTTGAAGTCTAGCTGAACCGTACCGCACTGCCATGCACGGTCTAAACAGTCGTGCAGTGTAAATTCAATCTTAGGCCCGTAGAATGCCCCTTCGCCCTCTTGGATTTCGTATGGAATATCCATCGACTCCAGAGACTGCTTTAGCGCTTCTTCTGACTGATCCCAGATCTCATCTGAACCTACACGCTTTTCAGGACGCGTCGACAGTTTCACGACGATGTTGTCGAAACCAAAAGTTTGGTATGTATCATAGACCATTTTGATACAACCCGTAACTTCGTCCTGAATTTGGCTTTCAGTACAGAAGATGTGTGCATCATCCTGAGTGAAACCACGCACACGCATAATACCGTGTAGTGCACCAGAAGGTTCGTTACGGTGACAAGAACCAAACTCAGCCATACGTAACGGCAAATCGCGGTAAGACTTTAGACCTTGGTTGAAGATCTGTACGTGGCCCGGACAGTTCATTGGTTTCAATGCGTACTCACGGCTCTCCGAAGATGTTGTGAACATCGCTTCTGCGTATTTGTCCCAGTGACCTGAACGCTCCCATAGAACGCGATCCATGATAAGCGGACCTTTAACTTCTTGGTAACCGTATTCGGTCAGTTTCTCACGGACGAATACTTCAAGATCACGGAAAATAGACCAACCATTATGATGCCAGAACACCATACCCGGTGCTTCTTGCTGCATGTGGAATAGGTCTAGCTGTTTACCAATCTTACGGTGGTCACGCTTCGCCGCTTCTTCTAAACGAGTTAGGTGCGCCTTCAACGCTTTTTTGTCGTGGAATGCAGTACCGTAGATACGCTGAAGCATCTTGTTATCGCTGTTACCACGCCAGTAAGCACCCGCTACGTTAAGTAGCGTGAAGTGCTGACAGAAACCCATATGTGGTACGTGAGGACCACGACACATATCGATATATTCTTCATGATGGTACAAGCCTGGACGATCGTCACGAGATACATTTTCGTCAAGGATTTCAATCTTGTACGTTTCACCGCGAGCTTCAAACGCATCGCGTGCTTCCTGCCAGCTTACCTTTTTCTTGATAACTTGGTATTTGGTCTTCGCCAGCTCTTTCATGCGCTTTTCGATCTTTTCAAGATCTTCTTGCGTCAAAGAGTACTCTAGGTCGATATCGTAGTAGAAGCCGTTGTCGATGGTCGGGCCAATCGCCATTTTTGCTTCTGGGTATAACTGTTTAATCGCATGACCCAATAGGTGTGCACATGAGTGACGAACGATTTCAAGACCATCTACTTCATCTTTTACTGTAATGATCTCAAGACTTGCATCGTCTTCAATCAAATCACACGCATCAACTCGGTTGCCGTTAACACGACCAGCAATGGTCGCTTTCGCAAGACCCGGACCGATAGATTGAGCGACGTCTAGAGTAGAAACTGGGTTGTCAAATTGACGCTGACTGCCGTCAGGAAGAGTAATAATAGGCATTTAACTGTCCTTTACAGTGGTGTTGCACACCAAGCAACACTTGATTTGTTTTATTTTCTTTATGTAGCAGATAGTTACATGAAGAAAAAGTGAAGATTTATTCAGCTCGGTACACTTTTAGGAACAAATACAGATGAACCTCTCAATGAACCAAGAGCGGATTCTAATGTATTCTAAAGAAAAAAGACACTCACAGAGGCATCTTTTCATCCATTAGTCTGATTTATCTTGCTATACCCTTTATGAACTTGTTGCTGACGGAAGGCTTTACCGTTCATCCTTAGGTGAGTCCATGACCACCATAGTGGTGATAGAGTTGACTTGACGGCACTCCCCAAGTACATCTGCATGAATCTTTTTGTAGCTTGGAAGATCTTTTGTTTCCACTCTAAGTAGATACTCATTTGCACCTGTGATGTTGTGGCATTCAACGACTTCATCAACAAATCTGACGTGTTCTTCAAATTCAAGTTGCGCTTGCTTGCTGTGACTCGACAGACCGATAGACACATAAGCGGCAAAGCCAACACCTAACTGGCTGCTATCCAGTACTGCGCGATAACCTTTTATCACACCTTGCTTTTCTAATTCCTGAACCCGGCGTAAAGTTGCAGAGGGAGACAAACCAATGCGCTCAGAGAGCTCAACATTAGAGATTCGTCCGTCCATTTTGAGCTCATGCAATATTCTTTCGTCAAACTTGTCCATAACGCCCCTAAATTGTGCATCATAGCCTTAATGTTCGAATAAAAACACAAAATTGCGCCTTAATCCACATAATATAGAACTTGACCGGTCAGACAACACATCCAACGCAACAATCTTGCTTTCTAACAATTACAGGAGCCCATCATGGAAATGGAACAACTTGGCGCACTGGTGCTTTTTGCCTTTGTCTCGACCTGCACCCCTGGACCAAACAACATCATGCTGATGACGTCAGGAGCTAACGTCGGCTACAAACGAACCCTACCTCATATGACAGGAGTCGCTTTTGGCTTTGCTTTTATGGTCATGCTGGTTGGTATTGGCCTAACAGGTATGTTTGAAACCTATCCTGTTACTCATACAGTACTAAAATATATCAGTCTGGCTTACTTGGGCTATCTCGCGATAAAAATTGCCTGTAGTGGTAAAGCAAAAGATGTCGAAGATTTCAAACCAATGACATTTCTCGGTGCCGCGAGCTTCCAATGGGTAAACCCCAAAGGATGGTCAATGGCCCTGAGCTCTGTGACCTTATACAGCAATGGCGGTGGCTGGCTTGAACTCTCGATCATCGCGTGTACGTTTCTATTTGCAAACTTTCCTTCTGGCAGTTTCTGGATTCTTGCTGGACGCGAGCTGCAGCGATGGTTAACAAACAACATCAGAGTGAGGAGCTTCAACCTGCTCATGGCTTTACTGCTGGTTGGCTCAACGGTACCAATGCTTTAACACTGTAAATTTGCTGTCTCACTGATGGAATAACTGTTACTCTAAATGCGAAAGAGAATAATTATCGAGTAGAAATATGAAAAAGCCATCAGCAAGATCACTCATTGTTCAATCGACAGAGTCCGTTACCCCTAACATGCAGCGAATTACACTACAAGGCTCTGGGCTTGCCGATTTTCCAAACGAATGTGAAGGCGGCTATATCAAGCTTTTGTTTAATCAAGAAGGCAGTACGGATTTAAGCCAACTGACTGAGACGGAACGGCCTGTCATGCGCACTTACACGATTCGTCAGTTTGATCCAAAAACATGTGCAATTGAAGTCGACTTTGTGCGCCATATCACACATGATTTACAATGTGGCTTTGCCGCTCGCTGGGCAATGGGTGCTAAGGTTGGCGACACCATTTCCATCGCAGGACCGGGTTCTATTTCGACGATGAATTTACAAGCTGATTGGTTCTTTATGGTGGCAGATATGACGGCGCTGCCCGCTTTAAGCGTTAAAGTGAGAAGCCTACCTGAACAAGCGAAAGGTTATGCCGTTATTCAAGTAGAATCTGAAGAGGATATTCAACCCGTTGACGCTCCCAAAAACGTTGAAGTTATCTGGCTTAATGCATCACAATCTTTAGTAGATCAGGTTCGAAAGCTAACTTGGTTAGAGGGGATGGCGTCTATTTGGTGTGCTTGTGAGTTTGATTCAATGCGTCAACTGAGGCAGTATTTCCGCAATGAAAAGGAAGTCGGACGAGAAAATATCTATATCAGTAGTTATTGGAAACAAGGCGTTTCAGAAGACGGCCACAAGGTGATAAAACGACAAGATGCTGACGAAAACCAGTAATCAAAAAGCGAAGCCTTTGTGCTTCGCTTTTTGGTTTGTTCAAAGCTCGTAACTCAAACCGAAGTTAATTTTGTAGTCATCTTTCTCGGGTACGACACCGTCCGAGTCAGCTTTAGTTTGTGAAACATGTTCCCAGATAGCTTTAATACTGAACTCCAAATCCCCAACAAGATCAATGTCAAAACCAAGGTCGTTCTTATGTCGCATTCCACCGGCGTCATCACTCGCCCAGTCAAGATTGTAAGTATGACTAAAGTCGATATCCTTTGTCAGCTCGTACTCAAAGTTGGATTCCAAGGTTAAGATCGTACTGCTGGCACTGTCTTCCTCACCGGCTTCTACCGTCGAAAATTCGCTGTACTGCATACCGGGACCAATTGACACATCCCACTCAGCATCTGAATCTGCCACGAAAAAGTAACCAACCTGCATTGAAGCATTCACCTGATAATCCAAGTTCTGAAATTCATCGCTGAGAACGGACAGTTTTACTGGCCTGAAAAACAATCTGTTGTTGAGGTAAATATCGTAAGATCCATTAAATTGGCTCTTCTGTGCCGTCTTCTCATTATTTGACTCTGACACTTCATGGCGAGCACTGAGTTTCGTTCTTGACTCAACCGTATTGCGCTCTGCTTCAACCTCACCTAACAAAGAGAACTCTTCCGTATTGCCTTTGCTAATGTCCAATCCAAGAAACAGATCTGCCGTCCAATAATCTGAATCCTTCTCTGCACCACGATAGATAGAAACAACCTGATTAACAGGAAAAGAAAACTCCTGATCGCCCTTTTTCAAATACAGTTTATTATCACGAATTGAGAGGTAACCATCATAGATATCCCCACTAGCGGTTCGAATAGTGAAAAAGCTTGCCGTCTCCAAAACCGAAACATCTTCAAGCTCAATTTCTTGATCGCCAAGGTCATCGCTGTCAAACTCAATTTCCTGATCGTATGAGTTCGATTCTTTCTTTACTGTTCCAGTCAGCTCACCTTTTAGCACCTCACCCGATTTTAGCTTTACCCAGTCATCACTTTTATCGATATAAACCGTCTGGCTATTTATCTCTTGCGCATTTTCTTCTGCCGCAAATACGCTAGGTTGGCAAATAACAGTGGCAATAAAAAAAGCCATAATTTTGAGTTTCATCTGCACCTTTTCGTCTAGTAGGAACCCATCTCATTGCGCAATAAGATAATGAGGCAATCGTGTCTCAATGTCAGAAGCGAGACAGGCGATTGTCAATGTTATTGGGCATGATAATTAAGCTGGGTGATATAAGAAAACTCAAGTGCAGTCTATGAATATTTGATCAACCAAACAGAAACGAATCCTTTGGCCCCCCTTGAAAGTGACGCTCTTTTGCTTTTAAATCAAAGGTTATGACTATTACAGCAGCACTACGACCACTAACCCTTCTCTTCATCAGCTCGTTCCTATTGATGAGCAGTCATGGCCTGAGTGGCATCTTACTTCCTGTCTCCCTTTCCGAAAGTAACATCAGTGTTCAATCGATGGGTTTCGTTCTTTCCATGTACTCCGTTGGTTTTCTTTTGGGGGCAATTCTTGGCAAACGTATTCTACGCAACATTGGTTTGGTAAGAACGTTCGCCATGTGTGGTAGCTTAGGAGCCAGCGCCATTCTAATCATGGGGCTTAATTACGAAGTCTGGATATGGGTGATTATGCGTTCCATTATGGGCTTTTGTATCGCCTGCGCGATGACTACTCTTGACACTTGGTTTAACAGCGTGTCAACTGAGTCCAATCGAGGGAAAATCCTTGCCGTTAATCAGGTTGTCATTCTCAGTGCTATCACTTTAGGTCAGTTTGGCCTTGCCATTGCACCACCCAGTGAAACCACCTTGTTTATTTTGTGTGGCGTTTTATTCAGTATCTCGGTAACGCCTGTGGTTTTCATTTCTCAATTCGAGCCTCAGATCGAACAATCCGATTCCATCCCACTCAAGTCGATTTACGTTCTCTCTCCCTTGGGGTTTGTTACGTGTTTCACTTGTGGCGTTTTGTATTCCACCATTGCCAACATGTTACCCATATACGCTGATGGCGTAGGTATTACTGGCTTTCAGCTTTCTGTTTTCATGGGAGCGGCTACCGCTGGCGGTATCTTATTACAACTGCCAATGGGCTATTTATCTGATCGATTTGAACGACGCAAAGTCATACTTGGAAGCTGCTTTGTACTTGCTATCGTCAGTTTCCTACTTCCCGTATCCATTGACTGGCAGTGGTCAACAACACAATTGCTTTTGGTTGCGATGACGATGGGGCTTGTCGCCTGTTTGTATCCGCTGAGTATTTCCGAGACCTTTGACCGCGCAATGAAAGCCCAGCTAGTCCCCGTATTATCAGGTTTACTTTGCATTTACGCGATTGGTTCGATTGTCGGCCCCTACACTGTGTCAGTATTAATGGCTCAATTTGAGAATAGTGCTTTGTTCACTTTCCTTATCATGGTGGATTTAGGCCTTATCATCTTTACTATTTATCGCATGTCAGTGCGTGAAGCTCTGCCAGTCGAAGACCAAGAAAGCTTCGTGATGCATACACCGACATCGATTCACAGTGAGCTGGACCCTCGAACTGAGTATCAAGAATATTCTCTGTATGTAGAAGAAGCTTTGGAACAAGTCGAAGAACTGGCGGCATCACACCCTTCAAATGCCATTACCTTTATTCGCAGTTTGGCTAACAAGCAGCCTGAATGGGCAGTGTCGATCGCAGAGCGTGCTGCGCAAATCGAGAGCATCGATACCGTTCTGCTTTTCAGAGCGATGACGCTAACCAACCCTGAGCTCTCTGTGGACATAGCGAAACGTCTGGCTGAGTCTGACGATAATCAGATAGAAGCACTCGTAGAGTGGCTGGTTGAAAAAGAGCCGGAGAATGCAATGTCTATATTAGCCGCGATTACCGAATCCATGGACGATACACCAACCAAAGTGATTGAAACACTGGCTGAACACGATCCAGATATGCTTGTTGAAGTCAGCCAGGAGTTAGTGGCAAATATGGTAGAGAACAACAGCAACTTGAGACCCGCCGACCGTGAAGACAGTAATCTCACGGAATCGGTTGAAGAGTGGGTCAACGCCATTTCAGAGACGGCTCCTGAACAAGCCGAAGAGATCGCAGAAATGGTTGAGCAGTCGATTCAGGATGCTGACTTAGAACCTAGTAATCCCACCTAATTTATCGGCCAGAAAATCAATCAACAGACGTACTTTGGGTGACAGGTTTCGGTTTTGAGGATATAAAGCCCAAATCCCTTCTCTGTCACCCCGATAGTCAGACAATACTTCTACTATTTCCCCAGAATCTAGCCCTTCCTTGACGTAATAATCGGGGAGCTGAACTAAACCTAAGCCGCGCTTTGCCGCATCCAATAATGCCGCCCCAGAATTGCAGTGAATACGACCTGAGACACGCAGTGACTTTTCTCGTTTATTTTCTTTGAAGCGCCAATAATCAATAGTTCCAACTAAGCAGTGGTGATTATCCAGCTCAGATAGCGTATGTGGCTCTCCATAGCGGGCTAAATAGTCTGGACTACCGCACACATAAAGCTGGCGGCTAGATAACCGCTTGGCCACTAAGCTAGAATCCTCGAGGCGACCTAATCGAATCGCGACATCGACACCCATTTCAATGAGATCAATCCTTTGATTCGTCAGGTTAAGATCTAAATCAACCAAAGGGTAAGACTCAAGAAAGTCGAGTAAAAGTGGGGCTAAATGTGTTTCACCATAGGTCACCGGAGCTGTGATTTTGAGTAACCCTTTGGGGGTTGACTGCATTTGAGTCACGGCCAATTCTGCCAACTCTAACCCTTCAACTAAGTGTTTACACTGCTGGTAGTAAACTTGCCCTGCTTCAGTGGCAGAGACTTTTCTCGTTGTCCGGTTAAGTAACTTGACTGCTAACCTTTCTTCCAAGGCAGCAACCCGCCTACTGATCTGAGCCACAGAGGTATCCAGCTTCTTAGCTGCTGCGGTAAATGACTGCATTTCTGCAACTGCAACAAACTCACTCACCCCCTCCCAATTAGCCATTATGCACTCCTGTTAACCCTAAAATAACACCTTACCATTATTACAATAATGTAAAAATCATTTTCAATTTAAAGGGATTATCTTTACATAGGAAATACCTAGAATGGTGACCCACAAAGTAGAACAGCGAGAAACACCTTCCTCGTCTACGCTTAGAGCGTCAAAAAACAATTACATAGAAAGGAAAATCCAATGGCATTAGATATCAAACCGGGTCAAGAGTTTATCAAGTCAAAAGCCGCTGTGGCTTGGGCTGCTGGTGAGCCTTTAAAAATGGAAGAAGTTGATGTACAACTGCCTAAGAAAGGCGAGGTACTGGTTCGCATCGTGGCGACAGGGGTTTGTCATACGGACGCTTTTACTCTTTCTGGTGAAGACCCTGAAGGTATCTTCCCTGCTATTCTTGGTCATGAAGGTGGCGGCATCGTTGAGATGGTTGGCGAAGGTGTCACAAGCGTAGAAGTTGGTGACCATGTTATTCCACTATACACAGCGGAATGTGGCGAATGTAAATTCTGTACTTCAGGCAAAACCAACCTATGCCAAGCAGTGCGTGAAACTCAAGGTAAAGGTCTGATGCCAGATGGCACCAGCCGATTCTCCATCAACGGGGAAACTATTTTTCACTATATGGGGTGTTCAACTTTCTCTGAGTATACGGTTTTGCCGGAAATTTCACTGGCGAAAGTCAACAAACAAGCGCCTCTTGAGGAAGTGTGTCTCCTTGGTTGTGGGGTCACGACCGGGATGGGCGCAGTACTGAACACAGCAAAAGTCGAAAAAGGGGATACAGTCGCAATCTTTGGCTTAGGTGGGATTGGACTTTCCGCAATTATTGGTGCTCGTATGGCAGGTGCAAGCCGCATCATCGGCATTGATATCAACGAAAGTAAGTTTGAATTGGCACAGCAGCTAGGCGCAACCGATGTGCTCAACCCGCAAAATATCGATAAGCCCATTCAGGATGTGATCATCGAGATGACCGATGGTGGCGTCGACTACTCATTCGAGTGTATCGGTAACGTTAATGTCATGCGTCAAGCATTGGAGTGTTGTCATAAAGGCTGGGGGGAATCGGTCATCATTGGCGTGGCCGGTGCCGGTCAGGAAATTTCTACACGTCCGTTCCAACTGGTCACTGGTCGAGTATGGCGTGGCAGTGCTTTTGGTGGCGTTAAAGGCCGTTCTGAACTCCCAGAAATTGTTGAACGCTACATGGCAGGAGAGTTTGGGCTTCAGGAGTTCATCACTCACACTATGGGCCTTAACTCCGTCAACGAAGCGTTTGATTTAATGCATGAAGGTAAGAGTATCCGTACTGTGATACATATGGATCAATAATGCCCGTTTAACCCGTTAATAAGCCGCTGCATCTTATCGTGTGACGGCTTTATCTGAGAGACTAACAATGAGTTTATCCAACATAAGCCAAAACAAAGTCGCAGGTGGCTGGCACAAGCAATACATCCATGATTCCATAGTCCTAAACTGCACTATGCGTTTCGCCATTTTTTTGCCGCCTAACGCAAGCAAAACCTCCCCTGTTCCTGTTTTATACTGGCTTTCCGGCCTCACTTGCACCGACGAAAACTTTATGCAGAAAGCTGGGGCCTTCAAAAAAGCCGCTGAACTAGGAATTGCCATCGTCGCTCCCGACACCAGCCCACGTGGTGAAGGCGTCTCTGATGACGAAGGTTACGATTTAGGTAAAGGTGCAGGTTTCTACCTTAACGCGACTCAGGCACCTTGGTCTGAACACTATCATATGTATGATTACGTCACACAAGAGCTGCCTGACCTTATCGAATCAAGCTTCCCCGTTTCAGGCGTGAAAGCGATCTCTGGTCATAGTATGGGAGGGCATGGTGCCCTAACGATTGGTTTGAAAAATGCTTCTCACTTCAGCTCCATCTCAGCTTTTAGTCCAATCAGTAACCCAATGCAATGTCCATGGGGTCAAAAGGCTTTTAGCGCTTATCTGGGGAACAACGTTGAAAGCTGGAAGGATTACGACGCTAGCGAGCTTCTCAGGCGAGCACCGTCTCCGATACCTATTCTGGTCGACCAAGGCGATGCCGATAACTTTCTTATCGAACAACTAAAGCCTGAAGCTCTGATCGCCGCGGCAGAAATCCACGGTTCAGATTTAGAACTGCGCATGCAAACGGGCTATGATCACAGCTATTACTTTATTTCGAGTTTTATTGATGAACACTTAATGTTCCACGCGAAACACATGTTCAAATAAACATACAAAGCCAAATAAAAATCCCCTCAGTCACCCAGACTAAGGGGATTTTCCATTTGTTCTGTGGTATCACAGAATTATCATGGGCTAAACATGCTCTAGCTCACACGCTTGCCCCATGAGTGAAGCTAAACTCCTAATTTCCCACCATCGTAACGTGAAATCACAACGGTACTTGAACGAGGCCGCCAAGCTCGCCCGTCATCAGGAGTTTCCGCCGATGCATTCAATGCATCATGTGGCCAGTTCGATGGATGCTGAACGTTAGTAAACATATGACGAAAATCCGGTGTGAAAGTAATACCTGTCGATTCCGCCCCTTTTGGTGCCACTGCAAAGCGTTTGAGGTGTTCTTGGTTACCTACATTGACGACAGGCTCACCATTAGCAGAATGAGAAAGAGCATCAGGTGCCACAGCTAAGATCTGATTATCGACATCAATCTCCTCTTTGACACCAGAGTCGGTTTGAAGCCATAAAATCCCGCGCTGATCGAAGCTAATTCCATCAACGGAGGAGAACTCATTCTCATCGGTTAGGCCGGATAAGTTAACACTTGATGCATCAGCTTCAGCTGAAGAACCAAAAGCAAAGATTTCCCACTCAAACTCTGTCGCAACTTCACCTTCTTTCCAACGAATAATATGACCATATTCGTTATTCGGACGAGGGTTAGCAGCATCCACATCTCCATCGTGACGATCAGTGTTGTTTGTCAACGCGAGATAAACCAGCCCCGTTTTGTAATCCACTGCAGTCCATTCTGGGCGATCCATTGGCGTAGCTCCCATCGCATCAGCTGCGCCAATCGTATTGCGAATAATAGCTGCTTGGCTGCCAATGGTATCTCCAAGGCGGTTACCATCAAGGTCGATAGCGTTTTCAGTCAACGGTAACCACTCACCTTTGCCCTGCTCATCAAAACGTGCAACATACAATGTGCCATGATCCATATATTTGGCACCAATCGCCATACGATCTGCGCCGGCAGATAAGTTTTCACTCGCGTCACTCTCATCCCATAATGCATCCGATACAAACTTATAAACGTACTCATATCGGCCATCATGCCCACTGTAGAAGACGACAGGTTTACCCGGTTCAAGCACACCATAGGTACAATCTTCATGGCGGAATCGGCCTAGAGAGGAACGCTTAGCTGGCTTAGCGTTTGGAGAGTAGGGATCAATTTCAACAATATAACCAAAGCCGTTATCGTAGTTACGAAAATCCTCTTCAGGGCTCGCTCCTAAGACTGAAATATCCCAGCGCTTAAATTCACCTGTAAAATTCTCATCTTGCTGCGGTGGAGAATCCCAGTCTCCGTAAGCTTTATCGCTTGTCGTGCCATAGCGTTTTTGAACATCGTCTGGCTCAGAGGTAATTTTAAAATGACCAGGCCAGTTTTCTTCACAAGTCAAATAAGTACCCCATGGAGTAAAACCATTACCACAATTATTGTAAGTCCCATGAGTTACGTTCGACTTATTGTTTTCAACAGTGAATTTGGTCGTCAGTAAGTCACCCTCAGTAATCGCGCCAGTGACGTCCATTTCAGTAGATAAATGAATTCGACGATTGTAAGGGCTATCAATCACTACCTGCCAAACACTTTGCTCCAACTTAATATGCACCACGGATACGCCATGAGCGTAATATTCTTTACGGACATAGTTTGGAAGCCGACGGCCCAAATAATCCCTATCGTTAGATTCAAAATCATCTTCATGTAAAGTATTTTGGTTTATAAACTCATGGTTCATACACAAAATACCCTGAGTATCATCCAGTGGGAAATAATGCATACCATCATGCATTTGCCCAACAGAATGCAACTGGTCTATATCGCGATTTGTTCCATCTTGTTTAAATGGTTGAATAAAATCATTATGAGAAGACACCGAGAATAATCGAGTCCCCCAAGGAGCTAATACCTGCGCAAAATACCCTTCAGGCACAGTAAAGGCATCTTTCGATTTTGCACTCACTGACTCAAAGCCCAATGAGTTGACTCGCTCAGATACCTCCACTGTAGTTTCATCAGTATCACAACCAGTCAGGCCAAAAGAACTCATAGCGCCAAAAGCAGCAACACCTCCTGTACCTTTTAACATAGTACGTCTTGATAATGCTTTCGACATCACTTCAGAAAGCGGCGTCTGTTTACTTTTATTGAATATTTTATCTGTAGTTGTACAACGACTCATAATACTGCCTTTATTTCCATCAAAAAAAATAGAGCAAGCTCTCTATAGACAAATATTAATAAACATAAATTGTTAAAGCTTTGTTTAAATAAAAAGACAAAACAATAAATATTACAATTTGGAACAAATACAACAAATCAAAGCCAAAACATTAATAACCACACGAAATAAATAAAGACAAATATCATCATAATATTATTAATAAATAATATGAGAGGTTCTTACTATATATATTGCCACATGAATTAAACATTTATAAAATCACACCGAATTAATCATTATTCTCTTAGAGTTAACCACGGACGTAATCAAGAGTACCTCTTGCCTCTTATAACATTTCTTATCTCATGGAGAACATTGCAGCGCACCTTCACATGACGAAACTGGAAATCACGCCTCAAACAGGTAGAATCTCGCCTTCAGTTTTTCGTCGCAACGGCAAGTTAAAATGCATCAACCTGAACATTTGTTTACTCTTTTCAAAGCACCCATTGATGGTTACAGCTTGCCTGACAAGTTCACCTTTCCCTTTTTCTATCAACCACATCCACTATGTGAGCTTGCGGCTCAGGAACTGCAAGAGCACTTAGTTGCGCAAACGGATTGGCAGCATAATTTCGGTGTCGATGGAAACTCAAAGGGCACAGGCAAAATGTTCGGTGTGCTGCTTGTTCAGTCACCAGATGGCAAGATTGGTTACCTTTCAGCCTTTTCAGGAAAAATAGCCGACCAAAACTTGCTACCCAGCTTTGTCCCATCCGTTTTCGATATGCTGACAGAAGAAAGCTTCTTTCGGGCGGAAACCGCTGAAATCATGGCGGCGAATCAAAAGTTCAATCAACTAAAAAGCAACCCTCGTATTGCCGAGCTGACCGAACAGATAAACTTGCTAACTTCTGAGTATCAACAGCAGGAGCAATTACAGCGCGACGCAATGATTACAGGCCGAGCTGAGCGCAAAGCACAACGCAAACTAGCTGAATCCTCACTAGCCGGAGAAGCGCTGCAAAACAGGCTTGATGAATTGGCGAAGCAAAGCATCGCTGAAAAAAACGTGCTTAAATATCTCAAGCTGGAGTGGGATGAAAAAATCGCCGTCTTACAACACGAGCTAGATGAATTAAATACCAGCTTGAATGCATTGAAAGAGCAGCGTAAAACCCTATCTAATACGTTGCAAAATAAGCTGTTTGATAACTACCGCTTTCTAAATATCAGAGGGGAGGAGAAGTCCCTCAATGCGATATTCAAACCGACCAGTGCGCCCGTACCACCAGCAGGCGCTGGCGAATGTGCCGCGCCAAAACTGCTGCACTTTGCCTTTAAGCATGGATTTAAGCCGTTGGCATTAGCCGAGTTCTGGTGGGGGGCCTCGCCAAAATCAGAAGTTCGCCAACACGGAAAGTTCTACCCTTCTTGCCATAGTAAGTGCTTCCCTATTTTGGGCCACATGCTGGAAGGAATGACCGTTGATGATAATCCGCTGGAAGAAAACTGGGCAGAAGACAAAGAGCTTGAGATCTTATTTGAAGATGAAGCTATGGTTGTCGTCAATAAACCTTCAGGGCTACTGTCTGTCCCCGGCAAAACCATCAAGGATTCAGCATACACACGTTTACAGCAACGCTATCCAGATGTGGAAGGCCCTTTCGTGATTCATCGACTGGATATGGCGACATCAGGGCTACTGGTTTTCGCTCTAACAAAGCGTGCGAACAAGAACCTACAGAAGCAATTCATTTCCCGTTCAGTGCAAAAGCGCTACGTCGCACTACTTGAAGGTAAGGTAAGCCAAACCAGTGGTCAGATAGATTTACCAATGCGAGGCGATCCTGATGATCGCCCCCGACAGCTCGTCTGCTTTGAGCATGGAAAACCTGCCGAAACCTATTGGGAGTTGATTGAAACACGAGATGGCCGCTCCAAACTGTACCTGTACCCCAAAACCGGTCGAACCCATCAGCTTCGAGTTCACTGTGCTCACCACCTTGGGCTCAACTTACCTATGGTCGGCGATGGTCTCTATGGTCAACGCGCCGATCGATTACATCTTCATGCACAACGCCTAGAGATAGAACATCCCTACAGTAAGCAACCCATGGTTTTTGAAGTTGAGAGTGAATTTTGAACTCCCAGAGCACCGTGAATCGGTGCTCTTTTATTAGCTTGAACTTCCAGCGCTCGGGCTTATTGTCACAGATAACCTCAAACTTTCTGGTGATATCATTATCAGCAACTATTCTTTTATTGAATCTATTTGCATGTTTAAGGAAGAAAAAATGCGCAGCTTAGTTAAAACCTTTTTATATCTGACCTTATCTCTACTTTTTATCAACTTTGCTCAAGCTAACACCGTTAAACTCGCTAATGGTGAATGGGCACCCTATCAATCCAAATCGCTTAAAAATGGCGGCTTCATGACTCAAATTGTTAAAGAAGCATTCGAAGCAGAAGGCTACCAGGTGGAATTTACCTACATGCCATGGAAACGTGGCTTTGAAGAAGCCAAAGCCGGTAATTTTGATGGTTCTCTTATTTGGAGTAAGAATTCAGATAGGGAGCAGTTTTTCCATTATACCGACTCTGTTATTACGTTAAGCACTGGATTATTCCAACAAAAAAGTAAACCTGTAAACTGGAGCAGCAAAGAAGATCTTAAGAACTTCAAAATCGGCGGTGTAACTGGTTACGCCTATGGAGTCGAAGATATGGAAAAAGCTGGGCTAATCAATATACAGCGTATTGCTAGTGCAGAAAACAATTACAAAAAGCTCAGTGCAGGCCGCCTAGATATCGTATTGGAGGATATGGACGTTGGTATGGAAACCATCACCAAACTCAATTTAACCGACAAAATTGAACCTAATGCCAAGACATTATCAGCAAGAGATTACTTCGTGATCATTTCGAAAAAATCTCCTCGCGCTCAAGAGTTAGTCGATGCCTTTAACCGTGGTCTGGCAAAACTCAAAGCAGAAGGCAAGTTAGATGCGTATCGTGAAGCGTCAATCCGAGGTGAGTATAAATAGTGCTTATTGACTACAGTAAGAATCGATAGTTTTTAAAAGAGATGGCTAACACCATCTCTTTTAGCTTTCTTTACCTTTCACTCCAAAATTCAACTGACACTACCTCCCATTGCTTTGATGTATCAAGCTTAGACAATCACGATAAACCTCAGCACTCCTAACGCCCTCACCTCAAATATCCAAAAACAATCTCAAGCCCACTTAATGATTATTAATCACCTAGAAAACAATTTATATGCAACTAGATTTAAACTCATGTTCGACGCGTCATGAACCTACATCTAATTTTAACCAACCTATTCAAACGAGGAACCAATGAAATCGACACTACGAACTCTCTCCGCTATAGCGCTTATTACTGTAAGCTACAACACTGTTGCGAAAGATCTTTACTTAGTCACTGACTACGATGATAAGCAGTATAATGAGCTTCAAGTTCTCGACCTTGATACCAAAACAACAACTAAGTTAGCGGATATTAATTACGGTGGTCGTTTGGCAGTGACAGAGAATTCAATCTACGTGACGACAAGCTCTCCAAGTACTCAAGCCTTATCACGTGTCACTTTGGACGGTCAAAAATACCGGATGGTGAACCGAATTCCTATGGCTGGTGATATTCCGGTTGTGGTCGATAAAGAAACGGGACAAGTATATACCTCCAGTATCACTCAAGACACTGTGGTTGAGGTTTATCCGGACTACACAGATTCACCAGGAGCGCCAATTGAGGGAGAAGATTTCCGGTTTATATTCGGAGATACGATGGAAGAGTGTGGTATTGCCTACTGTGCGAACAACACTGCATTGGCTATCGATAACGCTAACGAACGAATGTATATGGCACTGGGCGTTAACCAAGAAACGGAAGTCATCAGCTTTCCATTAGGTGAACACTCAACTGTAGACAGACGCCAAGAATTATCGGTTGAAGACGGTATCGACCACGACGAGGATTGGCACAAAATCATCGCAATGCATTTGGATCCGAAAGACAAGTTCCTTTACTTTGCTAATGAACATGGCATTTATCGCGCAAACATCAAAGGAGAATCGAGAAAGGTCGAAAAAATCCTTTCAATTGACGAAAATAACGGATTTGAAGGCGTTGTAGATATGGAAGTCGATTTCGATGCAGGAAAGCTTTACTGGGTACAAATCGGAAAGCCAGAAATCTACTCTGCTGATCTCTCGGGAGAAAACGTAAAAGTCGAGTACGTTACTCAAGGCGGAACCACATTTGAATTAGCCTTTATGGACTAGTACTTTCACGCCAACCAAAAGGCCTAACATATGTTAGGCCTTTGATTGTTTAAGTTAGTCACCCCACACCATGTTGACAAACTCTGGATGGTCAACATACGGGTTGCGGTTACCTTGGAAATTATACACCGCGTTGTTGCGATCAATTTCCTTCTGGTCAACTGGGTCGTTGGCATGCCAGCGTTTTAACATAGCCAAAACCCAAGGTTCAAATACTGTTGTATTAGTGCCATTGAGCACAGCGTTAGAGTTGTCGCTGTTCCCTTCCCAATTAGCGATCTCGTTTTCATAACGTGTCGCCATGTAGAAATACGCACGGGCCAAATCACCTTTGAACTCATCAATAGGCTCAAACACGGTACCAGAGTAGCCTAGACTAGACGCCGCAGACCCGACCTTTGAACCATTGGAAGATGTGTATGTCGCACTACCTACTTCACCGAATGGCCAGCTGCTGCGTTTCGCATTCACGTAACCATCTGTCGCATACAAGTGGTGACCATCCGAGTTCATGGGCTCCACTTTTCCACCAAACCAACTCTTAGGGAAAGAGTGTTCGCGGTTGTAACAATCGCCTTCTTTACTGTACTGACCGCATTGGTCTGTCACTTTAGTAAAGTTAATCGAATCACTGCCGGACACCTTCTCTGAGTAGATATCGAGAATCGTCCCGTCCTTCTCATAGTAGTTATCGATATCAGCGGCTTTGACCAAATCCCAAACAGCAGAGTAGCCTTGCGAGTTGTGATTATTGATGATGTTATACAGCGCAGTCTTCAGCGTATAGCCTGTTTTGCCTTCGGCTGATTTGTAGTAGTCACCGAGCACTGGTGGTTCTGGTTCAGGGTCGCTACCACCAAGCGTAAAGGAGTGCTGGGAAGAATTGGTAAAGTCGCCGCCAGACGCAAGAGTTTGCCCGTTGGAGGTTAGCGTGTAAGACCCATTTCCAGAGCTACAACAAATGCCATCGCCATAGGAATCAACGACTTCAAACACATACGAGCCTGATTCAACACACATCGCCTTTTCATAGCTGGTGTTATTGCCGTAGTCAGAGCCAGAGAATAGAGTCTGATTGCTGCTGTTTTTCAGCGTCCAACTTGTTTCAGATCCATAACTGTCAGTCGTCAGGTTGAGTGTGACTTCATGATTGCTACAAGTTGTCGGAGGTGGTGTTACAGCACCATCAGATGGCTGGAAGTTATCTATGTAGACGACTTCGGAACCATCAAATCCAGACTCGTCATAGAAGCGCAACCCAACGTTTATGCTCTTGGTACTGCTGGCCGTGTACGAATAAGCAATATCCTGCCATTGACCGGTTTGGCTAGGTACGCTGTAATTTTGGTATCCATCCACATACAGGCGTGCTTTAATATTGCCTTCAGTGTGATAAACAGACACAGAAAAGTTATACGTCTGCCCCGACACCACACTTACAGACTGCTGAAAGTCTGTATTGCTTTGCGTACCGGTTTTGACCGTCACCTTTGCTGCATTGCTACCACTTTTTACAATGCTGGTTTCCTGTGACACCGAAATGCCACTGTCAATTGTGTTCCACCCTGTTGGAGAGGAACTGCTCCATTGTTCGAAATCACCATTGGTCATTTCAGCCAGAGCAAGCGTAGGGGTAAGAAATAGAGACGCCAGTAAGACGCTTTTATTCAACGGAGAACTCATCTTGTTTCCTTTTTATTTTATAAGTCCGAAATATAGATTAGATTTTATCCATTGAATTACTAAAACCTGTGTCGCAATTTTAAGCAATAGCACTAATAACAATTCAAGAAAGTTTAATATAAACCCCACTTTCAACAAATTTAACAACAAAGAGCAACGAGAGGTTAATTCCAATTTAATAAGGATGCTGCTCTCTAAATAAATGCCAAGCACAACGAGTCAATTAGCTCGATAACATAGCGCTCATTATTGTTCATACCTCAGACAAGGTTTCTTTCATAATTACCGAGATATTGCTCTGAATAAGTAACACAAGGTGTCAGTGGTTAGCTGAGTTTTGACCTAATGATCCTCACCAATGGCTTAATTACGTCTTTGTCGCTCCAATACCGTGCATGGCTGAATAAATTCCAAGACGACATCAAACCACCTGAATTTATCGGGTGATCTTTAACTATCAAGTCATAAGTGTTACCTAATTGCCTCAAAGGCCAGCCAAGTACATCATCGGGATCATAATAATTATCCCAACGGAATGAGGTTGTCGGCTTTGCAAAACATACTCTATTCTGCAGTCCTGCATTAAACAGAGGAATATTACAACCCGTGGTAATGAGGTTTTCACAAGTTTCTAACTTCATGAAGGATTTCTTGTGATCATCACCATTATAGTTCTCGAACTTATTAAGATCGTGTTGAGCATCCCATATATAATTCGAAATCACCTGACAACCTAAAGATTGAGCAATGATGATCACCGGTCTACTTGCCTTGTGCCCTATATCTATATACGCATGTTCAAGTGTATTAAAAATTGCCTCCTGAACTGCAAGATATTTTTCGTTTTGCCTGCTGGCACTGTGCTCAAGTGATCCAGCATCTCCGAATCCATATAGAAAGAACTGTCTTAATCGAATGGCATCGAGCTCATTACTCGGTTCTGAGGTCATCGCTTGCCAAAGCTCATCTTCTGGCTGTTGTAAAATAGGTGCATACTGAACGTTTTGAAATGATACCTTAGCCCACTCTGAACCTAGCTCTTCCTTCAAATGTTCCTCAAGCACATCATAGTAATCAGGCTTTATTTTCCCCATGCCGTGAAGTGTGATTAAAGCCACTTCTTTCATTCTGTTTTCCTTCATAAAGAGTCATTAACTGCAGAGGATCAACTCATTAGATAGTACGTTTCTACCGAATATAGTGACCGGCTAACACACTCTATTCGTCATCAATTACTTTCGAAGATCGGTATCCCAAAACCCAAGATCTGGCTGTTCAAGCTCAACTGGCTGATAGCCTACGATTTTGTCTAGGCGCTTATGTGCTTCATCAAACTTTCGAGCTAACTCGTACAATTTGGCGAGTGACTTAGCGTTATTCCAAATCTGATAATACGTTTCGATTTGTTGTTCCGCATAATCGTTGCAGCTATATTTGTAGAAACCTTTGTGCTCTGAAGTAACATCAGCCCACTCATCACTCTCTAGACATAATTGGAAATCAACAGGCAGTACATCATTGGCGGTTCTGCCTACTTTAATGTTGTGAGTATTTAGACAAGCAGCAACAAAGTTAGAACAAACAAACGACTCATCCGCTTTTTTACCAGAGAAAATCGTCAATAAATCATATCTTTTCCCTAAGTGGTAAAGTGCATCCATGGCATATTCTGCTCCAACCACTGAATCTTTTGCAGTTGCAGCTAATGTCTTGTTCCGTATTACCATCCAGTTTTCGCCAAACTCTTCTAAGATGGATTCGAATGTCACGATGTGGACGCCTTGCTTAGGCATCGCATGAGCCACGATATTTGGCCCTAAACACAGTGCAACATGGCTATAAGCCGCTTCGTTTTTTCTACGTTTAGTCTGAAAAATTTTATTAGGCTTTGATAGCTTACCTACCCCATTTAAAAGCAGCACATCCCCAAAAATGATATCCATCGAATTCCTCTAATTTATAGCAATAGGTACAGATATGTTTGTAACCCCATGAAAAGCATGACTATAACAGACATAAATGAGTGTGCACCTTTCAAAAATCAACCTATCAGAAAAAGCATTAAGTTGCATATTGAAGTGTGAAATAGAGCAGATTTAAATAGACTAGGAGAGTTTGTCAAAGAGTACGACAACGGCTAGAACAGCACCATTTGCATTGGTAGTAGGCTGTAGGAAAGAGCATCGAGTTATATTTAAGCTTGGCCGTGTATTATGCTCCACAGACTGTGGCCCTTTAAAAGTATCGGTTGAAGTAAATCCCTACCAGCTTGTCGTAGCTTTTCTCGAAGCGTACACGAATGTCTGCTTTATTACTGATGCTAAAGCGTGTGTCCCCATACAGGGCAAAGTCCCAGCCATTACCATTCAAGCCCAGAGAAGGGACCACTCTCAGGTGTGTTTTCCAGCTATCGGACCAGTGATAAAGCACGCCTGCTGGGAGCTGAAGTTCTGAGTCATCGAAGTCAACGAAATCGACCTGTCCACCGAACATAGTGTAGGCTGAAAGGCGATTAAACCGACGTTCAGCCAAGCCTAAATAGCCTTTAAAATACGGGTGGTAACATTCATCATCATGGCACTCACTCTGCTCAAGTGAAAGAGCCAATTGCCATGCTAAGCGATCATTTTCAAACAAATTCACATCATTGGTATTGAGTGAAGCAACATTGAGAAAATCCAGTTTTTTAAGGCGCACCTTATCATTGGTTATATGAAGCTCAGTATCCAAAACAGTAAGAGCTGAATCTTTTAATCGAGCAACATCGATTGACAGAAAATCATAATAAGCAGCAAAACCCCGTAAGCTGAGATATCCACCATAGTTGTCGCTATAGCCTGTCCCTAGACCAAGATTAATAGGTAACTGAGCTAAATGGGGCGGTTTGGCTTTACTCTCCGGCCAATCGACACTAAAGCTGTCTAACTGTAGCCTTGTCAGGAGCAACTGACGCTTTTGCTCCTTGTAGTTGCGCTCAGACTCATCCTCTGTGACCAATAACAGTTCTGTGTACTCAGTTAAAACATCTAGGACTTTAGCTTTTTCATAATCAGAAAAATCATCGGACTGCATAAAGGAGGTCAGCTCTGAAAGATCTTTAGCGATCGTAATTGTTTGCTGCTTTTCTTTATCACTAAGGGCAAGGTACTTATTTTGAATACGGCTGTACTTAGACTGACGCTGGCTAACCGCTTTGACCAAAGGTTGCCCATGATGCATAACATTTGGAAGAGCATGGAATATATCAACGGGCATATCCCATGGCTGAGATCCTGTATTGAGAGGCTGTTCCAGTACGATATTCAAAATATCTTTAAACGCAGTGGAGCAGTTGTCACTCAGGAAGTAATAGCTGAAATCAACCTCCTGCAGCTCAAACAGGTGCGCCTGTACCAGCGCAACTTCTTGCCTGGTTAGGCTAAGTTCATATTCCCATAACTCCCGCTGCTCATTCTCAGCATAGCTTGCAGTATGAAGATAGTATGTGGCTGTCGTGTAACTAGCACTGTAGCCACCGAATATACCATACAACACATACTTAACCGGATTGTCATCAGGGTGAGCATTCGCCCCGAAGTTAATACCGGTATCCAGCAGTTCAATATCCGTTTTACTGTCACCCTGCCGGTTGAATTTCATCATCAGGTGACCAAAAAATGAGGCCGGATTTCCAAGATAGCCCGTGACATAAACCACACTGACCGACTCAGTTTTACTATGTTGAATCCATTGCTGATAATCGTCACAATCTTGCAAAGACAGTCCAAAATCAGAGCCAAAGTTGTCTTTAAGCCAGATATAGCGCGCAGGGTAGCGGCAATGAACCATTTCTGATGTTCTGGTAAAAGCGTTCACAGTAGCGCTCAGTTCTACTTCCGCATCAAAACGACCATTTTCGGAAAGGAAGAAATCAGGGCTGGAAATGGTACTGCTGCCATTTTTAAAATGCAGCAATTTGGTCCACTGATTCATCTGTGTTTCACTAAGTGAAACAGAGCCAGAGGCTGGCCAAGGATACATTGACCCTGCAAAGAGTAACAAACACAAAACGGGCGATACACCATAACGCACCACCCGTTTGTTAGTGTGGTTTAAGATGCCGAGCACTGTTGTGAAGCATGTTTTGCCACTATACGGTAATAACTATCAGCCTTTTCGTGATGGGGCATTTCAGCATAGTTATCCTTGGCCAATACTTTTGCGAAATCACTCCGTACGCCTTGACGTACCAGTTGTTGCTCTGTTTGTCCGCACCCAAGAATGTTCAACATCGCCATCATATGTTCACCTTCCCCCTGTACCGTTTCTCGTTCCAGTTCTGGGTAGGTTCTGTCGATAAATTGAGCGGCAGCATAAAATGGCCCCGAACAAGAGGCTGGGGTGGAATAGTAAGAGATCGATGCCGTAGTACCTAAGTCCCATGTCACGTTAGTAGTGACAGCCAACCAGCCATTTGCATAACCATTGGCAATCCAGTGCCCCAAGCCACACCCCTTATAGATGCCATCTAGGGAAGCATTGGCGTGTGGCAGGTAAGCAACAGAGCTTAGCAGCAAACCCAATGAAATAAATATCCTTTTCATACTACCTCCTATATTTACCCAGCCGTTTAAATATAGACAAGCAATATTAATATTACTTATTTTTATTGCTCAATTGGTTTTATTACTTTGCAAGGGTTTCCTGCCGCAACGACGTTAGGTGGAATATCTTTCGTCACCACACTGCCTGCACCGATCACACTGTTCTCACCAATGGATACGCCCGGACAGACGATAACACCGCCACCCAGCCATACATTGTCGCCAATGGTAATAGGCGTGCCAAACTCCACCCCCTCTTCTACCCGACCTTTAACATCTAATGGGTGACCAGCGGTATAGATTTGTACATTCGGTGCAAACAATACGTTGTCACCGATACGAACTTCTGCAACGTCTAGCACAACACAGTTGAAGTTGGCGTAGAAGTTTTTACCCAACTTAATGTTGGAGCCATAATCACAGCGAAATGGTGGTTCTAAAAAGGCACCTTCAGAGCCAGGAATTAGGGTGTCTATTGCGTCTCGCCATTCAGCCGTATCAGGAATGCTATTATTGAGCTTTTGCAACACTTTGCGACATTCAATACGCTCACCATAAAGTTGCTTGTCCCATGCATCATAGGGCTCACCAGCGAGCATTTTTTCTTTTTCACTTCTCATTACGCATTTACCTTTAACCACAGCACATCGTAGGCTGATAAAACAATCTCATCGCCGAGGAAAGACTTGCCAGAAAGCAGGTCCTTCGTCTGTCGAGTGCCCAAAATATCGCATATTGATGCAGGGATTGTTTGCTCCATTTCACCAAAATTACACAGAGCGAGAAGTCGCTCACCCTTTGCGTTAGTACGGCAGTAAGCAAAAAGTTGCGAACGATAAGTTTCTAGAATTTCTGTTTTCGCTAAACCAAACACTTCGTTGGTTTTGCGTAGTTTGATCATATAGTTAAGATCAGAATAAACACGATTTTGATAAGTGCCAAGAGTATTAGCCAACTCGATCGAATCTGGCGTTATTTCTGGACGATTAACCCAACGTGCATCNGTTTTCGCTAAACCAAACACTTCGTTGGTTTTGCGTAGTTTGATCATATAGTTAAGATCAGAATAAACACGATTTTGATAAGTGCCAAGAGTATTAGCCAACTCGATCGAATCTGGCGTTATTTCTGGACGATTAACCCAACGTGCATCATCGCGTTTGAACTTATCATTCAAGTAGCTGTRGTCATTTAAAATACCCAGTTCGTCTCCTTGGTAAATCAACGGAATACCACCGATGCTAAGGTTGATGCTGTTAAGCAAGCGGATACGCTTCAAAGCATGTTCAATCGCTTGTGCATCATCTGTGTCTATCGCTTTTTCTAAACCCGCTAGAGATGCTAATGAGCCACACACGCGGCAATCACCNATCAACGGAATACCACCGATGCTAAGGTTGATGCTGTTAAGCAAGCGGATACGCTTCAAAGCATGTTCAATCGCTTGTGCATCATCTGTGTCTATCGCTTTTTCTAAACCCGCTAGAGATGCTAATGAGCCACACACGCGGCAATCACCTGTGGTTGGGTTTTCTTGGAATGACACACCTTGTGAGAATGAGCCTTCAAACTTGCCGGTATAGAACTGATTCAAAAAACGACGGTGATCATAGCCGTTAATGCCTTGCTGCTCTGCCACCGCATCATCAAACGTCCAGCCAATATCATCGTGACAACGAATGTAGTTGACCCATGAACATTGGTCTGAGATCTCGAAGCTTTTCTTTAGAGATGCTGTCAGCAGCTTGGTTTCACGTGTTGCCAAGCTCTCCCACATCAATGCCATCATCAGTGGGTTGTAGGATAACTGACACTCTTGCTTGTCGATGTACTGTGCCACTTCGTCAGGGTGAACAATCGCTTCTGATTTGAACAACACAGCAGGCGCTGCNCTTTCACATTGGGTCCATTTCTCTTTCCAAATGAATGCGAGCGCATCAAGACGTAACCCTTCACAACCAATATTGGCGAGGAACAACATTTCATCGGTAATGGCGTTAAACACCGCTGGATTTGAGTAGTTGAGATCCCATTGGAAGCTATTGAATGTGGTCCAAACGTACTTCTCTACATCCTCTAAGAATGTAAAGCTGCCACGACGAACGGTTGGGAAGATCTCTCGGCAGGTTTGGTTGTACTCATCCACTTCCTTTTTATCGGTGAAGAAGTAATAAAAATCTTCAAACTCGGGGTTACCTCTGCGTGCCTCAACCGCCCATTTGTGCTCATCAGAGGTATGATTGAATACNAACTCGGGGTTACCTCTGCGTGCCTCAACCGCCCATTTGTGCTCATCAGAGGTATGATTGAATACAAAATCCAGCACCAAACTGATGCCTTCATCACTCAACGCCTCAGCGAGCTGCGCCAGATCTTTCTCCGTACCCAGTTTGGGATCCACTTTGCGGTAGTCCGATACCGCATAGCCACCATCGCTATCCCCTTCGGGCGCTTTGTAGAGCGGCATCAGATGCAGATAGTTAACACCCAGTGATTTTAGGTAAGGAATTTTCTGCTTCAGCTTCTGTAAATCTCCAGCAAATAGATCCACATACACGGCCATGCCGAGCATCTTTTCACTGCGATACCAAGCTGGATCTTTAAGTCGCTTCTCATCCAGGTTTTTCCATTTACGCTTACGACTAGAAAAGGCCTTGGCAAGCACCACCACCAGATTTTGTAGGTGCAAGAAAAAATCATAACGTTCGCCGTAAAGCGTGTGCAGTTGTCCGACTAAGGATGGAAAATGTTGCGCCAGACGTTCAAGAAACACCTTCTCGTCTTTCTTGGTCAGCTTTGGCAGCTCTACTGAATCAAGCACTTGTTGTAGTGCTTGTTGGGTTTGCTTTTCATTTAACATGGCATTTTTAATACTTAAATGGACTACTTAACAGGAGTAGGTGGGGAAACCCACCTACTTTTATTCGATCACTTCAATCTCAATATCAAGGTCTGTGGTAACCGTAACGCGAGAGCCAGTGCTCTTTGCTTTCGCGGCAACATGAATGTCGACTTGACCTAATGGACCAAACTGCAATTGAGTTATCGCATACTCATCAGCAAGTTTGGGACGAATAACAAGCTTGTTATTCGGAACATCGATCTTAATGCCAAACACAAACTCGATCAGAATGCTGACTAAACTTAACCCTGTCCAACCAACAAAATCACTTTTCGCAGGTGTTCCTTGTTGAATAATCTCTGGAGCATAGTTTTCCCATAACGTTCCTGTCTGAGAAAAAACCTTAGCTACATGGGCAACATGATTGGTGGCGATATCAAATGCAAGATCGTGGAACCCCTTCTCTTCAAGTCCTTTGAGCACCATATAGTTAGTCGGTGCCCATACACCACCGCGCCAATAATCGCCAGTTTGTGTATAGTGTTCGCAATCTGCAGACATCGTGGGTATTCGATGCGGTCTTTTGAAACTGTTCTCGTCATTAAGATGAGCAACAAACGGTGCTAATCGCTCATCGGGAACCATATCCGTCAATAGCGCCCAATAAGGAGCAATGGATTTAATCGATGAGAAAGAATCATCACGCAAAGTATCAAAATAAAACTGGCGAGATTCATCCCACATTTTCTCGTTAACAACCTGCTTGAGGTTTTCCACTTCTGCTTCAATATCAGACAGATTCTCATCAGTATTTAACTCTTCCTGCATTTTAAGCAGTAAAGTAGCGGACAAATATTGATGCAAAGTCACATCAATCCACGATGAGTGGCTATGATGTGAATAATCGTACTTTTTCTTATCGACCCTCAGTTGGTTGTCCATACCACATGACCAGCCACATCCCCAATACGTCCCATCTTTCCAAGTACGGTTGTCTGCGATCCACCGATGAAGCGCCAAAATAGGAACAAAAACATCACTTAATCGCTGTTTATCACCCATTTGTTGATAATGTTGCCACTCCGCCCATGGCAAGATATTCGGCCCTGTAGAGCTCGGGTCATGACGGTGAAAATGGTTCTGACCTGTTTCAATTGACAGCTCACGTCCGATAAAACCATCAAGCATCTGCTTAGCATACAGATTGTCTAACGTCCCAATAAAAGGGAATAAATGGTGAGCATATTTACCAAACATGGTAATGAACGCACTGTCCCACATGAACAAATGACCATTAAATGCCGTGTCAATAAAGTTAGAGACAAACCCATTCTCTCGCGTAGGTTGACGCAGGTTACTGAACGCAATTTGCCAAGTTTTCCAATATCCTGCGACCACATCAGGGCTAGAACCCCACTCAATGACTGGTAATTTATCTTGTATCTGCTCAAAACTTGGCAGAGGTCTGCCCTCTGCTTCCTTGCCAATAAAAACATTGTCACCGCGTACTTCAGAGTCAACATACAGCTCCACGAAATTGGTCTGTTTCTGCTCATGAACAATGGCAATGCCTTTTTCTGCTTCGTCCATCCAGCCCATTACACTACCTCTTCAAAGTCAGCTACTTGCATAGTTAACGTATCTAACGCTTGCTCAAGCTCTGATTCAGTGAACTTCGATTTACAGAACAACACCATATTTTTGATTGGGAAGAATGAAATCACCGTTTCTGCGAAGTTCTCGTCATTATCACCAAGATTGAAATCGATCCCTGAATGCTCAATAAAATACTCTATCAGCTCATCAGCATACGCTTTCGTTGCCGGATGAGCACGCAGCTCACCAAAGGTGGTATTGGGATGAACAATAAACGGAATTTTTGTTGTCGACTCAACACTGACGGTTTCCGTTAGTCTAATATCCTGGCATGAGGCTCCAATACGAATATCAAACTGACCACTTTGAACACGCCAGTCTGCTAACTTTTCATCAAAGAAGGCAAAACTACGTTTGTCTAGTACGAAATGCGCCGTTTGAGTCTCGCCAGCACGTAGGCTGAGCTTCTCAAACCCTTTTAATTCAATCTCTGGCCGTAATACTTCCGATTGATGATCTGAGATATAAAGCTGTACCACTTCTTTCGCGTCAATGTCACCACTATTCGTGACATCAACCGACACTTGTAGCGTCTGATCATCACGAATATGACGTTGCGAAAGGCGCAGGTTGTGGTATTTGAAGTGGCTGTAGCTTAAACCATGGCCGAACGGAAATAGCACAGGCAACTTCTTGGTTTCAAAGAAACGATAACCAACGTAAATCCCTTCACGATACGTGACTTCATAGCCCTCACCTGGAAAATACTCATAACTTGAAGTGTGCTCGAGTTTAAGTGGGAAAGTTTCTGCTAATTTGCCACTTGGGGATACCACTCCAAACAATACATCAGCAATGGCATCTCCCCCTGCCTGCCCCGGCAGGTAAGCTTCCAAAATGGCTTTAACTTCGTTGGCGAAAGGCATCTCTACCGGAGCCCCATTGTTTAGTACCACGACAACATTAGGGTTTACTTTAGTGATTTCTGCAATGAACTCTAGCTGCGCTTTCGGCAAGCTAAGGTGTGTACGATCAATACCTTCCGTCTCATAACGCTCAGGTAAGCCGCCACAAATAACTACCTTGTCTTTGCTTGCAGCTAGGGCTTTAGCTTGCTCTAACTTAGCAGCATCACACTTTTCATCATAGATCCCAAAACCTTGCATGAACTCGAGAGATTGCGAGTACTGCTGCATTGAATCCCAAGTGCTCGTGACCTTCGTTGGATTAGTGTGCGAACTACCTCCCCCTTGATAACGAGGTGTTTGTGCAAACTCGCCCAATACCGCGATTGAATCACTTACTTTCAATGGGAGAACTTGCTGTTCATTCTTAAGCAGGACCATACTCTCATGGGCAATTTCCCGAGCAATTTCATGATGACGCTGGGCATCAAATCCTTCGACTTCTGGCAGATTGTATGTGGTACGCAGTATTAGCATCAAAATACGACGAACTGACTCATCAAGCGCTAACATTAGCTCTGCATTACCCTCTAAAGCCGCTTCTATCTTTTTATCGTTGACACCGCCACATGAAGGCATCTCAAGATCCATGCTTGCTAGCAAGCCCTTAATGCGGCTGTTGGTTGCGCCCCAATCAGTTACTACCACACCATCCCAGTTCCACTGCTTGCGTAGTACCTCATTAAGCAGGAACTGACTCTCTGCGCCGTACTCTCCATTAACCTGATTGTAGGCACACATGATGGTATAAGGGTTAGCTTCTTTAACCACAGTTTCAAAGCTTGCCAAATAAATTTCGTTCAATGTGCGCTGGTCAATTTTTGCATTAATTGTTAAACGTTTGGTCTCTTGGTTATTACAAGCAAAATGCTTCGCTGATGTACCAACGCCTACAGACTGCGCACCTTGAATGTAAGCTGCACCTAAGTGTGATGACAGATACGGGTCTTCAGACAAATACTCAAAATTGCGTCCACATAATGGTGAGCGTTTGATATTCAGGCCAGGACCAAGGATGACATTGACATTTTCCGCACGGCACTCTATGCCAATCGCACGACCTTGGGCATAAACAAGTTCTCGGCTCCATGACGCCGCTAAACCAGCTTCCGAAGGAAAACAAGTGGCCGGTACACTCTCGTTTTGACCTAGGTGATCTTCTTTTTCACCTTGTTTACGTAAACCATGTGGGCCATCCGTTAGCATTAACTTAGGAATATTTAGTCGATCAACGTTTTGCGAATGCCAAAAGCCCGAGCCTGAAAGCAGCGAACATTTCTCACTGACCGTAAGTTCTTGCATCCATAATTCAACTTGCTGTTGTATGTCGATTTCTCGTGGCGTAATACTCATGCTACTTCTCGCCCTTACAGTGAAATATTTTGTTCAGTTTCCATATCGAAGATATGGCATTTATTCATGTCGATGCAGAATGTGTATTGATTACCCACATCACTTTCCCCTGCTTTTTCATGTGGGATCCGTGCACTACACGGCTGTCCATCAACTTCGAAGTAAATATTTTCTTCAAAGCCCATTCTCTCAAGGGTTAGGATCTCTTCTGTAAAACTGTTTTCTACACATTCAGGGTGCGTTTCCGCATTACCTATGTATTCAGGGCGAGAGCCAAACCATATCTCTTTTCCTACGTGAGTTTGTACTTTCGTAGCTTTTTCGGCTGGCAGGGTGAAACGATGTTTACCAAGTTCAACTGCGATCTCACCTCCCTCTTGGACCAGTTTGGCTTTCATTAGATTCATCGCAGGGGAGCCAATGAAACCCGCTACAAACTTGTTGGCTGGGTAGTTATATAAATTCATTGGAGTATCCACCTGCATGATGCGCCCTTGGTTAAGCACACAGATACGGTCACCCATCGTCATCGATTCTACCTGATCATGAGTCACGTATATCATGGTAGCTGGCTGACCTGATTTCTTTAACTCTCTATGTAAACTGGTAATACGTACACGCATCGAGACACGTAGCTTAGCGTCTAAATTTGATAATGGTTCATCGAATAAAAACACATCGGGCTTACGCACAATGGCTCGTCCGACCGCAACACGCTGACGTTGCCCTCCCGACATTTCTGAAGGTTTGCGATCAAGGAGGTCTGTGATTTGAAGTTTTTCTGCCGCTTCGCGCACCCGTTGATCGATCTCGTTTTTAGGTAACTTCGCCACTTTAAGACCAAATGACATGTTGTCATACACTGTCATATGTGGATACAGAGCGTAATCTTGGAACACCATAGCAATACCACGGTCTTTCGATGGCACATCATTCATGCACCGACCACCAATGTGTAGCTCACCTCCCGAAATACTCTCCAACCCAGCGATCATGCGAAGTGTAGTGGATTTTGCACAGCCTGATGGGCCGACAAAGACCATGAACTCACCTTCTTTGATATCGAGATCAATGCCATGCACGGCCTTAAAACCGTTGTCATACTGTTTTTCAATGCCCTTAAGGGTTACTGCTGCCATAGTTTTACCTATCAATTTTTCTAAGCGTGCCGCCAACTCGCCTCACGCATCAATTTGTATAAAAAGTAGTTAGTACTGGTTACTTCACAGCACCATCGGTAATGCCGCTAACAATCTGACGTTGCATGATCAAATAGAAAATGATGATCGGCACGATAGAAAGCACAAGACCAGCCATCGCTAAACCATAGTTACTGGTGTACTTACCAAAGAAGCTATAAGTCATCAGGGGCAACGTACGATCATCTTGGTGTAGCGTTAATGAAGGCAATAGGTAATCATTCCATAACCACAGCGCATTCAGCACTAACATAGTGGCCGTAATTGGCTTGAGCTGCGGGAAGATAATTTTCCAAAAAACCGTAAACTTACTGGCTCCTTCAATCGCACCTGATTCGTCAAGAGACTTAGGGATCTTCGCGATGAAACTGCGATACATGAAAGTAGACAGTGCGACGCCGAAACCGAGATAGAAGTAAACCAATGGTACCTTTCCGTTCAAAAAGCCTATCTTTCCAAATAAACTAACAAACGGGATCATGACCGCCTGAAAAGGAATGATCATAGAACCTACTAACACGTAGAAAATGATGTTCTTAAATTTGCTTGGCTCACGTTCTAGATAATACGCCAGCATCGCAGGGAAAACAGTTAACACCACTAAGCCCAGTAGCGTAATATAGAGCGAGTTACTAACGGCACTCAGAAAGTCCATACGGACAAAGGCTTCAACAAAGTTATCGAAATTAAACTCTGTCGGTAGTGCGAGTGGATTATTTAAGATTTCGAACTTGGTTTTTAATGAGTTAATAATAAGGATGGCAAAAGGAAAAACATATATTAATGCCAAAACTAACGTGACAACAAACACGCCTCGAGATTTGCTTTTCATCACTTTAAACCTCTTTCTTCTTGGTGAAGTAGACTTGTGCCAACGCCACAATCACGACCACAACAAATAGCAAGATCGCTTTTGCCTGTGCTGTTCCGTAGTTTTGGTATAGAAATGCTTCGTTGTAGATATTTAATGTCAGTAATTCTGTAGAGCGATATGGTCCACCATTGGTCAGAGCCAAGTTGACATCAAACATCATAAATGCGTTCTTAAGGGTTAAAAACAGACAGATAGTGAACGACTGCATCATCATTGGGATCTTGATAGCACGAAGGATTTGACCTTTACTTGCTCCATCAATGCTGGCCGCTTCAAGCAAAGACTTTTGAACACCCATAATGCCAGCAATGTAGATCAACATCATATAACCTGACTGCTGCCATACACTGACAATCACTAATGCCCAGAATGCTTTATCTGGCTCAGATAACCATGGTTCTAGCAACAGCTCAAAGCCTGTAATATCACCCACCGTGACAAAAATTCGATTAAAGATAAACTGCCAGATAAAGCCCAGCAAAATACCGCCAATCAAGTTTGGCATAAAGAATACTGAACGCAGTCCATTTTGGCCTTTGATTCCTGATGTAATCAGTAATGCTAAGCCAAAACCAATAATGTTAGTAAACACCAAGCAGTAGAGAACATATTTAAGTGTTGTGGTAAAGATCTTGAGAAAGTTTTCATCACTAAATGCATCCACGTAATTTTGTAGGCCAACAAACTCACCAAAACTAAAGCCATTCCAGTTGGTAAAAGTCAGCACAATACCCATGATAAACGGGATAAACAGCACTGTAGTGAAAGCAAATAAAGGGATAAATGCGAAGGTAAAGAAGTCCTTCACACCATCTTTGCGTATGGTGCTAAACAGCATAATAAATGTCCTAAATAAAGCGTAGAAACCGCTTGACGGTAATGACAGGCAGAAGCCCTGCCTGTTTTAACAAGATTATTTAGAAGTCCAGTACTTCTCTAATTCTCCAGCAAGCGCGGGCCGGTCAATCACGTCTCCTAAATATTTCTGCATAGATGCCCCCATAGACGGGAAAGCATCACCTGGATAATACATGTTAATCCAGTTAAGCGTTTCGCCCGCTTGCATTTTAGCTAATATTGTCCGTGACAACTCATCAGCAGGCTCGATTGTGATATTTTCATATACAGGAATGAAATTCATCTTGTTCACATAAGCGTCAATTCCCGCTTCTGATGTAAACAACCAATTCAAAAAATCTTGTGCTCCCTCACGCTCTGCTTCTGTTGATTGAGCAGCATCAATCGTGAAATACATAGGAACACCAACAGAAAGGGCGTTGTTACCTTTGAAGTCTTCGTCATTGTTAACTGGAACAGGTAAAATGCCAAACTCTCCATCGGCATTTAATTCATTCAAAATTGCGTAAGCCCAATTGCCTTGGAACCACATACCAACTTGGCCTTGTGCCAAAGCCATGGCACTCTCATCATAGGTTGGTGCTAATGGCGAACGCTTCGAACGGTTGTATTCTTTCATCAGGTCAAAAGTGTCCACCCAACCGTTGTAGACATCATTTTTTTGCAGAGAGATTTCACCAGCTTTAATGGCTTCAAGTGCTTCAAGATTAGCAGCAAGCCCATTGCCTTGGTTAGCAAACAGTACATTGGAGAAATGCGCCCCAAGCGACCAATCCATAGGTGAAACACTCACGGCATCAACATTATCTAAAGCCGAGATTTGTTCAAAAAGTTTAGCTAGCTTCTCCTGAGTATTAATGGTTGAAGGGTTAAACTCTCCTCCAACCGCTTGGTCCAGAACCGCTTTGTTATATAAAAAACCAAACGACTCAACAGTGATTGGCACCCCCAATACACGCTCACCATCTTTTACTACATCATAGGTGCCTGGATACGCATTTTTAATCAGTTCTGATTGGCTAAAATCCATAAGCCTATCTTTCAACTCTTGGGCTTCTTGCCCCATTACCATAATAGTTGGTGCATTATTTGATGCGTACAAAGCCGTCATTTTTTCATAAGTATTACCATCAATCGGTAGAGAAACAATCTCATACTCACTTTGCGAGGCATTATAAGTCTCCAATGCCTGTTCGAAATGAGGGCCAATCTCAGCTTTAATAGTGCCCAAGATGGTCACTTGTGTTCTATCCGATGACGAAGAGGTATTTTCTCCCCCACATCCGGCCAGTAAAAGAGTAGGAACGAGTAGGACAAGTGCCTGTTTCATAGTTTTGCTCCGTTAGTCTCGATTTTTATCGTTTTAATCTTTCTTCACACTGACGAGTATAACCATATTCCGATGCCATTCTGTGATCTCCAACAAATTACGTAACCGGTTACGTAAAAACAAATCATGTACGTGACAATGATCACACACTCAAATAAGCACCCAGCTTACAACCACTGCGAACGCCTAGTTCAAAGCGTGCTATAACTAGAGCTACCACCAAACGACAACCCATACTTAATATAATTAAATCAATAGGATAAATAATATTTCAATTGATTTAATGTCACTGTATATTTGACTTAAAAGAGACAGGCTTCTAGCCTTAGGATAGAAAATAGAACGGAGTAATAAAATGAAAGCACTCACAGTGGCGATACTTTTCACCATTTATGCGGGCAGTAGCATAGCCACGGAGATCAAGGATATAAAAAATGCTCAACTCCCTCAATTCGCTTACTGCCAAAAACTTGTTCAACATAAACACTACTGGTGCTTTGCCAATAAAGGCATAGTTATAAAAAACAATCCTACCCTAGGTAATAAGTGATTATATTCCTTCCGTTGTATATATCACAACGGAAGGATTAATAGGGTTCGGATATTAGTAAGCTAACCCAAATTTTGCAAAGTAGTTGTTTCCACTAGTATTATTATATGACTTATCCCAGTTATATACTGAAAACTCTGATATTAGTGCAAAAGTATCATTAAGCTTCATATTATATCCAATAATATATTTCATATAATCGCCATCGACATTGCTATCTTCGTGGTCCCCTTGCTGACCAATTTCGACTTTAGCCCAAAGCATTTTTTCACCATCAAAGGTATAAGCAATATTGGGTCTAACGGCAAACTCTGTATAAGTTGCTTCTTGTAATCCATGTGCATAAAATAGCTCAGCACCTATAGTAACATTCTCGCTTATTTCATACATTGGATGAACAAGATTTTCATTTACTCCTTCTTTACCTCCATCCCAATGCTTTAAGAGCACTTCACTATAAACACTTACATCATTATCAAACTTCTTAAATAAGAATGGCTTAAACCAATATGAGCTACCATCCTCTCCGACTGAGCCATAAGCAAACTCGCTACCAATATTCAATGAGTCACTTATCGAAATCTCATAGGTGGGTTTTATTTCCAATTCCGTCGCGTGAGTGGTTTCTGAATCAGAAGGATTATTTTGAAAAGTTGCTGCCAGTATACCCATTCTCCAGTTTGTATTTGGAATGGTGACAGCACCATCAATAAATACTTGCTTACTGAATAACTCTGTAGTTCCGTCATCATTGTCGAAGTACTCGAATTCCAGACCGGAAAAGTTATATATGGTTGCAGCTTCTGTTACTCCATCAAAGTTCAAGGTTGCAGAAAAGGTCGAAGAAGAAGTAAGTAATGCTCCCACTGAAAATAATTTTGCTAGAGTTTTTTTATTCACATTATTCATAGTTAATTTATGAGCCTATAAATATAAGTTTAATTTGTTAATATTTAAATATCACGAGTTACAATTTAGGAATTAAGTAATATATGATTTTAATATTACCTTTAAGACAATATAAACCTTCAGGGAGTGTATAAATCCACCGAACTATGTTTGCATTAGAGCGTCCTAATCAATCCAGTTTGCATTTTTAAGTTATCAGAACCACTAAAGTCTGATCTGTGATGATGAACACACAACGTAACCGGTTACTTACAAATAAGTAAATAATGTGACAAAAGTTCAAATTTTAGGCGAAGATTTGATATCAACACAGGAAAAAGACAATAAATACGCTCATTTAAATTTATTGTGCTCAAAATCAAGTAATCGGTTTCTCATGATTGTGAAACCGATTACTCATGTTATAGTGACCACAAATTCAGAGCCTTAAAAAGCGGTTATGACTCAAGAACCCAAACTCAACATAAAAAAAGTGGCCGAAATTGCCGGCGTGTCCGTCGCATCTGTTAGTCGATCACTCAATGGCAAAGGTGGTATCAGTGAGTCCACACGACAGAAAGTGCTGGATACCTGTAAAGCTCTTAATTACAACCCAAGTCTAACTGCTCGTAAGTTGTCGAGCGGAAAAGATATCAGTATCGCCATCCTTCTAAGTCGTAACGACACACAACTTTCTCCATACATGACATTGATGTATAGCAATCTACTGGATGAATTAAACAAACGAGGTTTAGCTCCAGAAATCGTCTATCACGAAGAAGTCGATACCATTAAACAGCGTGCTTGTGGGTGTATTGTCATTGATGCGACGGAAGGAGATGAGCGCCTTGCTTCATTAAAACAACAACAAGTGCCTTATGTTAACGTCGGCAAAAAAGTCGATGGTTGGTGGGTCGCGCCAGATGAATACATGGGGATCAGACAAATCACCCTTAACTTGGTAAATAAAGGTAAAAAACGCATTGCCTTTGTTATTGCAAGAGATAATAACCCTGTAGAAGAAAGCTTGCGTTTTCAAGGATATAAGAGTGCTTTGGATAGTGTTGGTCTACCGAGCAAAGCGATTATATTTGAAGGTAGGCATTTCCAAGGAATGCATGCTTGCTCCTATTTTTTCCGCAATCCTGAGTTATTGGATCAATTTGATGCGTTTGTTTGTCATTCTGATGAAATTGCTCTTGGTGTCGCAGAATCAATAAGTACTCAGAATCGAGCTATCCCAGATGACATCGCCATTACAGGTTTTGACGATCTACCAGTGGTATCAACCGATCTGACAACCGTTCGTCAAGATTTGGCTCATATTGCCAGCAAAGCCGTTGAATGCCTCGACTTAGCAAAAACCGGACAAGAACCTTTTGGAGTGATCAGCCCAGTCGAAGTGATTTCCCGCCTAACGGGTTAATGATTAATATTGCTCACTCTAGACTGACTGGAAAGGGCATATACAAACTAAAACGCGATACCAATCGGTATCGCGTTTTTTGTTTTTAGAACTTAGTGTTTAGGCCAGCTTTCTCTGGAGCGAATGTAACGTTGGCAAAGCCGTCATGGCCCCTTTCTGCGGCGTCACCAGTCACTCAAACTCGGTTTGAAGTCACCTCTTTCATACTATTTGCTACCTTCACATAGCTCTAACCAAAGCACATCGTAAGCCGCTAGCTCTAACAGGTCGCCAGTCATACGATTACCTGTCAGCTTATCGACAACTTGTGCTTGTTTGCAGCCTTGGTTCTTATCAGCATGTAAGATGTCGCAAATCGAAACAGGCAAAGTTTGCGTATGCTCGCTGAAATTACAAATTGCCAGAAGCTTACTGCCATTTTCATGTTCGCGGCAGTAAGCAAACAGATGCGGGCGATAGGTGTCCAAAATTTGCGTTTTCGCTAAACCAAACACTTCGTTGGTTTTGCGTAGTTTGATCATATAGTTAAGATCAGAATAAACACGATTTTGATAAGTGCCAAGAGTATTAGCCAACTCGATCGAATCTGGCGTTATTTCTGGACGATTAACCCAACGTGCATCNATCAACGGAATACCACCGATGCTAAGGTTGATGCTGTTAAGCAAGCGGATACGCTTCAAAGCATGTTCAATCGCTTGTGCATCATCTGTGTCTATCGCTTTTTCTAAACCCGCTAGAGATGCTAATGAGCCACACACGCGGCAATCACCCGTCGTCGGGTTTTCTTGGAATGGCACACCTTGTGAGAATGAGCCTTCAAACTTGCCGGTATAGAACTGATTCAAAAAGCGGCGGTGATCATAGCCGTTAATGCCTTGCTGCTCAGCTACAGCATCATCAAATGTCCAGCCAATATCATCGTGACAACGAATGTAGTTGACCCATGAACATTGGTCTGARATCTCGAAGCTTTTCTTTAGAGATGCTGTCAGYAGCTTGGTTTCACGTGTTGCCAAGCTCTCCCACATCAATGCCATCATCAGTGGGTTGTAGGATAACTGACACTCTTGCTTGTCGATGTACTGTGCCACTTCGTCAGGGTGAACAATCGCTTCTGATTTGAACAACACAGCAGGCGCTGCNAGCTTGGTTTCACGTGTTGCCAAGCTCTCCCACATCAATGCCATCATCAGTGGGTTGTAGGATAACTGACACTCTTGCTTGTCGATGTACTGTGCCACTTCGTCAGGGTGAACAATCGCTTCTGATTTGAACAACACAGCAGGCGCTGCGATCTGTAAACAGGTGTTGAAACACTGAATCAGCGTGTGTGCTTTCGGCAAGCTTTCRCATTGGGTCCATTTCTCTTTCCAAATGAAYGCGAGCGCATCAAGACGTARCCCTTCACAGCCAATATTGCCGAGGAACAACATTTCATCGGTAATGGCGTTAAACACCGCTGGATTTGAGTAGTTGAGATCCCATTGGAAGTTGTTGAATGTGGTCCAAACGTACTTCTCTACATCCTCTAAGAATGTAAAGCTGCCACGGCGAACGGTTGGGAAGATCTCTCGGCAGGTTTGGTTGTACTCATCCACTTCCTTTTTATCGGTGAAGAAGTAATAAAAATCTTCAAACTCGGGGTTACCTCTGCGTGCCTCAACCGCCCATTTGTGCTCATCAGAGGTATGATTGAATACNGAACGGTTGGGAAGATCTCTCGGCAGGTTTGGTTGTACTCATCCACTTCCTTTTTATCGGTGAAGAAGTAATAAAAATCTTCAAACTCGGGGTTACCTCTGCGTGCCTCAACCGCCCATTTGTGCTCATCAGAGGTATGATTGAATACAAAATCCAGCACCAAACTGATGCCTTCATCACTCAACGCCTCAGCGAGCTGCGCCAGATCTTTCTCCGTACCCAGTTTGGGATCTACCTTGCGGTAGTCCGATACTGCATATCCACCATCGCTGTCGCCTTCGGGCGCTTTGTAAAGCGGCATGAGGTGAAGGTAGTTGATGCCTAGTGATTTGAGATACGGGATCTTCATTTGCAGATTTTTCAAATCACCAGCAAACAGATCCACATACACGGCCATGCCGAGCATCTTTTCACTACGATACCAAGCTGGATCTTTAAGTCGCTTCTCATCCAGGTTTTTCCACTTACGCTTACGACTAGAAAAGGCCTTAGCAAGCACCACCACCAGATTTTGTAGGTGCAAGAAAAAATCATAACGTTCGCCGTAAAGCGTGTGTAGTTGCCCAACCAAAGATGGGAAATGCTGTGCTAGGCGTTCAAGAAACACCTTTTCGTCTTTTTTGGTGAGTTTAGGTAGCTCTACTGAATCAAGCACTTGTTGGAGTGCTTGCTTAGTTTGTAATTCGTTTAACATGTTTTCTCTCCTGCCAAGCTAGATACTTGAACGTTGCGAAGTGCTAGCGAGCCGCTATCCACGCTTAGGGCGACACTTGCTTGCGTCTCTTTGGCATAAACAAGGTTGGTAAAGCTGAATTGACCAGCGTTGATCAGTAGCTCGACCGAGCCTTTGTCGATCAACACTTCGACTTGGAATTCGTTATCAATCGGTAGGGTCACCCGATAGTCATGTGGGAAGTGTTTATCAATCCGTTCAGTGCCAAACTGACCGCGGCGCACTGAGCGCACCTCAACCCCTTGTTCTACGAGAACAAACTCAAAGTAAGCCGGATTATCTTGGTAAACATTCAAGTGCAGCGTTTGTGTATCTTGTAGAGCCACATCTGCACGGAACTTCATGACTTCTTGTTGGCTATAAAGGCTAATCGCTTGTTCATCACTTGGCTCTGGCGTTTGTACGTCAAGGTTTAACGCCTGATTAAGCTCTTTGACAAAGCGTTGTCCTACGCGTAGCCCTGCTTTACCGCCAAACAGGAAGAGCTCACGAGGCATGGCCATCGAACTGCGGAATTGTTGTGTTGGCAGTTCAAGAGAGTACTGATGGTTGCTCATCCATGTGCTGACAATTCGGCGACCGTCTGCTTCGGGGATATCAGAAAATGACTGAGTCGCGTAGTAATCACGACCGAAATCGAGCCACAATACACTCTCTGGATGGTTGTGATTGACGAAGATTTCGCCATCAAAGTCGCCGATAAAATACTGCGTACCAGCACCGCCACAGTGCGCACCCTCACCAATGCCAACCACCAACACCCAACGTGTTTCTTGTGAGCCTTCGATAGGCAGTTCAAACAAGTCTGGGCATTCCCACGGGCCTTTACTGTGGGCACCATGGCGGTAACCAAACTCACTCACTAAACGCCAATCCAATAGGTTGGTAGAACGGTAGAACTCGATATGTTGCCCGCAAGACACCACCATCACCCACGCTTGGCTTTGCTCATGCCAAATCACCTTAGGATCACGGAAATCCGGATTACCACGTGCCGTGATGATCGGTGCTCCATCAGCATATTTTTTCCACGTTAACCCATCCTGGCTATAAGCAAGTGACTGCTGCTGAATTGGGTCTTCTACTTCAGTGCCATCAGCCAATCTCACTTTGGGTTGAATGAACGAAGTATAGAACGCCAATAAGCCTGGTTTGCCTGTCTCGAATAAACCCGAGGTGTTATGCCAATCAACAATTGCACTTCCCGAGAAACACATGCCAGATTCATCGGGATAAAGTGCGGGCTCAAGCTCTTGCCAATCAATCAGGTTGGTACTGATTTTGTGCCCCCAGTGCATTGGCCCCCAAACGGTGTCGCTTGGGTAATACTGGTAGAACTGGTGATAATGACCATTGAAGAACACTAATCCGTTTGGATCATTCATCCAACCCGAATCCGGTGTCATGTGAAGGTATGGGCGGTATTTTTCTGTCATTTTCCAACCTGTAAAGTCGTTGAATACGTCTGGGTTTGGTTCAAAAAAAGGAGCCGGACAGGCTCCAAACGGACTCAAAGCTGCCAATGTCAGTCCAAAACCAGAAATATTAAATGCAGTGGAAACTCTCCTCCTGAGTATCAGGAGGAGAGGTCATTTTAGAAGCTGTAGTTCACGCCAATCAGACCAAATGGCAGGGTGTTTTCGCCGTCTTGACCATCGCCGAACACCACATCAACTGTTTTGTAGCTGAACTCGCCAAATACGCTCCAGTTTTTCGAAATAGGATAGTTAGCCGAAGCACCTAGCTTGACGTAATCCTCAGAGTGTAAGCTTGCACCAGTACGGTCATTTTCTTTGTCGAACTTGCCGATTTCAGCGAAGAGAGCCGCGCTCCAGTGACCGAAGCTGTACCACATCCCCGGTTTAATGATGGTTTCCGTTTCAACTTCTTTATCGGCGTCACCTTTAGCATCCCAAACACCTTGCTGGTAGCGGAAGTTAATCCACGCTCCCATGTTTTCTGCGATCTTGAAGCCAAAGCCAGGTTCTAGCTCGTAGTAGTCAAAGTTTCCGAGGTTTTGCTTAATCTCGACGTGATACATAGCGTAGCCGTGAAAATCTAGCCAATCGTTAATCTGGTATGAGCCAAATACTTTACCTTCAGGCGTGCTTCGCTTATCCGCGCTTTCCTGAGCGTATTTCACACCCCAACCGATGCTGCCATTATCAATGGCGTAAGATTTATTCAGGTATATCTCTGTAATGTCATTCACTCCGTCATGATCGGCACTAAACAGCTCTCCTGAGTAGTTAAACTCTCGAGCCATGTAGAAGCCAAAATCCACACCCGCCCAGTCTTCGTGGCGGAAATTGCCATTCGCTAGTGAGTATTTGACTTTACCGCCATTGTTCAGCACTTCGCCGTTTTTGACTTCTTTCCACTGCTCGATTTCAACGTTGGTACCAATCGTACCGTGCAGTTTGCTGTCTTCACGAGGCTCAGCATTCAATGCTGTTAACAACTCAGCTTTCGAATACTCGTTTTCTAGCGCGCTCAGCTTGGCTTTCAGCTCAGCTTCTTCAGGGTTAATTTTTTCGTTGGCGATTGCCACGCCGGAAATTGTGAGTGCAAGAAGTACAGAGGATGCCACTACTGTCTTTTTCATGAGGTATACCTTATTATCTCAGTGTTACTGTCTGTCCCGCGCCAACGGGATAGTTTTTTTGATGCCTGCGCCAACAGGCATTAAGTGCACATTCAAATCAGTCGAAAGCTGAATTTTGAATGCAGTAATCCAGAGCCCGCCGCCAAGCGGGCTTTTTTATTGTTGTTATGATTTAGGGGTAACTAGCTGGCTTGCTGAATTTGCGGTGGAAGCGTTATCAGGTCATCAATGGTTTTACCGCGCTTAAACGCAAGGCCTTTGCTATCGAAAAGATGACACTTCTCAGCAGGAATTCGGATATTTAGCCTTTGACCGATTTCAACGTGGACAGTCCCCGGTACACGCACCAAGACTTCCTGACCGCCACGAACCAGTGTGGTGTAAAGCAGCGATTCCGTTCCCAGACGCTCTAGACCTTCAACAATAACGCCCACTCCCTTCTCATCGAGGTGGATATCTTCTGGTCTGATTCCCAAAGTCATTAGCGCGCCCTGTGTTGCAGCAGTCGCGTCAACATCGGCTTCAAATGTGTAATCACCCACTTCTACCCTTGCCTGATCGCCAGTCGCCTCAACCAATGTTGCGGGCAGCAAGTTCATTTTCGGCGATCCGATGAAACCAGCGACAAACAAAGTTTGTGGGAAGTAGTACAGCTCCAGAGGCGAGCCGACTTGCTCTACCACACCGGCACGAAGGACAACTATTTTATCCGCCAGCGTCATCGCTTCTACTTGATCGTGCGTGACATAAATAACCGTCGACTTCAGTTTCTGGTGATATTCCGCCAACTGTAGACGCATGCGAACACGCAGAGAAGCATCTAAGTTTGATAGCGGTTCATCAAGCAGGAACAGCTTAGGGTTGCGCACGATCGCTCGGCCAATCGCCACACGTTGACGTTGACCACCTGATAGCTGGCTAGGTTTCTGCTTCAGCAGGTTAGTCAGTTCCAGCATTTCCGCTACCTGGCGAACTGCTGAATCAATGTCTTCTTTGCTTTTCTTTGCCAGTTTCAGGCCGAAAGCAATATTTTCGTAGACCGTCATATGCGGATAAAGCGCATAAGATTGGAACACCATGCCGATGCCACGGTCTGTAGGCGAAAGGTTGTTCACCACTTCACCATCTAAGCACATCTCTCCTGATGAAATCTCCTCCAAGCCAGCCACCATACGCAGCATGGTTGACTTACCACACCCTGATGGGCCAACGAATACCGTGAACTCTCCGTCTTCAATGGTCAGGTTGGCATCCTTGATAATGTGCGCACCATCAGGATAGATTTTATTGATGTTCTTCAGTTCTAAACGTGCCATTGTTCTACCTACGTCTTTAATGAGGGCGAGCAAGCTCGCCCATTGTTATTGTTGCTACAGGATTTCAGCCAAAGTCAGCTTGGCAGTATCATCGAAGCGCCATGTCGCGTGACCAACTCGGTCGTTAGGACCAATACCGACAACACGCATTCCCGCTTCTTTTGCCGCGTCTACACCTGCTTCTGCATCTTCAACCACGATGCACTCGTCAGCGTTTACACCAACTTGGCCCGCCGCGTGGATGAACACGTCCGGCGCTGGTTTAGAGCGCTGCACTGACCAGCCGTCACCAATCGCATCAAACAGTGGCGTTAGGCCAAGGCGGTGAAGAATAGGACGAGCATTCTTACTTGCTGACGCCAACGCGACTTTGATGCCACGTGCATTTAACTCAAGTAGAAATTGCTCAATACCTGGTAGAACGTCTTTTGCAGAAATCGTATTCAGCAGATCCACGTAATAATCGTTCTTGCGCTTCATCAACTCTGCAAACTTCTCTTCGCTGATCTCTTTCCCGTTCAGGATGATGTTCAGAGACGCCTGACGAGATACACCACGCAGCTGTTCGTTGATTTCGCGGTCGAAGTAGTAACCTTCCTCGTTCGCCATACGTTGCCACGCTTGGTAGTGCAGTTCTGCGGTATCTGTAATGACGCCATCTAGGTCAAAAATGAATGCCTTACACATTGAAAATCACCTCTGTTGAATCGATAACACGTGGCTCGCCTGCAACTTCGATGTTTAGCGCTTGGCCGTTGAACTCAGGACGTTCAATACGAACTTGCTCTTGATCTACCGTTACTTCCAAACGCTCACCTTTCCAGTAGATTGGGAAGTTCAGGCTGTCCCACTCTTTTGGAAGGTTAGGGTTAATACGAAGGTTGCCACCTAGCATACGTACGCCACCGAAACCGTAAACCACACACTGCCACATGCCGCCGATAGACGCCGCATGAATACCGTGATCCGAGCTCTTCATGTTCTGGCCGATATCGATAGATGCTGCCTGTTGGAACAAATCGTAAGACAGTTCTGGGTTACCCACATCTGACGCCAATACCGAGTGAGTAGACAAGCTTAGCGATGAGTCGTGTAGCGTCTTCGGCTCGTAGTAGCTCCAGTTCGCTAGCTTAGTTTCAAGGTCGAACTTATCTTCTTGCTGAAGGAACAGCACCATGATGTCCGCCTGCTTAGAAACTTGCATCTCGTTAACCTGCTCTAGGTTGTAGTCTTGGAACAGACCACCAACGAATGGCTGCTCTTTGTACTTAGTCAGGTCAATGATTTCTTTCTGCAAGTAAGTGTCATCCTGTGGGATAACCTTATCTTCTGCACGTGGCTGTGGCAGGTAGATGTTGTCTACGCGCTCTAGCCACATCTTGCGAGCTTCAATTAGGTTTAGCTTGTCAGAAAGCTTAGCCAGTAACTCTGGATTAGACGTTTCTAGATCTTCGTAGTAACGAATCGCCAGCTTGATGTTCTCTACTGCCATGTAGTTAGTGAACGCATTATTGTCGATGTGCTCTTTGTACTCATCAGGACCGATAACATTGCAGATACCCCACATCTCTCGATCTTCTAGCCACTCTAGACGGCTAGTCCAGAACGTTGCTGTGTCGAACATGATCTCGTAGCCCATGTCGTCCATGAACTTCTGGTCACCTGTGATTTGGTAGTACTGCCACAATGCGTAAGTGATGTCACATGTGATGTGCTGCTCGATAAAGCCAGACCAGATCTTAGTCGACTTACCTGTAATGATATCTACCGCGCCCCATACTGGCGTTACTTCTTCACCTGTTAGCGCTGATTCCCATGGGAACTGTGCACCTAGGTAACCGTTGTCTGCTGCTTTCTTACGTGCGCCACCTAGCGTGCGGAAGCGGTACTCTAGTAGGCTGCGAGCCACTTCTGGCATTGTGTAGATGAAGAACGGAAGCATGAAGACTTCTGTATCCCAGAACGAGTGGCCTTTGTAGCCTTCGCCAGACAGACCTTTCGCACCGATACCGAAACGAGAATCGTGCATTGGCGTGAAGATGTTCAGTTGGTACTGCGCAAAACGAATCGCCAGTTGGTCAAAGTCATTACCACCGATGGTGATGTTCATGCCTGCCCAACGCTTGTCCCACTCTGCTGCACTCTCTTCTAAAAGCTCATCAAAGCTGCGGTCTGCATTGTTTTTAAGGTTAGTCAACGCATGGTCACGCAAAGCCTGAAGTTCGTATCCTTCAACGTCGAACTGCTTATCGCGAGACGTATGCACCACACCAACTTTCTCTGTACCGAACGTTTCGCCCGCTTTCAGATCGTGGTGGATGTTTAGCCATACTTTACGGCGGTCCATTTGCAGACCTGGGTCAATCTCAATTTCCTGACCATCCACAAGGTAGCGGTGAGATGTTAGGAATACAAAGTCTACTTTGCTTTCTGTGGTGTGCTGCAGAAGCTCGATAAAACGCTTGTCGTAAATACGCTTTTCACCTTCGTGGAAGTGCTGTGCGCCTGAGTTAGAAAGCTGCGCGTCCACACCAGAGCGGATTTCGATTTTCGCATCGCTGTTTAAAGCTTTAACTTGAACGTCGAATGCCATTAGATGAAGGTTTGCTTGCGAGAAGAAACGGCGGAAGCGCATCTCGAAGCTCTTGCCTTCTGTGTTTGTCCAAGTGAATTCACGGATGAGTTCACCGTTTTTCACGTTCAGACGACGAGAGTAGTTGCTTACCTCGCCTGTTTCTAGGTGAAAACGACGGCCATCAATGAAGATTTCAATCGCACTCATGTCTGCAGAGTTTGGCAGCTCGGTCACTTCGTCTGCGTCAAACTTGTTGTAAGTACCCGCAACAAAAAGGTTGCGAACCTGTCCCACGTATTTTTCTTCCGTTGCACTACGCGCGCCCATGTAGCCATTTCCTTGGCTCATTACTACTTCACATTTACCTTGGAAAGCTGAGTCAAAAGCCGTCTCTTCAACGATCCAGTTTTTTAGTTCGCCTTGACCAGCGTTGTAGTTCATAAACATCTTAAATATCCCCGAAATTTAACCTTTAACAGCGGAAGAAATATCGTTACCCACGAAGTAACGTTGGAAAACCATAAATACAATCAGTACTGGGATTGTTGACAGGAAAGCCCCCGCCAAGATCAGGTTCCAGTCACCTGCTACGCCATAGGCGTTACGTAAACTCAATAGGCCAACAGGAAGCGTGAATGCATCAGCTGGGCTGTTGATCACCACCAGAGGCCAGAAGAAGTCGTTCCATGCCCCTTGGAATCCAAGGATGGTCACCGACAAGATGGCTGGCTTCGCCAGTGGCATAAATACCTTCCAAAGAATCACAGCAGGGCTTGCGCCATCTACGATTGCCGCTTCTTCCAGTTCTTTCGGAATGTTCTCGAAGAACTGTTTCATGATCAGGACCTGACCCGAAGCAACGACCGCCGTAATGACCGCCCATGGCGTATTCAATAAGCCGATATCTTTATAAATTAGGTAGTTAGAGATGAAGGTTACTTGTCCCGGAATCATCATGCTGAACAACATGAAAGCAAACACAGCACGGGCACCAGTGAACTTCAATCGAGCTAAGGCATAACCAGCAGTACATGCAAAGAACAAGGTCAGAATTACCTTACCAATCGCAATGAAGAACGAGTTGATGGTCCAGCTCATGAACAGGCTCTTACCGGTCTCTAAACTGACTGACTCGGTGTACACGCGAACGTAAGACTTAAACACGTAACCAATCACACCCGGTGCTGCGTTATCCCATGCCGCTACACGGCCACGACGTTCCATCTTGCTTGGCGCTAGCGTGCTATCAATCAGCACTTGGCCGCGCGGCGCTTCTACGGTTAGTGGTAGCGTTGCAATCTCAGGACCTTGACCTTGATACTTGATGGAAAATGCCCACGTTTGGCTGTGGCCTTGCTTAGTAAGTTCACGGCGACCACGCTTTTCTACAAACGTCACGTTGTCGTTAGTGTCTACCAACACTGGCTCGCTGACTTGTGCATAATCGGCAGCAAAGTCGGTCACGATAGCCGCAGCCATACCTGTACCAGGGCGACGACGTGGCACTTCAATTTCAGGTATTTTCAGTTCCTTGCCGTCTTCCACCGCGTAAGTCACGGTGAAGTTCACTTCTGCTCCCGGAGCGAAACCACCGAACATTGGCGCATCGTTACCTTCCTTACCGAGCTGGTAAGCTGCGCCCCAGTTGCTTGGTTGAACCTGAGCAAAGTTGAACTTAAATGGTTGCTCCAACGGGTCATCTTTCAGACTCGCCAAGAACGCCACCACGAAGGTCCCTAACATCACTGTAGCCACGAGTAGTAAGGCACTGTAAACCCAAGCAACTTTCGCCCAGCGACGACGCGCTTGAAACTTTGAAATCTCTTCCATAGATGCCATAGGTTTTGCATCCTCATGGTTGATTGCTGACATTTGGTTAGCCATCTGCTTTCTCCTTCACTCCAAAGATTTTCTGCAGATAAACCACTGCCAGCGTGATAAACGCCAATACCAATGCCGCTGCGCTTGCCATACCAATTTGCGGAGTGCCACCTGGTGGGAACGCATTGTGATATACGTAGTACGCCAGAGTAATGCGAGACTCCAATGGTGCTGCTGAGCCAAGCAGTGCCACTTGGTCAAACATCTGCAACGTACCAATGATTGAGAAAGTCACGACAACAAATGTCACTGGTGCAAGCTGAGGAATCGTAATGTTCCAGTGCTGCTGCCATTTGTTTGCACCATCAATATGAGCCGCTTCATAAAGCTCACCCGGAATGCCTTGTAAACCGGCTAAGAACAACAACATGAAAGTTGGAATCGTGGTGTAAATGTTCTGAATGACAATTGCCCACAGAGTCAAAGGCATTGGACCGACGTTATCACGAGTGTTGAGCCAGTTGACCTCAACCACGTCTTTCGTCACTTCAATCCAACCCACTGCACTCGCCACAAAAGTCGCTACGCCCGCAATGATGAAGGAAAGTATCGCCCATGCTGGATCAAACCAACCGACAGGCAGACCTTTCATCCGGTCTTTCGTCACCAAAACAAACTGAGTCACAATGGCCACAAGCGCAAAGCAGCTCAGGTGCGGGTAGTGATTGACAACATCCGTCACAAAGCCATTTAAGTAACCGTTCTTTTGGTAGAACCAAATGAAGATCAAGGTGACAGCGGCACTCGACAAAATACTCGGTAAGTAAAATGCCGTTCTAAAGAAGCTTTTGGCACGAATTTTTGAATTGACTAAAATTGCTAAGCCGAGTGCTAAAACAGTTTGCACACACGTTACAATCAGAGAAAACCAAACAGTGTTAGCCAAAGAAAGTAAAAACAGATCATCGGTCAGCAGTGCTTTGAAGTTTGCCAGACCGACCCAGATTGCATCGCTGAACAAGTCGTACTCAGTAAAACTGAAGTAAACCGTTCTAACCAACGCGTAAAGAAAGAACACCACCAAAGTCAGTACAAATGGCCCAGCAAGGAGCCATCCATAAACTTGTTGGCGTAAACGTAAAGAGTTCATCACTCGCCCCGTTACTTCGCTGTCAGTGCATCGTATTTCGCTTGTGCCATTTTGATCGCTTCTTTTTGCGTCATCTGACCAAGCAACACTGAATTCAATGCTTCGTTAATCGGAGTCATCCATGCCGTGCCGTAATTTCCAAATGCGAATGGCTCTACATTTCCTTCAAGAGCACCATCAAACACTTGTTTTGCAAGTTCATTTTCTGCTTTCTGCTGCGCGAAGAACTCTGATTTACCAAGAGCTTCACGACTTGGCAGAGCAAGGCCTGAATCCAATACCCACTCCTGCGCTTTCTGGCTCGTCAAAATTTCTACCGCTTTTTGCGTTGCTTCGACGTTCTTACCATCTGCGTTAACGCCCCAAGCGACAGTGAACAATAAGTTGCCGCGTTCACCACTCACTGGATCTTTTGGCATCAAGGTCGTGCCGTAAGGCAGGTTCGGTGCCTTATCGCGTAAGTAGCCACTGATCCAGTTACCTTCTAACGCAATAGCCGTTTCTTCGGTACCGAAGCAACCACCACCCCAACCCTGACCAAGGTCCGTTGCCAGAATGCCCACTTTGTCTTCTGTTACTAATCCAGTGTAGAAGTTAAATGCACGTTCGAAGTTTTCATCCAGAATGGTTTTGCCTTCTTCATTGAATGGCTTCCAACCAGTTGAGAGTGCAAAAGGCGCAAAACGGGCATAATCAGGCATGACACAAATGCCTGATACCTCATCCGCTAAAGCATCTTTCACATCAAGAAGTTTTTTACGTAAGTCTTCCCATGAATCTTTATTCGTTGGATAAGCAACTTCCGCATCATCAAAGATGTCTTTGTTGTATTGCAGTGCAATGGTGTTGAAATCTTTAGCGACGCCGTACTGCTTACCTTCGAGAGTAAACGCGGAGTTTAGGCTTGGAATAATGTTAGTACTGACTTTGTCCAGTTGTGGCGCATTAACAGCAACCTTACCCGAGCCAACTAACGCGTTGGCCATTACAACATCGATGTAGAAAGCATCTGGCGCGGTTCCTGCGGAAAGAGAGTTAGTGATGAACTGAGAGAAATCACCTTCCACAGCTTGATACTTAACAGTAAGCCCTGCTTTCTTAAAATCTTCGGTCAGAACTTCGTTCACTAACTTGTTCAGAACCACAACATCGTTACCACCCCATCCGGCGATGGTCACTTCTGTATTTGCGACTACTTTTGCAGAAAGGCCAGCAGCAAGTAGGGATACTGCTAATATTGTTTTTTTCATCGTGCCCTCAAATCTTGTTTCTTTAAATCTGAGAGTATTATGCGCATTTTACGTAAGCGCTTACGTTAAGTTGATCACATTACGCTTTCATGACGTTTAAGAATAAAAAAAGCATGACTTAAGTCATGCTTTTTGAGTATTCTGTTAATTATTTGATCTATTTTTACGTCGTTTTACCCAATTTTAAGCCTACAGGAACGATAGAACCTACAGGTTGCTCTCGCAAAATCGCTTGTTCTAGCATGCTCGCTACGCGTTCAGCAATTTTATCCGTATCTTGAACAACGGTTGTCAGCTCCTTCGATATCCCCGGTAACCCGTCGTAACCAACTACGGAAAAATCTTCAGGAATCGAGTAACCACGGTCTTTTAATGCCGCAATCACGCCCAAAGCGGTTTCATCACACTCACATACAAAACCTTGATAGCCTTCAAGCTGTTTACGTTCCATTTGCGTAAAGAAGCGATACGCCGCGATTTCTCCCAACGGTTCTGCACCAGTCCGTAGCTCTCTGACAGGTAAAGCGTTGCTTGCCATGACGGACATGTAACCTTGATGTCTAAACTGATAACCATCGCCATAAGTGGTTGGTGTGACGAAGCAAATATCGGTCAGACCTTTATCTACAAGGTGTTGTGTAGCTTCTCGACCACCATTGAAGTCATCAGGTGCAACCCAAAACGAACCTTCACTCATCCCAATACAAACGAAGGGTAATTCCATTTTCTTACACACTTCAATTCTCGGATCGTCATTGGTGATACCAAGGAGCACCGCTCCGCCAATCTGTTCAAGCTCCACTTCACCAAAGCTGACTGGTAATAGATTCCGACCTGAATTACGAATAGCTGCCGACAATGATGGCCAAAGCATTCCAAGGTAACGAGACGCGTAAAAGTCATGTGGTCCCAGAGAAATAGCAATTGTATTCTTGTGGCTACCGGTAAGTTCTCGCGCCGAGGTACTAGGGACGTAACCCAACTCTTTACATATCTCGAGTATTTTCTTTCTCGTTTTCTCGCTGATTCCGGGTTTGTTATTCAAGGCTCTACTAACAGAAGCTATTGATACACCAGCGATTTTCGCCGCTTCATGTATCGTAGCTTTCTTGAGCTCTGCATCTGTTTTTGGTGCACTCACGGCGCTCTCCCACCATAAAACGTAAACTTTACGTTCATTATCTTCGCGCAAGAGAAAATTTCAAGCTTAATTTACGTAAAGAAACTTGCCGGCAAATAAATGGTCGACAACAAGTTTGTAATGAAGGATGAATAAACTCATCAAGGCGTTGCTAGCGGGACAATCAAGTGTTGACAACAAAAGTAAGATTAGTTGTAAATGTTATATTTTGCTTCACTTAAAAAAGTGTGAACCATAAATATATGAATTATAAAACAAATCCACCAAAATCATTCATTAAACCACCCAATAAAAAATCTATTTAGCGTCGTTACTTGTGGTTATTACTATTTAAGTAAAACGTTAACACTCTGCACTTATTCTCAGGTTCATCTTTTACTGAGGATACAAGGCTATGCAATTACCTACACCTTTGACTTCACTGTTCAATAAACGATCTTTGGTTACCCTATCACTCATGGGTATCCTTGTTGGCTGTGATGAAGACGTTATTGTTGAACAAGAAACTCGTGATCTCGACATTCCCCCACGAGCAACCAACTTCAACCTGACGATTGGTATGGATTTCGATAACCCACCCACCGGCTCGAAAGTAGACCCTCAAAATGTGGGGAAAAAATCCCCTGTTAATATTGAGGAACTAGGATCTCTACCAAGTGTCACTTCCTTCGATGGTTCATTGGCTAAGTCATTTACAGAGCTCAACAGCCTTCGCTTTTCCGATTTGAGAGCATCAGAACATAGAACCGTCAGCTTTTGGTTCAAACTCGAAGAAGACCAGCCGGAACAAGAAGTCTTATCTCTAATGAACGGTTCTCATGGCGAAGCAAGAAGTCGAGAGCCGGTTTTGTTACTGAATACTCAAAACGACACATTAGAGTTATGGCGCAAATACGAAGGCACGCAAATTCCAGATACCCAGCTCCCCACCCAACTTCTTTCCGGCGTTAAAGTGCCTCGTGGGGAGTGGGTTCATATCACGATGGCGAGTAATCAAAACTCAACCCACCTTTACCTCAATGGGAACCGCGTCGCAACAGGTGCACCAATTGCACTCGCATCGATGCATCTCGCTTTCGGAGCGAGCCCGGGCTATGACAGTCACTTGGAAGACATACCTTCTGCTAATATGGCGATGGATAACATCCGCGTGTATTCGCAAAGTATGGGGGCACGATATATCAACGCTCTCTATCACTATGATTTAGGCGAAAGACACACATTACCGACTAACAACCCCGTTCCGTCAACGGGAACGACTGGAGTAACCACGACAGATACTCGCCTGCAGTGGTCACATCCTGACGAGTTTAAAGCCGAGCAAGACATGACCTATACTGTGTTGATTTCTGATCGTTCAGACTTCTCAAATGTGCTTTATCAAAAGACAACAACTGACAAAGAAATCCAGACGAGTGGTTTGTTACCAGATACCCAGTACTTCTGGCGTGTTGACGTTGAGTCATCTTCCAGCACAATCACCGGAGACACTTGGCAATTCACCACGGAAGCTGCGCATCAGAATCCAGATGAGCTCACAACTATGGCATACAACATATGGCATGCCGGCTCTGCGCCAGACCCTCTGCGTAGCCAAGAATATGTTTATGAGCAAATCATCCACTCCGGTGCCGATGTTATTTTTATGCAAGAAGCCTATGGCTATCAGGAGGCACTGGCTAACCGTCTAGGGTTTGAATATCGAACATCCGCTTCAGATGGTAATCTGGCCATTTTCAGTCGCTACCCGATAGAGAAAGAGTTAGGCGATTGTACTAGTCACATTTGTGGCGTGAGAATTGATATGGGTAATGGTAAACAAGTAGACACTTATTCTATCTGGCTAACATCAAGTGATGACATCGTCAATTTACTCCCAGATCCTTCATATACAAACGAAGAGCTCATCTCCAAAGACGATGCAGCCAGAGCACAGCCACTCAACAATATTCTGACCCAAATAGAAGCTGACTCTGAACCGACTATTCCTGTCATTATTGGTGGTGACTTTAATACCTTGTCCTATGTCGATACCACTGAAGAAACCAATATCTTTGGTCGCGGTAATATCGACTTGCCGACCTTGAGAGTCGCGGATAGTCACAACTACGTTGACAGTTATCGCCAAATTAACCCAGATGTACTGAATAAGAAATGCATTACTTGGACGCCTTTCTTCAAAGGGAATTCAGGCGCAGGAAGGATCGATTTTATTCTGTATAAGGGAGAGGGCTTGAACGCTGAAGAAAGTTACTGCCTCCTAGATGATGGTCACAGCGAGATGCACCCATCGGATCATGGCGCTGTTGTCACCCAATTTTCTATTGATTAAGGCCAGCTATCCCAAATGGAAGCTGGCTTCAATGCCAGCTTTCACTTGGACAGGTAATTGAAGCACAACCTGAACGTCTTCACTAGTCAGAGACTAATGCGTCCCACCAATCATAGAGGTACAAAGCTAGATAAATGGGTACCAAGGCCCAAAGTAATGGATCATCGTATATGTTTTCCGTAGTACCAATTGCCGTTACAGCTAACATCATCAACTCCGAAATGCCGATGAAAAGCAATGCTTTAGTTATATGAGCAAGAAAACGATGCGCTTTCTGCTGGATATTGGTTTTCTGATATGTGGCTTCGAATACCCCCACAATAGCCGCTGCCATCAACAACCCCACTACCGCCAAAATGGAAGCTTGATTGCTTTTATCCATGTCTTGCATTGCTTCAAACGTCATCTCAAACAACATAGGCACAGCAAACATTAAGATTAATGCTTGTTTAACAGCTACTTCGGCCAAAAATATCGGGGATTTCAACACTCTACTCCTTCATACTAAAACGCGTGCTCTTTCCAGCACGGCATGGTGGTTTATTCATCAATACTGTAGACGATTTGACCGTTTAGCATCGTCATCCAAATATCGGTCTGTTTGATTTTCTCCGCAGATAATTTGGTAATATCGCGCGACAAAATGGCAAAATCTGCGGCCTTCCCCACTTCAATTGACCCTGTCACATCATCGATACCTAAGCTCACTGCTGCATTGATGGTATAAGCGTCTATGGCATCTTCAACACTGGGCAGGCCTGTTTTTCCCATGATAAGGCTATTGCCAATCCCTACAAGCGGGTTGATATCATGCACATTCCAGTCACTGCTTAAGGAGACGTTAGCACCTGTATCGAAAATGGCTTTCAAGTTCATCAATGCACGGGCTCTCTTAGCGCCAAGAAATGCCTCCGCCCACTGATGATCGTGATACGCCACATAATTAGAACCCACTTGGAAATCAGCAGTTACATCCAGCTCAGAAAAACGTTCAATGTCTTTCGAGTTCACCAACTCGACATGGGTCAAGGTGTAATTTTTGTTGCTGCCTTGCTGACGAATGGTTTGAATAGCATTCAGTGATTCTCGAATCGCACCATCACCAATCGCGTGAATGTGAGCACCATAGCCAATCTTATCCAGTGCTTTAAGCCAGTCAGCCATCACCTGGGGTGGAATGTAGTTTATGCCGTAGGGCTCGTCAGGAATATAAGTATCCAGATAAGGATCAAGCGTCTTGGCTGATCCATTAACCAGAATGCCATCACTGTACATTTTAACCTGATCCACCAGTAGAAGCCGAGATTTATCTGTGGTCAGTACCTTGGATAAAAAAGCGAGTTGCGACTGCATTGAGTCCGTCGGGTAAATCCAAGGCCTCAGGGAAATACGTGCCGTCAGGTCACCCCGCTTTTCGGCTTCCTTCCATACTTCGTACCAGCCACGTTTCCAGTAAAGTCGCCCATCACCTATGGTGGTGATTCCATGTCTTCGGGCCTCATCCAAGCCTGCCATCATACCTTCATAGCTTTGATCAAACTGCTCTTCAAGGCTGTTCCAAGCTATTTCCATCACAATATCACCGGCGTTATCAAGCAGGATGCCATTGAGCTCACCTGTGCCTTCATCTTTCAGGATCTTACCTCCCTGTGGCTCTGGTGAATGCTTATTGATTCCTGCGATGCTCAAGGCGACGGAATTGACCCACATCGAGTGGGATGTTTGCTCCATAATAATCACAGGTTGATCTGGGAAAACCGAATCAATCACCTCTAGTGGTGTACGTTTATTCTCTTCTGCCAGCAAAGCTTCTATAGAAAAACCATAGCCCATGACCCACTCGCCTCGACGAGCATCTTTACGACACGCTTTGAGGTAAGAAATTTGCGCTTCAAGGCCTGCATCCATGCCCAGCTCACACTGGCCTCCCGCTTCTGAAGCCGCCTCAAACACATGGTTATGGTTGTCGATAAATCCTGGTACAACAAAGCCGCCGTCCAAATCTATGGTTTCAGTCGCTGAGCTCTGTAAACTATTCATGTCTTCTTGCGAGCCGACATAGAGAATTTTCCCATTGGCGATAGCAATCGAGTCTGCTGAGGGGTAACCGTAAATACTCGCATTGGTTAACACCCTATCTGCAGAGCTGGCTACGCAAACACGAGCAGTCATAGTTAAACTCGCAACTAGTATCAGAGTGACAACACATTTCATTAGTTTGGATTCCTTGTTATTCATCCCTCACGCACCACAGTATAGGGCTAGACTCACTTTACAGCCTAACAAGTCATTGGAATGTGTGAAGAATGGTCATTTCATTATCCGATTTAACAAAAGCCGTGCCTTCGTGCCAACTTGTGCTGCAAGAAATACAATCAGATATGCTCATCAAGATTATGCATCTTCCGTCTAGGTCACTACCCTGTGATGAGATACTCTACGGTGGTTGACTTCAATTACATTGCATCATATTCACGGAGGAATGCATGTCAGATTACAGCGCCACCATTCGCTGGCAGCGAGCTGAACATGAAACGTTCAGCGATAACCAATACAGTCGTGGACACCAGTGGCAATTTGACGGCGGCGTGAGTGTCCCTGCTTCGGCTTCCCCTCATGTGGTTCCATTACCTTATGCGGTCGAGGAAAACGTTGACCCAGAAGAAGCATTTATTGCCGCTATTTCAAGCTGTCACATGCTGACTTTTCTGGGGATTGCCGCTAAGCGCCGTTACGTCATCGACTCTTATGTTGATAAAGCCATAGGCATTATGGAAGAAGATGACAAAGGTCGAACCTCGGTAACAAAAGTAACCCTCAGACCTAACATCATATTTTCTGGTAGCAAGCAACCTGATTATGCCCAGTTAGAGAAGATGCATCACCTTGCCCACCAACACTGTTTCATCGCCAACTCAGTGAAAACAGAAATCGTAACAGAGATTCTTACTGCCTAAATCATTAATAGTTCGGGTTAAGAATTAAGGTCGGGAGAGATCCCGTGATTGGCGTAATCATGCTAAACTCGCGCCAAACACAGGATTTCCCTGCTTCACTATTTAAATTCAGAGTGTATAGATGCCATTCTCTAAGCTCGGCTTAAGCCAACCAATTCTTCACGCTATCCAACAACTGGGTTACGACAAACCAACGTCGATTCAGACCAAAGCGATTCCTGTGATTTTACGCGGTGACGATCTCATTGCAGCCGCGCAAACAGGTACAGGTAAAACCGCCAGTTTTGTACTGCCCATGCTGGAAAAACTCAGCCAAGGTGAGACTCAACGTAAGAAGCGTATTCGTGGCCTGATTTTGACTCCGACTCGTGAACTGGCCGTTCAGGTGGAAGAGAAGGTTCGTGACTACGGACAACACCTTGCTCTGAAATCATTGGCAATGTACGGTGGTGTAGATGAGCAAAGCCAAAAACAAGCTCTGATTGAAGGCGTTGATATTCTGGTTGCAACACCCGGCCGACTGATTGACATGTACGGTAAACGTGCAGTGCATTTTGAAGAAGTAGAAATGTTGGTGTTGGATGAAGCTGACCGAATGCTTGATATGGGCTTCATTGATGATATCAACAAGATCCTTGATCGCCTGCCGACAGATATTCAGCATCTGCTGTTTTCTGCCACTCTCTCGAATAAAGTTCGCGACCTAGCGAAAACAGCCGTCCATAACCCATATGAAATCTCGATTGCCGCTAACCAAGCATCCAAAGAGAACATAGAGCAATGGTTAATTACGGTTGATAAAGATAAGAAGTCCGCGCTTTTGAGCCACTTGATTAAAGAAAACAACTGGGATCAAGCATTGATCTTTATCGAAACGAAACATGGCGCCGCCAAACTCGCTCAGCAGTTAGAAAAGCGCGGTATTGAAGCCGAAGCCTTTCACAGTGGCCGCAGCCAAGCCGTGCGATCAAAGCTACTAGAAGACTTTAAGGCTGGAAAAATCCAATACATGATCGCGACTGGAGTAGGCGCACGTGGTATTGATATTGAAGGTCTAACTCGAGTCATTAACTATGACTTGCCCTTCCCAGCGGATGAGTATGTACATCGCATTGGTCGTACTGGCCGTGCAGATGCGAAAGGGGAAGCGATATCTTTTGTTTCCAAAGACAACTTCAAAAATTTGTGCATGATAGAAAGCCGCCTTGGTCACTTGATTGAACGCCGAGAAGTAGAAGGATTTGAGCCTCGTAAACCCGTGCCTATTTCTATTCTAAATTACGTACCTAAGCACAAGCGTCAAGAAAAGGATGCCCAATGAACGCACCAACTAAAATTACTTTCTTTGAGTTTCTAACTCCGCTGATTACTTCTGGTAAAAAGACGATTACCATTCGTGACGAGTCGGAGTCTCACTATGTGCCAGGGACTCAGGTTGAAGTGTTCACTTTGGAGAAAGATGAAAAGGTGTGCGAGATAAAAATCCTTGCTGTCGAGCCGCTTGAGTTCAATGACATTAACGAATTTCATGCAGAGCAAGAAGCGATTGAACTGCCCAAGCTTAAACAACTGATTCGTGAGATCTACCCAAGTACAGACGATCTGTTTTTGATTACTTATGAACTGGTGAATACATAAGCAGTGCGGCACTCGCCCGGCATCACCGGGCGGTATCCGACTCTACCAGCCAAACAAAGAGACCAACTTACTTTACTCTCATGTTTTCGAAATAGTCGTAAATGAGTGCTTCGTAGCGTCCGTCTTGCTTCATATTAAATAAGACTTGATCAAAACGCTTCAGTAATTCGCCGTGGTTGCGACCTTTGGAAAAGGCAATATAGCTGGGTGTCGCTTCAATAGGAGGCGATAAGATCTCAATATCATTATCTAAACCTTCACGAACAAGAATACTACGCGCACCGAACTCATTATTTACCCATATATCTGCGCGTTTCGTCCGGACGAGATGAGCGCACTCTTCCGTGCTGTTTCTTTGGAAAATGAGCCGAAAGCCTCCCTTCGCGATCTTTTCATCCATACGTTTGCCATAACTCACGCCATTGACGACACAAAGAGCAATTTTGGATACATCCCCAGCTAAAACTTCTGTAGGTTTGTAATCACTTCCTTTGAGAGCTATGAGACTGATATTTTGAACGAAGAGCACATTTTCCGAAAAATCTGCAAATTTTTCCCGCTCGGGATTTTTGAATGCAGTAAAGATACCGTCAGCACGGCCGCGTTTAACCAAGGTTAGTGCTCTCGCCCAAGGTAACACAGTGATGTTCACTGGCGTTTCTAACTGATGAAAAACATATCTTACGAGCTCTACAGCAACGCCTGAGACTTGCTGTCCTTGCATTTCTATATAGGGCGGATACTCAAGCGTCACTAAATCAATGGACTTTGCAGCACAAGGTTTCAGTGCTGCTAGAGCAAGCATCATTATACCTAAGCGTAACCCTTTCATCCTAAATCCTTTTTATAAATCAACAACCTAATGGAAAAGTTTTATAAAACCAAAGAGCAATAACACAATTGCATATAGTCAGAGAACTTCTACACTTACTTATTGTTAATAGTAATCTCTCTGTTGAGTATCGTTTGACTTTTTACGTAAAAATCCATCTTTATAGCCGTTAGTATGGGGACCTTATGATTCGCTCTTCTCTTAATCGCTTTCAATACTTCCCTGTTGTGGCACTGACCCTTTCTTTACTTGTTGGTGGCTACTATTACGATAAGACACTAGACAATTGGGTCACAAATATTGTCAGTACCTACATGTCAAACATCATTGATGACGTCTCACATCAAATTCAAGACAAGAACCTTGATCTCTATGATATGAGTCAACCTGAAATAGATAGCTTCCTTGATACACTTTCACAATCTAGCTTTGAGCAACGATTCACCATCATACACAGTTCAGGGGAAGTACTGGGCGACTCCCAATTGAATAACCGAGAGATAGCTCGGCTTGACGATCACAGTCGCCGACAAGAGTTTGTTTCCGCCTTATCTGGTGAAACAGGCATATCCAAACGGTTTAGCCAATCCTTAAACCAAGAATTACTTTATGTAGCTAAAAAGCTTGAACTCCCTGAAGACGGCCATGGTCACGACTCAACATATATTCTTCGTCTCGCGATGCCCATGACTTCAGTCTACGCCATGTCGGCTGATTTGAAGTTTATCGAACACGTCTTAATGGCGTGTTCGGTATTAATTCTTGTTATTTCAACTTGGGTCAGCCATCGTAAATTATTCCGGATGGTTCAAGCGGAAAGGGATCAGCAGGAATATCGTATTCAGAAAAGCACTCAGGAAATTGAACTGCTCCACCAATTAGCCAACATGCTAGCGGCCTGCAATACAGTGAAAGAGGCACAAATTGTGGTGGCAGACATCATTCCAAGAGTATTAGGTAACGTGAATGGTTGTGTCTCCATCATGCGCGACTCTCGCAACCAGTTGGAAGTCAAACTCGACTGGGGAGGCGAATGGCCCGCAAGTAAGCTATATGCCCCTAACGACTGCTGGGCACTGCGAAAAGGGAAATATCATTTATCGAAAGAGAAGCATCATAACCTCTCATGCAACCACATGAACCAGGCCTCGACCGATGGGCTCACTCTTTGTATCCCTCTTACCGCTCATGGTAACACAGTGGGCATGTTTCACTTGTATTTTGATGACCAAACTGGAGAGATATCTGAAGACATCAAGCAGCTTTCGTTTACCATCGCAGAGCACCTTGGTTTGGCACTGGCGAACTTAAGCCTACAAGAGAAGCTTCGTTCACAAGCGATGCGGGATCCTTTAACGGGCCTATTCAATCGCCGTTATTTTGAAGAAATTTTTGAGAAAGAGTGGGCAAAAGCCGCACAAGACAACAGCCCTATATCACTTCTAATGTTGGATTTAGATCATTTCAAACGCTTTAACGACAACTTCGGCCATGATGCAGGGGATTACGTATTAAAAGAAGTGGCCAATCTATTGAAACGAGAAATAGGCGACGAACACGTCGCCTGCCGCCTTGGCGGTGAAGAACTGGCGGTGATCTGCCCAAGTAGCTCAGTAGATAAGTCAATGGATCTCGCCAACCACATTGTCGACTCCGTTAGAGATCTGCACTTAGACATGAAAGGATTATCATTAGGGCAGCTCGGTGTTTCCATTGGGGTGACGACTTTCCCTGAGCTTAACACTTCAACTACTGAGCTCATTAAAGCCGCAGATACCGCTTTGTATCAAGCCAAAAATAATGGCCGAAGCCAGGCCGTACATACTCAGTCAAAATCCTACCTAAAGCAACAAAACAAGGATTCTCATTCAGACAGCCCTGATGTCTTACCACTGAAACTTTAGCCACTTAGCGTGCGAGACGTTCAACCCACTCTTTGATAGAGTCAGTTAAACGGTTCGCGTTTATGGCCAAACCAAACAAGTCAAGTCACTACAAAACTAGACGACTGGTCTAATTTATTCTATATTGCACGCTATGAATGAAAGAACACACGACACTCGCCAACATATTCTCAATGTGGGTTACGAATTAGTGGTAAACAAGGGCTTCACAGCAATGGGGTTATCTGAGTTGCTTAAGACCGCAGATGTACCGAAAGGATCCTTCTATCACTATTTCAAGTCCAAAGAGCAATTTGGTGAAGCGCTTATTGAAAATTATTTTACGAGCTACTTAGCGCGTATTAATGACATTTTTACTGCTGATACAGGCAATGGTTATCAGCGTTTAATGGGGTACTTCTCGCGCTGGTTAGAGGTGGAAAATGGTGTCTGCAACGCCAATCGATGCCTTGTGGTCAAGCTCAGTGCCGAAGTTTCTGATCTGTCTGAGCCTATGCGTATCAAGCTAGCCAATGGCGCAGGAGCAGTCATTGCCTCCATCGCGAGCTGCATAGAGGCTGGTATTAAAGATCAGTCTATTCAAACTGTGGATGCACATTTGGTTGCGGCTCAGCTTTACCAACAATGGCTTGGCGCAAGCCTTCTCAACAAACTGGTTCAGGATCAATCACATCTTGAACGTAGCTTAGAGACCACTCAGTCTCTACTTAGCACTTAAGTTACCTATTCCCGTTTGGCTAAACCAACGGGAATTTTTTGAAATTACAACTAGACGACTGGTCTAATAATAGGAAACGCAATGACTAACAACGTAAACCGACGCATCGTTCTTGCTTCACGCCCTAAAGGAGCACCAACTGCTGAAAACTTCCGTTTAGAAGAAACCCAAAAGCCCCTTCCTGCTCAAGGTGAGCTACTACTACGAAGTGTGTATCTGTCTCTCGACCCATACATGCGTGGGCGTATGAGTGATGCCAAATCCTATGCCGACCCTGTTGCGATTGATGACGTGATGGTCGGTGGCACAGTGTGCCAAGTTGAAGCCTCAAACCATCCTGATTATTCAGTTGGGGAATGGGTACTGGCTTTCGCTGGCTGGCAAGATTACGCGATTTCAGACGGTGAAGGGCTAATTAAAATGGGCATGAACCCAACTCACCCCTCCTATGCGCTCGGCGTGATGGGCATGCCAGGCTTTACCGCATATATGGGTTTACTGGATATTGGCCAACCCAAATCAGGTGAGACTTTGGTGGTTGCCGCAGCGACAGGTGCTGTCGGTTCGATGGTTGGTCAAATCGGCAAACTGAAAGGTTGCCGTGTGATCGGTGTAGCCGGTGGTGAAGAAAAATGCCGATATGCCAAACAACAATTAGGCTTCGACGAATGTATCGACCACAAGGCAGATGATTTTGCCGAGCAATTAGCCAAAGTCTGTGACCAAGGCATCGACATCTACTTTGAAAACGTCGGTGGTAAAGTCTTCGACGCCGTCATGCCACTACTCAATACCAGCGCTCGAATCCCACTTTGCGGTCTGATTTCTCAATACAATGCGACGGCACTGCCTGAGGGGCCTGACCGAATGTCCCTACTCATGTCACAACTTCTTATCAAGCGTATCAAAATGCAGGGCTTTATCATTTTTGATGACTACGCTCATCGTTATGAAGAGTTCGCCACTGACATGAGCCAGTGGTTAGCAGAAGGAAAAATCCACTATCGCGAACATCTAATCGAAGGCTTTGACAAAGCACCACAAGCCTTTATCGGCCTGCTAGAAGGCGAGAACTTTGGCAAGCTGGTGGTAAAAACCAACAACCCACAGTAACCGGAGACCAACATGATTAAATTACATCATCTCAATCAATCACGCTCTAAACGCATTATTTGGCTGTTGGAAGAACTGGGAGTTAACTATGAAGTCGTACCTTATCATCGCGATAGCGTGACTTTTCTCGCCCCGCCAGAGCTAAAGGCTATTCATCCACTTGGTAAATCTCCGGTGATTGAAGAAGACGGGCATGTCATTACCGAGTCTGGAGCCATTACTGAGTACCTGATCGACAAATACGCTGCAGACAGGCTCGCACCGCCTAAAGGCTCAAGTGAACACCTAGATTATTTACAATGGTTGCATTTTGCAGAAAGCTCTGCGGCACTGCCATTACTGTTAAAGACGTTCATCGCGAAGGATGGCGCTCAGATGAACTTCCTGCCTGATTATGCGGAGATCGAGCTGCACAAGGTTATGAGTTACGTTGACCAACGCTTGGAGAATAAGCGTTATCTGGTTGCAGATAAGTTGACTGGAGCCGATATCATGATGTCCTTCATTGTCGATATTCTCACCAAGTTTGGGCTACTGGAAAGCTACACCAATATTATTCGCTACGCTTCTCAGATCAAAACTCACGACAGCTGGAATAAAGCCGAACAGTTAGAAGTTAAATTCGGTTAACTTTTCTATAATGGGCTGCTTGCTCTAGGGCAGCCCTTGTTATTACTCGCTTTCATATTCCTCATTGCCTTACCTGTACATTTCAATATGCACCTGATAGAGAATATCTATCGATAGCATAGCCATAAACAATTTTATAAAAGCTCTCTCACCAACTATCCTGACATCTAAACAATAGTCCAATGATGGGCATTCACTCAGGCGCTTTGCCAATGGGGAAACGTCTTTGTCTTTAAGAAAATACCCAATAATTCGATTACTGCTGAAACAACAGCCAAAGCAGTAACCGAGAATAAGCGACACTCAAGGAGCAAACATGGATCATAAAAACGTGAGTACAAACGGTCAATGCCCTGTTATGCATGGCGGTGCAACCTCTTCAGGCTCATCCAACGTAGCTTGGTGGCCAAACGCCCTCAACCTCGACATCCTGCACCAACATGATCAGAAATCAAACCCAATGGGCTTGAATTTTAACTATCGCGAAGAGTTGAAAAAACTCGACGTAGAAGCCCTGAAAAATGATCTTAAAACGCTGATGACAGATAGCCAAGATTGGTGGCCAGCAGATTGGGGTCATTATGGTGGTTTAATGATCCGCATGGCGTGGCACTCTGCAGGCTCTTATCGTACAGGCGATGGTCGCGGTGGTGCTGATACCGGTAACCAACGTTTTGCACCTCTGAACTCTTGGCCTGATAATGCTAACTTAGACAAGGCTCGTCGCTTACTGTGGCCTATCAAACAAAAATACGGTAACAAAATCAGCTGGGCTGATCTGATGATCCTTGCGGGCAATATGGCATACGAGTCTATGGGCTTGAAGACTTTCGGCTTTGCTTTTGGCCGTGAAGACATTTGGCACCCAGAGAAAGACATCTACTGGGGCGCAGAAACCGAATGGCTGGCTGAAAGTGGGAGTGAAAACAGCCGCTACTCAGGTGAGCGGGACTTAGAAAATCCACTTGCCTCTGTCATGATGGGCTTAATCTACGTCAACCCTGAAGGGGTTGATGGTAAACCAGACCCACTGAAAACGGCTCAAGACATGCGTGTCACTTTTGAACGTATGGGAATGAATGACGAAGAAACCGTCGCATTGACCGCTGGCGGCCACACAGTTGGTAAGGCCCACGGTAACGGTAACGCTGCTAAACTCGGCGCTGAACCTGAGCGTGCAGAGCTAGATGAACAAGGTCTTGGTTGGAATAACCACACCTCTCGCGGTATTGGCCGTGACACAGTGACCAGTGGGTTGGAAGGTGCATGGACAACCCACCCAACGCAATGGGATAACGGCTTCTTCCACCTCCTATTAAACTATGACTGGTCGCTGCAAAAAAGTCCGGCTGGCGCGTGGCAGTGGGAACCTGACAACATCAAAGAAGAAGATAAACCTGTCGATGTCGAAGACCCTAGTATCCGTCACAACCCAATCATGACAGATGCCGATATGGCGCTCAAGATTGATCCTGAATACCGCAAGATCTCAGAGCGCTTCTATCAAGATCCTGAGTACTTCTCAGACACCTTTGCTCGTGCATGGTTTAAGCTAACTCACCGCGATATGGGGCCCAAATCCCGTTATTACGGTCCAGATGTCCCAGCAGAAGATTTGATTTGGCAAGATCCTGTACCTGTAGGTCACAGCAACTTCGATGTTGAAGCAGTCAAGGTCAAAATCGCTTCAAGTGGATTAAGCATCAGTGATATGGTCTCAACCGCTTGGGACAGTGCTCGTACCTACCGCAACTCAGACAAACGTGGCGGTGCCAACGGCGCACGCATTCGTCTTGCACCACAAAATCAGTGGCCAGGTAACGAACCTGAAAAGCTCGCTAAAGTACTTTCGATACTAGAAGGTATAGCCTCTGAATCAGGTGCTAGTATCGCCGATACCATAGTCCTTGCAGGCAGCGTTGGTATCGAGCAAGCAGCGCAAGCTGCTGGAGTCAACATATCCGTTCCCTTTGCTCCGGGACGTGGCGATGCGAGTGCTGAACAAACAGATATCGATTCATTTGATGTGCTAGAGCCTGTTGCAGACGGATTCAGAAACTGGCAGAAGCAGCATTATGCGGTCAGCCCTGAGGAATTGATGCTCGACCATGCTCAACTATTGGGCTTAACCGCACCAGAAATGACGGTCCTCATTGGTGGTATGCGTGTCTTGGGAACTAACCACTCGGGCACTCAGCACGGTGTATTCACAGACAATGTCGGAGCACTGACAAACGACTTTTTTGTTAATCTGACGGACATGCGATACACATGGAAACCAACAGGGCGTAACTCCTACTCTATTGTCGAACGTAGTAGTGGAAAAGAGAAATGGACAGCGACCCGAGTCGACCTTGTGTTCGGTTCCAACTCAATCCTGCGCGCTTATGCAGAGGTTTACGCTCAAGACGATAACAAAGAGAAATTTGTTCGCGACTTTGTCGCAGCTTGGACCAAAATCATGAACGCTGACCGATTCGATTTAAAACAGTAAGTTAGCTTGTCAGCCCACGGCCGACAATAGGTCGTGGGGTATCAACAAGCCAGACCTTGCAAGTGACTAACTCATCAACAATTTGGCAAATAACGACAAGTTGCACTAAATTTAAAGAGGTAACCGTAGTTAAGAAACGAAGCGCATAAAAGCTTCACTTATCCATTAACCTTCGATGTTACAAGTGAGGAAGTTGGCTATGAAAGGATTCGAATTCTTTAAGTTGTTTGATACCAAAGAGCTGTTTATATTCTACTGATGCTGAGCAACCCGCTTAAATCAGAACTGAAATCCATACGCCGATCGCTACCTGCACGCATTGGCGTATTGTTTATTTAGCGCTTATTGTTTTTTCGCCACCGCTTTCATCAAAACAGAAGTATCCATACGGCCATAACCATCTTGTTGTAGCTGAGCGTATTGCTCATCAACCTTCTTGGTTAAAGGTAAATCAAGCCCAACTCGTTCCGCTTCCTTTAGGCAGAAACCTAGGTCTTTGCGCATCCAGTCAATGGCAAAGCCAAAATCGAATTTATCTTGTGACATTGTCACGGCGCGATTTTCCATTTGCCATGAGCCTGCCGCACCATGCTTCAAGGTCTCGACCACTTGCTCAACATCCAAACCAGATTTTTGAGCGAGTAGTAACGCTTCACTAAGCCCTTGCAGAATGCCACCAATACAGATTTGGTTGACCATTTTACAGCGCTGGCCCTGACCATTTTCCCCCAATAGCGTCATTTGTTTAGCGTACACATCCATCACTGGTGAGACTTGCTCGAACACTGCTTGATCACCACCACACATAATGGTCAACACGCCGTTTTCCGCGCCCGCTTGACCACCAGAAACTGGCGCATCAATAAACTGATTACCGTTTTCTTTTGCTGCGGCCGCCAGTTCAACCGCAAGCTCTGCTGAGGTTGTAGTATGGTCGACCAGAACAGCACCTGCTTTCAACCCAGCCAGTACGCCATCTTCACCGTAAACAACACTGCGCACGTCATCATCATTGCCCACACAAATGAACACGACATCGCAATCCTGCGCTGCTTGCTTTGGCGTCTCACACGCTGTGCCCTGATATTCATCGGCCCATTTAATCGCTTTTGCTTGAGTGCGATTGAACACTTTGGTGGAATACCCCGCTTTACTTAAGTAACCTGCCATCGGGTAACCCATCACACCTAGACCAATAAACGCGACTTGCTGCTGACTCATTCCTATTTCCTTTTAAGCTTTATAATTAGGTGGACAGTCTACTAAACATTTTCTCTTGGGTTTACTACAAACACCCATTAAATGATTCCAGATAAAGAAAAAGCCCCAATCAGGGGCTTAATCTAACAAAACACATTACTTACATTTTGACCAAGTCTTTCCTTTATCAGGAGAACACTCCAATGAAGAGGTACCATTATAGTAATAGGTATTCTTCCACCAATCACCGATGGCGTTTCTTGAAATTGCAATACCGTTAAATTTAAACGGTGTCACTGCCACTTGGGAGTGCTTAGACCTCACCCACGTGTGGGCCCCGTAATCTGAGTCGTCATTGAAATCTGAAGATATATAACTCAGTTGATCCAAAGTGCTACGGCTAAAACTATCGATCTTCTGCTCAACGTTTACCCATTCAGGATATTTAGGATTGGGATAATAACTAAAAGTATGCTGGGCGCGTAACATACCATCACGATAATTATTAACGACTATCACTTCTAAATATTGGGTGAAATTGCTTCCCACATTATTGTTTTTGCAGCTATCCCAATCCAGTTCTTGCGTACTTGAGCTATTACTCACACGATAAGTTTTCAGAGAGTTGGGTTGAATAAGTTGCTCAATTGACTCGGTGATATCACAGCTGTAGCTGGCGTTATCTTCATTAATCCATAATGATGCATTCTTAGTGTAGTCAAACCCTGCTTTCTTTTTCGTGTTTCGCTCTGTATGACGAGTCAGTAATACTTCGGTCTGTAAGTCTGCTGAGACTTCGTATTCCGTGTGTACTAGCTTAGTGTCAGTTAAAACTGTTTTGACCTTATACCACTTGTCTATTTTTTGCTGTGTATCTTTGTCCCAGTATTTCCAATAGTAGTCTACATAGGCTTGATGAGCGCCAGGATTTACCTGCTGAAGTGCCTTAGTATCACTGTATGACTTCCTAATTGCGGGCATCATCTTCTGAGCTAATTCATACAGCTCTTTATTTTGTTCCTTAATGAAATCACCGTAAATCTTATCTGCTGCGATGTTATAACGTGCCGCAATACGATGATCGTGCTCCTTAACATTTTGGATCACTTTCTCTTGCGTATTTACAGCAGACCTCAACCCGGTACAACTGGTGATACCACTTTCATTTAGGTCTTCCTGAATTTGATTCCACAATACTGTCGTTAAAGGTGTAGTAGATTTTATCTCATGCTCTGAACTGAGTGTCATTGCTGGAGGAAAGACAAGCTGGTATGGCTCACTGATCGGCGTATTAGGATGATCCGCATCAATCGCACCGACAGGCACATTTACAACAATAGGCGCGTAATCAATACAGTCAGAGTTACTACCTGACAAAGATAGGCGATAGCTACCCTCAGAATTAGTTACAGCACTAGGCTCACCAGAGTCTAACTGACCGTTGTAATTGATATCAAGAAAAGCCGTCGCGCCAGAGATGTATCCATCTATGGCCACACCTTGAAGGCTTCGTGTTTGAGATGAAGTACTAGAGCTAGGTGAACCACCGTCGCCGCCTCCACCGCATGCGACTAGGCCTGCAGAGATGGATACAACAGCAATAAGTTTAAGGTTCATTGCAAAATCCCCGATGAATAATGAAAGGCAAAAACGCGCCATTAGAGTGTAATGGCGCGTGGCGTTATAGCAGTGGTTAACGCAGTGCGAATGCTAACAGCTGTAGATTTAGAAAAACACGTAAGAAATGGGACAAAATAGTGCATGTTTTTTCATTCAAATGGCCGACCTTCTCACTTAACCCACTATTTTCAGTGGCTCATTATTGTGAATACGTTGCTAAAGCCTTAAGCACCGGAAGTCTATCATCGTTAAGAACCTTATATTTATTGGCAAAAGCACGCTGATATCCACATACATTCCATTCACCAAATTCACTTTCAGAACACTCATAGACTGTACTGCCATCATCGTAATCAGTTTCCTTAAACCAGACATCATCTGAGTACTTGATTGTTATAACTTGTGACGACTCATTCGAACTAAACTCTGCTTTCGATCTCACCCAGAATAATGAACCGTAACCCTCGTTCTCACGAAAATCGGGATCTATATGAACAAAACTTTCCAGCAAGTTTCCATTGACGTTGTTCAACGTAGGATCCACATCTACCCATGCAGCATTGGCCTTATATTGATCATAATGAAAACGATGTCCTATAATGACTGTCCCTTGATTCTGACTATTATCAACCGCCATCACTTCTACCGTTTGCTCATAATCATCCCCACCAACATCATAATTGAGACAAACGTCCATCTCGGATTCTTGTTTAGTAGCAGATTGATTAGTTACGACATAATAAAGCCATGAATTTGCATAGAGCTTATGAGTTTCCTCAATGGTTTGTTTAATTGAACAATTAAAGGGAAGATTTTCTATAGACTCTTGATTACCCTCGGTTTCTCTACGCAGGCTGTACTCTCTTGTATAGGACAGATCACTATTCTCGGCTGTATATGTCACAACATGCTCAATCAATTGAGGGTCAACAAGCTCGCTCGTTACGTCAAATGTTCTTCTTTCTACCTTTGAGCCACTCTTTGTCACTTGAACTTTATACCATTGGTCGTTCTGCTCGTCATTGGTATCCTCATCACTGCGGACAATGTAACTAACGTAAGCTTCTTCGGCTGTCGGATTCTGTTGTCTTAACATCTTTGATTCACGATAAGAGGCCTTGATTACTGGCATTAGTTTCTGTGTAAGCGCTTTTACTTCATTGTCATCCTCTTTTATGAAGTCACTATACAGCTGATCTACACTAACGTTGTTCCGGTTCGCTACATCGTTTTCTAATTCCTGGATACTATTGCCTGTAATGCCTTGCAACTGAATCGCAAGTTTTAGGTCTTCACAACTACCCATAGCATTATCATCTATATCTAGGTTTAGCTTCATCACATTCCAAAGCATGGAAGTCAATGGAGTCGTTGACTTAATTTCAGAACCTGAAGTCGTCATCTTTACTGGAGGAAAGAACAGCTGATATGCTTCTTCGATCGGAGTGTTTGGGTTGTCAGCATCAATGGCGCCAACAGGTACATCAACCACGATTGGCGCATAATCAATACAATCCGCATTCTCTCCTGATAGAGAAAGCTCATATCGACCATTGGCATCGGTAATACTTTTTGGTTCACCGCTATCCAGTTCACCGTTGTAATTCAGATCAAGAAATGCAGTTGCACCTGATATGTAACCATCAATGGCAACACCTTGAATTGATTTAGATTGAAGAGAAGATGGCGATGTGGCTGACGAGGTTTCTCCTCCATTACCACCTCCACCGCAAGCAGTCAAAAGTGTAGAAACAGTCGCGATAGCTATAATTTTGGAAGTCATGATAATAGGCCCTGACACATATTTCCTATGAGTAAAACTGCACTGCACAAAGCAATGCATCCTAATGTGTAATCATTGGTAACACGTGCTGATGGTATAGGCTTTAATAGGCATAAAACATGAAAGGGTCAGGTAGAAATAATGCATGTTTTATTAACCATCTACTATCAGAAATAAGATTAACTTATTGTTTTTCCTTATCAATCCAAAGCTTATAGAACTCACTCAACCCTGACTTACTTGTTTCAACGCCATGCACTTCAAGACTACGCGTGATTTTTTCTTTACCATGGAACAGAGGCAGCAGCAGGTTCTTGTCATACAGGCCCTGCTCAATTTTACGTAATGAATAAGCGTACAAAATATCACTCATTGCATGCTTCACTTGTTCATAATGAGTATTCATTTCTGTTTGATCATAAATGAATTTCAGGCCGGAGCAGGCAAGAAGCCAATCATACAATCCAAACTCTTCAGGCTGCTCTATCACTTCTTCGATAAAGAGAATATCGGCATAGTCACTGACTGAGCTTGGATTGCTAATATCCTCTAACTCGAGAATTTCAAGGGTCAGTCCGGTTTCTAGAATTGTGCTCTTTAGCCATTTAGCGATCTTTTTGAGATATGGAATGGTCAGTCGAGGCATGGTCAGTACCAAGTGCCCGTTTAAACGCGGTGGCGCGTCATCAGAAATACGCTCCAAACAAGGGGTAAAACTGACATCATTAACAACCGTTTCTGAGTCCAGATTAGCGCGACAGCGACGCAAGTACTCAACAAGCCGATGAAGGTTGTTTCGGCTGACCTCTGCGTCAGGCCTTAAATGGATAGCAAGGTAAGACAAAGCATTAATCGTACTTTCCTCACAATCTCCATCCTTATTGAAACTGAGGCTAAAGTCACTCAGCTCTGAAGAAGAAGACAAGGTGATCTTATCCAGCAAGGCTGATTGCGCATAGTAATTACGATGCCGTTTCAACACCAAGCGCTCTCGGTCCCAATCCTTCAGATAGAAAGGCCCACTTCCTATATACGTACTAAGACCACTTGAGAAATACGTAGATTTTAGGCGATAGATTGAAGCATGAACCACACACAAAACATGCAAAAACAAGGGATTAGGTTGCTGGAGCTCAATCGTTACTTGCCCTGCGACGAGAACGCGTATGCCGATCACCTGTTCAAAAAGGTACTTAACCGGTCCATCCGTTACTTTAAGCCGATGTAGACACTCCGAAACATCAGTGGCCTCTAACACTTCACCATCGTGGCAAATAATATCTTGCCGCAACCATAAATGAATAAAGCGTCCTTCCACTTTCCAGCTATGTGCTAACCCCGCTTGAATACGGCCTGATTCGTCTTGCGTCAACAAGGTACTATAGACGCTACGAATGACCTGCATTTCCGCAATTCGATACGTCTTAGCAGGTTCTAATGTATCTACCCATGGATATTCAGTGATCAGCAAACTATCACAACGCTCGTTAACACTCGCTTGTGTTACCGTTGCTTCAGCCAAAGCTTTGACCGCAAGGTGTCCATACAGATCCATCAAACGAGAAATATTAGAAAAACGCCCTTGTTCAAGTTCTTTGCTAAAGATGTGCTCAAGTGCCCCTTGTAAATTATGCATGATCTTAAACTGGCTAAGCTTTCCTCTCCCTTTAGAAGGAAGCCAACTGATCCAACCTATGTCAGACAGGCTTCTCAAAATATTAGAAGTATTTCTTCTTGAAGTAGATAACGCTATTTCCAGTTCGTCGATAGACAGATGGTATGTTTTGCCAGACTCATACTTAATAAGCAGTTGCTGGAGTCTACGTAAGCTTGCGTCGTTCAATGGTCACCCTAACTCAACAAATAACAAATGACGGATTCGTCAACGATATAAAAAAGTGCTCAAACCGACACTTTGTACAAATTTCGAACAATTCGTTCGAAAAACGAACTGATATATCACAAAGTTCTACTCTACTAGAAATTTTATAAATTGAACCCCTACAGAGTGTGACCGCAATTCAGCCTTCCACTTCGAGCACTACTAATGGCAAGCCACAAAAATATCATTAGTGTGAATATCAATAACGAGAAACACCCTATGAAAAATATAACAACTTTACTCGCTGCCACTGCTGCGCTCAGCGTACCTCAAATTACTTATGCCGACGCCATCCTACATGCATTTAACTGGAAATATTCGGATGTCACGAATAATGCCCAGCAAATCGCCGCAAACGGATTCAAAAAGGTTCTGATTTCACCCGCCATGAAATCAAGTGGTACCCAATGGTGGGCACGTTATCAACCTCAGGATTTTCGTGTCATCGATTCACCACTCGGTAACAAACAAGATCTAGAAGCGATGATCGCTGCACTTAAAGCGCAAGGCGTAGATGTTTATGCCGATGTCGTTCTGAATCATATGGCCAACGAAGCGTCAAAGCGTAGCGACCTGAATTACCCTGGCACCGATGTGCTTAATGACTATGCTTCTCGCAGCAGCTACTACGCAAACCAGACATTGTTTGGCGACTTGAGCCAAAACCTCTTCTCTGGCAATGACTTTCATCCGGCAGGTTGTATCACTAACTGGAACGATCCAGGTCACGTCCAGTACTGGCGACTTTGTGGTGACAATGGCGATACCGGATTACCAGATTTAGATCCAAATAACTGGGTGGTGTCACAGCAGAAGAAATACCTTCAGGCACTTAAATCGATGGGAATCAAAGGCTTCCGCATCGATGCTGTCAAACACATGAGTCAGTATCAGATCGATCAGATTTTTACATCAGATATTACGTCTGGGATGCATGTTTTTGGTGAAGTCATTACCAGTGGTGGTAAGGGCGACAGTGGCTATGAAGCCTTTTTGGCGCCTTACCTGAACAATACCAATCACGCCGCTTACGATTTCCCTCTGTTCGCCTCTATTCGCGGTGCTTTCTCTTTCGGTGGCGGATTAAACCAACTTCATGATCCTCAAGCCTACGGTCAAGCGTTAGAGAGCTCTCGCTCCATTACTTTCACCGTGACGCATGACATTCCAACCAATGATGGCTTCCGTTATCAAATCATGGATCCGAAGGATGAGCAGTTAGCTTACGCATACGTTTTGGGGAAAGACGGTGGCACGCCACTTGTCTACAGTGATGAACTACCAGACAGTGAAGACAGAGATAACGGTCGTTGGGCTGACGTCTGGAAAGACGCCACTATGATTAACATGCTCAAGTTCCACAACTCAATGCAGGGTAAATCAATGACCGTCTTACACAGTGACCAATGCACGCTGGTCTTCAAACGTGGTAAGGAAGGCGTAGTCGGCATCAACAAGTGTGGCGATGCGAAGTCCGTTACTGTGGACACCTACCAACATGAGTTCAATTGGAACGTTTCGTATAAAGACACGCTAACGGGAGATACCACTGTGGTTAGCTCACGCTATCATACGTTTAGCATTCCGGCGCGCACAGCAAGAATGTGGATGCTGTAATTTCCGCTGAAATGACAAAGGTCTGGTAAATATCAGACCTTTGATTATTTAATCACCCTCAGCCTACTCATCATTTTCCTTCCTATAACCTTCACATTCAACAAACCCACGTCTAGGTCAGCACTTTTACTATAATTATGATGTGTGCCAGAATGGGCTTCCTAACTGTTAAGGATTAAGCTGTACCTATGAAAATTCAAGCCGCTATCTTTGATATGGATGGCCTACTGTTAGACACAGAACGTGTATGCATGCGCGTATTCAAACAAGCTTGTGTTAACGTCAACCTACCTTTTTATGAAGACGTCTATCTCTCAATCATCGGGCGTAATGCTGCCGGTATAGAAAAGATCTTTCGTGCCGCCTATGGAGACGATCTTGATAAGCTTCATGATGAATGGCGTCGTAATTATGATGCTATTGTCAAACACCAACCAATACCAGTGAAAGAAGGCGTAGTCGAACTGTTGAAATGGCTACGAGAGAACCAAATTCCGACGGCGGTTGCCACCTCGACTCACCGTGATATCGCAGAGGTTAAGTTGCGCTTGGCAGGCTTAGACCAATATTTCGATGGTCTAACCTGTGGCTGTGAAGTTTCAGTTGGTAAACCCGATCCGGAAATTTACCTACTCGCCGCCGACCGTCTCAACGTCCAAGCTCAGCATTGTATCGCATTCGAAGACTCCAATAATGGAGTCAAAAGTGCGGTCGCTGCCAACATGACCACTTATCAAATTCCCGACTTGGTGGAGCCTTGTGCAGACGTAAAGGCGTTAGGGCATTATATTCTTCCCTCGCTACACTCTGCACTTGAACATCTTAAGCAAGCTTAGCCACACCACAGATAGAGGGGGCAATATCAGTTGATTACTCCTCTATAGTCTATCTACATTAGCAACCCCTTATTCAATTAACCGATTTGCAATAACCAAAGGTTCTAATAATCTGATAATGGAGGGTTTTTATCTCTTCACACCACCACCATCTAACCTAGTGCCGGATATCATTTTTGGATAAGGAAGAACAATGACTCACGAATACGTACCACCTAAAGTATGGAAAAATGAACCAAGTTCAGGTAATCAATGGGCAAATATAAACCGTCCAGAAGCAGGAGCAAGATTTGAAAGAGAACTGCCCATTGGTGAGCACCCATTTCAGCTTTACTCATTAGGCACGCCAAATGGTCAAAAAGTTACCATTATGTTTGAAGAGCTTTTAGCACATGGTATTCAAGAAGCAGAATATGATGCTCATATCATTAATATCGGTGACTCTGACCAATTCTCATCGGGGTTTGTTTCGGTAAACCCAAACTCAAAAATTCCTGCTTTAGTGGATAAGTCGGGTGATGAGCCAATTAACGTGTTTGAATCGGCATCGATACTGGTTCACCTTGCTGAGAAATTCGGTGTGTTTTTACCTGAAAGTGGCCCAGCTAGAACACAAACATTTAACTGGCTATTCTGGGCGCAAGGTTCTGCCCCATTTTTAGGCGGCGGGTTTGGTCATTTCTATGCTTATGCTGATGAAAAACAAGAATATCCGATTAACCGCTTTGCTATGGAAGTAAAACGCCAGTTAGATGTGTTGGATAAGCAACTTGCCAAAAACACTTACGTATCGGGTGAGGAATATACAATTGCCGATATGGCGATTTGGCCATGGTATGGCAATCTAGTGTTAGGCAAGGCATACGATGCCGCTGAGTTTTTACAGGTCCATACCTATGAGAATGTTGTGCGTTGGGCAAAACAGATTGAAGCTCGTGAAGCCGTTCAACGTGGTCGTATCGTCAACCGTACTATGGGTGAAGAATGGGAGCAATTACCAGAGCGCCATAGTGCCGATGACATCGACAAGGTACTAAAACTAAAGCCATAAGAGGGATTAGTCATAAAGCAATCTGTCAGCCTAGGCAGATTGCTTTATTTTTGGTGTTTGAACCATGTTAATCAACTTGTAACGTCTCGTATCTCAACTCCAAGAACTTACGTGTTGCCGCACTTGGCGCTCTTTTAATGGCCAGTTTGTAAAAAGTGCTAGCTTCTCTTTTTTGTCCTAATTGACTAAGAATATGCGCACGACTCGCATACCAAGGTTGGTAATCTGTAAGGTCTTTTTTTAACTCATCCAACTTTGTAAGCGCCAGTTCTGGGTGACCTGTCTCCGCAATCACGACTGCCCAATTCAAGGCGATAACCGAAGTGGGCTCGAATTGCCATAGCGATTGATAAAGCAAAGACATTTGTTCCCAATCGGGGCTAGGCTTCATCATGTGGCAGTCTGTTATCGCAGCCTTGATCTGAAATGGCCCTGGTTGTCTTTTTTTGATGGCATTACAAAGGAGAAGATGAGCTTCATCAATATTGTTTTTCTGCCATAGGCTAGTGTCCTGTTCTTCGACAGGTACCATCACTCCACTTGCATTTATTCGAGCTTTACGTCTCGCATCCGTAAGTAACATTAAGGCAAGTACACCTTCAATTTCAGGTTCATTGGGCCGCAGCTTGTCAAGAAGCCTAGCCAAAAAGATACCCTCTTGGCATAGCAAGCGTGGACATTCACCCTCCCTGACATAGCCAGTGGTGAATATCAAATAAATGGTTGTTAATACCGTCTCCAGTCGCTCATACCATCTATCTGCTTCTGGAATAGAGAACCCAATTCCTTTAGCTTTAATTTTGGCCTTTGCGCGATACAAGCGTTGCCCCATGGTTTGCTCACTATCGAGAAAAGCAGCAGCAATTTCCTTTGTCGTCAAATTGCAAACCGTACGCAATGTTAGAGCGACACGCGACTTTTCTTCCAAGGCTGGATGACAACAGGTAAAAATAAGGCGCAAACGTTCATCCGGAATCGTTTCGGGAACACCGTATTCCTCACCACCCATGAAGTTGTCAACCATATCTCGAACCTTTCTCTCATCTCGTTGCGCCGAACGAATATGGTCTACTCCCTTGTTTAATCCAACTCTCATCAGCCAAGCTGCTGGGTTATGCGGCAGGCCAGATCGCGTCCAGTGTTTCAATGCTGCAATTGATGCTTCCTGTAGAGCATCTTCGGCTAATTGAAAATCATTAAGGCGTGAAATAAGCCCCGCCAAAAGCCGCCCTCTGTCTTTGCTCAAGACATCATTAATCACATGGCCAACAGCAATTGCTTTTGATGAGGCTTGGTTCATACACTAACCTACTTCGTTATAATCCAACAAAGGGCGAACTTCGATAGTACCAAACTTAGCCACGGGAATGATTTCTGCACATCGCAGTGCCGCATCCAAGTCGGGGACATTAACAATATAGTATCCACCCAAATGTTCACGTGTTTCAGCAAAAGGCCCATCCATAGTTTCTACCTTGCCAGATTTAATCCGCAGTGAAGTCGCCGTATTAACATCCTGTAAACCTTCTCCGCCAACAAGTACACCATCCTTTTCAAGAGTCTCCGTCGTGAGGGCAAAGTCTTCCATCATCTTGTCGAATTCGGGGGTACCAAATGCTGGTTCTTGATCTGGTGCAGCATAAAGTAAAAGCATGTATTTCATCTTAAGTTTCCTTTTGGTTTGTTCTTTCATACTCAAGGACGTTTGCGCTTGGCTATTTTCGACATGCACTCAAAATTTTTTCAGTTTTTGTAGATGTACAGTAGAACAAAGACTAAATATTCTTCAATTTCAATATTTATTATTCAGTTCCGAAAACAGCGAACATTTCCCTCATTCCGTTGATAGCATTTGCCTGAAATTATTGACTACAAAAGTAAATTGAGGTATGAGACGTGTTCAAGAATATGCATAAAATGGACGAACCAATAGTTATTTGTAATGTATGGGATGTACCAAGCGCGAAGATTGCCGAAAATGTTGGGTTTTCTGTCATTGGTACTTCTAGCGCAGCTATAGCAAATAACCTTGGAAAGGCAGATGGAGAAAGTATCCACTTCGAAGATCTTCTGTCGGTTGTAGAAGCGATTGTCAAATCTACAGAACTGCCTTTGACCGTAGATCTTGAATCTGGATATGGGGATATACCTGAAATCATAGCAAAGAATGTTATTGAGTTAGCTAAAGTTGGAGTTGTCGGAGTCAATATAGAAGACAGTGTCGTGGTAGACGGTGAAAGAATCTTGTGTGATAGCGCTCTTTTCGGCAAAACATTAGGAAAGGTTAGAGAGCATGTTCATAAAGCAGGTCTTGAAATTTTTATTAATATCAGAAGTGACGTGTTTCTACTTAATGTTGAAGATCCTCTTGCAGCAAGTATCGAAAGAATTAATAGATATCAACAAGCAGGTGCTGATGGCATTTTTCTACCGTGTATCAATAAAAAAGATGATATCAAATCCGTTGTCGATTGTACCTCTCTACCGATAAATGTGATGTGTTTTCCGGGATTACCTAACTTTTCAGAACTGAAAACTCTAGGTGTAAAACGCATAAGCATGGGTAATTTTGTACATGAGGCAATGCTTGACTCTCTATCCTCGATCTTGACCTCAATTAAAAGAGAGCAATCTTTTTCGGCATTGTTTATATAGTTCATATTCGTTTCAGCCAATTCTGGCTGAAACATTTTTGCCCCATTCTTCGTTAGAGTAGAAAGTCGTTTATACCTTGTTCATCTGTGTTGCCATACCAAAAGTTATCTGAGGGGGGGGGGAGACTAGTGCTGAGGTTTGTTTCTGGGCGAGCGCAGCCTTACGCTTAAAGATAGCCTAAAGTTCTTTAGCTACCAGTCGTACATTCACCCTGACCTATGGGGAAAGATTCAGACCAGCCTTTATCACTGCATGGAGTTTGATGTGGTTTGTGAGTTGAATTAAGCCCTAGTCAATCAAGAAACCGCTTAAAAACGAAAACAGCCTGTAAACGATTCTAAGCTCGCATAAATGTGAAAGCCCTAGCAGTTATCATCTGCTAGGGCTTTTTCTTGAATATGAAGGATTTAACCGGGTTTTAAACACAATTTCGGCTAACAAGCCTTTAATCTGATTGCATATGTGTGAAACAATCATAATCCGTATGCAATTTTCTTAGATATGCGAGATAAAATGTTCGACAGTTCATCAACTAACGAGCTAGCAAAGCTTTTGAAACAAGGAGTTTTAGGTAACTATAATTGCTTGGAAGTTACAGAAGTTTTTGCTATCACTCACAAAGGTGCTTCCCCCATAAACCTTTATACAATTCTAGTTGCAGAGGATCGAAAAGAACCAACCTTTAACACCCCTTCATATATAGGTGTTCGAAAGGAACTAAAGCTGCCTACACTAAAAGGCTGGTCCATCGGAATAAAGCGTTATTTACTTCCCATTGAGCAAGCTGAAAGTGTAGTTGAGGGAGTGTTAACATCAAGGTGCTGGGATAGCTGTGGGGATTCAGTACCTACCGAAGAGTATAGTTATTCACCAGCAACGTTTGTTACGGCTGATTCATTTGAAGCAATTCCTTTTAACTCAATAATAAAAAATAACTTCAACAGTGGCTCTTACTTGATTGAACTAAAAAATGAATCAAAAGACGCACTAATTCCCTTAGTTAGCAACCCTGTGTTAATACAGACGTTATCTGAGAAAATTCAAAAATTTATCCCTATTAAAATTGCAACATTGTCGGACAAATTAGGGAATATCATCATTCAGATACCCGTCACAAGCATTCAGGGCAATATTCAGGGATTACAAGGCAGCGAAGATATAAAGGTAAGCCTTTTTTGGCATAACAATATTACGCCTAGAGCTTTGACTATTGTAGCGGAGCAAAAAGGCCGTGATAAAACGATAGATAGCTACTTTATCGATAACAAAAATGAAAAGAACTCTGAAAGTATCATACCTTTCAAACACGAAACTCCTCACAAAGTAACTGTCTGGGACTCAGAATATAATGTAATTCTACTTGCCACTCATTGGTCATCATTTATTCGCTCAACAATGTTTGATATGAGAATGGCTAATAACTATCCTAGGGTAATCCCCCAAAAAGACAGTATCAAACCAATCGAAATCCCTGTTCATACAACTAACAAAAACTTGGTTGGTGAGAAAACAAAAAAATCGAAATGGTTAGATCGGAGGCTTTATCAAGCGGAGCAAAAAGAATTATTACGAAGAAAAGAATTTGTCCAATATAACCCCAAAGGTATAAACAAGTTACAAGAACAACATCGAGCACTACAAGATATTCGATTCCTGATTAATAGCTATGGTTCAGAAGGTGTCTGGTTGTGGGACCCTTACTTAGATGAATGGGATATTATTAATACTTTATTCTTTAACCAGTGCTCAAATGCCCCTATGAGAGCTATATCATCGGTAAAAGAGTCCTCCGATTCTCCCAAATGTCCAATTTGTAGCACCGATGTGTGTACACAAAAGAAAGAGCAACAAAGCAAGTCTAAAGTCATGCATCAGTTTTTTAATGAACTACCAAAAGAAACTATAAGTGGTATTAATTTGCAAGTACGAACACCGTATGCTGAGTTTGGTTGGCGATTCCATGATAGGTTTATAATTTTTCCAAACCACGAACATGGCCCTGTAGCTTGGTCCCTAGGCACATCGGTAAATAGCTTAGGCAAAGAACATCATATTCTCCAAAAAGTAAGCGATGGGCAAATGATTGCCGATGCGTTTGAAGAGCTCTGGTTGTCCCTAGAGGCCGAAGAGTGTTTTATTTGGAGCAGCACGGATAAATTATGATTGAATACGACAATTATCTAAGTGATGTTTTAATTGCTGAAAGTAACGATACTTACGACTTATACGATAAATTCAATGCAGCAGAGTGTCCCTTAGGTTTAAGAGAGCTATGCAGAGGTCGGCATCAACATAAAGTCAGAACTCAAGCATCTAATGACTTCATTAAGTGGTTGACAGATTCTGTTTTGAACTATGAAAATCGAGCCAAAAACAAGCTAGAATCATATTTTTTCCTAATTGAAAAAATATCTAGCCCTATGTGTTTTTGGCGAAACATACTATGCACCTCAAAACAGATTGCACCTCTGATTCAAGATTCAGTGAACATCATTCAGTCACTAAAAAGTGATATTCAAGAACCATTTATCTCCGATTACCATAGAGAAAAACTAATTTTGGAGTTCCAGAGTTTAGGTAACTGTGGTGATTGGGCCAAAGTGCATGAAAAGACATTTCACAGTGCCCCTTATTTCAAACATTCCATCAACTACCTTCTTTCTAACGCACTTGCTATTCTTTATGTTCATTCAAAGGAAAAGCTTATAGAGTGTTTGGAAGATAAAAAAGATATACCTTTGATTTGGGGGCTTATGTCATATGCAGGTGTTGATGTAACACTTGATATAGCCCATTCAACCGAGTCCCATTCATTACTATTTTGCTGTTACGCATCACTTCTCTCTCAACACAAAGAACAATCTTTTTCTCAAGATCAAGATCAAGATTGTAGTTTTACCTCTCTACTAGAGAAAACCGCAAGCTCAGAATTTTTCTCTCATGTTTTGAATATTGTGGCCAGATACCCATCCAGATATCCCAACATTCAAGATTTACTTGGCTCAGCACTAGCAAAGAGCAAGAACTCTGATGCCATCACTCAATACTTAGGTTCTATAGGCTTACGCAGTATTGAATTCAACGACCCATGCAGAAAAATCGTTGCGAAATGCCTCACAGCATTTGCCAACGACGCAAGTATTGAGCATCAGAGGGTTGCGTGGAAAGCTGCATACAACATTTGGTTTGATTGGAAGTTTGACATATCAAACAAAGACGATGTTTACTTATTTGAAACAAAAGCATCTGCTTTAGATTATGCTATCGTTCGCTACTTTCTAGACTGCTGCTCCACTGAGGATAGAAAGAAGTTCGTTGATGAGAGACTTGAGGGATTAAATATAATTTCAGAAGCATGGTATGAATCCCAAACAGACTTAAAAAGTCACTGGAACTTAGAACTGTCTCTGTTACAACCCGTATTTCAAGCCAATGAAATAATCAGAAGTCCATCTCAGCCTTATTTGATGGTAGATCGGTTCTATTCACTAGAAACAATCCAAAATAATCAATACATACAGGCTTACATTAACTAACCAACGTTAATCCGCTCTAAAGGTCACACTCCATACAATGGCATCCAGCTAGTTAATTGGATGCCTTTTTTATGCCTGCTAAACTCTACCTATCCTACTGCTCTGTAAACGCCTCATGAACCCACGGGGCTGTCGGAGGACAATAAAGTTTGTCATTTGTCCTCTGCTTGTTCACTCTGCAAAGATATGTGAATCGACTATATCAAATACGTTTTTGCCCCAAAGTGAGTTACACGGGACTATGTTTGTATGATGCAACGGAACGTTCTTAATCAGACACGGCTGGTTTGGTGCATTTGTTCAACACATAACGACATAAACACTGTCCTATCATCGCTGATACGCACAATCAAATGTGACTGTGTGACGACAGATGCCTGAATCAGCTCAGCTGCTATCGCTGGGCGCCGAAGATTTGTTCCTTAATCACTTTCCACCTAAAAGCTATTAAGTAGCAGCCTGTAAACAAAAATTATCTATACAGATTGTTTAGGGAATCACTCTCATTCCCAAGGTCCGCCGTGAGAATGCAGACCTGACTTTGCAACACACCATGTTGATGATAGCTGTTGTTTGAACATGACATTGGACTGTCTGATCAGGTATGTTGCGCGCCTGCCTTCTGCGCTTTCTTTAACTTTATTGCTCGCGCCTAAGCCCCTTTGTTTAGGGTGCTTAGGGCGTCTGTCCCAATTAGATTTTATTAAATGGTGTCCGGGATCATTAAACCACTACAAAGCGTTCACTAGCTTGGTGAAGCAGAAATGCGGCTTAAAAGCTAAAAAGGTGACAACCACCTGGAATAATGTCGTTTTCACCGAGTTTCTTGCGGAAGTTCGGAATAGACTGTTTTCAAAAGAATCTTCATTTCCTGCGATTTCAGGATCGATTTCAAAGGTGCATAGCATGAATAGGAACCGCTCAAATTCTGAACCACTGCCAAATACAAACCCTCTGCAAAGGTACGACAGCTCCAGCAGCATTTCTTCCAGCAGAAGTCTATCCGATGATGATGAACAATACGAACGAAGTGCAAATGGCCTCTATTTTGTTGATAAACAAAATCGCGAAGTTCTCTATGGTCTAAAGACTGCAAAGGCTCCCGAACCTGCTGAGCTTTATGAACACACCCAAGTCGTCTTAGAGGGTATTGACCTCGTAAATCGTTGGCGACCAAGAGTAAGACTATTCACAAAATTAGAAGGGGCAAAAAAACAGGACGATTTTCTTCGTATTGCCTATCAGGTTATTTACCAGGATAAAAAATATATCTTGATCAATAACGACTGTGCCTTATTTGCTCAATTTCTGCAATGTAGTATGGATGAGAAAAAACTCAAGGATGAAGTACAACAAGAGGTTAATATTGGAACACAAATTTCTCATACTTACACTCAAGGCGCATTGGGCATCTATGGCGAATCCGAAGCTTCATGCAAGTATCACAGCGTAACTGCTGTTGCTACTGATGGCGTAGATTTTGTCGCACTTGAAGCTCACTCAGGTATCAAAACACTAAGGCGTCCAACCTTTCACATTAGAAATGGTATTGCAGGGTTCATAAAAGACAATGACAGGGTGTTGACACTTGAAGGTAAGCCCACGAAAAAAAGCAGAGGTGTCGGTGACAGTTACAGAGTGAATCATCTAAAAGATGCCAATCTGAAAAATCAGCGAGCAATAGCAGAAGAGTGGGGTGTACACGGTACTACTAGAACATTCGCAACGTTGGGTGACTTTATTCAATCCCTCTTGCTTATAGCATTAACGGAATCCCCTGAAGACATTCTCCACTACGTAAGACATATTCTGTCGCAAGAAAAATTATGGAAAAAAGAAGTTACTCTCGGAGGTGCTCCCGATGGGGTTGTCGATATGCGTAAGGCAAATTCATTAGAAGCAATAATTAAAATAGCAATAGACAGGACACGAGCTTCCAAATCGACACGAAGGGAAAACACCAGACTGTTTTACGAAAGCTTATCAACCATTCAACAGGTATTGGCAATAAAAGCTCAGTTAGAAAAATCTAAGCTGAGAGTGGATCCTGGAATGTTATTGGAATTTTGTGGAGTCTCTGGAGATCTTACTAAATTTTTGAATGCAGACAGTGTTACTATTACTAACGAAAAACAAGAAAAAGCTGAAGCAAAAACTAAATTAAAACTTACTCACACTTCTGGCCTTGGAAATAACTGCTTGATCTATGCCATTTTGCAAACGACAGATGTTGTAAATGGCCAGCCCAGTCACGATCAGATTGCAGCCAATATTCGTCAGGAGTTAGTCAACCGAAACTTGGCAACTCAAACCAGCTTTCTGGTGAATGATCAAGCGGTTTTGGATGTCATTTTCGGATATTTAAATCTGCAAGGACTATACACCCAGAGCGTTAATATTCATTTTATATCGGTAAATGGAGATGAGGTTATTGACGATGACCAAACATGGGACAGAGGAGGTACTCACCTGTATATCTTCAATGACAGAAATGTGCACTTTAGTGCGATGCTATAAATAGTTTATAGCTTCGCATTCATCATCCATTAGATATGGGGATTCTTGTGGGGACAGGCCGCCGGGATACCGGTTGCCATTTGCTTCCCCCTCTGAGCATAGAATTCAGGATGAAAACCATCTTTCTGATGTAGACAATAATAGCCACTTTCTTGGGTTTACCGGCTGGGATAGCGCTCAAGAATGGGCTTCTATTGAAGGTGAATTTGGTATATCGGCTACATGCGATAATTTGGGGCATGTAATGTTTACAATTACTATCAAAGAATTCGATGGCCTGGAGGTTTGGAGTTCTCAGGTAAGTTTAGGTCTTGATGCTGAGCAAACTGAGAAAATAGCAAAAAAGTGGGGCAATTCTTTGCAAACTAAAACTTCTAAAAACTTCTAACAAGCCAAAGCACTCATAATTGCCCCATATACGAGCGTTACCCCATAGAAATTTTTATCCGAAATTCACCTGATACAACCGACATCCTAACACGCTTTTGTCCAATTATGAGTCACGATACAAGAAAATTGAGCAACCTAATGGCGACTTACAAAAGATATCTAAGCTCAAACATAGGCTGACCACTTCATTGTTTCTGCTAGCTCAGGCACTCCCCCTTCCTTTTATCCCTAAAAATTGTCCGTATTTGTCGTGGGTACTCTTCGCTATACTTCGCGCAATTTGACAAAAAGCTCTGGATTTACGCTCCAGTTCGCTAAAAGGATAAAACATGACAGATTACGTAGTATGCGCACTTTATAAATTTGTGCGTCTTGAAGATTATGTTGAACTTCGCGAGCCACTAAAGGCTCTGATGGAGAAACACGAAGTCCGTGGCACGCTATTATTAGCAAATGAGGGGATCAACGGCACAGTTGCGGCTCGCCGTGAAGGCATTGATGCCCTTCTTGCTTGGTTTAGACAAGATCCTCGCCTTGCAGACATAGTGTACAAAGAGTCTTTCGACGCAAACCAACCATTCAACCGTACCAAAGTTAAGCTCAAAAAAGAGATTGTAACCTTAGGGGTGGAAGGTATTGATCCGCGCCACGTAGTCGGTACATACGTGAAACCTAATGAGTGGAACGAGCTCATCTCTGACCCTGAAGTATTCGTTGTCGATACACGTAATGACTACGAAATCGAAATTGGTACATTCAAAAATGCCGTTAACCCAAAAACGGAGACTTTCCGTGAGTTTCCTGAATACGTCGCTGAAAACATGGATCCAGCGAAGCACAAAAAAGTGGCAATGTTCTGTACCGGCGGGATTCGCTGTGAGAAGTCTACCGCCTATATGAAGGAACAAGGCTTTGAAGAAGTGTACCACTTAGAAGGCGGCATTCTTAAATACCTTGAAGAAGTCCCGGAAGAAGAAAGCCTGTGGGAAGGTGATTGTTATGTATTTGATGGCCGTGTAGCGGTAAATCACCAGTTGGAAAAAAGCGGTTACGATATGTGTAATGCTTGCCGTCTGCCTATTACTGAAGAAGACATGGCGTCAGAGGCGTATGAAAAAGGCGTCAGCTGTCCTAAATGCATTGACAAGCATACTGAAGAGCAAAAAGCTCGATTCCGTGAGCGTGAAAAGCAAGTCCAGCTTGCTAAGAAGCGAGGGGAAACCCACGTAGGTGGTGAAGCGGATCAAGTCATCGCTCAGCGCAGAAAAGAGAAGCTTGCCCGAAAAGAGCAGCAAAGAAAGTCAAAATAGTTTCACTCCATTCTCTCTTCTATCCCCTTTGCATTGATGCGAGGGGATTTTTCTTTTACAACTAGGGCTGTTGACCTTTCAACCTAGGACGTAAAGTTAGCATGGATTTTGAAGCGGCAAAGAAGCTGTACACTGTCTTTCGACAACTTGAAGATTTCGACCAATCCGATCTGGATTTAGCGAAGAAGTTTATTCATTTTAATGCCTACCAACCTAAAGACTATATATTTTGTCAGGGTGACTTTCCCCCTGAAATCCATTTTGTTATCGACGGCATTGGGCGATACTTTTATATCGATCACGATGGTAACGAGCGAAACAAGTCATTAGTAAGAATTGGCGGAGCGTTTGCCAGTGTGAGCACCGTTGTCGACGGTAACCCCAGCCCTTTTTATACCCAAGCCCTCACTCCATGCTTAACTGCTTCAATCACATATAAGAATTTGCTTTACCTAGCGGACAACCATAGAAGCTGGGGAATATTTTTACGCCGTCTCTACGAGCGCCTTGTGATCAAAAAGGAGCAACGAGAAGCCAGCTTTTTAATGTTATCGGCAAAAGAACGTTATCTCGCATTCTTACAAGAATTTGAACAGGATAGTCACCAAATACCACTTCGACATATCGCAATGTACTTAGGCATTACGGACGTCACTTTGTCCCGCATAAGAAGAGAAATGGGCTTAACATAGGTAAAGGCAGCCATACACTTGCCCAGTTAATATGAGTTCTCACCAAAAAAGGAACTCGATATGAAAAAACTTCTTCCTCCCAAAATGTTCTTTCTATTCATTATGTTAATGATATTTTTACACTGGTACATGGAAACTGACGACCTCATTCCTTACCCCCTGAATCTTATAGGCGCTCCTCTCTTTTGCTTGGGTTTAGGCCTGGCCAGCGCAGGAAAACGATTATTCCAGAAACTAAAGACCAACATCATGACATTTGAAGAACCGAATAAAATCGTCACACAAGGTGTGTTTCAATACACTCGTAACCCTATGTACCTAGGCTTGGCTATTGCACTTATTGGCTTTGCCATCATGCTGGGAGGCTCATTAATGACATTAACGATAGCGGCCTCATTTATCATCATTACAGACAAATGGTACATTGCGTTTGAAGAGAAAGAGATGACGAAAAAGTTTGGAAGGGAGTATCAGGAATATTGCCGTCATGTTCGACGCTGGATATAACTGAAATCGCTATTCAAAGAGATCAAAGCACAAACCGGACGGTAACGGCGATAAATGCATGATCACTAGCCTGTCTGTCGAGCTCAAAGCTGGGGTTAATCAAGTGGGCATCAAGCGTTGTGTATGCTGTTACCTCTGCCATCGAATACTGCGAGTCTGGCTGAAACTCCTGAGACAATAGTATGTAATCCAACACATTTCCCTTTGCAAAGTGGTAATGAGTGGCTGGCCGCAGCGCACTTAGATGTTCAGGTTTGAAAATGTCCCAACTATCGCGTAATCCCAGCCGCTCCCTTTCCTCTTCAACATTTTTAGTCAACCAACCGCAAAGATCACTCGTCAGCGGCTGGTTCAGGTCGCCCATTAATACAGTAGGGATCGGGTGTCTCGCATACTGCTGTTCCATAAAGAGACGCAACATTACGGCTTCCCAACTTCGTTGCTGGGCAGATAACCATTGTCCAATCAGTGGATGACTCTTTTCAACATTGTCGGCTTCTGTCGCTCTCTGCGATTTCAAATGGCAAACGTAAATCGCGACTTCACCAATATCTGGCACATTGATAACCGCGCAGACAGGTTTGCGGCTGAACTCGGGTATAGGGGCAGAATAGCCCTCTAACATTGAAAGTGGCGGTTCAACCGGCGCTAAACTCAGAATGGGGTACTTAGAGGCGATCGCCACCACGGGCTGAGAATACACATACTCGCTCTCTATTTTAGGCCGATCCACGCAAGCAAAGTGTTGGTAACCTATCCCTTCAAATAACCTCTTTGCAGCATCAATACTGAAGACTTCTTGCACCCCGACGATGTCTGCATTCAGTTGTTGAATCGCGTTTTTCGTCCAGCGACACTTGGATTCCCAAGCCTCCGCTTCATAGATATTTTCAAAGTCATAAAATGCACCAGGAGGCTCAATGAAATTGAACAAGTTTGCCGTGGCAAACGTGAGTTTTTTGTCTGTAAGCAAAGTACGACCTTACTGATTACTGCCAGTTTTTAGTGTAAACGCATCACTATGAATCCGCTGACAATTCTTTGGGTTAAACCAACCGACCCTGCTTAACTTATTTTTGTTAAGTCGGTTTCTACCTATGGTCAGTTTACTTTTTATCATCAAACGGGGTTGATCCAATACAACAAAAACGATAATAATTATCATTACAATAAGTTGAGGTCAGTATGGATAACCAAAAACCACTTTACAATGCATTCTTTAAAGCGCAAGACAGATTCATTGATCGCTACACGCCGTATGGATTCGAACCAGATGTCATTCATGATTATATTCATTGGGCGATGACGTTATCGTCGTTTTATGAACATGGCTCAGAGAATGAAAATCCATTGCTATGTGAGTTTTTCCTTCGTCAAGTCTACGCTCACTTAATTGAAGCGATTCAAGATCCGATAAGAAGTCGTACCTTCAGGCGGGTCTGCCTCGACGCCATTCATACTCCCTTACTATGCTTAAAGCGCTACTACTACCAATGGGACGATGGCGACATTAAGTTCTTACACCTACAACAACAATTAAAGCGAATTCAAACGCCGCACGACTAGATTAAAAAGGATCACCAATGACTCAACCTCCTGCCCCGCAAACATTCCGTGTTGAAAAAGACAGCATGGGTGAAGTAAAAGTACCAGTCAACGCTCTCTATCAAGCGCAGACTCAACGCGCAGTCGATAATTTTCATTTCAGTCAGCACAAAATGCCTGCTGCATTTGTCCAGGCCTTGGCATACGTAAAGCAAACCGCAGCGCTGACAAACGCTCAACTAGGTTTAATGGAAGGCGACATCGCCAATGCGATTGCTGATGCGGCGCAAACTATTATTGATGGTCAGCACTTAGAACATTTCCCGATTGACGTATTTCAAACTGGCTCTGGCACAAGTTCGAACATGAATGCCAACGAGGTGATCGCCACTCTGGCCAGCGATATTCTTGGTGGTGATGTCAGTCCAAATGATCACGTCAATATGGGGCAAAGTAGTAATGATGTTGTCCCAACCGCAATTCAGGTCAGTGCTGCATTAATGGCCGAACAGCAGCTTATCCCAGCGTTAAATCATTTCATTACCGTGTTGAAGAATAAACGCAATGAAATTGGCCATGTAGTAAAAACTGGCCGAACTCACCTGATGGATGCCATGCCAGTGACATTTGATCAAGAGCTTGGTGGCTGGCAATTCCAACTGGAACAAGCAAGAAATGGTATAGAACAAAGCCTAGTGAACGTGAAAGCATTAGCGCAAGGCGGCACCGCTGTGGGAACTGGTATTAACGCAGACCCTAGATTTGCTAAAGCCTTTGCAGATAATCTCTCTCAGGCAACGCGCTTGCAATTCACCTCTAGTGAAAATTTCTTCTACAACCTTAGCAGTCAGGATGCCTTGGTCGCTCTTTCCGGTCAGCTCAAAACGGCTGCTGTAGCTATCATGAAAATCTCGAATGACCTGCGTTGGATGAACTCGGGCCCACTTGCTGGCTTGGGTGAAATTGAGCTTCAAGGCCTGCAACCTGGCTCTTCGATAATGCCAGGCAAAGTGAACCCAGTGATCCCTGAAGCAGCAGCCATGGCAGCCGCACAAGTCGTCGGTAACGATACAACCATCACAGTGGCTGGGCAATCTGGTAACTTCCAGCTCAATGTTATGCTACCAGTTATCGCTCATAATGTACTGGAAAGCATCGAACTACTGGCCAACAGCGCGATGGCACTGGCCGACAAAGCGGTCGCAACATTCAACGTCCGTGAAGACAACCTTCAAGTCGCATTAGCGAAAAACCCGATTCTGGTGACGGCACTCAACCCTGTGATTGGCTATTTGAAAGCGGCTGAGGTGGCTAAGAAGGCGTACAAAGAAGGGCGTGCGATTATTGATGTTGCGGAGGAAGCAACCGATCTTGACCGTGAAACGCTTGAGCGCCTGCTTGACCCGGCAAAACTCACTCAGGGTGGGGTTGCGGAGTAAACCTGCTAGCACACATCCTTGTGCTGTGTGCTCTGGTTTAGATCCAAGCCAGAGATAAAAACAAAAATGGAACCGCAATTACTGATGCCATTTTTGCCAGTGACAACATCTCGCGGAGTACAATTTCACGCTTAGGTGATATCGCGTGCTCCGCACTTTGTGCCACTATTGCTTGGGCATTGTTCATATTTCCTCAAACATGCGCTTAGGTCAGTGGAAGCGCGATTTTAAAGGCTTCTCTTGGTCACCGCAATGCTTCCCAACACCATAGTGAGTGAATCATGATAAGCGATCATTAATAACCAATTTTTGTTTTCACTAACAAATGGTCCGAACCTGCTGGAATCGGTGAACTATAACGCTGACAAATCTTTCTACCAGCGCTGACCGACTGGAGCCACAAATGATCGATCGCAATCATTGAAATAGGCGGAGTTTTAAACGCTTCTGCCCAATTTGGCCAACTTGCAACAGGGGCTTTCTGAAACGTTGGAAACATCTTAGCAAAGCGTAGGCTGGTAGATGAAAGATTAAAGTCACCGACCACCATCACTTCATCACTGGGGTATACCTCAAGCAGAGACTCTATCGTTTGAATCAAGGCATTACGTCGATACCACAACGTTTTTGTCCTTGGTGAAGGGGGATGAGCAACAATCAATGTGATCGCCCCTTGTCTATTCGGGTACCAAGTACCACGAATAATATTCTGTTCATCCGGTGTCATGAAGACCGACATATTTTTCAAAGGGGAAACACTCAGAATCATCTGACTAGATGGATAACCAACCCCTTCCTGTCCACCATAAAAATAAGGATAAATATCATTAAGCATTTGAAGTTTGTCGCCAACTTCTGGGGCAACTTCTTGCATCACAATCAAGTCTGCCGGTTTAGTGAGCAGGTAATTGATGAATGCATTCACATCTGGATTCTCATAATAAAGGTTAAACTGTGCTACAGACACAGGGTTAGCGCATTGGGCGACAAGCTTTTGCTCAGACTTAGGGGTCATCAACGCGAACGCTCCAGCTAAAACAACGCATACCGCACTATGTGCCCACTTTTGCATTAGAGCACAGACCAATGCTAGCACTAGGTAGACAATCAAAAATAAACTGGGATACGCGACTATGTTTTCTATCCACCAAGTCGCTTCTTTAAGTGATAGCCCTGCCCAAACCAGTGCAGGAGTGTAGACCATCAACCATATTTTCCAACGCCTCACCATAAATCCTTTTAAGTGGAGCTTTCCTTAAGTATGTACCAGTTCTACGGAAATACCGTTTTTATTCTCGACCCAACATCCTTAAATGCTCTGTCACCTCTTTGCTTGGGGAATCAAAGCAAAAAATCGGTTTTCCTAAAGACATAATTAATACTAGGCTATTAGTAAGCAATTAAACACATAATAACTTACTATGAAAACACAACGTCAACTGGGCATAGACAAACAACTTGCTATTGCCACTCTTCTACTTAGCACAGCTATGGCATTTGTCATCGCTGGTATCAACGTTTACGTCGACTACCAAGCAGAGCAAGAAAAACTCGATAAGCAGATGCTGCATATAGAAGAAAACTATATCGACAGCTTACAAAACAATTTATGGGTGGAAGATCAAAAACGGCTCTTCACTCAAGTCAATGAAATATTTCAACGCTCCTACGTCGATAGACTCACCATCCTCGATAGCAGCAAACCTCTTGTTGAGCTGGGTGAGCCTATCAAAGGGGAAAAAATCACTAACGTATGGGATCTTACCTATCAATTAGGCAGCAAAGGCTTCACTCTTGGGCAACTGAAAATAGAAACCGATCTAGCTCCTGTTTACGAGCAGCTATGGCACAAATTTTTGCTTCTTCTCACCATGACGTTTATTCAGACGTGTGTGATAGTCTCCAGCCTCCTATGGATTACCCGTAAACTGGTTCTAAAGCCCGTAGCCCATCTTTCTGCGGCCATGACAGATTTCAATGGTAGCCCGATCCCCAGCAAGCTGGCGCCTACCAACCGTCTTTTTACCGATGAAATCAGTTTGTTAACCGAAGGATATAACCGTTGTGTTGATAAACTACATACTAACTATCAACAGATCATTGAGTCTAAAGATAAGTCCGAAGTCGCCAACATCAAGAAAAGTGAATTTTTGGCCAACATGAGCCATGAAATCAGGACACCAATGAATGGTATCGTTGGAGTTGCGGAATTGCTCAAAGAAACTAACCCCAATGAAGTACAGCGCAATTATGTCGATATCTTACTCACATCCTCTCATACCCTGCTTGACATCATTAACGATATCCTCGACTTTTCAAAAATTGAAGCCGGCCATTTTGAATTAGACCCCATTGAATTTGACTTAAAGAAGCTAATACAGCAGCAAGCCAATGAGTACAGCATTCGCGCAAAACAAAAAGAGCTATTCTTTGACTGCAATATTGACCCAGCGATTCCACAAACCATTGAAGCGGACTCAGTCCGACTAAAACAGGTCATTAATAACCTTATAAGTAACGCTCTTAAATTCACACACCGAGGCTATGTAGAACTCAATATTAAAATGTTAGAGAACGATGCGGGCAAGCAACTGCAGTTTGAAGTAAAAGACACTGGAATTGGTATCGCTAAAGAAAAGCTAGAAGCCATTTTTAACAAGTTTCAGCAAGCTGATGGCAGTACAACACGGCAGTATGGTGGCACTGGGCTAGGCTTAGCCATCAGCCAGAAAATTGTTGAAATGATGGGGGGTAAACTCGAAGTGTCTAGCGAAATAAGCCTCGGTAGTAGCTTCTACTTTTCTATACCGGTTGATGGTGCGACTGCTGCTTCAAGTACTCTGGCTTCATCATCACCCAATTTGGTCACGTTTCCTGCCTCTGCCACCACACAGATGAAAAGACTGTCTCCCAAATACAAAACTGGCCTCAAGGTGCTAGTCGTAGAAGATACGCGAGTTAACCAGCAGGTTATTCAGGTCATGCTGAATCTACTTGGCCTGGAAGTCGATATCGCCAACAACGGTCAAGAAGCTTGGGAATATTGTCAGAAAAACGAAGTAGCGGCCATTTTAATGGATTGCCAAATGCCAGTGATGAATGGGTATGAAGCAACACAAAAAATACGCCAGCTAGAAGGTTGGGCAGCTTATGTGCCTATTATCGCGGTTACGGCCAACGTGGTAAAAGAAGACAGAGAACGCTGCTTTGAGATTGGCATGAATGGTTTTTTATCCAAGCCTGTTAAACCTAAGGAGGTCGAAGAGGCGCTCATTAACTATGTTCCCGCTTATCAAAGCGCGCAAAACAAAGCAAAAATGGCCTACCGAACCTAAAAACTTGCCTCCCCTCTCTTATCCAGTGACCGTTCAACAAAAACAACAGGACGAATAAGTCACGCATGTTTAGAAGGTCTCCTTACGTCGCTCTTAATGAATCAGAACTATTTATTAATTCAATTATCATCTAAATTGGAAGTTAGGGTTCATAAAGAGACAAACCATGAGTAGGATTCTCGCGTTAGTTTTATTGTTGATATTGCCTCCGCTAGCGGTATCTCAAACGGATGATAAGGTGGTCAAATTTGTTGTTGGCGATTGGGAGCCATATACCAGCAGTCAAAACAATCCGGACCATAAGATTGCCGAAGTTCTCGTTAAAGCCGCCTATCAGACTCAAGGGTATCGTGTCGTCATAGACTACCACCCATGGAGCCGAGCATATCGGTATGCTCAATCCGGTCAATACGATGGAACATTTCCATGGTTTAGAAGCAAACAGCACGAACCGTTTTTTGTTTTTTCGAGTCCGCTTTTCAAACAAAAAATTGTGTTTTTCTACCACGAAGATAGTCACTTCGATTGGCAAAAGCATGACGATTTAAACCAATATCGTATTGGTGCTACTCAAGATTACGAAGTGACCCGATTACTTCAATCTAAAGATGTACGAGTAGAAATTGCTAATGAAGACCAAAGCAATTTCATTAAACTCGGCAAGCATCGCATTGACGCGTACCCCGCAGCCATAGATCGTGGCTACTACATGATGGGTACTGTCTTACCGGCAGTACAAATCAACAAACTCAGAGTTCACTCTAAACCGATTATTGAGAAAGAAATGTATGTCATGTTCGCTAAACACAACCACGAACGTAACAAAAAGCTGAATGACGTGCTCTATATGGGTATGCGGCAATTAATACAATCCGGTGAATACCAAAAAATCATTAGTTTCGAAAACCAAGTTTTCCACTCCGATGCTTCTGACGATGCCATTTACAGTGAGTGAAAACAAACTGTCACAATCCTTCGCTAACCTGCCATGCCAACCTAATCCTACATCAGCGAGAGCCTCGACATGTCTCAGCCTCTTTACGTTTTCGACCTTGACGAAACCCTCATCAACGCAGACAGTGCCATGCTATGGAACGAGTTTCTCGTTGAGAAAGGCATCGTCAATGATGCCAATTTCCTTGCGGAAGACCAACGTCTGATGCAATTGTACGCTCAAGGGCAGTTGAACATGGACGATTACCTTAACTTTGCCATGGCGCCCATTGCTCACTTACCAATCGAAGACGTTCAGATGCTCGTTGAAGAGTGTGTCGATAAATGGATTGTTCCTAAACAATTTCGTCAATCTATTCCTTTGTTAGCGGAACTTCATCAACAAGGGAAACAAACGCTCATTATATCAGCCACAGTGAGTTTTCTCGTAGAAGCCGTTGCACAACGCTTAGGTGTGGAGCACTCCATGGGAATTGATTTGGTCACTACTGATAACCGCTATACCGCAGAAATTTCGGGGGTACCGAGTTATCGAGAAGGAAAAGTGACTAGGCTAGAGCAGTGGCTGTCAGTGCAAGCAGAGCCCTACTCCGAAATTCACTTCTTCACCGACTCAATCAATGATCTGCCTTTGTGTGAGCGTGCTGATTTTGTTTATTTGATCAACCCATGCCCCAAGCTGAGAGCAATATCAGAGCGTCCTAATTGGGTTGTACTCCACTGGGGTTAAACGTTCTTTTGAAGCGAAGCCAACTCAGGGCACAAATCTCAGCCCTAACATAACACAGCCATCCTCGTAATAACGGTCCGTAAACACCTTAAAGCCATAAGAACCGTAGTAATCTTTAAGGTGTTCCTGAGAGGAAATAAAAATGGCATCTTTAGGGTAGATCTCTCGGATCGTGTTAACACTCATTTTCATCAGAGCATGCCCTAGGCTTCTTCCCCGATGACTTTTGGCTATGATCACACGACCGATCGTCACATCCCGATCTTCGGGTTTAATGTACTCAAGAACCTCAACTGGATACCCTAGTCTTTGAGGCATGAGTCGGCTGTAAGCCACCAGCCTATCGCCATCAAACCCCATCACATGACGGGTCTCTGGGTGTGTGTCTTTCCCATCGAGATCACTGTATGGATCTTGTGACTCAACGATGAACACATCAACTCTCAAGCGCAAAAACTCATACAATTCATGTACCGAGAGTTCTGAAAACGTTTTGATTCGCCACTCTAACATTATGCTTCTCCTTACTTTACTAGGAGCAAAGTTAATATTCATATCATCAATATTCATTAACCTTTGTTAATCTGAGCAGCCAGCGTTTAAGAGAACAATGTTGACATATAAGTTACAAACACAGCCCAAAAGCCGCTAAAATCTCTAAAACTCCATCCCAACCTGAGCTCACCAATGCGCCGATATCGTCTGGCTATGTGTTTTATTATGGTATTTCCTTGTTACGCACAAGCACAGAGCCTACAAGAGAGATGGCAATCGCTTTACCAAAAAAGCTGGCAATCGGGGGATGTATTGGTGAGTCAACAACAGCTCAGCCGCTTTCCAGCCGAGTTACTCCAAGAGCGCACCCGTTATCCTGATTTTGAATACTACACTTGGTCAGATATTAAATATATTCACGAGATATCTCGGAATTGCTCTCTCAATGATCCATTGCCTCAACACCTCAGTGATGCTGCCGAGTTCGAGTTAGCGCTGTGTAAACGCCAAAAGCTTAACGAAGAGTGGTTCGCTACTCACCACTTATTACACCCCGCAGGTGGCAGCTTTGCTGATCGCTATCTAGCTCAATATCCAGATATACAGAGTGATAATCTGTTTCGTTACCTAACGGTTAATAACCCTAGACACCCCTTACATAGCCAGTTTTCAGCCCTCTCAGCAACTGGCCGAGAAGCCCTACTCAAAGGCTACAGAGCATGGATGGAAGATGACACTTTGTGGCTAAGTGGTGAACAGGGTTGGAAGTCGATATCAGCAGATACATGGCGGCCCCTTGCACGTCAGCTTGATATCACAATTACAGGTCCGAACTGCACGTTTCGCTACAGCAATCTTTGTATCAGTGAGATGGCAGAAAATGTCCTCGCATTACGCTGGTTTGTCGCAGGTTTATCCTTATTGATACTCTTTACCACCGCCAAAGGTCTCTACGCCAAACGCAAACAAAGTCGTGAAAGACGCTTCGTACTGCAGTTGCTCACTCATGAGTTACGCACACCAATGACTAGCCTAGGTCTAACTGTAGAGATGCTTCGAGATCAATTTGATCACTTACCAGAGAAAGCTCAGGAAGCGGTCTGGCGCTTAATGTCTGATCACCAAAGGCTGTCACAATTAACAGAAAACAGTAAGATTTATCTGAGCACACAACGCTCCGAACAGTTACTTGAACAGACGGCTTACCTCAGTGATTGGCTTGATCACATTTGTGAAAAGCATCAACTCGATTACCAGCTTAACCAAAATAAAGCGTTAACCTTGCCTTTCTATTGGCTTTCTATTTGCCTGGAAAACTTAATTAAAAATGCCAAACAACACGGCAAAGGCGAAATTGGCATTAACGTAACCTTGGACCGGACTTTAGTTATTGAAGTGACTGACCAAGGAGCTTTCCCTAGCCCAATGAAGCGATTTTTAACTCATCTGCGGCGACCAACAAACAATGAAAATATGGGAATAGGTTTGAATATTGTTGAACACTTAATTCAATTAATTGGCGGGAAGTTAACCATACAGCGCCAACCTACGCGCTGCACACTGGAGATACCGCTATGAAGACCCTGCTATTGATTGAAGACGACCCATTACTCGGGCAAGGGCTTGTCTCTTGGTTTGAGTCGAACGGCTACCAATGTATTTGGGAGCAAGAATCCAGCAAAGTGGAGAAACACTGGTTTAAAGCGGATCTAGTTATACTCGACAGACAGCTAAGCGATGGAGACAGTGTGGCTCATTTACCCCATTGGCTGCTCCTCAAGGCTCTGCCCGTTATTTTCCTCACCGCTAGAATCGACACTGAGCAAAAAGTAGAAGGTCTGATGGCTGGAGCAAAGGACTATGTCACCAAACCTTTTTCCCATCAAGAGCTGTTGGCACGTGTTGTCAGCCAGCTCCGTCCATTAGGAGACAGCACTCTTCATTACGGCAAGATTGAAATCCATCTTGCGAAACGTGAAGCCACCTTCGACAACCAGCCAATCACCCTAAAGCCGAAGGAGTTTCAACTGCTAGTACTACTAGTACAAAACCAAGGGCGCGTCTTTCATCGAGATGAATTACTGAATAAAATCTGGGGATATCAAGCTTTTCCCAGCACTCGAACCATAGACAACCATGTGTTACGTCTTCGGCAGAAACTGCCTGTATTGAATATCGAGACGCATCGTGGTGTGGGCTATCGGCTCAATGAGGCTGCGTTATGATGCACCGTTCATTCTGCCTGCTGTGCGCACTGTTATTTTCGATAACCGCTTATGCAAATTGGTTTAGCGATACGCCACTCTCGCGCACCTACGAAGCCCTACTTAACGGACAGCCTCTGCTCTCCTGGCAGGAGTTACATCTTGCGCTCAGCCAGCAAAATATCAGCCGTGACTACTGGCAGCCTGTGAAATTAGAAATCTTAAACCAAACTCAATGTGGTCAAAAGCTCATAACTCACTCAGAGTTTTTACCAGCCAATATCAGCCTCAGTTTTGTTCGGCGCTCTGGCTTGGCTTCACAGGGTTTTCAAATCAAACTATCCGCTGAAGATGTACATTCCACATTAGACGTTGAGCTCATTTCTCCCACCAAGAAAAGGATTCTGTATGGGTCATTTACCTCTCAGCTAGGCTATCAGGAGATGGAAAGCGAAGAAATGCTGGTTGAGCCCGAATCTGGCATCTACCAACTAAAGCTCAACGAGAATACCTACGCGCTGATCATCGCAATGCCAAAAAATCAAAACTGGCTGACGCTAGATAACATCACACAACAGATCACTGTGACTCCACCTACAGTGACCGACAGTTGTGCGAAAGCCATGGCACACTGGCAATGGTTTGATCGCCACTACACATTGATCGATAGACGAATCCCGATTCAAACACTCAATGCTCCATTTCCGAAATCGAGTCAACAACCAAAAGGAGCAGCACATCTCAGTGCATCGGTCTCAATCTTCGAGTATCAACAGGGGCTTAAGGTTGAATATATACAGAGGCTGGCTCTGCCCTTTTCAGCCAGCCAGTAAGCCAATACACAAAATAATAGAGACAAATGGGTGACATTAAGCACCATAGCGTGCGCTCTAATAGTGACTTAAACCACTAATAGGATTTCGTCATGTCTTTTAAATTCAAACCCATGGCCGCTTTGACTTCGCTGTCGTTTTTCGCGATTCTACCTTTTAGCGCAAGCGCACAAACACTGACTCTGAGTGACCACTCAAATCAGATCGCTATCTCCCCTCAAGATCTGAGCATTCGCTGGAATGATCTTGTCATTAATAGTCCATCTTTGAGTGTCAATGAACAAGCTCAAACGATCTCAAGGCTCACAGTGGACTCACCGACCAAAGCACATTGGGTTCTCCAACCAAGTAAGCTCCGCGTCAACGCGGTATTAAAAGAGCAGGCTCTTGAACTGAGCTTCGCGGTTCCAAAAAAAACTAAGATAAAACGCAACCAACCTATCGTTTTACGTTGGTTTGATTTGCCGCAAAAATGCACCGACACACTTTACCTCCCCTTTAGTGAGGGAATGCGCATCCCAGTAGACAACAAGATGTGGGCGAACTATCTGACAGAAAACCACTCAGGAGCAAATACCACTCAAGACCTGAAAATGCCCTTTTGGACTGTTCAACAAGGCAAAAAAACGATCAGCTACCAGCTTGTCAATGCGACTAACAACAGCCTCACCTTCTCTAACACAATGCCCAAAGTTGATATGTTAGCAGACCACCGCTTTACTACTCTCAATAAAAACCAAGCCTTCAAAGTGCGAATAACCTTAGGTGACAACTGGATGGATGGCGCCAAAGCTTATAAGCAATGGCGCATTGATCATCATCAATCCACAACGCTGGCTGAAAAAGCACAGCAAACGCCTCAATTGGCGAGGTTAATTGGTGCCAGTCAGGTCTATCTGTTTGGCAAAACGCTGATCAGTACTGACGATGTCACAGATTGGTGGGGACTCAAAAATTGGTATTTTTCACAAGACGATCTCACACAACCTCAGGCGGCAATCCAAGAGATCAAGCCACTCACTAAAGGCCGAGACTGGCTGAGTCGCTATCATAAACAATTACTTGTTGACTCACTCAATGCGTCCTTACAACTAAAGTTCCTCGCCCCTGCACCATCACAAAACAACAATGCTATCGCAGCGCAATACCAAGCTGCACAACGCCAAAAACACTGGCTATTGCAAAATTCTTCACAATACCTAATCTCACCTGAACGATGGGGGCAAGCGTTATCACTCGATATGCTCGACAATATGAAAAAAGCAGGTCTAACCAAACTTTGGCTGGGCTTCGACAACTGGATGCCTGCCTTTTATCAGCCTCAAGCTATTGATGCTGCCAAACAATTGGGTTATCTGGTCGCCACCTATGATTCTTACAACACGGCGATACCAAAAGGCCTTAACGACGGTTGGTTAACAGCTCAACTCCCTGACCAGATGAGAGAGCAATGTGCGATTGAGCAAGCAAACGGTGAAAAGAAAACAGGGTTTCGTGGCAATGGCTACTACCTTAACCCAAATTGCGAACTGGATTACGTGAAGCAGCGCGTTGAGGACATCATCCAATACGGCCGATTCAATAGCTTGTTTCTCGACGTAGACGCAACAGCAATGGCAAGAGAAGACTATCGTGATAACAGCAGTGAAAGCGATATGCTGAATGCGTTTAACCAGCGAATGAACTGGATTGCCAAGCAAGGTAATCTGGTACTGGGCTCAGAAGATGGCAATAGCCTCACCACAACCGGCATCGCATTTGCTCATGGGCTTGAGACTGTCGGCTTCGGCTGGACAGATAAAGAGATGAAGCACGACCAACACTCGCCTTATTTTTTAGGGCGCTGGTACCCAGACCAAAAACCAGAGTTCTTTTTTAAGAGTGCGCAGGTCAAAGAGCCTTATAAAACACTGCTATTTTCACCTCAGTTTAGAGTGCCTCTTTACCAAGCCGTCTTTCATGACGAAGTGATAAACAGCCATCACTGGCACAGTGATAGCCTTAAATTCACTAACGTCCAAGCCGAACGTGACTTGATTTCCATGCTCTACAATACACCGCCAATGGTGCATCTGACACGAGATGAAGCAAACTCACCTGACAGCCCTAGACTCAAAGCACTAGCGCACTACCAGCAGGCATATACTCCCATCCATGAGCAATTGTGGGACAAACCACTCACTAGCTTCAAGTGGCTGGATAAATCAGGACAGGTTCAGCAAACCTCTTTCAGTGACGGTAGCACTATTACCGCTAACTTTGGCTCCAAATCCATCGAAAATTCAGGGGTTAAAATTGCTCCCCACTCCATACTGGCACAACTGAGCAATGGGCGTCAGATCCACTGGCAGGCTCACCATCCATAAACATAGAGCAGCCAAAGTCGCTCTTTCAAATATAAAAGAAGACGAACTATCAGCAGTTGGTTCTCTGGTTTCAGCCCTATATGGTGGGCTAACAACGCGCTAAGCTACTGACAATTTGTCGCACGGAGTTTTCATAAATGGAATGTATATTTCCGAATTTACCATTTAAACAAAAATAACATTAATGTTACTTTAAACAATGTTGGTTACACTGATACAAAGTCATTCTAAAGACCACGAATACTTTATAACAGTTTGGATATGGAAATTAGACCAACAATCTCCAAACTAAAAAATTTAAATTGTTGCCCTTGTTTGCCCGTACAGTCTGCCCACTGTGCGGGTATTTTCTTGCGAATCGACTTACCAAACTTAACTCACCTCACAGTATTCGATTAATTAATCACTTGATTAAATACTGTTGAATTTTTCACATATCGCAGACAAAAACAGCACTCTATAATTAATCAGTTGTTTAATATCTGAGGCATAATTTCGTGGCTGAATCATTGAGGAAAGCTGGCCGTCCAAGTACCAAAATCGATGTTCGCGCCAAGCTTATTCACCACTCTCGTGAGCTATTCACCATGATGGCGTACGACAAGGTATCAACTCGGCTCGTAGCTAAGCGTGCAGGCGTCAATGTCGCAATGATACGTTATTACTTCGGAAGCAAAGAAGGCCTGTTCGAAACCATGATCCGCGAAACGCTCCAACCAATGAAGCATCAAATACGGACACTGATCGCCGACAGTAACCAAAAAAACTTTTTCGACCTCATGCGTACGTACTATCGTGAAATGATCAAGATTCCACAGTTTCCTAGGCTCATCGCTCAAGTGATGAACATGCCACCATCAGAAACTCAACGTAAATTAATTGAGAAAGTCTTCGATGATATCGGCCAACCAATGCAGGACGTGATCTTTGACAAGCTCATAGACAGTGGAGTGTTAAGACCTGACGCCGACCCCAAACTATGCCGTGTTTCTTACATCAGTCTGATGGTTTTCCCCTTTATTGCTCCTCAAGCTTTACTGGCCATTCATGGCATTGAGCTCAACGAAGAATTTCTCAATCGCCTTTTTGAACACAACATACAACTTATGACACAAGGCTTCCTTCAGCCTTCCCAATCAACGGAATGACCCTATGAATATCAACAGAAAGCTGCTTTTCTTCCCCGCACTCGCCGTGGGTATCATCACGTTGGTTTTGGCCATCAAGATGAAGCCGGAGCTCCCCGTAAAACCAGCAGGAGATCGAGCAAGGCTAGTAGAAACCATCCCGCTCGAACTACAATCTATCGCACCGATGGCTATCGGCTTTGGTAAAGTTGCCCCTAAACTGGAGTGGAAAGCAATTGCAGAAGTGACGGGTAAAGTCGTGTATCGACACCCTAAACTAGAAAAAGGACAAGTACTTCAAGCTGGTACAGAAATCCTTAGAATCGACCCTCTCGATTATGAATTAAAACTGATACAAGCTCAGGCGGATCTTAAATCTTCACAAATTTCTTTAGCTAAGCTGGCGCTGGAAGAAGACAACCTTAAGCAGACGTTAAAAATTGAGAAAAACCGCCTCGCTATCGCCAACAAAGAGCTTGAACGCAAACAAAACTTACGCAAGAAAGGACTCACTTCCCAATCCGACGTCGATCAACAGGAACAGAGTACCCTATCTCAACGTAAGCTAGTGGTTGATATCGATAATCAAATCGGACTAATGCCCGACGAAAAACGACTCGCTGAGGCTCTGGTTAAAGTGAATACGTCCAAAGTCGAGGAGGCCCAGCGGGCTCTAGAAAAAACCGTCATCACGCTCCCTTATGACCTACGTATCGCTGATATCGAAGTTGAGCAAAATCAAGTTGTCAACCTACAGCAAACCATGGTGACGGCACATGGTATCAATGTCATGGAGGTGGAAGCCCAGCTATCCATTCATGACATGCACACGCTCGCTTCCAGCTTAGGGGAGTTTGGGCGAGACGCAGCAGGTATCCCACAACCCGATATGATTTCGGTCACTGCCATGATTGAACTCAATAGCGGCAACCTCAATGCCAACTGGCCTGCTAAAGTAGCGCGAATCAGCGAGACAGTAGACCCCAATCAAGCAACCGTAGGTGTGATTCTTGAAGTTCAGCAAGATTATCGCAACCTAAAACCAACGTCAGTTCCCCCTCTAGTAAATGGTATGTTCGTCAGGGCTAGAATCGAAGGTCAAGGTAACCCAAGTTGGGTAATTCCAGAACGAGCATTGCATGGTGATAAGGTCTACATCAAAGGTCACGACAACAGGCTACAAATACGTACCGTCAATGTGCTTTACCGACGAGACAACCATGTTGTGATCGACGGTCGCTTTGAACAGGGTGAAAAACTGATTGTGAACGATCTTCTCCCTGCGATTGAGGGAATGCTCCTCAAAGATCAAGCCGACAACAGTGAGGAGTCTGAATCATGATCCGATTCTTCGCTAAACACCCAACGGCAGCAAACCTGCTAATGCTAACGCTGCTGATATTGGGTATGACTTCTTTATCGACAATCAAACGAGAGACATTTCCAGAATTTGATCCTCCCTATATCATGGCGGGAGTGACTTACCCCGGAGCCTCACCGCAGGAAGTAGAAGAAAGTATTTGTGTCCGCATGGAAGATGCTGTCGATGGACTGGCCAACATCGAAGAGACTCAATGCGAAGCGATTGAAGGGTCAGCTCGCCTTATCTTAAAGTTAGATGAGAAAGCAGACATTGGCCGTATGCTGGTCGATGTACAGACTCAAATCAATGCGATTAACGACTTCCCCCAAGAAATAGAATCCCCTGTGGTGCAAGAGCTGGACTGGAATGAACCGGTAGTGGATGTTGCGATTACTGCTGACACCACTTGGCCAGAGCTCAAAGCTTACGCAGAACAGCTTAAACGGACATTAAAACTCGATTATGACGTTTCATTAGTCGAGGTCGCCGGGTTTTCTGCTCACCAATTTCAAGTCGAACTGGACAGCCAAGCGATGCGTCAGCTTGGCCTGAGCGTTGGTGATATTGCTGAACAAATTGGCCGTCAGAACGTAAAACTACCCAGTGGCAATGTGGAAACACCCGATAAGAACTTCCTGATACGATTTGACGAAAGGCGAATAACCCCTGAAGAACTAGCATCTATCGTTGTCGGCTCTGGTCCCAATGGTTCTCTCATCCGCTTACATGATATCGCAACCATCACTGATCGCTTCGAGTTGGATGAGCAAAAAGTTCTGTTTGACGGGCATCCTTCCGCGCTTTTGAAAGTCAGCAAAAACAAAGAGGATGATGCACTGCGCATCAAAGAGCGGGTCGCTCAGTTTGTTGAAGACCAACAAGCCATCGCCCCCGATGGCGTCACGTTAGAACTGACTAATGATTTGTCGTCAGTGCTGTGGGACCGTTTGACCATGATGGTCAAAAATGGTTGGCAGGGTATCATATTAGTCTTTGCTACTATGTGGCTCTTTTTTAGCCTTCGTTACTCATTCTGGGTTGCGGCAGGCCTCCCTGTAGCATTCCTAGGTGGTTTGTTTCTGATGGCTCAATTGGGCCTTTCGATTAACATCATGTCTCTGGTCGGGCTACTCATGGCGATTGGTATCATGATGGATGACGCCATTGTGATTGCCGAATCGATCGCGGCCCACCTCGACCGAGGTCAGAAGGTGGACGAAGCCGTAACCAATGGCGTAAAGAAAGTGCTACCCGGTGTTATTTCTTCTTTCCTGACGACTGTCTGTATCTTCGGAAGCCTATTATTTCTTCAAGGAGAAATGGGCGCCGTACTCAAAGCCGTCCCACAGGTGTTGATTTTAGTTTTAACCTTAAGTTTGGTTGAAGCTTTTCTTATCTTACCTAACCACCTTTCTCATTCTTTGCATAAAGAAAAGCAAGATAAGCCGCCAGCAAAATTCAAACAAAAACTGCTGAGTGAATTCGAATATTTCCGTAATACCAAGTTAGTTAACGCCGTTGAGAAAGTAGTCCAATATCGCTACGCCTTTATCGGTGGGGTATTTGCCCTATTATTGATTTCTGCGGCAACCTTAGTCGGTGGGCTACTCAAATTCCAGCCATTTCCTGAGCTAGACGGCGACATTGCAGAAGCACGTATTATTCTTCCGCCCGGCTCTTCACTCTCGCAGACGGAAGACGTTGTCGATAAAATCATCGCTTCGGCACGAAGGCTTGATAAAGAGTGGAGTGACAATCAGGAAAACGGCACACCACTCGTCCAGCATATCACCAGTCAGTTCAATGCCAACGCTGATGCGAGTGAATCAGGCCCACATATTGCCACAGTGCGTTTGGATTTGCTGGGGGCTGAAAGCCGAAACACATTAATTGAGGAATTCATTGCAGCTTGGCGTGAAGATGTCGGCGAGCTCGCTGACCCAATTTCACTGGTTTTTAAGCAACCGACTATGGGGCCGGGTGGACGTGCCATCGAGATACGGGCGAAACACAATGATCTCGACGCTCTGAAAGCCGCTTCCATCGACATTCAGCAATATCTCAACGAGTTTGATGGCGTGCATGGAGTGCTTGACGATATGCGGATGGGTAAAGAAGAGGTGCTCGTCAAACTCCGTCCTGGCGCCGAAACCTATGGTATTAATGGCCAGCTTATCGCAAATCAGCTGCGTGCTGCTTTTTTTGGTCAAACCGCCGATGAGATTCAGGTCGGCGTGGAAAACATTTCCATCGAAGTCCGTCTCGATAAAGACCAAGCGGGAGACTTGCAACAATTAGCAAACTTCCCGATCATTCTGTCGGATGGTAGCCAGATTCCTCTCGCAACCATTGCCACTTTGAATTTCCAACGCAATTACGTGAGAATACAACGTATTGATGGATTGCGTACCATCAGCGTATTCGGAGATATTAATAACACTAAAGCAAACTCAACCGCCATCATCACTCAGTTCCAAAAAGAAGAAGCACCTAAGTTAATCAAGAAATACCCGGGGCTTCGATTCGATTTTGAAGGGGAGGCAAAAGACACCGCAGAAACCGCCACTTCAATGGGTAAAGGCTTTTTACTCGGTCTGTTCGGTGTTTTTGCTATTTTGAGTTACCAGTTCCGCAGTTACCTAGAGCCCTTTGTCGTCATGCTGGCTATTCCGCTGGCCTTTATTGGTGTGGTTTGGGGGCATATTCTGCTCGGCCACTCGCTGAGCATGCCAAGCATGATGGGCTTTGTCTCTCTAGCAGGTATTGTGGTCAATGATTCGATTCTCTTGGTGCAGTACATCCGGCATCATGTCGATGAAGGTGACAGTGTTCATGACTCGGTTGTCAAAGCCAGCCGTGAACGTTTCAGAGCCGTTTTTCTCACCTCTATGACAACAGCCGCAGGTTTATTACCTCTTCTGACGGAGACCAGCTTACAGGCACAAGTGATCCAGCCACTGGTCATCTCCATCGTATTCGGCATCTTTGCATCCACACTTCTGGTGCTGTTTATGATCCCTGCCGCTTATGCCATCCTCGCCGATTTTGGTGTAGTGCATAAACATGAAGAGATTTAAGAACTGCAGTCTATGAATACAACAAGGGCGCTTTTTGCTCCCTTGTTGTTCGTTGTTATTCAAATGCAGTTTTGCGGTTGTGTATCAGCTTATGCTTAGCCCAGCGAAATATGCCTTTGATGTCATCAAGCATCAAGTATAAACATGGTACCAACACCAAGGTTAGCAATGTGGCAAACAGCACCGCAAACCCGAGCGCTACCGCCATCGGAATCACAAACCGTGCCTGTAAGCTGGTTTCAAACATAATAGGCAATACACCAACAAAGGTGGTAATCGAGGTGAGGGTGATAGCTCTAAACCTTGCACACCCAGCTTCAATCACCGCTTCTTTGATGGCGCTCCCTTTTGTTCGTAGATGGTTAACGTAGTCAGTCATTACCAAGGAGTCATTGACGACAACGCCTGCCGCCGCGATCAAACCAAACGTAGACATCATGCTCAGATCGAGACTGAACCAGTAATGCCCCCAAATGGCTCCTGTCAAACTGAATGGAATGACCGACATAATAATCAGTGGCTGGGTATAACTCTTCAATGGCACCGCAAGCAAAATATAAACAATGATCATCCCAGCAACGAAAAAGATTTTTTGCTCATCTTGTTGAGCTTGCTGTTCTTCAATAGTGCCACCAAGCTGGCTTTTTACCCCTGTATAATTCACTAACATATCTGGAATGATCTGCTCGTGGATTCTACCGACAACTTCATTAGGCTCAACCAACTCTTCATCAATCGAGCCATACACGTACACACTGCGGAAACCGCCTTCACGGCGAATGCTGCTTACTCCCGGCTTTTGGTTAATTTCCACCACATCACCCAACATCACCTTCTTACCTTCCGGGGTTGTGATGACCGCATAACGTAAAGAGGCAAATGCTTCTCGGGTCAGTTGCGGGTAACGAACCATGACTTTGATCTCTTCCCCATCACGCAGCACGCGTTGCGCTTCACCACCGTAAAAACTGCCACCGACTTGCAGAGCTATATCGGACAGGCTAAGCCCTAAGTCATAAGCCACAGGCGCAAGAGATAACAAAACTTCCTGACTACCTGCATCAATGGAAGACGAGATATCAAACAAACCTTCCTGCTGCTTAAGTTCGAGGATTAACGCTCTTCCCGCCGCATTGAGTGTATCGATATCAGAGCCATACAGCAGAAAGCCAAACTCGTCGCCTTTCTCATCATCATTCACATTGTCTGAAACAGTAAGCATTTTTAGGCCAGGGATCACAGGTAGCGCTTCACGCCAACGACGAGCTAATTCAAAGGTATTGAAAGGGCGCAGCTCTTCATCCACCAAAGGGATCACCAAACGCCCTTCTTTGCGCCCCTGACTGAAGGTCAGAATGTCGCGAATCATTTTCTGACCGGTTTGTTTTTCCGTCTCATCATCAATGTTGAGCACCGTACTTTCTATTAACTTCAGTGCGTCAATCGTCTGCTCACTCGACACGTTGTCATTCATCACCAACTTAATACTTGGGAAATCGTGTGGCACTTTAGGGGAGGGAATTATCCTGACGTAGTTCGCCATCACTAGAGCCACACTGATCACTAAAAGTGCCGTAAAACTGGCAAATACACTCCATCGCCAATACGTACAGAAAGTCACAAAACGCTTGTATGGACCATTCACAAAGCTGAAGAAACGATGGTTAAATCGGTCTCGCCAACTGCCTTTTTTGATCGGTTTAAACGTCGAGTGCGCCAAATGTGAAGGCAAAATCAGTTTTGATTCGATTAAACTAAAAATCAAACAAAGAATCACAATAGCGGCAATACCAAAGAAAAATGCTCGCTCGATGCCCTTTGACATCAAGAAAGGGGCGAATACCGCAATCGTCGTCAACACACCAAAGGTCGCAGGCGTCGCGACACGCTTGACACCACGGACGACATTATCAACCCCTCCGCCACGCTTCTCTATTTCAGAATAGGCACTTTCACCAATTACAATCGCGTCATCGACCACTATACCCAAGACCATAATGAACGCGAACAAGGACACAATATTGATACTGACGCCAATCGCCGGCATTAGCATAACCGCACCAAGAAAACACACCGGTAACCCTATCATTACCCACATGGCCAGTTTAACGCGCAAAAATAAACTCAGCATGAGCGCAACGAGCACCGCACCTTGTAGTAGGTTTTTCAGCATCATATCGAGGCGAGCATTGAGGTAGTAAGTCATGTCCACCAGTGTTTTGATCTTCAAATCCGATGGCAATTGAGTATTCTTCTGCTCAATATAGGCCTTCACTGATTCTGCAACCGTCACCATATTCTGGTCCTTAGTCGCTTTTACAGAGAGGTAAATTGCGTTTTCACCGGAATATTTGAAGTATCGGTCATCCTCAGTAAAACCGTCTTTGATGGTCGCAATGTCCTGCAGTAATACTCTGGCACCGTTTGCGCCTATTTTGACCGGGATATCGCGGAACTCTTCTCCGTTGTAATACTGATTTTCGATACGAACCGAAATCATCCCTGCATTGGTTCTCACCTCACCGGCGGAATAGTTAGCGGAATAACGTTGAATCGCCTGGGTGATGTCATTTAAAGTCAGGCTGTATTTACGAAGTATCTGTGGTTCAACTTCAATCGCAATTTCATATTCTGGCGCACTGAGATCCACCAAGGCTACATTTTGTAGCTGAAGTAGCTCGTCTTCGATGTGTTTGGCTATCGGTTTGAGCTCGATCAGTGAGCGGTCACCAACCAACGCCATTTCAATCACATCCTGGCGATATTCAAATTGATAGACCTGAATCGGCTCCATACCCGCTGGGAAGTTGGAAACAGAATCCACTTTCTGTTTGACTTTATCCAGTACGTCTTCAACATCTTGGTTAACATCGACCTCTATTTCTATCGCTCCGCTTCCACGAGAGGCCGTCGTCACCGCTTTTTTGATCCCAGTGACATCTTTGAGAGACTCTTCGAGTTTAATCAGAATACTCTCTTCAACTTCCTGCGGAGATGCACCTGGGTACTGAGCACTGACGTTAATGTAATTCACTTCAATGTTGGGGAACATTTGACGCTGAATAAAAAAGAAACTGACCGTCCCAACAATGAGCACAAATGCCATAAGTAAATTGGCCGCAACCGGGTTATGAGCAAAGTAGGCAATCAGCCCTTTTTGTTTTGAATCATCCATGTGCCATTCCTACAGGTTTAAATCTGTTTGGGTGGCTGCGACTTCAACTCGCATCCCTTGCTGTGGGTATTCAGGGACGGTCAGTACGATCTTATCTTCATCCGTCAGGCCCTCATTGATTAACATAAATTCTTGCTCTGCTCTTAGCACATTGACAAGACGAGGCTCAAGCTCATTATTTTCATTCACCACCCACACCTGCCGATTATTGACCAGTTCTTGAGGCAAACGGTAAATATGCTTAAGCTCTTTACCAACAAACTGAACTTCAACGTAGGAACCAAACTTGAGCGGTGACGCATTCGATTCAATCGCGTATGGGTCATCAACACGCACAACCATATTGATCATTCGCGTCGCACTGTCGACAACACCAAGATCACGCGCAATAACTCCCTCTCGTTGGGTATCCACAATGCCTCTTTGTATAACATTGGCGGCTATGCCAGCATAGTTCTTAGGTAGAAACGCACTATCGAATCCTGCAATCGGAATATGTATCTCCGCGGCCTCGACATTGTTCAGCGTTGCGACATGCGCACCTGCGGAAATATACTGACCGACACCAATATCTCGGGATACCACTAACGCATCATACGGAGCAACAACATTGCAATGTTCAAGATCACGGTTAGCTCGCTTGAGTGCAGCTTGCGCTGATTTCACCTGAGCTTGCGCGCTTAAAACCTGAGGTTTACGTAAATAGAGTTCCGTCACCTGTTTGGCTGGTAGGTTTTTTGCCTGCCGTTTAGCCACTTCGGCTTTGGCTTTTTCTTCGATTAACGCCGCTTGAGCACTTGCTAGATTCGCTTCTGCTTGAAGCACTGCTGCTTGGTAATTATCGCGCTCAATAGAGAAGAGTGTTTCCCCTCTTTTTACCACTCCACCAACAACAAAATTGGGGTGCCAGCTGACCACTTCTCCTGAAACCTGAGCTGAAAGTTGAGTCACTTCAGCAGGAACCAATTCGCCATAGCTTGTGATAAGTACTTTGTGGTCACTTGAGCGTACTGTTGATACCGTGACCATGAGAGGTTTCTTTTCCGGCTTAGTTCCCGATCCATCAGAAGCACTCGCAGTAATCGCAGCATAGCCAGCATAAGCCCCTCCTAGAAGAATAAAGGGAAGCAACCAACGTAACGGCTTAATTTGCATAAATAATCCTTATTAGAATGACAGCCTATTGTCCTTACCTGATTATCGTCAGACATATTTTTATACGAGTCAGCACTAGCTTCGACATCATATAGATAATAAATATCCATATCATTTATGCTTTTTATTGTTCATTAATTTCACTAAAGAACTGACTTAGCGAAAATTTTCAGCAAAGACAATGCCAACCACAAAGTATTTAAAATACAATAAGTTAAATAAAAAGAAGCCACACCAAAAAACATGAATAAGGTAAATATGTCTACATGTTGGCGAAATTTACCTAGGTTCCTGACAGCCACATAAAGTTGATGTATTCAGCACGGCCACGGGAAGAGCAAGATCTGTTTATTTGATAGGGGAAGTCTATTTCCTACGGCAACACAAGGAAATGTTTTGGGCCTGAAATCGAAGTCGCCGGTTACGACTTAACATAATGCTAAGCCGTAAACCCTGATTCAATCTTCCAAATTAAGGGGCTATCGGCTGAGGCTGGTAGCGTCCAGGCTTGTGATTCATTGCCAGAATCAAGTTTGTCGTTATCGCACCGACAACAGAGAGAAGAATCAAGGAAATATCAACGATAAACAGAGATAAAACAACGATCGAGCAATCGAGCGCCATTTGGACTTTACCCGCTCGAATACCAAAACGCTCCTGAAGAAATAACGCGAGAATGTTAAACCCTCCTAGACTCATCTTATGACGGAAGATAACCAACATCCCCATACCTATTAAGCCTCCTCCTAGCAGTGCAGCGTATACAGGCTCGATACGAGCAATCTCTATGACATGATGGAGATGATCGACAGCAAGGGAAACAATGCTGACAGCGACAAAAGTATTCACGGTAAACCGCCAGCCCATACGGGTAATCGACAAGGCATAGAACGGTAAGTTAAGTACAAAAAACACCTGACCAAAGCTGAAATCGCTTACCTTGGTCAGAAATATCGATAGCCCTGCGGTACCACCAGTTAACAAACCGACTTTATTGAAGAAAATCACTCCAAGTGAAACCAGAGCACTCCCTAAAATCAGCGCAAGTAAGTTCTCACGCAAACTATGTTCTTTATCCATTTTGGCTTCCTATCCTAATACAGCTCACAAATCATGCATGAGCCAAACGCGGATAAGATGTCGATAATTGACAATAATGTCGAGATAATGCGTTAAATCTGTTAATAGCTGAGTGTTTAAGAAGGTTTACAATTCCTTAAGATAGGCCCTAACACTATTTAGCAATTTCAAACGATGTTGATAACTAGGTTAATCATTGATTGATGTTAACCTGACTGATTGAGAACCTTTTTTACAAACGGTTGTTTTACCATCAAAACAAACCGAACCTGCCATCCGCTTTGCTCTGTACATGGCTTCATCCGCCATACTTAACAACACCTCTTTGTTCTTGGTTTGATCAGGGAAGTAACTGACACCTATACTCGCCCCAACGTTAAGTGTTCGGCCATTAAATTCAATTGGTGCGTTGATCGCATCCAGTAATTGCTCTGCCTTTTTCGCAACAATTTCAAAATCATGCAACAGATCAAGACAGATAACAAATTCATCGCCACCAAAGCGTCCTGCAAAATCAGACTCTCGAATGGCGGCAGTAATACGACTGGCAACTTCAATAAGAATGGCATCTCCAGCTTCATGCCCAAAGGTATCATTCACAGATTTAAAGTCATCCAAATCAATGAAGAAAATAGCCAGCTTGCATTGAGTTCGGTTCGCTTTCACGATGGCATTTTCTAGTGCTTTATCAAAAGCTCGGCGATTAACTAGGTTAGTCAGTGGGTCATGTTCAGATAAAAAGATCAGTTGTTCCTGCTTATGCTTAAGTTGCTGCGTTTGGCGCATCACCTCCTCTTCCAACTCTTGCTTAGTCACCGTAGTTTCACACAATGACAACGTCATCTGGTTAAAAAACTGCGCCATGATTCGAAACTCGGTGTCCATTTTCACTGCTTCTACTTTCGAGTCTAATTTCCCTTCAGCCAAATCAACCATCGCGTTTTTCATGGCTTCTGCACCTGATTTGAAGCGAAAAGCAATTAACCAAGCCGTTGCACTGACTAAGATTGAGCAGATGACCAACCAAGCCGCGGCATAGATCATCACTTGGTGAAGGCTATCTGCATTACGATTAAGTACCGACTGATAAACATAAGCGAGTTCTTCCGTCATATTCTGAACAATCATATTGTAGCGAGAGTGAAGCAACCCCCGAGCATTAATGTTCCCAGAGCCCTGGTCATCCAAGCCATTAATTGATAAGAAGTAGACTTGTTTCTCTTTATTAAGCAGCGCGTTCAAGCTGCGGTTCATACGTTGGATATTACCCAGCAGACTATTATTTTGTTTATAGGCAGTTAATTTCGTGGCTAATTCCGCCTGAGCTAACTCGACTTGATTAAGGCTAGGCTCATCACCAAATTGAAGAAAAACCCACAGCTGACTTCTGAGCAAATCGACACACAACTGCAAATCAATGATCTGATCCAGCTCGGCTTTTGTCTTACGTTGCTCATCCGATACTTTTGCAAAAGAGATAATGATGAACAAAGTCAGCATCAGTGTAGTGGTCGATAGAACAAACAACTTCTTAAACAATGAATCCAACATGGCTTACTCTCGCAAAGCAATGATCTGCTGATAGGGTTGAGTAAAAAAAAGGTTCCTAAAATCGGGTTGTTCATTCGCGACCAACTCACTTTCTACTGCCCATCTTGCTTGATATTGCAGGTTGGAAAGTAAAGAATTGCCCAAAGATAGGCGGAAAACATAGTCCTCCCAAGACCATTTAACCTGATTTTCTGGAATATTTAGACGCTTGGTAATGATGCTTAGAGCCTGACTAGGATTGGCATTAATCCACTCTACAGCATCATCAATGGCTTGTAATAAATACGTGGGCTCTTTGCCGGCAAACTCGAGATAAGGTGTTGTCGATAGTAAGTTGAAAGAGAGTTGATAAACCCCTGGAGTCCCTAAATTCAACACTTCAGCTGCAGATAGAATATCCGCTTTATACCCCATAGGCTCCCATGCTGAAATGGCCTCCACACGGTAAGACAATAAAGCGGGAACCAGCTCATGAGGCTGAAGGTAGACCTTTTCGACATCAAGACTTTTGAGATTACTGGCGATTAAAATAGCATCGAAATAAAACTCACTGGCACTACCTTTTATCACGCCCACCTTTTTACCCTGTAAAGCGCTTAAATCTTTGATTCCAGAAGGATCCAGCGTCAACAGTTTCAAATCGTTGTCGGATTCAACAAAGCTGACCAGCAGGGCCAAATCATTGCGTTCGAAACTCTGGAACATGACTACGGATTCGGAAGCCGTCGCATACTCTACATCACGATTTAGCATCAGTTGAGTGCAAGCAAGGCCTCCGACACAAGGGTAAAGAGTAACATCAAGATCATAGTCTTCAAAAAAGCCGAGATGCTCAGCAATTAGAAAAGGCGAAGAGAGTGGGGTCAGAGAGACACCAACTCTTATTTTGTGGTTACTAGACTCTTCCTGCCATTCATATTTAACGACCCCAAAAGCCGCTACACCTATCAATACAGAGCCAAGACCTAAAGCCAATAAATTCCATTTAACAAGTGGCATGACAAACCCGCTCTAAATTAAGAAACCTAGCTCATATAAAGTTAGCTTATAGATTTATGACTTTGAAAGAAGGCACCATTTTTTATAGGGTTCAGTGTAATTCTTTACCGTTTACGTGAAGGAAATCACAATAAATCACTAAAAAGTCATAACTCTCAGAAATAATACGTATTTAACAAAGTTAGCAATAAACTCCCCTCACCTAGAATACGTAAGAACAAATCAGACTCATAGTTATACATATATCCCTCAACCACACTGCTTAATTTTAGGGTATCCGATGAAAGTACTAATTTTTGGTGGAAACGGTGGCATAGGCCACGCAATTTGTCAGCATTTAGCGCAAACAATCCCTTCGACAGAAGTGCACGCAACCTATAGAAATACTCGACCACCGAGCTCACATGAAGCAATCATTTGGCATCAACTAGACGTAACAAACGAAGCGAAAGTACAATTGCTAGCTAATGAAATAAAGTCATTAGATTGGATTATTAACGCGGTTGGATTGTTGCATGATAAGCACCACGGGCCCGAAAAGAACCTCAAATCATTTGAACCCGATTTTTACCTGAAAAACATCATGAATAATGCGATGCCGACTATGTTGATCGCCAAACACTTTCAAAGCGCCTTGAAGCATAGCAGCCAGCCAAAACTCGCAACTATCTCAGCCAAAGTCGGCAGCATTAAAGATAATCAATTGGGAGGCTGGTATAGCTATCGCTCATCTAAAGCGGCACTCAATATGCTACTTAAAACCCTCAGTATTGAATGGGGAAGAACTATGCCCAAAGCATGTGTTCTTTCACTACATCCAGGCACAACGGACACCGAATTATCAAAACCTTTTCAAGCCAATGTACCAGAGGGAAAACTGTTTGAACCTGATAGAGTGGCCGCAGATCTCGTCAAGATCATTTCCGAAGCAACATCAGATATCAGCGGCAGCTTTCTTTCTTATAGCGGTGAAGAACTGCCTTGGTGAGGCATAGGTTTAAGCAATGACAATCAAACCAAACTTCGACAGTAACTGCTCTTGCTGCCAATCACAGATCTTCACACCACTAAGTGAGACCCTACGCATGTCTAAAGCTTCCAAGTCAACATGAGTTAAGTCTGCGCTTTCCAAGTTAAATGTGCCCCACTGCTCTTTGCTGAATTCACCACGCGACAAATCCGCACCCAGCATACTGGCTCCGAACAGGTTGGCACCACTCCAACGATTTTCAAACAACTCGCACTTTTCTAGCAATGCGCGCTCGAAGTCGGTGTAACTCAGGTTACACCCTGTTATGTACGCCGAACAAAAGTAAGCTGAATGGCTAATACGGTTCACAAAATTCGCACGCTGAAAGTTCGCACCTTTTAAATCGCACTTTCTCAATTCGATACCAAAACAATCTGCACCAACAAACTGGCTCATGGCTAACATACAGTTTTCAAAACTGGCATCCTTGAGGTTGGCATATTGGAAGCTGCACCCTTCCAGCGCTTGCGCTTCAATGAATTTACAGTTGATAAACTTTGCATCACGTAAATCCGCTCGGTCAAAGTTGCATTTAATGAACTGACAACCCTCATACACCTGCTGCTGTAAGTCCTGATGAGAGAAGTCTTGCTGATGATACGTCTGATCTTTTATAGACATGTGTTCTCCTTAGTTGGCGCAAGACTAGCACTCTAAGCCTTTGTTTTTCCATAAAAATAAAACCTTAAACATCAGGCGCTTAAAACACCCTAAAATCGCCAATTTAAGGCATCAAAATGGCGATTTAAGAGCCTTCTACTTTGAAATTCGAAGGCGCATATCAAGAAAAAAGTTTAAAGCTTTAAATCACTGTTCAGATGACCGTTTTAAAAAGTAAAAAGGCGTAGAGCATTTGGAGCAGTTTTGCTCTAATACACGGCAGTGAATCTCAAGAGATAACGTAATGGAAGAAATCTATTTTGCTGGTGGCTGCTTATGGGGTGTACAGGAGTTTATGAAGCACCTGCCAGGAGTATTACTAACTGAAGCCGGGAGAGCCAATGGCACTAGTCAGGATACCAAAGGGGAATATGATGGCTATGCAGAATGCGTCCGCACTCAGTTTGACCCTGAAAAAGTATCAGTTCTGGAATTGATGGATTTCTTCTTTGAAATTATCGATCCATACAGCCTCAACAAGCAAGGCGAAGATATCGGTAAAAAATACCGCACTGGCGTATATAGCATAAACCATAAGCATTTAACTCAGGCTCAGGACTTTATTGAGTCTCGCTCAGATCGCGAACGTATTGTGGTAGAGATACTTCCGCTGACCAACTATGTCAAAAGCGATGATGAGCATCAGGATCGCCTGACCCTCTACCCAGACGATTATTGCCACATTCCGATAGACTTACTACACAAGTATAAGAATCAATACAACCAAGGCTAGAGTAATACACTAGCCTTGATGCTATTTAGGAGGAGGCTCCTAAACTTTAAACTTGCTGAGATTAGTGTGTAAGTCATTGACATGTTTGGCGATTGCTTCATTTGCCATGGCTGTACTCTTCGTTTCTTCCGCGGTTTCTTCTGCAAGAGTTTTAATGCTGGTCAAGTTATTATCCAAGTCTTGAGTAACCGTCGATTGCTCCTCAGCCGCAGCAGCAATTTGTAAGTTAAGCCCTGCGATCTGATTGACTGATTCTGCAGCAATTGAAAAAGTATTGGCAGATTCTGAACTCTTCTCTAAACAAAGTTTTGCGGTATCTGTCCCTTTCTTCATACTCGATACAGCATTTCTTGCTTCAGACTGCAACGTATCGACTAGCTGCTGAATATCCACCGTTGCTTCTTGAGTGCGCTGAGCGAGTGAGCGAACCTCGTCCGCAACCACCGCAAAGCCACGCCCTGTTTCACCTGCGCGAGCCGCTTCGATGGCAGCATTCAAAGCAAGCAAGTTAGTTTGTTCAGCGATACCTTGAATAGATTCCAGTACTTGCCCGATATTGTTGGTCTCGGAAACAAGGTTTTCAATCACACTCGATGATGTGGTGACCTCATTTGCCAGCTCTTGGATAACCTCCTGAGTTGCTAGCGCTTCTTTCTGACCATCCATGACGCGTTTTCGAACTTCATCAGTCACCGAAGACGCGTTGGCCGTACTGTTCGCCACTTCCTGTGTCGTCGCGTTCATTTGGTTAATCGCTGTCGCCACCTGCTCGATATCGCAACGCTGCTTTTCAACGTTCTGTAACGTACGCTGCATAGCGGTAACGGCAACTTGTGAAGATCCACCAAGCTCTCGCGCCTGTCCATTGATTTGCGAAATTGTTCCTATCAACACACCTAAAAAATGATTGAACGCATTCGCTACTGTTCCGGTTTCATCTCGAGAAGAATCGTCGAGTCGAATAGTCAAATCTCCATCGCCTTCAGCAACCTGCTTTAATCTATCAATTAAATTTAAGATTGGCGTACGAATAGCACGTGTGACCAAGAAAGGCAGAAGAACACCTAAAGCTATCGACACTGAAGCAATGATCGTCATCCACTTGATCGCATACTTCTCATCCTCTTCAGCTTGCAGTGCACTGGCGAGAGTAAAGTTGTGCACCTCATCAAGAATCGAAATCAACGATTTATCAATTTCATCTTCATGTGCTTCCACTTTCTTAGAGAACTCAAGCATCTCTTCGATTTGACCATTGCTGCCGTAGTCCATTGTTTTGTCAACTTCACCAACAAGCGTGCTGTAAGACTTCTCGACAACTTTCAGCTTGCCAAGAAGCTTCTCGAATTTTTCTTGCGCCTCAACTGAGTGCAACAGTGGTATGGCTTTCTCAATGAACTGTTCAACTTCATAGAGTTCTTTTTCGGTTTTGACCGTCAGGTCATGAACCTTTTTCTTGGCTTCTTCGAATACGCTCATCTGGGCCATTCCTTGCTCAACGCGGATCGCTTTAATGAGTGCTCTTTCGAACAGAATCGCTTGTTCCAACTGATGCTCTGTCACCACCGTCAACATTTTAGTTAACGGGATATCTTCTTCTGCGATATCAACCAGCTCGTTACCAATCTTGTTCATTTGATAAAGGGCAAAACCGCCCATAATCATCATGGCAAGCAATTGGGAAAACCCAAGTAAATACACCTTTTGGGCAATGGTTAATTTAGATAGCATACCTATCCCCTCAATCCTTTCTAACAAAACACTTTAATTCACATCACTGACTTCCGCGTTGTAACAAGCGAATGTATGTCGTGAGAGCTAATATGGCGAATGTTGGGTTGGCAGGTGTTTATAGCTCGCAGAATGATGATCTATTCTCTACATTGCCCTATATGCTTTGACAGAGTCCGTTCTAATTGCTTTTGCTTAAGCCGTTGAATCGTTCCACTGACAGGCACAAATTCCAACATTTCCACTTATGGTTCCTAACTCTCTTACTTCAAAAACCATACTGTTTATTTAATCACTTGGCTCTGAAGCCATCTTGCTCTTTTGCTAGCGCATAGAGGGCTCAAAATTGGCTGCTGAGCACATCTCTATGCAATAACCCTGTCAAACACTTTCTTGAACATGGCTCTGATAGCTGATATGCAACAGGGTTTAACAGAATGTTTACAAATTATGTGCCAGAGACAAAATCGTACTTTAATGATCGATTTGAGAGAAAAGCGGGTAATAAAAGCCATTAAATCAAAAAAACAAAACGCATATTGCAACCACATTGCAATATGCAATTGCAATGTGGTTAAAGCAATCAATAACCACACAAATCAAATGGAAAAGAGTTACTTAGGTTTTTTGCTGACTTTTTACGGTTGGCATCAATGCTCCAATCCGCCAGTCAAATTTTACGGCACATACAGCCAACAATATCCCAATGACTCCCAAACCTTGCGATAGATTCACCACATTACCAAAGGCAAAGTAATCCACCACTAAAGCGGTCACGGGGTACACGAAAGATAAAATGGCGATGAGATGAGTGGTGAGTTTTTGAAAGGCATCATACATAATGACGTACATAAATCCGGTATTTACTAAACCAAGTGTGAGTAACGCTCCCCACTGAACTGGAACCTTCGGCAGCGCCGACCAATCCACCATAGGTAACAGTAAGACAACACCCACACTGACCTGAACAAGTGCAATCACGCTTGGCGATACTTGGCTGACTTCTTTGGTCAATAATGTCGTCACTGTGTACAACAGTGCAGCACCCAGCGCCAATAACAGCCCAAACAATATTTGCTGGCTGCCAACATCTTCACCTTGCAGCAAAGTACTTAGCTGCGTTAGCTCCAGATCAGTCACTAACACCAACCCAATCACTGCTACTGATAGCCACACAATGAGGTTCATTGATGGCAATTGCCTTGCCATCAATGAACCAGCAACAACTAACATAATTGGTTGCATGTGGTAAGCAATCGTCGCAATAGAGAAAGGGATATAATCAAAAGAGGCAAAGAGCAAAACCCAGTTACCCACCAAAGTAATACCACCCGCCACAATCAATCCAAGTACCTTTCTATTCAGGCCTGCAGTAAACGAACCATACTGCCATTTAACGTAACCAGCCAGAAACAGGCCTGCGATCAAACAGCGGAAAAATACGACATTCCAAAACGACTGACCTGACTCAATCACAAACAATCCTATGGTTCCCGATAACACCATAGCGGTAATCATTTTGATGGTGCCTGCTTCTGTATCATTCCTATACATAATTCATCCCCTTGAATCTACTAAGTAATACACATAGATTAAGAAGTAATCCCCGACAAAGGCATGGCGAAATGAAGCTCATTTTTCAATGAGACTTAAAAAAGGAAGACAAATATGCGTAAGAACCTTAAAAACGAAGATTGGACGCTGGACGCCATCGATAGCCAACTACTCGACTTACTTAACGATAACGCGCGAATGCCAGTCGCAGAGCTAGCCCGAGAAGTGAAAATGTCGTCTCCGAGCGTTAACGAGCGACTCAAGCGTATGGAAGAGTTCGGCGTTATTTCAGGATATCGGGTTCAACTCGCACCAGAAAATTTAGGATTCCCACTTGAAGCCATCGTACGTATGCGTCAACTACCGGGAAAGATAAAACAGCTGGAAGCCATGATCATCGAAACGCCAGAGTTTATTGAATGCGACAAAGTCACTGGTGAAGATTGTTTTTATGCTCGGATGCGTTTCGGCACAATGGAGCAATTGGATGAAATCCTAGACAAAGTATCCTCTCTGGCTGAAACCAATACCTCCATTGTGAAATCAACACCCGTCAAACGACGTAACGTGCCTTACCAATATTCTCGCTCACAAAAATAATGGGCGAGCAAAATTCTGCTCACCCATCTTAATCTTCGCTCAATGAATCAATCCATTCATCGACTTTGACCTGCTAACTTAGCGCTTGCCGCTCTGTGTTTTTCCGTGGCAGGTTTTACAATCAAACCGATGCCTATCAGAAATAACGCACTCGCGATGACTTGAGACACAGAGAGCACTTCGTCATACATGAAATAGCCACTAACTAAAGCGAATACTGGAACAAGCAAAGTCAAAGGTGCTGCGGTGCTTAACGGGTATTTAATCAGTGTTCGATTCCAGACCCAGTAACCAAACAAGGTGGTTGGATAAGCCTGGAAAGCCACCGCAATTGTCGTACTCGTATCCCAGTGTTCATAAGCTTGCCAAAGGATTTGTTCACCGTGCAATGCTGTCGCGAACAACACGAGCGGTACAGGCGCAAACAACATTCCCCACACATTAAATGCAAAAGCCTGTTTGGTTTTGGAAGCTTTAACGATGACTCCCATTAAGGTCCAACTGATTGCCCCAATCATAATCAGCATAAGGCCTGAAGCAGTAATATTACCGTTAGTCGCAGACACCAGCACCAATAGCGCGACCATAGCAAGCAAAGCCCCCATCCATTTTCGAGGCGACGACTTTTCTTTAAAGACAAAAAGCCCGACCGCCATGCCGATCAATACGTTGCTCGACAGTAAAACCGAAGACATTCCGGAAGACAAACCCGCAGTAATCGACCAAGACGCCATGCCCCAGATCCCGACGCCAAACACTAACCCATAACTGACCAGATAGCGCCAAGCCACGTTTGGTCTGGCGATAAAAAAGATCGCCGGGATCACCGCAAGCGCGAAACGGGCAGCTGTCGCAATCAGTGGGTGAACATTGGTAATCCCCATTTTGATCATTGAGAAGTTAAATCCCCAAATAGCCATGACGAATACCGCAAGTATTAGGTCGTTTTTCTTCATTGTTATCCCTCCATTCATTCTGTGAATATGAGTATCGCTTGCGAGTAAAAAGGGATACAGATACAATTTTTCAAATAAAAACCAGTACAGTTGTTGTGATGATGAGCATTTATAAGCAGTTAGCCAATCAATTCATTGAAGATATTCAACACGCTAAGCTGTGTGAAGGGGACAAAATGCCCTCTTTACGGCAGCTCTCACAACAGCACTCTGTCAGTATGTCGACCGCCGTTAGTTGCTATCAGGAGCTGGAATCACAAGGCTGGATTCAGTCACGCCCTCAAGCGGGTTACTTCGTCGCACCTCGCCAGCACTCCCACCAAACACCTGAACTCACGCAGTTTGTCAGCACAATTTCAAAAGTCCGCCACTTTAATTCTGTACATTCAGCACTGCGTGGTCCATTAGGTGTTTCCAGTACTGCTAATGATGAACAAGCCGTAACAGAGCTCGAACGCAGTTTTCGCCGAGCCTTGCGTCGAATGGGCGACCGACTCAACCACTATCCTGATGTTCAGGGAGAGCCTCTGCTGCGTCAGGCATTATCGACTCACTTTTCTAAAGTCGGCGTGCACTTTTCTGCCTGTGATCTTGTCATCACCGCGGGTTGTATGTCAGCGATAAAAGCGGCAATAGAGTCCTGTACCGAGCAAGGTGATGCCATCGCGATCAGCTCACCATGCTTTAACGGCATCATCGAGTTACTTGGCCAAATGGCGCGAAAAATCGTCGAAATTCCTTCTTTAGACGACGGAATAGACTTAGAGCAATTAGAAGGACACTTTAGGCAAGGGACTGTTAAAGCAGGGATTTTCTGTACTTCTCATATGAACCCTCAAGGAATCAGTATGTCAGCCCAGCAAAAGCAAACACTGGCTCTGCTAGCGAATCAGTACCAAGTTCCCGTGATTGAAGACGACGTTTACCTTGAGCTCTCCTACTCAAGCCATACCCCTCTGCCAGCCAAATACTACGACCAAAATGGCTATATTCTCTGGTGTGGATCTGTTTCCAAAAGCCTCTCGCCCAGCTACCGGCTAGGTTGGTGCTTACCCGGGCGCTATATGTCCATTTATCAAGGCAGGTCTGGCGCCAGTAGCTATGGGGTCTCGACACCAATTCAGCTTGCTGTCGCTGACTTTATTGACTCCGGCCAGTACGCTAAGCAGCTCAGACGCAGAAAGCAAAAGCTACTTTCGCTAAGAAAAGACTATCTCGATTACCTGATCACTCAATTGCCTAATCACATAAAGATCAGCAACCCACAAGGCGGTATGGTACTTTGGATCCAAGCTCCGGGTTTGGACAGTAAACAGTTACAGAGTGAAATCGAAACTCAGCAAATTGATATTCGCCTTGGGCATCTCTTTACCACTCTCGATATCTACTCTGACTGTGTCAGAATCAATATGGGTTACCCACTTGAAGGGCGTGCCAAACAGGATTTGGACACACTTATTAGTCTTTTGATTGAACTCTCAGGATGAAGTGACGTTTAAGGCGCGCTTAGAACGTCACATCTTTACTCGTTATACGTTTTCCAATTCAGGCTCGCTGATGGACGCTTTCAATCCTTTTGCAAGACGCTCTACTGCTACCGTTAGCTCCTCTGGCGTGGCATTAGTGTAGTTCAGTCTTAATGCAGGCTTGGCTTCATCTGCATTTGGATAGAATACCGGGCTTGGCACAACCGCAACGCCATTCCCTAGCAACGCTTTTGCTAGTGCAAATGTATCGCAGGATGGCAGCGTAACCCAAATGAACATGCCACCTTCAACAGGCTTCACTTCGCAGCCAGCTGGTAGCTGCTTTTGCAGCTCAGCAAATAGCTTCTCATAGCGGGATTGATACAGTTCTCTAACCGTACCAATGTGCTGTTCAAAGCCTTGGTGTTTCAGTAGACCTAGCAGTAGCGCTTGCATAGGGACACTTGAGTGTAAGTCAGCACCTTGCTTGATCTTGATGAGTGGCTCAAGATATTCACTCTTACCACTTACGACACCAACTCGCAGACCCGGAGACGCGATCTTTGAGAAAGAGCGCAGCACAATAGAGTGTTGTGGACAGAAGTCAGAGACCAATGGAATCGCTTGACCTGAGAATCTAAGTTCACGGTACGGTGCATCTTCAATCAGAACAACATTGTATTGCTCACACAATGCACCAACCTTCTGACGAGTTTCCAAGGTCCAGCACACACCAGTTGGATTATGAAAATCTGGTACGGCGTAAAACATCTTAGTTGACTGTTCAGCGAAGCTCTTCTCAAGTGCATGTAAATCAGGACCCGCTTCCGTTTGAGGTACAGTGACAATATCAGCCTGAACCAAACCAAACACCTGCATCGCACCAAGGTAGCTAGGTGCTTCCATGACCACTTTGTCGCCCGGGTTGACATAAGCACGAGCGATCAGATCTAGTCCTTGCTGCGAGCCTGTACAGGCCATTACTGAGTGCGTCTCTGGCAACTCAAAATACTCTGTTAGGAACTCTAAAAGTGGTGCGTAACCTGCGGTTGCTCCGTATTGGAAAACTTCCGGCATTGATGAAAGGCTTTCTAGTGTCGGCTTCATTAGTTCAATTGGAAATGTACTTTCATCTGGCAAGCCACCCGCTAGAGAGATGACATTTTTATCTGATGCAGCAGCGAGAATTTCACGAATATAAGACGACGAGATTTGTTGCAGGGAGCGAGCGATTTCCATAACAGTTCCTGAGTGTAATTTTAGAATTTTTATCGTCGAAAAGACGTTAATGAAGTGTATAACCCATTGATGAAAATAGGATGTCCGTTTATGCTGTTCAACATGTCCATTTATGCTATTTTTCTTTATGAGCCGACAACACATATTTCGAATCAATGACGTGCTTTATCACATTCATAAAGACATCAGTAAATCCTTACCAGCCAAGGAATTAGCGGACATCGCAGCGTATTCTGAGCAACACTTTCACCGTGTTTTTAAGCAGGTTGTCGGAGAATCCATCCATCAGTATATTCGCCGAACACGAATGGAGTACGCCGCAAATCAACTAATGTTTGATCCACATTCCTCAGTATTAGACATCGCCAATAAATGTGGCTTTCACTCTGTTTCTTCGTTCAGCCGCGCATTTAAATCCACTTTCAGTGTCTCGCCAGGAGAATGGCGAAAGCACGAGCAACAAAACACCGATAAGCCCTACCTTAAAGATCCTGAAATCGCCGCAGGCTATCATCGCGTCGCAAAGAAAACTCTTCCCGAGCCTAAAATCACCGAAACCTCCGATCGCCTCGCTGCCTATGTTCGCCATGTGGGTTACAGCCGAACCGTAAAAAATGCTTGGCGAGTTTTAAATGCATGGGCAAGCAGCGAGGGACGTGACACATCACATCAATACGGTTTACATCATTCAAACCCAGCGTTGGTTGAACTGGATAACTGTCGCTACGTAGCGTGTATCGAGATAGACAAACCGATCAAAGTGCGCGGCTTAGTTAATCAGTTGATCATTCCCGGTGGACTGCACGCGGTATTTCGCCTGACCGGCGTCTATGGAGAGTTGCTACCTCAAATCAGCAAAGTACATGAACAGTGGCTGCCTGACTCCGGCTTCAAGCTAGGTTCAACACCTGCCTATGTCCATTATCACAGAAACCATTTTCTGCATGAGGATGAGCAATTTGAACTGGATTTCTATCTTCCCATTAGCTTTTATTAACCTCCCTCAATATTGCGTTACACATTAATGATGGGGAGAGTAGCCAACGCATAGAGATAGTATTAAGGCAGATGTAGTAACATACACCTGCCTTAATTAAAGCAACGAGTCCAGATCGAGTCAGTTTTATCGACCTTTAAAAGAAACTTTCGACAGACTCAAAATCGATACGGACTCATTTTGAAACTAACTAGTTTATTTACTGTCTCGGGTTTCTTCCCGAACAAATTTCACTTTCAAAGTCGCTACGATAAGGGTTGATATCAAGACCGCCTCGTCGCGTATATCTCGCAAAAACTGTCAGCTTTTCAGGGGCACAGCATCGTTTGATATCAGAATAGATTCGCTCAACGCATTGCTCGTGAAACTCATTATGTTCACGAAATGAGATTAAATATTTCAGAAGACTCTCATGATTGATTTTAGCTCCCGTATAACGGATGTATACGCTTCCCCAATCTGGCTGATTCGTCACCAAACAGTTCGATTTCAAAAGGTGAGAACATAAAGATTCAGAGACATACTCATCCACTGTGCTTCCGCATAGCGCATCCGCATCATACTCAAACGAGTCAACAGTAATATCCAAACCGTCAATGCAATCAAATTGCTTATTTATTGAGGTTTGTTGTGGTTCATCTACATCCATAAATGACACCGTCACTTTAGCACCAGCAGCATTAGTTAAGTCGGACTGCATTTTTTCAATAACAATATCTTTCGACTCAAAACGTGTTTGATTGAAGCTATTTAAATACAATTTGAATGACTTCGATTCAATCAAATTGTTGGACGTATGAGGAATAATAAACTCCGCGATTGCGACGATCGGTTTACCTTTATTGTTCAACCACGAAACTTCAAAAGCCGTCCACAAGTCATACCCAGCATGAGTAGCGACCTTCAGGTCTTTAATCTCATCTCTGCCTTTTTGTCTTGGGATAGGGTCGAGTAACTCAGGTTGATACTGAGAGATATACTCGCTTTTTTTACCTAGGTTCTTATCATAGGTTGTCATTATTATTTAATTCCTTGACGTTGATTAAGCGGGAAAACAATTTCCTTGCGAAATAAATTGGCGCGACACTGAACAGTGCATATAAGATCTTAATAGTAACCTGGCTGAGAAACATAACGAAAAGTACGTCATTGGGTAGTACATTAAAGAATGCAATACTAATAAATAGTGCGCTATCCACAACGGATGCGATACTGGTGCTTGCTATGACTCGAATGGCAAGCCATCGAGATTGAGTGGCGATCTTTATTTTGTTCAGGACGTAAGCATTGATGTTCTCAGAAATAAAGTAAGAACTTAAAGAAGCTAAGAACACTGAGGTCATACTCGTGACAAGCGAAGTATACTGTTCATCCATCGCTTGCCATGGGCCTATGCTAGGAATAGTGGTGGATAAATAGAGAAGAACGAGTATCCCAGCATTGACCACTGTCGATTGTATGATGGCTTTTCTGGCGAGCTTTAAACCAAAGTATTCGTTTAATATATCAACAAATATAAATGAAATTGGGTAAAGAAATATTGCGGCAGGTACAATTAAGCCTGTGTTGAATATTTCTACAGGTTTAATTCCGGTAATGTTTGACAATGTAAAAAGAGAACACAGACACAGTACAAGAAAAGAGTAGCTCATCCAATAACTTTCATGTCTGTCCTCTAGCTCGTATGCTCCTTCAAAGCTCGATTTTGAATAAACTTTCTTACATACTTCAACTAATTCATTTCGATTTAGATCATCAGCGACTTCACTGGAAATAAGATCTTTAGCGGGCATATTCACGACCTTTCCAGTTCCCCGAATCATCACGCTAGCCATCATTTCAGGGGCACCATTAAAGCCAATCAATTTATATTTTTTATTAAACACAAAAACGTTCCTCGAGTATTACTCCAAAAAGAAAATCGCCTTCTAAGAGAGAAGAGTTAGGGGGAAGAGAATGCAATGCACCACCGCGAACAATGAGCTTACTCAGCTCTTTTTCATTGTGATTCGAACGATCAATAATCAGTAGATTGCCCTTGGTAAAATAATTAGACAAAACCTGACCCACTCGAATCGCTACGATGTTACTCCCTTCAGAAAAGTGATAGGTAAGGGGATAATCAGTGACCAGGTCGCCGATGTAATATTCACTTTTCTGGATGAACTCCATTTCACTTAGAATCGGAACAGCAATTGGGTTCTTGTTTCCGCATACCGACACGACAGGTGTTTCAGATAGAAGATCTTCTAGGGATTCATTTTGAATGATATGACAGGTTGTTCCAAAGAAGTTAGCAATTCGTTCAACCGTCGAGGTCTGTACTCTTTCAACCTTGCCATCGAGTATTTTATAGATAGTCGAACGCGTAACACCAGTTTTGCGACTTAATGACGCCTTAGTTTCTTTACTCTTATTTAGGCCAAACTGTATGTTGTCTCTGAGTATGTCCAGTTGCTCACTGTTGTTCTTCATTGATGTGCCTTTTGGTCATAAAGCGAGGCCCAACCTCCCCAAAAAACAAATGATATCAGTATCATATAAAAAAACAATTAAATATACACATACATTCATAATGTGTACACTAAAGTGTATCTTTTGCTGTTGGTAAATAATCATGAATACAGAAAGCCTAGAATCTCGCCTTCAAGAGATAACATATTGGTGCCGATTGATTCACACGGAACCGGAGAAAAAAGAAGCAATAGGCTACCTCTACGTTCACACTCAGCTACTATTGGATGAACTTAAAAATAAGAAATACTCCGAGCAAAAAAATGAGGTTTTAGAATAAACCGTGCCTAACACACTACCTTGCCAAACCTTTACCAACGATTGACACCTATCATTACGTTCTAAAACAAAAGGCTTTCCACATAGGAAAGCCTTGTTCATATCAGTCGAAGTGACCGTAGCGATGTTATTTGACTAAAAGCAGTCGCCCTGTCAGAGCTGGAACAGAAACCGCACCGGATGTTGCCTGAACATTAATCAGCTCACCACTCATCAAGTCTTCAAATTCGTCTGTCGATTTGACTCTTGTTAAATCGACATTGAATGTTTGTTCCGATGTTGATGTGTTCAGCACATAGATGATCTGCTCATCACCATTCACTTTCAGGTCAGCATACAGGTTGTCATCCAACCATAAGTTGCGCCTTTCACCCGCATAAAGCGCCGGATGTTCACTACGAACCTGCATAATTTGAGTCAGATAGTTTTTCACATCTTGTTGCTCAGCAGTCAGTGTCACCCCAGTCACGCCTTGAACTTTCGCGCTTGAGCGAGCGACATGATCATCACACAGCCCCTGAGAAGCACAATCTGATGTGACCTTGTCCGAGAAGTTAGCGACTTCGTCACCAATTTCTTCACCGTAGTAAAGTGTGATTGGTCCAGAGTAAGCCGCTAGAAAGCTAAACGCGGCTTTATGTCGCTTGACTGCTTCACCAAGATTGCCACGCTGAATCAGGTCACCGAAGCGCACCAAGTCATGGTTACCAAGCATTAAGTTTGGCATCGCATGGTAAGGCGACTTGGCACGGCTGTTCCACTCTGCATCCAACACTCGGGCATTGTTGCTTGCCCCTGATTCTTCAACCGCCAGAGCTTGAACTAAGCCGTAACGTAACGGGAAGTTGAACGCCGACGAAAGGCCCGGTTGTGCGTCACTGCCATAGGTTGTTGCCGTAATCTCATCTGCACCTTTCCAGACTTCACCGACCATGTAGCCCAGTGTTCCCCATTGCTTACCAGCATTCTTATTATCCAGTGAGGCTTGCTCTACTGCAGCTCGAATGTTGCGCCATGCCTCAAGTGGAAGCTGATAAGATTGGTCGAGACGCCAGCCGTCAATACCAAACTCTTTCACCCAATAAGTTGCCACCTCTGTGAAGAAGGCTTCACTCGCTGCATCTGGGTAATTCACATACATACCCGGGTAACCCTCTTCCCCTCTCAGGCTTGGTAGCTTACCCATTGGGGAAGGTTTCACACCAGTGAGGTTAGTATGACCGAACACCCCATCTAAAAGCACGTATAGACCTTTAGCGTGAGCAGCATCAACCAGTTCTTTCAGCTTCTCATTGGTGCCAAATTTAGGATCGACATTGAAGTAGTCACAAGCAAAATATCCCGTGGCGTCAAGGCGATCATCACCAGCCTGGCCCGCACAAGAATCAAACACAGGTGTTAGCCACAACGCATTCACGTTTAAGCTTGCAATGTAATCAAGACTGTCAATGACACCCTGAAGGTCTCCATTGTGGTGCGAATTGCCGTAGCCCACACCATAGTTATGGTCTGGGTCTCCATCGACAAATGATTCTACCATCACCTGATAGATCCTCAGATCACAAGCTTTGCTGTCATCCTGATAGCAGGCATAGTCAAGATTTGTATCTACGACAGATACTACCAACGCGGATTGGTCTGAAGCGTCTAACGTAAATTTGTACACGCCTTGCTCGGTCACTGTCACCTTGATATTGCCATTACCTGCATCTTCAAGCGTGACAGAACCGTTGCCAGTCGAGAAACCACCAAAACCAAGGTTGATCGTACTCCAGTCAGAAGAAGCCAGTTTGAACTCATACTCTCCCGGAGTGAGGTAGCCTTCAAAGGCGTACACACCGTCACCCTGATAGGCCATTTCATCACTGGTACTCCAGCCATTCATTGAGCCACGAACGTATACTTTGGTAGAGCCGTAAGGCGCAACATCAACGGGCTTACTATCAACGTTCAGCCCTTCTCCTTGCGCACCATTTTGTGTCTGGACAAAGACAGCCGCTGTGAGTGGTGGAATAGTGAAAGCGCCGTCTTCAAACTTCGCCTGCTTAACGACTGAATCAGACGAGGCTTTCAACACAGGATGCAACTCAAAGCTTTGTGCTCCAGAAATCTGAATGGTTTGTGCTGAAGTATTGGCATTAATCGCAACAACAATTGAGTCGAAATTGCTATCAAGGTCTGCGCCTGCACTCACCCCATCATTCACCGACATCACAATCATGCCCGGTAATGTCAACGGCCCAGTATTATGGAAACGTACACGCTTCAAGACTTGCTCTTCACTCACTAAACGAAGCAATGGCGTGCCGGAACGAATCTTCAGCAGTTCCTTGAAGACCTTGTCTGTCCAAGCAATATGCTCCGGAGTTGCCACGGTATTCGGGTTGCTAATGATTGATTGGATAGCACTCCAGTTAGCCTGATCTTTGTCAGCACGTGGCAGGCCAATATTCCAGTTATTCGTCTGCTTGCTGAAGTCGACTTTGTTGTACCAATCACCACTGTCGTAGCTATCGCGCTCCATGGATTTAGAGCGCAGTAATTCAGACCCCATGTGCAAGAATGGTACACCTTGTCCGAGCATTACAGTTGATAGACCTACGATCTGCATACGTGCACGGTCCGCTGGCGTAGCGCTGGCATCGGCTTTGTACTGGCTGAAATCCCACAACGTTTGGTTGTCATGCTTTGAAACGTAGTTAATGGATTCCTGAGGATCGAGCGTATAAGCCGCACCCTGCCCTCCGTACTGGAAGTCACGACCGTACACAGTGGCACCGCTATACGTTTCTAACGGGTAGTTTTGCAGATTACCTGTCATACCGTAACGGATAAGATCCATCTTCGATTTCAGATCATCATTGAATCGGCTACCCGCATTAGCAAAACCCGGATTTTCAAGCAGGGCATCACCACTATCGAATGGCCCACCACCACGGACGCCATCACGTAGACGATCGTTGTAAGTCCCTATGCCTGTACCCGCCATTGGCCATTGGGTTGCGTTTTCGCCACGTTGACCATCAGCAACTTCACCAAAGTTCCAACCTTCGCCATAGAACCAAGTATCTTCATCTACTAGCTTGGTTTTCTCATACACGTGCAGCATGCTCGACTTCATCAGGTGTCCCATCAAATCGAAGCGGAAGCCATCAATCTTATAGTCCTGAGCCCACATCACTACACTGTCTGCCACTAGCTTCTCGAACATACGGTTCTCAGACGCAGTGTTATCACAACAAGTTGAGTTCTCGACAGCACCTGTGATTGGGTTCAGGCGATGGTAGTAGCCCGGTACAGCTTTATCGAGCACAGATTTGTCATACAAACCTGACGAGTAAGTGTGGTTGTAGACAACATCCTGTACCACTCTGAAGCCCATATCATGAAGCTTCTGCACCATCTGACGGTACTCACGAATACGCGAAATGCCCTCAGTTGCAACAGCGTAGCTGCCTTCTGGTGCGTTGTAGTGGAATGGGTCATAACCCCAGTTGAATCCATCCAGTGGACGAACATCTGCGAGCAATGCCTGCGCTTCGCCACTGTCAGGGTCCGTTTGTTCTAACAAAGACAGAATGGTTGCACCGCGTGAAGTACCATCGCTACACAACTTGGCATCAGGATTAATGCCGCAAAGTTTTTCTACGGTATCGGTCAGATTCACCGTCTTCGCTGGATCTTCAGGGATGGAAGCCAAATCGTAAGTCGGTAGAAGATGGATCGTTGTCAGGCCAGCTTCTTTTAACGACTTCAACTGCTTAACACTGTCGCGTTCATCTTCTAAGAAGGCCAGATACTTACCGTTGTTTGCTGGTGTACCCTGCGTATCGCTGACACTAAAGTCACGTACATGCAGCTCGTAAATGATGTGATCTTCTGGATTCTCCAGCTCTGGAATCGATTGACTGTCCCAACCTGCCGGTTTGGTTTCATCATCGGTGAGATCAACCAGTTGAGAGTGCAAACTGGACGTACTCAGAGAGAGAGAATAAGGGTCAGTAGTCATCATCCACTCAACGTGGTCGGTTTTCGGATGGTAAGCCTTCACACGGTAACGATAGAACACATTCTTCAGTGAAGCATCGCCTTGGTAATGCCAGATGCCAGTTGCTGAGTCGACAGTCAAACTGAATGGCGATTGTGCGATTAGTGCTTTATACTGATCGTACAAATACAGTTCAACATCTTGAGCTGTTGGCGCCCAAAGCGCAAAGTTCGCACTATCGCCTTCAATCCAGCTACCCAGTTTTGCTTCATCCGCATCATTTGGTCCTGCGGTGTAAAGCGTGTCAACAACGCCCGGAATCTGGACGCGAGTTGCGACCAGCGGCTTGCCTTCATCATCGAGTGCCACTGCAATTAGCTGTGTTTTCAACAGCGCTTTAGCTGTTTCAGTATCAACATCCAGATAGAAACCGACACGATCTTTCAGGTGTGGGAAGTCAGGATTATCAACGTTGCCAGCAAATGAAATGTCGTACTTGATAAACTGTTCTGGCTGGTTGATATCACCATTACCCGCAGCACGACTCCAGATTTGGTAACTGGCTGCTTCACTATGATCAAACCAAGCAATGGAATTAACATCGAGCCAGTGAGCAGCTGCACCGTCAAGTTTCACCACAATTTGCTCATCTGGTGAGTATTTAACGACTGAGCTACCGTGTGTCGTATAAAGTGTATTACCTTTAGCAAATTCAGCCTTCAGATCGTCACCGCCCAGCGCTTTTTCGTCACCTTTGTGCACGATGAAATTCATACACGCACCGTGATCGGATTTCAGTGGTACAACATACTTAGCACCATATTGCGGGTCGATTTCTCCCCAAGCGTATGGGTTGCCCCAATCTACGCCGTTTAAGGCGTCAGCCGACACTGCGTCACAAGATGCGTTATTCCACAGGTGCAGCCCCCAGTCCGCGTAATTACCGTCATCTCGTTTGTAGTAAATGACCGATTCAGAATAGACAGGCGCAGGCTCGGATGAACTGTTATCTGGGCTGGTTGGGTTTGGATCGATGCTGTCTGGAATCCCATCTCCATCATCGTCGCTAGAGGCAAAGTCTCCTAGACCGTCGCCATTGGTGTCTTTACTTTCAAATCGATCTTCAGGGAATGCGTCCACGCCATTATCGGCACCATCACCGTCTATATCACTGTCTTCGCTGTCAGTAATGCCATCACCATCACGATCGGCAGGTTGACTGGATGCCGAGTAAGGGTCGGTTCCTAAACGAATTTCTTCTTCATTACTCCAACCGTCACCGTCGATATCTGAATCATGCGCATCTGGGATTTTGTCGCCATCCAGATCGGAGGGGAAGCTCGCCGATGAGTAAGGGTCGCTAGCGAGTTCTAACTCGACAACATCGCTGAAACCATCATTATCATCGTCCGTATCCGCATGATCGCCAATTCCGTCATTATCAGCATCTGCCGACTCTTTAATATCGGTTGGGAACAGATCAATCGCATCGGCTACGCCGTCACCATCGCTATCTTGCGCGATAACCGGCACACCTTGCTCATCCAGCATTAACGTCTTGTTAAGCAGTTCATTACGACCACGTTTAAGCTCTTTTCCTAATGCTTTACTGCCCAGCTCCAACGTATCCGCCAGCGCTTCCATATCTTGCTCTTCAACGGTTTCTGGCAGTAATTGCGTTAACGCCTTCGCGCTTCTTGCGACGACCACCTCTTTCTGATCAATATAATCGTTTTCAATATCTAGGTGTGGCTGTTTGAGTTGTCGACGCAGTTTGCGCAATGCTTTACGTTCGCTGACACCTTGCTGCATTTGCGCAGCAATGTAAGTCGAGAATGGTGTGACCAAAGAGTAATGGCTCGGTGCCATCAAGGTATAGTCTCTTGTCACAGCGACACCCGGAATATCAGCGTCAATCGATACGCCTCGTTGGGTTTTAGCGACAAGATAAACGTCTTCGTCTTCGATATTTAGACCTTCAAGGTCAATGGCAGCATATCCGTCTTTATCAGTGACGGCTGACGGTTCATAACGGTCTTGTCGACCATTTCCGTTGACGTCCAGCCAGACAGGTGCCTTTTCGATGTAGCCATCCATCACGTTGACTTCTAGCGGGTCATTACAACCTGCCAAAAGCCCAAGTGACGCCATGGCTAGGCTCAGTTTTGTTAGCTTGATGTTCATTTTTATTTCCATTTATATTCACGTTCCACGAGCGATAAACTTTTCTGTTTGGTTAAATCGCTTCAAGCTAACGTTATATTTTTAAAACAGTTAATTTCCTCATCCTATAAAACTGATTGGGTAGGCGTAGAAGAAGGGGAGGAGAAAATAATTTAGAATCGGGCTCACAGTTACAGCTGATAAAAAGATCGAAAAATTACTGAGAATAAGTGCAATCAGTGAGAAATCTGACACTTTGTAGTGACGGTATCAAAGGTAACTGTAGGATTACAACAAGCCGATTCAATGTTGAGAAATAGGATCTTTCACACAAACTCCACCCTGCTCACCCAAGAATAAGTCGAGTTTATGTGAACATAGCTCACGAGTAACAAAGTGACTCCCATACGAGCCGCTCTCATTTGATGTGATGTTTATTGATTGGCGAGTAAGATTCTTCGCAGCATACTGGCGAGCTGTTCTTTTTCTTGTTCATCAAACATGTTCAACATTCCGTTCATATTTGATAAGTGCGACGTCAAGGCATCATCGACTAATTGAGCACCCTGTTCGGTAAGCGCTACTTTACAACTGCGTCTGTCATCGCCGCTTGCTAATCGCTCAACCAAGCCTCGTTGGACCAACTTTTCAATCCGAGTGCTCATAGCTCCTGATGAGACCATCAAGGTTTTGTACATTTCTGTTGGTGTCAGTGGTTGCTGATTTCTCATCAATGTCGCAAGAATATCAAACTCCAGCATACTTAATTGGTGGTTTTTAAACACCTGTTCCAACCGGTTATGCCACAGTCCGTGAACACGCATTAAGCGCCCAATAATCCCCATGTCAGAACAATCCAATTCAGGTTTAACATCACTCCACTGACTCAATATACGATCAACAGGATCTTGCATATCTCATCCCTCTACTGATTTATCTTTTCAAAAAGATACTTGATAAAAAGACAAAACTCCATTACTTTATAAAAAGTATCTTTTGTGAGAGATACTTTTTATAAAGACAAAGGCGCGAATGGAGGCACACATGAGGCGTACTCAATTATTCATTACATTAGCGATGACGGCCCTCGCTCCAATTGTTTGGGGTAGCACTTACATCGTTACAACCGAACTGTTACCTAAAAACAGCCCTTTACTGGCCTCAATGCTACGTGCTTTGCCTGCCGGAATATTATTAGTGTTATTTTCTCGCACTGTTCCGAGGGGAAGTTGGTGGCCCAAATTGGCTCTACTTGGCTTGCTCAATATCGGGTTCTTCTTCTACTGCTTATTCTATGCCGCCACTTACTTACCCGGTGGAATGGCAGCATTGATCATGTCCATACAACCTATATTGGTCATGGGGCTGAGTGTGGTACTACTAAGAAACAAGCTAACAGCGATTCAGTTGATAGCCAGCGGTTTAGGGATAGGTGGCATCGCAATGCTCGTCATCAATAACCCTGGTCAACTCAATACCTCGGGAGTTGTTATGGGGCTGCTCGGTACCGTTAGCATGGCACTAGGCGTAGTGTTAACAAAAAAGTGGGGACGACCTGAAAATATGTCCTTACTGAGCTTCACTGGATGGCAATTGTTGTTTGGCGGGCTGATGTTACTCCCTGTTGCCATCAGTGCCGAGGGGTTACCTCAGCAAATCACGTTAGCAAATGTTGTCGGTTACAGCTATCTGGCAATTATTGGTGCCATGCTCGCCTACTCACTTTGGTTCCGTGGAATTGAAAAGCTCAGTACAGTTTCGGTCTCATTCCTTGGTTTTCTCAGTAGCGTTTCAGCTGTAACGCTCGGCTACCTATTTCTCAACCAAACACTGACTTGGCTACAGCTTATCGGAGCGTTAAGCGTATTAATTTCGATTCTACTGGCTACATCTTCACCATCACATTCAACAGAAAAAACCAATACTTCATTTAATCGAGAGGAACTCGCATGAAACTTACTATTGTCTCAGGCAGCCAACGTGCTGATTCTCAAAGCTTACAAGTTGCCCACTATCTATCAACACTCGCGAACTCGGAGTTTGCAGAAATAGACATTCTTGATCTTCACCAATTGAATTTACCCCTCTGGAATGAAGGAGTATGGAGCGGTAGTGAAGAATGGGCACCTTGGAGAGAACTTGCACAACAGCTACGCAGCAGTGATGCCTTTATCTTCATTACTCCTGAATGGCATGGTATGGCAACGCCCGCTTTAAAAAACTTCTTGATGCTCTCTACAGCTCAGGAGATGGCACATAAACCTGCTTTAACCGTGAGTGTGTCAGCCAGTGTGAATGGTGTCTATCCCATCAGTGAACTACGCTTAACTGGCAGTAAAAACAATCATGTATGCTTTCTTCCAGATCACTTGATCTTCCGAAATGTTGAAAGCCTCCTCAACAAGGATGGAAGCGTCAATGATGAAAGCTTTCAAATGCGGAGCGAATATACAATCAAACTATTGTCTGCATATGCGCATGCATTGAAACCAATCCATCGCGATATGCTAGAGGCAGGAAAGCCGTTTTTATACGGAATGTAAAAAGGGTGAGCAAGCTTGAGCACGTGTATCCGTGCTCAAGAATCTCGTTTAAGTATCAGCCTTTAACATTCGGCTGATAATGATATTTTTCGATATTTTCACCAGTGATCACCTGAATTTCAAAAGGTTTACTGGTATCTAAGCCTTTGGTAGCAAGTTTTGAATCGTTACGCCACAGGCGTGAGGGGTAGTCCATATTCGGTACGTCACCAACAGCATCAAAGACACCTCGCTGTATGACTTTTCCATCCTGAACTAGCATGACTTTATATAAGTCTCGACTAACTGAATTAATGGTGTCACCGTAAACTCGGACAATAAATGCACCATTCGAATAGAGAGAATTTAATAGTTGCGCTTGTTGCTCACTATTCTCTTGCGGGCGCAGAATACTTTTCGCCTTTTGGTTATTAACCCCTTTCGATTGTTCACGGGAAATATACTCAACAGATGTCACTATAGTTTGAGACTGATCGAGCGCCATATTATAAGTAGTATTATTGACATCTATCTCAAACTGTTTATTCAGGCCATACGCATCCTGTTGTACTGAAGCGCCCGTGCTCTGACAACCCGCTAGTGCGACTAATACTAAAGCACCAACCATAGAGCTTCTAAACATTATTACTCCAACAACTGACAATATAGTTATAAAACGCGATGATTATACATATTAACAACTTATATAAAAGTCACTTATGGAAGCAATTTAATACTTATTAACTAATTAGTTGACATGGTGAATAAAACTTAGGCGTTATTCTGAGAGATGTATTAATAATATCATTGAATTCTATAAATCCGTTTCAGATTTCAAAGCTAACCAAGAAGAAGGATCCCCTTCTAACGTCAGTGGGTGTAATGGTAAACCGGGCTTTGCATAGCTCAGTCGATACAGCCTTTGTGTTACATGGTAACTATCTAGCCCAGATATCGTGACCGACTCCATCGATTCAATATCAACATATCCGTCAGGTTGAATAAACTGATCCGGTATCAGGATTTCTTCCACTTCCCCTATTACTAAGCACGTATTATTTGCAGTGATATCAATGTATTCACTGAGCTTTAAACCGATTTTTAAATTGCTCTCCAACACATATGGAGCGGGGAAACGCTCAGAAAAGTACGGTGTTAAACCTGTCTCATCAAACTCTGACTGCGTTCTTGAGTACCGTGCTGATGTTTGATGTGCTGCTCTTGCAATGTCTGATCCCACCGAGTTGATAGAGAAAAAACCAGATTGCAAGACGTTCTCAAGAGTGTGCCTATCAACGGTATTTGGCCTACTGACAAAACCAAGAAGAGGAGGCGAAGAACCAATATGGACAACCGAACTAACAATCGCAAGGTTGTTGTTGGCCTGTTCATCTTGGGTTCCAATTAAATTAGCGCTTTTAAAGCCAGACAAACTGTTTATTAGCCTAGCTCTCTTTCGTTCATCCATGGCAGAGAGTTGAGACTTGGTAAAATTTTTATCTTTCATTATTTATCATTTGAATCCTCTACGGCATCAGTTAATAGCACATAGTTAAGCCGCTAAATAGGAAAGAAGCAGAAATAATATCGCAGTCACTACCAAGGTTGGCTTCAACATAATGTACTCTCCAAAATTCATAATTCGAACTCTTTCTACGGCTCACGTATTCCATCAGATCATCGGTCCCTTACCACACGCGTGTTTGCGGCTGCATTGAACGGAGAATGTACTGTGAACCATAGGTCACGTTAGCGAGATGAGGTTAATCTTTTTCACCGTATTCTTCGTATCAAAGCTGGTACGAACAATCGATATAACCCCATCAATTAATTAGACACAAATGGTGAGCGCAGTGAAAATAAGTTTGAGTAAGCTAGAGAAATTCTTCTTCATCGATAAATTGATCATTCATTCTCTGGATTTGTCACTCTATCAAGCATCTGTCGTTATAGAGGGGCAGGAATATTATGTATCGGATGAGCAGGGGCTGATGCTGAAAGCTCTATCTGTCGTTGAAATGCAAAAGAAATGTTCAAAGCTAAATGTCACTAAACAATACTTGCGACACACAAGCGCCTATGACGAGATGGTGGGCGGTCCTACAAAAGGATCCAGCAACGCTCTAGAGGTTCTGTTGTTGGACAATGAATACTACTGAGTTGGCCAATTACCATTATAAATCAACAGCTCTGCGAATAACCTCAATCATGACAATCAGCGCCAGTCTGAAAATATCTAAACATTAGGACAATGCAGTATAAAGCCAGTCAGGAAGAATTAGACAAGCAGAAATAGAGACGATGGCAAACAGCAGCAAACCATAATGGCTGATGTTAGGCGTTGCAAAAAGATGCTTTTGATTTCGAATAAAAGACGCCTGTTGAGAGGTAATTCGCCCCCAGAATCGACTCGCTATTACGCCAAATACTAAGAAAACAACAGTGCCTATTGGCGCAAACCAAGGCCAAGCCACCTCTGCATACCTTGCTGCAAACACGGCAAATACACTGGCAATACTGCCTACAATCACCCCTATCTCGTTCGACCTAGACCAAAACAAACCAAGCACAAAAGAGCCTAGTCGAATGCCAACAAAAATGGACGTAAGGCTGGCAATAGTTTTCAAAACAGATTCATTGGATACTGCCAGCAACGCAGGCACGACGACCATCGCCGCAGCAAGAAGGCTCATCTTACGTGCAACTGACTCGTAGTGCTGAGCTGTTGCGTCGCGTTGAATAAAACGTTTATAGATATCGAATGTAGCTACTGTTGCCATCGAGTTGTAAGTAGAGTCCAACGTCGACATCGCAGCGGCAGCCAATGCCGAAATAATCAAACCTACGACGACTGGATTTGTATGGTTAAAAACGAAATCTAGAATCACTTCATTACTATTATCAAAGCTTTGATCTTGATAAAACACACTGAGCAATACGCCGATCAAGGCAAAAAAGAGGTAAATGAAAAAGGCGCCATACCCACACAGCAGCATCGACTTCTGCGCAGTGTGTTCATTTTTGGTTGCCAATGTTCTTTGAATAATGAGCTGATTGGTACCATAAACACTTAAATGTAGAAAGCTCACAGCAACCACCCCAGCCCATAACGTTGTATCAATGCCCAGATCAAAGTCTGCATTAATAATATTGAGGTGCTGCTTCGAAAGGTGCTCTGCGGTATTGATGTCCATCAGTAAGATAACCAGTATGGCAATACTTCCAATTACTAACACCACAGATTGAAGCATGTCTGTCCAGATGACTGTTGATATACCACCCGCATAGGTGTAGCAAGCAGTAAAAAGACTGATATAGATAATAGCTTCGGAAATAGAAACGGGCAGAACCTGGACAAGAATCAGGGCGACGGCATACAGGATCACGCCAGCAGAAATGCACTGAACAATCAGAAACACCATTGAGTTGATCGTTCTGGCATAAACACCGAAGCGCAGCTCTAGATACTCATAAATTGAGGTCAGGCCGAGCTTATAGAACACTGGAACAAAGAAAATAACCGCAAAGAAAATTACGATGGGATAGTTGAGGTGGATACTCATCGCTTCCATACCTGAGCTGTACACCCAACCTGGCATTCCTACAAACGTCATTGCGCTAATGTAAGTCGCGAGAATCGAAACCCCAGCAGTAAACCAACCAAACTGCTTATCTCCAGTAGAAAAATCCCCACCAGCACGGCCACCTTTATTAACTAAGTAGCTGATCAGTATGGTTATAAATATATAAACAGCAACAATTGCAAAACTTGAGTACGTAACCATTTTTAAATTTCACCTGATAGCATAGTGCCGTAAATCACATACTCATCATACTTAAAAGGATCTGATACTAGGTATTTCTTCACCATTACTGTGATTACTGTCACTTGATTTGATTACTTTGTGCACAGTAACTGTTAGAACACTCAAAATAGCGATCTTGATCACCAAAAACAACAAAATGGGTACGCACTCATTTTAAAGTTGATTTTGATCACGGATCCAATCACAGCAAAAAAACTATGATCCACAGCGAAATACAGAGTGGTCAGATCCGAGAACGATCGTTTTAATTCTGACTTACAAAACTAAAAAACCGAGTAAAATAGAGGTTTATCGGTCATGAATTCGAAAAAACACATGAGCGAAGTTCCTATAATTCAAAGGGTCACCGCCTATCTAGCGATACTAGTCGGATACTTTTTCTATTGTTATAACTTTGTAATCATTGACTACGTACGCCCATATATTGTTGAAGCCTATGACGGCATTAGCCTGTCTGATACTGCTCAATTCTACACCTGGCAGTCAGTAGGCGCGCTGATCGGGGCGTTGAGCTGTGCCTGGTTTGCGACCAAGTTTGGTAAAAAATCAACTTTGATTACCATCACAGCTCTAAACGGCGGTGCCACCATCATCAATATGATGTTTACCGACTATACAACCTGGGCAGCGATGCGATTCATTATTGGATTATCACTAGGTGGCTACTTCACGGTGGCAGTCAGCTTAATGATTGGCCTATTTACCCCAACGGTCCGAGGTAAGCTAACGGCATTTGCTTCATCGATGTTCTCAGTCGCTCTGATGGTGATGGGGGCATATGCAGCGTTCATTTCCAGCATTGATGCTCCATGGGAAAGCTTGATGTGGGTCGGCGGTATCCCTCCATTAGTCGCCGCAGTAGCGATGATTTTTGTCTTACCAAGTGACAAAAAGGTCATCGCCTATGGTGAAGAGGAGCAGGTTTCTGAATCAGGCACATCCACTCCAGCTAAACAAGGTTCTTGGGGAGAAATGCTCAGCAAGCCCTATCGCACCTTGACCGTCACCTGTCTCTTATTGGCAGGCCTTAACTTCTATGGCTTCCAATTCTTCAGCGGCTTCGTAACCACTTACCTGAAAGAAGTTCGTCAGTTTGATGGAGCCACTATCGGAGTCATCTTCTCCATTTCTGCTTTTGGGTCTCTATTTGGTGCTTGGGTTTGGGGAGCAATCGCCGACAAATATGGACGGAAAGTGAACGCGTTTGGTTTCATCCTTGCAGGTGTGATGGCATCAGTATTCTTCATCGCTCCAAGTAATGTCATGATCGGAAGCCTGAACATGCTGGCTATCCTCGGTTTAATTTACAACTTCGGCTTATCTTCGTCAGCAGTATGGGGTGGCTATTTCTCTGAGCTATTCCCTGCCCACCTTCGCAGCTATGGTGCTGCTCTGTTCCATGGTGGTCGAATCATCGGCATGTGGGCGCCAATGGTATTGATCTTTATTCAGGAACGTACCGATCTACAAACTGCTATGTGGGGTTCACCGATTGTATGGATTGTCGCAGGCTTGCTCTGGCTATCACTGCCAGAAACCTTGAAAGGTGGCTTATTCGACAAGAAGAAACGAGCGCAAACCGCTCAAGCATAACTGAATCAGATTTTCCGGCCTGAACACTGGGCCGGTTCCAAAAACTTTTCGAGTCCTGTTCCAACATCTGGCTCGACGTATCAAGAGAGCAAATTATGGCTAAATATCAAGAAGCAAAACGCGTCGTGCGTGATTATTTCAACGCAATGGAAAACGCGACTCATGAGAATGTTGCAGAAGTACTAAAAGCACATACCTCGGAAGATTACTTGTGGCGCGGAGTCTACCCTTTCCGCGAGCAAGAAGGAGCCCAAGCTGCCGCTGAGGTTTTCTGGGCGCCGTTGATGAAATCCATGACACGCATGCAGCGCCGTCAGGATATTTTTATTGGCGGTAACAACGAAATCAATCCTGATGAAATTTGGGTAATGAGCATGGGGCACTTTATGGGCCTATTCGATGCAGAGTATCTCGGGATGCGCCCAACAGGGAAGATCATGAACGTTCGCTACGCTGAGTTTAACTGCGTAGAAAACGGTAAGATCACAAAAACAGGTTTGTTCCTCGATCTGCTTGGCGTGATGGATCAAGCTGGCTGTTACCCACTTCCTCCTTCAACTGGTCAGCACTTTGTTTATCCTGGGCCACGTAATCATGACGGCCTGCTATTTGAAGATGCCCAACCGGAAGAAGGCCAAGCAACTCTCGACTTGGTTAACAAAATGGTCGATGACCTGTCTTCACTGAACGATAGCGGCGCTATGGGGTGTCCACCAGAAGTTCTCGAAAAGAGTTGGTCAAAAGACATGATTTGGTATGGTCCGTGTGGTATCGGCGCTTCTTACACAATTCCGCGTTACCAACAACAGCACCAACTGCCATTCCGCAATAACTTGAAAGACAAGAAGTTCAACGGCCACGTTTGTCGATTCGCAGAAGGTAACTTCTCTTGCTTCTTCGGTTGGCCAAATCTTTCCAACACGCCAATTGGAGGCTTCCTTGGAATGCCAGGTGGTGAAATCCGTGCTGACATGCAGGTGGTTGACGTGTATTACCGTGACGGTGACAAACTATCTGAAAACTGGGTCTTGATTGATCTTCCATACTGGCTGAAACAACAAGGCCTTGATGTATTTGAGCGCACTCAAGCAATCCTAAACCCTTCTCTGTAATTATCCCTTAATGCCTGAGCAACTCTTCGCTCAGGCATTGAATCTCAACCGACATATACACTCAGAAGTAAAGCATCTGGACGCAACAAAGCTTTTGTTAATCTCATCGCGTTAAATTATCCATTTATCAGGTACTTTGCTTAAAGTACTCAATCGCTTTCAAGGACGAATATGTTGGAGCAGGTTATCGGGATTCTATTCCCGGTCTTCGCGTTGGTTTTAGTCGGTTTTTCTGTTGGACGCTGGCTCAAACCTGACTTTCGCCCAATCAATCGCATCAATATGGATGCGTTTACGCCAGCATTAGTGTTTTCGTCATTAGTCTCAATGCCGTTGGACACCGAACAAGTCCCGTTGCTCAGCGCTTCATTAATCGCGGTACTCTTGCCGGGGGTTTTAATGATCCCCATCTGTAAACTTGCAGGCCTGCGTTATAAAGCATGGGCTCCCCCTCACATGTTTCGTAACAGTGGTAATCTGGCGATTCCACTCTTCACCTATACCTTCGGTGATACAGCCTTGGCATCCGCAGTGCTATTGTTCGTTGTTTCAGCCTGTATCCACGTGAGTCTTGGACTCGCGCTGCTAAGTGAAGGAAACCCTTTTAAGCAAGTCATTCGTATGCCGGTCTTTCTCGCTGCATTTGCCGCCATGGTGCTTAACCTAAGCGGGATCGGCGTGTGGGAACCACTTTATGAAGCGACGGCGTTGCTTGGCCAAGCAGCAGTGCCAGTAATGCTACTCTCACTGGGTGCACAGATGTGTCATATGCGATTGAGTGGGCTTAGAGTGGGGATTTTCTGCACTCTTCAGTCTCTGGCAACGGGTGTGGCCGCTTTCTGGGTAATTTATACCTTTATCCCTCTGCCAGCCATGCAGTTACAAATGATGGTGCTGTTTACTATGCTACCGCCCGCCGTCATGAATTATATGTTTGCAGAACGATTTAACATCGAGCCGAATCGTGTGGCATCTATGGTACTGTTTGGCAACTTCTTCAGTATTTTAACCTTACCACTATTATTGACTTTCGCTCTGTCCCTCGGCTGACCATTCTTCCGGGTTAGTGAGCATTGTTTTCCCTTTGAATGTTTCAGCTCGGATATCTTGTGGGTTATAAATGGCACAAGATTCCATCGATAAACAGCCACAGCCTATGCAGCCTCCAAGGTCATCCTGTAATGCTTTAAGCTGTTGAATTCGATGATCCAACAAATCATGCCAACCTGAGGCCATGCGCTCCCATTGCTGACGATTGGGTGCTTGATGTTTAGGTAAATGAGACAGGGACTGGGCAATCTCTTCCAATGTCAGTCCGACTTCCTGCGCTGCTTTGATTACAGCGATTCGACGTAGCACACTGCGGTGATAGCGACGTTGGTTGCCTTGATTCCGCCAACTGAAAATAAGCCCCTTCTGCTCGTAAAAGTGCAACGCAGAGACTTTTACCCCAGCCCGCTTTGCGACCTCTCCGACGGTCATTTCCATATACCTCTCCTTCCTTTCTGGCTATCTCAGCTAAATAAACACAAAAAAGCGCTTTACCTTAAGTTAACTTGAGGTTTTAGAGTAACACCAAGTTGGCTTGCAGTGGAGAATAACAATGCAATTAATTATGAAAAACAGAACCATGCCCTACTTGAGTGGCCGTTTCTTTGATGGAATTTCTTCCGGTTTATTTATGATGGCTTTACCTTGGGTCATGCTGGAAACGCCAGGCATGGGCCCTTTTGTGGCTATGGTCGCCTTAGCGTGTACAGCAATTTCTTTTTTCCTGACTCCTTTGTTTTCCACTCTTATCGACAGGCATTCAAGAAAGTCGCTTTTGGTGATCGTTCAGCTTGTGCAGTCATTAACCGCTTTATTGGCTCTTATCGCCTATTGGCTCGGCTTTGATTCTAACTGGCTACTTGCCGTTGCACAGCTTGTGTTCTGGGTTTCCAGTAACCTCGCTTGGACAACAAACAATGCTTTTACGCAGGAAAACTATGACCCACATGAGTACGCGGCGATTTCAGGCAAACAGGAAATCATTCTACAGGGCACTACGTTGGGAGCTGGCGCATTAGGGGTTGTTTTACTGCAAACCTGGGGCATGCTTGAATTCGCGGCATTTGCCGCGGCAGCGTCTGGCTTATCAACGTTAAGCTATCTAGTGACGCCGTATCGTCAGAAATTGCGTCAAAGCAAAACCACATCCTTTATTGGCCAAATGAAAGAGAGTAAGGATATATTCACCGCTCAGCCTCGCTTTTACGCATTCTTATTACTCTCAGCATTGAGTTATCCTATCCTGACCTTTTTAGGTAAGCTGGTGCCGATCTGGTTTTCAGAAGTCGGGATCTCGGGAGACTGGTATGCGGGCTACAACATTGCCTTTGGTTTAGGATCATTGATGACAGGTTTGTTTGTCGCCAGATTGCTCAAGCTGGCATCTCACCAGTCCACCATGCTCTACTCAATGGCCATAGCGTCCGTAATGCTAATTGGTATGAGCTTCTCTGCCCACCCAGCATACTTATTGATATTCACACTGTTTTTCGGTTCATTTAACGCACTCAATCGCATTGCCCGAACTAACTGGATGCACCACACAATTAGGGTCGAGCAGAGAGGTCGAGCCGATGGTGGCCTACAAATGTTTGCGACCATGGCACAAAGCATAAGTTATACGGTGATCGCATTCTTGAGCCATTACGGCCTCACACAATATGGCTTCATGCTGGCTGCGGTCACCATGATTGGGGCTGTGCTGATGATGAAACAGTTAAACAAACGGGACGATCTTGCTCCTGAGATCGTGGTTCAAAACTAAAAATTCATCAGGCAGTCTGAGAAATTCAGACGGCTTTTACAAAAAATAATAAGAATACGCACCTACTAGGTAGGGATATCCCAATATTTCGCCTAAGTTTATTAGGTAGAACAGTGAATATAACACCAAGGAGTTGGTGCATGTTTAACAGTGTTACCGAAAAGTTCAGTCAGTACAATCCTATCCAATGGGTTGTGCTCTTCTCTCTTCTTGCCTTACCCGCCGCGATATACTTATTTCATGCTCAAGCTTGGCTTGGGCTACTACTTCTTATTCTTTACCATAGCGTGATGCTGGCGATGTTTTATGCTTTAAGTCAGATGCTTAATCAAGTACGAAGTGCTGCGAGACAGCTCTCAGAGGGTGATCTCACGATTCGTATCCCAGTTGACGATCCCGACTCACACTCTCTATATCGTACCGTCAATCGAATTGGTGAAGATATTTCTCGCACCGTTCACGCACTTGGAAAATCGACCGACCGATTGCTCGATGTTGCAAATACCGTTCAAGAAGATTCTGAAATATCACAAGCTGGGGCTATTGGACAGAAACAAGACGTCGACAGCGCGAAATCCATTACCAGCCAGCTTTCAGACATTACCCAACAAGTCTCTGAACATTGTGAATCGACCGCTAAGTTAGCTAATGAAGCTAAATACAAAGCCGATCAAGGTTCACGCGACATGGTGGCACTGGAAGAAGCACTCAACAGCGCCAACCAACACATCGAGAATTCTAATGAGCATTTTCAGTCTTTAATGGAAGAAACCACACAAATCAGCCAAGTTATGGAGACCATAAGCAGTATTGCTGATCAAACCAACTTACTGGCACTCAATGCCGCCATTGAAAGTGCACGAGCAGGCGAGCAAGGGCGTGGTTTTGCAGTGGTCGCCGATGAAGTCCGCACTTTGGCGATGCGAACTCAGGAAGCTACTGAAGAAATCCATGAGAAGATCAGTAACCTTCAAGCAAAAACTGACGATGTACTTGAAACAATGAAGGAAAACAAATCTAGTATGGACAAGTCTCTCGCTCTAGCTTCTACAGCAGAGGAGACATTCAGAGAGCTCAATCTTCAAATTGATGAAGTGCGCTCATATGGCCAGCAGATTGCTAGCTCTTCAGAAGCTCAGCTGAATCAAACTCAAGATCTTGATCATTGTCTTCAGCAAATAACCCAAGAGTCAGACAACAACGTACAATCTACTCGCGAAACATTACGTGCCAGTATTACTGTTCGTAATTTATCTGGTGAGATTAACTCTTTACTTCATAGATTCGAAACGGATCACAAACAAATCCAACAAGAAGAAGCCAAGCGCGACAAACTGATGGAGTGGAATGATCAATTGGATATTGGGTTGGATGAGATCAACCGCCAGCATCAGACTCTACTTCATTTAATTAATGAGCTGTACCATTTACTCAGACACAATTATGGGCTGCCTTCAATCAAGCGTGTCGTTCAAGGCCTTATCGACTACACGGCTAATCACTTCAAGTACGAAGAAACACTTTTTGCTCAAATTGGCTATGAACAAACGCAGGAGCATATTGATAAGCACGCCCAACTTGTCAATGAGGTGCTAGCGTTTCAGAAACGGGTTGAACGTGGGGAAGACATCGGTGAAGAGTTGATGAGCTTTCTCAAAAACTGGTTAAGCCATCATATTATGAGGGAAGATAAAGCCTATACAGATAGCTTCAAACGAAATGGATTAAATTGAACCGTCACCAAACTGCACAAAGCATTATCGCTCAGCATATCGGCTTGTCGCAAACCTACTAAGGCCAATGAAAAACGCCCGATGAAACTCATCGAGCGTCCTACTTAACCAGTTAGATAAAGTTTTATCTATTAACGGCTTTCTAGCTCTTCGAAAATCGCTTCTGCATCAACGACACCACCGGAAATAGATAGCGTGCTGAATGGCACAAGATCCTCAGGAGAAGACGGCTTCTTAACCAGCAACTCAGGATAAGTGCGTGCTTTACTCATCAGTAGTTCTTTAAGCTCGACTGCCGATAGATCTGGGTAATGAGACCATACCATTGCCGCTACACCAGAAACGACTGGTGCAGCCATACTTGTCCCACTGTACGCAGCATAATTGTTGTCTGGTGTTGAAGAAAGGACTCGGTAACCTGGCGCGAATACATCCACGGTTTCCTGACCAAAGTTACTGAAGCTTGCAACTAATGAATCATCAGCATATTTCGCCGAAGCACCGATATCCATCCAAGTTGAAATTGGCTTAGACCATGAATGCTTAGCAAAACGGTTTGGGAAACTTGGTTTAATATCGTTATCATTACGACTATTACCTGCTGAGTGTACAATTAGCACACCTTTACGCGCAGCATAACGGAAAGCATGGTCAACAATGAACTTACGTGGTGAGTAGCTCTTACCAAAACTCATGTTGATAATTTTAGCTCCATTATCAACAGCATAACGAACCGCGTTCGCGATGTCCTTATCCCTTTCATCACCATTTGGTACCATGCGTACCGCCATGACTTGCGCGTGATCGGCAAGACCATCAATACCAATACCATTACGGCGTTCTGCGGCAATAATACCCGCTACGTGGGTACCGTGCGCACCGACTGGCCCTTTAACATCATTATTACCATAGCCCTTCTCCCACGGGTTATTGATGTCATCCATTACGATGTCACGACGCGTATCGAAATCAAGATTGTAGTGGTAATCGAGAGATTCTTGGTAACGGCTTCTGCGTGACTCTAGGTAATCGAATGAGTACCAAGAATCAAAGACATTGAGTAAACCTTGTGCCGCCTCAACAACTTCAGGGTTAGAGTGCGTTAACAAAACTTGTAAGCCATCTACAGTGAAGTCTTTGTGGTCAGTCAATTGAGTAATTTGATCTTTGTACTGATTGGCTTGTTCAGTAGCGGAATTGACTAGATCCAGTGAGCTCTGGTTATACTCCACCGATTCTAAGTAATCTGCTTCAACGGCTTCGTAGTATTCACGCTTTTTACGAGGGATCCAATGACCCCCTTCTTTAAGCTCTAAGTATTTTTTGTACTCACGAGTGACTTCTAGCGTGTCTTGATCAACATTCACACCCAGCGAGTTACCAAGGAAATTCCACCCATGAACATCATCGATGTAGCCGTTGCCATCATCATCGATACCATTACCCGGGATTTCGTCTTCATTGGTCCAAAGTTTGTTTTTTAAATCTTCATGGTCAATATCAACACCAGAATCAAGCACCGCAACAATCACAGGCTGCGGTTTTAGAGGTGGTAATAGAGACTCATAAACATAGTCAGCACCCACACCTTGAAGACTTGAGTAATTCGCTGAAGCATTGAACCAGTCTCCACGATCGGCGGACGGGTTGCTCATCATGCGCATTGAAAATGGCGCGATAGGTTTAACTGGCTTGGGCGAGTAATCTTCAACAATATTGCCTTTTACATCTTTGATAAAAGGTGAGTTTGCTGGAACTGGTTCAACACTGACGCTGGCTGAAACCGATGCTGAAGCCATGATAGCGACAGCAAGTGCGGAAAGCTTATATCCGTTTTTCATTCTGTTACATCCTATTTAATTATGTGCTTACAAAGCGAACAAAAGATAAAATGCAACTCATATAAGATCATTCACAAAATCAATTAAATGAGTTTAAGATCTCACTAACAAAGATATTTACCGCCTAAAATTTGAGATAAATTCTATTAACAAAAAAGTCACTTACATAACGAACGGCATTTATTAAGATGTTGTTTTAATTGATACAATTAAATAAATCGTCTCATTAACCATTTCAATTAAAATAACAGTTTACAAACATAAACCTCATAAAGGGCGTTATATTTAATTTCTATAATTTTATTTTTAAAAAACTCAGTAAAAGATAAGTATGATGGAATATATCTCTCTTAATTCATTATCCTTTATAAGTGTTTGTTGGTACTGCACTAGCAACACTTGAGCAGACACTCACAGAATTGCCAAGCTAGCTTGAAGTCTAATCATCTCCTGCTTTACTAGACTGAGTACCAATCTGTGGAATGAATTCGACAAAGACATCTGAGGGTCCCGCATGGAACAGAACAAAGCCTTTCAGGAACAGATCCCCAATAACCATTGTTTTGGCTGTGGATCTGAAAATGCGCTCGGGCTGCAAATCAAAAGTTACTGGCATGGAAGCAATGAGTCTGTCTGTACCTTTACACCGTTACCTCATCACAGCGCAGGGCCACTACACTTTCTTAACGGTGGCATTATTTCTACCATTATTGACTGCCATTGTGTCTGTACCGCTATTGCCAAGGGCTATAAGATGCAAGACAGAGAAATTGGCTCAGGAGAAGCCATTTGGTTTGCGACTGGTAGCCTAGATGTGAAATTTCTCAGACCAGTCTCAATTAATGAAGATGTTAAGCTCATCGCTTCCATCATCGAAGCAAAAGATAGCAAGATCGAACTTCAATGTGAGCTCTTTTCTGACGGCATACTTTGTTGTCAGAGCCATGTGGTCGCCGTAAAAGTACCGAGTGAATGGTTCCAAACAAGGGGTTAAACGAAAAAGCCAGCGTAACAACAATCGCTGGCTTTCTCCTGATAGACGAATTAAAACTTGTAACCAGCACCAATCATAAATACCCATGGGTCAATAGAGACATCAACCGATTGAGTACCTAGCGTAGCATGATCGAATGTGGCGGTTGTATCGATATCCGCATACCAAACTGCGCCATTGATAAACCAGTCCTCGTTTATCATGTAATCTAAACCTACATTTGCTGCTAACCCCCAAGAATCATCTAACTTAAGATTACTTAAGGTTGCCGCTGTACCGTTACTGTTAAAACCTTCATCAAAGAAGGTGGTGTAGTTAATACCAACACCGACATACGGACGAAGCTCGCTGTTCGCTTCACCAAAATAGTATTGAACCATAAACGTAGGTGGTAAGTGCTTAGTTTCACCAATATCTTGATTAAGCAAATCCGTTGAAATGGTATGTTGGAAAGGCGTTGCAGCAAGCACCTCTAAACTAATGTTATCTGTAAACATATAGCCAAAAGTAAGGCCGATTTGTGTGTCTGAGTCCACTTGAAGCTCTTTATCAGAACCTAAGATTTTATCACTGCTGTCGTTTGGAGAGACCATCGCCAATCCCGCGCGAACAATAAAGTCACCTTCTTGGTGAGCAAGAACATTACCGGAAGCAAGCGCAGCAACCACTGCTAGGCCACATACAGTTTTTTTCATTGTTGATTTCCTTACGTAGGGCTTATTTTAATTAATGATTGAGGGAATCTTATTTATTGTGGAGTGCAAACTAACACACAATAACCCTACTATTTTGATGGAAATCAATTTGTGAAATTTATGGATAATCGATTTACATTTGTCTCGGTATGATCACTTTTTTGGTGCAATTTGATGACGTTTATGTAATGCAAAGCTTATGTGTATCACAAATAAAAAAAGCTCCCGAAGGAGCTTTTTGGACTCTAACCATTTAACTGTTTGTCTTAGAGTCATTCTGACTAGCCAGTTGAATTTCTTGCTGTCGAAGCATGGTGTCCAACTCGTCACGGCGGGCTTTAAAAGCCATCATTTCATTTTTCGGAACTGAGCTCGCCATTGGGATATTAGCTGTCATCGCATTGACTGGTCGACCTCGGTCAATGAGTTCATAGTGAATATGCGGCCCTGTAACTCGGCCGGTCGCACCCGATAGACCTATTCGCTGACCACGAGAAACTTTCTGGCCTTTACGCACTAAAATCTTACTCAAATGAAGATAGCGAGTTTTATATCGGCTGCCATGCTGGATGACAACGTAATTGCCTGCATAAGGATGTTTACGTGTCATGACAACGACACCATCGCCCGTTGAGACAATTGGCGTACCTGTTGGAGTAGCCCAGTCTGTCCCATTATGTGGCGCAATACGCCTCGTTACAGGGTGTTTACGCGTAGGGTTAAAATTAGAGCTTAGGCGATAGTGACCACTCACAGGCTTACGCTGGAAAGCGCGCTGAAGGCTATTACCATTCTTATCGTAATATTGACCGTCAGAGTGAAGATAAGCCGTTACCTCTCTTCCACGGTTATATATTTTTACCGCCTGGAGCTCTTTGTTACCCGTCAATTGGTCGCCAACATATTGCTTGGAAAGCACCACCTCGAACACATCACCCGCACGCAGATCACGGGAAAAGTTAAGCTTGTCTTTTAATAAAGTAACAATTTGCTCGTTTTCAACACTCCCTAAACCTAAACGATGTAAAGACTGAGAAAAACTACCTGCAATTTCTCCCACCAGCGCCTGTTCTTTCCAAGTACCCGGAATCTTCACATCGGTAAATGCATAGCTACCATCGTCAAGTAGGCTATACACTGCTCGTTCAACAATGCTGAACTCAAGTTCCATTTTTGCAAGCCGCTTAGTTTCGGCGTCTTGCCAGAATCGTAGGGTATTTCCCGGTTTTAACGTATCCAGAGCGAGATAGTTCAGATCTGTTTCCATTATCTTCATCAGCTCACTATATCCGAAGCCGAGCTGATCAAAAATCGTACTAAGATTATCGCCTTTGCGAATCACATATTCATAATTCGGCATTTCCTGAACCACATCCGTATCGTTAAGCAAATCATTAACGATGGTCGATTCAGGTAGCGAAAGATCAATAGTGCGCTGATATTGGCTGCTTTTGTTTGTTGCAGATAGCATCAATATGGCAACAATAGGAAGACTCAAAAGCATCACTTTTCTCGACTTGGAGAGCTCTCTAAAGCGAGATGTCAATCTTTGGGACTGCACAATTTGACCTTTTACATGGTTAAAACAAAGGCATAAGGGTACGAATTTCTACTCGGCTTGTCACCTAGGGAATGTCATGTTTGGATCAAAAAAAGGCGCAAACGCGCCTTATAGATGTGCCTCATGAATGATAGTAATCACTCACTTTCATATGTATTTATATTACTTATAGGTTAAAACTAGCCCGTTATCGGAACCAAATCCGTTTGGTTGATACTGATCGGCATTCGGATCGTTAATCCATCTTTCGTTATCCACCAAGTAACGGAATTGGAACTGACTATCCTTTGGCAAACGTGTTTTGAACTTATACGATTTTGATTTAGCCACTTTTTTCATCTGCGTTGGCTGCCAATCTAAGAAGTCAGCTACAATAGCCACCGATTGTCCAACCTGCTCTTCCGACAGCTCGAACGTCACTTCAACTTCATCTTTAGTTTTAAAGAAGCGCTTATTAATCATGATTTACTCCATTAACGACAATAACAAATCCATCTCATAGCTTGTTAGGCCAAATAATAAGTAATCCGTACCACATGCACAATACCGTATTGAACACTGATTACTCGACACGCTCTAGGCTATCTTGCCCAGTCAGTTTGAAAAGTATAGCCGTTGAAATCGTTGCTTCTTGCGCCATTGATTGATCAGCATCACGTTGTTTAATAATGAGACGGAGGTTGTGCTGCTGCTTCTCAAGTGTCTCCACCACTATTCTGTCTCCCAAAAATTGCGCTTCTCTTGAAATCATGCGCTTTCGAAACTCGTCATAATGAAATGTGGCAAGATAGTAGAACACACCGGAGCCTTGATTTGAGACTGTCAATATCGAAGCCAATAAAGTTGGTGTCACCTGAACCATCTGCTTGGTATTCACGGTAATGGTACCCCGCTCAGCACCATCTTCATATGTGCCACTGGCTAACCCCGTCTCTGGGTCAAGCTTTTTCATAAAGGAATATGCCTGACTATCAGGTACTTTCACTGTCCATGGGTTAGTAGTTGAAATACCAAAGACAGAATGCATAACAGCGTCGCTACTTGCAGCTTGATTAGGAAACTTAGCCATGATCTCTTCATCAGAAAGACTAAATCGATACAGGCCGGCGATAGTGACAACTATTAATAAGAGAATAGGGATCAGAAGGATAAGAGGAATGGGTAAAAAGCGCTTTTTCATCTTGTAGTATGTCTTATCAGATATTTGATACGGGTAAGCGCCATGTTAGCAGCAAGGCCAAAGAGATAAAATGGGACATCAATATTCACTAGGAAAACAGCAAAAATGAGACAGCAATTGTGCTGGCTCATTTTTTATTTAGAAACAAACTCGTTTATAAAGCATGATCGAGTTGGTATTTACCAATCATCTCCCCCTCGCTGTTTAAGAAACGTTGATAGGAGAAAGGTGAAATATCAACGCAAGTCGGCAAACTTCTCACAAGCTCATCGAGAATTCTCCCCGTTATCGCTGATGTCAACATACCAGTTCGGAAATGCCCGCAAGCATTGAGGTAACCCTCCACTCCCGGCACTGGTCCGATAATCGGTAGCTCATCTGGAGAACCCGGACGCAGCCCTGCCCAACAACGTTTGATGTTCATGTCTTTTAACGCAGGAATAGACTTCATGGCTCCTTGTCCTAACTGCTTGATGTATTTGATGTCATTACTGGTATCAAAGCCTCGTTCTTCCGTTGTCGAGCCTATCAGGATCTCACCATTATCTTTCTGCGCGATATAGCAATCACTGGTCGTCAAGCAACCGTTGAGTAACTTCGGTAGTTTCTCAGTAATAATGACCTGACCTTTCACTGGGAACACCGGCAGCTTATAGCCTGTCGCCCATTGACTGATCGTCTCCGCCCAAGCACCTGCAGCGTTGACCATCATTTTACACGGTAAGACACCTTGTTCAGTTTTTACTGCTGTGACGCGGTTGCCCTGTCTCTCGATTCCAGTCACTTTAGTATTGAGATATAACTCAACCCCATTTTGGCGCGCAGCTTCCAGATAGGCTTCGTTAAGGCGATATGGGTTAATTTGGTGATCACAGTCGAACTCCATTGCTCCAATGGCCTCTTTGGAGACGTTAGGCTCCTCAGCATGCAACTCCTCTTGTGAAACCCATCGAACATGGTCATGACGATCAGGGACCGCTGCTGCGATTTGTTCAGCGTACATGCGATCATATTTATCGAACATCACAAACTTTAGCCCTGTGCGTTCAAACTTGAAGTCAACACCATGCTTTTCAACCAACTCTTCATAGAGAGCCGGATACATTGCGTTAGACATCATCGCCATATCGAAGAAAGGTTCAGGCATGATATGAGGATTCATTTCCGGCGCTTCATTCGCCCCCGACTCCTGCATTTGTTTGGATAATGTCTTAAATAAGATAACGCCACAGCCTAACCCTGTTGACTCACCCATTGCCCATAATCCCCCTGCTGATGCTCGGGAAGCGTTTCCAGGATATTTAAAATCAACAACGGCTATTTTTAGATCCTTCTGACGGCTCAGGAAGTAAGCAATGGATGCGCCAATAACACCACCACCACAAATGACTACATCGTACGCTTTCATTATTCTTCCTCCAGCGCTGAAAATGGGATTGGATCAAGTGGAAACCTTGGGCGAACTAAGCCTTGCTCCTGACTGAACCCTTCTTTCTTTAATCTGTCGTAACAATAATGGGAGCAGGTCTTACCCTGACAGTCACCCATAGTCGCTCGAGTACGCATTTTTAAAGTGACAATGTCTCGACATCCTTGAGCAATCGCATCATCGATGGCCTTTTTCTTCACTTGCTCACATCGGCAAATCACCGTGTCTTCATCAGGCAAAGAGAGTAGCCCTAGTTCGCGGAAACCGGCATTATCAAACGCTTGACGGAAGCGATAGAGACGAGACAATTTACGGCGCATTGCTGCAATGTATTGCTCTGCATCTGCGCCCCCCAGTTTTCCCATCTCACAAGCAATGGCTTTCGCGGCGATTTTACCCTCTAACATAGCGGCATCTGCACCTGCAATTTTGGCACTATCTCCCGCACAGAAGATGTTTTTCTGACTGCTACGCTGCCATTCATCCACCACAGGGATTGCACCACTCATGTGGTCATATTCTATGTGCAGCCCAATTAATTGAGCCAATTGCGAGCGCGCAGCAAAACCGTATCCTACCCCCAAGGTATCAACGACATGCGTGACCGCTTGAGAATGATCTGGGTACCAGTTGTCATCATACGGTGCGACCGTCACTTCATTCAGTTGGCGAACGCCTTCTGCTTTGACTAGCCCCCACCCATAATGCAGTGGAATGTTATGTTGCTTGAGGTACCACATCATAGACAGGCCATCCAACGCTTGCTGAGGACGATTAAGCATCGCCAGCGTTTCTTTAGCTATTGATGAAAACTTAGCCGCTTCATAAATGGCCTCAACCTGACAACCTGCTTTATGTAACTGGCAAGCCACCAATACCAGCAGTGGGCCACTGCCCGTAATCACCACTTTATTGCCAGGTCGGACTAAGCCACTCTTCAACTGTAACTGTATGGCCCCCAACAGCATAACACCCGGAAGCTGCCATCCAGGGAATGGAATGCTTCGCTCCTGACATCCTGTCGCCAACAACAAATGGTCATATTCAATATGAGATAGCTTGTGATCATGAGTAACCAATAAATTGTTTTCTCCTAAAGGCCCAAGCACTCTTGTCTGGGTTTTTAAGTCGATAAAAGATGCGTTACTCTGATAATCCTCCTGCAGTTTGTCCATCGCAGTGGTTAATTTTTCATCTAGGTGGGGCATGTCTGCTGTTTTACGCCATGGACCACGATAGATCACTCCACCTGCTTTAGGGGCTTCATCAATAACGGTGGTATGAATCCCAAAGCGTGCCAATTCAGTCGCTGCCGACATGCCTGCCGGTCCACCACCGATGATCACCACTTTCTTCGTCATAGCTCACCCCCTTGCTCCAGCACAAAATTACGGCTGGTCTCAACCTTCATATCAGGTTTGACGATAGTCTGACAGGCTCTTTGTTTGTGGCGACCATCGATATGCAGAAGGCAGCAATGACAAACTCCCATACCACAATATGGACCAGACTCTGCACCATAATCGTTGGTCATCAACTGACGAATGTTCGAAGCCAATAAAGCACTGAGCACGCTCTCTCCTTCAACCGCCGGAATCGGTTTTCCATCAACATTAATGGTGAAGGGCTTATCGAGCACCTTAGTAATATCTTGGTTTCTTTTTGTAATAGATTTCATATACCTCTCCAATGCAACAAAGCGCATACGCATCATACCCATAATAAAGATAAGGAAAATAATCAAAAAAGACGCACTTTCAATTTAAAAAGAACCATCACAGTTATTAAGGGAAATACTTGTGCTACTAGTCAGTATCTCATCAGACCACTGCTGTTATAGGAGCGTAAAAGAATGGGTTATTTAGAAAGGTGGACTTCAACATACGGGGGAAATTGATACACGCTAGGCATTTTTTAAACCTAAATGCACATGTCAATGTCATGAAATTAACTCTAGATGACATAAACAAAGTGTTGGACTTTAGATTCTTCAAGTTCAAACAATCTATCCAACATTTCCTGATTCAGTGTACTTCCTCTTTTAATAAGAATATTGCCATTGGGCAGAGAAACATCTCGTTTAATTTCAATTCCTGGTTTTAGATCGCTAAGACTTACACAACATTCCAGTGTTCTCGAATTATTCCTACGTTTATCTTCCAACATATGAAAATAGGCCTTAAGAATGACAGGATCATAATGAATCTTTGATTTCTCTTTCATCACACTCTCAGCAACTGCTGGCAAACAAAGCTTTGTTCTATCACCATGATTCACTGTGAGATAATGATAATCCTTAACCACTCTTATGAGCCTTGCTAAAACAGGTATTTGCTCTCCTATTAATCCTTTGGCAAACCCTGAGCCATCAACATTTTCATCTTGATACTGTATACCTGAGAGAAGCGGCTCAAAGAAAGCATTAGAGGAAAACAGTTCCGCAGCTTTGGGGCCAAAACTACAAGGTCCGATATGATGTGCTTCGTATACCGGTGACGACTGCTGGTTCAATTGGCAAAACACCAATCCAATCGGGTGAAGTAAGGCCGCTCTATAGGCCTGATCACTAGAGACATCAGAAGATGACATGTAGCTGACCAACTCCTTGGCATGATTCGCTATGCGCAATAGATCTGGCTTTTGAAGGTAGCCACTATCTACAATAACGTTCACCAGCACGTTTAATGTGCTGTGCATTAACTCGTTATACTTATGGTTTACGCCTTTAGATTTCAGCTCTAGCCCATTAATATACTGACTCTTTTCCGCAAGTTGCCTTTTTAAACTCTCATTATCTCGCTGAAGCTTTGTATTAACGACTTCTTGATGCTTCACATACTTCTCAATACCCCCCATCATCTCAAACTGGGACTTGAGTCGAGATAATGTCTTCTTTACCGCTTCGTTTTCCCAAGGTTTAGACAGTACATAACTGATACTTCCTTCGTTAATTAAAGCCATGAAATCATTATTAACAACACGACTTGCCAAAGCGACTCGTACCGCACTAGGTTGAACGTGCTTAGCCTGAGAGAAGAATTTAGGTCCATTCATAGAAACCATATTCAAATCTGCAACAATGAGAGAAACTTCGTGATCATTAAGGTATGCAAGAGCATCGACTGGATTATTGAATGCCACAACACAGAAATCTTTTCTCAATAAACGTGAAAGCGCACGAGTTATCTGTACTTCGTCATCCACAATAACCAGTTTTACTAAACTCTCCTTATCCATACGGACTTCCCTTTCAATTGATAGTTAGTTTGATATTGGCAAATGTACGGTGAACTTAGTCCCTTTACCGACTTTGCTCACAACATCAATTTTACCTCCATGGTTGTTCACGACACCATGACAAATAGATAACCCTAGCCCTGTATTGCTTGTCTCTGCTCGCGTACTAAAAAAAGGTTCAAATATCTGAGATATATTTTCTTCGGGAATACCAATACCACTGTCAACTATATGAATGACTAACTCTTTTTCTGAGTTACTTGTTATTACCTTAATTGCCCCCAGTTCATTGCCAATAGCCTGTAAAGAGTTCACAAGTAGATTCACGAAAAGCTGTTCAAGTTGATGAGAACTGCATGAAACCAGTGCATTTTCAGCACCATAAGACTCAATAATCTGACAGTTAGACTCGATGCGTTCTGACAGGCTCTCAATCGCAGATGATAAAATGACATGAACATCTTTCAAATCAAACGGCTCATCACTGTAATCTGAAAACGTCTTGATATTGGAAAGGATATTATCAATTTTTAAAGCCCCTTCGGATGTCGCTTTAATCAGCTCATCACTATCTTCAAAGACAAAGTCCAGATCTTCCTCCGCACAAATTCGATCTATCCGATTCAACACTTCCTTGGCGACTATAGGATGCGCAGATGCCGCAGCAGCAAACGTTTTGTATTCCGTCACTAAAGTTTTAAAAAAACGATTGTAATCTTTAAGCGTATTAATATTACTCAAGACATAACTGATAGGCCCATTGATTTCCCTCAAAAGTCCAGAGCTGACTTGACCTAAATTCGACAACTTTTCATCTCTCTCTAACCTCGCTTCCATCTCTTTAATACGCTGATTTGACTCAACAAGAGAATGGTGTTTTTTCGTCACTTTGACTAATGCATCTTCGAAGCGCGTTAACACTCGATTGTACTGGCGTGCAATCATTCCAACCTCTGACGTTGGGTCGTAGCTAATTCGTTGGGTAAAATCACCACTCGCTTCTTGATGCTGCATGACCGTCACTAAGTCATAGAGCTCGCTACTGGCTTCGTGCGAAGAGATATTCAGCCCAACTACCTCTTCATCCTGCGGCACTCTCAAAGGAATCAACTTATTAATTAAGTAGAAAGCCAAATAACTGAGAGGAAAAACAAATGCACTGGTTACGCTAATGCCAAATATCTGAATCACGATTTGGCTGAGTCGGTCTTCAGCGACCAATAACCCTGAAAAAGCGTCTTGAGGAGCAAAAAAGGCGACAGCCAAAGTGCCCCAGATCCCATTCGCCAGATGAACCGGTATCGCACCTACCACATCATCGATCTTTTTGCGGATTAAAAAATGGTGGGCAAAGGTATAAATCACAGCCGCAACCATACCTATTACCACCGCACTAGGGGCATTGACTAAATGACAGTTGGCAGTGATAGCCACTAAGCCCGACAAAATACCGTTGCAGAAATGGGGGACGTGTACTCGCTTAACCAAATACAATGAAACTAACGCTGATGTCAGCCCCCCCATCGCCCCGGCAAGGATAGTATTGAGGATGATATTAAAAGTATTGGCACTAAACGCGAGTGAGCTGCCAGCATTGAACCCTAACCACCCAATCCATAAGAACACGACCCCTGTGACGGTCTGTACTAAGCTACTGTGGTGGAAGGTTTTACCGTCCTTAAAACGATCTAATCTAGGGCCTATCACAATCACGGCAGCAAGTGCTGCCCAGCCACCAACTGCGTGAACAGCGGTTGAACCCGCGAAATCTACAAAACCGTATTGTGCTAACCATCCGTCGTCTGCCCAAATCCAGTGACCGACAGTCGGATAAATAAAAGTTGCAATTAAGACAGAAATCGCAATATAGCCCTTCAAGCTACCTCGCTCTGCAATCGCTCCAGAAATAATGGTGACTGATGTGGCACAAAAGACCATCTGATAGAAAAAAAATGCACCTTCATCGACAGTGTTAAATGCTGGGAGCATGAACTGACTGGTCCCAAGTAATCCTTGCCAAGAATCACCAAACATAATGCCGTAGCCAAGCAGCCAATACAGCCCCAAGACCACCGCTAGGTCTATTAAGTTTTTTGCAGCAACATTGACTGTATTTTTTCTGCGCACCGTTCCCGCTTCTAACAGCAAAAAGCCAACCTGCATCAATAAGACAAGTAACGTACACAAAAATACGAACAATGAATTCATAATACTTATATGTTTCCAGCCATTAAATTAGAAAGCTGAATCTACACCCATGTGATTGCATATAAATATTAATATAGTCGTAAATTCAACATATTGGCTCAGAATAGCGATTTAGAGTGACTAGAGACAGAGATGGATTAAGTCGTGGTATAAAAGCGTGTTATCTATATCAAATATCTTCTGAGCACATGGGAAGCTTACGTGAGCATTGGGCGAGTATGATTGCCCTGAAAGCAATCGTATCATTGCTCCTACCAAGGTGCTCGTAACAGAAATCAATAAGCTCATCCAGTAAGCGATCAACCCAGACCATGACGGCTTTGAGTGTGAAATTCATATCCTCGGTGGTGCCGATGATATAAGGCAGACTTCCGACTCACCTAACCATTTTCATAAGCGAAATAACTACTTGAAAGAACTTTTGTAGTAGGTATTTCAAACTCATTGGTGCCCCGAAATGAGCTAGAACTGATATGCTACAAATTCGGAGGCATTCGTTTACCCTGCAAAAAGTACCAGATGGAATGCAAATCAAAACGTTTTAACCTTCACTATGGTTGTTTGGTTTGTCAAAACAACCGTTTGGGCAGTGAAATTATCACTGCTCATTACTGGTGATTATAAATCATTGAAAACATTGTTATAATCCTATTTATTTATCAGTCAAGCCAACTCCCATGAGATATGAATCCGCTCCTGTAGCGCCAGGAGTCAGACAAGAAACCACAGGAGAGCGTGCAGCACGTCAACGTCTAGAACGTAAGGCTGAATTAACGTACTCAGAAAGTGATGAACAACGATGGGCAGAGAACCGAAAAAGAGTCATTTCTGAACGTGAAAAAGCAGCACAAGTCTTTGAACTTGGTTGGATGCAATCGCCTGTAACACAACCCCAAGAGGCGTTGTGGGCGAGCCTATTTACGGCTGAAACCAAAGAAGAACAAAAGCTGTATATCAAGCAGTGCAATACTCATTTGAATGAGCCAGTGCGTCAGGGGGAGATTGTTTTATTACCCACGGTCGAACCGAAAACCCCTGATGACCAACGCTTATTTGATGAATGGTTGGAACAAGCGAAAACTGCCAGTACTGAGCTAGCCAAGCTAGCGGATGAAGAAGTCGCCACGCTCAATCGTCACTTTGATTTATTTTCTCATCAGTTAGATGAACGGATCCGTAATGATGGGTTGCCTACAGATTACTACGCACAAGTGGCAACCGGCGTGGGCGCCACATCAGCGTTGGTCGAGCAGAATCTGAAGAATATTCAGAATGTGCTGTTAGAAATTAATGAGCTGCATGTGAAGCATCTCGAAACCAAACGTAAAGTAGGCTATGTCAACAATAATCGATTTTTTGAACAGCGTGCCGCCTTGTTTAAAAAGCTGGATGGCTCCTTTGCGAGGTTGTCTAAACGAAGTGTTCAGCTTCCTATTCACACGCAAGTGAAGCGCAATCTCAATCTCTCCTCTAGGTCAATGATCCATAATGCCGATGAAATTCTCAAGACAGGGTTTGTCAAAGATTTAGGGAAACGGATCGGCAATATTGCACTTGGGATTTCAGCGTCGAGAGGCTTAGGTTACATAGGTCTCACTGTTGGAGCGGTAAGCGGAGTCGATAACATCTATAAAGCCTGTAAGGTGGATGGCTCAGGGAATTGTGGTAAAACCGCAACTCGTGAGATAGGCGGATTTATCGGTGGTGTGTACGGTGGAATTCAAGGTGGCAGTGTTGGCACTGGACTAGCCGTATCAGCCGTGTCAGGTATCGCTTTAGTAATTGGTGTGACTGCATCGGCTCCTGTTCTGGCGATTGCAGCAATTGGGGGGGCTGTGGCGGGAGGTCTTGTTGGTGGTGTTGCTGGTTCTACTGCTAGTAAATGGTTTGTGGATGAAATGTATGCGTGGGGCTCCGAATAGTGATTAAGGATATTGCATTTGTTTTTTTTTACTATGCAGTAGTGTGGTCTGTACCTGCTGTGGTAATGAATGCGGTTGTGTCTTTAGGTAGCTTTAGACATATTATTTTCATGGATAAGCAGCTTGCGAAAGATCTAAGCAAATATTATGACGAAAAAGGCTATATGCGCCCTAAATATCAACTATCTTGGGAGATAGGACGTCGGTGCTTTGATTACTGGGTTAAATATCCATTTATTCGTCATCGAGCGACAACCAAATCTACAAAGTTCAAATTGTTTATGTGGGTTAACGCATTAGGTATGTGGAGCTACATTTTCTCTTTTGGGTTGATGATCATTGGGAAGTATTTTATTTAACTATCCCCATCGCTTCTTTGCAATCATCGGTGGTGGGTATGCAGGTGTTTATCTATTCGAACTTGCTGTTGGTGGTGTGGCTGGCTCAACCGCTGGTAAGTGGAGTGCAGACTTTGCGTATGAGTGGGCTACTGAATGATAGAGTTTATTGAAGCAATATTGTTTTTTTCTCGAAAGATTATAGCTATTTATGCCATAGTTTGGTGCTTTCCATCAGTGTTTGTATTGCCTGTGATCTCGTTAGGTAGTTTTAAACACATTATTTTCATAGATAAGCAATTAGCTAAAGATTTAAATAAGTATTACGACGATAAAGGTTATATGCGACCAAAGTATCAAGCATCATGGGATGTCGGAAGTCGGTTTACTAATTATTGTATTGCTTATCCTTTTATTCGGCATCGTGAAACAACGGATTCTAAAAAGTTTAAGGCATTTATGTGGTGGAATGCTTTGGGATTTTGGAGTTGGATAATGGTTTTCTTTCTGGCTTTCCTCGAGAAAGGTCTAGGTATTGGGCTCTAACTGAACATAACTACATTATCCGCACCCCAACCAAGCCTGTTCGATAGTGCGATTTAATTCGTCGCACTAACTCGTCACAACTAGCTTTGCCATACCAATAGTGATTAGTTTTTGTAATTTACTGAAGGGGGCTGGCGCGTTTTTGTCCAAAAACCTATCACAAGCTGTGGTCAAGAAAATCATAAATACCTTGCGAGTAGTGAGCTATACGAGCATCAGGAGTGGCTTTATGGTTTTATCATCATTTCCTTTTAACTGGATGGTAGTTTAACGCAGTAAGTCCATCTTCTTGCTAAGACTTAGGGTTCAAAAAAACGTACACACCATGATACCTGGTATGTACGTTTTGAAGAGCCACAAGATGCATTGTGAGTAAAAGGCTATAACTCACACGCGAATGATATATTCTTTACTCCCATGGATAGACTTTTAGATAGTTACTTATCTTGATCTTGTGCATTTTCAGGGCTAAAGCTGGCCACAATATCGACTTCATCAAAGTTGCGGTAACCACGAATCATAATGTTGAACTCACCGGCTGGTTTGTTAAACACGCACTGTTCATTGCTGCCATTCTGGAACGGACGACAGTCATACTCTGTTTTCGAAACCGGACCTTCATAGGTCACGTACAAATCTGCATCGCCACTGCGTGGGCCTGTAATGGAAATCGTGACTTCGCCCGGCTCAGTAGTGCGGAAAACAAAGAACTGTTCGTCGAAGTAACCAGATGTTAGGTTCTCCACTGGTGTACCGTTTTCTAGCTCCTTCACTGGCGACTCTGCGTCATCCAAACTGGTTTCCACCAAGTAAGCAATGGCTAACTTAGCAAATTTAGTCGCATGGCTTGCGGTTGGATCGGAGTTCTCCAGCGTGTCGTGCTCAGTGTGAATATGCGGGTTGTAATCATTGAACATGGTTTCAAACGGCATCGCTGACGGGTAACCCGCGTTATGCCAAGAAGCGTGATCCGAACAAGCGTAACCACAGCGGTCAAAATCATAAGTAATTTCACTCGCATAGGTATCAATCAACTCGCTGAGAAATTCGGTTAAATTCGCATCTGTGTAATCGCTGATGAAAGTAATATCATGAGCCGAACCGTTATAGTTGGTCATATCCAGTTGCAAGGCAGAGACCACATCCGCCTGCTCGCCTTTCAGCGTTTGAGCGATGTCCTGAGAACCTCGCAAGCCCACTTCTTCTGCAGCATAGCCGTAAAACTTGATGGTGCGATCTGGCTGGATACCACTAGCAATCATAAGACGCAACGCTTCTGTCACGGTTGCAATACCCGAAGCGTCATCATCGGCTCCCGGTGATATTGTACCTTCGGTTGTCCATGACCCAACTGTTGAATCTAGGTGACCACCCACCACAACAATCTCGTCTGGATGCTTGGCACCGACTAAAGTTACTTCAACCGATTTCTGTGGGTAATCACTGTGTGAGATTTGCTGAGCTGAAGCATAAGGTACATCCTTAATCTCTTCTTGCCAGCGCTCTAGCAACCAGTCCGATGCAGCGATACCCGTAGAAGTGGTATAAAAACGGTTAGTAAAGCTGGTTAGGTTTTCAATGGTAGTCACCATGTTGTTTGGCTCGACCTGTGCAATCAACGACTCGACCGTGTCGTGGTGGCTGATCACCGGCTTCTCAAACGTACTCATCGACAGTGGCATACCCGCCGCTTTCATTGCGCTTGCCTTGTCTGCATGCACCATATAACCACCACAACGGTGCTTTGCTTCATGCATATGGCTGGAGAGTGCCGCTAACTGTTTTTGATCAATTTGAGCGACTACGGCATTTGAATTAGCAGCAAATCCGCTGTACACGGCTGCACCATGCTGCGTGATCAAATGCTGAGCATCTGCATCCGTGGTAATCCATACTTCACCATCTTTAAGTACGTTAGCATCTGATGCTGCAAAGGCTGAAGCGCTCCCAAATAGAGCTAAAGCTAATAATGTCTTTTTCATAGCAGAACTGAGTTCCTTGTAAATTCTGTAGACGTGATACAAAGCAGGGCTCCATTCGGAGCCCTGTCGTTTTTAGAATGGATTAGTTGGCTTTGATGAAGCGGTAGCGCTTCGTCTCAGAACAAACGTCACCTGAGGTACATACTTGGTACTCAACATCAATCGTGCCGTTGTGACGGAACTTATCGACGTAAGAAGTAAATTCAGTTGCACCCACCACTTTGCCGTTACGCTTCACAACAAAGTAGTCGTCTGTTAGGTATTCCCAAGCCAGCTTAACGCGTGCCTTGCCATTAGGCTGCTTGTTACCAAATTGCAGTTTGAGTGGGAACGCGTCTGTTGCCGTATCTTCAATTGTGATGGTCTTGTTGGACGTCGTTGCAGCACCTGCATTATCCGTTACCGTCAGAGTCACAACGTAATCACCAGCTGCCGCGTAAGTGTGGCTAACTACTGCACCTGACTGAGAGTTACCGTCACCAAGGTTCCACTGGTAAGAAACAATGTCCCCATCGCTATCACTACTTGTGCTGGTTAGGTCAACTTTCTTGCCTGTGACAACATGGTCGAATGAAGCGACTGGTGGAACGTTAGTGCTACCAGAGTCAAACGATGCTTTCAGGTTTGCATCGGCATATTCTGAGTAACCGAATACGTTGACGGTGTAACGACCAGCCGTTGGGTTTTCGATGACACAAACTTCATCAGTCACCGACTCACTCTTACAGATGTTTTCCTGCGAGCTTGGCGCATAGTCAAGGCCAACATAGATGTCTGGGTCACCAGTTGAAACACCAAGTTCGACTGTTAGCTTATCTTTACCTTCAGGCACTTCGATGTCGAAGTAGGTCTTCGAACCTGTACCGCCGGCAACAGTAACGGCTTGGCCATTTTCTAGACGCTGATACTCTGGTTCTGGCGGTAGCGGTGGCTCTGCACATGGCTCAACACCCACAACGCCAAACGCTGCTACGACGTCTTCAGAGTTATAACCTAGGTCATCTGCTGCGTTTTTCACGCCACATGCACCTTGCCAGAAGTCACTGTCTTCTGCCCAGTAGATCTGGTTAGCCAGAACAAACAGTTCGAACGCCTTCTTAGTATCCCAACCCTGAGTAGTAGCGATGTGATAGAAAGCTTTATTGAATACACCAGAACTGTAGTGCACATTCAGCCCATCGTAGTAATCAGAAGCGTGGTTGATAGAAGAACCGTCACGTGAAGGATCGTCCATATAACGCAGTGCACCGTCTGCTTTGAAGATGTCACGACCGACCATCCAGTCGTTCGTCCCTTTCATGTAGTATTCAGCAGCTTCACCTGCGATATCAGAGAAGGCTTCATTCATACCACCAGACTGATTCGCGTAGATAAGACCTGAGTTTTGCTCAGTGAAACCATGGCTGACTTCGTGCGCAGATACATCCAGGCTCACCAATGGATAGAAGTAACTTTCACCGTCACCGAAGGTCATCGCCTGACCATCCCAGAAGGCGTTTTCGTAGCCGTTGCCGTAGTGAACACGCATCATCAGTTTGAATGTCAGCGGCGCTGTATCAAACCAATCTTTGTACATGTCGAATACAACGTTACCGAAGTAATGCGCGTCGTTCAGTGGTGAATAAGCACCGTTGATTTCTTTGTGCTCGTTGCGCGGACATTCGTAGGAATAAGGCGTTGTACCTGATGTTGCACCGTTTAGATCCACAGTGACAACGTTATCGGACTCCATCACACACTCGGTGCCGTTTTCCGTCACATCAAGATAGTGGTAATCGGTACCGTATTCATACTGACCTGTTTTCTCGTTACCACCAGGGCCGGTACCGATTTGGGCATGGGCAATACCTTCCCAACGGTCGATGATTTCACCACTGTGCGCATCCAACATAGTAAACGGACGCGATGGGTGTGCTTGACCTTCAATCAGGTAAGAGATTACGTAAATCAAACGAGTTTTATCGCCGTCTTGATACACGTAAAGATCGTCTTTGGCGTTCGCTAAAGATGGGCTCGCAGCGACACCTGCTTTAAGATCTTTGCTTGCCAACTCAAGTGCTTGTGCGCGGTTTAAAGAAGGCTTTACGAACTTGCGATCAACGCCTGCCATCTTCACGTATTTGCCCTGAACGGCTTTTAGGGCACCACCTTGGGCACTTTGCGTTGCGTTTAGGTAGTGGCCCCAAACAGGCACTCCCCAGATGTTTTGCTGGACTTTAACTTTGTAGATGCCACGCTTCTTCAGATTCACTTCTTTTACCATTTTGAAGCTGGAAGCATTGTCGACACCAAGCTGAGAATTCAGCCCAGAAAATGATGTAAAGTTGATTGGTTTGCTTAAATAAACTGACTCACCGGCATGTGCAGATAGTGACATCGCACTGGCTACGGCTACTGCCAAAAAATGCTTGGCTATTTTCATTATGATTCTCCTTATCGTGGCATTTTATAAATGCCGAGGAGAAACATATCATTAACAATTAAAATTAATACTCACCATTCTTAATAATTATTTAATAAACCAAAC